>JDUB01000019.1 GCA_000771265.1 Bifidobacterium thermophilum DSM 20210
CCGCGACCATCCGACCAGGCAAACCCGAAACGGACGAATAAACGCTCCGGCATTAAGACAATACGCAATCGACAGAAAAGCCCGGAGGCGAACGCCTCCGGGCTTTAGAGAGAGAAGAGAGAAGAAGGGGATTCAATTATCGGGAACCTTGCGGTTCGAGGCTTTTTGCAGCTGAGACATAGTTAACCTCCCTAACCTTCAGGAACCACCATGTTTTTCTGCGAGTTTCCTGTGAATCCGCACTCCCCTACCAAGCTCGCATCTCACATCCATGCGCAAACACAACGGCCCCTCCGCGGAGGGGCCGAAGCAATGCACTCAAGCGTGAAGATGCGCTAGTTCTTGAAGGAGTGGATCGGGGCGGGGATTCGCCCGCCGCGCGACACGAAAGCCTCGCAGCTGGCGGTGTTGACCGGCATAATCGGTGCATAACCCATGAGCCCGCCGAATTCCGCGGATTCGCCGACACCCTTGCCGATGACCGGGATCACGCGCACGGCGGTCGTCTTCTGGTTGACCATGCCGATGGCCGCCTCGTCGGCGATCAGGCCGGAGATGGTGGACGGCGTGGTATCGCCCGGAATCGCAATCATGTCAAGGCCGACCGAGCACACGCACGTCATCGCCTCGAGCTTTTCGATGCGCAGGCAGCCGGACGCCGCCGCGTCGATCATGTTCTTGTCCTCGGAAACCGGGATGAACGCGCCAGACAGACCGCCGACGTACGAGGACGCCATGATGCCGCCCTTCTTAACCTGGTCGTTAAGCATGGCCAGCGCTGCGGTGGTGCCAGGCGCGCCGACCTGCTCAAGCCCGCATTTCTCAAGCACTTCGCCGACAGAGTCACCGGCAGCGGCGGTCGGGGCGAGCGACAGATCGATGATGCCGAACGGGATGCCGAGCCGGCGCGACGCCTCCTGGGCGACCAGCTGGCCGACACGCGTGATCTTGAACGCGGTGCGCTTGATGGTCTCGCACAGGAATTCGAAATCCTTACCCTTGGCCTCGTCAAGCGCGCGGGAGACCACACCCGGGCCCGAAACACCGACATTGATGACCGCGTCGCCTTCGGTGACACCATGGAAGCCGCCCGCCATGAACGGGTTGTCATCCGGCGCGTTACAGAACACCACGAGCTTGGTGCAGCCGTCGCTGTCGGTCTCGCGGGTGGCGTAGGCGACGTCCTTGACGATGTGGCCGAGCAGGTAAACCGCGTTCATATCAATGCCGGTCTTGGTGGAGCCGACGTTCACCGACGAGCACACGATGTCGGTTTCGCTCAGTGCCTGCGGCAGGGAGCGGATGAGCATTTCTTCGGCAGGCGTCATGGATTTGGAGACGAGCGCGGAGTAGCCGCCAATCAGGTCGACACCGACGGTTTTGGCCGCTTTGTCAAGCGCGTGGGCGATGCGCACAAAGTCTTCGGAGCTTTTGCATGCGCTCGCGCCGACCAGTGAGATCGGCGTGACGGTGATGCGCTTGTTGACGATCGGAATGCCGTAATCGCGCTCAATGGCCTCGCCCGTGGAGACCAGATCCTTGGCGTAGGTGGTGATTTTACGATAGATGTTGTCGCACACCTCGTCCACAGTGTCGGCAGCGCAGTCAAGCAGGCTGATGCCCATGGTGATGGTGCGCACGTCGAGCTTCTCTTGCTCGATCATCTTGTTGGTCTCGTGGACCTCCATGATATTCAGCATGGTCGTGTCTGTCCTTTTCGATTCGTTCGGTTGCGTTCTTGCGCGGCGATCCGCGTGGTGGATGGACTCAGACGCGATGCATCTTGGTGAAGATCTCTTCGCGCTGGCAGCGGATGCGCACGCCGATTTCTTCGCCGAGCTTGTCGAGGTCGTTGACCATGGTGCCGAATTCGTTGTCGGCGTTGCTGTAATCGACGATCATCATCATGTTGAAGAACCCGTCGATGATGGTCTGCGAAATGTCGAGGACGTTGACATGGTGACCGGAAAGGTACGTGCAGACGCGGGCGATGATGCCGACGGTGTCCTGGCCTACGACGGTGATGATTGCCTTGTTCATGGATCTCCCTTGGAAAATCGGTGCGATGGTATCCAGATGGATTCAAGTATAGGGAATACACACGTCATCGGGCCGGGAATGTCCGTTTCGGGACGATTTGCCTAGGGCTGAAGGGCACCGACTCGCTGTGAGAATAACGGACGTCAAGTCAACGACGCCTGAAGCGGGACACATAAAACAACAGACGCCCGAAACGAACTCGGCATTGTTGCCGACGGTCCGTTCCGGGCATCTCGGCCTTGCTGACGTTCCCCGTGTCAGTCGATCTGTATCAGTCGACGCGGTGCGCCGAAGAGGATGCGACCGCGGCGAGCGCCCGAGGCTGGTGGAATCCATGCACTGCAAACGCGTCGGCAATCTTTTGCGCGACTTCACGGCTGCGTCCCTTGTCTACCAGCGCGATGATGGAGCCGCCGAAGCCGCCGCCGGTCATACGCGCACCGTAGGCGCCGTTCTTGCGGGCCACGTCTACGGCGATGTCCAGCTCGGGGACGGTGACCTCGTAGTCGGCGGCCAGCGAATCGTGGGAAGCGTTGAACAGACGGCCCGCAGCCTTGATGTCGCCCTGAGCGAAGGCACGCACGAAGGAACGCACGCGCTCGATTTCGGTGACGACGTGGCGCACGCGCTTCTTCATGGTCTCGTCAGGCAGAGCGTCAAGCGTTTCCTTGAGGGCCTGGAACTGGTCATCGGCCTTGGAGATGCCGTCGGTGGCAACGCGCAGGTTGGCCACACCGAGAATCTTGGCGGCTTCCTCGCAAGTGGCGCGACGCTGAGCGTACTGGCCATCGTTGAGCTGGTGCGGAGCCTGGGTATCGACCACAAGCAGCTCGAGGTTGTACTTGTCGAGGTCGAACTCCTGCTGGGAGACGTTCTCCAGCGGGGTCAGCTCCGGACGGCAGTCAAGCAGCAGCGCGTGGCCTTCGGTGCAACGCATGGAAGCGTTCTGGTCAAGACCGCCGGTGGAGGCGCCGGCCATCTCGTTCTCGGACTTGATGGCGGCGTTGATAAGGGTCACACGACCGGCATCGGAATCGCCGTAGCCAAGGCCGTACACGTCGTCCAGAGCCAGAGCGGTGGAGCATGTCATGGCGGCAGAAGAGCTTAGGCCGGACCCCAGCGGCACGCAGGAGGTGAAGGCGGCGTCAAAGCCCTTGACTTGCCTGAATCCGGCTTCACGCAGCGCCCATGCGACACCAACCGGGTAGGCCGCCCACCCGTCGACGCCTCCGGCTGTGAGACCGTCCAAATCGGCTTGTGCGACCTTGTCGGGGCTGACATCGGAAACCACACGCACACTCGTGTCTTTGCGCGGTTTCAGTGCGATATACGTGCGGTGCGGCAGCGCGATCGGCAGGCACAGGCCCGCGTTGTAATCGGTGTGCTCGCCGATGAGGTTCACACGCCCCGGAGCCGCCCACACACCTGCCGGCGCCTCACCGTATGCCTGTTCGAACAGCTCTCGGGCTGCGGCGGCGCCTTCCGCGTCGCCCATCGCGTCGATGAACGGGATGCTTCCGGCGGCATCCTGCGTTGCATGCTGCTGGTCTGGTGTTGTCATGATTATTCCTTTCGAATGATGTTGCGCTGATGTGCCGCTGTGCTGCCCACCGGCAGCTGGTCCAGGCCCACCGACGTTCCGCACGCCAATGCCTGGTCAGCCGCCGCACGGCCAGCCGATACATGTTCAGTCGTCGATGTCAATCGGCCCGAGCTCATGGAACCGCTTGGCGATGAGTTCCGGCGTCGTGTCGGACACCCATGCGGCCATACCTGATTCGGAACCCGCCAGATACTTGATCTTGTTCGCCGCCCTGCGGAAGGAGAAGAACTGGAGGTTGAGCCGGTAGTTCGCGCGGCGGGCGTCATGAATCGGCGCCTGATGCCACGCGGCGATGTACGGCAGATCCATGCCCTTGCCGTCGCCCTTGTCGAAGAAGGCGTTGCCACGCTTGAGCAACGTGGAGTACATCTGTGCCAAATCCCAACGCTCCTGGTCGTCAAGCTCGTCGATGGTGAGCACGTCGCGCACTGGGACGACATGCACTTCCAACGGCCAGCGCGCCGCCGCCGGCACGTAGGCTACCCAGCTGTGGTTGCGCATGACGATCCGCTCTCCCGCCTCGATTTCGGCGTTCATGAGGTCGCGCAGCAGGTTGCCGCCGGTACGTTCGTGGTATGCCTCGGTGTGCTGCAGTTCAGTTTCCAGCTTCGGCGCGATGAACGGGTAGCAGTAAACCTGGCCGTGTGGATGGGCGAGCGAGACGCCGATTTCCTGACCGTGGTTCTCGAACGGGAAAATCTGCTCAATACCGTCGATATGCGAGATCTCGGCGGTGCGGAAGGCCCACGCCTCGACAACCGTGCGCAGGCGACGCACCGGCAAATCGGCGGGCAGACCATGCTCGTTGGGGTCGAAGCAGATAACCTCGCACCTGCCGCCGGCCATTTTCTGCTGCCACAGCGGGTTGCCGTCGACATTCGTCACCGTATCAGGCACGCCGGGCACGCGCACCATCGAGGGGAAACGGTTTTCAAAGATAACGACGTTGTAATCGGTATCCGGCACTTCGCCGTCCTGATACCGGTCACCCGGCTTGCGTGCGGCGAGCGGGTTGCCCTTCGCAGTGGCCCCCGGACCGGCGGTGATCGGCCGGTTCATGCGCGCAGTGGCCATGGGGATCCAGTCGCCGGTCAGCGGGTCGCGGCGCATCTGCGGTGCAGCGTACGGCACCTCGTTGCCGTCGGCGTCCAGATGAGGCGCGAAACGGTAGGCGAGATGGCGGGGGTCATGCAGTTCGCGGGTCTTCTTGCCGCTGACGTACTCAGGGTCGTCATCGAGATAGAAGAAGTCTCGTCCGTCGGCGAGGGTGGTCGGTGTAATGCGGATGTTGGCGCTCGCGTATGCACCGGGCTGGTAGTACTGCCATGCCGGCGTCTGCTGGGCCGCTTGGGATGATTGGGTGGTCATGTCGTCTCCTTTGTTGGACGGTTGAGCTTATGTTGTCTGTTTCTTTCACAACAGAATCGCATGCGTCGCCAAGACTGAATGCGCCGCATTGCGCCTCTGTCGCGGCGACGGGCTGCGCTGCCCGCCGCCGAGTCTGGTTGTGGTTGTCTGCTACTTGCCGACCGGCCTCGGCGTCCCCGTTGTCCGTCCGGCCTTCGTCTGCCTGCCGCGGGGTTCACGATCCGCAGGAAGGTCATACTCGTCATCGACGGAATCGGGATATCCCGGGCCTCCCGCGGCAGCATGCGCCCCGACATGTTCGGCGACCACGCCGTTCTCGTTCGGGCGTATCCGGCGGGGCGAACGGACTGATTCGTCCGACTCGCCCTGTTTGGCGAGCACGAGTTCCTTGACCAGTTCGCGTGTTTTGGTGACGGAATCAGGATCGAGCCCGTCATCGGTAATCACAGTGTCGACCTGGTCGAAGTTGGCGAACAGGGACAGCGAGGTGCTGCTCCATTTGGTGTGGTCGGTGAGGATAATCGTCCGGTCGGCGATATCCATCATCGCCATGTCGGTGGCCGCTTCCAATGAGTTCGGCATGAGGAAGCCACGCGGAATGGACACCGAATGCGTGCCGAGGAACACGGTGTTCACGCGCAGGGATTGCACGACCTTGTCCGCAATCGGCCCGACCAGGGAGTTGGAACGGGTGATGACGCCACCGGTGACAATCACCTCAACATCCTTGGATTCGAGCGCCTGGACAAGTTCGGCGACGGGAATCGAGTTGGTGAGGATGGTGACGCCGCTGGACTGCTGGGATTCAAGCAGGTGCTGGGCGAACACGTAGGCGGTGGTGCCGCCGCCGATGGCGATGACGTCGCCCGGGGAGACGTAGTTGACCGCCTCCTGTGCGATGGCGTCCTTGAGGCCGATGTCCATCTGCGATTTTACGGAGAACAGAGGTTCGCTCAGCAGGGTGCTGGTGGTCACTGCGCCGCCGTGGACGCGTTTGAGCAGGCCCTTGTCGGCGAGTTCGGCGATGTCCCTGCGTACGGTCATGGCTGACACGCCGAGCTCTTTGGACAGCGCGGTGATGCGCACCGCACCGCGGGTGCGCAATCTGCTGAGAATCAGATGCTGACGTTGTGACGAAATCATATGAACATTATCGCACACAATTGCGCACACAAGTGACAGCATTGAGCGGATAACGCTCGACAACATCATGAAAACTCACAAAAACGCTAAGTTTTCCGCACTTTCTGTAAGCAAGATGAACATAAACGAACGCATCTTCGTTGTGGTCATCGGCGTGTCGCCCGCTGCGCGTCGCCTGTTGCGCGTCACCCGCTGGGTGTCGTCTGTCGGATACCGTCTGCTGGCTATCTTCTGCTGCGTGTCACAGGCTGAATGCTCTCTACCGCGCGTTACCCGGCACCCGCCAGTCGATCCGCTAATCGGCACGACGGCCATGGGCCGAACGCATCCGCGCAATCCCCCACAAGGTGACATTCCGCATCGCCTCAACGACAATCGCCGAATCCATCTTCGACACACCACGGCGACGTTCGGGGAAGACGATCGGCACCTCGAGAATCCTGCCGCCGACCGCCGCGGCGCGCCTAGTCATATCAATTTGGAAGACATAGCCGTTCGCTTCAACGGACCGCAAATCCATATGCCTGAGCAAATCGGCCCGGTACGCGCGAAACCCGGCGGTCATATCACGCACACCCAACCCCAGCATCCTGCGCGCATACCATGACCCGCCCCTGGAAATCAAATCGCGATACCACGGCCATCCTTCCGTACGCCCGCCCGGCACACGTCTCGAGCCAATCACCAGATCCACGCCACGATCGCAGCGCATCACCTTGAGCATGCGCGCCAAATCCTGTGGGCGGTGCGAACCATCCATATCCATCTCGCATACCACGGCATACCCGCGATCCAACGCCCATGCAAACCCAGCCAGATACGCCGGCCCCAGGCCGCCTTTGCCCCCGCGATGCAGCACATGGATACGCCCATTGTCCTGTGCCATCTGATCGGCAAGCTCACCCGTGCCGTCCGGGGAGGCGTCATCGACGATCAGCACGTCAACACCCGGATTGTAGGCGAACACACCATCAAGGGTTGTGCGGAGGTTCTCGCGCTCGTTATATGTCGGCATCACCACGCACACGCCGTCCCCCGCCATGCCGGTTCCACTTGCAGATGCTGTCATGACTCCCCTTTCAAGCTGCTTCACGTCGTTTCATATCACTTCATGCCACGTCAAACGATTTCAAGCCGTCTGTGCCGCCTCAAGCCGTTTGATGTCACCAGCCCCAATTGGACTCTGTGCTCACTGTACCCGCGTTTGTTGCGAACACGCTGACAACAGTGCCACAATATGAGGCATGAGTTACGTTTCCGAACAGCCGTTGCACGACGCCGTCAACAAGGCGACCACCGACCTTTTCACTTTCGGCTACAAGCACATCGTCAAGCCGTTCTTCGTGTTCAACCACACACCTGACGTGGCACACGACCAGATGATTGAATTCTGCCGTGTCACACGCAATATTCCGCCGCTCATGTGGCTTCTGCGCGAAATGCTCGACTACACCGACCCGATTCTCGAAACCGATGTGATGGGCGTGCATTTCGATAACCCCTTCGGCCTGTCCGCCGGCCTCGACAAGAACTGCGACATGCCGGTGCTGCTCGACAACGCCGGATTCGGCTTCGAAACGGTTGGCTCGACCACCGCACGCCCGTGCGAGGGCAATCCGAAGCCATGGTTCCACCGGCTGCCTGAATACGATTCGATGATCGTCCATGTCGGGCTTGCCAACGACGGCAGCGAACGGGTTATTCCGCGGGCCGAACGTGCATGGGATAAGGCGAAAAGTATGCAAGTGTCCGTGTCCATCGCACGGACGAACGACAAACTGTGCAGAGACATCGACGAAGGCATCGAAGACTACTGCACGTCGATGCGCCGGGCGGCCGGGCACACGGCGATGATTGAAATCAACATCTCCTGCCCGAACACCTATGTCGGCGAACCGTTCGGCGAACCGGAAAACCTCGACCGGTTGTTCAGCGCGTTGGACAAGATCGACCGCCCGCAGCCGGTGCTCGTCAAGATGCCGTTGAATAAGACGTGGCCCGAATTCCGCGAGCTGCTTGACGTGCTGGCGGAACACAATGTGCAGGGCGTCAGCATCGCAAACCTGCAGAAGGACCGCAGCGGTATGGAGATACCAGCGATGTGGAAGGGCGGACTGAGCGGTGGGCCGACCTACCGAGCGAGCAACGCGATGATTCGGCAGGCCTACCGCGAGTACGGCGACCGCTTCGCCATCGCGGGCATCGGCGGCGTGTTCACTCCCAAACAGGCGTACGAGAAGATCCGCGCAGGCTCCAGCCTGGTCATGTTCATCTCCTCACTCATGTATCGCGGACCGCAGCAGATCACGGTGCTCAAGCGCGGCCTCGCTGAGCTGTTGCGCCGGGACGGGTTCGAGCACGTCAGCGAGGCGGTCGGCGTCGACGCTTGATCAGGGCTTGATTGGGGCTTGATGGCGGTGTTGTACTGCGCCTTGATTGCGCTTGATTGCGCTTGATTGTGCTGGGGTTCACGTGGCAGGGTTCGCGCGGCGGATGAACTCCACATCAAGCATGTCACCACATACAAAACACGACAGAAAACTGACGGTCCGACACTGACCCGCGTTTTCTGCTGGATTGCGTATGCCCCGACATACAAAACTTGCCTGAAAACTGATGATCCAACACTGGCGCGCGGCATTTGCTGGGTTGCGTATGTCGGGGCACGCACAATCCGGCAAATGCCTCGGGAATCAGCCGCCAAGCAAGCCAGTCAGACGGTTCGCGTATGTCAGGAGATACACGAACTGACACCACCGAACCGCTCACCAACCCATCCAACAACTCACCGACCCACTGCACCGCTGCAATCACCCATCCGCTCTCTTTCTACAAACTGGTTACGCTGACAAAGGAGTTAGCGTAACCAGTTTGTAGAACGCGCGAAGTCCCCACATTGGTCTCGCAAGAAACGGAATTCATGACTGATTCGACGCCCCACCGCGCGAGTCAATCCTCACACAACGACCTCCGGCACTGCAAAATCAGCCATCCCCGACCGTCCAAACCGCCAACGTGTGAACGAATCCTCACACAACGACTCCCCGGACCGACAAACCAGCCAATCACAGCCCCCAAACCGTCAGTGTGTGAGTAAATCCTCACACACTGTCCCCCTAAGCCGACCAGAAACCAAAACCGGGCCACCCAAACCGCCACCATGCGAGCCAATCCTCACACAACGACCCTCAACGCCACCAAGCCAACTATCCCCGACCGCCCAAACCGCCAACGTGCGAGCCAATCCTCACACAGACGCACTCTCGCGCAGATTGGAATCAGCCGATATTCCGACCAGTACCACCAAATGGGCGGCGCCCGCAGACGCCCCGCGCCACCCCGCTCATTCGGCGAGTGTTGGCGCGGGATCAGGCACCAGGATTCCCGTCCGCGGGTAGTACGTCAGGGTGACGCGCTGACCGGATTCGAGGCCTGACGGCATGAGTCCCTCATCACCGTTCGCCAACGAAATACGGAATTTCCTGCCGGAGTCAGTCCGGAATTCGTAATAGGCACTCGTCGTGGAACCGCTGAACGTACCCCTGTACACGAATGTGACCGTGTCGGTCACCGGGCCGGTCGAATAATCCGAGGCCGTGAACGCCGTCAAGACTCCGCCTGCCGCCAGCACAATCGCTGTCAGCACCACCGCCGTCCGCCCGGACATGCCAACCTTCCAGCCGCACCCCACGTCTTTGGCCAGACGCAGTCGCGGCACCGCCTTGACAAGCATGTAAACGATTCCAACCACACCGACCACAAGCAGCACCACTGCCAATATGAGCTTGCCGCGCAAACCACTGGCACCAACGCCCCAAGAAAGGCCGGGCAGGAACATGATGAACAACGATACGACGCTGAACACGATATTGACGATTCGATTGGGTAGCAGGTCGAAACGATGATCCTGTGATTCAGTCACCACCACACCAGCCGCAGGATTGGAATCGCTATACGGTCCGCTTTGCTGCGGGACTTGCTGTGGAACTTGCCGCGACCAAGGTGACCGTTGCATGGGTTGTGGTTGCTGCGATATCGGCGATTGTTGCAAAGGCTGCGATTGCCCGGAAACCGCCGGCTGCTGCAGCCAAGGAGATTGTTGCGGGGCCTGAGCATACCTCGGCATCGATGGCGTGGATGCACCCGGACGAGAGGAAGATTGCGCCGGCGGACCCGGCTGTTGCGGCACTGATGGCATCGCAGATTGCTGCGAATACGACCCGTACGGAGACGGCGCCTGCACATACCGCCCTTGCGGATACGACAGCTGACCGGATGAACCGAGTTGCCCCGGTACTTGGCCGCCGGACGGCATCCGTCCATCGTGCGGCATCAGTCCACCGCGGCCAACCGGCGGCATCATATTTGGATTGCCCATATTCTTCCTCCATGCGTCGTGACAGTCATCACCGACCAGCCAGCCACCAGTCTCCGTTGTCCTTCCATACATGTCAGCCGATCGTCGGCGGCATCAATGCTCATGAATATACCTCAGTAGCACCAATCACGCATTGCCATTCCCTCTTATGTACGCCGCTTATGCACGCCGACGCCCCGCTTCCACGTCGGGACATCAACCGCACGCGTCCGACACGCCGTCTCAGCATATGGGCGCTGCTCCGTTTCAAGGAAATCAAGAGCCCGTCCAGCCGATAGACACGAACACGAACAGATGAAGTGAAACGTTTGACGACGCAGAACATCGCCATTTTCCAGAATCATTGCTTCGCGTCAGAAGGCAATTCGTTACCGGCGAGACGTGACATTGCGATCCTTGGCACAGGATACGATTTCGACCAATACATTCGCGCGAACACCAACGCGCATGGGGGACAATGTATGCACAATTCTAGGGGGAACTGTCATGACTATCAGTGCACCGCTGTCACTTGGTGGCCCACACGAGCGACCTGTTGCAAGGCCGGATGCCGAGGCCAGGTATTCGTCGTGGAGCGCAAAGAGCACGCAAACACACCGAACCATCGAGGCTTTTCGGACAACCCATACGCCCCAAGCGGGCATCACGGAACACGCAGTCGGGCGCATCCCTGGCTACTCACCCATCATGCAGCTTGGATCGGGCTCGGAAGCCGACGTGTACCTGTACCGTCAGCATGTCCCGAATCGCAAGGTCGCCATCAAGATCAGCAAGCAGCGGTTGGATTCACAGGCGGCGAATCGTTTGCGTTCCGAAGCTGATTTCATGGGACGGATCTGCACGCACCCGCATATTCTGTCTATTTACGGAAGCGGCATCACCGCGACCGGACACGGATACACTGTGTTCGAGTACGCCCCGGGAGGCAATTTCAAGGCCTTCCTCGAGCATGACAGACTCACCGCAGACCAGATGCTCACCATCGGTATCGATCTGGCGAGCGCACTGTTCACCGCACATCGTAAAGGCATTATCCACCGCGATATCAAGCCAAGCAACATACTCATCAACGCCCAACATATGCCCATGCTCGCCGATTTCGGTATCGCAGGCACCATCTATGGAGGCCCCGGTGTGGGATTCACCGTTGCCTGGGCACCGCCCGAGGTACTGGCCAACGGCGGAGGCGGCAATGAGGCGTCCGATATTTATTCCCTAGGTGCCACACTGCTCGCTACGGTGACTGGGCAATCCCCGTATGAATACGCGTATGCCGACGAGTTAGGCGATTCCCGCGGAAAGGAACGGGCGGAACGGTTGCAGGCCATCATCACGGCAAAGCCGTTGCTGGCATTCCACCGTCCGGACATTCCCGCCCCCGTTGAGCGCGTGTTGCACAAGGCGATGAGCCCGGCTCCCGAGGACCGGTATTATTCGGCGCTGGAATTCGCTCGCGATATGCAGCGCGCGCAACTGGAAATGTACGGTCATACCGCGTGCACGACAATCGAGGGCGAGGCGGATATCCCCGCGGATGTCGCCACGAACGCACGCTTGGCCACGACGACAACGCCGGCGACTGTCGAGTCGTCCCGCCGCAGCCTACCATGGACGAAACCGCCTGTCATCGCATTGGCCGCCCTTGCCGCAATCGTCGCGATCGCGTCGGGATTCCTTTTCCTGATTGCCCCGCATATGGATACAACCTCAGACGACCGCGCCGTGCAGGTCTCGGCCAGCGGCCCCGGTGGCAAGACTTCGGGGCGAGATAACGGGAATGTCCCTGATTCGGGGGTTGTTGCAGGCTCGGTCCCCCAAGTGCGCGGTCTTTCCGGCGCGTACAACGCCGCCGGCACCAAAGCGACGTTCTCGTGGACCAATCCCGATCCCCAGGATGGCGACGTATATGCGTGGACGATTGTGGGTGGCACGGACGAATCCGCGAGTTCGCAAACCGCGCTGACCTCGTCGACATCCATCGACATCGCCCCGTCCGGTGAAGCACACACTTGTATCCAAGTGAGTCTGATCCGCGCGGACAGACGGATGTCCGACACCCCCGCGATGGCATGCGCCATCAGACCGTAATCGCAAGCACAAGAACACAGCACATTTCACGCCCAAGGAAGAGCCAGAATATGAGCAGCAGCAATTTCACCGAACGTCAACCGTTGCCGCCGCCCAACGAGATGCGGAAGCGTTTCCCTGCCATGACGCGACGGCTGGTACCGCCCGGCAACCGGCGGTGGATTACCCCGGTCGTCATGCTGGTTCTGCTGCTTGGCATCGTCGCCGGTTGCGTCATTGTCAGTTCGGTGACACAGCCACACGTGCAGCTTGATGACGGCACGGTATGGGTCACTTCGCTCAAGGACCATAAGGCCGCGCGGTTCAACGTGAAGAACCGGGATGCCGACGCCGGTGTCACTTCGACGGCAGCACGTTTCGACATAGCCCAGCACGATGGTGACACCGTGATTGCCGAGGGGACAAAAGCGAGCAATATCGCGGCTTCCACAGTCAGCGTACACGGAAACACCAGCATCACCGCCGATATGGAAACCGCAATCGGCGGGAAGACGGCGGCGGTTATCAACACGAAAACGGGGAACGTGTGGGTGGGTTCTGCCTCCGATATTGCCTCGGTGAACCCGACAAGCGGCAGTCCGACCATGAAACTCGGCTCCTCGGGTGCGATTGCCGTGACCCATGATGGTGTCGTGTACGGGTATCGCCCGTCCGATCATGCGGTGTTGAGCGTTGACGGCCCACGGGGCTCGTCGAACGAGGTCGCTCGAATCGAGAACGCCACGGGGGTTGAATCGTTCACGGTCATCGGCGGCACGCCGGTCGTCGGCGGCAATGGTAAGGTGTTCTGGCCGAAAGGAAACGCCGACATCGGCTTGCAAGGTAAGGTGACGCTACAGGCCCCATCCACCGATGGCAAGCAGAGCAGCTGGGTAGCGGCGGCGACCCCGCGCGGCCTCGCCTTGGTCAATCTACATTCCGGTGCTGTAAACACATTGCCGAAAGCGGGCAAGGGCGACGCGGCACGACCGGTGTCGACCGGCGGATGCGTCTTCGCGGCGTGGGCACAGCAGGCGGAAAACCATGTCAGTGCATGCGCCGCAAACGGCAAGGGAGCGACATACTCATCACTGGAATCCATCGACCCCACCTCGCAACTCGTCTTCCGCACCAACCATCGTCTGGTGGTGCTCAACGACGTAATCAACGGCAATGTGTGGAACCCGCGGGATTCCGCCAAAGTCATCAAAATCCAGTGGAACAAGGTGGAAACCAAGGAATCCAAGCAGCAGGAGCGCAACAACGACAGCGCCAGCAATCAGCGTCATTTCAGCAAAAGCTGCTCCTCCCAGTCAGGGCAAATCAGGGCGCAGGATGATGCGTTCGGTGCGCGTACCGGATCGCAGCAGATTCTCGACGTGTTGCGTAACGATGAGCAGACCGACTGCTCGGTGCTGCACATCGATTCGGTCAGCGCGCCCGACGGTGCGAATATCTCGGTCTTCCCCGTTTATGACGGACGGTACCTGCAACTTGATGCCTCGGCCGCAGGGGCGGGTGAAGTGACGTTCAGCTATGAGATTTCTGACGGACGCGGCCAGACCGCCAGCGCGAATGTGTCTCTGAACCTCACCGACGGCGAGGACCGGGCCCCGCAACAAACCGACGTTCCCCCGGAAATCGACGTCGAACAGGGGGCTTCCTACACTGCCAATGCGTTGGAAAGCTTCTCCGACCCCGACGGCGACCCGCTGACCTTGGTTTCGGCGTCACCGCAGAACACCGATCAGGTGACTGTCTCCACACGAGCCGACGGCCAACTCGTGTTCAACGCCGGTTCTATGTCCTCAGGACGCGCGGGCATCGAAGTCACCGTATCGGACGGGAAGCAAACCGGTACGGGAATGATCTATTTCTCGGTGAAACCGGCGAACACGCTCACCGCCGTGATCGACCCGGTGGCTAGGCAGACCACGCCCGGCACCCGCACCACCATCGCGCTCAAGCAGTATGTGCACGGCACCAGCGCGGAACCCGCCCAACTGACCTCGGTGGAATCCGTGCCCGGCGTATCCGCCACCATGAACGCGGCGGATATGTCGATTGCGTTCAGCGCATCAAGCCCGGGCACCTACTATGTGCCGTACACCATCACCCAAGGCACCATTGCGGCGACCGGCCTCGTACGGGTGGAGGTGCAGGCCGTAACCGGCGACGCCGCCACGCCGGTTGCGACGAACGATGTGGCTCTGCTGGGCGCGGATAACACCGCAATCGTCGAACCACTGACCAACGATGTCGACCCGTTGGGCGGCGTCCTGTCAGTGACCAGCGTCGCCGCGGACACGCACAGCGGCATAAAAACCGGTATTGTGGGCAACAAGCGAATCTACATCACCGCCCGCCAAGTGCCTACAGAACCGGCGCAATTGACATACACCGTGTCCAACGCAGCCGGATCTTCGACCGGCATAATCACCTTGCAACCGCCCGCATTGACCAGATCAAACTCCGTACCGAAAGCCGAGAATGTCACAGCGCAGGTGAGAACTGGCGGCATCGTGTCCGTAAACGTGCTCGACCATGTGACTTACTCGGACGGGACCACAGTAAAACTGCAAGACAACCTGCAGGTCGACAAGGCCACATTCAAGGGCCTGGTGTTCGTCTCCGGGAACACCGTACGTTATCAGGCCGCGGGAGAACCCGGGTCCTACCCCGTCACATACACGGTCAAAGACAATCTGGGCAACACAGCCTCCGCCACCATCACCATTGATGTGCACCGCAAGGATGCCGCCGACAAGGCTGCTCCAACCCCCTCGGATGCGGAGGCCCAGGTGGCAGCAGGCAGGAAAGTCCAGATTCCAATCACACTGACCGGTATCGACCCTGACGGCGACGACGTGCAACTGCTCGGATTGGGTAGCAAGGCACCGAAACTCGGCCACATCACCGAAGTGGGCGCCACATACCTGGTGTATGAGGCGTACGCCGATTCGTCAGGCACCGACACCTTCTCCTACGCTGTGGAGGATTGGACCGGACAGCGGGCGACCGCGCAAATCCGTGTGGGCGTCTTCTCCTCCGGCTCCGATTCCGGCGTGTACGCGCGCGATGACGAAATCACCCTGCGCCCGAATACGGCGACGACCGTACCAGTAGCCCAGAACGACATCTGCGGCGATAACACGGACCTCACGGTCGCCGAACACGTCGAATCGCAAGGCATCAACGGCATCACCGTCATCGACGGCATGCTCGCGTTCACCACGCCGAAACAGGCAGGCACCTATTACGCGGCGTATACGGTCAAGAACAAGGCCGGCCTGTCCGACACCGCGACCCTGACGGTGAACGTCGACGCGAACGCCCCCATCGCCCCTCCGACCGCTTACGATTACCGCGTTCCCGCAGCGGCCACAATCGACAAGAAATCCGTGGACGTAGATGTCTCGCAGTGGATCGCCAATCCCTCGGGAACCGCCGACGAGCTGACCGTGGGCGTCGATCCCTCCGCCGCAGATCATGCTCATATCAAAGGTGGCAAGGGTTCCACCACCATCACCGTGGAGCTGACCGACGAGGCGCGTGCGGTCCCGTACACCGTGACGAACACGACGTACAGCATCACATCCACCGCGTTCATCCAAGTGCCGGCGTACGGCGTCTTCCCGCCCACCCTGCGTCCGAAAGCCCCCACGTTGAAAGTCAACGCGCGTGAAACCATCACTATCAACATCGCCGACTATGTTCGTGTGGGCGCAGGCAAAACCGCCTACGTGGACGGTGCGGATTTGGTGAGCGCCACAAAAGCCGCGGACGACAACCTGTACGTCAACGACCAAACGCTACGGTTCACCGCGCCCAGCGACTATGCCGGTCCAGCTTCCATCACCTTCACCGCAACGGACGGCAAACGCGGCAAGAACGACAACGTGAAAATCGTCAATTCCGCGGTGCTTACCCTGCCGATCACCGTGATCGGACGTAACGTGCCCGCCCCGACCTTCTCCTCTTCCACAATCGATGTGGTTGCCGGCGAAAGCGCTTCGACCATCGACTTGAAAGCGCTGACCCATTCGGCATCCGGATTATACGATGACGAGAAGCAATACACGTATTCCGGTGGGGCGAGCACCAACGGTGTCACCGCCAAGGTGAGTTCGACCGGCAAACTGACCGTGTCCGCGGACAAAACCGCCACAGCCGGCACCACCGTCAATGTGCCGATTGCCATCGCCTATGCGAAAGGCACAGTCAACGCCGGCTTGACGGTGCGCGTCACCTCATCCACCAGACCGTTGGCGCGTCTGGGTGACAAGGCGATAACCATCAAAGCCGGATCCGTCAGGCAGGTCAATATGCTGTCCGACGCCTTCAACCCGTTCCCGGACACCCCTTTGACCGCAACCGGCTGCGTTTCGGACAAGAACGCGAAATTCACCGTGGATTGTTCGCCCGACGGCGTGGTATCCATCAAGGCGGCCTTAGACATCGGCGCAAGCACGAACAGGGTGATCGTCACCGTGCGCGACGCCACCCAGGCCAAGGACCGCGAAGTGACCGGGACCATCAACGTTTCCGTGACGGACAAGCCCGATGCGCCGCTCCTGTCCGCGGTTTCAGGCAAACCGCAGGATGGCAGAGTCGATTTGAGTTGGACGGCCGGATCGGCCAACGGCAGCCCAATCACCGAATATCGGGTCATCTGGGGCGGCGAGGGTTCCGGCCAGAAATCCTGCGGCGCGGCAACCTCGTGTACGGTGGACGGCCTGAGAAACGGCAGAACCTACACGTTCAAGGTGCAGGCGAAGAACGAGGTCGGCTGGTCGAAGGAATCCAACGCCGTGGAAAGCACACCCGACAAACTGCCGGACGCGCCGACAGATGTGACGGCCGAAGCAGGTGAATACACTGTCACGGTCACGTGGAAAGCCCCGAACGGCGATTTCTCCGCGATTGACAAGTACCGGGTGACGCTGAGCGGCACGAACGCGCCCGCCCCCGTTGAAACGAACGGCACCAGCGTCACCTTCGCCATCGAAAACAACACGATTGTCGACGGCGCATCCTACAAGGCGACCGTGCAATCGCACAACAAGGTGAACTGGAGCCAGCCTTCCAAACAGTCCGGCGATGCGAAGCCCTGGGGCAAGCCGGACGCCCCGGCCGTCACATTGACCAATAATGACACGCGCGGAACCGTCACCGTCGAATCGGTCGGCAATACACGCAACGCGGGATGCAAGTCCATTGAACTGTCCGGAGACGTCACCATGACGATGTCCTGCTCCGGATCGGAATCCTTCGACATCCCGGAGCGTAATCTCAACACAAAGGAATACGTCGTCGAAGCGATCGTCATCGGCAAGAAGGCAACGCGAAGCGACCCCGCCAAGGTGACTTTCACTCCGCGGTACACCGTGGAAAAGCCGGAACGCGTCTCCGTTTCCGGCGACAACGGCATCTGCATGGTCACATGGAAGATGCGGGGGCACGCCGACGGGTACACCGTGCACGCAAGCGGGTTCAATCCCTATGAGGCCGGGGCGTCCGAACGGTCGCACGATTTCATGATGGCCCCATGGCAGTCCTGCACTTCGGCCAGCGTGATGCAGCGGTTCAAGGGGGTGACAAGCAAACCGACCGAAGGCAGCGCCTCCCCTGCCTATGTGAACAAGCAGAAAGCGGGCATCCAGGCACCGCAATTGCGCTGGAGCAGCACCGATACGGACACCATCGACATCACCGGCGGAACCGTGAACATGTACGGGCAGTCAGGCAAAACCATGATCACCTTCACAGCAGAAGGCAAGTCGTACGATGTCCCGTGGGCACCCTCCGATCGCACGCTCAATGTCAACAACATACTCCCGACGGGAGCCGACTATGTCTGGAAGGCGCGCGTGGTCGGCGACGACCCGGCATTGAGCAATGAGACCAGCGGCGAGCGCCTGAAAGATGCCGACAGGTACCAGCCGCCCGCGCAGCCGGACCCGACAACGAGCCCGAGCGCGAGTCCCATCACAAACCCCAGCAAGAACCCGAGCACAACGCTCGGCGTGACGCCCAGCACAAGTTGGAATGTCCGATCGAACAGGACGAGCAAGGCACTCGCAGGCACGGTTACCGTGAACACGGCGAGACGGGAATCGGCCCCTGTCTCCCCCATGGCACTGTTCCAGCATCGGCAGCAGATCCAAGCCCTAGGACTCAGGGCATGGCGTACGCCGTCGACCAAGGAGCAACGCATCCCGACCATGATCACCCAACAGCAAGGAGCAATCATCCCATGAGCGACGAATTCGACGACGAAACCCAACTGGGCTCCATCGGCCATACCCCGCGCATCCCCGGCCACCCGGAGGTGCCACAGCCGTTCTTTTCGCAAACCGGACAGCAACAGGTCCAGCCGGCGATTCCGGCTCCGACGCCGGTTTCTTTCGCGACCACAGCCGAACCTCCAGTCGCGGCACCGGTATCCACTGCGGCAACGGCTCCAAGCCAAGGACTTCCACCGGCGCATCCAGATGACGATATGGAAGGTACGTTACTGAGCACTCGCGGCACTCTGCCGTTGACGGCACCATCACCCACGGGGATCGTTCCCACACCGAATCAGCAGTCCCCGCACACCCCGATGGCTCCACAGGCACCGCTGACTCCACAGACATCGCACGCCACGCAAGCCATGGTCTCTCCTTCCCGACCTGTCCAATCTGTCCGACCCGCTCAACCTGCGCAACCACGACAGGAACGGCATGGTCAGCAGGGACGGGCAGCCCAGTCGCATGCCCCATCGTCCCTGCTTCCCACCCCATCGGCGGACATCGCCGAATTCCACAGCATGTTCTCCAAACTCGTTGACAACGTCTCCCACGTTGTGGCCGGAAAAGAAACACCGATCCGCCAATGCGCCGCCGCCATGGTGGTCGGCGGGCACATCCTGCTCGAAGACAACCCGGGAACCGGAAAAACCCAGCTGGCCCGCGGCTTGGCCAACTCCATCGATATGCCGTTCAAGCGCATCCAGTTCACACCGGATCTGCTGCCGTCCGACGTGGTCGGCGTCACCTATTACGACCAGAAAACCGGCGAATTCGAATACCGGGAAGGCCCCATCTTCGCTTCCATCGTGCTCGCCGACGAAATCAACCGCGCCTCCCCGAAAACACAGTCGGCACTGCTCGAAGTCATGGAGGAGCAGAACGTCACCGTCGACGGCATCACCCATCCGGTACCCCAGCCGTTCATGGTCATCGCCACCCAGAACCCAATCGAACAGCTCGGCACATATAAACTGCCCGAAGCACAGATGGATCGTTTCCTCATCAAAACGACCGTCGGCTACCCCAGTCATGACGTCAGCGTGGACATTCTCAGGCAAATCAACGTCACTGACCGAGCCGCCACCGTACACCCGGTGCTTTCCGGGGAGGATGTACTGCGCATGCGTGGCATCAGCGAGCATGTGCGTCTCGATGATTCAATCCTTGAATACATCGTGCGGCTGGTCGAAGCCACCCGCCACAACGAGCGCATCCGAGTTGGGTCCTCCATGCGAGGCGCACTGGCACTCACCCGGTGTGCGCGCGTCTGGGCGGCCGCCGGCAATCGCGGATACGTGGTACCCGACGATGTGAAACATCTCGCGGTTGCGGTTCTCGCCCACCGCATCACCCTGACCGCCGAATCTACATTCGCCGGATCAACTCCTGAACAGCTGATTGGGCAGATTCTAGAAGACGTCCCCGCGCCAACCCTTGGTGCCAACGCGTGAACCATATCGAACCGGTAAACCACCCTCATCGAAAGGTCAAGGAATGCAGCAATCGCACACCATGCGGCGCAGAACAGCCACGGTACGCACCCTGCGACGCATCAGGCACCGGGCCAAACGGCTGCTCACCTCGTATATCTCCGTTCCCGGATGGACCGTCATCGCACTGGCCATCATCTCGGCGACGGCGTTCCTTATGCTCGGATGGCACGAACTGCTCGCCATGGCGGTGGCGTTCACTGCCATGATGATATGTGCGGTTGTGCTGTCGCTCGGCAACACCACCTTCAACGCCACCATCGATATGTCCCGCCTACGGGTCACTGTATCGGACAAGGTGGCCGTCAACGTATGCGTCAACAATCCCGGCCACACACCCACCGCTCCGGCGCGAGGCGACCTGCCCATCGGCGACAACCACGAGCGCTTCACCATCCCCATGCTCGCCGCAGGCCAGACACGCATAACAACCGTGGAATTCACAGCAGTATCGCGGGATATCCTGCCCATCGGCCCCCTGTCCATCCGCAGAGGCGACCCATTCGGCTTAGTGCGCCGTGAGAGGCGACTCACCGAGCAGATCACCGTGTTCATCCATCCGCGCACAGTCGCGCTGAATACGCTCAGCGCAGGCGTCCCCCGCGACCTCGAAGGCCAGCCAAGCAACGAAATCGTGGACGATGACCTGGATTTCCACGGTCTGCGCGAATATGCCCCAGGCGACGACGTACGCAACATCCACTGGCTCAGCTCTGCGAAAACCGGAACACTGATGATCCGCCAATACGAAGCCACCCGACGCACCAACACCTCACTGACCATCAGTATGAATCCCCATGATTATGCACACCCGCAGGAGTTTGAACTTGCGGTGTCAGTCCACGCATCCATCGGCGTGCAGTGCCTGCAACAGGACCGGCCGGTGACCGCCCACGCCGGCATCAACCACACAACACCCCGCAATCCCACGGAATTCCTGGATGATTGCAGCGGCATCGACCCCGATATCGACGACAACCCCAATCTCGCGCAGGACACGCTTGCGCACGCCCGGGATGCATCGTTCTATTTCTTCACGGTCGGAAGCCTCAAATCCATTGGCATCATCAAACGCATGGCGCTGGCGCTCCCCCACAGCGCGACCTGCGTAGTCCTGCAAACCGCGCCGGGACAGCCACGCGCCATCAGACACTACCCTGATTTCACCCTGGCAACCATAGGAGACCTCGACGACCTCCCGATCATCATGGGAGCACTGGTATGAACCCCACAAACCCCATCAATACCATGAACACCGGCGATGTCACCAGTGTCACGGACCCGACCGGCACCGCCGCATCGACTGTCACACCCACGACGACGACAGCCACCGGCACATGGATGGACTCCACACGCTCGGCAATCTGGATAACGCGCCCAGGACAACCCGCCCCCATCACCGGCACGCGGCACTGCGCGGCACCCTACACAAGCCTGCTTATCGCCGCGCTGCTCACCCTCGTCGCATCCAGCAATCTGATTGATGTCTACGGATCCGTGCTGTCATGGGCCACGGCAGCGATCCCCGCCACCATCATCGGCTCGCTGGTGGCGCTCGCCGGTCTCTTCCCCGTGCTGCGCCTATGGTGGCAGATGCTGTTCATGGCATTTGCGCAACTGGTGGTCGGCCCCGCCTTGATACTCAACGACACCACCATCGCCCATATCATTCCGACAGTCCGCACCATCAGACAGGGGTGGATGAGCATGCTGGGCTCGTTCAAATACCTGCTTGCACTCGACCCGCCGGTGGGGACGGCAGACGGCTCGCTCCTAGCCGTCTGGACAATCTGCCTGTGGTCGGCGCTGTTAACCGGCATCTTCGCCGTCACTAAGGACGGACGGTACATCATAATCGCCGTCATCCCTATCTTGGCGAATACGGCGGTCTGCGCGCTGCTCGGCTCCCCGACCGGATTCCACCGCATCGCCGCGGGCACCGTGACAGCCATTACGCTGGTGGCATGGATCAGCTCGCGATGGAATCTGCTGGAGCTGAGCCGGTGGTTGAGCAGCATCGTCATCGTGCTGATTTCGGCGTCGCTCGCGGTCGGTGGATGCGCGGTTGTCGGACAGCACCGCACCATCCTGCGCGACCATTACGAACCGCCGCTGAGCCCCTACCAGTACACGAGCCCGCTCAGCGGCATGCGCTCATACGTCAAGAACCACAAGGATGACGTGCTGCTGACCGTCACCGATCTGCCCGCCGGCTCCACCGTACGCCTTGCCGTCATGGACCGGTTCGACGGCAATGTGTGGAACCTGTCCGACTCGGCGATGGCCTCGGACTCTTCCAACTACCGCCGTGTCGGCACCAGTATCCGCAACACCGCGGAAGGCAAACGTTTTACCGCCAAATTCACAGTGGACAAAGGGCTGACCGACTACTGGCTGCCCATCGCCGGGGCCGCGTCAAGCGTACAATTCGCCAACACGTCCGACGCCGATTCGTTCTACTACAACACCGACACCATGTCCTCCATCTACTCCGCACGCACCTACGCGGGGTTGTCCTACACGGAAACCGGCATCATCCCCCGCATGCCGACCGACGAGGAGATCGCCAAGGCGGCAATCAGCCTGATCAGTCAGCCCAAAGCCGAAGACGTACCCGACAGCGTGGATAAACTCGCCAACGCCACGGCCGGCGGACGGGTCAGCGGCGGCGAGGCAGCGCAATCCATCGCGAAGCAACTCAAGGAATCAGGCTGGTTCTCACATGGGCTGGACGGAGATTACCCCTCCAGTGCCGGCCACGGCAATTACCGTATCGACCGGCTGTTGGCGGGGTCCGCCATGGTCGGCGACAGCGAGCAATACGCCTCCGCGATGGCGTTGATGGCCCGCAGCCTTGGCATGCCCAGTCGCGTCGTGCTCGGGTTCCTGCCAAAGAACGATGAGGGCGACATCAGCGAAAGCCGCACCGAGAAGCACGGCTCATCCACCGTCACACAATTCACCGGCAACGATGTAACCGCGTGGGTGGAAATCAAACTGGACGGATACGATTGGGTGCCGTTCTACCCGACACCGAAGGAAACAAAAATCCCGGACGACAACCAGAACCTGACCCCGCCGAATCCGCAGACGCTGGTGCGCCAGCCCGCAGTCCCGCTCACCAACCCCTTGCGTGACGACAATCAAGCCACCGGCGCATCATCAATCGGCGGCAGCATGGCTGATGAGGCACCGGACAACATGTCTTGGGCACGGTTCCGCACCATTGCCCGAGCGGTCGCCCTGTATGGCAGCCCAATCTGGGTGTTGCTCGCCGTATGCGCACTGCTGCTCATCATCAAGGCAATCGCGCTGCTATGGGCACGCAAGCACGGCAGCCCATCGCAACGCGTCGCTGCAGGCTGGCAGACGGTCACCGCAACCGCCATGCAAAGCGGTCTCAGCGTTCACGGCACCAGAAACGAACAGGCGCAAGCCATCGCCAAGGAAATGGGCCTTGCGCCAGACGTGCTGATCACACTGGGCAAGGAAGCGGACTATGTCTCCTTCTCCGGCAACACCATCGATCAGCATCAAGTCGACCGGTATTGGAATGACGTCATCGAGGAACGCGCTACCATGCTCAAATCGTTGCCGGCGTTACGCAGATGGCGCGCCAAGCTCTCGCTGCGAGGGATGTTCCACAAGACATGTTACACAGGGATGACTTGGAAAACGCCCGGAAGAGGCCGGGAACCATCAGTCCGACGCACCGCATGAACATTCGCCATCCGTATCAGTCCGACGCCCAGCCCGGCGACGCGTTCCACCAAACCCACGCCCAGCACAATGATGGGCCCCGCCAAACCCGACGGCATGTCCCACCCAACACAGTGCCGAACCCGACGCTCAACTCGGCAACAAGCCCTACTGCAGAGCCCAGCTGTATCGAAAACAACCTCAGCAGTAAGCTCCACGACGGTACTGGTCCGCGTACGGCGCTTGGTCGGCAGGCACACCCAGCTTGTAGGCGGCGCGCAACGGCCAATACGGGTCACGCAACGCGGCACGGCCGATTTCCACAACATCCGCCTTGCCTTTGCGCACAATCTTTTCCGCCTGCTTAGGCTTGGTGATCAGCCCGACCGCGCTCACCGGAATCTCGGCCTCCTTGCGGATCGCCGCGGCGAACGGCACCTGCCAGCCATCCTTGACCGGCACATTCACATGCGGGATGATGCTGCCGGTCGACACGTCGATCAGATCCACACCATGCTCCTTGAGCACACGGGACAGCTCCACGGTCTGGATCAGATCCCAACCGCCGGCGGCCCAATCGGTCGCGGAAACACGCACCACAAGCGGCATGTAGTCGGGAATCACCTGGCGGACAGCATCCACAACTTCGACCACCAAGCGCATCCGGTTCCCCAACGAACCGCCGTACTCGTCCTCACGCTCATTGGTCAGCGGGTCAAGGAATTCCGAAAGCAGGTAGCCATGGGCTGCGTGGATTTCCACCATATCGAAGCCGGCAGCCACAGCACGCGCCGCAGCATCGCGGAACTGCGCGACAATCCCATGGATCTCATCAACGCTCAGCTCGCGCGGAGCATCCAGTTTCGCATACGGAATCGGGCTCGGGGCGACGGTCTGCCAGCCGCCCTTGTCCTGCGGCACATTCTCATGGATATATCCCAGCGAGAAACTGCCGGTATTGCCTTTTCTGCCGGCATGGTTGAGCTGCACGCCGATGCGAGCTCCGGTCGCTTTCGCGCCTTCGACAATCCAACGCCATGCCTGGATCTGGTCGTCATTCCACAGGCCGACATCGCATGGGGAAATACGGCCTTCCGGGCTCACCGCAGTGGATTCGACGATGACCATGCCGAACCCGCCGATGGCGCGGGAGACATAATGCTGATAGTGGAACGGCGTCGGCTTGCCGTCCTGCGCGTACACCGAGTAGGTGTCCATCGGGGGCAGCCAGATGCGGTTGCGCATCGTCAAGCCGCGCAGCTGGAACGGCTCGAACAGCTTGCTATCGACGCGGGACTGTCCCTTGTCGCTCTGTTCCTTGTCGCTCTTGCCCTTGCTATCCTTCACATTCGTGGTCTTATCGTCTTTCGCCATATCGACTCCTTTCGGCGGGCCGCGATGAACCGTCGACGACTCTTCGATGCCGTTCGACAACTGGCCCATGCGCTAATCGCCCGTGTTGGTCTCTCGCGTGCCTCCATCTGCATTGTATGATGTCCGGTTGCAAATCGCCGGCGGATTCGGTGAACAACGGACGAACAAGCATCCGCCGAGCATCTGCCAAACGTCCGTGCACCGACTTCGGCGCCAATCCGCGACGAGGCGACGGTCCACGCCGATTCGCAACGAAATACGACAGGAGGCGACCCACAACCGCGAATCGCCTCCTGTGTGGCCGTCGTGCCGACGCCCCGGCCGAATCACCTCATGTATTGCTCGGCGGGCGTGCCGTAATCGTTATCCATCGGCGCGTTGATCGCGGCAAGATACGTGTCCACGAATTCCTTCCACGCCGGAGACGCGATATACATGCCGTACCAGGTGCCGTGGCTGACCCCGTTGATGGTTTTACCGGAGAAGCTCTCCTGTACTTCGGCGTTGCCGACAGCGACGAAAGCCGCCACCTGGTTGGGCACAAACCCGGCCGTCAACATGTACGTCTGCTCGTTGGTACCGGTTTTCGCGAAGGTCTTGCGGTTGTTGTCAAGTTGTGCCGCTTTCGCCTCACCCTTCAGCACGCCCTGATTCAAAGCGTATGCCGTGGTCTGGGCGATTTCCGGTGCGATGGCCTGATGGCAGTTCGCGCTTGGCACCTTGACGCTCTTGCCGTTCTGCTTGATGACCTTCTTGATGGCGATTGGGGTGCATTCCACACCGTTCGCCGCGATAGTCGCATAGACATTCGCCATGGTCAGCGGGGACGCCTGAACGGAACCGATGATCATAGGCGGGTTGAACGAGTTGGCCGAGTAGACGTCCTCCTGCCCCAGAATCGCATTGTGGTAGCCGACGGTTTTCGCCGCGTCCGCGATCGCGCACAGGCCAATCTGCTGTGTCATGGACGCTTGCGTGGTGTTATGCGATTTGATTAGGCCCTGCAACGGGGTTTCCCGGCTGACGGTGCCACCTTCGGAGTTGTGCAGCGACCATGTGCCGTGTCCGGAGAACTTCGAGCAGTTGAAGGAACTGTTCGCGTAACTCGTGTAGGTTCTCAAGGATTCGTTGATGGAATGCCCTTGCAACATCCAGGCGATCATGTTAATCGGCTTCCACGTAGAGCCGACGTTAAAGCCGATACCTCCCCCGTCTTTCTGGTCGACCGCATAGTTGATGGATGTTCGTGTCGGATCGGTTTTTGCCGCATCCGTCGCATCATAGGTTCGGTTGATGCCGAAGCCGAGCACCTCGCCAGTTCCCGGTTTGACTGCGGCTATCGTCACTTCGAAGCCCGTGGGGTCATCCACCGGGATGGTGTCACGCGCGGCTTTCATCGCAGCGTTGTTCGCGTTGACATCCATCGTAGTGTAGATTTCCAGGCCGCCTTCGCTCAACAGCTTCTGCCGGGCCTGCGCGGTTTTGCCGAATTCTTTGGAATTGAGGATCTGGTTGGTCACATAGCTGCAGAAGAACGCGGCATCGCCGGCCACCTGGCACCCTTGTTGCACGGACTGGATGTTCAGCGTGTCTTTCAGCGGGGTGGCTTTTGCTTTGTCGTGCTGGGCTTTCGTGATGAACTTCTCCTGAAGCATCAAATCGAGCACGATATTGCGCTGTTCCTCAGAAGTCTTCTGGTTGGCTTCGATGGACGGATCGTATTTCTCCGGGTTCTTGGTGATTGCCGCGATGGTGGCCGCTTGGACGACGGAAAGGTTTGCCGCGGTCGTGTTGAAGTAGCGTTTCGCCGCCGCTTCCACGCCGTACAGGCTGCCGGAGCCGAATTGGGCGATATTCAAATACCCTTGCAGAATCTCATACTTGGAGTATTTCTTCTCCATCTGCACAGCGATGAGCATCTCTCGCAACTTTCGCGCGACGGTGTCCTCAGAGGCATGGTATTCGGCGATTGGATCATCATCTTCGCGGGCCTTGACCATGAGCACGTTCTTGACATACTGCTGGGTCAGGGACGAGCCGCCCTGGGTGTCGCCCTTGGCTACGTAGGTCTGCACGAACGCACGCAGCACGCCCTGGACGTCGACGCCGGCGTGTTCGAAGAATCGGCGATCCTCACGCGCGACCACGGCACGCTGCATGTATACGGAAATGTTCTTGATCGGTACGACCTCGCGGTTCTGCGCGTAGAACGAGGCGATCACCGTCTTGCCGTCGGACGCGTACAGCGTGGATTTCTGCGGCAGGCTGGTCACATCGAAATCAATGCCCTCGACAGTTAGGGATGGTGCAAGCGCTTTCGCCGCGTTGTTCGCCCCGAACACGGCGGGCATCGCCATCAGGCTCACGACGACGCCTCCGGCGATACAGAGGGTCAGATACGCGAGCAGCAAAGCGAGCGCACGTCGAGCGGTCAGGGAGTTCTTCTTGGGCATGTGCCCCATTCTATGGTGTCGCCTGTACCATTACCGCGTTGCCGCTCGCACAACGGCACGGTATTTGCACATTCTGCCGGAAATGCGGAAAAGACTGAAAACAAGCCGAAAATCGGCCTATCGGAGAGCGGGTGCATTGTGGAAACCACCACCCGACGGCCTCAATCCGAATGAACGAATCCCGTCCCGGCTCAGCGCTTGGAACGGCGAATCAACGCTCCCGGTTGATAGATGACGATGCTTCTGCCGTCACGCGCGATCCACCCGCGGTTCGCGAATTCGGTCAACGCCTTGTTCACCGTCTCGCGGGACGAGCCGACCAGCTGTGCCAGCTCCTCCTGGGTCAGATCGTGCGGGATTTTGACGCCGGCTTCTTCCGGCACGCCGAAGCGGGACGCCAGATTGATCAGGGTTTTCGCCAGTCGGGCGGGCACATCCATAAATACCAGGTCACTGATGCGCTCGTTGTTCGCGCGCATACGGCGTGCGAGCACCTGCAACATGTCGACAGCGACACGCGGATATTGGTCGAGCCACGCGAACAGTGCGTCATGCTCAAGCCAGACGACCTGGGTCGGGCTCGAAATGGCGATTGCCGATGCCGTACGCGGCCCGCCTTCCGGGTCGAACACCGGAATCTCACCCAATACTTCACCCGGAGCATGAATGCTCAGAAGTTGCACGCGGCCGTCGCTGGAACGCCGGGTGAGCTTCACACGCCCCCGCTCCAGCAGATACATGCGGTGATCGGTGTCCCCTTCCGCGAAAATCACGCCGCCCTTGCCGAACTGCGCACGTTGCAGGTACGGCAGAAGCCGCGCCGCCTGCTGCTCGGATACCTGTTTGAACAGCGCGGTGCGCAACAGGATGTTGTCAGGCTCGGGCATCGCGTTGGGCTTGGGCATGACCATGGGCTCCTCCTTGCCGCTTCGCTTGGCATCGATGCGACATATACGGCACCCATTGTATCCCGGTTCCCGACGAAATCGGCGCCGTTCCCCGGGTTGACGTATGGGTCATATGGGTCAATGTTGCCGGCGATTGACAACGCCGGCGGTCGGCCGGAGCTTCTTCGGCAGACATCGGTACGGTACAGCGCAATACCACGCGCGGCTTTGCCGCTATCTGCGGTATCTGTAGTACTTCACACAAGCTATCTCGCGTATTTGTGTACGCCGGCGGCTGATACTTGGAGTATGCCCGTTGGAATTGCGCGAGTCATACTTGCGGTATCGGGTGTATACGCACACAGATAGTGAAGATATGGTCGGGGAGGTACTACAGATAGACAAGATGCACGCTTGGCGGTACCGCAGATCAGTACCGCAGATATGCAACTGCCGGTATCAGACACCGGTTCGGGTCGCCGATTGCACGGTCCCGCCTGGGTCAAGCTTTGCATCGCATTGGCCGCACACCTCATACGTGCGCACTCACGCGAACGGCGTGGCACGGGCCGCGTCACCTAGACCGCGTCATGCGAACGAGGTTACGCATGACGCCACCCGGACAGCGTCACACGAACGGCAACGCGAAGGGCATCACCGCTGGCTGCTGACGACGCGCCGCTTCAATCAGCCGATCGACGATTTCACGCCGGCTTAACCCGGTTTGCGAGCGCAACGGGTCCACGCGTTTGATGGCGGATTTCACGGCCTTGTCCGACATCTTCTCCTGCGAAACCCGCAGTACGCGGGACATGGCGACCGCATCGATGTCGTAGGCCATGGTCACGTGATGCAGCACGGCCCCCGGCCCTTTCCCGATCGGCGGGAACCGTCGCTGGGCGGCCCCTGCGATCTTCCCCGCGCTTGACGAGATGTCGTTGATTGAGCTGAACGAGGCCTCGATGCCCAAATCGCGCAGGGCATCAATCAGCCATTGGTCGCACAGCCGATAGGATTCCTCGATGTCCATGCCGGCGACGAAATCACGCGGGGCATACAAGGAGTAGGTGATGGTGTTGCCCGGTTCGATGAACATGGCTCCCCCGCCCGTGCAACGACGAACGACGGTGAACCCGGACTGCTGCGCCTGGTCAAGGTTCACTTCGTCTTCAAGCGACTGGAATCTGCCGATGACGACTGCGGGTGCGGCCCACTCCCAAAAGCGCAAGGTAGGCGGCATCTTACCGGCGGCAACACGCTCAGCAAGGCGGATATCGATGTCCATTTGCTCCTGGGGCATGCGGGGAGTGTCGTGGATGACTTCCGGTCTCAGCGCCTGCCAGCGGGCTCGACGACGTCGTTCCGTCTTCCGCTCAGCTTGTTCAAGGGTGCGATGCGCTTGGCCGGATGTCGTCGCCGCGTGGCCGCGTGACGGTGCGGTATCGTGTATCACTGTGGAGTGCAGTACCGCACCGCCGTTGCCGACCGCCCGATGGAATGCGATGAGGAACGCGTCGGCATCGGCACCAATCAACTGGACATGCGGATGGGCGGCAAATACTGCGTTGAGATCGTCCCCATGACGCAACGCATCCGCGAGCGCGCCCAACACGACCTGTTGCTCGGATTCCTCGCCTTCCATGAAGAAATCGCCGTCAATGCTGCATGAGGTGATGAAGCCGGCGGGGTCACACGCCACCGTGACCCCGACAAGCTTGCCGCCTGGAGTTTTATATTCACCGCGCATAGGGCAGATCCTCAGTCCTGAAGCTCGTACCCCTTGCCGTCCCTATGCCATTCGCTACCTGTAGACGACGTCAGGATGAGAATGCCCTCAATCAGCCCCCAGATACCTGCGATAACAGGACCAATGAGCACAATCCAGCCGATGAGCGTCAACAACAGCTGAGCGACCGCCTTGCCGGTGTTGCCGAGGTAGAAATTATGCACCCCGAGAGAGCCGAAGAGGATACCCAGCAGACCGGCTGCGATCTTTGATTTCTGGCCGACGTATCCATACCCGCCGTAGTTCGCCGGCGGATAGGGATAGCCTTGCGCAGCTTGATACGGCTGCTCGTACGACTGCTGATATTGCTGGCCGTAAGGCTGCTGCTGGTACTGGTAGCCCTCGCCCATCGCTACTCCGGCCGCCGGGTAAGCTGCCGACGCTGCAGGCTGCTCGTACTGCTGCTGCGGAGATGCGTACTGGTATCCCTCTTGATATTGGGTGGTTTGGGTGTTGCCTTGACCATAGGTGTATTCCTGCGATGCCGGCTGAGAATACTGTGCGTACCCGGGCTGATCCAGCTGGGACTGACCGTACTGATTGTACTGACCGTACTGATCGGGCGCGGGCTGCGGTTGCGCGGATGACTGCTGATTGTACTGCTGCGGCTGGGACTGGTCATACTGCGGCTGGGCGGACTGCTGCCCGTACTCCTGACCGTATTGGGGTTGCGGAGTTTCCGATTGCGGTTCCGGAGCAGCCTGCGCGGACTGCTCGTACTCTGACTGCTGCGATGCGGCCGGCGCGTACTGGGACTGCTGCGGCGCTTCCTGACTTGTGATGCCGGGATCCTGGCTGCTCTGGTTATTTTCTTCCATACCGCCAGTATCGCATAACCCATGCCTTTGCCGATGCCGAAGCCACCGCTCATGGACATCCAGCGTCTGCAATGCGAAAACCCACCGAAACCACACCCCCGTGGACGTTCAATCGCGAGCAGGACCGCCAAACCCGGTGCACGTCACCTCACGCATGCCCCGACATATGCAACCCCGCCAGAACCGTTCCCTTTCCCTGACTGCAAGAACCATCTCACCCATCCACGCATGCCCGGGCATACGCAACCCGCCAGAACCACGCTGAATCCGCAGCCAACGACGGCAACCGACCCCGCACGCATGCCCGGGCATACGCAACCCGACACATCAAGTACGATCCGCCACCCCCGCGTCGTCAAGCACGCGCCTACGCATACCCGGCCATACACAACCCGTCGAACCCCGCAAGCCCCAGTCCGCAACCGCGTGTCATCTCACGCAAACCCCACACTCATCCACCCAACTCACCGAATCTTCACAGTGGATATGGGGGTGATTACGATACAGAAAATAAACCGCCCTGCATCCCCGTGCTGTTGTTGACTTCTTCCGTTGCACAGGATTGCAGGGCGGCGCTCACACGCTTGTGGCGTGAGAGGTATCAGATGCGCGCCAAGATGTCGCGTCCCACTTCTTCGGTGGTGCGCTTGGTCGACCCGAGTTCGGCGATATCCGCTTCGACCGCACGGTCGATTTTCGCGGCGGCTTCGTCGAATCCGAGATGGCGCAGGAGCATCGCGCTCGACAGCACGGCGGCCGTCGGGTTGGCGATCCCCTTGCCTGCGATATCCGGTGCCGACCCATGGATCGGTTCGAACATCGAGGGGTATTCGTTGGAAGCATTGATGTTGCCGGAGGCGGAGTATCCGACGCCGCCGACCACGGCACCCGCCTCATCGGTGAGAATATCGCCGAAGAGGTTGTCGGTGAGAATCACGTCGAAGCGCGAGGGGTTCGACACGAGGAAAATCGTGGTCGCGTCGATGTGCAGGTAGTCGTGCGTGACCTGCGGGAATTCCTCGCCGACCTTGTCGACGATCCGCTGCCACATGTCGCCCGCGTTGACGAGCACGTTCTTCTTGTGCACGAGCGTGACATGCTTCTTGCGCTTCATGGCGAGCTGGAAAGCGTAACGGACCACGCGCTCGACACCAAACGCCGTGTTGATGGACACCTCGGTGGCCACTTCGTTCGGCGTGCCGCGACGGACTGCGCCGCCGGCACCGCAGTACAGGCCTTCGGTTCCTTCGCGCACGACGACGAAGTCGATGTCGCCCGGATTGGCGAGCGGCGAAGTGACGCCGCGGTACAGCTTGGACGGACGCAGGTTGATGTACTGGTCAAGCGAGAAACGCAGCTTGAGCAGCAGGCCGCGCTCGAGGATACCCGCCTTGATGCGCGGGTCGCCAACCGCACCGAGCAGAATCGCGTCGGTGCCCTTGATGCGTTCGAGATCCTCGTCCGGCAGAATCGTGCCGTCGCGCAGGTAGCGTTCCGCACCGAGATCAAAGTTTTCGTAAGTAAACGATGCCACGCCGTCAGCCGCTTTTTCAAGCGCGGCCTGGGCGACGGGGGTGACTTCTTTGCCGATGCCATCGCCCGGGATGACGGCAATCCGATATGTCTTGGTTGTGCTCATGTTCGCGACAATAGTCGGTTCACCCGCGGCCGAGACACGCGTATTCCGTCAGTTGGACACCAGTCCGAATGATGGAATTACGTCCGCATTTCGGCCAAATTCATGGGTTTTCGACATGATTGTCCACAAGCACGCTATCGGCTGGCGAGCGCCCCGGACACCGACACACGACCGACGCCTGGCCAAAGACACCCGGCTGAAGCACACGCCCAAATAATCCCTATCTCGTGATGCCCATAGTCGCCAGGCACCACGCGTTCTCGTACGAAATCTCGCGCCACTGACGGTACCTGCCGGACGTCCCGCCATGTCCCGCTTCGGTTTCGATCTTCTCGACGGCATCCACGCCAGCCGCCTGCAAGCGAGCCACCCATTTGAGCGGTTCGACGACAAGCACGCGCGTATCGTTCATTGACGTGGTCACGAAAATCTTCGGGAAGGCGCGCGCCCGCGGGTCTCCTGGTTCGGGAGCGTTTTCATACGGTGAATACGATTTCATGTACTCATACACCGCACGGTCGTGCAGCGGATCGCCCCACTCGTCCCATTCCGTCACCGTCAACGGCAGCGACGGGTCAAGAATCGAGGTCAGCGCATCCACAAACGGCACGTCCGCCTCGATGCCCGCGTAACATTCCGGAGCCATATTCGCAATCGCGCCCATGAGCAGACCGCCCGCCGAGCCGCCTTCCGCAACCGTACGCGCCGGCGAGGCGAGTCCCATGCGTTGCAGGGCGCGCGTCGCATCGACGAAATCCTCGAAGGTGTGCTTCTTGTTGAGCCGCCGCCCCTGCTCATACCAGGCGCGGCCCATTTCCCCGCCGCCACGAACGTGCACGCACGCGTACAGCACGCCGCGATCGAGCAGACTGAGCCGGGCAACCGAGAATCCGGGGTCAGAACTGACTTCATACGCCCCGTACCCGAGGATGAACATCGGAGATGACCCGTCGGCACGAATGCCATAGCATGCCGACTCGCCGGGTTGCGCAGACAGTTTGTCGCGACGCCACACCAACGACACGGGGATTGATTCGCCGTCACGTGCGCGCACCCAGATGCGACGTTCGGCGTACCGGTGGGCATCGAAATCGCCAAGTACGCGGGCCCTTTTAAGCAGCGTGTCCGCGCCCGTGGTCGGATCAACCTCATGCAGTTCGCCGGGGCGGGTGTAGCTGCCGAAGGAGTAGCGCATGCGCGGGGCGTCATAGGACGGATTGCCGGCGGCCCCGATGGAGTACAGCCGCCCGTCGTTACCGCGGTCGTTGGTATCGTCGCTCACACCATCGTTCGTACTAGTACCATTATTGCCACCATCATCCACGCCATCGTTCGTACCATCTGCGCAACTATCGCCGGCACCAGCTTCCGCCAGCGGCGGCGGGACCAATTCGCGGAATCGCCAAGGACGCCCCGCAAGAAAGTCCTGGGCGGCATCGGTTTTCGCCATCACGGCAAGATGCGGCAGACTATCCGCGCGATACGACAGGGCAACGAAATACCGATGCAATGCGATTCCGTCGATGGACAACCCACGCGCACCCTGCAAAATCGTCGGGTTGCGCGGATCATGATATGGCGTGCCGACCGGCATGTCGGACGCACCGGCGAGCACCACATCCCCTTGTTCGCAGCCATACGGCGATCCGGCAGCCACGCACACGCCTTCGCCGAGCCGGTACGGCGGCTTATGCGATCGCATATCGATCACGTCAATCTCAAAATTCGGATTCGTCGCGTTATGGTCCACAACGGCGACCGGAATGTCTTCGCCATGCTCGCCGGCGCCCTCGAAACACGCGAAACTCACGTCATACTCAATACCCTCACGGCGCGGGATGAACGAGGTGAACTCCCCCGTCGGATCGCTTGCGGGGAGCATGAGCACTTCGCTGGTGGTCTTGGACCCGGTGCAGATGACCACATGCCGTTCGTCGAAGCTCAGGCCGACACCCACCCAGAAACGCTCGTCCTGCTCGCGGAACACTTCGACGTCGTCGTCAACCGGCGTGCCGACGCGATGTCGGAACACCGCGTACGGACGCCATGCGTCGTCAAGCACGGTGTAGAACACCCACGCGCCGTCGGCCGTGAAGCACGCCCCCGCAATGCCTTTGAGCACCTCAGGTAATTCATTGCCGTCATTCAAGTCGCGAATCCGGAAGTCGTAGCGTTCGTCGCCCGCAGTATCGACGCCGTAAAGCAGCCAGCGGCCGTCATGACTCACGTCCATGCCGCCGATGCGGAAGAAATCATGGCCCTGTGATTCTTTGTTCGCGTCGAAATACACCTGTTCCCCGGGCATGGAACCTGGTTCGGCCTCGCGGTCGATATGTGGCGGATCCCAATCATCCTCACCACGCACGGGAATGCGGCAGGATGCGGCGTATTGGCTGCCTTCCCGGGTCCGGGAAAAATACCAGTAGTCGTTCACTCGCGTAGGTACTGACATGTCGGTTTCCTGAACATGCGAGGTGAATTCCTTGAACAGGGTTTCGCGCAGATGGTGCAACGGAGCCATCCGGCGGTCGCAGTAGGCGTTTTGCGCGGCGACGTAAGCGGCGAGTTCCGGAGAATCCTTGTCGCGCATCCACTCATACGGATCGTCGAACACATCCCCGTGCTCAATCCGCCGGTGGGGCTCCTGCTTGGCGTACGGCGGGTTGTCGCCGGAGCCCAAGCCTGATGAACCAGACAAGCCTGAACCAGATTGCGAGCCCTTGCCGCAAAGCCCTTGCGGACGGTCGTCATTGCGCTGTTCGTCACTCATAGGCACCATCGTAAAACAAGCCCGGGGACGGTCCGATGACGGCGAGTTCACGCATGTCGCCCGCCGTTCTCCGTTGAGTCACCCCGCCTCTCGAAGTTGCATGCGTCGCGCGTCGAGCATCGCTTCGAACGAAACCTAAGCGAACTGCCGCAGGTACGGCAGCATTGTCTTCATGAGATTGGCGCCAGTCGTACCCGTGAACACCGGCACGTCCGTGACCGGCGAAGGCTGCGACTGCGTCATGCCACGAACCGGGCCGAGCGGCGAGGATTCCCGCGGGCTCAACTGCCGAATACCAATGGCGAGGACACGCCCCGGATACCGTTTCGCGATGGTTGCATACGTGGTCGGATCCTTCTGCCCGTCATCGCCGATCAGAATGAACTTCATGTCCGGAAAATCGCCCATCAGCTGCTCGGCATACTCCAGCTTGTGCTGCACACCCGAAGGGATGAAGGTCTTCGGCCTGGGATCGAGGTCCCGCAACAGCAGAGGGCCGGCCGGGAAACCGTAATTCTCGATGAAATGGCGGATTGAGCTTTCCACATTCCACGGCGAGGTGGACAGGTAGAAGAACGGCGCGTCCGGGAAAATATCCGCGATCCGGTTGAACAGCACCGCCATGCCTGGGACGGACGCTCGCTTCTGCGGATTGAGCAGCAGCAGATTGTATGCGGCCTTCCACAAGGTGGGCGCCTGCGTAATCATGATGGTGTCATCCACATCAGATATCACACCGACACGCGTGCCCGGCGCGATAGTGAACAGATTGGAATTGACCGCGTGACGACCCTCGACCTGATAGGACACGTGATGGATTCCGGGTTCGAGCGCCCGGTCGGCGACCAGATCCAGATATCCCGCGGAATCAGAGACCGCATAGTCGATGCTGCGCTCGCGGAATCTGTCGACCCGGTCGTAGACTTCACTTGTGCCGACCTGTACGGTTTCCACCGGAACACCGTCGATGGACAGCTTCACTTTGACTTTGGGCGCGGGAACCGCCAGCATGCCGCGCCATCCGCGCATCAGCGCGCCCGGTTTGCGGCGGAGCGGCTCGTACACGGTCCGGCAGATCAACCGCGAGAAATTGCTGGTGCCGTACCCAACATACGGCTCGACCTGTTGCCGCCAATTCAGATTGGTCACGATTGTCGTGGAAATCTTCGCCCACAGGCTGAACACGCCGGTAACGATGCGGCGGAAAATCCTCACAGGAAGAGGCTTGACGTCGATTTGCTCATGTTTGGAGGCAGCATCGAAGGTAGTGACGACATGACGCGCCGGAATCGGCACAGTCGCCATGTCATCCTCATTCCGTTTGTGAGGGAATTGTGTAATGCTGCTCATGCCCCCATCATACGGTGGGGTGTTGAAGAACGGATGACGAGGGAGCGTGAGTTCCGGAAGAATTCAGGGCCGGCTCAGGGACATCCCAGATGGACATATCCGATGCAGACGGCCATCTCTGGCCAATCTTCTGCTTCTGCCGACGCTGACGGGTGCCACAGCGCCGGCAGAAGCTTCCGGGGGCGACTTACAGCCGGCGAAGCATCGCCGCATACTGCTCGGCGGACAGCAGATCCGGCTCGTCGTCATCGAGTGCGATCTTAAGAATCCAGCCCTCGCCGTACGGGTCGCCGTTGATGATGCTCGGATCGTCCGCGGCCTCACGGTTCACGTACCGCACCGTGCCGGCGACCGGGCTGACCAGGGGTTCGACGGCCTTCGACGATTCCAACTCGACAATCTCGTCGCCCGCCTCGACGCGAGTGCCTACCTCCGGCAGATCGACGAAAACCAAGTCGCCCAACTGGTTGGCCGCGTATTCGGTGATGCCGACCACCGCGGGATCCACACTGGCGTCAACCCACACATGCTCGTCGGAGTATTCCAGATGATCCGGGACTTCGAGATTCGGGCGATCATCTTCCTGTTCGTTATTGCTCATGGCTTCAGCGTACCGCATAAAGTCAACCGCCGCGCAAAGATCGCGATACCGCAGCCGCAACCTACCTGGTCAGTACCCCACAACAGTCGCATATCACAAACTGTCTACGCAAACCCTGCTCCCAGCGTAACCAGTTTGAGGAGTTATACAAACTGTCTACGCAAACCGGGCACTCAACGTAATCAGTTTGTGAGGGGAGAACAGCTGTGGGCCGGCCTGCGGCTCAGCGCACCGGAGCAGTCGGTTGGGCACCGACCACCTGAACGAGCGTGCCATCCGGGCAGTTGTCGTAAATCCACTTGGCGTCAGCTTCGTTCATGTTGACGCAACCGTGCGAACCATGACCGGTCGGGTCTCCAGAGGCGATGCCAGCCGCGTTCCAACCCGCCGTATGGAAGCCTTGCCCGCCATTGAAGTAGCTGACCCATTTGACACCTTTGCTCAGGTATTGGGAACCGTCATCATTGGTGCCGCGCATGTCCTGCACCTGGTATTTCAGGTAGATGAAATAATTGCCGGGTGTAGTCTCGTGCTTTCCGGTCTTGCCGGTGCACACGTTGAAGGTCTGGACAACCTGGTCGTTGTTGTATACGGTTGCGGTCTGCTTCGAACGGTCGACCACGATCTTCCACGTAACTTTCTGCTGTTCAGTGTCAAACTTCGTGACATCGCTGGCAACTGTCAGCGTCGCTGAACGATTCGCACTCAACGCGCTGTACACCTGATCGGCGACCGTAGCGGTGTCCTTGATCGCCACACCGTTCACGCCCTTGGTTTTCGTCATGATGACGTTGCCGGACGTATCCACCAGATCGACCTGATTGGTTTTCGTCTGGTTGAGGTGGTTGCCCAACTCGCCATTCATGTAGTCACTGATGGCCTGCTTGTTATAGGAGACCGCGATGGTGCCCTTCGCCGGGTCAGCTGTCGTAACGGTCCACGAAGCGATGGTTGCCACCGGAATCTTGTATGTCGTGGCATCGCCGTTGTTGATGGTGATGCTCAGCCCAAGGCCGGCGTTCGCCTGATCGGCGGCGGTGGTCGCAGCCGCCTCGCTGATCGGCATGTCGGTCTGCGTGTAGGTGATGCTCGCGGTCCGCGTGGTTCCCGGCGTGTCTAGCGCCTGATCTATCGCCTTGACCACGTTGTCCGTCACAGGCGCCTGCCCGCCTCGCCCCACGGTCACTGTGAATTTCTGCGACGTCTGATCATAGGCAATGGTGGATGCGATGGCCTGGCTGTCGTTCGGAATGAGCTTGCCAGTCAGGTATTGGCTGAGCGCAAGCTTGTCGGTGGTTGCGGCGAGCTTGACATTCTGCTTGCTGAACGGATTGATGCGCACGAACGGATTGCCGTCTTTCGCGGCGATCAGCGCGGATACCGTTTGCTTCTGGTTGACATTGACGCCGAGATCCTTGAGGCTTGCGGTGATGGTATTGCCTTGCGAGTCGGTGACAGTGATCTTCGTGTTCTCCACCGCGGTTTTGACCGTGGCAGCCAGCTGCTCACTGTTCTGCCCTGCCACCGATGCACCGGCAAACATGACTCCCGGCGCGGCTTTGTCCTGATAGTACCAACGTGCCGTAAAGAAGGCGGCAACCGCCGCGGCGGCAAGCACTGCGAACACAATCAGCAGGATTCTCAGCCACAGACGCTTATGCGGCGGGCGTAACGCGGTGGCCATCTCATCGTCTGCATTGCCGTTTCCGGCGTCGGAGATGGCATACAGAGGGATCTCCATACCCGAGAGCGTGTCATCGTTCACATCGGCAGCATCGGCAGCCAGATTGGTTTTCCAGATGTCCCCTGGGGCATCAGGCTGCACCGGCACGCGCGTATTTCGCGGCATGTCGGGGCCCCCAACTCCGTATCGTGGCACGGAACCGTCAAAAGTGTTCGTCACGTTGATGCCTTTCCTATCCATTCCTGCCTGACTTTAGCCGCATCACATGACCAGTTCAGGGCACACACGCTTCGGAAACGATGTCACGTGTCGAACATCACATCCGGCACGCCGACAGCGTTGCGGCACGACCTGTGCATGACAACCTATGCGACTCAACCCACAACCTGTGTGCCGCAACCGTGCTCAGGCGCATACCCGCACTCGAGCAGATAGCCACAGGTATCCAGCAGCGCAGCGACCCCAGTTCACAGCTCGTGCCCGAGCCACTCCTCGATCATGTAGCGCGCGATGGCGGCTTTGACCGGAGGCGTGACTTCGCCGGATGCGAGCGCCTGCTCATATTCGTCGCGGGTGAACCAGCGCGCGTCCCCGGTTTCCTCGCCGTCCACGCGGATATCCGTGCTCAGTGCCCGCGCCTTGAACGCGACCATCAGGGATGCCGGGAACGGCCACGGCTGGGAACCGAGATATTTCACCTCGCCCAGTTCGATGCCGGTCTCCTCGCGGGTTTCCCTACGGCAGGCGTGCTCAAGGTTCTCCCCGGCTTCCACGAATCCGGCGGATACTGAGTACATGGTCTTGGTCTGCCACGCGCGATTATGTTGCAGCAGCAAGCGGTCCTGCGAATCCACGACGGAGACGATGACGGCAGGCTCGATGCGAGGGAACAGCAGTCTGTTGCCGTCCGCCGCGTTCGTGCAGCGCTGTGCCCAACCACCCAGCGCTGGTTTGACCTCGGCCCCGCACGTCGGGCAGTGCCGTTGCCGCATATGCCACACGCTCAACGAGGCTGCCGTGGTGGCCTGCCCTGCCTCACGTGCGGAGGCATGCGGCGCGAATCCTCGCAGATCGACCCAATCGAAGCGTTTCGCCGCCTGTTCGAGCGCCGACAGAACTGCGCGCGGCTTGCGTGAAGCGGTATCCCCGGTCGTAGCGCCGAATGCGTCGTCGGCACCCTCGTATGCGGAATCCGGCACACGGTCGTCGAAGTTGTTGTCATGAAGCCCCGGCAAGCGCGTCACGTCTACAGCCACAACCTGCTCCGCGCGAGCGCCGCCATAGGAGCCCAGGAATATCGGGACGGCCTGCGGGTGCGAGGCGAGTTCCGGAAGCACATAGGCTCCGGGGAGCGTTGCCAAACGCAACTTGACATTGTCATAATCGACCAAATCGCCTTGCCCCTTGGGTACGGCGACTTTGCCGCCATCGACGAGCATGACCGTGCACACCGGCGATGACAGTACTGACGAGAACAGGTCCGGGTCGTTCCTGCGATCGACCTGATAATCGATATCCCCTTGTGCCAGAGGAAGGAACGGCAGAGCTTGCGTGAGCGCAAGCGGTGAAAACATGCTCATTGTTGGTCGTCCTCGATTCGTTCATTGTGGCCGTGACATCCGTTACGACCGATACTTCCAATAATCCCCGTCATGATCGTCTTCTTATTTTCGCGATATCCCATATTCCTGCGATATCCCAGAGCGATGTCAGGGACGCTCTGGGCACTCAAGCCGCTGAACACGCGACATCAGATCGACTAACGCCTCGGCGACGACATCAGGATGCTCGACAGCGCTGAAATGTCCGCAATCAGGAATCTGTGTGAACGAGACCTCCGTGCCGGTCATCGCCGCGGCGAGCGCCCGCATCTGTTCCGGTGGGCTGGATGGGTCGCATTCGCCGCTGATAACCGCTGTGGGCGCTTGAACGGCAGCGAGCTGGTCATTGAGATCCGGCCGCCCGGCGGCCATACGCTGCCTCCAGGCGATTCCCTCTGGGCTTTGGGATTGGATCCAAGCTGTCATCTGTTTGATGAAGGCGTCGGAACGTTTGACGCTCGAGTCACCGTCCTGGGGCTCGGCGAAATGCATGACCGGCTCAATTGTGTGCTCATGCTCGCACTCGTCGGCGATACGAAGCCTGTTCGCGCGTGCGGTATCGTCGTCCGCGGATGCTTTGGTATCACACATGGCGAGCCCCGCAATCAGGTCTGGGTGGCGTCGTTGCATGTCCATGACCACATATCCGCCCATGGACAGGCCGACCCATACGGCCTTACGGTATCCCGCACGCCGCAACAGGGACGCATAGGCATCGGTCATCAGGTCGAGTGCGTCCGTGTATGCGCCGTCTGCGGCTATGCGGCCGCTGCCTACGACGGCGGGAATCGGACTGTTCCCAGCCCCCGGCATGTCAGGCGCCCACAGGGCGAAGGTGTCCAGCCCTTGCATGTTCGCGCGCTTGATGATCTGGTCCGCGCAAGCGTCCCACATATGGTGGTCGACCGGGAAGGCGTGCACCAGAATCATCGGCGTCGCCGAGCCGTCGCGGTACACCGTGTTGTTGAGCGCGAATGGATGATGATGTTCGACAACGGTAGCCGACACGCAGGTAGTAGCGGCGGTTTGCGCGGGTTCGAGTGTTTCGGGTGCCGCTGCTGCGCCAGTTGCCGTAGTTGCGCCGCTTGCGTCGGTCACGCCAATTTCCGTGATTGCCCCAGCTTTCCCGCAAATATCGCGATATCCAGCATTACGTTGTTCTGTCATTGCTGTCCTTCGTTCCTTCCTTCATCCTGACCTATGTTGACTGAAATGTGGCTGGTATGTGACCAGTAGGTGGCTGACATCCGACTGCGTGTCCCACACCAGCGAATCACCCCGCATCACATCAAACTGCGTTCAACGATGGTCCCAAGTATCCGCGAAATCGACCGTCCGACCGTTCCGATTCTTGTTTTCCGTGAGCTTGATTTCATGGATTTCATGCGATCCGTACGCGCCTGACGTTGTCATAACGCAGCCGGATCAACGGTTCCGGTGTTGTTGTCGCCGCATTCGTCCCCATTCCTCAACTCTCATCTCGACTGCTTGACGTCGGCCCGTGGTCCACACAAATCAAGCTCCGGCCCAGGCGAGGGCACGACGGACGATTTCGCCATACCCGTTGGCCATCTGGTCGATGCACTCGGTCAGCTGCTCGCCTTGTGCATCACACCATTCCACGTCGAGCGTCTCATCCTGTGGCTTGCAATCGCCCGGAATCGGCACCACATAGCACAGGGCGATTGCGTGCTGGCGAGGGTCATAAAACGGCGAAATACCAGGGGTTGGGAAGAATTCGGCCACAGTGAACGGTTGCAGGCTCTGCGGCAGGGTCGGCAGCGCGATATCGCCGAGGTCCTTGGAGATATTGCGAGCGATGGCTTCGCGCACGGATTCGTGATACAGCACTCGTCCAGCAATCAACGTGCGCTCAACCGACCCGTCCTCGCTGACACACAGGAGGGAGCCGACCTTGCTGATTCGGCCGAAATCATCAACGCGCACCGGCACAACGACAACGTACGGCATCGGGGTTTCACGGCGGATCCGGGTGATTTCGCCCGAGTCAAGCCATCCCGGAGGGTTGCCGTGGCCTGATCCGCGGATGAAATCCTCCGGCGTGATATGGTCGAACTCGCCTCTGCGGCGATTCGCATCGTAGTCGCCCTCGTCGGGCACCTCGTCATTCAGCACTGGCATGGTTCCATTATTGCCCAACCCCAAGAATCCTGGCGGCGTGTTCGCCAGCAGGTGCGGACCGCGGGGTCGCAAGCAGGTGGCAGCGGAATCTTCACGATGCCGTGACTGCCGTTGATTGCGCAAGCACGCGGTCGCCGCCACCATGCGAGCGAATCCTCACGCACTGACTTCCCAAGCCATCCAGAACCCCAATCCCGACCGCCTCACCCGCCACCATGCGAGCGAATCCTCACACAACGCCGCATCCGCCTGTTCACAGGGCGCAATCCCCATGCCAGCATCC
>JDUB01000002.1 GCA_000771265.1 Bifidobacterium thermophilum DSM 20210
ACCTGCACCGCAGCCAACGTCCGTTCCTTATCCCAGACTTGGCTTTCCGGCACGGGCGTGAGCCGCCCATCCACGCGGAGCATGGGTTTGTCGCCGACTACCAGATGAAGATCGGACGCGTTGAGTTCGACGAGTCGATACACCGCGTTGATGAATTCGGTGTCGGCATCAGGATGCTCGCGGAACATGGTTTGCACGACCAGCTGTGCCTTTTCACGGCGCTTCTTGAGAACCGCGTTGTCTTTTCCGCTGTCATCGCTCGGCGGCACGACGAAGGTAGGAGCTTGCAGGTTGACCTGCTGGTAGGAGACTCCGCCTTGCGCCTGCTGAACGGCGGTCTGTGCAGCCTGAGCGCTTTGCGAGGATTGTTGTTGTGCCGTTTGTGCCGCTTGGGCTTGACGCATACGTTGCGCTTGCATCCGTTGAAGCATGGCTTGCTGATATGCGGCGTATTGCTGCTGCGCTTGCGCCGCCTGTTGTTGGGCGAGATATTGCGCCTGCATGGTTTGCATCTGCTCGGCTGTCTGGTTCTGGGATGGGGTCTGTGTTGCTGTTGCTTGTTGTTTGTTCATGATATGCGATTCGTTGGTGGTGGATGATACTACTGTATTGGCCGACTGCGCGGTCTGCTGAGCGTCTGCGACGCTCTTGGCCTGTGGCGTTTGCTCTGATTTAGCCGCCGGATTGGCCTGAGTGACCTGCTCAGCCGGTTGAGCTTGCTGTTGCGCCTGTTCAGTACCGGTCTGCGCGGCATTTGCGGCATCCACTCGGGCCGCAGATGCCGCAAATGCGGTTGTTCCAGTATTTGCAACACTAGCACCTGCATCAGCCAGGTTCTCAGTGCCGGCAGCGCCTGCCTCAGCTGGAGTCTCTGCGCCAGCTTCAGCCCCAACCATAGCATCTGCCCCGGCCGCGGTCTCTGCCCCGGACAAATTCCCCGCGCTCTGCACGTCTTGAGCGGGGGAAGCACTGATGGGCTGCAACGTTCCGGTGAGCGTTGCATACGTTTTCTTGCGCTCATCGTCGAAGTCGTCGAAGTCGTCGAAGTTTTCCAAATCACCGGGCTTCAGACCGAGTGACGCCTCAATTTGTACGTCGTCCCGGCTGTTGATTTGCGCGGAATGTTGGGCGAGTTCGGCCAGAGAGCTGTCGGAGGGAAGGGTTTCCTCGGGTTTGGCTTCGTAGGATGATTCAGGGAACAGCTTGGGTTTTTGCGCCTCTTGCTTCTCGTAGTATGCCGAAGCGTTTTCGTCCAGCATGGCGAAGATTTTCTTCATGCCGTCGTCGAGGTTGGGATCGTCCGCCCGGATGGCCTTCTTGTCGGAGAAGTGCCGCCCGCGCTGGATTTTCTCCGAGTAGAACGGCGTGGTGTTGGGGATGGTAACGCCTTTGAGCCCGCTGAGGTAGGAGTTGCTGCGCGATGCGCCTTCCTCCATGATTTCCTCTGCGCCGTCATCGGCAACGTCCGACGAGGCGGATTCGGATGAACCGACCGCTTCCGGCGTGTTTCCGCTGGTTGCAGCGGCCCCGGTTGCGGCATTGCTATCGCTTGTCTCACCGGTGCCCGCCTCGTTGGCTTTCGGCGTGCCGTCGGATTCCGCGTCTGCCGCAGTGACGTCGGAATCCGCGGTCGTTGTCTGCTTTTCCATGGTTTGGGTGGCGGTGGTTCCTGCGGTGGTTCCTACGGTCGCTCCGACGGCAGAATCACTGGTTTCACCCGCGATCCCGCCGCCAGTCTGGGCCGCAGACCCGCTTGGTCCTGCGGCCTGTGTTTTGTTAGCCTCTGTCATACTGTGTCCTCGTGTCTCTTCTCTTCTGGTGTGCTGTATTCCGCGCGCACCGGACGGGTTCACGCGAAGTTCGAATCGCGCGTTGCCGAATCACACTGTGACTCGCAACACCTCTTCGACTGAGGTGACTCCGGCAAGCGCCTTCTGCCACCCGTCTTCGCGCAGGCTGGTCATGCCGGCCTCGGTCGCGGCTTTCTCGATTTCGAGGCTGGTTGCGCCCTTGGCGATGAGCCCTTCCATCTTCTCGTCCACGCCCATGACCTGCTGGATGGCCACACGGCCCTTATACCCGGTGTTGGAGCATTCCTGGCAGCCGACCGGACGCCAGACGTCCGGCAGCTCGTCGCCTTCCTTGTAAGGTATTCCGAGCATTTTGAGTTCGACCACAGTCGCCTTGTCTTTTCTTGCGCAGCGCTTGCACAGCCGTCGGGCGAGTCGCTGCGCCATTACGGCGGCGAGCGAGGAGCTGATGAGGAACGGTTCGACGCCCATTTCGGTCAATCGGGTGACGGCGCTCGGGGCGTCGTTAGTGTGCAGGGTGGAAAGCACCAAGTGGCCGGTCAGTGACGCTTCGATGGCGATGGTCGCGGTTTCCTGGTCTCGGATCTCACCGATGAGCACGACATCAGGGTCAGCTCGCAGAATGGAGCGCAGGGCCGCAGCGAAGGTCAGGCCGGCCTTGACATTGACCTGTACCTGGTTGATGCCTTTCATGCGGAACTCGACCGGGTCTTCAACGGTGATGATGTTGATTTCCGGTTTGGCCACGTCGCCGAGCGTTGCGTACAGGGTGGTGGACTTACCGGATCCGGTCGGGCCGGTGACGAGCACCATGCCGTACGGACGCTGGTATGCCTTCTGGAAGACCTTGAGGTTGCGCTCGGAGAAGTTGAGGTCTTCGACTTTGAGATTGCCGGCAGGCGTCGAAAGAATACGCATGACGACGGTTTCGCCCCAGACGGTCGGCAGGGTGGCGACACGCAAATCGACGCTCTTGCCGCCGTGCCGTACGGTGATACGGCCGTCCTGCGGGCGACGGCGTTCGCCGATGTCGAGGTCGGCCATGACCTTGATACGGCTGATGACGCCTTGGATCATGGCTTTCGGCGCCCGTTGGAACACGTGCAGCACACCGTCGATACGGTACCTGACTTCGAGGCCGTCTTCCTGTGGCTCGATGTGGATATCGGAGACGTTGTCGTCGATGGCCTGGTTAATGAGCAGGTTGACGAAGCGCGCGACGGGGGAGGAGTCTTCCTCGTCATCGGATTCGAGGTTGATTTCCTTCTTGGCGGTGGCCGCGATCTCGTGGGAGATCTCGTTGAGCTCGTCGTTGGCGCGCAGGTAACGGTTGAGCGCGGTCTCCATCTGCGAAGGCATGGCAACCATGGGCAGGACGGTCATGCCGGTGGTTGCGGAGACGCCGTCGACGGCGGATAGGTCGCGCGGGTTGGCCATGGCGAGGGCGAGACGACCATTGATGATGGAGATGGGCAGGAGCTTTTCGGCGCGGCACATCTCGGCGGGCACCTTGTCGATGACGTTGCGGTCGACCTGGTATTCGTTGAGGTCAACGAAGGGCAGACTCATGCTCTGCGCGAGCTCCATGGCGAATGCGCGCTCCGCCTTTTCGTCCGCCATGAAGTCGCCTGTCATGGATGGCGCCGTGGTTGGGTCGAACCCGTCATTGGTGGCGGCGTGCTTTGGGCCGCTGGGTTTGAACACCATCGAGGTGTCATAGGTTGTGGTCGGATCAAAATGTGGAGTCTGCGGCTCGTCCTGATGCTCGTCTTCCTTTGGCCGTTTGCGGAAGAACAGCCCTCTCGAGTTGGTGTCCTCACCCATGTCGTCAATCCTCCGTCCTTGGTCCATGCTCTTGGTGCGTCTTGCCGGCATCAGCTACGCGCGCCCATATAAAGACAACTATACCGTTAACTGAGAACGTTGGGGGTCGTGTTGGGGGGTAGCCGTGTCGCAATATTGGTGGATGCTGCATATTTCAAGGCTTATGCGGCGTGATTATTGCAATGAGAACGTATGCATACCACCAAACATTAAACGTTTAAGCAAATGATTGATAGCTTGCACCCCCTATAATGGCCGATAGTTGTCACGTTAAGTGATAAAATGCTCATATCCGTCAGGTGTGTGACGTGCACTGTTCCATGGCTGGAGCGTACACGTCAGCGACTACGCATGCAGATGTGTAAGGCACCCGCGGTGTGCAAGCGACTGTGGTGTTGCGGAGGTAATGGCCATGAGAAAGGCAATGCGTAAGGCTCGCGACGAGCAGGGGTTCAGCTTGGTTGAACTGCTGGTTGTCGTCATCGTCATCGGCATTCTTGCCGGTGTGGCGGTCCCTATTTATCTGAATCAGCGTAAGTCGGCATGGCGTTCGTCAGTGCAGAACGATGTGCACAACACTCAGGTGGCAATCGCCACCGCCATGACCAAGCTCAAAGACGGCGAAAAGCTGACGATGAAGAGCGATGATTCTTCGGCAACATGCAATGAAAAGGAATGCACGTTTACGCAGTCCGGTGGCACCATCAGCGGCACCCCCGTTACAGTGTCCAAAGACAACACCATCAAGGTGACCATCAGCTATAGCAAGGCGAACGGCGGTGATTCCTACACGATTGAAGGTGGCAACAGCAGCCTGGGCGACTTCGAATACAAGTACGAGAGTACGACGGGCGCTTTGCAATGGCATCCGCATAAGCCGTGACACCAATCCGCCCCGCAGGGTTGAGGCCTTGCGGGGCTTGCCTGTTATCTGGCGGTCATTGACTGGCAGCAGGGTAATACGGAAAACGAGAGAGAAAACAAGTTCCCGGCACGGGTTGACGCCCGGCATAAGAGAGGAGAACAACCGTGGGCTATACATACGGTAGGAGGCGGGCGCTGCTCAAACGTATGCAGCGCGGCTTCACCATGGTCGAGGTCATCGTGGCGATTGGCATGTTGACGCTCGTCGGACTGGCGGCTGCCCAGTTCGCCATCACCGCCGTGCATTCTTCTTACGCGCACCAGCAGCGTGCCATCGCGGTCGGTCTTGCCGAATCGGGTATGGAGCAGGTGCAGGAAAGCGTGAAGGGCAAAGACGGCAACACGATTTTCTCTACACTCACCTCGGGCATGTCCAAGTCGGATGCGCAGGAGGCACTCAAGGAGGCTACCGATCTCAATGTGATTGAGAACGCTTCAGATACCATCGACCTGGGGTGGAATGATTCTCCGAGCGCCACGGCGATTCAAGCCAAGGTCGAGACCAACGACCGGCAGGGCAAAGGCACCACGTATACCGTATACACGGTTGTCGGCAAGTGCTATCGCCTGTCTACCGAGGCTTCCTGCCTGTCCGCTTCGAAGCAAGGCCTGGTGACTTCATCCGGCGCTGTCGGTGCGTACAAATATGTGGGTAAAGGCAACAAAGCCGTTGATGCAGCATCTATCACCGACGCTACGAAGTTCCCCACCGGTCCGTTCAACACTGGTACCGCTTCTAGTCCGACCTATTCGCCGATGGTCCGAGTGGTTGTGCTCGTCACTTGGCCGGACAGCCAGCATCAAGGCAAGACTTGCTGGTACAGCACTGCCACGATTTTCGATGGCAGCAATGACGACACCCTGAAGAGCAAGTGAGGCGGTGAACGGTATGGATAGTGGTATGAGCAATGTTGCACAGCCGGCGGCAACAGCAAGCATGCGCAGCGGATCTTGTGATGTGAAGCATGAAGGATTAGCAGGAAAGCTTGCATCTCGTTGGCGCAAGCTGAGGAACACCGATAAGCAAAAGGGCGTTTCCCTGACGGAACTCATGGTGGCGCTCGGTATATTCCTCTTGTTCTCGTCGGTGTTCACTGCCAGTGTCATGCAGTACCTGCGATCTACAAATTCCACCGCGGTGCGTGCTCAATCAGCGTCTACGGTAATGATGGCAACCCAGCGGCTTGAGCGTTTCGTCACGTATTCCAACTCGATTGGATATGCGACGACAGGCGGCAGCAGCAGTTCTACCGACAAGAACACGGTGTTGATTTATTCGGCGCCATCGTCCGGCAATGATTCCGGTGCGGCCAGTGCGAGTGTCGGCCAGTGCATCATGTTGTATTACAAGCCGGCGACTTGGTCGAGCGGTTCTTTACAAGATACCGGGGTCTTGTATTACCAGACCGCAGATGTAGACAACACCGGTGCTCACGGCACGTATTCTGCGAAGCATGCGCTGCTGAACTCGATTACGAACGCTCCGACGGCCACGGGATTGAGCAAGGCTGACCTGTTGACAGTCAAATCGACTGATACCTTGCAGTTCTCGCCGGTTGTCGGCCAGTATTCGGGCAGCAAACTGGTTACGTCGAACACTCAGGTGACATTCAGCTCGAGGAATTCCACGGCGTCAAGTGCCACAGGTTCAGCGGCGATCACCTATGCGGCATGCCAGTGACGGATTCCCATCATTGAGGATTGGCCGACTGATATATGGAGTTGCTGACAGCGTTTGCAAAACATGATGAAACAATGGCACTTGTGCGTTGCGTGATTTATTTACGACGTCAATCGTTTGACGTCCCATAATGGCGAAAATAGCCAAGAAGCTGGCGACGTTCATATATCGAAGTATGATATCGCCTTAGATGCAAACGCATGCAATATATGGTAAACTTGCGGTGAAGCCGGCAGATTCTTCACTGCTGACTGTGGCGGTTGCACACAACCGCCACATCCTGGCACCACGGAGGCGCTTGGAAAATCCGGCATATCCGGAACTTCGAAAGAAGGAGAACATCATGAAGAGTGTTCAGGGTGATCTGATATGTCGGCGCCGTGACTTTTCCGGTGATGCATCCTTTGCATGAGAGGGTGAATTGCCGGTCTGCGGCCTCGTAAGAAGCCGCAGATAAACGCATTGCAGGCACTTTGCTCCTTTGTGGTGCTTGTGATGCGATTCATGCACGCACCGGAACCGTCCGGCGGGTAGAGAAGAGAGAACACAGGGGAGGCGCTCGAAAGGGCGCGAATACGGAGAATCACAACTAACGGGGTGAACATGCCACAGGGTCAAGCAAATAAGGCCGCGGTCTGGCGGTACAAGGGCGTAACGACGGATGGCACGCGCAGGCAGCAGGGCACGGTCGAGGCGGCAACACAAGACCAGGCGATTGCCCGCATCACCAAGCTCGGCATTATCCCCACCGAAGTGGTGAACACCTCTGAGGCGGGCGGGTTGAACAAGGAGCTCAACCTCGGTTTCGCAAAATACCCGTCCAAGAAGGACTTCGCGGTCATGTCCCGCCAGCTGGCGACCATGGTGACCGCAGGCGTCTCGCTGACACGCGCATTGAACATCGTGGTGGACCAGACGCCGAACCAGAAGCTGCGTGATGCGCTCCGTCAGTGCCTTACGGATATCGAAGGCGGCAAGTCCTTCTCCGACACCATGCAGGAGCAGAGTGACATCTTCCCGGCAATCATGATTTACATGGTACGAGCGGGCGAGACTGGCGGCTTCCTGGACGGCGCGTTGAACACCATCGCCTCGAGTTTTGAGGCGGATGTGCGCTTGCAGCAGCAGATCAAGTCCGCGATGGCCTACCCGATTGTCGTGTTGTGCATTGCCTTGCTGCTGGTCGGTGTCATGCTGTTGACCATCGTGCCGACCTTCAAGAACATGTACGATTCCATGGGTGCGGAACTCCCTGCCATCACCAAGGTACTGGTGGTCATGGGTCAGGCCGCGCCTATCGCCATTCCGATTCTGGTGATTGCGATCTTCGTGTTCGCGGTGTGGTGGCGTCGGAATCGCAAGGAGGTGTTCATTCGCCGGTGGTGGGAGCCGTTCAAGTTGAAGGCCCCGGTGTTCGGCAAGTTGAACACGAATGTGGCGTTGGCGCGGTTCTGCCGGAATTTCTCGTCGATGCTGCATGCCGGTGTGCCGATCACGGACGCGTTGGATATCGTGGGGTCCACGTCGGGTAATTACACGATCGAGAACGCGACGCGTACGGTGAGCACGGAGATCCAGAAGGGTCGTCGTCTGGCGGATTCTATGGCGATGGAGCCGGTGTTCCCGAACATGCTGGTGCAGATGGTCGCGATCGGCGAGGATTCCGGTGCGGTTGACCAGATGCTTGACAATGCCGGTCGCGCGTATGACGAGGAGGCGCAGTCGATCGCCAAGCAGCTGACCTCGCTGCTCGAACCGATCATGATCCTCGTCCTCGGCGTCATCGTAGGCTTTATGGTCATTGCACTGTACATGCCAATGTTCGACATGTTCAATGCGATCGACAACATGTGATCACGGTCGCGAAAGCGCTTCTCAGGTAGGAATCCAGGAATAGGAACCGATTCCAAGTACAGGAACACGGAATAGAAACAGCGAAGAGGTTGTCATGAAAGAGTCAGTGTTGTGGCGTCGTCTTGATCGCGCGGTGGGTATGCGGCTGCGTGCACGCTACAAGAACAAGGAGTCGGGCGTCGCTATGGTGATGGCGCTCATGTTCATCCTCGTGGTGTTGCTCACCTCGACACTGCTGCTGGGCATTCTGCTGTCCCAGGCGTTGCCATACCGTAACAACTCGCGCAATGCTCAGGGCAAGGTGGCTGCTGAGGCTGGATTGCAGGCAGGCCTGAGCTTCCTGCGCACGACGGAAAGCTATTACGAAACGGGCAACTATGACAAGCTGATGCCCGCCACGACGGCTGACCCAAGCAAGACGTCGCTTGACGAGACGTATGCTGTTGAGACTGCTACCGCATCAAGTTCCGCCACCGGAACCGCGAAGGTTGTGACCCTGAATTATGTTCCGGTCAACGATACGACCTCCGGTACTACGGCTGTTTCGACATCCAGCTCGACGCATGACCAGAAGCTCTCGTACCGTATTCAGATTGGATACTACGACGGCGATCCTAATGCTGGTGGCAAGCTTGTTACCGATACGACCAAACTTTCCACTGTTAAGTATGCGGTAGTAGTTTCATATGGGTACGTCAACCGTTATCCCGACGGCAGAGCTGCTGGTACGGAGAACGACCCCGTTCGTACAGCAGCCGCATTGTATAAGTTTGGCCAGGCCAAAGAAAATAACGGTGGAGGAGGCGGCGGCGGCTCGCCGATGCGTAACAAACCAATGGAGGACAATGGCTCTCCTTGGATTGTCGTGTCTTCATACAAGCGTGATGCAAATGGAGATCTTGACGAGATTGTTTCTGAAAACAATGTGAACGATAATGGTTTGCTCTGGGGTGACCATCTGAAGAAAGCCGTGCCCGACCCACGTAATGATTTGTGTTTTGTGGCTACGACTGACGCTAAGGGCAATATTGATCCGAACAAGTCGGCTATCGACGGCTCCGCTGTCCGTGTGTTCCGTAAAGCTGTGCAGGTCGGTTCGACCAACACGTTTAAGTATTCGGATTATTGCAAGAAGAACGGTGCATACAGGCGTCTCAACCAATGGGTGTACGGAAAGGATGACAGCATTCGGCTTGCATCTGACAAGAGTCTGTGCATGACCGGTGTTGATATTACCCACCGTTCCGTAAAAGGTGGAATAGGCAAAGATGGTGTCATCAGGCTCACTACGTGTGGCAGTTCGTATTCTCCTGCTGTAAGCGACGGAAAGATAGTTCCGGGCGTTGGCAATACATGGGATGATCAAGGATACGATACTTCTGCGGAGCTTGCTGACGCGAACAGTCTCCTGAATAAATACCAAAAATGGGGATTCTATTACGGGTTTGTAAACGCAGGATACGTGAACTTCCCGAAGAATGGATCAGCAAATCAGAACGAACCTCAGTATTCTGTTGGCCCAATTCGAGGTAGTGGTAGCGATTATCAGCATACGTTGTTCCAAACCATGTATGCCCAGCGTATCGCTAGTGCTGATATAACTCCGAACGCCAAGTGGGGCCAATGCGATGCCGATGTGTCCAGCACGCAGTATGGTGACAATTCCATTGGCGGCAACGCATGCTTCTTGGCATCTTCACAATGGGTTGAGAGCTTCCCCGACAAGGGCAGTAAGGTCGGCATGACTTTTGCGGAAAGCCTCGGCGCTGGTGGAGAGTCAGGATGGAACACGAACCAGATTGTCTCAAATTCAGGTGCCTGCATGCAGGCGTGGAACAACGGCACTGAAGTAGGGACAAAGCAATGCAACGTCAATGCTGCGCCATCATACTCATATTGTTATGGAACGCTCATGAACGGTACCGGTAATCTAGGTTCCGACGGTCAAGGCTCCTGGACGTACCCGTGCCCTGTCGCTAGTACAGGTACAAATTGGAAGGTTGACTCGATTTGGTACGATAGAGGGCAGGATGCTACATCGACATCGGTCGGCCGGAAACTTACAACCATCGTGTCATATTGGGCGCAGAGCGGGTACCGGCCATATAGCAACGGCGATCTGAAAGTCAAATGCTACTACGTGAACAGTGCGACAGTCGGGGAGGTATTGCGCAACAAGGAAGGCGCCTGCCCGCTCGACATATCGAACACCAACACTTTCTATCGCTATGAATATGTTGGAAAAGACAGCATCTTCAATTATAAGTTCGTGCTTGCCTCGACGGCCGATACATCGACTCCGTTGTGCCTGACGGAGATGACCAACGGCATTGAAGGATACACGTACATAAATGAGCCCGGGACAACTGGACTTGCCAATGATTACTTTAATCATCTTGGACGGTATACACCTATGGTCGTGCTCCAGAAGTGTACGAAGAGCTCAACGAATGCCTTGGGCGAGACGTTATATCCTCAGCAGTGGAATGGACCAATAGTAGTTCCTACGCATGGTCTGGTTACTGCGTCATACACCCCCGAGGTGAAAGCCTCCATCAGCTACGCATCCAGCAAGTATGTGGACGCTGCGAACTGGAAGTGGTGATCGGTAGTGTTGACTTCCTCCATCGTTGCCGCCGGTGATGTTCTGGTCGGCTATGGTGTCCCGCATCTGGACACGAGCGCGTACGGCGACGGTGTCACCACCGTGGTGCTGGCAGTCGTCGCGTTCGTGATCGGGTGCTTTATCGGTTCGTTCCTCAACGTGGTCATCTGGCGCGTGCCCAACGGCATCAGCCTGGTCAACCCGAAGCGGAGCTTCTGCCCCAACTGCAAGTCCCCGATTCGTTGGCACGACAACATCCCCGTCATCTCGTACTTGGTGCTGCACGGCAAATGCCGCGACTGCCACGAGCCGATCTCCGGGCGATACCCGCTGGTCGAGCTGCTCGGCGGGTTCATGACCCTGCTCGCCGTACTCGGCCCGGCCCTCCACCTGTACCCGGTGTGGCTGCTCCCGGTCACCATCTACTTCGCATGGCTGAGCATCGTCATCGCGTTCATCGATATCGACGTGCAACTCATCCTCGATATCATGACGTACCCGTCCATGCTGCTCATACTCGCCCTGCTCGCCCTCGCCTCATGGGGGACCGGCTCATGGACGCCACTGTTGCGTGCCGTCATCTGCGCGGTCGCCCTCGCCGCCTTCTACGTGTTGCTCGGCTTCATCTGGCCGAACGGCATGGGGCTGGGCGACGCGAAACTCGCCGTCATCGTCGGGCTCATCCTCGGGTGGCTCGGCTTGAGGCAGCTCATCGTAGGGGCGTTCGCAGCGTTCATCGTCGGGGGAGCGTTCGCGCTCATCCAGGTGGCGCGCAAACGCATCAACATGAAAGGCGGAGTCCCGTTCGGGCCGTACATGCTCATCGGAGCGTGGATCGGCATCTACGTCGGCGCGCCAATCGCCAACTGGTACCTAACGATTTGCGGGCTTAACTAGTCCACAGGAAAGAGAAAGGAAAAGGAGGAAGCCATGAAGCCAATCACGACACTGTCGCTGTCGAACGACGCGATTCGCGCGGCCGTCATCGCCAATCCCTACACGGAACGGCCGCAGATACTGCAATACCGCACGGTCGGCCTGCCGACCGGCGCGGTCGTTGACGGTGAGGTCGTCGACCCGCAGACCATGACCGGCCTGCTCAGGGGACTTATCAAGAACGCGAAATTCCCCAAGGATCTCGCGCTCGTCTACACCAGCCGTCGCGTGGTCTACAGGGAAATGACCTTCCCGGAAATGCCGCTCGCTGAACTGCACGACACTCTGCCGTTCCAGGTCAAGAACTACATCGCGCTGCCGGTTGACGATTCCATCATCGATTTCGTGCCGCTCACCCGTGAAGAGCAGGCGCAAGGCGCCGTGCTCCACGGCATGGTTGTGGCGACCTTGCGCACCGGCGTCGAGAAGACCACCACGGCGATTCAGAACGCCGGATTCGCTGTGCGGTCCGTGGATGTCAGCGCGTTCTCGCTGGCACGCGTCTTCCGCGACCAATCACGCGACAAGGCCATCGCCGTTGTCAACGTCGGCTCCAACAGCACCGATGTCATCATTCTCTCGCAAGGGCACCCGGTCGCGCTGCGAGCCGTACCGTCCGGTGCAGACGATATCACCCAGGCTGTTGCCAAGGCACTCGACATCCCGTTCGATGGCGCACTCGAAATCAAGAACCGCATCGGCCTTCAGAACGTCGTTGGCGACGAACGACTCGAAAAAGCCGAGGAAATCATCCGCGACACCACAGCGCAGCTGATTGTCGGTATTCGTAACACCCTGAACGTGTACAACACCGACCACCCGGCAATGGTGGCCGACGATATCGTCCTGGTCGGAGCGGGCTCCATGCTAGCCGGCTTCCCGCCCGTGCTCGCCAGCTCCACCAACAAGACCGTCACCATCGGCGACCCCTTCACCCACTTCATCGTCGGAGAGGACGCCAAGCGGCAGAACATCAACGTCCACGGACCCGAATATGCGGCGGTCCTCGGGCTTGCACTAGGAAAGAGGCCACGATGAGCGCATTCAGCAAAGGTAGCCACAGCGGCAAAGGCGAAAAGTCCGCGCCGCGCCGCCAAGACAAGAACAATGACCAGAAGGATGGCAAGAAGGCCAAGGGGAGCATCCTCAACGCCGACCTGTCCAGCCTCGGCAAGTCCAAGAAGACCGGCAAGCTTACCCCGCCCGACCAGTGGAGTCTGAGCGTCGACCTCCTGCCGAAGTCGGTTGCGGCCATCAACAAGGACCGCCAGATCGCTAAGATCATGGGCTTCGTGACCGTCGGCGTGCTGGTGCTGTGCTTCATCGCGGGACTTGTTGCCAACCAGTTCGTTGTCGCGGCACGTGGCGCAACCGACGACGCACGGCTCCAGCAGACCACCCTGACCACTCGCAAGGCGGAATTCAAGGAAATCCAGGACGTGCTCGTCACCTCCTACGACATCAACGTGGCGCGCGTCGCTGCGCTGTACGGCGAAGTCAACTGGCTCGCAGTCACCGATCAGCTCAACTCGTCCCTGCCTGAAGGCGCCAAGTATACGAGCCTCCAGCTGACCGAATACCAGCCGGGCGGCGGAACCTCGGGATCTTCAAGCACGTCTTCTGATGCGAGCGTGTGGGGCGGTAACGGCGTGATTCAGGTCAGCTTCACCGTCTCCTCGCCGAACTTCATTTCCGCGCAGCAGTTCATCAACAACTTCGCGGGCGTCAACGGTTTCGTCACCGGAGACCTGAGCTCCGTGACCGGCGGACAGGACAGCGGCTACACCTACACCGGAACCATCGCACTGAAGCTCGACGGCAACACCACCGAACGCAGCGACAACTCCGGCGGTACCTCCAAGACTCTGCGCGGCATGGTCACCACGCTGCGTAACCAGCTGAGCGCAGCGGCCGACGGCAGCGGATCGTCAAGCAGCAGCTCTAGCTCGTCCAGCAGCTCGAGCAACTAACGCAACACCAAGGAGATAACGATGAATTTCAACAAGCACAAGGCGATATGGATCGGCCTGATCGTCCTCATCGTGATCATGCTCGGTGTCACCTGGTCGTCTGTAATCATGCCGGCAACGCAGAAGGTCAGCGCCGCGAATGCGGAAACCGCGCAAATCCAGAAGCAGAACGACAAGCTGCAGAAGGACATCGACCTGCTGAACATGGCAAGCGCCAACACCACGCTGTACAAGAACCGTCTCGCTGAGCTCCAGCGCGGCATTCCGACCAGCTACGACCAGTCGGCGTTCATCGCCTCGCTCGACGGCGCGGCAACCAACTCCGGAACCACCATCCAGAGCGTGAGCTTCGGAACCGCAGCCGCGGCCACTTTGCCGAGTGACGCGTCCTCGCAGATCAGTGCGAAGAAAGTTGTCGCCGTGCCGGTTACCATCAGTGCGCAAGGCGGGTATGACGCGCTGCGCAACTTTGTCGACCAGGTGCAGCGCATCGACCGCATCGCAGTGCCGACCAGCGTGAGTTACTCGGTCGCCGATGACGACTCGCAGAGCACCGTGACCATCAACAGCAACATCCTCGCGATTCTCAACTCCGGGTCCACCCAGACCAACGCGTCCTCCGACGCGATCGAGAACGCGACGTCTGGCGTGTCCAAGTAAGCGCTGCCGGAGTAGTGCTGCGGAAGTGGTGCTGCAGGGCGTCTAAGCCGAGAGCGGCTGCCAGATGGTGTAGCTGTTGGCTCTGAGCTGACTTGGTCGGTTGAACTGGCTGGTTGAGCTGGTTTGACTGACTTGGCTGGCTTGACCGACTTGGCCGACTTGGCTGGTTACACCGCCCGGTTTGATTGCTCTGTGAACGAGGCGGGCGGGAACCTATTGAGTGGGTTCCCGCCCGCCTCGCTGTATTTCTGGTGGTGACTGAATCCCGCCCCCAATGGCTTGCGGCAACGCGCTGACTGCACGCGATGCCGCACTTGTGAGCGGATCATCACACGGTGGCGGTCCTATCCGTCCTGATGGTTGTTTCTTGCTGTTCCGGTTGCCAGTGTGTGAGCCAATCCTCACACAGTGCCGGTTCTGACGACTCGATTAGGCGTTTCCATGTTGGCGCGGGGTGAGTGTGTGAGCCAATCCTCACATGGTGGCGGTGTCGTAAGTTGTGATGGTCGTTTTCTAGTCGGTTAGAGGTCGGTGTGTGAGTCAATCCTCACACAGTCACCCATAGGTGATGCCGCCACCGCAATCCCAACCACCCGAACCGCCACCGTGCGAGCCAATCCTCACACAATGACCACCGAGCACTTCCAAATCAGCCAATCCCATCAACCCAACCGGCACTGTGTGAGCCAATCCTCACACAACCACGGCAGAGTCGCGCCGAACCGGCAAAACCCACCCTCCAGACCGTCACCGTGTGAGCGAATCCTCACACGATGACGGTTCCGTCGATGATTCTGGTCGTCGGTGTGCCGGTGAGGGGTGAGTGTGTGAGCGGATTCTCACACGCTGGCGGCCTTGTCAGACCTCATGGTCGTCAGCGTGCTGGTGAGGGTAGGCGTGTGGTGCCTGAGCCATTGTTCCGGTCTCCTCACAAATCTCGTATGCCGTGACAAACGCTGTTAATCAAATCTCGCCGGAACGCGGCCGCGCCCGGCAGTATTCCGTGGTTTGCGCATGCCCGGACATATACAAACCGGCATTACTACTCCCGGGTGGATTGGAACGTCTGGTGTCTGTCGTGTGCCGTATGTCAAGGCATGCGCAATCCGGTATTACGGCCTCCGGATTGTGCGGTCTGTTTCCTCTCAGGTGAGCTGCGTATGTCGGGGCATGCGCAAGTCGGCGTTCTGTTTCCTGAGTAGGGCGGGACGTCTCCTGCCCGATGGGCGGTATGTGAGTCAATCCTCACACGGCGCCCGGCACCGGCTTCGTGTCAGAACGTATCGGTAAGCTTGACTTCCGTCATACGTCCCAAAACCGTCAAACCAGAAGGTGCATTGTGGCTAGTTCTAAACTCGATGAAGTCGTCTCCCTCGCCAAGCGTCGCGGGTTCGTGTTCCCCGCGGGCGAGATCTACGGCGGCACCCGTTCCGCGTGGGATTACGGCCCGCTCGGCGTCGCGCTGAAAGACAATATCAAGCGTGAATGGTGGCGCTCCATGGTCGTCACCCGTGGCGATGTCGTCGGCGTGGATACTTCCATCATCCTGCCGCCGGAAGTGTGGGTTGCATCCGGCCACGTGTCCGTGTTCAATGATCCGCTCATCGAGTGCCTCAACTGCCACAAGCGCCAGCGTGCCGACAAGTTGCAGGAATCCTATGCAGAAAAGCATGGCGACAAGATGCCGGAGAACGGCCTTGCCGACATCGTGTGCCCGGATTGCGGCGTGCGTGGCAAGTGGACGGAACCGCGCGACTTCAACATGATGCTGCGCACCCATCTCGGCCCGGTCGAGGACGAGAACTCGCTGCACTATCTACGCCCGGAAACCGCGCAGGGTATTTTCGTGGACTTCAAGAACGTGATGATGGCGAGCCGTTCCAAGCCGCCGTTCGGCATTGCGAATATGGGCAAGTCGTTCCGCAACGAGATTACGCCCGGTAACTTCATCTTCCGTACCCGTGAGTTCGAGCAGATGGAGATGGAGTTCTTCGTCGAGCCCGGCACTGATGAGGATTGGCATCAGTACTGGATTGATACCCGCACCCGCTGGTACCTTGATTTGGGCATCAACCCGGCGAACCTGCGTCATTACGAGCATCCGAAGGAGAAGCTCGCGCACTATTCGAAGCGCACGGTCGATATTGAATACAAGTTCGGCTTCCAGGGTTCCGATTGGGGCGAGCTGGAAGGCATCGCGAACCGTACGGACTTCGATCTGTCCGCCCATGCGAAGCATTCCGGCGAGGACCTGAGCTACTTCAACCAGGCCACCGGTGAGAAGTACGTGCCGTACGTGATTGAACCGGCCGCCGGCCTGACCCGTTCCCTGATGGCCTTCCTCGTGGACGCGTACGACGTGGACGAGGCTCCGAACACCAAGGGTGGCGTGGACAAGCGCACGGTGCTACGTCTTGACCCGCGTCTGGCCCCGGTCAAGGCCGCGGTGCTGCCGCTGAGCAAGAAGCCGCAGTTGCAGACCATTGCTCACAACCTCGCCGCCGACCTGCGTCAGCACGAGTGGATGATCGACTACGACGAGGCGGGCGCCATCGGCCGTCGTTACCGTCGTGAGGACGAAATCGGCACCCCGCTGTGCGTCACCGTCGATTTTGACACGCTTGACGACAACGCGGTCACGATTCGTGAGCGCGACACCATGCAGCAGGAGCGTGTCAGCCTTGACAAGGTCGCCGATTATGTGGCCGACCGCGTGAGCGAGAAGCGCGTGCGCTATCCGGAAGGCCCGGCCAGCGTGACTGGCGTGAAGGCGGCCGACGGTGGCGTGGACGTTTCTAAGGAAAGCGGCATCGACGAGACCCAGCCGGTGAAGATCGCCGAAGCCGGCGGCCTGTACTGATATCGCTATCGCGCGCGTCATCTTTCTACAAACTGGTTACGTTGGGAAGCCTCTTGGCGTAGCCAGTTTGTGAGTGTGTGCGGTGGAGGAGTACACTCGCACAATCGGTTGGCGGGTGCGCCGGGATGGGAAGTAAGCGCTTACGGGAAAGGAATCCAAGGGTATGAGCAAGCACGACGAGGACATCATCGACGAGCGCGGCGATTCCAGACTCGGCGAAGATCCCCGTTCTACGGCGACCGCCGGTCCGGTGCAGATTCATCCCGTGGATCTTGGGCACATCCATGTGCCGACGCCGGTCATGCTGTCTCCGATGGCAGGCGTGACCAATTGGCCGTTCCGCGTCATCTGCGAAGAGTACGGGCCAGACGGCTTGTATGTCGCCGAAATGATTACTGCCCGCGCACTCGTGGCCCGCAATCCTAAGGCTTTGCGCCTGTGCCGTTTCGCACCGAGCGAGAAAATCCGCTCCCTGCAATTGTATGGGGTCGATCCATCCATCGTCGAACAGGCGGCGCGCATTGTCGTCGACAACAATATGGCCGACCATGTCGATCTGAATTTCGGATGTCCGGTGCCCAAGGTCACCCGGCGCGGTGGCGGTTCTGCGCTTCCATGGAAAACCGACCTGTTCACTGAGGTCATCCACCGCGTGGTGTCCGTGTGCGGGCCGGCGGGCATTCCCGTGACCGCGAAAATCCGCGTGGGTATCGACCACGAGCACGAGACCTTCCTCGAAGCCGGGCATATCGCCCAGGAGGAGGGCTGTGCCGCCGTGACCCTCCACGCCCGTACCACCGCCGAATATTATGGCGGCCATTCCGACTGGAGCCGTATCGGCGAATTGGTGGAGCGTCTGGACATTCCCGTGTTCGGCAACGGGGACATCTGGGGCGCGGATGACGCGTTGACGATGGTGCGTGAAACGGGTTGCGCCGGTGTAGCGATCGGGCGGGGATGCCAGGGCAGGCCGTGGCTGTTCGCCGATATCAAACACGCCTTCGAAGGCAGCGATGAGAGAACGAACCCGAATCTGGGCCAAGTATGCGCGGTGATTCTTCGTCACGCCGGGTTGCTCACCGAGTTCTACGACGGTGACGAACGCATGGCGGTGCATGATCTGCGGAAGCATATCGCTTGGTATCTCAAAGGATTCCCGGTCGGAGGCACGACGCGTAAAGCCTTCATGGAATGTGAAAATATTGCGGATGTCAAGCGTGTCATGGATACGCTCGATCTACAAGCCCCGTACCCGCAGCGAATCATCGACAAACCGCGCGGGCGTGTGCGATACGCGAAAAAGGTACACCTGCCGTATGGATGGCTTGAGTCCAGGACCACTACACACGAACAACGAGAAACACTGTTCGGCGACGATCCGATGGACGTAAGCTATTGACAGAACTCTTGGCTGCTCCGCGACACGTGAAAAAATCGCGGTACATACCAAGAAATAACGTATGTGTTACTGGTTTTGCGCTACAGTTGAGCATAACCGTAAGTGACAGGAGACAATGGTGAGCGAGATTGCCCAGACAGACAATTTCAACGACAAGACCAACATCAAGGTCGTGGGGGTCGGCGGAGCCGGTGGCAATGCTGTCAACCGCATGATCGTCGAAGGTCTGCAAAACGTTGAATTCGTGGCCATCAACACTGATGCGAAAGATCTGATGCGCTCGGACGCCGACATCAAGATCGCGCTCAACGATGCCACCAGCCGTGGGCTTGGCGCTGGTGCGGACCCGGAGAAGGGTGCGAAGGCCGCACAGGACCATCAGTCTGATATCGAAGAGGCCTTGAAAGGCTCTGATATGGTCTTCGTGACCTGTGGCGAGGGCGGCGGCACCGGTACCGGCGCCAGCCCGATTGTCGCGCGCGCCGCAAAGCAGCAGGGCGCACTGACCATCGCCGTGGTCACCAAGCCGTTCAGCTTCGAAGGACCGCGTCGTGAAGCCTCTGCCGAGCTGGGCATCGAGAACCTGCGCAAGGAAGTCGACGCGATCATCGTCATTCCGAATGACCGCCTGCTCGAGCTGTCCGACAAGTCCATCGGCATTGTCGATGCGTTCCGAACCGCAGATACCGCGTTGCTCGCCGGCGTGCAGGGCATCACCGATCTGATGACCAACAACCCGTACATCCATGTGGACTTCTCCGACGTCACCACCATCCTTCGCGGTGCCGGAACCGCGCTGTTTGGCATCGGCTCCGCGCGGGGCGAGGACCGGGCCACCCAGGCCGCGGAAATCGCCATCAGCTCGCCGCTGCTTGAGGAAAGCATCGAGGGCGCGCAAGGTGCGCTGGTCAACATCGCGGGCCCGACCGACCTCAAGCTGCTCGAAGCATCCAACGCCGTCGAACTGGTCAAGAAGGCCATCCACCCCGAAGCCCAGATTATCTGGGGTCTTTCGCTTGACGACGCCTACGGCGATGAGGTGCGTGTCACCGTCATCGCGGCAGGATTCGACAAGGCGGGCAAGGAAGCTGCGGACGCGGGCGCCCCGGCAGCAGCTCAGCCGCTTGCCGCCAACGCGCAGCCGACGCAACCGGCGGCAACCCCCGCAGCCCAGCCGCAGCAAGTGCAGCCGGCCAGCGGGAACCTCATCGACGCCGGTGCCCAGAACCCGGCATCGCCGGCGCCTGAACGCCCGGCTACCGCTCCTTACGTCGTCCCGCAGCAGAATCCCGCTGCTGGCAACTACGGGTACGGCAACTACGGCCAGTATGGCGATGACGGAGATGCGACCACCGAGCACCGCGTTGTCCCGTCGAACGATCCAGGCGATTTGGACATTCCGGATTTCCTGCGGTGAACGGCACAAGGCACGAGTAAGTAAAAGGAGCTGAGATGGCTGGGTTCATGAAGAACGCGATGTCCTATCTGGGCATGTCCGATGTCGTCGACGACGATGACGACCTGCTCGATCAGGAGGAAGACGACAAGGAATCAACTTTTGATTCCGACCACACGGTGGCGCCGATGTCAACGTCACAGCCCGCAAGCTCGTCGGCATCGTCGCCGAGCCGTGGAGCCAGCCAGTTCCCGGCGCGTGTCAGCCGGATCACTACGATTCACCCGAAAACCTATGACGATGCTCAGCTCGTGGGCCGTGCGATTCGCGACGGTGTGCCAGTCGTGCTGAATCTCACTGGGGTTCCTGAAGCGATTGCCTATCGTATCGTCGATTTCTCGGCGGGCGTGGTGTTCGGCGTGCGCGGATCCATCGAGCGCGTGACCCCGCGGGTCTTTCTGTTGAGCCCCGCGCAGATCAACATCAAGGTCGAGGAACCTGAATCCAAGGCTGCCGGACACGACCTCTTCGCCGATTGACGCGGTCTGATGCCGGTATGGCTTGGCACCTGCCGACACCGGTCTTACCGGCACTGGTCCTGCTGGCGCCGACTAGTAGCACAGAACCCAATACCTGTCACCATATGAGGGCTTCGATGAGCGCGTAATCATCGAAGCCCTCCTGCTATGCTGGGCCTGTGCTTGTATATTTGGCTATCTTCGTGATTAACCTGCTGCTCGACGCATACATCACCGTGCTGTTCATTCGTATGATTCTCGACTGGGTGTTCATGCTCGCCCCACAATGGCGTCCGGGGCGTATCGCCGGTGATATTATCGATTTGGTCTACGATCTGACCGAGCCGCCGCTACGGTGGCTGCGGCGCTATATCCCGCCACTACCGTTGGGGCCGATCGCCATTGACCTGAGCTTCATCGTCCTGTATTTTGCGCTCGGTTTGCTGCGGGCGCTCATCTGACGCGAATACTTGTGAACCCTCATGAACACGCGTGCGCGCTTGCGTATCCTCGTAAATGCTGAAGACAGAGTGACGATTCGCTAGGAGAATCGCAGATATCATGACCGCGACACGAAAAAAGAGCGCGAAATCGGTCAGGAATTCATATGGGTCGTGCTAGCATCGGTATAGATACCGTCACAGCGAGGCATTACTCAAAGCGAGGTGGAGATTTATGGCTCTTTTGACGCCAAAGGATATTAGGGAGCATACCTTCCAAACGGTACGCTTCAAGGAAGGCTATGACGTCGACGAAGTCGATGACTTCCTTGACCAGGTAACCGAGACGGTCGAAGCTCTCGGCAAGCAGGCGATGCAGAACGGCCCGGCCACGCAGCCTCTCGGCCAGGATGTGGCGAATCTCAACGCCAAGATTTCCGAGCTGAACAACCAGATTGAATCCCTGAAGAAGGAAAACACCGATCTCAAGGCTGTCGCGGCTACGGCGGGCAATGCCTCTGCTGCGGATCAGGCAGCGAAGACCGCGACCGAGCAGCTGCACAAGGCTGAAGAGAACAACCGCGCACTCGCTGTGCAGAATGATCAATTCAAGCGTCAGAGCGAGCAAGCCACCGTTCTTGCCCAGAAGCTCAAGCATGAGAACGACCAGCTCACCGAGCAGGCCAACGGGCTCAACCAGCAGATCGAGCAGGCCAAGGCCCAGAGCGAACAGCTCAAGAACCAGAATGACCAGCTCAAGAGCCAAGTCGATCGTCTCAGCGCGCAGATTGATCAGCTCACCGCGCAGGCGGCAAAGGAAGCCGGCAACAAGGACGTCGCCGAGCAGCTGAATGCCGTCACCCGCGAACGCGACCAGTTCCGTGCCAACACGGAGAACCTCAGCCGCGAACTTGCCACTGCACGTCAGCAGCTTGCCGTCCAGCAGCAGACCGGCACGCAGGTCAAGGAACTCCAGCGTCAGCTCGAGGAATCCCGTGAGCGTGAGAACAAGCTTCGTGCGCAAATCGAGAAGGTCGAGCCGAGCACCGAAACCGGCAGCCTCCAGAAGATCGCAGGCGCTGCGCAGAACGCTTCCAGCGAGCCGGAGCGTGCCACCGCAATGCTCACCCTGGCTATGCAGCTGCATGACCAGTACGTTGACAAGGGCAAGGCCAAGGCCAAGGAAATCACCGAGGCAAGCCAAGCCAAGTACGAAGAGCTGGTCACTAAGGCCAACGATTACTCGAGCCGCACCCGCAGCGAGGCAGACGACTACAACAAGTCCACCCGTGCCGATGCTGACGCGTACAACAAGCAGGTTCATGCCGATGCCGACGGTTACTCCGTCAAGACCCGTCAGGATGCCGACCTGTACGCGAAGAACAAGCGCGAGGAAGCCGACAACTACGAGGCTGAAGTCCAGCGTCGTGCTGCCGACTACGACAACAAGACCCGTTCCGGCGCGGACAACTACGCCAAGCAGGTTCGCAGCGAGCTCGAGAACCAGGTCAAGGTCATCGAAGGCAACATCCAAGGGCTCAAGCAGTTCGAGACCGAGTATCGCACTCGCCTTACTGATTTCCTTGGCCAGCTGATGAATCAGGTGTCCGATTCCAACAACTACAGCAAAGTGGACCAGTCCCAGTCCAGCCCGCGTCGTCACTGATCGCGGTCTGACCAGGTAACGGTTTTCAGGTTTGGAATCCATGAATCCACCTCAGATAACAAGACGGTCGCGTAGCAAGTACGTGGCCGTCTTTGCTGTTGCGGCAGTGATTGTGCTCGTCCTCGACCAAGGGACAAAAGCGTGGGCGAAACAGGCACTGTCTGGCGGCAATATCATCGAGGTCATCCCTCATCTGCTGTCTTTTGTTCTCGTGCGCAATCCCGGGGCCTCGCTCGGATTCGCTTCAGGACACACATGGGTCATTTCCATTCTCGCCTTCGTGGCGTGCGTGTTGCTGGCGTATGCTTCAGCACAAACCGATTCACACGAGTGGGCGGTCCTGCTGGGCACCGCGTTCGGCGGGGCTGCAGGCAATCTTATCGACCGTATCGTGTACGCCGAGCATGTGCTTGACGGTCGCGTCGTTGACTTCATTGATTACGGATGGTCGGTCGGCAATGTTGCGGACATCTTCCTGACCATCGCCGGAATCGGTGTGTGTGCGCTCGTGTTGCGCGGCGTCGCATTCCGCAGCGGTCTAGACGGCCGCAAGCCGATTCCTGCGGAAGCTTATTTGTCGGCAACCAGTGACGAACCGGCCGAGATGCCAGCGGAGCCGTCCGAGGAACGGCCTGGATGTGTTATCGCGAGTACCAGCGGCAGCGACACGGATGCCGGCAAGGCCGATCGGCCCGAAGCGGATAGCGAGGTGAACGGCCGGGGGAGTGGGGCCAAATGAGCCGTCTTGCACCAGCGCCCGACGCCCTGATCGGCAAGCGCTTTGATGTCGCCGTGTCCAAGATGCTCGGCATATCGCGCGCCAAATCCGCCGAACTCATCGAAACCAACCAAGTGCGCGGTTTGAACCGTGAGATGGCCAAATCAAGCACCCTCATGGAAGGCGATATCGTCGAATTCGATATAGTCGAGGAGCGTATAGAGCCTGAACCTCTCGCCGAGGACATGGCGGTCGTCTACGAAGATGACGACGTGATCGTGGTGGACAAGCCGGTCGGTGTCGCCGCCCATGCCTCCGTCGGCTGGACCGGCCCGACCGTCCTCGGCAGTCTGTTGCAGCGTGGCGTGCACATCACCTCGCTCGGGGCGGCTGGTAGGCAGGGCATCGTCAGCCGGTTGGATGTGGGCACCAGCGGGCTCATGCTCGTATGCAAATCAGATCTCGCCTACAAAGAGATGCGCCGGCAATTCGCCGAACATGAAGTCGTGAAAACCTATCATGCGCTCGTCCAAGGCAATCTCAAGGAAGACAAGGCGACCATCGAAGCGCCAATCGGGCGGGCGAAAGTCTCTGATTTCCGCTTCACGGTAACCCCCACCGGCAAGGAAGCGATCACCCATTGGGATGTGCTCGAACGCTTCGGCGAAGCCACACTGGTGAAAGTCAATCTTGAAACCGGACGAACCCACCAGATCCGCGTCCACTTCTCGTCCATCGGGCATCCGCTGGTAGGAGATCCGATGTACGGGGCGAACCCGGTGATGGCGAAGGAACTCGGGCTCGAACGCCAGTGGCTGCATGCGATGCAACTGGAATTCCGCCATCCGCGCACCCATGTGTGGACGACCGTCAAGTCGCGCTACCCTGCGGATTTGCAACACGCGCTGGATTCGCTGGAAGCCAAGCACGCCACGCCGCCGGTCAACTCGCTTGGTTAGAGTGGACGGCATGACAGATTCCGGAAACTTCGTCCAGCTGCACAACCATACGCATTACTCGCTGCTTGATGGTGCCTCGAAAATCCCGGATCTGGTCAAGCGCGTCAAGGAACTCGGCATGCCGGCCGTCGGCATCACCGACCACGGCAATATGCACGGTGCCTACGAGCTCTGGCGTAACGCCGTAGACCAAGGCATCAAGCCGATCATCGGCATCGAAGCGTATGTGACGCCGGAAACCGCGCGCCAAGACAAAACCCGCGTCTCTTGGGACACCAACTGGGTGCCGCAGCCGCATCACGAACGCAATCCTGACGACGTCTCCGGTGGCGGTCTGATCACCCACCTCACCCTGTGGGCGGAGAACGACGAAGGCCTCGTGAACCTCATCAAAGCCTCGTCCGTCGCCAATCTCGAGGGTCGCGTCATGCGCTACCCGCGTATGGACAAGGAGGTACTCCAGCGTTACCACAAGGGCGTCATCTGCTCGTCCGGATGCCCGTCAGGCATCATCCAGACGCGCCTGCGACTCGGCCAATTCGACGAGGCCTTGCGTGCCGCCGGCGAAATGCAGGACATCTTCGGCAAAGATAACTTCTACATCGAACTCATGGACCACGGGCTGGAAATCGAGCGGCGCGTCACCAAAGACCTGCTGACCATCGCCAAGAAGCTGAACGCCCCGCTGCTCGCCACCAACGACTCCCACTACGTGCATGAGGAGGACCGCGATGCGCAGGACGCGATGCTGTGCATCAACTCGGGTTCCCGGCTCGACGACCCCGACCGGTTCAAATTCGACGGTTCCGGCTACTACATCAAATCCGCGCAGGAGATGCGCGACCTGTTCAAAGAACTGCCTGAAGCTTGCGACAACACGCTCGCCATCGCCGACCGGTGCAACGTGATTTTCGACGACCACGAGGACGGCGCGTTCATGCCGCGCTTCGACTGCCCCGAAGGCTGGGACGAGACCTCACTGTTCCTCAAGCATGTCGACGAGGGCCTCAAACGCCGGTACAACGGCAATCCGCCAATCGAAGTGCTCAAACAGGCCGATTACGAATGTGGCGTCATCTGCCAGATGCAGTTCTGCGGCTACTTCCTCGTCGTTGCAGACTACATCAACTGGGCGAAATCGCATGGCGTCATGGTCGGCCCCGGACGTGGTTCCGCAGCAGGCTCCATGGTCGCCTACGCGATGGGCATCACCGAACTCGACCCGCTCAAGCACGGCCTGATTTTCGAACGCTTCCTCAACCCTGAACGCGTCTCCCTGCCGGATATCGACGTGGACTTCGACCCGGACGGGCGTATGAAAGTCCTCGACTACGTGGCCAACAAGTACGGGCACGACAAAGTCGCCCAATGCGTGATCTACGGCACCATCAAAACCAAGCAGGCGCTCAAGGATTCCGCACGCATCATGGGCTATGAGTTCTCCGTGGGCGAGCGCATCACCAAAGCCCTGCCGCCGAGCAAGAACGGCAAGGACGCGAGCCTGCACGACATCTTCGACCCCACGTCGAAGCGATATGCCGAGGCTCGCGAATTCCGCGAACTGTATGACGCCGATCCGGACGCCAAGCGCATCACCGAGGAAGCCAAGGGCATTGAAGGATTGATCCGCCAGACCGGTGTGCACGCCTGCGCGACAATCATGGGTTCCGAGGCAATCACCAATACCTCGCCGTTGTTGGAACGCACCGACGGCACCATCACCACGACCTTCGAATACCATACGTGCGAAACACTCGGCCTGGTGAAGATGGATTTCCTCGGGCTGTCCAACTTGACGGTTATTCGCGATACGCTGACGAACATCCGCAACAACGGCAAAGAGCCGATTGACTACACGAAGATTCCGCTTGACGACAAGCCAACCTACGAGCTGCTCGCGCGGGGCGACACCCTGGGCGTGTTCCAGCTTGATTCCGACGGCATGCGATCGCTGCTCAAGACTCTGAAGCCCGATAACTTCAACGATATTTCCGCATTGATTGCGTTGTACCGGCCGGGCCCGATGGATATGGATTCGCATAACAACTATGCGAAACGTAAGAACGGCTTGCAGAAGATTACACCGATCCATCCGGAGGTGGCCGAGCCGCTCAAAGAAGTGCTCGGCGAGACTTACGGCCTGATCGTGTACCAGGAGCAGGTGCAGTCGGCCGCACGAATCCTCGCAGGCTATTCGCTGGGCAAGGCAGATGTGCTGCGTCGAGCGATGGGCAAGAAGAAGCCCGAAGTGTTGGCCAAAGAGAAAGTCCCGTTCTTCCAGGGCATGAAAGAACACGGGTATTCGATGGAAGCCGCGCAGGCGGTGTGGGATATCCTGGTCCCGTTCTCCGGGTACGCGTTCAACAAGGCGCATTCCGCGGCATACGGCTTGATTTCGTACTGGACGGCGTATCTCAAGACGCATTATCCGGTCGAATTCATGGCGGCGCTGCTGCAGAACGAACGCACGAACAAGGACAAGACCGCGCTGTACCTCGGCGAGGCCCGACGCATGGGCATCAAGGTGTTGCCGCCGGATGTCAACGAGTCGCGGCTCGAGTATTCGGCAGTCGGCGATGTCGTGCGTTTCGGCCTGGGCGCCATCCGCAACGTGGGTGACAAGGCGGTTGAGGATATCATCGCCGAACGTGAAACCGCGCGCGGCAAGTACGTGAATTTCATGGACTTCATCCGCCGTGTGCCAGTCACCGCGTTGAATCGTCGTCTGGTGGAATCGCTGATCAAGGCGGGCGCGTTCGATTCGATCGACCCGAATCGCCGGGCATTGTATGAGATCCATGAAACGGCCATCGACTCGGTGATCGGGCTCAAACGTAAACAGGCGGAAGGGCAATTCGACCTGTTCGCCGATGACGATGACGGCGGCGCGGACATGATGGGCGACGCTTCGGTCGTGGTGCCGGACATCGAGGAGTGGGACAAGAAGACCAAACTCAATTTTGAACGCGAGATGCTCGGCCTATACGTGTCCGACCATCCGTTGAGCGGCATGACCGCGATTCTGGCGAACCTTAGGGAGATGTCGATTGCGCATCTGATTGACCGGGCGAAGACCATGGGCGACAGCCAGCAGGTCACCATTGCCGGGCTGGTCACGAATGTGGACCGGCGCGTGTCCAAGAAGGGCAATCCGTGGGCCATCGTGACGGTGGAGGACATGGAAAGCTCCATCCAGTGCATGTTCTTCGGCAAGGTGTATGAAGCCGCCGCCGCGCAACTGGCGATCGACGAGGTCGTGCAGGTACGTGGACAGGTAGAGGTGCGCGACGAGACTGTGAGCCTGCGCGCCACTGAAATGCAGGTGCCGTCGCTGGAAGCCGACGATTCGCGGCCTGTGGTGATAACGCTGCCGCCGGTCGCGCTTGATCGGGACCATGTGATGCAGCTGGGACATGTGCTCATGAACCACCCGGGGTATTGCCCGGTGAAGCTGGCGATTATGGGGGAGAAGGGCGACGCGCAAGTGCTGACCTTTGGTGACCGGTTCCGGGTCAAGCGCGACACCTCGCTGTTCGCGGAGATCAAGATTCTCTTCGGACCGAGCTGTCTGCCAGCCGCCTGAGGGGCGGCGACCGGTTTGATGGCCGGGTGGTTGCTGGCGTATCGGCGCGCGGTGCGACTTTGGTGTTGCACGGCTGCGGGATGGGGTTGGCGGCGGGGAGGGTTGGCCGTAGACGCGTCCCGTCACGCCCTGTCGCACAGGCCGTCATCTCAGCATGTGACAGCACCCCGGGATTTTTCTGTGCAAGGTTTTCGCCCGTTGCTACCATGTGAGGGTATGAGCGACAATACCATGCGAATCATTGACCTGCGCGGAAAGCGCCTCACCCGTGCCGAGATGCTGGCGGCGATGCCACGTGCCGAGATGGGCACGAAGGAAGCCACCGATCTGGTGCGCCCGATCCTCGATGATGTCCGTGACCGCGGCGCTGCGGCCCTTCGTGATTTCGAGGAGAAGTTCGACCACGTGCGTCCCGAGCATCTGCGTGTGCCGGCCGAGGCTATGAAGCAGGCGCTTGACGAGCTTGATCCCGAAGTGCGTGCCGCCATCGAAGAGTCCGTTCGTCGCAGCCGTGCGGTGTCCGCATCCCAAGTGCCGCAAGACTTCCACACTGATCTGGCACCCGGCGCCCGTGTTGCGGAGCGTTGGATCCCCATCCAGCGTGTCGGCCTGTACGTGCCCGGCGGCAAGGCCGTGTACCCGAGCTCGGTCATCATGAACGTGGTGCCCGCCCAGACGGCCGGCGTCGAATCGCTTGCCATCGCCACCCCGCCGAGCAAGGCGACCGCCGACGGTCTGCCTGACAAGACGATTCTCGCCACCTGCGCCATCCTCGGTGTCGACGAGGTCTACGCGGTCGGCGGCGCTCAGGCAATCGCTATGTTCGCCTACGGCGCCAAGGGCTCCGAGCCGCAGGACGGCGAGATTCTGTGCGAGCCGGTCGATAAGATCACCGGCCCGGGCAATATCTTCGTCGCCACCGCCAAGAGCATGGTCTCCGGCATCGTCGGTATCGACGCAGTGGCCGGACCTACGGAAATCGCCATCATCGCAGACAAAGACGCGAATCCCAGCTGGGTCGCCGCCGATTTGATCGGTCAGGCCGAGCATGACGAGCTCGCCGGTTCCGTCCTGATCACCGATTCCGAGGACTTCGCCAAGCAGGTGCAGGCCAGCCTGGACCAGCGCGTCCCGCGCACCGAGCACGCCGAGCGCGTCGCCACCTCCCTGACCGGCCGCCAGTCCGGCATCATCCTGACCGACAATCTCGACCAGTCCATCGACGCCGCCAATGCGTATGCCGCGGAACACTTGGAAATCCAGACTGCCGACCCGAATGCCGTCGTACCGCGCATCAAGAATGCGGGCGCGATTTTCCGCGGCCCGTATTCTCCGGTCCCGCTGGGCGACTACATGTCCGGCTCAAACCACGTGCTGCCGACTTCCGGCACCGCGCGCTTCGCCTCCGGCCTGGGCGTGCACACCTTCATGAAGCCGGTCGAAGTCATCGAATACGACGAGGAAGGCCTGAAGTCGCTCGCTGCCCGCATCAACACATTCGCCGTTTCTGAGGACCTGCCCGCACACGGTGAGAGCGTGCTGAGCCGCTTCATCGCCGACCCGTACGACAAGGCGACCATCAAGCAGCAGGAAGAGCAGGCAGGACTGCGATGAGCGAGAATACCATCCCCTCCAGCCTCCCGCTGCGCAACGACCTGATCGGCGAGGAGCCGTACGGCGCCCCGCAACTCGACGTGCCGGTGTGCCTCAACGTCAATGAGAATCCGTACCCGCCGAATCCGGACGTCATCGACACCATCGTCGAACGTGTCCGCGAAATCGCCCCCACGCTCAACCGCTACCCGGATCGCGAGCATATCAAGCTGCGTCAGGCCTTCAGCGACTACCTCGCCAAGGAATCCGGCGCGCGTCTCGGTATCAGCCAGCTGTGGGGCGCAAACGGCTCGAACGAAATCATGCTCCAGCTGTTCCAGGCCTTCGGTGGCCCCGGCCGCACCGCGCTGAGCTGCGACCCCACGTATTCGATGTACCCCGAGTACGCGCGCGACACGTTCACCGGGTGGAAGGTCGTCCACCGCAACGCCGACTTCACGCTGGACGTGGACCGCACCATCGAGGCGATCAACGACATCAAGCCGTCCATGGTGTTGCTCACCAGCCCGAACAACCCGACCGGCACGCCGCTGCCGCTCGAAGACACCGAACGCCTACTTGCGGCCTGCGAACAGGCGGATGTCGCCGGCGCGGCGCCTGGAGTCCACCCGATTCTCGTGATTGACGAGGCTTACGTGGAGTTCCGCAACCCGGGCACACCGAGCGCGGTCACGCTCATCAACAAGCATGAGAACCTCGCGGTCAGCCGCACTATGAGCAAGGCCTTCGCCTATGCGGGCGCGCGCGTCGGCTACCTTGCCGCTTCGAAGGGCATTATCGACAGCGTGCGCATCGTGCGCATGCCCTACCACCTGTCCGCCGTGACTCAGGCCGTGGCCCTCGCCGCGTTCGAACACACCGACGAGCAGCTCAGCCGTGTAGCCCACTTGCGTGAAGTACGCGACCAGACCGCGGCATGGCTCAAACGCCAGACCTATAAGGGTGTCCCGCTTGAAGTCGCAGATTCCGAATCGAACTTCCTGCTGTTCGGCGGGCATTTCGACAACCGCGAGCGGATCTTCCAGGAGCTGCTTGACCGCGGTATCCTCATCCGCGTGGTCGGCCCGGACGGCTGGTTGCGCGTGTGCATGGGCACCGATGACGAGATGGCCCGCTTCCGTGAAGCGCTCGCCGAAGTGCTGCGCATCGTGGAAGCCCAATAGCGCGAACATCGCGAAGACAACAAGCCCATCGGTGCGGTTTTCGTAATCAAGCGCGCGAGCCAGCGAGCTCGCGAGTCAACAAGCCAACAAGCCAACGAGCATGACGGAAAGCCGCACATCCGGTCCGTCGCCGCAGACCGGAACTGAGGAGGAAACATGGCACGTACAGCCCACATCGTGCGCAAGACCAGCGAGTCGACCATCGATCTGTCGCTGAACCTTGACGGCACGGGCAAAACCCAGATTGACACGTCGGTGCCCTTCTACAACCATATGATGACCGCGCTCGGCAAACATTCGCTTATCGACCTGAACATCAAGGCGAGCGGCGACACCGACATCGACGTGCATCACACGGTTGAAGACACTGCGATCGTCTTCGGCGAGGCCCTGCGTCAGGCGCTCGGTGACAAGCGCGGCATCCGCAGGTTCGCCGATGCCACTGTTCCGCTGGACGAGGCGCTCGCCAAGGCAGTCATCGACATCTCCGGTCGCCCGTACGTGGTGTGCTCCGGAGAGCCGGAAGGCTTCGAATACTGCATGATCGGCGGGCATTTCACCGGCTCGCTCGTTCGCCACGTCATGGAATCCATCGCATTGCACGCCGGCATCTGCTTGCACCTGCAACTGCTCGCCGGCCGCGACCCGCATCATATCGCGGAAGCCGAATTCAAGGCGGTTGCCCGCGCGCTGCGGTTCGCCATCGAGCCCGATCCGCGCGTAGACGGCATCCCCAGCACCAAGGGAGCCCTGTGATGGCCGACGATACGACGACCCCCGGCGATCGTGACGATTCCGGTCTGTCCGGCGGTGCCGGCGAATCCGGGAATTTCGGTGATTCCGGGAACTCCGACAACCCTGGCAACGAGGACGGTCTGCATTTCAACGATGCAGATCTTGACGCCGCGATGACGGATTTCGAGCGAGAATTTGACCAGTCGCAGGCTTCCCCGAACCAGGGTTCTCAAGGTCCGGATTCCGGCTTCGGCCAGGACGACACGTTGTTTGCCGGCGACAGCACCGGAGAATCCACGGATCAGCCGGAAACTCAGCAATCCATCGAAGCGAGCTTCGACGACGAGTTGCAGGGGCTGCTCGGCAACAAGGCCAAGGCGGCGGCTATCATCACCCGTCTGACCTCGGCCGAACTGCTTGCCGCATTCTGCCAGCTCAGCGATATCAGCGCCGTCTGCATCGACGACCCGCAAGGCGCCGTCGCCGTCCTGCGCAACCTTGACGGTGACAGTCCGGAAGCAGCAGCCAAGGATTTGACAACCGTGGTGTCTGGCATGCCTGCAATTCTCACGGTCAACCGCGCGGACAAGCTCGAAGCCACGCTGTTCCTGCAAGGTCAGGCGGGGGAGCAGTTCGCGCCGCCGATTCTATTCGCCTCCGCGGCTCCGTTCGTTGAGGATCTGATGCTCGGCATAACCCCGCTTGAGGATATCCTCTCCGACCGCAAAAGCTTCGATTCCGCTGATCTTGACCATGATGGGGCTTTGGCGGTGCTCGCGAAGCATACCAGATTCGGGCGCGGAAATTCCTCCATCTCGTAACGCCGCATCCAAGGCGTACGCGAGACGGGAACACGGTAACAATCCCGGAGTACCGTGAGAACGTCCACGAACACCGGACGGCGGGCCGCACACATGCAGGCCCCCGACGAAAGGAAGGACAACGATGACATCGGTAGTGGTCTTTGACTACGGTTTCGGCAATGTGCGCTCCATGGTGCGCGCGCTCGCCAATCTCGGCCTTGATGTGACCCTCACATCGGACCATCGCCAGGCTATTGAGGCCGACGGTCTTGTCGTCCCCGGCGTCGGGGCGTTTGGTGCCTGCGCGGATAGTCTGCGCAAGGTCGGCGGTGACCGCGTCGTCTACGATCGTTTGCGCGCTGGACGTCCGGTGCTCGGCGTGTGCGTCGGCGAACAGATCATGTTCGACCATGGCAACGAGCTCGGCAAGCCGGCGGACGGCTTGGGGCTGATTCACGGGGATGTGGACCTGTTGGACGCCGATGTGGTCCCCCATATGGGGTGGGATACCGTCGAGGCGCCGCAAGGCTCCGTGCTGCTGCGCGGACTGACCGGGGAGCGGTTCTACTTCGTGCATTCCTACGCGGCGATGGACGCTCAGCCTGTGGAGAACGGCACCGAGGACATTGATTTCGGTGGGGAAGAGCAGAAGGTTACGTGGTGCACGTATGGGCGCAGCAGGTTTGTGGCGGCCTATGAGCGCGGACCGCTGTTTGCCACCCAGTTCCACCCGGAGAAATCCGCCGAAGCGGGCGCACAGCTGTTGCGCAACTGGGTTTCGACCTTCTAAGCGATCCGGGCAGTGGCCGTCCGGCAGTGGCAGTCTAAGCAGTGGCGATTCACACTGTGACAGACCATCGCAAGCTAACGCAGGCCATTGTCACGACACAGGCCGCCGCATTGGCGACTGCCAGAGGAACACACCCGGATGCAGCATTCAGCAAAGCATACGAAACATCATCCGAAACAGCCGGTATTCCGGCACTGACAGCGGGACACCCGCAGAATCGAGGGCAATATGGCACTTACTCTTCTCCCGGCAGTGGACGTGCGCGACGGCAAGGCGGTCCGTCTGCGCCAAGGTGAATCCGGCTCGGAAACCGATTACGGCAGTCCGCTCGAAGCCGCCCGTACCTGGGTGGAATCTGGAGCGCAGTGGATTCACCTCGTTGACCTTGATGCCGCATTCGGCACCGGGAACAACCGTGACCAGCTCAGCGCGATCGTCAAGGAGCTGGGCGAGAAAGTCAATATCGAGATGAGCGGCGGTGTACGTGACGACGACAGCTTGAAAGCAGCGCTTGACGCCGGTGCCGCGCGCGTGAACATCGGCACCGCAGCGCTCGAGAACCCCGATTGGACCGCTTCGGTCATCAAGAAGTACGGCGATCGGGTTGCCGTCGGCCTCGACGTGCGAGGGCATACGCTTGCCGCACGCGGCTGGGTCAAAGAGGGCGGTGACCTGTTCGAAACCATGAAGTTCCTCGACTCCGTCGGCTGCTCGCGTTACGTCGTCACCGACGTGGCACGCGACGGCATGATGAGCGGGCCAAACCTGACCCTGCTTCGTGAGGTCGCCGAGCGCACCGACGCGCATGTCACCGCATCCGGCGGCATCAGCAGCCTTGACGACCTGCGCGCCATCAAGGAGCTCGCACCGCTCGGCGTGGATGCGGCGATTCTCGGCAAATCGCTATACGCGCGTGCGTTCACCCTCGAGGAAGCGCTCGAAGTGGCGCGTTGAGGGTAGTCGGCGGTCGGGGCAGCCGAATAATCAGCCTCGACCGCCGGCCGACACGGCAGCGCACCTAGCAACAGGAATCCGCCAAGGTCAATGATGATCTGCGAAATCAGCTGGTCAACACACGAAACGCAACGCAAAACGCGGCATAGTCACGGGAATATCGCAACCGTGTAGCATGTCCGTAATATTTCGATGGGACGATGAGAACTATGGATAAACAGCAAGAGTTCGCCCTGCGCACGGTTGAAGAACGAGACGTGCGCTTCATCCGACTTTGGTTCACGGATGTATTGGGAACACTGAAATCAGTGGCCATCGCCCCCGCCGAACTCGAAGCGGCGTTCGAGGAAGGGCTTGGTTTCGACGGTTCGTCGATCGAAGGCATGACGCGTGTTTCCGAGGACGACATGATCGTCAAGCCTGACCCGTCCACCTTCCAGATTCTGCCGTGGCGCGGTGGTCCGCAAGGCACCGCACGCATGTTCTGTGACATCCTCACCCCGGACGGCGAACCGTCGCTCGGCGATCCGCGGCACGTGCTCAAGCAGGCGCTCGCCAAAGCCAAAGAGAAGGGCTTCACCTTCTACGTGCACCCGGAAATCGAGTTCTACCTGTTCGAAAACCAGGAGGATTGGTCCAAGGCCCCCACACCCATCGACGAAGGCGGGTACTTCGACCACGTGCCGCGCAGCCCGGGGATGGATTTCCGTCGCGCGACCGTCAACATGCTCGAGCAGATGGGCATTTCTGTTGAATACTCGCATCATGAGGCCGGTCCAGGCCAGAATGAGATCGACTTGCGGTATGCCGACGCGTTGACCACCGCGGACAACATCATGACCTTCCGCACCGTGGTCAAAGAGATTTCCCTTGAACGTGGCATTCACGCGAGCTTTATGCCCAAACCGCTCGCCGACCAACCGGGCTCCGGTATGCACACGCATCTGAGCCTGTTCGAAGGTGATTCCAACGCCTTCTACGAGGCAGGCCAAGAGTTCAACATGTCGCTTATCGCGCGCCAGTTCGCCGCTGGCATCCTGTACCATGCGGCGGAGATTTGCGCGGTCACCGACCAGTACGTCAACTCGTACAAGCGTCTGTGGGGTGGGGCGGAAGCGCCGAGCTACATCTGCTGGGGTCACAACAACAGGTCCGCGCTGCTGCGCATCCCACAGTACAAGCCAGGCAAGGGCAATTCCGCGCGTATGGAGTTCCGCGCGCTCGACCCGGCGGTCAACCCGTATCTCGCGTTCTCCGTGTTGCTCGCGGCCGGTCTTGACGGCATCGAACAGCAGATGACCTTGGGTGAGCCGACCAGCGACGACGTGTGGGAGCTTACCGATGCCGAGCGCAAGGCGATGGGCATCCAGCCGTTGCCGGAATCGCTCGACGAGGCGCTGAAGATTATGGAGAAGTCCGATTTTGTGGCCGGTGTCTTGGGTGAGCACGCCTTCGAATACTTCCTGCGCAACAAGCATCAGGAATGGGAGGAGTACCGCCGTCAGGTGACGCCGTACGAGCTTGGCAAGTATTTGCAGCGCCTGTAACCCCGGCTGTCTGCGCTGCCTAATCGGTGTTTCGGGCAGCGTATGCAGTACCACCAGCCCCGCTTGCGTCAATCGCAGCGGGGCTTTGGCGTATCTATATGGCGTTCGTAATGTGTGTTGTGGTGCGCCGTGCGTCCCGTACAATTCCCCGTACAAACTGGTTACGCTGGTGGGCGGTTTTGCGTAGACGGTTTGTGGGAGAGAGGCGTAAGAAAGCGGTGGACGGGTGACGTCGAATAGTTGACGGGCCAGAGGGTCGGTGTTCGGGCACACCCGGTGGTTCACTGGGATGGGCGGCCGGACGGGTCGTACAGGAGGAACGCGGCGCATGGCCGAAACACACACGCAAAGCACGACGACAGGAATTCCACAAGACACGCAGGCACCACAGGGCACGCTGACACCACAAGACACGCAGAACGCGCCGAGCGATCAAAGGCATCAGATCGGTCACGCCTTACAATGACAGTGATGACAGTGATGACCTTGAACGGCCGGCATGATGAGGGCGCAACGACCCTGGTACCGGGGATGGCGACGTTTGCGATCATGCGGAAGAGCCGATTTTGAGCAACATGCGGCGAGGGCTGGAATGTTAGGCATCGCGCCCCGCGTCATCGGAGGACATGGATATGATGGCAGAACCTGCGGATACGACGGATGCGATGGAATCAACAGCAGCAGAAACGATAAAGCCGGGAGCATCGACGACATTGGGTAGCACGACGAACACGGAGACGAACACGGAAGCCTCGACATCTTTGAGCAAGCCGAAATCGGGACATGCGGTGAAATCATCCGCAGGACGCGACTGTGGACGGAGTACCGGTGGTTCCGGACGGCGTGCCGGCTCCAGCGCACAATCCGCGGGGCGTGCCAAGTCCTCGCGTGGGGCATCGTCAACGGGGTCGTCGTCGCGTGCCTCGTCCCCGCGCGGCGGTGGTCGGAAAGCCTCATCGTTCTCGAAAACAATACGGCAATTGCAAACCCGGTATCGCAAGGCATGGAAGAAAGCGAATCCCGGCAAACGGTGTCTGATTGTGCTGGAAACCATGGTAACGATTATCTGCGCGATGGCACTGGTCATGGGGCTGATTCGCGTCGTGCAATGGCGGACGGAAATCGCCATCGCCCAATACCGGCAGAATCAAACCGCGGAAAAGTACGGATTCAACCCCGGCAACATCATCTCCGATGGACAGTTCTTCAACAGCAATGCCATGAGCCAAGCGGAAATCCAAGCGTTTCTCGATAAGGAAGGCGCATCATGCACAGGAAGCCAATGTCTGCGTGTCATGACGTTTGATAGCGAGAACGAGCCCGCCGGCAGCGAATGCGAGGCGTACCAAGGGGCGCAAGGCGAAACCGCTGCCGCGATCATCAGCAAATCGGCGAAAGCCTGCGGAGTCAGTCCGAAAGTGCTGCTCACCGTGCTGCAGAAGGAGCAGCATCTGGTTACCGCGACCAGTACGACCGCCTTCCAGTTCAAAGCCGCGATGGGCTTGAGCTGCCCGGACGACGCGAGCTGCGACCCGCAGTACGCTGGGTTCTTCCGGCAAGTGTATGGGGCGGCGAAACGCTACAAGTACTATCTGCAGCATGAGGATACGTACGGATACCATGCCGGCAGCATGAACTACATCCAATACAATCCGAACGCCAGTTGCGGGGGCAGCCAGGTGTACATCGAGAACAAGGCGACCGCGTTGCTGTACATCTACACGCCTTATCAGCCGAACACGGCGGCGCTTGCAGCCGGAGCGGGGGAGGGCGACTCCTGCTCGGCGTACGGCAACCGCAACTTCTCGATCATCTACACCGGCTGGTTTGGCAATCCGCGCTCGTAGGAGGGCGGATGTTTGCGGCACAGGTTGCCGGGCTGTCACATGGTCGGGTGTGAACCCGTCCGCGGCCGATTGCCGATTCAGACGCGTCAGACACCTCAAGTGTCCCGCTTATGCGAGCACCTTGCGGATTCGCTGGATGCTCACCGGTTTCGCCGTGCCCAGCTCCTGCGCCCACAGGGACACGTAGAACTCCTCGAGCATCCACCGGGCTTGGGTCGCCTTGCCCAGCAGCTGCTCGTGACGTGGTCCGGCCGGCTCGGCCTTTGCGCGTTCCATCGCCTTGTCCACGAGTCCGCGCGCTTCATCGGCTTGCCACGCCCAGCGCACGTCCCGGTTCTTATCAGTCCTCGCCTTGGCCAACCGCATCAGATCAGCGTGCAGATACCGTTCGATATTCGGCAACGCATCCGGGGGAGCTGCCCCGATGAACCCGGGGAACACGAGCGTGGCGATATGCTCACGCACCGATTGCAGCACCGAGAGCATCGGCAGGTCGGCCTTGCCGGACACCGCCTTGTCCACTTCGGCGTACCGCTTGAGAATCGCAATCACATCATGCGCGACCGCATACACGGTATCCTCGAACACTTCCGACACCCCGCTGACCGCTTGGGCGAGCGCCTCATCGTCCGGCAGCTTGTCCACACGCGGCAGCAGTCGCTTGACAGCGGCGAGCTGCAAATCCTCGACCAGATCGGCGGTGGAACGGTATGGCGCGCTCGCCAGCATGAGCGCTTCGGCGCCCAGCCATCGTGAAGAAATACGTTCCGACGGCAGACGTAGGGAATCCAGTGCGCCTGCCCACAGAATGTCGGCGCGCGGTTTGGTGGTTGCCCCCGCTTTGTGCAGCAGATTCGCCTGTTGGACGATTTTTCCTTGTGCTTCGGCGGCTTTCGCCTGTCGCTGCACGACTTTGCGCGCGGATGCGGCGGCGAGCTGCGCGAATTGCCGTTGCAGCCCGACCAGGGATTTGCCGGTACCGAGTACTTTGACGGCCTGCAGTCCGCCATGCCTATGCCCATTGCCGTGCCGATGTTGGGATTTGGCTTGCGGCAGTGGCTGTTCGATGCTGAAGGTCATCCTCAGGTAGGGGGCGAGTTTGCTGATTTGCTCGTCGGTATAGACCTCCGGGTGAATCTGCGCGCCGACTGTCGAAATCGCGGCCGCGGTGAACGCGTGGATGATATCCTGCCACGTGCCGGCACCGGCCGCCTGCGAGCCGACTGGCGAACCTTCCCGCGCGCTTTCTTGCGTATCGTCATCAGGCAGGTTCGGATGCCCCATCTCCCCGGATCCGGGCAAATCCGGGTATCGTTCGTCAATCGCCTCGCGGATTGCCCGCGCGGTGTCGGGGGCGGGCACGAATTGGACGCGCAGCGCCTTCGGCAGGGATTTGATCATGCCGAGCAGCAGTTCGTCAAGCAGACCGGGCACGTTCCATGTGAACTGCTCAGGCGTCAACCGTGACAGTTCCTTGATGGGGATGTGCACGGTCACACCGTCGTCCGGGGCGCCCGGCTCGTACTTGTAGCTCAGCCGCAGGTCGATCGGCGTGCCATCAGTGCCGAGCGTATGCCAGTATTTCGGGTAGTCGTCCATACTCACGCTGCCGGATTGCTGAAGCCGCTCGACGTTCTCCGGGTCGAAATCCAGCAGGTGCGGCTGCTTGTCGCGCTCGCCCTTCCACCATTTCGCCAGATCAGCGACACTCGTGATATCCGCTGGGACGACGGCATTGTAGAAGTCGAACAGATCCTCATCGCTGACCGTGTCGGCGACCTGCCGGGTGCGGTCGGCATCCTGCGCGGCATCCTCAAGGATGTCCCGGTTGCGTTCGATGAAGCCGTCATATGGGAAGCGCTGCTGGATATCCCCTTCGACCAAGCCTTGCCTCAGCAGGAAATCACGTGCTTCGGGCGGGTTGATGCGCCCCCATTGCACCGGACGATCCTGCACAATCGGCAGCCCATATAGCAGGACTTTCGATTGTGCTACCGCCGACCCACGCGAGCCGGACCAATGCGGCTCGGCGTAGGTGACGCGGGTGAGTGAGCCGGCCAGAGGTTCCGCCCATGCCGGGTCGATTGCGGCGGAATACCGCGCCCACAAGCGGGAGGTTTCCACCAGTTCCGTGCTCATCACCCACGGGGGAGTGGTTTTTGCGACCGCGGACGCGGGGAACAGCGCGAAACGTGTGCCGCGAGCGCCCTGATAGTCGTTTTTCGCGGTTTTCTGCGCGCGTTTCATCGCTCGAGCTTTGGCCGCCCCCTTGAGACCGGTGAAATCCGAGGCTTTCGGCTCGCGCACCACCTGCATGCCCATCATGGACAGCAACCCGGCGAGCATTGATTGGTGGATGCCTTGCGCGTCCCACGTGCAGCACATGGAGTGCGCGGCCTGCTGATTCATCGGCAGATTGCGGATGTCAAGCCCCGGCCGGGAGATCGGCTGTGGCTCGCCCACGCGGAATTTCAGTTCGCGGCACATCTGGGACAGTTGCGCGACCAGGTCTTTCCACTGCCGCATGCGCAGGAAGCTGAAATACTCGGCTTTGCAGATGCGACGCAACGCATTGTTGCCTGGCTCGCCGTCCACTTGGAACACGCGGTCCCAAATATTGAGCGCGGTTAGGAAATCACTGGTCGGGTCAGCATACCGATTGTGGATCCGGTCAGCTTCCTCGCGTTTATCTTCGGGGCGCTCCCTTGGGTCTTGCAAGCTGAGGAACGCGACGACGACCAGCACAGCGGCAAGCGTGTTCGGCGTGGTGCGGGTGGCCGCTTCGATGACCATGCGCCCGAGCCTGATGTCGATTGGGATATGAGACAATTGTCGGCCGATGCGGGTCAGTTTGACTTCGCCGTGTTTATGGCTGACGGCCTTGAGCTCGGTCAGCTCGTTGAACCCGTCGGACACGGAACGCACATCCGGTGGGTCGATGAAGCCGAAATGCGTGATGTCATCGACCGTGTGCGCCACGCCGACCGACAGCATGTGCAGCACCACTGCGCCCAGCGACGTGCGCAGGATTTCAGGCTCCGTGAAGCGTGGCCGCGTCTGGTAATCCTCGTTCGAATACAGGCGAATCGCGATGCCGTCGGCTACACGCCCGCATCGGCCGGAACGCTGGTCGGCGCTCGCCTGCGAAATCGGTTCAATCGGCAGACGCTGCACTTTCGCCGTTTTCGAATACCGTGAGATACGCGCGGTACCTGGGTCAACGACATAGCGGATTCCCGGCACGGTCAGCGATGTTTCCGCCACATTCGTAGCGATGACAATGCGTTGGTGGGTGTGCGGTTCGAACACCTTGTGCTGTTCCTTGGCGGACAACCTGGCGAACAGCGGCATGATCTCGATCGCGTCGGGGCGGCGCATATCCGCTGTGCGCGGACCGAAATGATGATGCAGGGCGTTTTCGAAATCATGGATATCGCGCTCGCCGGATGCGAAAACGAGGATGTCCCGCGGCCCGTGCTCATGGCTGGAACGAATGACCAGTTCGGCGCAGGCGCGCGCCACGGCGGTCGGCACATCGGTCTGGTCGTCGTCACTGTTGCCATTATTGCCGCTGCGCCCGTCGTCCCCGCCGATTGCGGGATTGCGCGGATTGGGGAAGCCGGGCACGTGATTCATGAGAGCTGGCAGCGATCCCAAGGGCTCGTAGACGATCTGCACAGGATAGGTGCGTCCGGAAACTTCGATGACCGGCACCTTGGTGTGCAACGCGTGCTCGAAATGGTCGCGGAACTTCTCCGAATCGATGGTCGCCGAAGTAATCACGAGCTTCAAATCACGGCGTTTGGGCAGCAGCGCGGTTAGATAACCGAGCAGGAAGTCGATGTTGAGGCTGCGTTCGTGCGCCTCGTCAATCACGATGGTGTCGTAGCGGCTCAGCTGCGGGTCGCGCTGAATCTGCGCGAGCAAGATGCCGTCGGTGACCACGCGCAGTCTGGTATTAGGGGAGCTTTCGTCGGTGAATCGCACCTGGTAGCCGATCTCATCGCCGAGTTTTGTTCCCATTTCCAAGGCGATGCGTTCGGCGACTGTTCGCGCGGCAAGCCGGCGCGGCTGCGTGTGCACAATCTGGTGGCCATGCGTGCCACGGCCCATTTCCAGCAGCATTTTCGGGATTTGCGTGGTTTTACCCGATCCGGTTTGGCCGGAGACGATGACGACCTGCGAGCGTTTCACCGCGTCGATGATTTCGTCATGCGCCGCGGAAATCGGCAGTTCCTTTGGATACGTGAACTTCATGCCTGACGCAGCACCTCGATGACGCGATACCCTTTGGAACTGGCGTATTTGCTGACCGAATAGCCGTCGCCGAGCGCTTGGGCGAGCCAGGGGATGAGTGAATCGGAGCCGAGGTTCTTCTGCACCACCAGATACGCGGCGCCGCCTGGGTTGAGCCGCGGCAGCCATGCCATGAGCAGCTCGTGCAACGCGTCTTTGCCGATGCGAATCGGCGGGTTGGACCAGATCACGTCGAAGGTCAGGTCGGCGGGCACAGCATCGGACGTGACGGCGTGCACATGCTCCAAACCGTTGGATTTCGCGTTTTCCGCGGTCAGATCGACTGCGCGTTCGTTGATGTCGATTGCCCAGATGTCAAGGTTGGGGGATTCGAAGCCCAAAGCGAGTGCGATTGGCCCCCAGCCGCACCCCAGATCGAGCCCGGTGCCTTGCTGCGGCGGCATGGGCGCATGGCGCAGCAGCACGGACGTACCCAGATCGACACGATTGCCTGAGAACACGCCGTTGGATGTCTGGACCGTGGCATCGTAGCCGCGCAAGGTCACCTTGCGTTCGCGCCTGACGTCGGCCGATTGGGGGTTCGCCGTGAAATACTGCTCGTCGCCTGTGCGCTGTTTCTGCGCGGAGCGTGTGCCGTTCTTCTGTTTAGCGTCACGCTCTTCGGCGCCATGATGTGCTTTCGATACTGCCATATCCTTGTGTTCTTCCTGCAAACGTCCGTTGGTCGCGCCGGCGTGCTCGCCTGTCGCTGACGGCGGAACCGGCTTGGTGTTGTCGTCCAACATGTTGATAATAAAGACAATAGTTGATACTAGGAAGATACCGTCGGTCGTGCCGCCGATTCGGCGGTGCGAGAAGAAGGAACCGCCATCACCACGACAGCTTTCGCACGTACGGACGACGCTGAAGACAACCGGGAAACCCAGACCAGTCAGGAACGGCAGGGGAGTGCGACGGGTATGACACCGCAACAGGCAGGGCACCAAGGTGCGGCGGAGCACGCTTCGGACGGCACCCTGAACCAAGCCGAGCAATCGGGCCAATCCGCCCCGGCTCAAGACGAGGACGTGCTGTCCGAACATTCCGAGGTCCTGCTTGACGATGCCGCGGCCCACCCCTACGCCCATGAAGACCAGGAGTGGCGCGAACGCGAGGCTCGCAACGAACTCAAACGAGTTGCCGGTCTCGGCGAATTGCAGGATGTCACCGAGGTCGAATACCGCAAGGTACGTCTCGAACGCGTGGTGCTCGTCGGCGTGTGGTCGAGCGCGAAAACCACCCAGGCACAGGCCGAGGAATCGTTGCGCGAGCTCGCAGCACTCGCCGAAACCGCCGGCGCCCAGGTGTGCGACGGCCTCTTGCAACACCGTCTGCGCCCGGATTCCGCGACTTATGTGGGTTCCGGCAAGGCCAAGGAGATTGCGGGTGTTGTCGCGCGTGACGAAGCCGATACCATCATCGTCGACGACGACTTACCGCCGAGCCAGCGGCGAGCCTTGGAGGATGCGACAAAAGTCAAGGTCGTCGATCGTACGGCTGTGATTTTGGACATTTTCGCCCAGCATGCGACCAGCCGCGAAGGTAAGGCGCAAGTCGAGCTCGCCCAATTGCAATACATGCTGCCGCGATTGCGCGGTTGGGGCGGGTCGCTGTCCCGTCAGGCGGGTGGTCGTGCGGCGGGCGCCGACGCGGGTATCGGCTCGCGTGGCCCCGGCGAGACGAAAATCGAAATGGACCGCCGTGTCATCCGCAACCGGATCGCCAAATTACGTAAACAGATCGCCCACATGGCCCCCGCGCGCGATGTCAAGCGCGGGTCGAGGCGCCGCTTCGGTCTGCCCACGGTCGCCGTGGTCGGGTATACCAACGCGGGCAAATCATCATTGACCAACCGGCTGACCGGCTCGCGTGAGCTGGTGGAGAACGCGCTGTTCGCCACGCTTGACACCGCGGTGCGACGTGCGAGCGCGAAGGACGGCCGCCAATACGCTTACGTGGACACCGTCGGATTCGTCCGCCGTCTGCCCACGCAGCTGGTCGAGGCGTTCAAATCCACGCTCGAGGAAGTCGCCGACGCCGATGTCATCGTGCACGTAGTCGACGCCTCACATCCGGACCCGTTCGCCCAGATTGACGCGGTCAATGCCATCCTCGCCGATATCAACGGCACCGAAAGCATCCCTCGCATTCTGGTATTCAACAAAATCGACCGGGCGGATCAGGCTACCCGTGAGCGTCTTGCGGCGCTCGCTCCCGAGTCGCACCTCGTATCCGCGTTCACCGGGGAAGGCATCGACGCGTTGCGTGAGGCGGTCGAGGCGCTCCTGCCGGTGCCTGATGTGCATGTCAGCGCGTTGCTGCCGTACACAGCCGGGTCGCTCGTCTCGAAAATCCGCGAATACGGTCAGATGGACTCGATTGAGTACCGCGGGGATGGCATGATGATCGAAGCGCAGGTTGACAGCCAGCTTGCCGCCCAGGTGGTCGATGCCGCCGTCGATGAATAACCGCTGAACGACTGCAATACTTAATACGACTTCATTGTGAACGCTCTCATATTTTTCCTTCCCTTGGCCCCGCGTCAAGGCGTTTTCCCTGCGTAAACGTCACGGAGAGCCACTAGAGTGGAGATGTTACTGAATGAAGCCCGTCACAATCGGGTCATTGCCAAGGAGAAGTAGCAAATGGTGAATTCAGCTGTAAAGCCCACGAAGCTCGCTATCATCGGTGCCGGCGCTGTCGGCTCAACGCTTGCCTTCGCGGCCGCCCAGCGTGGCGTTGCGCGCGAAATCGTTCTCGAGGACATCGCCAAGGAGCGTGTCGAGGCCGAGGTGCTCGACATGCAGCACGGCTCCAGCTTCTATCCGACCGTCTCCATCGACGGTTCTGACGATGTTGAGATTTGCCGTGACGCCGACATGGTCGTCATCACCGCGGGCGCTCGCCAGAAGCCGGGCCAGTCCCGCCTCGATCTTGCAGGCGCGACCATCAACATCATGAAGTCCATCATCCCGAACGTGGTGAAGGTCGCCCCGAACGCGATTTATATGCTCATCACGAACCCGGTGGATGTCGTCACCCACGTGTCCATGAAGCTATCCGGCCTGCCGGCGAACCAGATGTTCGGCTCCGGCACGAACCTCGATTCCGCTCGTCTGCGCTTCCTGATCGCGCAGCAGACCGGCGTGAACGTGAAGAACGTGCACGCATACATCGCCGGTGAGCACGGCGATTCCGAAGTCCCGCTGTGGGCTTCCGCCACCATCGGTGGCGTCCCGATGTGCGATTGGCAGCCGCTGCCGGGCCATGAGCCGCTCGACGCCGCCAAGCGCGAGGAGATTCATCAGGAAGTCAAGAACGCCGCCTACAAGATTATCCAGGGCAAGGGCGCGACCAATTACGCGATTGCAATGTCCGGTGTGGATATCATCGAGGCTGTGCTGCGTGACACCAACCGCATCCTGCCGGTGTCCTCCATGCTCACCGACTTCCACGGCATCTCCGACGTGTGCATGTCCGTGCCGACGCTGCTGAACCGTCACGGCGTGAACTCCCGCATCAACACCCCGCTGTCCGACCATGAGCTCCAGGAGCTCAAGAAGTCCGCGGAGACGCTGCGCGAGACCGCTGCGAAGTTCGGCTTCTGATACGTTCGCGAGCCGTATGGCGCCGTGACTGACTTGATGTCGTGACGCCATACCCCGGTACACTCGGAACAACAAGGAAACCCCGGCCGTTACGCCGGGGTTTCGTCGTATCTGCACGGATGAGAATGGTAATGAGAAGCGGTTTCGACAGTGCGCAGGTGGCAGTGCGCAGTGCCTATACGCAGGCGGCAGGGCGCTGGCGGCAAGGCGTACGGGCTATGTGTAAGTATGGCTACGGAATACCCAAGGAGAGTACGCGATGACGCATGGTGAAGGAGCCTCCCGGAAAGCGGGAAGCAGCAAGGAACATCAGCGCAGGCTGATCATGTCGCTGGCGCTGACATCGACTGTGTTTATCGCCGAGGTTATCAGCGCCGCGCTGACCGGATCGCTGGCATTGCTGGTGGATGCTGGGCATATGCTCACTGATCTTTCAGTACTGGTCGCCTCGGCGGTGACGGCGATGCTGATGCGACGCAAGCCCAGCAACACCCGGACATGGGGGTGGGCTCGGCTGGAGGTCATCACTGCGGCGCTCGGTGCGTTGGTGTTGTTGTTCGTCGGGGTCTATGCGCTTGTCGAGGCGGGGATGCGCCTGTTCGGCGGAGCAGATGACGGTGTGCGCAGCGTCGGGCTGCTGATGTTCATGGGCGTGTTGGGTTTGGCGGCAAATATCGGTTCGATTGTCATTCTTCACGGGAACAGCGATGACAACATGAATATGCGTGCGGCCTTTCTCGAGGTGGTCAATGATGCCCTGGGGTCGGTTGCGGTTATTGTCTCGGCGATTGTGCTGCAATGCACGGGTTGGGGCGGCTTTGATGCGATTGCGGGCGGCATCATCGCGTTGATGATGATTCCGCGTGCGGTGTTGCTGCTGCGCAAGGCGGTGCGTGTGCTGTTGGAGGAGACTCCGGAGGGGTTGGATCTCGATGAGGTTCGAGCACATATGGAACGCGTGCCGCATGTGGTGGCTGTGCATGACCTGCATGCGAGCACGGTATCGACTGGAATGCCGGTGCTGATGGCGCATGTAGTGGTCGATCCGGGGCTGTCAATGGCGCAGGGGGCGCAGATTCTGGCTCAGTTGCAAAGCTGCCTGCGTGAGCATTTCCCGGTGTCGATTCCGCATACGACCTTCCAGCTTGAGCCGGCCGGGTGCGAGGCGACCCGCGCGGAACATTTGCACGACGCGCCGGAAGGTGAGGGTGACAGCGGTGATGGTGTTGGGGTTAGTGACGCGTCTGATTGAGCTGAAGGTGACGCGTCTACTTGAGGGGATATGTGAGGATTGAGTCGTGCGCCGGGCCGCTCGGTCATTCCGAGCCGGTGTGCTCGGCGGTTATCTGCCTGTCGTGTGACTGTTGTGTTGCACGCCGAGTCGGTTGGGTGTTCGAATGCGCTTGGTCAGCAGGGCATCTCCCCGTTGTGTGACTGTTGCGTCGCATGACGCCGCGACAGATGATTGCGACGTGCGACACCACCAGCAAGACTTAGATTTTGCGCAGAACGGTGACTACTTTGCCCATGATTTGTGCATGGGTGCCATCGATGGGGGAGTATGCGGGATTGTGAGGGATGAGCCACACATGACCGTGCTCCTTGCGGAAGGTTTTTACGGTGGCTTCGTCATCGAGCAGCGCCGCGACGATGTCCCCGTTTTCGGCGTTTTGCTGTTCGCGCACCACCACAAAATCACCGTCGCAGATGGCCGCGTCTACCATGGAATCCCCGTGGACTTCGAGCATGAAGAGATTACCCGTGCCGGTGAGCCGTTCTGGGAGCCTCATGACATCTTCGATGTGCTGCTGGGCAGTAATCGGAGTGCCTGCTGCAATCCTGCCCACAAGGGGCACGTCGCGCGACTCAAGAATGGATTCCTGATCGTCCGTGGATGCTGCCGCCGTGGGGAAGGGAAAAATCTGCGCGGCCTGTTGATGCATGGATTTGGACGGAACAGATGGTGTTGCAGTGGACTGATCCTCGACAAGCTCGATGGCACGGCCTTTTTTGGCGCCGATGCGGATATAACCGCGGTCGGCGAGAACCTGCAGCTGATGCTTGACCGACGACGGGCTTTTCAGACCCACCAAATCACCGATTTCCCGGAATGATGGGGCATAGCCGTGTTTGGCGACATGGGAGCGAATGGCATCCAGCACTTGGCGCTGGCGGTTGCTCAACGCCAATGATTGCTGGCTGTGCTCGTCATCATGCCTAGACGGGAATGCGATGGTGCCCACATCAAATCCTTTCGTTCTCCACTAGCATAACCGAGCCCGCGGGAAAAATCAAACAAATGTTCGACACGCCACTTGTCAACTTCGAACGTCCGTGTCATAATTAGAACACCTGTTCGATAGAACATATGTTCGAACGTATTGCGAGTGATCGCAGCGTCGCCGTATGGCGTCGCGGGTTGCAAGGCAGCTGGCACATGCGCATGGCTGGTATTGCAGATTAGACATGCGCATGAGGCATAACGCACGGGAAAGGTGGAGAGGTATGCGAGCTCAGGAGTATATGGGGATGCGTTCTGTTGGCTATCGCTCTGTCCAGACGCGCCCAGGAGAGGGGGTTGGTGTGCTGCATCGGCGTGGAACTGCGCGAGTGTCCGCGATCGCTGCAGCGAGCAGCCGGTCTGTGCTGTCGAAAGGTTTGATTGTCGCCTTGCTGGCGATCGCGGTGGTGTTCGGGTGGAGCATGCTAGAACCGCGGACTGCGGAATCGGCAACCCCGGTGCAAACCGTAACCTATCAAGTGCAGGCGGGGGATACCTTGTGGCAGTATGCGCAGGAGGTGACTCCTGCTGGCGGTGACGTGAACCAGAAGGTTGATGAAATCGTCAGACTCAACAACTTGCAATCCACTGGTCTCAAACCGGGGGAATCAATTGTGGTGCCCATTGACTGACGATGGTCGGTTGGTTCGCCTTGATACTGGCCACTGGTTGACAAGCGGGAACGGCAAGTTGGGGCTGTCGACTATGGTTGAAGGTATGCATTGCCCGTTTTGCCAGAATCCTGAAACCAAGGTGGTCGACACCCGTATCAACGAGGACGGTCATTCCATTCGTCGTCGTCGTGAGTGCCTCAAATGCGGCAGGCGTTTTACTACGGTGGAAACCACAATGCTTCTGGTACAGAAACGCTCGGGCAATGTGGAGCCGTTCGACCGCAACAAGGTGGTCAACGGTGTGCGTAAAGCTTGCCAGGGTAGGCCGATTGACGAGGATCAGCTCAAGATGCTCGGTCAGCGGGTGGAGGAAGATCTGCGATCCCGCGGTCTGGCGACTGTCAAATCCGACGAGGTAGGCAAAGCGATTCTCAAACCGTTGCGCGATTTGGATGAAGTCGCGTACATGAGATTCGCCAGCGTGTATCAGAACTTTGAAAACCTGCAAGACTTCCAGCATGCTATCGATGAGCTGAACGCCAGCAAAGCTAAGGAACTCAACGGCGTTCACTGACCATGTGCTGGTGATTGACATGGTTGCTTTTGCAGACGGCTCGCATCTCGCTGTTCTCAGTCAGATGTGACATGTTGACATGTGATGACACAGACTCACATAAGAAACCGGTCAGGCCGCCTAGTAACCTGACCGGTTGTGATATCAGCTGAATACAGCTACCTGAAACGCGCCTACGAACTCACTCGCATTAATAAACGCGTCACGAGTGTCAGTGTTCAGTGTCTTCCACCGTGTTGCCGTCGGTGAGGACACGCATACGAATCGTGCCTTCGATATGACTCAGCGCGTCAATCGTCGCCTGATCTGGGACTTCGGCGACGTCAGTGACCACGTATCCCAACTCACCTTCAGTGCCGAGGGACTGTGCTGAGATGTTGATGTTCTCCTCGCCGAGGATGTGGTTCATCTTGCCCAGCACGCCAGGCAGATTGGCATGAAGATGCGCGATGCGTGCGACGCCGCGGTTGTTGCCGAGGTTGAGCTGCGGGAAGTTCACGGACAGCGCTGCAGAACCCTTGAACCAGTAGTCTTCCAGACGCTGCGATACGAAATGGCCGATGGATTCCTGAGCTTCGAGCGTCGAACCGCCGATATGCGGTGTCAGGATCATATTGTCCTCGTCAGCCAGCGGCGTGGTGAACGCATCGCCGCTCTTCTTAGGCTCGACCGGGAACACGTCAACGGCCGCACCGGAGATATGCCCGGAATCCAGATGGCGCTTGAGCGCGTCCAAATCCGCGACAAAACCGCGAGACAGGTTGATAAAAATAGCGCCCTGCTTCATGTGGGAGAACTGTTCCTCGCCAAAGAAGCCAGTGTTCGACTTGCGCCCGTCCACATGCAGCGTCACGGCATCGGACTGCTCAAGGAGCTCATTGAGACTCGACATGCGCTTGGCGTTGCCCATCGCGAGCTTCTCCTCAAGATCGTAGAACAGGACGCGCATGCCCATGGCCTCGGCGAGAACCGAAAGCTGGGAGCCGATATTGCCATAGCCGATGATGCCGAGCGTCTTGCCACGCACTTCGTGGGAACCGCTGGCGGACTTGTCCCACACACCGTGCTTCATATGGTGCGTGTGCGCAGGAATGCGGCGCATCAGGCAGATGATATCGCAGATGACCAGTTCCACCACGGAACGGGTATTCGAATACGGCGCGTTGAACACGGCGATGCCGCGCTTGCCCGCGTAATCGAGATCGACCTGGTTGGTGCCGATGCAGAAGCAGCCGATCGCGGTCAGGTCGGGACGGGCGTCGATCACCTTGCGCGTGACATTCGTCTTGGAGCGAATGCCCAGCAGATCAACACCTTCGAGCGCGTCGATGAGCTCATCCTCGCTCAGAGCGCCCTTGAGCGTTTCCACTTCAAAACCGTGGTCTCGCAGCGATTGCGCCGCGAACGGATGAATATTCTCTAATAACAATGCTTTGGGCATACTACTACCTTAAATCATCAATTGACGTTCGTCATCCTCTGTCCGCACTATAAGCAGACGTTGTGTCGGACGGGTCATCGCCACGTACAAATCCGCGGCGGCCACAAGTCGTGAAGGCGCGGTCTGTTCGATCTCTCCGGGTTCGACGACAATGACCGCGTCGAATTCCAAGCCTTTGACTTCCTCGGTGGTGCACACCATGACCTGTCGGTCCCAACTGCTCTGCTCAGCAAGTCGCTTGTAGCGATCTTCAGGCAGTCCATCGCGCAACGCGTTGTCGACCGTTGATTGCATGGCGGGAAGCCGCTCGGGGGAGCAGATGACCGCGATGCGTCCGGTGCCGTCATCGCTGATGAACTCCTTGACCAGGCCGAGCGTGCGCGAGGCGACATCTGCGTTGAGTTCGGCATCAGAATGCACAAGAACGCGCCGGACGGAATCGTCTACATGCCGAACGGCCTTGACCGTCGAGACATACAGGCCCTCCCGCTGAGCGAACTCAGAGGCCAAGTCGGAGACTTCTTGCGGATTGCGGTAATCGATGGTCAATTCGTTGAGATCCCAATGATCAGGCCCGAACAGCCGGTCCATGGTTTTCGCCCACGAGCGTGTGCCGCCGAGCGCAGAGGTTTGCGCGACATCTCCGACGATTGTGAACGAACGCGACGGACAGCGTCTGATGAGCATCCGCCAATCCATGGCGGTCAGTTCCTGCGCCTCATCGACGACGATATGCCCGTAAGTCCATTCTCGGTCGGCTGCCGCATGCTGGGCTATGAGTTCGTCGTCGCCGCCGTTGATATTGTCCAGCAGCATTTGCGAAGTGACGATACCTGTGCCGATGCCGGCCTGTGCGAGCGTATCGCTGGCGAACTGTTCCTCTTCGGCTCGCTTGGCGTCCTGCGCCGCCTGCCGTGCGGCTTGGCGGGGGTCGGGGCCGAGCAGCTCCAACGCTTCGTCGAGCAGAGGGATGTCGGAACGGGTCAGCGGCGAGCCTTTCGGCCTGGTCAGAATGCGGATATCGCTGTCCGTCAGCCATGGGGCATATGCACGCAGCTGATGCGGCTTGGCGAACATCTGATCGATCAGCCATTCGCCGGTCATCGGCAACCATGCTTTGTTCAGGGTAATTCGGATCTGGTCGTTCATACGCAACTGCGAGACGATGTCGGACAGTTCTGCCTGATTCGGCTGATAATCGAGTTGCTCGACGTACCGGTTGCGCAACGCGCTGAGCATGCTGCGCACGAAGGTTTCACGCGCCTTGTTGTGTGGCTGGCGTGTACGTTTCGCGTCGGCGATCGCCTGTTCAATATCCGTACGGAGCATGGGCACTTTGAAACCGTTGAGCGTAACGACAGGCAATCGTTGCGGAACGCGTTCACGCGCAGCCACTGCATGCTCGATCGCGTGGCGCATGCGATAATCGCCTTTTAGCATGGCGGCTTTCGCGTCATCCTCGTGTGTCGCGACGACACCGGGGATGAGGTCGGCGATGGTGCGGCTGACCACGCCGGTCTCGCCGAGCGAGGGGAGCACCTGATCGATGTAATGCAGGAAGCTGGTGCTCGGGCCGATGACCAAGACGCCGGAATTGGCGAGTCTGCGACGGTGCGTATACAGCAGATATGCGGCGCGATGCAGCGCGACAGCGGTTTTGCCGGTTCCTGGTCCGCCCTGAACGATGACCACACGGTCGAGCGGCGCACGGATGATGCGATCCTGTTCCGCCTGAATGGTGGCGACGATATCGGTCATCTTCCCGGTACGCTTCGAGTTGAGCGACGCGAGTAGCGCGCCCTCGCCGGTCAGTGTGCCGGCGTCGGAGGCTTTACCGACCTGATCGGCGTGTACGTCGAGCACCTCGTCCTCAACCCCGACGACCTCGCGGAAATGAAGTGTGATATGGCGTCGCATGACGATATCGCCATGATGCGACGGGGTCGCCTCATAGAACGGGCGGGCGGCTTCGGCACGCCAATCGGTGAGAATAGGTTCATGGTCGGCGCTGGACAGGCCGATTCTGCCGATGTACCGGCGTTTGCCGTGCACGTCGTCAAGACGACCGAACACCAGACGATCCTCGACTGCGCGCAGCTGCATCAGCCGATCCTCGTACATGGTGGCGAAGGAATCACGTTCGGTGCGCTGGGTCGGCGAGCCGTGCGACCCCGCGGCACGTACTTTCGCCAGACGCTGCCGGGCTTGGTCACGCAGTGCGTCAAGCCGATTGTAGGCGCGGGTGACCGCCTGCTGTTCCTCGTGAAGCTGGGAGGAGTATGTCGTCATGCTGTTCCGTTTCTGCATTTCGGGTGCTGCAATTCAGGCATTCTAGTGTAGCGCGAGGCTTCTACGTTGTTCCTGCGTTGTTCCCTGTTGTCGCTGATTTTCAGCTGGGCTTGATGTTGCTGGTGGGGCGGCGAACAGTCGGATGTCGTCGGATTGCTGATGTGCTGGTTTCGACATGGGGGTGTGCCGCCGCCGGTGCTGTGTTTCGTGGCTCCGCCTGCTGGCGCGTGGGGCGCATCGAGCTGCGTTGTGTGAGTGAATCCTCACATGATGACGAGTCGGGACGCTCTGCCGGACAGATTGTGGGTGTATCTGCCCGGCGTGCGACTCTGCGATCGCACTGTGGGGAGGTGGAGCGCCTAGCTGGTTTCAATTAGTGGGTTATCTGCCTGCCGTGCGACTTGGCGGTCGCACGGTGGGGACATCGGCGCGGTTGAGGCGATCAGCTGGCGCGCTCTGCGTTATCAGCTTGCTGTGCGACCCCGCGTTATTTCCTCTCGCATGGCTGGTGACTTGCATTTAGAGATGGGCGATACAGCCGATTTTTAGGGATGGTTCACCACAAAAGCATCAATCCCTAGCGCAATCCGTAATGTATGTAGGAAAAATGGTGATTGCATCACCATAGATATGGGATTGGTGTGGGAAACGCTTGTCGAACGGTAATCTGAGCGCGATGGGGTCGAGCGGGGAATTGGCAGGATTTTCGAGCGAAACGCCTGTGTCGAACCGGTTTTCGAATGATGGCAACGGTTTGAGCGCGATATCGTGAGTTTTTTGTGTCGTGATGGGGAAAATTGGTGAATTGTGGGGTAAAGTGGTGAGTCAGCTGTGGCGACGCGAAACAACATGGGCAAAAGGAGGTGGGTCCAATGGCAGAACAGCGCGATGATGACAAGCCGGTGACCCCCTCCGAATCCCAGACTTCCGGCCAAATTCCACCACTCGACCAAACCTCGGCGACCCCGCAACCTTCATCGGACTGGCCTCAACCCACCACCCCAGCCAGCGCTATCAACGGTGTCGCTAATGGTGCCGCAGACGCGGCTGCATCAAATGTTTCCAATGGTTATCCCGTGTCGCAAGTCCCGCCCGCCTTCCTTCAGCAACCCCAGCCGCAGACTGCTGCGCCGCAATCGCCAGCCGTGCAAATGCCACCTGCCCAGCAGTCGTCTGCGTCGGCATATCAAGTTCAGGGCTATCAGCCGATTCCACCTTATGCCGCCATGCCGCAGCAGTCCCAGACGGTTCAGCCATCCCGAGCCGTCCCGCAGCCGCAGCAGGCCGCACCGCAGCAGTATGCCGCGACTCAGCAGTCCACGCCGCCTGCCCAGTTCCCGGCCTCCTATGCCCAGCAGCAGTCTCAGCAATATGCCACCATGCCTCAAACCATGGCCGGCCAGCCGTTGACCCAGCAGCCGTTTGCTCCGCAGTCGCCTGTATCCGCGCCCGCCCAGCTTGCCGCAGCCCAGCAAGCGCAAGCTGTGTACCCGCAGCAGTCGCTAGGCACCATGCAAACGCAGCCGCAGGCGGCTCTGCCGCAGTCCGCCACCAGCCCCGTCTCCGTCTCAGCCCCCGCACCCGCCCTCAACTCGGCTTCAGCTGCCGCACCCATGCCCACAGACAGTGGCGAAGTCATGCTTTTGGGCACGTACACCCCGAAAATCGACGCGAAAGGCCGTATGGCGCTCCCCGCGAAGTTCCGCACCCAGCTCGGCCCGGGCCTGATTATGGCCCGTGGTCAGGAACGCTGCGTGTACCTGTTCCCGCAGGCCGAATTCCGCCGTGTCGCCATGCAGATCCAACACACGTCATTGGGTAACAAGGCCGCGCGCGAATATCTGCGTGTTCTGCTTTCCGGCGCCGTCGATCAGACCCCCGACAAGCAGGGCAGGGTGCTGGTGCCGCAAATGTTGCGCGATTACGCCAAGCTTGGCAGCGATATCGTCGTAATCGGCGTGGGCACGCGTGCAGAAATCTGGGATAAGAAGGCTTGGGAGCAGTATCTTGCCGACAACGAGCAGGGGTACTCCGATATCGCCGACGATGTGCTGCCGAGTGTGGAATGGTGATGACGCGATGACTGATTTCTCTCAAATCCACCAGCCGGTCCTGCTCGAGGAATGCGTAGGACTTGTCGCTCCGGCGCTTGAACGTCCCGGCAGCATTGTCGTCGATTGCACCTTGGGCCTGGCCGGGCACGCGTGTGCGTTCCTCAAAGCAGCCCCCGAGGCCCGCCTGATTGGCATCGACCGTGACAGCGAGGCGTTGTCCCTTGCCACACAGCGGATGCATGAAGAAGGTTTGGATGACCGGTTCACCCCGGTGCATGCGGCATTCGACGAATTTGACCGGGTTCTTGACGATCTCGGCGTGCGCAGCGTGCAGGCTGTGTTCATGGATCTGGGTCTTTCCAGCTTGCAGATTGACGAGACGGACCGTGGTTTTTCCTACTCCCATGACGCCCCGCTCGACATGCGCATGGACGTGACGCAGGAACTCACGGCAGCCCAGGTGCTTGCGCAATACGATGAGCGTGACCTGGTCCACATTTTCAAGACCTATGGTGAGGAGCGGTTCGCCCGGCAGATTGCCCACGCAATCGTGCAGGAACGTGGGGAGGAGCCGTTGACGACGTCTGGCCAGCTCAACCGCCTTGTAGACCGCGTAGTTCCCAAGGCGCACCGCCCGGCTGGCAATCCGGCGAAGCGCGTGTTCCAGGCGTTGCGCATCGAAGTCAACGGTGAACTGGACAAACTCGCCCATACCCTGCCACAGGCCGCGAATCATCTGGCGGTCGGCGGCAGACTGGTTGTCGAGTCCTACCATTCGCTTGAGGACAAGACTGTCAAATCCTTCATGCGTCACGGTCTTGAAGCGGACGTGCCTGCGGGTCTGCCTGTCATTCCCGATGACGCGAAGCCGTTCTTCACCGCGCTGACCCGGGGCGCTGTCATGGCCGACGATCAGCAGATCGCCGAAAATCCGCGATCTGCATCGGTACGGCTGCGTGCAGTCGAGTTGAATCGTGAACTGCCTCAACGATGGCGTGAACGCTTCGAACAGATGGCGGTCGAAGGCGGTGGCCGTGACCGGCGTGCCTCGCGCGGCCGCACTGACGCCCATGGTCGCAATGACACCCATGGCGATTTCACCCATTCGACCCGTGCAATCCACGTGAAAGGGACCCGGCATGACCATGGATCGAGGAGGGGATGATGGCAGCTTCCGCCCGTAGAATCCGCTCACAGGCGTCTCCCGCCAGTCATCCCGAGCGTCAACAAGAGACGCGTCGGGCAGCCGCGCGCCCGGAGCTGCATGTAGTCAAAAGCGAGCAGGCCGACTCCGCGTCCTCGCAAGACCGGTTACGTAGCTTCATCGAATGGACACGCTCACATACTGTTCCGGTGATCCAGGTGGGCATCGCTATCGCGTTCCTTGGCGCGACCGCGGTGGGGTCGTTGACCTTGCGTACCCAGATGGCGGAAAACTCGTTCGATTCGCAGCAGACTGAGCAGCAGATCGAAAAACTCCAACAGGACATCCAGACGGACCAGACAAAACTCGACTCATTACAGGCGTCCTTGCCGCAGAAGGCCCAGGATATGGGTATGGTTCCGCAGCAGGATTCCGTCACTATTGATTTGAACGGCTACCAACCTAGCGACGGGAGCAAATGACATGCGAAGAATCAGGCGTTTCTTCGATGCGCTTGGACAGTTCGGTACGCGCTGCCTGCTGGTTCTGGTGGCATTCGCTGTGTTGTCCGCGGCTTGCGTCGGCAAGTTGACGGTTCTGCAACTGGTCAATGACAAGGGACTTGCCGTGGCCGCCGAGGAGAATCGTACGAAAACGGTGACGGTTCAGGCCAACCGCGGCAAGATCGAGGATACGAACGGCACGGTGCTCGCACAGAGTGTCGAGCGCTACAATGTCATCGGCGACCCGGTGCTCGCACAGTCGTTCAAGCCGACCGATTGCACGACGAACAACAAGGGCTATTGCCATTCCATCAACGGCAAACCGGTGGGAACGACCGGTGCGGCGGCCGTCGCGCGACTGCTGTCCAGCGTGATTGACGTGGATGCGAAAACCTTGGGAGCAAAGCTCAGCAGCAATCTGCGGTACGTGGTGCTGAAGAAGAATGTGTCCCCGGAAGTCAAACGAAAAATCGACAAGCTCAATATCGGCGGGTACGTGACCACGGAACTGTCCAGCATCCGAGAGTATTCCAACGGTGCGCTGCTGGGCTCGTTGCTCGGTGGTGTGGACGGCAGCGGTAAGGGCGTCAGCGGTATCGAATTGCTTGAGGACAAGACCCTGACCGGCACCAACGGCTCCAAAAAATATCAAAGTGGCGGCGGCGGCCAGGTGATTCCGGGTACGCTGGTTGATTCGAAAGATGCCGTCAACGGTTCGGATGTCAAGCTCACCATCGATTCCGATGTGGATTGGTATGTCAAGAAGGCGCTGACGGACGGCGTAAGCCAGTACCACGCACAGTGGGGTATCGCGGTTGTTCAGGACGTGCGGACTGGTGCGATTATCGCGCTTGATGATTCCGACCAGATTGAGGCCGGCAGCACCGAAGCGATGCAAACGGCATCCCGTGCCGTCGCGCAGACTTTCGAGCCTGGCTCGGTCGGCAAGGTGTTCGCAATGGCGGGCATGTTACAGCTTGGCTTGCACAAGATGACCGACCAATTCAGCGTGCCGAGCACCATCACCGTGGACGGTCAGTCATACAAGGATTCGCACGAGCATGCTACGACCAATTGGACGCTCGCCGGCATTCTGCAACAGTCCTCGAACGTCGGAATGATCATGGCTGCCGACCAGTACACCAGCGAGGAACGCTATGAGTTCCTGAAGAAATTCGGCATCGGTCAGGCCAGCGGATTGAATCTGCCGGGAGAGTCCAGCGGTTCGCTGACCAGCGCGAGTACCTGGGACGGCCGTACCCGCAACACCGTGCTGTTCGGCCAGGGCTACTCGACCAACGCCATGCAGATTACAAACGCGATTGCGACCATCGCCAATAAGGGTGTGAAAAACCAGCAGTACATCATCAAATCCGTGACCGACGCCGATGGGCGGACTACAACACCGAAACGCGGGGAAGCGACCCGGGTCATCGATGAATCCGTGGCGAGCCAGATGCTCAACGCCATGGAGTCGGTCGGTGAATACTACCAGGCGCAGGCCGGTATCAGCGGGTACCGCATCGCGGCGAAAACCGGCACCGCGCAAGTCGCCGGCTCCAACGGGGCACTCACGTCGATCATCGCCGACTGGGTAGGCGTGCTCCCCGCCGACAATCCGCGGTTCGTGGTCACTGTCATCCTCAAGGACCCGGAAGGCACTTATGGTGGTATGACGGCTGGGCCAATCTTCAAGACCATCGGTGAATTCCTTATGCAGAAGTATCAGGTGCCGGCATCCACGCCGCGTACCGATGCTATCCCGGTGACGTGGTGACCGGCATGGTATGGTATTCGGTCTGCCCGACGGTACCGTGCAAACAACCGGGCTTACAACAGGGCATACCAACAGAAAGGGGCGTGTGATGAGCGTGGTGACTGAGGCCGTAGGACGGCGGATGACGCTGGGTGACATCTGCTCGCGTTACGGTTTCGAGCTCGTTCCCCAATTCGCTGGCAGTGTAACCATCACTTCAATCAGCAGTGATATCGATTCGATTATGCCTGGAGCGCTGTTCACCCCGTTGCAGGATGTGGATGCAGAGACCTTGCACATCGCCCATACTCGCGGCGCGTATGCGGCTATCGTTCCCCACACGAGCGAGCAGGTGGGCAGGCAGGCTGGATATCCGGTGATCATTGCGCAGCCGACACCCGAACAAATCGGTGCCCTTGCGGCTTCAATCGCGGGGGAGCCGTCCCACGCGCTAGCGGTATTCGCGGTCGGCGGGCAGGACGGCGATGAGGTGCAGGCTACAGCCATCCGCCTCGCCACATTCCTGCATATGCTTGGCAATCCCGTCGGACAGGTCAACGCCGCCGGCTCATCATCGCTGGAACGGCAGCTCAACCTGTCCTATCCACTTGACATCTACGATATTCAACACACGATGGCGGTATGCGCCGAAGACGGTGCAGCTGCAATCATCATCGCCCTTGAACCGGGTACCCTCGCGGATCACGCGCTCGAAGGTACCAGTGTTGATGTCGCCGGCAGCTGCGATGCGTTGACACCCACCTTGCTCAAGACGACATTGGCTGATTGGACGCAGCGCTACGGCCTGTCCCTGGAAGGCAACAACCAGATGATTTACCAGCGTGACGCTGAAACCGATGAAATCGCCGCTGAAGCGGTTGATGGGTCGGCCGGCGTCGGCGATGTGTCGAGACTGAGCCTATCCATCGCGATGGTTATGGCTGCAGGCGTGCGCAAATCCAATATCCGCAACGCATTGCGCGTATCGAGCGAGATGCAGTGAATGGCAGTGGCGAGATATGGACACTGCACCGATACATGTGGCAGTATGCATGGTTTTTCGAGGTCGGATGATTTGACAGCATTGCCATAGTCGGCGTGTCGTAGACGGACAATAAAGACATGGGCAGGGAACAACTCGTACAGACGAGCAGGAAGGAACGAAAGATGACGCAGGAGACGGGCATGATGCCGGTGACCCTTGAACAGATCGCCGACGCCGTGGACGGCAAGCTGGTGGTACCCAGCCAGGTGCAGTTGCCGCAGGGGCCGTTCGAACCCGCAGTGGTCAGCGATTCGCGTCAGGCGGGCGCCGGGTCGGTATTTGTGGCGATTCCCGGTGAGCATGTGGACGGCCATGATTTCGTGGGAAAGGCGGCCCAAAACGGTGCTGTGGCGGCCATCGTCGAGCATGTCGTGGATGCGCCGGTCGCCCAGATCCTTGTCCATGATTGCGTCGAGGCGTTGGGGCGTCTCGCCGCCTACAACCTTGCGGCCCGTCGCAAGGCGGAAGGCGATTTCACCATCGTGGGGATTACTGGTTCGGTAGGCAAAACCACCACCAAGGACCTGCTGCACGCTTTGCTGGAAGACATGGGACCGACCATTGCGCCGGTGGGATCGTTCAATAACGAGATCGGTCTGCCGCTGACCGCCCTCAAAGTCGGCAGGAACACCCGGTTCCTAGTCGCTGAAATGGGCGCGAACCATGTGGGGGAGATCGCACACCTGACCACGATCGCACCGCCTGACATCGCCGTTGTTCTCAAGGTCGGCGTGGCGCATCTTGGCGAATTCGGTTCGCCAGAGCGCATTGCGCAGGCGAAAAGCGAAATCGTGCGTGGCCTGGTGCCCGGTGGCACCGCCGTACTCAACGCGGGGGACGTGCATGTGGCCGCGATGCAGGCCATCGCCCCGGCCGATGTGCTGTGGTTCGGCATCGAGGACGTCCGGAAGGACGCTTCCACGCCGAAAATCACCGCCCGTGACGTGACTCTTGACGATTTGGGCCATCCGTCTTTCGCTCTGGTCGATGCCGACGGGCGCACCGCCCCGGTGACGCTGGGCATCACAGGTCGGCATAATGTGGTCAACGCGCTCGCCGCCGCGACGGTCGCACGCCGGTGTGGCATGACGCTGGAACGCGTTGCTGAAGTGCTCGGCAGCGTGCGACGCATCAGCGCGCATCGCATGGCCGTGTCCACCGTCCGTCGTGGGGAAGTCTCGTTCACTCTGATCGACGACTCCTTCAACGCGAACCCGGATTCCATGAAGGCCGGCCTCGACGGTCTGGCCGCATGGCATGCCAAGGAGGCTGTGCAACCGTACCGCATCGGCGTGCTCGGGGCGATGCTCGAGTTGGGGGACAGCGAACGCGAACAGCACCGTGGCATCGGCGAATATGCATTGAGCCACGGCGTCGATGAGCTGATTGCGGTCGGCAGCGCCACGGACAAGCATTTCGACGCGCTCGCCGAAGCCATGTCCCAAGGTGCCCGCGAGTACCTTGAAACATCCGGCCGTGCCGACGTCCCGATACACTGGGTACATGACACAGCCGAGGCCGATCGTCTTGTTGTGGCCGCCGCGGCGCACCATCCGGACACGGTGGTGCTGCTCAAGGGATCGCATGTTTCCGGGCTGAGCGCATTGGCTGAACGTTGGTCCGATAAGGCTCTGTGAGTCGCGCAGGAAGTGGAGTAGACAGTGATTTCGCTAATCATCGGCATCGTGGTTTCGCTGCTGGTCGTGTTCTTCGGCACTCCGGTGCTGATTGACATCGTGCACAAGCTGCATTACGGCCAGTACATCCGGCAGGACGGTCCGAAATCGCATCAGGTCAAACGCGGTACGCCTACCATGGGCGGGCTGATTATTGTTCTTGCCATTGTGCTCGGGTGGGGTGCTTCCGCGATCTACCGCTTCTGCACGGGCGGCTCGGTGCCATCATGGTCTGCGGTGCTTGTGCTGTTCGCCATGGTGTCGATGGGCCTGCTCGGGTTCATTGATGATTTCGCCAAGGTCCGCAAGAAGCAGAACCTCGGATTGTCGGTGCACGCCAAATTCATCGGCCAGTTCATCTTTGCGACCTGCTACGCGGTGCTCGCGCTGATCATCCCCACAAAATCAGGTTTCCCGAGCGCGCAGGCCGGTATGAGCTTCATCGAGAAGCCGTTCTGGAACTTTGAATCCGCCGGAAAAGTCGGTGCGATGATCTTGTTCATCATCTGGGTGAACTTCCTCATGACGGCGTGGACGAACGCTGTGAACCTGACCGACGGTCTGGACGGCTTGGCATCCGGCTCATCGATGATCGCCTTCGCCGGGTATGCGATTATCGCCTACTGGGAGTGCTACCATCTCAAGGGTGCCGGTCATGAGGGGTATGCATATGCGGTATCCGACCCGCTTGACCTGTCCATCATCGCCGTATGTGCGGCGGTCGCATGCTTCGGTTTCCTGTGGTACAACTCCAATCCGGCCACAATCTTCATGGGTGATACCGGCTCCCTTGCGTTGGGTGGCCTGTTCTCCGCGCTGTCAATCGCCACGCACACGGAGTTCCTTGCGATTATTCTGGGTGGCCTGTTCGTGATTGAGGTCATGTCCGACGTCATCCAGGTCAGCTGCTTCAAACTCACCCACAAGCGCGTGTTCAAAATGGCCCCGATTCACCATCATTTCGAATTGCTCGGCTGGAGCGAGGGCAAGGTCGTCGTCCGCTTCTGGATGATCGAACTGCTGTTCACGTTGGTCGCCATCATGATCTTCTATGGCGATTGGGTGACCCGTTCCGGATTGTTGCTGTAGCCTGCGTCCCGTAACCGGAAGGCGTTAGGGTCGTGTCGAAAACCTGCGGATTGCGCGCAAGCGCGGAAAAGAGATGACATGAACGACGAATTGAGCGGCGAGACAGGTAACGGCGGCGCATCGATTGCCGACAAGACGGTCCTGGTCGCGGGGCTTGGTGTATCCGGCCGCAGTATGGTCGAAGTCCTCAGAGGGCGTGCCAAGTCGGTGATCAGCGTGGACGAGCACAAGCCCGAAGCCGATCTGCATTCCTTCGACGATATTGATTGGGACCGCATCGACCTGGTGATGACCTCGCCGGTGTTCACACCGAGAACCCCGTTCATTCTTGAGGCGCAGCGCCGCGGTATCCCCGTATACTCCGAAGTCGAGCTCGCCTGGCGGCTGCGGGTCGATTCCCGCCGTACCGGCAGCCCGGCGCCGTGGATCGGCATCACCGGCACCAACGGCAAAACTTCGACCACCGAAATGACGTCGGCCATGCTCACGGCGTGTGGGCTCACCGCGCCTGCGGTCGGCAACATCGGCAAAGCCGTCTCGCATGCCGCAGTCGATCCTGACAACGACGTGTTGTGCGTCGAATTAAGCTCGTTCCAGCTGCATTTCACGGATTCCTTGGCGCTGGAGTGCGCGGCCATCACGAATATCGCCGACGACCATCTTGACTGGCATGGCGGCATCGAAAACTATGCTGCGGATAAAAGCAAGGTCTTCCACCGGGCACGCAAAGCGCTCGTCTACAATGCTGACGACGCTCGGGTGACCGCTTTGGCCCATGCCGCACAGACCGCGCCGGGTTGCCACAGGATTGGATTCACCCTCCATGCGCCCGAAGAGGGGCAGATCGGTGTGGACGAGGGATGGATTGTCGACCGCAGCGGTGTCGCCGGAGCAGTGCCGGGTGTCGCGTACCGAGTGGCTAAAATCACCGAATTCAGTCATTTGTGCGAACCGGACGGTACAGTCTACCCGCATCTGCTTGCCGACGCGTTGACTGCCCTCGCGCTAGTGCTCGGAGCGGGAGCAGACCTTAATACGGCTTTGGACGCGCTGCGGTCCTTCGCTCCCGGTGGACATCGCATCCAGAGGGTCGCGACCGCTCACGTGGAGGGCGGCGACATCCGCTTCGTCGACGATTCCAAGGCAACGAACGCGCATGCCGCGCATGCCTCCCTGTCCAGCTTCGCCCCGAAATCCGTGGTGTGGATCGCCGGCGGACTTGCCAAAGGCGCCCGGTTCGAGCAGTTGGTGCGCGACCAGGCCAAAACCATCAAGGCGGCCGTGATTATCGGCGTAGACCAGGAGCCGATGATTGACGCCTTCAAGACTTCAGCACCTGATATTCCTCTCACCCTCATCGACCCTGCCGACGCGTCCACGGTCATGCAGCGTGCCGTCGAGGCTGCGGGGATGTATGCCAAGGCCGGTGACATCGTGCTCATGGCGCCTGCCTGCGCTTCCATGGACCAATTCCGTTCGTATGCGGACCGCGGCGACCAGTTTGCCCGCTCGGCGCAACAGTGGTCCGCACAACATCAGGTTGATGCGCATGGCGAGCACTGACCCCAAGCGACGCGGCGAACGCAAGGGGCGCACAGTCCAGTCCACTGTGTTTCCCAGGCAGCGGCGGGATGACGCCCGCGGCGCTGAGGATTTCGACATTCTTGCCCCGACCGGGTCGCAACCCGCCCAGCGGGCGTCCCGGCGGCCGTCTCGCAAGCCGGCAGACGGTGCCAGCGCCGAGCCGCACCGCGGTAAGACGGCAGCGACAGCGCGCAATCGGCGGGCCATCCCGTCCGGGACACCTAAGTCCAAAAGCGCTAAAGACCCGCAGACGCGTCACCGCTTGTGGGAACAAGTCAAAGACAGTGTGCTTCCCAAGCGCATTATGGCGGTGGAAAAAACCACCGCGGCATGCAAGCCGGTCATCGACCCAAGCACCACCGGCGACGCCCACGGCATCCGTATGCTCAAAAGCCCCCTGTGGTGCTACCACTGCTTTTTCGGCGCGGTCATGTTCCTCACCTTCCTTGGCGCGGTCATGGTCTTCTCCAGCTCGGTTATCAGCAATATCTCCAGTGGGAAAAGCCCGTGGTCGCAGGCGCTGACCCAAGGCAAATTCTGTCTGATCGGCCTGGTGTTCTGCTTCGGCGCGTCACGCTTGAAAGCTCCCGCCTACCGCAGGTGTTCCGGCGTGATTCTCATGATTGCATGGGGATTCCAGCTGCTGACCATGTCACCGCTCGGCGTCAACTATCAGGGCAACACCGGATGGGTCAACCTCGGCATATTCACCATGCAGCCAGCCGAGTTCATGAAACTCGCGGTATGCCTGTGGATGCCGCTGGGCGTGGTTATCGCCCAACAACGCAGCACCGACAAAGATCACCGGCCGTACGCCGTGCCAATCATCATGCTGATCATCTGCTGCGCACTTGTTATGCTCGGCCGCGATATGGGCACCGATATGGTCATTCTCATCATCGGCTTGATCGCACTGCTGCTCGGTGGCATGCCGAAATCGTGGTTCGGCATCATGGGCGCCGTGGTCGCAGTACTCGCCGGAGTGCTGGTCATCCAAAGCCCGAACCGTCTCGCTCGCGTGCTTTCGGCGTACACCTCGTGCGATACTACACAAATGCAAGGCACCTGCTATCAGAGCATCCACGCGAAATACGCGCTCGCATCAGGTGGTTTTGCCGGAGTCGGCTTGGGCAACTCTCGCGAGAAATGGAACTACTTGCCGGAAGCGCACAACGATTTCATTTTCGCGATCATCGGCGAGGAACTCGGCTTTGTCGGCGCAATCGTTATCATCATCATGTTCGTGCTGATCGGATGGTGCCTCGCATGCATCGCCCTGCAATCCAAGGACCGGTACACTTCGATTGCGTTGGTTTCCATCGCGGTGTGGATTGTCGGCCAGGCGATTATCAACATCATGGTCGTTATCGGCCTGTTGCCGGTGATGGGCGTGCCGATGCCGTTCGTGTCGGCGGGCGGCTCGTCATTGATCATGTGTCTGACAGCAGCTGGCGTGGCCATCAGCATGATGCGCCAGGAGACGCAGATTGCTTCGGCGACTAACCCGCTCAATTCCTGAGGACCTGCGACCATGTCCGACGCCGGCGCGCGGATGCGGGAGCGTCACTTTTCGGGCTCCGACGAGCGAGCTCGTAGCGGCGGGCAAGCTGAGCGGTAGAGTAGTGGGGATGGCCGCGTGTGGTATCCGCGGCATCGAGACCAGTACTGTACAAGACCATAAGGCAACCCACGAGGTGAGCTGAAAGCATGACGAATATCGTATTGGCCGGCGGCGGTACCGCCGGACACGTGAACCCGCTGTTGTCCGTCGCGGACGCCATCCGGCGGATTGAACCCGATGCCGGGCTGAGCGTCATCGGCACGGCGGTTGGACTTGAACACGATCTCGTCCCGCAAGCCGGCTACGAGCTGGATACGGTGGAAAAAGTCCCGTTCCCGCGCCGCCCGAACAAGGACGCGCTCACCTTCCCGTGGCGGTGGAGCCGCGAAAAGCGCAAAGTGCGTGCGATTCTGGAACGCCGCCAAGCGCAGGTAGTCGTCGGTTTCGGCGGGTACGCCTCCGCGCCCGTGTATTCTGTAGCCCACGCGATGGGCATCCCCGTGGTAATCCACGAACAAAACGCCCGAGCAGGCATGGCCAACAAGCTCGGCGCCAAATGGGCGTCCTTTATCGGCACGGCATACGAAAACACCGGCTTGAAGCCTGGCAAAGGAACCACGATTGAGCGGGTCGGCCTGCCGTTGCGCCCCGCCATCGCGCAGCTCGCCGCCCGCATCAGAACCGACTATCCTGCGGTGCGTGCGCAGGCTGCCGCACAGCTGGGCATTGACCCCGGTCGTCCGGTCGTTGTGGTCACCGGTGGTTCGCTTGGCGCGTTGAGTCTCAACACGGCGGTCGCCGGTGCAGCCGCCGACCTGCTGAAGCGCGCGCAGGTCATCCATTTGACCGGCAAAGGCAAAATCGCGCAGGTCGAAGCCGACGTGACAGCCAAGGCCGGGGCGGACGCCTTGAACGACCTTGATCCGGCCCACGCCGGGCAGGGTGATTATCATGTCGCGCAATACTTGGAACGCATCGACTTGGCCTTCGCATGCGCCGATTTGGTGATTTGCCGGGCGGGGGCCGGCACGGTGTGCGAACTGACCGCGCTTGGACTGCCCGCAATCTACGTTCCGTTGCCGATCGGCAACGGCGAGCAGCGCTTCAACGCGCAGCCAGTTGTCGACGCGGACGGCGGCATGATGGTCAATGACAGCGATTTCACCGCTGCATGGGTACACGACCATATCGCCGGACTGCTGGATGATCCGCAACGTTTGCACGAGCTCGGCGACCACGCCTGGCAGTATGGCATCCGTGACGCGGCCGACATCATGGCCCGGCACATCCTCAGCCTTGCAGCGGCGCGCAGGTAGGCCGGGACGCCGGCGGCATACAGGCCGCTACGCCATCATCACACATAATCATGCCATAATAGGGACAGCAACCAAGAGAAAGCGGTGCCTTCCATCATGAATACAGAGCCTATCGTGCTTGACCCGACCGTCGCGGCCTTCACTGAAGACCAGCAAGTCAGCGATTTGGGAACAACCCACTTCATCGGCATTGGGGGAGCGGGTATGAGTGTTCTCGCTGAAATGCTGCATGAGCAGGGTGTGAACGTCACCGGCTCGGACAGGGAGCGCAACGCGAAAACCGAACGGCTCGAAGCCCTCGGCATTCAGGTTGCGATCGGCCAGCGGGCGGACAATGTGCGTGGCGCGTCAACCGTGGTGTATTCCAGCGCCATCAAGCCGGACAATCCAGAGATCGTCGCCGCGGCGGCCCAAGGTTCGCATATCGTGCATCGCAGCGATATCCTCGCACTGCTCATGAACCATCATGATGCGGTCGCCGTAGCCGGTGCACACGGCAAAACCACCACCAGTTCGCTGCTGTCCCATATTCTCGTGCACGCAGGCACCGGTGACCTGGCTGATCCCAGCTACGCGATTGGCGGTACCATCCAAGGCCCAGACGGCCAGACCCTTGACGGCGGACATGCTGGCACCGGGCGCATCCTCGTCGCAGAGGCCGACGAGTCGGACGGCAGTTTCGCCAAATACCAGCCCGCCATCGCCATCATCACCAACGCCGAAGCTGATCATCTTGACCATTACGGCACGCCAGAGCGCTATTGCGAAGCCTTCGTCGCCTACGCTTCGCACGCGAGAGGACATATCGTCATGACCGCCGACGACCCGGGGGCGCTCGACGTGCTGCGCAGCCTTGATGATTCGGTCATGCACCGCACGGTCATCTACACCACGCACAGCGCGCAGATGGTGCTCGACGCCGTAGCCCAGGCGGCAGGCGCAGCCATCGTCACCATCACCTCAGAAAGCGAGCAGGCCGGCGACGGTGAGGAACGGTTCACCATCGACATGCCCGCCGCGCTCACCGGAGAAGCGCACGCCATTCCAGTCAGCCTCAAGATTCCAGGCATCCATAACGCCCGCAACGCGGCCGCCGCAATCATCGCCGCCACGCTGCTGGGCATGGACCCCGATGCAGCCGCGCAAGCCGCGGGAAGCTTCCTCGGCGCGTCTCGTCGCTTCCAAGTGCGCGGATGTGAGAAGCAAGTCACCGTCGTGGACGATTATGCGCATCACCCCACCGAAATCACCGCTCTGCTTAACGCGGCGCGTCGGCGCTACCCGGATGCCGTCATCCGTGTACTGTTCCAGCCGCATTTGTTCTCTCGCACCAAATTCTTCGCATGCGAGTTCGCTGAGGCGTTGGCGCTCGCTGATGATGTGATTGTGACCGGTATTTACCCGGCACGAGAAAAGCAGGAGGATTTCCCGGATATCACCGCGCAGACCATCGTCGATGCCGCCAAGGGGATCGACCATGAGCCGGCGGACTGGATTCGTGCGGTCGACGACATGCATACCGCGGCACTGATGATGGCAATGCGCGCGCATCACGGTGATGTGGTCTTCACCGTGGGGGCAGGTGATATCACCGCCATGGGACCGGTGCTGTTGCACGCGCTCGAGGCGCATCGCGAGAACTGCGGGGATTGATATGCCAGGACGCGTGGCACGAAGCGGATCTGTCGGCGGGTCATCGCATGACGGGCGGCAACACACTGGGCGCGAACCGCGTTCTGTCGCAGGCCGTGTTCAACCCGGCGCTGGGCGTGCTGGATCCGGAGCCGGTACCGCGGCGTCGAGAACGGTGACAGGGAACGCGGCAGCGGGGAGTATAGCATCAGGAAACGCCGCATCAGGAAACAAGATGCCGTCAGGCAACGTGTCACGAGATGCTCGGATATCGTCGAGTGGTACTTTTCCGCGCGTCGCAAGGCAATCCCGGAGTGTGCAGGGTTCGTCCATCCCCGGTATGTCATACGGCGGTGCCAGGGATGCGAACTCATCCAAGCCAGTGTCTCGCAGGGCGGCTTCCGGCCGCGCCGCCTCAGACCGCGGGTCGTCGGGGCGTTCCGTAGCATCTGGACGCGCCACCGTACCTGAACGACGTCCATCGTCATCGGACAATGCAGACGATGTCGGCAAATCCTGTAATGCAGGCAATGCCGCGGAGCCTGCCACGAGCCGCCGGAAGCGGTCGTTGCGCGCGATCGTGTCCCGAAACAGGCACAAGAACGCGGATTCGGATGCTGCCTCCAAGAAGGGTGGAACCCCGAAACAAGGCCGTGTGGCGAGTTCGGCGAAACGCAACAGGATGAACAAATCCACGGATGGCGGCGAACAGGGGAGCGGTTCTGATCTTGTAAGTCCAACGCGACGCGGAAGGAGAGTCTCCGTCGGCGGTGTGTCTGGCACGGGTACGTCCGGAACTGGTGTGTCCAGAGCGACTGGATTCGTGGATGCCAGAGCGTTACAAAGTGAGGACTTGGTCGCCAAAACGCTGAGAGAAAGCACCGGGCCGTTGGGCGTCGCCGCGCGGCCAAAAGTCGTGGATTTCAACGCGCGTGTCAAGGAACGTCGGCATGCCAACACGCTGATGGTTGTCAAACGCGTGGCAATCACCATTGTGTTCATAGCAGCTGTCGTGGGTGTCGTGTGGGCGCTGTTCTTCTCGCCCTTGTTGCGGCTTGACTCCGCGCAAATCACCGTGTCCGGGGCCAACGAATGGGTCAGCGGCAGCAAAGTGGAGTCCATCGCCTCGGCTCAGGCAGGGAAATCCTTGCTTCTGGTGTCGACCAATGACATCGAAACGCAGCTTGCTGCCATTCCTGGTGTCAGCAAGGCGACGGCGACGAAACAATACCCTCACGGCATGCGGGTCGCCATCAGCGCGCAGGAGCCGGCCGCCATGCTGAAAACGCCCGACGGTTCGCTGACCGCGGTCGACGGCAAAGGTCGGGTGCTGAACTCCGTGAAAAACGCCTCGACCGACGGCATTCCGGTCATCGAAGTGAACGATGTAACCAAAAGCCTGAAGAGCCGGTCCGTGGTGACTGCGGTGAAAGTCGTGGATTCACTGTCCGACGCGATGCGGGCGCGGGTGAGCAAAGTCACCGCGCAGACGCAGGATTCCGTCACCACCGAGCTGGACAACGGCAACTACACAATCATCTGGGGGAATGCCTCGCAGATGAAACTCAAGAAAGCCGTGGTCGACAAGATCATCAACGACCCGAATGTGATCGGGGACAAGCATTCAGTGGACGTCTCGGCGCCGCTGAGGCCGATAATTAAGTAGCCGGCGGGCTGGCTCGCGGGCGGGTGTGCAGGCGTGGGGACGACTGTGCTTCGGTGCATCGGTGTGTTGGTGTGTCGGTGTGCCGGTGTGCGGTTGTGTGAGGCAGTGCGGGGTTGTGTGAGGATTCGCTCGCACGGTGACCCATCGGGCTGCGGGAATCACCCTCTAGGGTCGGCTGGGCCGTCATCGTGTGAGGATTGACTCACACAGTCGCCTGTCGGGCCTGGGAATCAGCCATCCTGATTGGCCTGGCCGTCATCGTGTGAGGATTGACTCACACGGTTACCCATCGGGCCGCGGGAATCACCCTTTCGGGTTGGTAGGGTCGTCATCGTGTGAGGATTGGCTCGCACTCTGACGGGCCGGTAGGCCCCGGGGTGGAGTGGGGGATTGAATGCACTTGGTTGTGTGAAATCAGCATTCGAACCACACCGATGCAGAGCTTGGGGATTCTGCACCAGTGTGTGGCCTGCCCGGTTCAGTCCTCCCGACTGTTTTCAGCGGGCATCTGGAGCCGAAGACGGTATATGCCGTTTTCCCGGTCGGCCTTCGAATTGGGGATGTGCGCCACCATCACTGCGCCTTCAGGTGGAACTTGACCGCGGTGACGTTCTTCTTGGAGCGCGGGGATTCGTCCGATTTCAACACCGTCAAGGGCAACGCACAACGTCGGATGCCCGGTGTTCTTGCCGGATTCGATGATGCCATGGCTGACTGTCACCCACAGCCACGCGTCATACCCGTATCGGCTGAGCACGTCCTGATGCACGGTGTCACCGGAAACGGTGACGCCGCTCACAAACTGGTCGATTACCATGCCGTCAGGCTTCGCGTTGACCGGAGTGGTGTTCCGGTTGCTTAGGTACGAGCTGCGCATATAGGCGTTGGTGCGGCGTCGCTTTGTCATGGCATGACGACGGCGCGACTCTTCGACTTCATCGTCGGGCAGCACCACCGGATCTCTCATGTGTTTAAGCTGCTGAAAACATTGCCATGTCTGCCGGGCATCCGAGATTGCACGATGCTTTTCGATTTCATTGATATCGAGCAGTCGCATTACTTCTTGCAACGAGCAGCTGGGAGCGTTGGGGAACATGCGGCGGGACATGGTCATCGTATCGCGAGAATCGTTGGAAACTTCGCGGCAGCCCAGCAGACCGCCCTCGACATTCAGCATCCTGATATCGAACGATACGTTATGTCCGATAAGCAGCAACGGGCGGATTGCGGTTAGGAACTGGGGGATGACGAATCCGGCGTCAGGCTGGTCGGCGAGGTCGGACTCGGTGATGCCGGTCAGTTCCGTGATGCCTGCGGGCAGTCTGGTGGGAGGCTGGATCAGCTGGTCGTACTCGTAGATTGGGGTGTCGTCGCTGATCAGCAGCGCCCCAATCTCGATGATGCGGGCGTCGTCGCCGACGCCGGTGGTCTCCGTATCGAACACGACGGCATCGGCGTTGCCAGCTGCAGCGACGAATGACCACAGTTGCTCAATCGGATCAGCCGTCGACATGCCCCTGTCGGCGGCATGACGTCCATGACGATGCGACGCGCGAAGCCCAAGAGCACTCATGACCAGCCCCTCCAATCATCGCACTGTGACCGGCGTAACCATCGTTGCGATCACAGTGCGATTCCTGTGCAAACGTACACACCGTATCGTGACAATCAGACACGACATTCGGGCTACAGTGAGCGAGGTGGGGTGACAATTCCAGAGTTCGCAGGTTCCGTTCTTTGAGTTAGAAATGTCTGGAATTTGCGAATCTGGAAATGTCATTCATTAATTAGCAGACGACGCACTTCTTCGCGGATATTTTCCGAATACTTATAGATATCATTGAGACCGTTTATTGGCTCTCGAGAGCAGTTTTTATTTTCATCGAATAGTCCAAGATACTTATGCTTCGTGTTGAAGAACAATCGACAAATCGGCTTACGATTGTTGTCGTCGAGGAATATCGAGCAGTAGCTCTTTGCATCACGCATCGTGATGCGAGCCGGATCGACGTCGCTACATGCGATTGCTTTCACAATACGATATCCCGCAATTTCCTCTTCTGTGGTGATAATTCCATCATCGTCTGATGACCCCTCTTGGCTCGATGTGCCATCAGCGTCGTTTTCACTTTCATCGGCAGATGCCGGTGCAATTTTAATATCATCTGCACCTAAGGCGGTCTTTAGCCGATCGTTGACTTGGTCGGAGAGGAATTGTTTCAGAGCCTTAGCGACTAGCGGACGGAACTTTTCCATCACTGAAGCATAAAACGCTCCATCATAGACATGCCCGGCGAGAAGTTTCACAAAATCGTCCGAGGGATTAGTGAATTCCGTCGATACTGCTCTCTTCAATGCTCCAACGTATTTTAATTCTTCCGCACTACTAGCTATGGAATCCAAATCAAATGCCGGCTTAGTTAGTTTCTGTAGGGCAGGCAGAACGGTGTCGTCTATGTCAAGCAGGTCGAGCACAAGGAAGGGTTTGGAATCCATTTTATTGGGCTCATCGATGTCCATATAGAAGTTCCACACCTGACCATTGGTGAGTACGCCGATTCGTGCCTTGGTGCAGGCAAAATATCGGTAGAGCTGACTGGCGTTCTCGAGACTTAGTGGTTGACCAATTTTCTTGCACTCGATGAGAATTTGCACTTGGCCATCTTGAACCAAGGCATAATCGATTTTCTCGCCTTTCTTTACTCCAATATCAGCGGTGAATTCTGGTATTACTTCATTCGGGTTAAATACGTCATATCCCAATACTTGCCCGATGAAGGGCATAATGAAAGCATTTTTGGTTGCTTCCTCGGTCTCGATCCCGTCTTTGAGATCCCGTACTTTCGCTGAAATCTGATCCAGGCTTTCGTTGAATTCCATTATTCTCTCCCTGTCAGTAGCCGGTAATTCGCGGCTATATTGCTGAATAATATACCGTATACGTAGTACGAACATTAGCAGCCGGTCTGATAGCAGCACGTTAGTGACAGCATTGGAAAATGTAAGCGGTTACTACAGTCCGGTTGACCATCCGCCCGCTGATATGCCGGTTGTGCAACTATCGTTTTAGTCAAGTAGTGCATAGATGCTGCAGGTTCAAGTGCAGGGGGAGAAAATGATGCCTTCGAATTTAATCGACAACGTAATAGTATATTTGTGACCAGTTGTCAATCATAATGACTGTGTATTGTCAGAGTGCGAATCGCGGAAGCGGAACGTACGATGTCACCGTTTCTATTGCTCGTATGGGGTAGCTGTAGTCCTAATGAAATGAGTTATCTTCTTCAGCGAAAACAGAGACGTTCTTGTCTCAGACTCTCACGGGTGTGGCATTTCGATGTGTTGCGGATCTGCACTTTGCATCTGCTAGGAAAGTCGGATTTTCACTCGGTTTGTATCACCGCCGGGTGCCGCTTGCTGAACCGCAGATAATACAGCGCCGAGCAGATGAGGATTGACAGCAGCGAGCCGAGCGGTGAGGCGCATCCCATGGGGAACAGGTTGTCCGGCCACAGCAAGGATGCCGCATACGCCCCGGGGATGCGCACGAGCAGCACCGACGCAATATTGTGAGCGAACGTGTACAGGGATTTGCCGTAGGCGCTGAAGAACCCGCTGAAGCAGAAGTGAACGCCCGCCAGAATACAGTCGAAGGAGTAACTGCTCAGGTATTGTGCCCCGTACCTGACCACCGCTTCGTCGTCGGGGGAGAAGACGCGCACGATGTCGGCGCCCCAGATCTGGCTCGCGAAACACACAAGCGCACCGTACGCTATACACATGGTGATGCCGTATCGCAGCGCCATCTTGCTGCGCGAATGTTGCCGTGCGCCGGCGTTCTGCCCGGCGACCACCGACACGGTGGACAGCATTGCCGAGGGCACGAGGAACAGGAAGGAGATGATTTTCTCGACGATGCCGACGGCGGCGGAGATTTCCAGGCCGCGCTCGTTGGCGATGGCGGTGATCACGATGAACGAGACTTGGATGCACAGTTCCTGCAGTGCGATCGGCGTGCCGATGGTCAGAATCTGCCGTGTGCCGGCCCAATCGTAGGCGAGGTCGGCTTTCCGGACGCGAACGCCGGTGTTTGCGAACTTGAGATAGATGAGGGCCACCACCACCGAGAACGCTTGAGATATTACCGTGGCGAGCGCGGCGCCTGCTGCTTGCATGTGTGCGCCGCCGATGAACGCGAGGTCGAGTCCCACGTTGAGCAGTCCGGCGAGGGCAACGAAATACATCGGGTGTCGGGAGTCGCCGAATCCGCGGAATATCGCGCTGATCACGTTGTATGCGACGATGAACGGGGTGCCGAAGAAGCAAATGGTCACGTAGTCGTGCGCCTGGCTGAAGGCTTCAGGCGGCGTGGACAGTAGGTGCAGCAACGGGTCGGCGCTCGCTGTCAGGGCGATGGTGGCGATGATTGCGACAAAGGCGAACAGGCGGATGGATTGTCCGATCTGGCGTTGCACCTTGCCCATGCGTCGGGCGCCGATCGCGTGGCTGATGGTCACGGTGATGCCCGTGGTCAGACCGACGATGGTGATGGTCACCAAGTGGGTCATCTGGCTGCCCGTGGAGACGGCTGAGACGGAGTCCGCGCCGTTGAATCTGCCGACGATGAGCAGATCGGCCAGTTCGTAGCAGCTTTGCAGGAAGCAGGTGATGAGATAGGGGATTGAAAAGCGCAGCATGGTGGGTATCAGCGGCCCACGGGTCAGGTTGCCGGTGTTGGAGTGTGCGCGGGATGGTGTGGGCTGCTCTGGATTCTGTGGATTTGTCTGGTCGGTCGCGTGAGGCGGTGTTGTATGGATACCCGTGTTGGCGTTCGTGCCGGTTGGCTTCGTGTCGATGGGTTCCGTCGTGCGGCTCGTGCTGACTGGTTCGACTGGGAGGGTAGCGCTGACTGGCCCGACCGTGCTGATCGTGCGGTCGGGCCTGATTGCTGCTGCGGTATGGTGCCGAGTATTGCTGGCGTGTGCCATGCTTCGTTCTCTCCTTGAAATAGCCGCGGGCCGCGTGGCAGGGCGGCGAGCGGTCGGCCGGCGGGAACCGGATAGTCCCATACGTAATGCCGGCTGTAGACAGGGGATGGCGGACGAGCGGTTACGCTTGGTTCGCCATACCGTCAGTATCTGCGTGGGGTTGTTGAATGATGCCATGGGAATTCATGACATCTATTTGTGGAAGTCTCGGAGTCTCGTGTCGATGTCGATGTCGATGGTGACGGTGACGGCGCATCATCAATTGTCTTCCAAGGGATATGCATGATTGGTAGTCTCGCCAGCCGGCATGGTGTCGGCGTGAGACTAGGCGAAGGCGTGCGCATCCGCATCTTGCTCCAGCCAGGTATGCACTGCGCGTATCTTCAGAACGTGACGCAAGTGAAGGAGGAACACGAGATTCTGCTCCCCCGAGGAGTTAAACTCAAGGTCATCAGACATGGCATTGATAAGGATTATGAGCGTTATGTCTATGCGGTACTAGTATCGGACGGCCAATCGTGAGGAAGGCGGGCATATGGCTGGGGATTGTGATGATCTTGACGCATACATGCTCCAATATGGGCGTATCGAGTTCGGTGATGATGACCGAGATGATTCTTCGCACTTGCCGGAAGCCGAGTGCGAATGGATCTTCAACGAGATACAGCGCCGCAACAAGAATCGCATCCCGTGGGATTCACTTGAGTTGGAACGCGAGTATGAACGTCTCCACGCTGAAGGCAAGGCATAAGTCTTGCCGTTTTATTCTATGAGCCGCCTTCGGGCGGCTTTTCTTTTACCAATCCCGCAGACCCACTGCGGGATTCGTGTTTTTGACCGGGGTTAGTGTCCTACGCGCGGATTCTCTTCTCAAACTGCTATTCGCCTCTACCTCGTGTCATGATGCGATCCCATGACCGGCCACGAAACCCGAGGAATGTGGATGATCGATTCCGTTGGAATCCGTGCCGTCGGGCCAATCCTGTTCCAGCGTGTCAGCATTGCGCAGATCCATCCACTGGTAGGGCACGTCGTGCATCATCAGATTCATGCGGGCGAGGTTGTAAGTGGGGAGATGCAATTCCTGACCATAGAAATGCACATGCTTGTCGGCGGGCATGGTGCCGCCGTTGGCGTTCTTCAACTCTTGACGTACCGTAAGAAGCGACGAACCCGATCCGCAGGTTGGATCTAACAAGTTCCAATCTTTGATACAAAGTCTATGTGTGCCATTGACTCGGAAACCGCGTGGTTTCTGGGTTTTTCTGCTTACCGGCACACGTAAAAGAGTGCGCCGATCGACATGGTAGCCACATGCTACTTGTAGTAGCTGTGCTCAAGAGCGACACCCCTCTCTCAAATCGTTAAAAGTACCAAATCGTTAAAAGGTTCAATAGCTGATCTTGATTTCGTTCTTGTGGAGCTCGCCGTTTTCTTCGAGCCTCCTGCCAAGCCACCAGATGGGAATCGGGAGAATCTCATCGACAGGCTTGCTGTTGTTCCAAATGTCGATGAGATCCTGCGCCTTCCTGTCATAGAGGAATTCCTGCCATAGAGGAATTCGCAATAGACGTCCGAATCGGGCGACGAAAACTCGCCGTCGTAGAAACCATCGTCCTACTCGATGTTCGTGAAATAGAAATTGATGTAAAAGCCTCCCCGTCTTGTCTACCTCAACCTATGTCAAACGCCCGCAGAAACTCGTTTTCGTTTACTTTCATCTGCTGCACAAATGCATCGTAGTTTTGCGCATCCACCGGGATCTTCAATCCATGCTCCGTGACGCTGACATCATCTCGCGCCGTGACGTTTGCCTCATAAGTAGACCCCTTGTTCATCCGCAGCAGCAAGTCATCGGTTCCATTCGCTTCCGGATACAGGTAGTAGCCAGCCTTGGCGTCGAACCGGAACATGTAAGCAAGCACCTGCAAGTAGTCGCGGTTCCCGATGTTGCCGATTGGCTTGTATTTTGCATCGGCTATGATTCTTGATTCATTGTTGCGGCTGATGAAGTCCGGATAAATCCGCCCGATGTTCCCGCCGTTGTTCTTGGCAAAGAGCCATTGAGCGCCCTTGCTGCACTTATTCATCGGGTGGTAGAAGGCATCTCCAATCAGAGAATTGACGTATTCCTCCCACAACCATGCTCCGTCGAACAGGATGCCATATATCTGCCGCGATCCAGACCCTATCTGATGTTTCTGGTGTTGCAAGATCAAAAGGCACAGCCTCTGGAGCGCGCGATACTCCCGGAAGTAGGCGTGCCTGATGGCGTTCTTCTTATTCGCCTCTATGACCCTCTGGCGGTCGTAGAGTTCGTAAGTCGGCGTCGCCTCGACGACCAGCTTCACCTCGTCCTTCACCTTGACCAGCAGATGCCCGCCGTACGGCTTTCTCTTTATGAACTCGATCGTGTGGCGTACCAGCTCTGTCAAACTATTGTCGTAGGAGAATTCTCTCTGGCTGTAGGCAACGTTTCCAATAAAGGGAGTGTTCTGCTTGATATGCCTTGCGATGTCGATGCGACCCTTCACGTTCCCGTCGTTATAGCGGTTACGGACATACCTCTTGAAGAGGCCTTTCCTCATGGCGGTCTTCAGATAGTATGGGAACAGGAAGAGCAGGAAATTGAACAGGCGGTTGTTCTGGTCTGCGTCGGATTTCAAATCCACGATGTTAGGGAAATTCAGCACCCGATCGAGCAGGTACTCGGAGAAATAATCCTCCTCTTCGGAGCTGAACCGCGATTCGATAATCAGCCGCTCATCACCGCAGCCGAGAAAACCCATCACATTCCCCGAGCGGTATGAATCATTCACACTTTGCAGGATTATCTGATCCCTCGTCAGATCTTCCGCTTTAGCAATGAATTCGGGGAACACAAAGACCCCCTCGCGCTCCAATTGCTCAAGTGTCTTGTCCGCAATCCGGTGCGTAAGGGCTTCGATGTCTGCAAAAGAATACTTCTTTTCCTGCTTGTTGTCCTTAATCTTGAGCAGCTTCATCGGTATCTCCATTGGCTTGCTTCTTGTACCCGTAGGCATCAGCAAACCGATTCATAATGCCTTCCTCGTCGTACATTCCCCGAATGTATTCCTGAAGGAGCGGGTGCAGATAATCCGTCCAAAGCTGATCGAAGGTCAAAGTCTTCAGCTTCAGGAAATAAGAAGCGCCGATTTGGTAGTTTTCGTTGAGATCCTCGGTGGCGGCGATCTCTTTGTTCAACGCCGACATACGCCTGATAGCCTCGTTCTCAAGCTCCTCGTTTTCCAGATTCGACAGCATCTCAAGATGCTTGTCCGCCTTCAACTCGACGAAGCGGAAGCGTCGTCTCATGGCAAAGTCGAAACTATCGACAGAACGATCAATGTCGTTCATCGTGCCGATGATGTAGACGTTTTCGGGGATGTAGAACTTCTCGTCTGAGTCGGCGTGAAGGTTCGAATACTGCGTCGATATCTCCCCAGCACGTCCGCGATATTCCGGATCGATGGAGAAGAACAACTCGCCAAAAATCTTAGAGATTTCGCCACGATTGATTTCGTCGATGATGAAGACGTATTTTTTCAGTTCGGTCTGTTTTGATTTCTGGGAGTCCTCGTAGTTCTTCCGCGCCCGCGCTATGAACTTCTTGAAGATGCCGTCCTGCAGCTCGAAGCCCATCGTCCCGTCATCGTTCACCTTGGGGCGGATCCCCTCCACAAAGTCGGAGTAATCGTAGCTCGGGTGGAACTGGACGAATTCGACCTGCTTCCGCTCCTCTGAGGTGAGTTTGTTGATTTCCTCGGTTCGGCCGTTGCTGACGATGTCTGCGGCGATTTCCTTTGCAAGGTACGATTTGCCAGTGCCCGGAGCGCCTCTGAAGATAAGGTTCTTGGACTCTATCAGCATAGAAGAGAAGGGGCTCTGGTACTCCTTGAACTGCTGGACGAGCTCCCCCTGCGCCGCGGCCTCCGTTGTGGCTTCTTGCTCCTTGTACTTGTCTTTTTCGTAATAGGTCAAAACCATCTTGTCGTCCGGCTCGCCGAACCGCTTCAGGCACTCCTGAACAAAGATGATGGTCGAGAAGATGTTCCAACAGTACAGCACGAATTGCCTGCCGCTATCGCAACTGTAGGTAAGATATTCGATGCTATTGCGGCAATGCTTCTTGAATTCCTCGACACTCGTATAGATGCCGCAGATCACTTCGCTGGATGGATTGTACTTGCAGACGGGAAAGCTCTCTCGGCTTTCCACGGACAAAGCGGCAATCTGTTTCTCGAAGACCTGACACGCGAGACGCGGCATGGTCTGGTTTGAGTTGCGCTTCTCACTTTTACTGTAGGTGCGCTCGATCTTTTCGCCGTCGGCCTTCTGGAAATACGCGCCCAGCGGCTTGTACTGATCGCCAAGGCTCAGATCATCCATCGTGAATCGCTCGTCCGTAGATGTCACGCCATCGGCGGTGATCGTCAGCGTAAATTCCTTCTGTTTACTCATGCTGCACCTCCATGTACATGCTGCATCCCATGTATACTTCATGCTACACTTTCATACAAACTTCTCTCCCGGGTTCAGATGTCTTCTCCATGCCGTAGCGCATCCTTTACTGCAGCTTTCCAATAAGCGAGTCCCCATTCTCCTTAGGCTACCTGGCTACCTATTGGTATTCGGGGATTTCTTCAATGACGACTTTCCAAAATCGTTCAGAGTGGTTCATCTCTTTCTTGTGAGCTAATTCGTGCACGATGACGTACTTCCTGACATAAGGAGGCACCTTCATCAGCAGGCAGTTCAGGCTGATGTTCCCTTTACTTGAGCAGGAAGCCCACCGAGTCTTCTGCGTCTTTACGAAGACTTTCTCGTAGGGAAAGCCCATCTTCTTGGCCTATAACCCACACTTTGGCAACATTTTGGCAACATTTTTCACAACGACGTAATCCGCGTAATTCACGTAAGCGCACAAGATGGGCTGGAACCGTTGAAATACGAGAAGAGCCGCGATCTCTTGCGGCTCATGAAAAGCGGAGTTTGCGGGGGGTGGGGGGGATTGAACACAAAACCCGACAACACAACCAACACAACGGCTTACGAGATGCCAGAGAAATCTTTACCACTCTATTTGCCGCTCGTACATACCAGCAAGCATGGCGAAAAAATCGAGGCAGGTTTTCGCCGTACCAGGTGTCCAGCGATGTTGCTTCCGGGTGCAAAATATTCCACCAGAACCCACGGGAAGCGAAAAACACCACACTACTGCCAAACTACACCACTGTCATGCAGCGCTCGCCGGTAGTCGTCGATGACCTGCATGGTGACACCAAGCTCGCAGGCGATCCGCCAGGCGCACCCGTCGTAGACCTGTTCAGCGGCCGCATAGTCGACTGGACTGACCAGCCGCAGTGCGGTGCGCCTGCGCGCCCTGGCCTCGCCTTTGCCGCCGCACGACCGGTCACCATGCGCACATGCTCAAGCTCATGACAGAGCGTACATCGCGCCTGTACTGGCGTGAGCCCGTCATGCAGGACGATCCGGTAGCGCGGCCAGTCGTAGACTCCGCATATGCCGCACGGGAGTTCCTGCCAAGTGACATGCACGCCCAGACGCACGGTCTCGCCCTCAAGATCCGGCAGGGTAGGCGGGACGCCATCCGACGATGACGCCGGACAGTACCCCGTGCCTGTGGTGAAACGCTCCACGACACCGTTCATGTGCGGGACAGTATTCCGCCGATTAACCGTAAGTGTCCCGCTCATGCGCTCGCCGGTCAATGCTCCATCTCCGGTACGGGATGTCGGCGACCTCTGGCTCTTGACCTCGATGGTGTGCGTGTGTAGGATTGGAAACCAAGAAACCGACTTGTGTGGAATAAGGCTGGGTTCCCGAATGGGAGTAAGACCGATGGTAGTAGTACCAACGGCCGAGAATTTCCTTTGCCCCTGGGGTCGGTTTCTTTCATTTTTCCTTCCTCGCGTTCAGTTCCCTCTTCATCGCTTCCACGAAATGCTCCGGATTATTCTTCACGATGTCCATGATGAGGTCGATGGTCTTGGACGAGTAGATGTAGTTGCTGGTCTTCTCTGCAGCGAGGGACCGGTTGTGTGAGTATTCGGTGTTTGTCTTGAACCCGTACACTTCCGCGATGAGGCCGAAGTGATATCTGTTGAACCGCTTCTTCCTTCCTTCGCTGTCGACGATGGCAATGCCCGCCTTTTCGATTTTTTTGTTGACTTCGTTCAGGATATCCATCATCCTGTACGGATACTTTGATTCCGGGTTGACGAGCTTGCTGATGATTCTGACGGCCTTGCCTTCACGTGTCGGGTGAATCGGGATGCCTTCCTTCTTGTCCATCACAAGCTCCACGCGATAGGTCGCTGAATACTTGCTGTTCGCGGTCGTCGCTTCCCGTTGTTCAATGTTGTCACGCTCGGAGAGAAGACGGGAGACCACGTCTTCCGGGTATCTGGCGCGGAGTGTCCGCTCGTCGAACCCGGTTCGGTTCACTGACAGTATGAGGTAGTTGTCCGGCAGGGAGTCGCATATCTCGATGCCGAGATATGCCCGTAGCTTGTCGTCGTAGTTGCGGACGCTTGCCTGGAATATCGGCCCGTATGCGATTTCGTATTCCGGGACGACGTAGTGTGTGCCGATGTTCCTCAGTCGCATGATGGTCTCAATGTTCGTCCTCACCGGGTCTTTGTCATTCGTCATCGTGCGTTTCAGACAGTCCTCGAGTGATATGGTCCTGTCAGGCTTGTTCTTGTACGAGATTGCCGCGAGACCGTCTCGTTTGATGATATATGCCTTGAGCATGAGTTCCCACGCGTTGCATAGGAAGAACGCGCATCCTTCCACCCTGTACTTGATGGTCGGCCTGTTGAACAGTTCGATCGCGAGGATGAACGCCTCCTGCGATTTCTCAGCTAGTCGGTCGACCTCGGACTTGATCGTGTCATGATTGTTCATCTCTTCCTCCTGCCTGCCCTAATCCCTCGGCGTCTCCTCTTCCAGATCATGGTTCCCGTCCCTGTCCACTCCGATGATTTTCTTCCAATCGCCGGGGAATCCCATCGGCGAGAGGCTGACGCCTGGGTGTGAGTCAATCACCTTGGCGAGCCTGCGCGCCATGCCGGGCCAATCATCCGGCCATGCACGCTGGAAAATCCTCATGATGATGACGATGCTTGTGAACACTCTTTTCGATGATCCGCCATGCTTGGTGTTCAGCACCGCCTTGTCGCTGTCCAGTAGTTTGGGGAGCGTGGTCATCATGCGGTTATACACGCGCCTGTGATGCGCGCAGAGGTTTCTCACGTATGTCAGGTGGCGAAGCCAGCTTTGCAGGTGGACTGGCGAGATGTCGAAGTCGCCTGCGATGGCATCGCGAACGGTTCTCCCGTCCGGGTAGCGTGCCGCGTCCGACAGGTTGCCGTACATCCGAGAGATCATGCCCATGGACGTGATCTCGACGACCGCCCACAACGGGAGCATGTGATATGTGTCCATGTTGTGTCTGACGCATGGGACGCCTTCGTCGTATGCGCGGTCGCGTTCCTTCTCGATCGCCTTCATCGCTCCTTCATGACTGGAACGGTTCTTGAAATACACTGGATTTTCATACGCCATTGCGGATCCGGTCGCCATGGACAGGTGATAGGCGAACGAAGTGCGGGCCTTGATCTCGATGCGTGAGATGGCCGTCCACAGCCATAACCGCAATTCGGAGTCAAGACCGTAGACCGACTGGATGTCGTCGAGCGACGTGCCTGGCATGAACGTGTCGCCGTGCTTGAAGGTGAGCCAGTAGCCGCTGGCCCTGTAATAGTTGACGTCGGACAGCCATGAGGCAGCGTCCTCGGTGTCGCGGATATCCATGCCACGCGAAGCCATGATGCCGGCTTGCTCGATGAACGTCTTCGGCGGCTTCGGGTAGATATGAAACGACCCCGCCTGGTTCGCTGCGCCAGAGGCGCTCGCGTGCGGGGTACTGTCATGTGTCATATTATCGGCTCCTTCTCTTGTCTGCAAGCGGTTCGGCGTGTCCCATGGCTGTTACGCGGAATCACTGCCTGCCCGTCCCAGTCTGTTGGGGTTTCGGCTTTCATTCAGCCGGCCGGTGTCATTTGGTCGTGTTGGTCTCGGTGTAGTACCGGTAGGCCGAGTCGAAGGATTCGGTGAACAGGAGGCGGAGCACTTCCATGGCGTTCTCATATGCGGCCTTGGTGGACACTCGTGATGTGCTCCAGAACAGGGCGCGGTAGACGGGCGCCTTGCGTTTCTCGAATCCGGTCGGATCGGCCGCGTACTCGTCGCCGAAGTATTTGGCGAACGCGACCTTGTCCGAGTCGCTGGTGTTGAATGCCGCGAGTTTCGCCGCGAGGGTACTGAGCTGTTGGAGGCGGGTGAGCGCGTCCGGCGTGGAGAAGTACCCCGGCGTGTGCAAGGACAGGCCGAACACGAGTTTGAGCAGCCGCTTCGGCGAGCGGATCCTGCCGACCGATTCGGGCAGGTTCGCGATGGCCGTGATGCCGGTGTTCAGGTCGTTGATGTGGCGTGTCTGGTCGGCGGTGAGCGGCGGCATGTTCTCCACGAAGGAGATGACGGCCTTGTCGCTGGAGTTGAGCTGGATGCGGTCGAACCATGTGCCGAGCACGGAGTAGTAGGTCTTTTCGAGTTCGGCGCGTTTGAATCCGGTGCACCCCGTCTTGGCGAGGAATCTGTCGGCGGGTATCCTGGCGAAGTACTCGTACATCGGGTTGTCGGGCAGTGCGTTGATGATTTCGCCGGCGCGGAGTTTCTCTTGGTTCTGCAGGACCTTGAAGTAGTTGCGTATCTGGGCTGGGTCGGCGGCCTGCATGGTGTAGACGGGGATGTTGTATGCGTTGAAGTTCATGCGGATGCTTTCGGGCAGTTCGTGGAAGGACAGTCGTTTCGACGTGTTCATGCGTGCGAGTCCGTCGGGGTCGGAGTCGCCGACGATTCGGGTGATGATCTCCTTGGCTTCGGTGGTGGCTTTCCTGCCGAGCCTGCACCAGTCGTCGTCACTGCCGATGGATTCGTCGATGTTGCCTTCCTCCATGTACCGGTAGATGGTGGTGAGGCGTTGTTTCCCGTCGACGAGTTCCTGCCGGGCGTTGCGTTCGTTGGGGTGGTCGAGGTTGTTGATGACGATGTTGCCGATGGGGTAGTTGAGGATGATACTGAGGATGAGCTGGTCTTTGTATTCGTTGGACCAGATGTATCCGCGCTGGTAGTCGGGGGCGAGGTCGAGCCCGTTGGCGCGGACGTTCTTGATGGATGTCATGAGTGACATGATGGGTAGTGATGACGGTGTGATGTTGAGTCGTTGGAATACCATGCGCGCTCCTTGCTGATTGTGTTACCTGCATCCATGATAACACTGTAGATTCTATAGGTTAAAACGTTTCAGAATCTACAGCATCCACACTGGGAACGCCGACAAGTCAACAGTTTCGCGATTGTGTGCGAGAACAAGCAACACTAAGAATCTAAAGCATCACGACATGTCCTAGTCCCTCGGCGTTTCTGCTTCGATGTCGCGGTCGACGTCGGTGTTGGCGGCGAGCGTCATGATCTCGGCTGCGGTCAAAGGCGCATCATCGCCCGCCTGGCAATCAGTCGTCGGCCCTTCGCTGACACCGGCAACAGGCCGGCGCTCGCCATCGATGGAGATCGACTCGTCCTGTATCTCTGGGTCATGTGATAGGCGTTCCGCGTCGGCGATTATTCGAGAGAGTGGCATCCTGAGGGCTGTAGCGATCTACGTCTTGACGCTCATCGCCAGTGTCATCGGCCTCGGATTCATGTGCTTCGGCCACCCCGACATCGGTGGGTTCATCTCGACCGCCGCAGGCATCATCGCCGCCGGATTCGGCGTCGCCTACAACCTAGTCCGCATGCAATCATGAGCTGAACATCACGCGAAAAACGGTTTAAAACGCTGAAAACCGCGAAAACCACTGTTTTCGCGCGACATTCATCAATCGAAGACGCCCCGCACTCTCAAACATGAGGGTGCGGGGTGTCTTCGTGTTTTCTGCGTGTTTACTTGTCGAGCCCATACCGTGACAACATTTTGGCAACATTTTTTAGAAAAAGACGTGATTTCCGTAATCTCGATAAACGTCGAAAACAGTCGAAAACCGTTGAAATACAAGAAGAGCCGCAATTTCTTGCGGCTCTGGAAAAGTGGAGCTGCGGGGAATTGAACCCCGGTCCGGTGACCGTACCCTCAGTCTTCTACGTGCGTAGTCTGCTGGCCGTGCGGCAGTTTTTCTGCCCCCATCGATGTCGCAGACAACTGATGGCGAGCATATCCGCAGAAAAAGTCCCCCAGCCACCCTGCGGTGCGATGGCCGGAGCAAGTCTCCTAAACGACGCTCAACATCTCCCCGAAGACGAGGGGGAGTGAACGGAGCGGCTGCTCACTGGTTAATCCTGGCGCGAAGCTCAGGCAGCGAGAGCAAACTCAGTGCGGTTAGATTTAGCACTTATTGTTTCGCGGAGGGCATCACGAGTGGACTCCGCGTTCTCGGCACGCTTCCCTGCGACGAACAGGTTACCGTCGAAACCGATCAGCCCCTTTTTGAATTATCAAACCCCGGAATAGACCGGACTTTTCAGTATACGACATTTTGTCGTTCGGCTCAAATCGGCTGCGAGCCGAAGGCGTCGGTGATACGCGAGGATGATGGCGGCGGGCGGTGTGTGAACTCGGAATCGAAGACGGAACGTCATGTGGGACGGCGCCCGTGCGATTTCCGTCATGATTATCCTGCCGTGATTGTGCAATTTGAAACCGTGCGGCAGCGCGCGACGGAATCCGTGAAACCGAGCGGCGGATGCCAAGGAAGTGCCTGTGTAATCTCCCGCCATAATCCTGCGATAGAGTGACGGTATGAGAATCGTGTTACAACGCGTAAGCGAAGCCAGCGTCGACGTGATCGACCCCGCTACGAACAGCGTCGATCCGACGTTCGAGAAGCGAACCATCGGCACAGGCTATGTGCTGCTTGTCGGGGTCGCGGATACGGACGGGCAGCGGGAAATCGACTGGCTGGCGGGCAAAATCGCCAGACTGCGAGTGTTCGAGGATGCCGACGGGCGCATGAACGAGTCGATTACGCAGCATGACGGCGAAATCCTCTCCATTTCGCAGTTCACGTTGTACGGCAACATTCGCAAAGGCAACCGGCCGAGCTTCATCGCAGCCGGTGAACCTGAACACGCCAAACGAGTGTGGCTCGCCTTCAATGAAGCGTTGCGGGCGCAAGGACTCACCGTCAAAGAAGGACGATTCGGCGCGCACATGCGGGTGTCGTTGGTCAACGACGGGCCGGTGACGCTGGTGGTGGACACGGCGGAGGTGTTGGGGGAGTAGGGGGGGGCAAGGCGTTTGAGTTGGCGGCATGTGGATTGTTACTAATGTGTTCATAGCGTCTCGTTTCTTGAACGGCGTTCCGGAATGAGGCAATGATGGGCTGACTGGAGCAAACGCAAAGTAAAGAGAAAACGTTGAACGATGCTATAGTGATTGGCGGGAATCCGCGCTTTCCGTAGTGTGTTCCCCGCGTATGCGGGGATGATTGCTTTTCATCAAGATGAGTGAAATCTGCGGAAACGACAAGAAAACGAGGAAACGGGAATAACGGCAAGGGCTCCGAATAGACCAATTATCCGGAGCCTCAGTCTTGACCATATAGCATGAGGCGAATATGAACAAGCAATCAAAGACATGGTGCACGCTGTCGGCTGTCGCCGGCATTATCTCCCTGCTCGCCGGCATCGGCGGCAACCCAATCGCCGCGGGGCTCGCCGGACTGTCAGCCGGACTGCTGGCCACCACTTCCATCATCACCGGGCGTAACGCATGAAACGGTATCTCAGCCTGACCGAGGTGGCGCAGCGGCTCGGCGTCATCAAAGGTGCCTTGGCACGATACAAACTGCCGGAGCCGGACGCGGTCGTCGGCAGCATCCGCGGGTGGAGCGAGCAGACAATCGATGATTGGAACGCAGCATGCCCCGGACACGGTGGCAGACCATGCAAGACCGCGTGACAATGTATGAAACGCCTCGCATTTGGTGAACGTCACGAGAGAAGTATTTCCGCGCATGATGGGATGACACAACGTATGCGGCGTATGTTCTTTCCATGGGTGTTCCATAGATAGAAGGACGTGCTCGTTAGCACGTTCAAGGACAGAAGGTGTGGTTGATTCGCTCGTTGCTGGTGTCGTTTTGTGTGATGCTCACGGCATGTGCCGATTCATGAACCCGCAGAATGGAGATGACAATGTGGCACGGTACTTTTTCGCGCGGTGGAAGGGGAAACGACTATCATGAGAATCGACGATTGCGAGATGAACATCCCGGTTATTCGCAAGCTATGTGAGGAGGCGACGTAGATGGTCACATACGAGCAGGCGTGCGATATCGCCGCATCAGTATTCCCCGAGTCACCATTATCCGATGCCTTTGAGTATTCAGATGGCTGGGTGTTCAACACGCAGGCTCCTGGCTGGATGGAGGGTCAGCTGAAAGACGAGTTCGGCGTGTCAATCATCGTGCACAAGGCCGACGGCGAGTGGAAGTACTGCGACGTCGGTAACCCGGAGTTCTTGGATATCCTTGGCATAATGAAGCGTATCGCCTTGCCTGACAAGTACGCCGCGATGATCCGCCCCAAGCACAATGCAGGATAGACAACCTGCAGAACCAATGTCTCTATCTGCCTACGGGTGGCTTTTGCATTACTCGGCCCAGTGCAATGCGCTTGCATACTCATTCCGGGGAGAGAAACAATAGCCCGTCTCGGTACCACCTACAGGTGGTACCGAGGCAGGCTCTAGCTGAAGGATATCAAATATTCGCATGCTGGCCAAACTTCCCGTTTCAACGTGAAAGTGTGATATCCCCGGTCAGAGGTTGTGGGTTGAGGGAATGATTTCTGGCCCCGGGAAGATGTTGTGCTGATGCCGTATCACTGCCGCCTGATGGCGAGCAACCTGATTGTAGTCGGCAGGCTCCGTTTCCGTGGAGGATTGGATAATCTGCCGGTTCGTGGGGGTGTTGTCGTTATTTCATCAGTGACCGGGTGCTCCTGTGGAATCGTCGTGGAACCTGACGATGCGCTCGCCGCTAGGGCCGTGTGTACAACAACGACAGCTAGTCCGTGCCCTGCCGGCCGGTTGACGAGCCGGTGGGTAGGTTGACTTTATGACGATTCGCGTAGCTCGTGCTGGTGGGTGGCAACGGGAACCGCAGTGGTCTATTGTCCGCTGTTGTTTGCTCAAAGTGTATGCCCGAGTGACATGGACGCAGGAGGGGTTCGACGAAATCACCCGGCTGGTCGATTGCACGCTATTGAGAGTCCTCGGATGTCTTCATGCCGGCTCAATCGTGGGGCGAGCAGATGAAACGACTCACTGTCAAGGGGATGCCTGCCCAATGTGGATTCTGCATGATCAGCCGCAACTGACAATCCCGAGCGGTGTCGCACCTCAAACTAGAAAACGGGCGGCGGCCGCATCTGAGTGAACGGCTGTTATCTTGGTGAGGCGGCCGCGCCCGCCACCAGATGCAGGAACATACTCCGAATGCCGGCACGGCGAACAGTCCCGCCGTGTATCGAATGCTTTTTGGGAGCAGCCCCGTGCATTACAGAACCCCTTCGACTCTCCGATTGTGATGCAACCCGGCCATCGCCCGGGCTCCATAACAATCCCCGCGCAACCCACCACACAGGGCACAAACCCACGCCAGCAAGACTCGACATGACGCAGCACTCGCCCCGCGCGAGGTTCCTGGCTGGGATACGCGGCAGACCAACCGCTAATCACTCCATTGGCGAAGGGCATCTTCGAGGAAGGCAAGGAAGTCCCCATAGCGCACGGCATCGTCGAAAGTGCCACCCTCACGGTTATAGACCACCGTCGCCTCACCCTTCAGACTCACAAGCACGAGGTCGGTATCCGGCATCATTCCGACGACAAGCCAGCCGCCCTCGGGTGTATAAGGATCATCGAGCTCCAGCAGCGGCGGATGGACGACGCCATACAGCTCGATGCCCTCCGGAAAGAACAGACGCCCGCCGTCGCTGATTTCCAGCCAGCTTCTGAACGACACGGGAAGCACAACGCCATTGCTGCGCTCGAATTCGCAAATCTCCGCATCGGTCGCACCGGGATTCAACTGCGTCCCATCCAGCTGCGTCAGATCCGCGGCGATTTGCCGCAGCTGCGTCCTCTCCCTGTCGGTGAAGCCTTCCTCTGTGACCATGTCTGCTCTCCTCAAGACGCAACGAATCAGATTAGGATTACGTAACGCTTCCAATGGTACATGAGCGATGTCGTTCCAGACGTCATCCCGTTTTCAAAGTGAAAGTGCGATATCCCGGTCATGGCTGGTTTGAAAGGAAGATTACGGGTTTCAGAGAGGTGTCGCGTTGATGTTATCCTGCAGTCATTTGTCGGCAGGCAAGCGGGATATTATCTACAGACTGCATATCCGCAAAGCCGGATAGTACGCCCGATAGTGGTGGTATTCGGTCGCAGCTCGTCCACCGTCAGCAGCGAGTTGAGGTGCAACCTGTGAAATCCATTCAACGAGAACAAGTCATGCCACTTGTGATGTCCAACGCTCCTGAAGACCGTGCGGAATGGATAATGAAACTGTTCACATCTACATGTGCACAAAACCAAGGGCACGAGCTTGGATGATATGACTTAGGACGAGTTTGACGAAATCGCCTGGCCGATTAGCAACACGACCTTGAAGATACTCGGCTGAGAAGCGTCGGAAAGCAGATGAATGACTTGCCACCAAAGCGGCACTCGTCTCTGGATGTCACGTACGATCAACCCAGATTCTGACACCCGTGCGATGTTGCACCGCAAACAGAAAACGGAGGCAGACGCGACAGAGGTGTTGGGGAAGTGAAGCGGAGGCAAGTCGAGCTTCACGATTTTGGATATTGACGATTGCTGCTGATGCATTCTCGCTTGGGAGCAGCGACAGTTGGGTGAGGTGGCGGAAAAGGTCACTGAAAAGAATTCCGGGCTGGCATACCAGCAGGTCCTTACGAATTCAGCAACTCATGGAATTGTTAGACAGAGTGAATACTTCGACCGAATTGTCGCCAGCAAGAATCACCTCGATGCATACTATGTGGTCAATCCCAACGATTACGTCTACAATCCGCGCATTTCCAAGGAGGCTCCATGCGGCCCAATCAATAGGAATACCCTAGAGCTAACAGGCATTGCGTCACCGCTGTACCTTGTCTTCAGGGTCTCATCACAATCTTTTGCATACGAATTTCTTGACCAGTACTTCAAGACAGCCAAGTGGTTTAATTACATGAAGCTCCAGGGGAATTCAGGCGCCCGCTCGGATAGATTCACCATCGCGGATACCGATTTCTTTTCAATACCCGTCCGAATCTCCTCACTCCCCGAGCAACGCTGCATCGGCGAGTTCTTCTCCGCCCTCGACAACCTTATCGCCGCCGCCGAGCGACAGTATTCGCATGCTTGCCAAAAATCTCGAGATTGATGGAGCATTGATGAGTATAAAAGAACCCGCGCCAGTATCACCAGCGAAGTTTGTTCGCCTTAAAGGTGTTACCGGAACGGGTCACTGTATTCATGCTATCACGTTTGCGACGCGCAAGCCAAACCCCCGTTTTCAAAGTGAGAGTGTGATATCCCGGTCCAGGTTGTTGGTTGAAGGAGAGATTACAAGTCCCGGAGAGATATCGCGCTGATGTCGCCCACACCAGTTGCCGGCAGACGGGCGGGCGTGATCACCAGGTTACATCCACGAGGAGCGGACAGTACGCCAGATAGCGGAAGCTGTCGGTCGCAGCGCGTCCATTATTGGCCGCGAGTTGAGATGTTGCCCGTGGGGCCCGTCGATGAGGGCAAGTCGCATCACTCGCACTGTTCCGCACAACTGAAGACCGTTCTGGATAATGGGCAACGATACCTTCTGCACCTACGTGGGTACAAACACACAAGCAACTCCAGACCCCAGCCACGTACAAGCAACCTCCAACCGCGTCCCAAGGCAATGTTGCGCTTCAAACTAGAAAATGCCGTGGCGTGTCGTACTTGTGTAGCGCGATATACTAAAAAAGCTAATTCTCAGTAAGTACAGCAATTTATAGCTGTATCTGAATGCTAAGCGGTTAGCCGCAGGGGAGAGCTTCGGCTCTCCCCGTTCTTTTCTAGTCGCACGTGACACGCCATAGGTAGATTGCCTGTGAGCAACTCGAGAATAGTAGTATTCTTCTCTGTAAAACGAGACATCGTTGCTGATGACTCCATTGACAAAGAAGGGAATTAGCATGTCTGATAAGACATATCGTATCGGTATCGACGTTGGTTTGTACTCTGTTGGCTTGTCTGCCATTCAGGTAAATGATGATGACGATCCAGTAAGAATACTGAACGCACAGAGTGTCATCCATGATGGCGGTGTCGATCCGAATGCTCAGAAAAGCGCTGATAGCCGACGTGCTCAGTCTGGGATTGCCCGTCGCACGCGTCGTATGCGCCGTAATAGGAAGAAACGTCTGAAGCGTCTTGATCAAATTCTTGTGGAATCTGGTTTCCCTGTGAGCAGTGAGAATGATCTTGAAGGATTTGAACCGTGGCTTCTTAGGGCGCAAGCGGCTGATGCCTTCATTGAAGATGAGGATATTCGCAAGCGTGCAATTTCGGTTTCATGTCGCCATATCGCGCGCCATCGTGGATGGAGAAATCCTTATTTGGATGTTCGAACGCTGCTGGCGGTTGACTCGCCTTCCTCGGCATTCTATGACAAGCTCGTGGAGAATGCTGCTCTTGAAATGGACGGCCAGATGCCTGACAGCGATGCCACGCCGGCACAGATTGTGCGCGATGTGCTTGAGTACAAGCGTGGTGAAGCTGCTATCCGTCTTCGAAAGTCAACGGCTGAGAATAAGAAAAATCGCCTCGCTTTGTTCCCTGAGAAGATGATGCAGGATGACTATGCTTATGAATTGCGTTTGATTCTGGCGAAGCAAGCGGTTCCCAAAGATATCGCTCGCAAGCTCATTTTGGCGGTGTTCCAATCGCAGTCGCCAAAAGGTTCTGCGGAGAAGCGTGTTGGGAAAGATCCCCTTGATCCGTCTCAGCCTCGGGCTTTGAAGGCTTCTCTGGCATTCCAAGAATATCGAATATTGAATATTCTTACCAATCTGCGTTTGCAGGATGGTGGCGCGGAGCGTCGTCTGTCTATTGAGGAAAAGCAGAAGCTCTACAAGATGCTCGTGGAAGATACGGGTCGCGAAAAGAAGTACGAGACATGGACAGATATCGCATCGGCCATGGAGTGGAAGCGAAATTGGCTCAAGGGAGTTGGGAGTTTGACGGCCGATGGCGATGACCGAGTCACTAGTCGCCCTCCTCATATCGATATTGTAGAAAAGCTCAACGGCATTAAGGATACGAAATTCAGAAAGAGTATTTTGTCGTGGTGGAAATCTGCGACTGATGTCAACCGTGAAGCGATGATTGCCCTGCTTTCCAATACAGTCGATATCGCCAAGAAACAGGATGACCCGGATTTCTCATCCGCCGTGGATTTCATTGATTCGATGGATGATAGCGATTTGCAGATTCTCGATACCATCAGCATTCAGCCTGGTCGTGCTGCGTATTCGTCGAAGACGTTGCGCGCATTATCAAAACGCATGTATTCCACGGATGACGATTTACACGATGCAAGAAAGCATGTTTTTGGTGTAGATGATTCATGGCGTCCTCCACAGCCTGCAATTGGGGCGCCATTGGGTAATCCGTCAGTTGATCGAGTCGCGAAAATTGTCAATCGTTGGCTTCTTGCATGCCAGTCCCGGTGGGGAAACCCGTTGTCTATCCAAATCGAACATGTACGAGATGCGTTGTCTTCGGCAGCGACTGCAACCGCTGACAAGCGTGCATATGAACGGGCGTTAGGCAAGCGGAACGCCGAGAAAATGAAAGTCAAGAATGAGCTTCGGTTGCAAGGACTCAATGAACCGCATGAATCTGATGTCCGGCGTCAAGAAGCTATCACTCGTCAACAGGGCAAATGCTTGTACTGTGGCGATGATATCACATTCAGTACCTGTGAGATGGATCACATCGTTCCTCGAAAGGGGCATGGCTCTACAAATACGCGCGATAATCTCGCTGCTGTATGTATTCAGTGTAATCGGCAGAAGAGTAATACGCCGTTTGCTCTATGGTGCCAGACTCCAGAGGCAAAAAGCCGCGGCGTGAGTCTTGAAGCTGCAATTCATCGCGTGAAAGGTTTCTTCACCGAATCGAAGGAGCTAACAGGGCGGCAGGCGAAGGTTTTCACCAGCTCGATGATAATGCGTTTGAAGCAGACGACAGCTGACGATCCTATTGATAGTCGCTCGATAGAATCGGTGGCATGGATGGCTGATGAGTTGCATCGTCGCATCGATTGGCATTTCAATGGAGATGCCTCTGAAAGCGACCATGGTCGTAGAGTGCTGGTTGCTGTATACCAAGGGCGTATTACTTCTGAAGCGCGCAATGTCATGCGTTTCCAAGCGGGTGGTGATTTCCACTTTGTTGGCGGACATGGCAAAACACGCCTCGATAGAAGACACCACGCAGTCGATGCGTCGGTGATTGCCATGATGACTCCTGCGGCAGCACTTACGCTGGCGGAACGTATCAATCTCCGAGATAGCCAACGGTGCATTGGACGTATAAGAGAGGGGGAGATTGACTGGAAACAGTGGCCCAACGAGCCTACAGAAAAATATCAGCATTGGCTTGATAATGGGAAACGCCTCTTCGCATTGATCAATGATGCGCTGGATAATGACCGTATTCCAATAACCCATTGGCAGCGCTATGCGTTGGGCAATTCTATTGCACACGAAGCAACGATTCACCCTCTGCGGAAGATTCCACTGGGCAGTGCCATTGATTATGAGACAATTAGTCGAGCTGCAACTCCTGCCCTGTATTGCGCCTTGACGCGTTGCCCGGACTATTCGGTGAATGATGGTTTGCCGGAGAACAAACAGAGGCATATTACAGTGAATGGCAAAGTTTATGGGCCGGAAGATGAGGTAGCGTTCTTTGCTTCTGACCATGTGGAGCTTGCTGTGCAAGGTGGTTCGGCAGATATTGGGAAAACTATCCATCATGCTCGGGTTTACCGTTGTTACTTTGTTGATCGTAGGGGACAGAAAAAGTGGTTTTACGGGATGATTCGTGTCTTCCGAGTTGATTTGATACATGCAAGGCATGAGAACCTATTCACTTATCCTTTGCCCTCTCAATCAATATCAATGAGATATGCGGAAACAAGAACGGCTGAGGCGGTGTTATGCGGACATGCCGAACATGTCGGTAACCTGGTAGCTGGAGATGAAATCGAAGTTCCAATGATTGGAAAGCTGACAGGCAAAATCGATACGTTTGCAAAATTCTTTAATGAATCTTTGAATAATGAATATGTTGCAGAACGGTGGAGCATTGATGGTTTCGATAGTGAATCGAAGTTGTTGCTTCGCCCGCTAATGCTGGCTGAAGAGGGCATAGCGAATTGGGAAGATAACTCTCACTTATCTATTCCCGATGATGTCAAGGGACTCATTGCTAGAGGCTGGCGGCCATCGGTGGACACGGTATTTGCGAAGAAACCGCGGATTGTCCGTCGAAATGTCCTAGGAGAACCCAGATGGAAGTCGCGTTCAGGCATGCCCGTTTCTTGGCGAGTCACAGGCTCTGAGGCATAGGAGACATCAATATGGAGAGCGCTTGGCGTGTTATCGACTGTATGGATGTTGAAGGGCAACTTCGGTACGAACGCGGGCGCATGGTGGTCTGTGCCGACGGTAAGGAACCAGTCGAGGTTCCGTTGGCACAGGCCGCCGTACTTCTACTTGGTTTGCGAGCAAACATCTCAACAGCGCTGTTATTTAGATTGGCTCAAGAAGGAGTCAGTGTTCTGTTCTGCGATTGGAGAGGCGTGCCGACTGGTGCTCTTGATAGTTGGGGATCCACTCCTTCGCGTGTCACCATCCGCCATTGGGCGCAGGTGGACATGAGTGTACCGCGCCAGAAGAATGCATGGAAACGTATTGTAAAGGCAAAAATACGAGGGCAGGCTCGTTGCCTGGAGATGTGTGGCCGGCAGCGGAGTGGAGCGCTTCTGGAAATGTCCAACCATGTCAAGACCGGTGACGTCACGAATGTTGAGGGGATGGCAGCCCGAGAATATTGGAAGAACTTATTTGATTCTGACGAAGGATTTTGCAGGACGCCAGGCAGTGGTATCGGTAGAAATAGCTTGTTGGATTACGGATACGCTGTACTGCGAGGTTTCGTAATTCGTTCTATTCTCGCGGCAGGACTTGATCCCACGTTTGGAATTAACCATCACAATCGAGCAAACTACTTCTGTCTGGCAGATGATCTTATCGAGCCATATCGGCCAGTAGTCGACTGCTGTGTGGCACGAATGGACGCGTCTGTTGAATTGGACAGGGATACAAAGCGGCAGATCGTCGAAGCAGTGAACGGCCGGTTCTCTGGCGATGGTTTGACTGTGCCTAGTTCTCTGAACGATTTTGCTCAACAGTATGGTCTGTATTGCGAAGGCCAGTGCGAAGTGTTGAGAGTGCCGGTATTTGGGGCTGACCATGAAGAAGGATGAGGAGAGTGACGGGATGTGGTGTGTGGTGATGTTTGATTTTCCCGTTGAAACAAAAGCTCAGCGACGAGCAGCGACCCAGTTTCGGGATTTGTTGCTCGACCAAGGGTTCATGATGGTTCAGTTTTCCGTGTATGCACGATACACGCCAACTCTCGGTGGCAATCGGACGAGCATGGAGTTCATCAAGCAAAATATTCCAGCTAAAGGGAAAGTCCGGATTCTGAATCTCAGTGATCATCAGTGGGCGAAATCTTTTCATTGCTATGATTCGCAAGCTGACGATCCCAAAGATGGGCCGACGGCTCCGGACGCTCTGACACTTTTTTGAGCGGAAAAATGTCTGAAAACGTTGAGATTCCTTCCTTCTTGGTGGGCTATCAAGTCTATCAAGAAGGAAGGATGCTAATTCTCAGCTCGTAAGAGAAATGGCGTTGCCTATCAGCAAGTCTATCAAGAAGGAAGGATGCTAATTCTCAGCCCTGGACTTGTTTGAGCTGGTCGGCTACCAAGTCTATCAAGAAGGAAGGATGCTAATTCTCAGCTTAGGGTGTGTCTGTTGACGGTCGGTCGCAAGTCTATCAAGAAGGAAGGATGCTAATTCTCAGCCGTACCGGGCGACGGTGATGCTGTCGTCCAAGTCTATCAAGAAGGAAGGATGCTAATTCTCAGCGTTACGGAAAGAATCTTAAGACGATTACCAAGTCTATCAAGAAGGAAGGATGCTAATTCTCAGCGTAGTTACGGTAGGCTACCCGCCAATTTCAAGTCTATCAAGAAGGAAGGATGCTAATTCTCAGCCATATATGCGCATTACTGGCTTGCGGGACAAGTCTATCAAGAAGGAAGGATGCTAATTCTCAGCGCTTGGTGCTGTAGCTTGCGTTGGTTGGCAAGTCTATCAAGAAGGAAGGATGCTAATTCTCAGCGAAAATCGGTAGTGGTATCAGTGTTGCTCAAGTCTATCAAGAAGGAAGGATGCTAATTCTCAGCCTGACATACTCCCGCGTCAGCAGGCTTTCAAGTCTATCAAGAAGGAAGGATGCTAATTCTCAGCGACTTACACGATTCAGTATTTGAATAATCAAGTCTATCAAGAAGGAAGGATGCTAATTCTCAGCCTGGCAGGCAAGTACGCTTGTTGCGTACCAAGTCTATCAAGAAGGAAGGATGCTAATTCTCAGCGAGAAAACACTGACTCAGGCGGTTGGGACAAGTCTATCAAGAAGGAAGGATGCTAATTCTCAGCGCTGACGGCATCCCCGTCACGACACCATCAAGTCTATCAAGAAGGAAGGATGCTAATTCTCAGCCTACGACACCCCCCTATAGTGACTTGTGCAAGTCTATCAAGAAGGAAGGATGCTAATTCTCAGCGACGTGGACGTTTGACCATGAAGACATTCAAGTCTATCAAGAAGGAAGGATGCTAATTCTCAGCTCAGGTCTATGGTGTCGTCTCTCGTGGGCAAGTCTATCAAGAAGGAAGGATGCTAATTCTCAGCCCTTGGTCTGCTCCCCCAGCATGCGCCGCAAGTCTATCAAGAAGGAAGGATGCTAATTCTCAGCTCCAACGCGTCGGGTGATGCGACCATCACAAGTCTATCAAGAAGGAAGGATGCTAATTCTCAGCAGACGCACGTCCTTACGTGCGGCCTCAACAAGTCTATCAAGAAGGAAGGATGCTAATTCTCAGCATCAGTGTCAGTGTTTCTTTCTTAGACCCAAGTCTATCAAGAAGGAAGGATGCTAATTCTCAGCGTTCGTGCTACGGAGGTTTGCTGATTTGTCCGAAGCTCGCATCAAGCATGGAGTACTGCACTTGAGTGGTTCCCTGACTCTTGTACAATATTCGAAACGATGTTGAAGGAGGCCCTGTGATGGTTGAGAACAGTGTCGCTGCTAGATATCTTAGGCTGTGCCGAGAGTACGAGCAGAAGTTTGGCGAGCGTATATACAACTGCATCGGGATCGATGGTTACACAAAGGCCGCCTGTGACATGATTGAACGTTGCATCCAGCGTGGCACTCCATGCAATTTCACGACCGATCTCGGATTGTCTGACTGTGACGGCGTCGCAGCAAGATACATCAGTCTGTGCCGCGAGTATGAGAAAAAGTTCGGTAGGAGGATTGATACTGCTATTGAAATACCCAGATACACAGAGGCCGCATGTAATATCATCGAGCGTTGCATTCGACGTGGCACTCCATGCAATTTCACAACTGATCTCGGATTGACTTCAGAACAAGCGAAAGAAGTGATGTTCTAAACATCAAAGCCGCCTTGGGTGGCTTTTCTATTACCAGCCCCGCAGATTCTGTGGGGCCTCGCATTGTCGGCCGGAGGCTAGTGCCCTACACGCGGCTTCTCTTCAAACCACTGCATCGCTTCCGCCGCACGCCATGGTGCGATCCCTTTGCCGGCCGCGAAACCCGGAGCCGCACAGCCGTCGGATGGATGCCCGCACTGTCGACAGACAAGGAGAGAACGCGGGTGCTTGACAACACCGACAGAACACAACCGGATGCCGCGCACGCGCAGGATGCTGCGAAACCAGGGACTGGAATCGCAACAAGCCATTGGCGAGCGTGCTCCCGCGAATGCAGGGATAATTCCATCATCGTCAAGATGGTCGAAACATGCTGGAAAGGCAAGAGGAAGAGTGAATAAACAGCAAGGGGCTTCGAATGGCCAAAGCATCCGGAGATATCGGACCCGACCATACCGCACAAGGCGAACATAAACAAGCAGTAAAAGACATGTTCGTACTGGCAATGGTTGATACGCTTTCCATGGAGTTGCCGGGATTCTATTCCCGGCACTTCATTGAGGATGCGATAATAAGATGTGGGAGTTGTGCCCTCCCCACACGGGGAGCGTGGATTGAATTCTACGGATACGATGATGCAGGCGGCCATATGCACGGCTATGGGTGGATTCATGACAAGCCCGAGTTCCGAGGACTGGGACGAGAAGAAGATCCTCGACACGTGCATCGACACGATGAGGGCCAAGGCATCGGCCATCGCGGCGAGCTCCGGCGGCAGGAAAGATGCCAACCTGGTCGTGGATGACAAACCGATACGAGTCGCGATAACATTGGATACAGATAAATAACAAGGGAAGCGCATCACGTCGTTCTTCCCCAGCCGCCGACGGGAGGTGACGCGGCGTGTACACCATAAAGGAGACGGACGAGCTGGCGCGCCAGCTGACGCTGGCATTATGCGATATCATCGAGCAAAGCAAATTCGACGATGCCCAATACACCGTCGATTTTTCCCGTCGCCTCGCGGACGAAGATGAGTGGGCAGCACTGGAAGCTGCCTCGTCTTATATGGAGATGCATGATATCGGTCCGTCGCCGGCCATGGAATTGGCACGCCGATATGACAGAGCGCTTGGATACGATCATGATGTCATCGAACGTCTGGAAGGCATTCTCGAGAGAATCGGCAAGGCCTGAACCCCAGTTCTTCCTTATTCCCCATAGCCGCCTTTCTGGCGGCTTTTCTGTTACTTGGCCCCGGCCTTGTGCGGGGCCTACACATATCGCTCTCTGCACGGGGACATGGATTGAAATGCCATGGATTCACGGGTTAGACCGGAGACGTTCGATCGTTCCTCGCACGGGAGGGCAGCATCAGCGACGAGCGTATTGGCGAGCCGTGCAAGCCTTCGTTGTCTAAGGCGCGGCAGATCGTCTCGGCCAGACTATCAGTCTTAGCGCATGACACCACGGTTGCTGCATCTGATATCATGAACGGAGCAGCATTCGGCAAAGTGCGCGAAGGGCGGACTCATTCTGATAAAGGTTATTGGGATTTGGTTGGAAAACATTTGGCGACGGAGGCGTCCGCCGAGATGTTCGCGGCACATATCTCGAGTTCGCAGGCGTGGAGGACGGCCATCGCACATTTTTCTGAATCATGCTCCCATGTTCGAGACGATGCTGAAGGAGGCGTTATGACGGCAGCGAAACTCTAAATGAGAGATATGAGCGGCTGTGCCGCGAGTACGAGGTCAAGTTCGGCGAACAGATTTATGGCGCTTTTCAGGTGGACCCGTACACTGAATGGGCGTGTGATCTGATCGAACAATGCATTATGCGTGGAACACCTTGCAATTTCACGACCGACATCGGATTGACGCCAGAACAGGCGAAAGAAGTGGTGTTCTAAAATATACAAGCCGTCTTCGGTCGGCTTTTCTATTACCGGCCCCGCAGATTCCGCGGGGTTTCATGTTTTTGGCCGGAGTCGGTGCACTAACGCGTTTTTCCAAACCACTGCATCGCATCCGCACGCGCCATGGTATGATCCCATTGCCAGCTGCGAAACCCGAAGCCGCGTGGCCAGCCTGGGACGGATGAGCGGGCAATAGATAAGGAAAGAACGCGGACGCTTGACAGCGCCGACAGCGCGCAAGCGCAGAATACTGTACAAAACAGGGACGGGAATCGCAACAAGATATTGGCGAACGTGTCCCCGTGCATGCGGGGATTAACTCATCATCAAGACAATCGAAACCCACTGGAAGGACATGAGGAAAATTCCCGGCAATTCATTGCGAAGATTGTCGCCGTTCAGTAACGGCAAGTCCACGATGTTGCCGGAATCCAGCTCGGCAGATTTCCAAACACCTACCCCCACTCGTTCCGTCATCACTCCCGCCCCACCTCACTCCCACCGCACCACATACCCCGCTTCAACCTTCCAACCGCAGTAGTCCAAGATAATCCGCTCCCGCTGTGATAGCCCCGCAACCGCATCATCGGGCACCAACACATGCCGTCCATCGCCGATCGGCCGTGCGTTCTCCCACGGCAGCTGAGCATTGCCGCCGGCCCGATCGGGCCAAGCAACAGGCCGCATACCATCAGAAGCAGAACCGGCGGTATGGGCCGGAAGAATCCCCATGCCGCTGACCGCCATGCCGCTGGGAAAATCTGTGACATCAACGAAACCTGTGACCACTCGCAGTCGCGGATTGAAAACGCGCCACCCGGCACGCGTGCAACGGTACAGTCCGTTCTCTTCCACAAGGTCCCCGGACCACAACAATACGTTCACGGCATTCGCAACACAGGTGCCAGGTATCACAGTTGATATTCCACGTGCATACCGCTCGACGCCCGCCAACCAATGTTCGGTGCGTTCTCGCACATGTTGTGGCGTCACGCCATACGTTCCGCCATACCCATCGTCAATGCACGCCGCTTGAATCTGGAACCGAAGGCAGGAGTACAGCGTTCTCTTCCAACGTGATCGCTCATCCTCATGGGGGAGCGGAACAATCCCCAAATCATCGGCAATCGCCCTTAGCAAATCAATGGACATGATGATGCCCATCCAACGCTGTCAGCAACGCCTGAACCGTATCAACGGGCCCGATTCTTCCGATCAGCGCCTGCGCATGCTTCGCATCCTGCGCCGCATTGGCCCGTACCGCCAGCTGATACTGTAGCCAGGCGTTCGCACCGCCGAGCCCCTTGGTGGCGGCGCGAAATGTGGCGAGATGTGCCAGCGATTTCAAGGGAACGGCATCCGCAAGCGTGCCGACAAGATCGTCCAGTTCACTGATGACTTGCGCGGAATTCGGCGGCTTGACAGGGGAGACTTCTGTACAATGTTGCAATGGATGAGGCTCCGCAGACAGCACAACCAGATGTTCTGAAGGAACAAGCAACATGCTCTCCCACACTTCCGGGGCGATTAACGAGAGATTTGCATATGCGCCTACTGGGAAGATAAGGGTCTTCTTGATATCTTGTCTTGTCAGAGAAAACAGTAGCGCCTCGCCCACGGTATCCAAGACCCCATCAAGCACAATAATCGAGGAAGGGCACTGCTCGATTGCAGCGAGTACTGAAGTTGAGTCGGTATGCTCGCGGCTTGCATCAATCCTGTATGCAGGCATGCCGCCGATTGCGAACGACCAAGCATTTGCGACTTGCATAGCGATATTTGAATCCACGGCGAACAACGAGGTCACAGCGCGGCTGCGTGCGAGCAAGGTTGCGAACGGTTGCAACGAAACCCTCTTCTGCATGGATCTCACGCCGAGCATCTCCAGATTGTAAGCGAGCGCATCGGGGAGAGGACGTTGGGTGTCAGTAGTCTCAGCGGCTTGCATCGTGGGAACCGTCTGAAGATTCATTGGCTGCGACTGGGGTTGTGCGACGGCATTGACCACCGTTTTCAATCCAAGTCGCAACGCAGCATCCTGCGACAGACGTTCCAGCGTCTGCTCGGATTGTTCCTTCAGCTGCTGCGTCTCCTGTTCGATGGACTTGAGCTGTTCCTTCGCATAATCCACTTGCTGACGGTATTGTGCTTGCCGCTGTTCGAGGGATGCGAGCGCCGCTTCCTTGTTTGCGATTGCTGATTTCACATCATGCAGCCGCTGTTCTTGCCCTGCGAGCGTCAAAGCGATGTGGTCTTTCTTGTCTTGCTCGTATTTGGCGTACCTCTCGTCGAGCTCCGTGTATACGTATTTCCGGCAAGCGCTAGCGAACGAGGGATCGTTCTTAAGAATTTCCCCGATGAGAAGCTGTGGAACATCGTCTGCATCGATGATTCGCGCGAGTTGTTGCTTGAATGTATCAAGCTCTGCGGCATCTGGTTCGGTGCCGAGGAACTCTCTCAACGGTTCTGGTGCGGAGAAAGCGGCGGATAGCAATGATTCTGCGTCGTCGAGAAGTTCGGTTCCGCGTGATTGCTCATGCTTGAAATACCACGAGACATACGCCGACGCATAATCCTCAAGCGGGCGGACCGCCACTTTTTCGTGCGATTTCGGCAGTGATGCCAGTCCGACCAGATAGCGTCTGCCTCGTATTGAATACTCGTCATCATTTGGTATCTGTTGGATATCGTGATAATAGACGGTGCATATCGGTGCCGTGAGCGGAGTGTTGTCGCATATGCGAAGCGTCGAGCCGACCTGTTGTAGCTGCGATTTGAGGAACAACGCCGCGTCCACCGAATCGGCATCACGATGATGGAATGCGATGAGCGTTCTCGGGGCGAGATTTCCCACGTGTGGTATTCCTCGGTGCGACAAGTCGTTGCGGAGCTGTTCCAGACCATTGTCGTGAACATAGTCGATGATTTCGATGATCTGTGGGGCATCGCCACCTGGGGTGGCGAAGGTGTCGTCGATACGCGGTCGGTCGGGTTCGTCGAGATTCTCACGCCACGTCAGATATATGAAATCGATGTCATGATGTTCGTCCAGATATTTGAACAGCTTTGGACTGTACAACGTGTCAGGATCATCGGCTGCCCGGTGTGATGAGTGACGGTCGGAAGGGCGATATACCCATTGCAGAGAGCGGTTGCCGTGGTCATTGTGGTAGTCGAAAAGCCGTGTAACCTGCTCTGGCGCTTCAGCATATTTCCGGGAAACCATACAGACGGAGCCATGAATGTCTCCTCCGGTTTCGTAGTATCTGCTCATCGATGCTGTGCTCCTCTCAGGTATGCCGTGGCGCTTGTGCACTGTTGCGCTATCAGTTCGTGTCGATTGTTGGTGACTCGGCAGATGGCGATGATCTTGCCTCGGGAATTCTTCGGTACCGGCGGGATTTCGTCGTCTGTGCCTGTTGAAGGTTTCTGAGTCTGGTCATGCTCGATATCCTCAGACGTGTAGGGGGATTGTGCGAGCCGGAGACCTAATGTGGGGGCGAAATCGTCAATGACGGAGCACCAGTGGTGCAAAGGGCCGGGACGGAAGAACACACAATGACCGACCGTCTCATGCTCGAACGATACGGTATTGTCAGCTTGGGAGTCGAATCCGATCAGCGTGATATCGCGGAAATCCTGACCGATACGTAACACGTTGGCATGGCTGGCATCAGGGGTTGCCGAGACCTGATAGGGAGACGAATACATGGGGATTGAATACCGGAAGAGCGGCTCATCCGCCCCGGACGATTGTAGAATCGGCGGCCAAAGGCATTGCGCTTTGCGTTCGTATGCTGCAAGCTCGTAGCCGAAGGAGTCCAGCCAATCCGAGACGGTCGCCCATTCGCGTCCATGGGCGGTGAAAGCGATGCGATACACGGTAAGTGCGCCATGTGATGAGGGAATAGTCCCGGCGTAACCGGTGTCCACTCCTGTCGGAGGATTCAGCGAGTAGGTCGCCGGTGTGACTACGAAATACGCGCGTTCGGGATGCAGACTACTGCCTGGAGCGAGCCGATGGCCGCCATCCGTTCCGAACGAATCGTCGAATATTAGGAGCTTCGCATCGTCGATATTGCCGACACTGGCAACATCCTCGTTTGGAAGACTGATCAGGGTCGTGAATGAGAGCGAAGGATTCTCCAGGCGTACCTTGAACGATCTGTATCGGGAAAAATCACTGAGCGGGTAAGGCTTGCCCTCGATTTCGATATGCTCGTCCGAGGTTCTCGCCAAACGGGACGGGTCATATCTGATGCCAATCTCAATGACGAAACTGCTCGCGGATTTCCGTAGGAACAGCGGAAGCGGGGGAATCCGATCGGCATGAAAGTCTGTGATTGCATCAACGCCATCGTAGAACGGGCAGTGACGGGCGCGCTCGTCATTCTTATGATGACGGAAGTGAGGCTTCATGCTGCGGATGACACGTTGGTATGAGCGGCGGGCGACGATGTTGCGCATCGCAAAAGCATCCACTGGTCTTGAGCAGTATGGACAGACGAAGTGGATGGTGTCCGGAACCGAGCCATGGAATTGATTCGCAATATCTTCCGCGGACACGAAGCAGGGTTCCGCTGATTGCAGAAGCCGTATCGCGCCATCCATGCCGCAAGCCCTTCTTTCTTATCCCTTGATTCCTAGCAGATACTAACACGATGCCGGGCGGTGTTTTCACGCTCGAGTGTGGTATGCCATGCATTCTGTACCCGCTGCGTTCCGTTGATTCCGAACGTCAGGGTAGGGCGCGATATACACCCGAGCGTTCGCCATCGTCCGCACGTCCATGTGCTCACTTCGCTCGCCGCCAGCCCGCAGCCCTTCGTCCTTCGTCCACATGTGCCGCTCGTCGACTTCCGCCCACCGACTTCTGCCCGCCCGCCCCTCTGCCACCGCGCGTCACCTGCGTCTGCTTGATGATCACCGGTTTACTAATTGACGCGATTCATGGATTATCCTTGGAAATCGACCCACACATAATGTGACGATAATCACAGTCATCGTACTGATGTTGTGAAAACTCAAGCATGGAGGCTGTGGGCCACTGGCAGATCAATCGTTGACCGGCCAGTCAAGGAATGGATTCAAGGAAGTAAGTAAGTCAATATCGAAGGAGATTGACGTGTCATCAATCATTCGACCATGGTCGCGGGTGTGCGCGGCGATAGCAGCCGGTGCAATGATGGCCGCTGGGTGTGCGACAGGCGTTGCAACCGTGTCTGCACAGTCAGCTGCCGCAGCGCAATCCGCCGCAGCAAGCAGTGCGGATTACGCGCAGGTGATGAAATCCTACACCGCTGATGCCAGCGGCGATCAGCTCGCCTACGCGGTCAACGGCGAGTTGAAGGACGTGGCTTACAAAGACACTCCGGTAGGCCGGCACGGCAAGTTGTCCATCGGCAAGGCGGCGGGATTCAGCGCGCCGACCGTGCTCGATGAGCATGGTCAGCCGTTCCAGCTGCGCGGCGCAAGCACCCACGGCGTGCAATGGTTCCCGCAGTACATCAGCCGTGACGCGTTCCAGTCCCTGCGCGACGAGTGGGGCATCAACATGGTGCGTCTGGCGCTCTACCCACGCGAAGGTGGCTACCTGCAGGGTTCGCAGGCCAAGATGGACGCGAAAATCGAGGAAGCTGTCAATGCGGCCAACGAACTGGGCATGTACGTCATCCTTGACTGGCATGTGCTCAACTACAATCCCAACGGGGACGCTGACAAAGCCGAAGAGTTCTTCACCAAGTACGCAACCAAGTACAAGAACCTGAAGAACGTCCTCTACGAAATCGCCAACGAACCGACATCCACCTCCTGGTATGACGGGTCAGGCAACGACCTGTACACCTACAGCAAGCGTCTCACCAAGGCGATTCGCGCCACAGGCAACCAGTCCATCGTCATCTGCGGAACCAACACGTGGTCGCAAGACGTGGACGCGGTCGCAGCCAAACCACTGTCCGCAGACGGGCTCACCAACGTGGCATACACGCTGCACTTCTACGCGGGCACGCATTACGACAACATCAAGAACAAGCTGCGTACGGCTTTGGCGGCCGGCACTCCGGTGTTCGTCACCGAGTTCGGCATCACCGACGCATCCGGCTGGGGCGGAATCGACATCGCGAACGCGAACGATTGGATGACGCTGCTGACGCGCAACAACATCAGCTACGCCGCCTGGTCGCTGTGCAACAAGGGGGAGGGGGCCTCCTACCTGAAGGAATCCACGAGCAAGACCAGCAAGTGGACCGGCAGCGAACTGTCTACCAGTGGTATCTGGCTGGTCAACACCAGTCGCCGCATCCAAGCCGTGATCGGCGGCACCAGCCAATCAAGCGGCACTGAGACTGGCGGAAGCGCCACTGAGCCGACCACTGATCCGAGCACGGACCCGACGCCTGATCCGACACCGGATCCGACACCGAGCGAACCCACAACCCCAACCGTCCCGACTGAACCCACCAAACCGAGCGAACCGCAGACCACCACCACCGGTCTGACCGCGGAAGCAGCCGTCAGCAGCGACTGGGGCATGGGTGCGAACGTCAATGTGACCGTCAACAACCCATCCGACGCCACATACACCGGTGGTTGGAAGGTCGAATTTGATCTGGACGGCACCATCACCAACCTGTGGTGCGGCAAGATCGTCAGCCATACCGGCAACCATTACGTGGTCTCAGATGCCTCGTGGAATGCTTCAATCGCACCGAAACACGGCACATCCTTCGGCTTCGGCATGACGAAAGCCCCGACCAGCAGCGCGCTGCCGGCGAACCTGACGGTGAACGGTGTTGCCGCGGGTGCTTCGGGTGATTCCTCGAAGGTGTCGGGATCGACTGATTCGTCAGCGGATTCGTCCAAGGATTCGTCGAAGGATTCGAACGGTCAGAAGACCTCCGATGATCAGAAGACCAATTCCTCGGATACCAAGCCTGCGGATACCAAGCCGTCCGACGGGCAGTCTTCCGACGGGCAACCATCCGATGGACAGCCTTCCGACGCGAAGCCTGCCGCCTCCGCTCTGACCGCTGAAGCCAAAGTCAACAGCAACTGGGCAGTCGGCGCGACGGTTCAGGTTGTGGTCAACAACAAGACCGATGCCGCACATGAAGGCGGTTGGACCATCGAATTCGATCTCGACGGCGACATCACCAACCTGTGGAACGGCACCATCGCGAGCCATAAAGGTAATCACTACGTCATTACCAACGCTTCGTGGAACGGCACCATCGCGGCGAAACAAAACGCGACACTCGGATTCACCATGTCCAAGTCGCTGTTCGCCAGTGCTGAACCGACGAACGTGACCGTGCGATAGGCGATTTCCTGGCCTGACGGAACCATTGGCGCGATGACGGCGGCAATGATGGTGGCGATTGCGGTGGCGGTGACGGGAAAAGTCATCGAATGCCGGGACGTCCCTGAATTCCCGTAATCGCGGTGAAGTCTGCCTGGGAATGCTGACAGCCCGGGGTAACGCTTCTTGATGGGCGTTCCCCGGGCTGACTTTTCGGCGCGACTGTCGTGGACGGTCTTCTCCGCCCATGTCGCTTACGTCGTTGCGAGACCGGACATACTGACCGGTCTGGTCGAACAAGCTGATCGTTGAGCATAGGCTAGAGAAGAGTGGACAGAGAGGAACCGACAAGAAAGGCGAATCATGGCAAGGAAACCTGACCCGGCTCCGGGGTGGCTGTTCAGATGCGACAAGCTGCAGTGGCAGCTCGAACTGCGTTTGTATGACAACCGCGTGGAGGCCGACATCCCCACATACTGGCTCCGCAGATACAAACGCACGGATGCGATATTCCTCAAAGACGTGCTCGGTGTGCAGGTACAGCGCAAGCAGGTCACCCTGTCGCTGTCCGGATGGCGGTCCTCGCTGTTCATCTTTCGACGTGCCGACGATGCGCTCGAGTTCTCACGGATGCTCAGCGGGCTGATCGGCCGTTGAATGCGATGGTGATTCAGGCTGGACATTCTGACCGGTCTGGCTGCGGGGGAGTGCCGATGGTCGTCGTGGTCTGTGTGGACGCTGTCGTTCCGGCTTGAACGGTGACGTTAATGGACGCGGGCTGCGTATGTTGTCGCATGCGTATCGTTACGAACGGATGTCGCTTGGGCTTGGTCTGTCGCCGATTTGGCGGGTTGCGTATGTCGATACCTGCGTGGTTGGTCCTACCTCGTTCTTGCGGTGTCATCGTGTGAGGATTGGCTCGCACAGTCGGGGTGTGGTCATGTTGGAGGTGTCGGATTGTAAGTGCGCGACCGTCACTGTGTGAGGATTCACTCGCATAACGCCGGCCAGGGAACATCGGGGTGGTTGATTCTGGGTCGGTGGTCGTCATCGTGTGAGGATTCGCTCACACAGTGACGGTCTGAGAGCGTCAAGACTATTGATTCTGTGCCGGGGAGCGTCACTTTGTGAGGATTGGCTCGCACAATGACACTATTCCCTGCACGGCCACAGCCACCCATCAGCCATCCACCCAGTCCATATACAAAAAGGCCCGCTGCGCGAGCCAATCCTCGCACAGCGGGCCCTCAGACCGCGAGAAATCCCCGGACTCAGCCGAGTCGTCACTGACCGGGCGGAACATTCGCCAACCTAGCGAATAGAGCGAATCGTCCCACGCAACCTCAAGCGGTTCCAGTCCGGGCGTCACGCGCGGTCATCACGCTCGGTCATCACTTACTTCTTCGCCGGCTCCATCGCCTTGTCATACGCCAGCGCAATCGCAAGCACGTAAATCGCGCCCACCGCGACGACGATAATCGAACCGACCTGGCCCATCGCATCAGCGGCGGCACCCATGATCGGCGGGAAGATTGCGCCTCCGATCAGGCCCATCATCATCAGGCCAGACACCTCGTTCTGGCGGGACGGCAGGGTGTTCAGCGCATGCGACAGGCACAGCGAGAACACGTTCGCGTTGCCGAAACCAATCAACGCAACTGCAAGATAGAACAGCCACTGTGGCGGATTCGTCGAAATCGTGGTGAACACGGCGAAGCACACAACGGCCAGCACCATGATCACACCGCAGATGCGCAACGCGGTCTTGTTATCCATCTTCTGCAGCACGATGCCGCCCAATCCCGTGCCGATAGTACGGAACGCGAAGTAGACGGAGGTCGCTCCCGCCGCGGTGGCGAGCGGTACGGCGGTGTGCTCCATCAGGATGCGCGGCGCTTGCGCGTTGATACCGACATCGATGCCCACGTGTGCGATGATGCCGAGGAAGCACAGCAGCACAATCGGGTTGCCGAGTAGTTTGAAGCAGCTGACGATGCTGGTCTGTCCGGCATCGGGCGCGGGCTCGTCGATTTTGTCAAGCGCCAGGGCGACCCCAACGATTACGCCAATCACCAGGTAAATGACATACAGCACCCACCATGCACCGAGCTTAAATGCACCCCATCCGGCAATCAGCGGCGCGAAGAACGAGGCGAACGCCTTGACGAACTGGCCGGTGGTGAGGGTGGAAGCGAGCTTGTCTCCATTCACGAACACGGTGAGCAGCGGGTTGAGCGACACCTGCATGAGCGTGTTACCGATACCCAGCAGCGAGAACGAGACAATCATGAGCACCAGTCGCGGGGTGCCGGAGGCCGCGGTGTAGGCGACGACCGGCAGCAGCATGGCCACGGCGGTGACGATCAGTGAAATCAGTACGGTTTTGCGGCGTCCGATCTTGTTCATCAGTACGCCGGTGGGTACGGAGAAGATCAGGAACCAGAAGAACACCATGGAGGTGAACAGGTTCGCTTGGGAGTCGGACAGGTTGAATTCCGGCTTGACGTAGTTGGTGGCGGTGCCGACAAGGTCGACAAAGCCCATGACGAAGAACGCGGCCATCACTGGGACAAGCGCCCTGACTGTGGTTTTCTTCGCCGTCGCGGTGTTGTTGCTCATGATTTCCCCTTTTGATACAACGCGATTGGTGACGGTTGATGCAGTTGATGTGTGGGCTTCCGACAGTGCGTTGTTGCGCAAGAGTACGGAGTGGACACACCCCAGCCGTCACTGGTGATAGGCCGGATAACGGTTGGGGCGTGGGGAGCCGCACGCTATTGTGCGGTCAGGGAATCAGTTGTGGTGCGTCTGGGTTCACAGGCCGGCTTCGGCGAGATAATCCGGAATCTGCGCCGGATACTCAGGCCAAGCGCCATCGTTGGTGCACACGAAGGCGGCGGTGTTCACAGCCGCGCGGTGAGCTTCCTCAAGGCTCGCGCCGGTGAGGATCTTAGCCGCGAAGGTGCCGGAGAACGAGTCGCCAGCGCCGACGGTGTCCGCGACCTCGACATGCGGGGTGGACAGCGTGGAGCTGTCGCCGGTCTTGGAAATGATCGTGCTGAAGGTCGATCCACCGGTCAGAATGATGTAATCCAAGCCGTACTGGGTGAGGAACCAGCGGCAGGCCTCGTCGTCGGAAGTGCCGCGAATGCCGAACATATCACGCAGCAGCAGGAGCTCCGCATCATTGAGCTTGAACACCGTCGCGTAGCCGAGCAGCTCCTCGATCAGTTCCTTGGAATAGTGGTCACCGCGGATGTTGATATCGAAGAACTTCATGGCGCCGGTCTTCGTGTGCTTGAGCAGCTCGACGATCGTGTCATGCGATTCGGGGGAGCGCAGGCCGAGCGTGCCGAAGCACACGCAGTCAGCCTTCTCCACCTGTTCGATCAGCTCGCGGGTGTACAGGATGTGGTCCCATGCCACGCCACGGACGATCGTGTACTCGGGGATGCCGTTCTTCAGCGCGACATCGACGGTGCCGGTCGGCCAGGCGTTGCGCTGAAGAATCGCGTTGATGCCGGCGTCCTTGGTGACCTTGACCAGCTCATCGCCGAGCTCATCCTCGCCGACAGCGCTGATTGCGTAGCCGTCCGCGCCATTGTGCATGGCGTGGTAGATGAAGTTGACCGGGGCGCCGCCTGCACGCTTGCCGCTGGGGAGCATGTCCCACAGGAGTTCGCCGAGTGAGAGAACGATTGGCTGTGCCATGATGATTCCTTTCAATAGGAGGTTGTTGTGGTTGTGTTTGTGTTGTTTTCCGTTCGGGAAATTTTGGTTTCGTCGATTCGCCGTGGTTGCGGTGATACCGGCGGTGGGTAGCGGTTATGTGATGGTGAAGAACCTTGACGGATGTTCAAGGAACTGGGTCACGGCAACCGCGGCGGCACCGATGACGGCGGCATCCGCGGGGAGTCTGGACAGGCAGATGGTGGTTGCCTGGTTGAGTTCGGGGATGACGCGTTCGTCCACGACTTCGCGTGCCGCGTCCAGCAGCGGTTGGCCGCCTTCGGCGACGATGTCGCCCAGAACGATGCGCTCGGGGTTGAATGTGTTGAAGATGGTCACGCAACCGTAGCCGACATACCGGCCAATCTCGTGGACGAGTGCTTGGGCGTCGGCATCGCCCCGCGCGGCCTGTTCGAACAGCGCGTGGCAGGCTTGCTTGTGAGTCATGTTGTCGGAGTCGGGGATGATGCCGGTCTCAGTGAGACGACGGTGGATCGCGACCGCCGAGCAGTAGCGCTCGAGGCATCCGCGGTTGCCGCAATCGCAGGGCAGGCCATTGACGTCGATGCTGACGTGCCCGATTTCCGCGGCTCCACCTTGGGCTCCGTTGACAAGCCGGCCATCATCGATCACGCCGAGGCCGATGCCTTCGCCCAGCAGATAGTAGGCGAGGTTCCGGCAAGTGCTGCTTGTCGGGTCAAGCAGGTACTGGGCGAGTACGCCGGCGCGGGCGTCCTGCTCGACGAACACGGGGACGCGGAATGCGTCTGAGAATTCGTCAAGGAAATTGAACGTGCGCCAACCCTGCATCGAGGAAACAACGGCCGTTCTGCCTTCATGACGCAGGTAGGGGCCGGGGACTGCCATGCCGATAGCGACGATTGAAGAGTCGTTGCCAAGCAGGGTGTTGATGGTCTTGTGGATGCTGCAGATCGTGTCGGGAATCGTGTCGTTCTGAACGGGTGGAAGGTCGGTGAGGCTTGATGTCTCGCCTTTGAGATCGAATACGCCGATTTCGACGAGGCTGCGTGCGAACTTGACGCCAATGAAATGGAATTGGCGCGGGTCAAGCTCCAGCCCGATGGACCGGCGATTCTTGCGACCTTCGATGCCGCCGACTTCGTGGATGATGCCGGCGTCGATCAGGCGGGCGGTGATTTTCGTGATCGCCGCCGCGGACAGGCCGAGCGCCTGGGCGATGCTGGCGCGGGAGCTGATGCCGTGGGTGTACAGGTAGTGCAGCACGCGCGAACGGTTGGTCTCCGATACGGTGGACCGGGTTGCTGGGGCGGCGGACTCTGTGTGCATGGCACCTCCTTGCGTCTGTTCTCCCTGCTCCGCTGATGGGCGGACGGTTCGTCTTTGAATCTGAACTTGATTAAAAGTTTAACTCGGTTAACACAAACCGGCAAGTGAGGGTGTTGGCGTGTCGCATGCTTGCCTCCGAACTGCTTGCGTTGCTTCTTGCTTCGCATATCGACCGCCAGTGTGTGAGCGGATCCTCACATACTCACGCCTTGCCCCCCATCTGCCGCTTCTGGCCCGTGCAAACTGTCAATGTGTGAGTCAATCCTCACACGATGGCCCTCGGGGTCGTCGAACCGGCCCTCTCCGGCAGTCCAATCCATCATCGTGTGAGCCAATCCTCACACACTGACCGACAGACCAGCTCATTCATCACGCCGCACCCGGCCTGCCGTCATTGTGTGAGCGGATCCTCGCACGATGCCCCTGGTCCATCTATGCCTTCGCCTGTCACACATGCAAACCGCCATCGTGTGAGTCAATCCTCACATAGTGACCGCCAGACCATCGGTGCCGCCGTCCGTGACGCATTCCGCCCGCCATTGTGTGAGCGGATCCTCGCACGATGATCGTCAGACTAGCCAATTCATCACCCCGTCGTCTGGCCGGCTGTCACTATGCGAGCGGATCCTCGCACAACGGCCCTCTGGGCCATCGAGTCGGCCAATCCTGGCCGTCCGACCTGCCGGCAAGTGAATGAATCCTCACGCACTCACGTCTTGATACCCCGTCCGTCGCTTCTGACCCGCTCAAACCGCCATCGTGTGAGTGAATCCTCACACGATGGCACCCGATCGAAATAGTCACGACTGAGCGACGTCATCTTTTATCCACATTTCCCTGACGAACAGGACAACGTGAGAATGTGCTGATTACAGTGACAGCATGATTGATATTCGCCAATGCTCCATGTTGGTCCAGCGATCGCTGAATGGTCGCTCGGCAGAGTTCTTTGAATCCACACGCGCTCGATTAATCCGTGTCAGAGCGGTGACCTTCCAGCGCTGTCTGATGACTCAGTCCCGTTGTTCGAAACCGTTGGTGTTTGGATTGGCAACCGCGCTCAAACTGCTGTGTGTCGACGTGCCGGCAGAACTTGACACCGAGGACATCACTGTCGTGGTGCCGCGTTCGTGTGACAGACCACGACTTGCAGGTGTGCGGCCAATCGTCTGGCCGCATCAGCTGCCGACAACGACTATTGACGGAATCACCTGTGTAATCCCGGACATGACTTGGATCATGTATGCCAGAAAAGCAGGATTGCAAGAGCTGGTATTACTCGGTGATGCTTTGATGCGTCGTGATAGTGAACAGAAGTGGTATTCACCTGGACAATTGGAATCGGTGTTTTCGGATTTTGTGCGGACGGCGGGCATCGGCGATGATAGTCGGCTTCAAACCTGTTCGCGCGCGCTGAAGCTGATGCGTGAGAACACCGATTCCTTCCCGGAAACCTTGCTGCGGTTGATGCTGATGCAATATGGATTGCCGTGTCCACAGGTGAACTATTGCCTGGAACTGCCGGATATGGGGAGTACGCGTGATGAGCGGTTGTTTCTGGATTTGGCGTATTCGCAAGCCCGTGTCGCGATTGAGTATGATGGCCGGCAGCATGCTTGGCAGTGGGATCGCGACCAGCGTCGATTGAAGGCGATTGGGGATGCGCATTGGTTGCATGTTCCGGTGACGAACAATGACCTTCGGAGTGAGGAATCGCGTGCCGCGCTGGTAGCGAGCGTCATTGATCGGTTGGAACGTCAGTTGGGACGTCGAGTCCGAAGGGGGAGGCCGTTGCCATTGCTTCAGTTGACTGCTGGGAATCGCAAGCGTGACGTTGATACATTCTGAAAACAACGGTGAGGATTACTCTGGTGCAAGTGGGCGAGGATTGGCTTGCGCGGTGTCGACTGGGATGTGTTGTGAGCGGTGATGCGGATGGTTTGGCTGTCATCGTGTGAGGATTGGCTCACATGATGACAGGCGGAATGCGTTGCGGACGGCAGCGCGGGTGGCTTTGCAGTCGTCGTGTGAGGATTGGCTCGCACAATGACTGCTTGGGGCACCAGAAGATGTGATTTGACGTGGTTGGGGTGTCATCGTGTGAGGATTCGCTCGCACGATGACGGGAGGAACACCTTGCGGACAGCGGCACAGGGGACTTAGCGGCTATCGTGTGAGGATTCGCTCGCACG
>JDUB01000020.1 GCA_000771265.1 Bifidobacterium thermophilum DSM 20210
TCCGCCTGTTCACAGGGCGCAATCCCCATGCCAGCATCCGAATCGTCTTCGGTTCGGCTATCGGCGGACAGCGCTAGACTTTCACGCACGGTGTGGGATGCTGGGAACCACGCAAAACCCGACACCGCGACAGTCCGAGTCCCGCGACAGTCGCCCCGGTAAACAGAAAATCCGGAAAGACAGTGAAGACCGGAAATCCGGAAAGTAAGGAGCCCAACATGGCAACCACCGCCGTCACTACGCAGACGTTTGAGAAGACCATCACCGACAACGACTTGGTATTCGTTGACTTCTGGGCCACTTGGTGTGGCCCGTGCAAGGCGTTCGGTCCGGTGTTCGAAAAGGCAAGCGAAGAGCATCCCGACATCACCTTCGCGAAGGTCGACATCGATCAGAATCAGGAACTTGCCGCCGCGGCCCAAATCCAGGCCGTGCCCACGCTGATGGTTGTCAAGGGCGGCAAGATCATTTTCAAGCAGGCAGGCGCTTTGCGCGGCTCCGATTTGGAAAACCTCATCGGACAGGCCAAGGCCTATCAGAGCGGCGATCAGGCCTGACCTGATTCGTTGCGCAATAATCTTTCCAACAAAGACAAATCAAGCATCATCAGGACCGCGCAGCCGACACGCCGTGCGGTCCTGATGTTTTTTCGCCGGACGGTTTGCGCACAAGTCCAGGCACACAAGCCACTGTCACCACAACCGCCCATCCGCCGGCATCCAACCAACTACGCAAACGCAACACAACTGCAACACCGATCCATCAACATGGCCCATTAACTTTACGGATTCCGCAGATTACTCAGCGAGCGAACACGCACGGCGCGCCACGTTTCCGCACGGGAACACACCCGGCGCACGCGGGCTGCCGGACACCTACTGACATTCCGAACGCCAGTAGGTGTCGACTATACGCAAGGTCAGAATTCCGGGCCGCACGCGCCCGACCGCAATCGGCAATCCGCTTGTCCGGAATTTGCCGTTTCACATCAGCGCGGTAGTATAGAGAAAGTGTGCAACCCGACGGCGGCAGCGTTGAGCAGTCGGCGACGTGGGGTTATGCAGTTGATGACCCCGGCACACGGCATCTGTAGGTCGAGCAAGGAGCGACATGGCTAACCACCGTAAGAAAGTGTCCACCCTCAGGTCGCTGAGCAAGCGTCAGCGAATCAAGGTCATGGCGGTAATTGCCGCAGTGGGCGTTCTTGTGGGGACGGGCGTCGTGTCACGCAACTACTACGCCGCCGAACATCACCAGTCCACTGTCACTGCATATTCGGCGACGGAAACCAACGCCGATGAAGTCTCCCGTGGTACCACGCGTAGCAGCCTCAAGGGCGCTGACGCCGACACCTCGTACATCACGGTGAAGATCAACGGCAAATCCCGCGTAGTGCTCGGCAAGGACTTCACGAATGTCAAGTCCGTTCTTGAAGCGGGCAATATCACACTTGAGCCGAACGATACCGTCTCCCCCTCGCTGACCACCAAGGTCACCGAATCCACGGTCATCTCCATCGAGCGTTCCGGCGCTGATCTCGAAACATCCGATGATGCGATTGCATTCAACGTCGTGCGCAAGGAAACCGCGGACCTGCCGAAGGGCACCGAAAAGGTCGAAACTGAAGGCAAGGACGGTGTCATGGAGACCACAAGCCTCGTACAGCGCGCAGGCGGCAAGGTCGTATCTTCCAACGTGTTCGCGTCGTATGTGAAGACCGCTCCTGTAGACAAGGTGATTCTTGTGGGCACGGGTACCACGAAGACAGCCAGCTCCAACCCGACGAGCACCGACATCGGCACCACCACCCCGGTAGGCGAAATGCAGCAGTGGGCACATGATTATCTTCTTGCCAACGGCGGCAGCGAAGCCGATTTCACCGCGACCGTATACATCATTACGCACGAATCCGGTTGGCGTGTGAACGCCACCAACGCAAGCTCCGGCGCGTACGGCCTGCCGCAGGCGCTCCCCGGTGGCAAGATGGCCTCCGCGGGCGCTGACTGGGCAACCAACTACCAGACGCAGCTCCGTTGGTTCTGGGGGTATTGCAACTCCCGCTATGGCTCGGTACAGGGGGCTTATAGTCACTGGCTGAGCGCGCACAGCTACTGATCGCTCGATTGCTGCTGGCAGTGATTGCCGGCTGTTTTTCTCACAAACTGGCTACGCTGAGACCTCGCTCAGCGCAGCCAGTTTGTTGTTGTGGGCATTCATGCAAGATCTGCAATAATGTCTTTCCTTTTCCACCCCCCCTCACCGCATCCCTGTGCATTGAATCAGATCTCAGCGCAGAAACAACGATTCAGTCCATACGTGATTCCCATGGTCTCCGCTCCGGCAGTCGTGCCTGGTCCGCCCGCAACTACCGGATATCACCCACCACCATCTTTTGACCACATTGTTCGCGCAGAATGGCATTGGCATGGCGCATCTTCCTCACGGCAAATTCTAGAAGCCAATCGCGAAGACAACGCTTTCAGAGCGGTAACGGCCAGCACTGCAGACATGCTTGAGCGTCCGATTCACAGGTGTGTTTTCGGCACACCACAGCCCACTTGATCTACTCCGAGTTGAGCGTCCGGAACGGCTTGACAACGATCATCGTCCCCATATCACCGTGAGCAAGCGTCATCTGCTCAGACAACGCTTCGATCTGGACGGGCAAAATGCTGTCATGCATCAGTGGAAGGACCTTGCTGCAGATATTCCCGAGGTTATCAGTAGCGACTTAATCTCCCGCATCAGTTTCCTGTCTGAGACTGAGTCTGAGATCCAGTCTGTGATTGAGAATCGGAGGACGTGCCATTATCAGATGGGGATTGACCAGGCGTTGCGCCGGACTGTCCGCCGTTACCACCATGAGTTTCGTTGGACGTGCTACTCTCAGGTTTCTGCGAGCTCTCGTTCTTATTTTGCTGTTGCGTCGGGCTCTGCGCCGGCTGCTGCGTGTAACCCCGTGTCCGACCTTGCGTCTGATTCTGCGCCTGTGCCTGTGCGGCAGCGGCAGAGGCGGCGGCAGCAGCATCTGCCGCGGCGCGCTGGGTCTTGTACGCTTCCATCGAGTCATTCACCGCATCAGAGGCGGCCTGCAGGTCGGTCTGTGCTTTTTGCACGTCCGCCAACGCAGGCTTGTCCTTCTGCAGCAGTGTGTTGGCAGCGTCCACTGCGGATTGCAGCGTCGTCCTCGTGTTGTCATCGGCGACGACTCCCTGGCTGTTGGACAGCAGGGTTGTCGCTTCGCTCGTGGTTGTCTTCAACGTGTCGACCGCCGTATTGTAATCGTTGGTCTTCTTGGTTTTTACGCTGGTTTTCACGTCGTTGGCCGCAGTTTTCACGGTGGCATTCGCATTGACCAGCTGAGTGGCGAGCGCCTGATTGGTTTCCGCTGTCTTGTTCAACGCACTGGTGCTCATGGATGTCTTGCACATAACGGGCTTATCCAGGGCTTTCGCCTTGCTCACCGCAGTTTTCAGCTTCTCGACGGTCATAACATCGGCGACCTGATCCGTACCGATTTTCTGTTGTGCCGCTGTGGCTTTCAGCGTGGTTGTGAGTGTTTCGGCATTCTCTTTGACTTGGCTGTATGTTTTCGTGCAATTCGAGTATGCATTGCTACGATTACGATTGGTTCTGACCATTCCGGACAGGTAGTACACGCCTGCCCCGGCGGCAACGATGGTGATGATCAGGAATATCGCAACGATAACTCGACTGCGGGTTTTGCTTCTTTGCGATGTCCCTGAGTTATCGGCATCCTTATCGTGTGGATGTGATTCATCAGATGCTTGCAGATTGCTATTATCGACAAGCTCCTTCTGCAGTGAACCGACTGCATCCTGCGGACCTGTCAGGCCGCTCTCAGGCGTATGGATGGTGCGCTCGGCAGTGGTTTTTGCGGCACCCGGTGCAGTGACTTTGGCGCTGATTGCAGCGGTTCCAGCAACAACCGCCGCCGAGGAGACCGGCGTCATAGTCTCGGTTTCGGCGTTAGCGACGCGTTCACGCGCGATATCGTCCGGCCGCGGGGCAGGCGGGGTAAGCAACGAGGCGTCCGCTTGCTGCGTGTTGCTCTGTTGAAGCTTCGGTGCCGACGCGGCAGCCCCTGTGCCAGGAGTTGGAGTCGAGACCCCAAACACTGGCGCTTGTGGCTGCGGCATCGTCTCAGTGGCAGATACCGTATTCGTCGGTGCGGCTTGCATTCCAATGTTCGATTGCAGGATTGCAGCGTCAGATTGTTGGGTTTCCGTTTGGTTTTTGTCTTGTATCGCCGCGTTCATCCATTGCTCGGTTTTTGTACCTGCACGATGGTGGGCTGGTCCCATTCCCGCATTGGATGATGCGATTGGGGTTGCCGTGACAGCGGCGGGTAGGTCCGCGCCTGAAGCCGCGACAGCGGATGCCTCAGCGCCACCGATAGTGGACTTACTGGTACGCGGTCCGCGCGAGCTGATGTCTGCAATCTTGCTTATCGGGGAAACTTCCCCTTCCTGCTCATTGTCATAGGATGGGAAGGTAATCAGCGGAATATCCCAATTCGTGTCGACAATATCCCCGGGCAATACCCCGTCATCTTCTGCGGATGCGGGGAGATTGCCGGCCATGTTTCCTTGAATGGCTGAAGTCCGGGAAACATCGGCTGCGACACTCCCCGGGGCGTCCATGCTGGTAACCGCCGGTGATTGTGAGGCAGCAGCCGAAGCTGAAGCATGCAATACGCTTTCAGGCAGATTCGCCGATTGACCGTTAAGTTCGCGATGATTCCCTTGATTGCCGGTATGGTCAGCTGTTGCTGTGACATCATCAGCACTATGGGCATCCTCAGTCGGCTTGGCGATCGGAAACAGCAGGTTCATATCCGATTGCTGATGCTCCTGTCCTGTCATCGACTTCTCCTTGTTGTTTCGCTTCGCACTCTAGTGATGGTGCGTAGCGTCACGTTCACTGTCATCTATCGTAAGTCACAGCCGGTACCACCACGGTATGCAATCAGCAACGCTGACTGGTTAGGGGTACCCGTTGGTGTGTAAACGTGTGCGGGGGTGGCTGGAACCATTCGGCTCCTACCACCCCCGTCCACGGCTTCACCGGTTGGCATCACCCACTATGTTTGCTTCTGTGATGATTGCCGGTGGATTCATCATAATAGTAGTAGTAATAATTACCGTCCTTGTCAGAATGCTTCTTGTTATCCGCGTAGTTGAGGACGAAACCGAGAATCGGGACATCCGCTTCCTTAAGAGACACGGCAGTATCCGCAAGATCTTTCTTCTCGGCGATGCCACGGCCGACAACAAGAATGAGTCCGTGCGCCATGCGCCCGAATACCGTTGCGTCATTGGACACAGACAGCGGAGCGGTATCGATGATAACGTAATCGTACTGGGTGAGAGCTTGCTCGACCATTTCGGTCATGAGCTCCGAGTTGAGCAAGACACTGGCATTTGCCGGGCGCTTCCCAGCGGGCAACACGTGAAGATTCTGCTTCCAATACTTTTGGACCACGTCACGCGGGGTTGCCTGTGCGGAGAGAATATGCGACAGACCGACATGACCTTCGATTCCCATTTCCTTTGCCACGGATGGGTGGCGTAAATCAGCGTCAATGAGCAGTACGCTCTTGCCGACTTCCGCGATGGCAGCCGCAGTATTTGTCGCCGTGGTGGTTTTGCCTTCGCCTGGCTTGGTCGAAGTGAAGACGAGCAGATGACCATGCTCTTTGACATTCGGCGCGAGGAATGAGATATTCGTACGAATCCGGCGGAATTCTTCAGCTTCTTTACTGTTCGGTTGCGAGATAACGACAGGCCGCGGCTCGTCAAGCAATTCAGAACGTTGGACGGAACCGAGTGAAGAGGATTTGGTCATCTCACGGACATCCGAAGAGCCTTCGACACGGGTGTTGATCATGTTGAGCAACAGTGCCACTCCTACGCCGCAAATCAAACCAAGCACGACACCCGCAGTGAGGTACAGCCCGACTTTCGGTGAACTTGGGGATTGAGGTGTGCGCGCTTTTTGTACGAGGCTGAGTTGAATCGGGGATTTTGCGGATTCGTCTGTGTACAGGGATGATGAAATTTGCTCGGAAAGGTTCTTCGCGACACTGTTGGCGATCCGAGCGGACTGCTCGGCGTTGCCGTCCTGGACGGAAATGTCCACTATGAAGGTGTTGCTTGGATTGGTGGCGGTGACCTTTGCAGCGAGCTCTTCGGTAGTCATGTCAAGGCCGAGTTCTTTGATGACCGGCCGCAGTACAGCTTCGGTCTTCACCAGCTGCGGGTAGGTCTGAATCTGAGTCGACAGATATGATGCGCCGGAATTCATGTCCGAGGAATTCTGCGATTCCCCTTGTGCGGCGTAGGTTGCGAACAGCTCCGCGGTTGCCGTGTACTGAGGTGGCACCAGGAACGTATACCCCGCGACTGCGGCTGCAATCACGACGAATGTAACGATTGCAGCCACCATATGTTTACGTACGGCTTGGAGCAAATCTGTGATTGTCAATACTTCCCCAATTCTCGTGGAATTTCCTCAAACTCTTATACGGTACCACTAGCCGGAGAATTCGTTCCGCCGCCCTCCCCCCTCTTTTACATAACCGCCTTATTCTTGCTGCGAACCTATATAGTTGGCTTGTTGTTGACGCATGATTATCATATGGCTCGCCATACCTTATCTCAATAAATCTGGGATTATCCCAAATTCCTGTATCAACGAGATAAATTTTCTATAATTATCGGAAAAATCTGTAGAAAGCTTTTCAATCAACGGTATACTTTTGATATCGATATCAATGAACGCTCGGGTGTGAAGCCCAGGTAAAATTCCGTGGATACGTCCACGGAATACCATCAAGAATATGGAGAGTATGTATGACCTCATTACACGGATTCCAAGAAATTACCATCCGCAAGCCCGCAGGAAAGGCCGTGATGACCGTCACCAAGACGCTGGTCCGGTTCAATAAGGCGACAGTAGCCGCCATGGACTGCCCGGAATATGTGAAGATTCTTGTCAACCCGACTACTCGTCAGATTGCCCTTGAGCCGTGCAAGGCCTCGGAGCACAACGCGGTGAGATTCAGCAAAGCCGGGAACAAATCGAATGGAGGAGCCAGACAGGCTTCTTCGGTTACGGTACGTGAACCTTCGGTAGTTGACGCCATCGTCTCGTTCTTCGATTTTGCCGAGGTCGATGATGATCATGTCGCCTATCAAGCCATTAACGGGCAGATTGCACAGGATGATCATGTCGCCGTGTTTGATGCCGCCGATGCGACCGCTGGCGTGATGAAGCGTCGCGGCCGCAAGAAGGACCAGCCCCAGGCGTAATCGTCAGTCCCCCGGCGAGCGCATGTACGCAATCGTGTAGCTCGCGGCTGTGCCAATTCCTCGGTTTCGCAAGTCTATAAACAGCAAGCCAGCGAAACGCAAGCAAGCGAAACGATTCGTCCGAGCGGATTTCCTGTGAGTAAGGGCTGGTTCCCGGCTGAGTAGTCGGGAACCAGCCCTTACTCGTTTCTCTTTTTCATCAGCACTATCTCTTCCGCCTGCTCACCGGGCATGTGAATCGTTCGCATCCACCCGTGGCCGGCCGCGCGATGATTGCGTTCACAATCGTTATCATTCAGCCGTTAACGCGTTGTCTGCCAAGGGATTCACTTGTCTATGCTATGCCGGTACGATATCCCCTGTGGAACAGCAGCATGGACAAGGGCAGGATGCCGTTAATCTTCCCGATAGTGAGATCAATAATGTATCTCCGTTCGCGCATTTGCTTGATACCGACGGCATTGGGTATGACACGTTTATCCCCGGAGATGACGGCCTGATTCACACGCACCATACGTCCGAGCAGTATCGTGGTGCTCACACCGAATCCACAACGGAGCGCCTTACCAACTCCGACGAGCAAGAATCCACAGCGGAACACCCGACTGACCCCAACGCGGAAGAATCCTCATCTGTCCAGTCTGCCATTGACGCACAGCAGCCTTCCACAACTCATCTTGACTCAACAGATGAAGCAAACAATCCTGACGGCAAGCCTGTCACGGACAAGACCGACACCACAGAACACACGGAAGATGCCAGCAGCGTAAACGTCCACTCCGGTGCTGGTCATACCAGCCGCAAGTCCCAACACCAAGACGCAAAGATGCCGCATACCGCGCCGGAACACCCCGCGACGACGGCAGCGCCGGCGATGGGCACGGTGTTCAAGCCTGATGGATCTGTCGATGTCACCAACACTTCAGCTCATGCACAGGCGTCACCGAACAATGCCGAGGCCACAAGCGTTCAGGCTGATGCTCCACAATCAAGTGGCAATACAACCAATGAAGCGGTTGAAGCAACTACCGATGCCGTAAGCCTCGGTGATTCAGAACACCCCGCACAACAACCATGGAAAGAGTTCGCCACTCGGCTCGGCACGGCGTGGGCTACCTTCTGTAACGGAGTTTCGACAGCTTGGTCAGCAGCGGCTTCGTTCTTCTCCACGGTGTTCGGCGCAATCGCCCGTGGTTGGCACGCGTTCGCATCCGCGATCGCTCGTGGTTGGCACGCGTTCACGTCCCTGAAAGCAGTGCACGTTGTCATCTCCGCACTGAAATTCTTCAAATCCCGCATTTGGGACAAGCGGATGCGGTTCTCCTTCGCCTTCTACACCATCGTGTTCATCGTGGTGACTGCAGCGAGTGTGCTCGGCTTGCAATGGAGCGTGTACAGCGAGCCGACGTATACCAAAGGGCAGGTCGTTGACGACCAGACCAAGGCGCTGAATTCCGTCGCCGGGCAGCTTACGAGTTTCGTCAGCCAGATCTGGCTGCATCAGAGCTATCAGGCATGGCTGAACTTCATTGTGCTCGGCGTGCTGTATCTCACCTTCATTCTGGTCATCAACCGGTTCTGGGTGGCGACCGCGCTGTTCGGCACGCTGATGACCGTATTCGCTATTGCCAATAAAATCAAAGTCGAGCTGCGCAACGAGCCGATTATTCCAGCAGATTTGCAGTTCGTTACCGGTGGCAATGGCGGCAGCATCATGTCATTCACCACAAAGAAAGATATGGTGCTCATCAATTCCGCTGTCACCGGAGTCATCTGGCTTATCGCGGTATGTGTGGTGTTGCAGTTCCTTGACCGGCGCCGTGGGCTGATCCCGTACACGTGGAAGCCCTCGAAATTCGTCAGCGTCAAGAACATCACCGCAATGGTGTGCAGGTGGGCGGCAGCGATGCTGAGCGTCGTGCTGTGCGTATCGTTTACTTGGGGGCTGTCTGTTACAGGATCTTGGGCGGAGAATTTCGCGACTGGATTGTCAGATGCCCCGCAGCTGTGGAATGCTATGGGTGATGCGACAGCGAATGGTCCGGCTATGAATTTCCTGCGTCTCGCGCACGTGAAAATCATGGACAAGCCAAGCAGGTACAGCAAAGAGACCATGGAAGCTCTTGCCAAGAAGTATGCAGGCGAAGCAGAAACCATCAACCAAACGCGCACTGCAAACCTGACCGACAATACGGTGATTCTGCTACTGTCCGAATCATTCTCCGACCCGACTCGCGTACCAGGCGTATCGTTCGTCGAAGACCCGATGCCACAAATCAGAGCCATCAAGTCCACGACCACGTCTGGTTTGATGCTCTCCCCCGGTTATGGGGGAGGGACGGCGAATATCGAGTATCAGGCGCTCACTGGACTCAATATGGCAAATTATGATTCATCGCTGTCTATTGCCTATCAGCAATTAGTGCCGAAACTTAAGTGGACGCCCACGTTCAACCAGATTTGGAACGATAACGGCGGTAAGCAACGCTCTCTAGCATTCCATGCATTTTTGCGTTCAATGTATCTTCGTGATGGCAATTATAAGAAGTTCGGCTTTTCGCAATTCTACGCAACAGATGGAAAACCTACCCTTACCAATACTGCACCGATTGATTCATCGCTATACGTTTCTGACGAATCACTATACTCGAACATTCTTAGCAAAATTGAAAACGGCCCATCCTCCTACTTTATCCAAACAGTTACGATGCAGAATCACACACCTTACTATGACTGGTATCAAAATAACCAATTCAAAGATGCCGGCGACACTTCAACCGATATCACCGAAGACGAACGCACAAGCATCGAAACTTATGCAAAAGGCGTGAACTACACCGATCAGGCAACTGCTGATTTCCTCAATCAACTCAACCAAATCGAGCGACCTATCACCGTAATCTTCTATGGCGATCATCTTCCCGGAATCTACTCAACTGCGAGTGAGGACAAAGCCAATCAAATCACTTTGCACGAGACCGATTACTTCATCTGGTCGAACGCAGCATCGGCGTCCGCGACCACGAAACTGGATAATTCCACAAGCGCATACACTTCATCCAATTATTTCATGGCACAGGCGGCAGAGCATCTCAACGCCAAGGTCTCGCCATATCTTGCGTTCCTCACCGAAATGCATGCAGCAATCCCGGCGATTTCTGTTCCTGCATCCGCAGGCGATGCCAATGAGCCGGTGTATCTGGATGCCGAAGGTAACCGCATCCGTAGCAAGAATCTCACAGCGGACCAGAAAGATCTGCTTTATGACTACCAGCTCATACAGTACGATCTCACAGCCGGCAAGCAGTATCTGAAGAACACTGATTTCATGACCGTCACCCAGTAGGCTCACTACACATTGGCCGTATTGCTGATCTGCCATCAACGCGTACACTGGTATGCTATGACAGACAATCCGCCAGTGACCATCATTGTGCCCGTGTACAACGCCGAGCGATATCTCTCGTATTGCGTGGAATCCATACTCGGGCAGAGCTACCGCAATCTGCAGGTTATTCTTGTGGATGATGGCTCGACTGATGCGTCAGGCAAGTTGTGCGACACCTTTGCTGTCAAAGACCCACGTGTAGCCGTCATTCATCAAGCAAATGGGGGTATCGGCAAAGCACAGAATGCCGGTCTTGACCATGCTGAAGGCGACTATATTGCGTTCGCCGACAATGACGACATTCTAGACCGACGAAACATCGAATATCTCTTGCATGCATTGTTGCAAACGAATGCCGATATGAGCAAAGCGCGTTGGCGACAGTTCGGAGTATCCGAGCTTGATACTGTGAAGCAGCAAGCTGCAGTCGGAGCTTCCAAGCCCGGCACCATCACGGTATTCCGCTACCCGCTGCGCGCCTACCAGACCGTATTCTGCAAGAGTCTACGAGTGATTGGCACAGCACTAGGTCAGAAAACTGAAGCACGCTATTTCAACGAGGCGAACTGGTGCCGTCTGTATCGCCGTGAATTATGGGATGGCTTAAGGTTCCCGGAGGGTGTTTATGCACAAGACGTCATGGTCGCCGGAGAGCTGTATTCGAGGATGAACTTGGTGGCCGATCTCGACTCTGTGCTTTACAACTGGTTACAGTCGGGGAGCTCTGTGACGCATTCCGAGCGGAGCTTCAGCTTCTATCACGACAACGTCGAAGCGGGAGCAGCCAACTTCGAACTTGCGCTGAGCCAAGGAGTCACGCCGATGCGCAGCTACTACACCCTCATGGGATCCGTGGCTGAAGAACGCACGGCTAACGATGCAAAATTTGACCAAAACTTGCGTACCCTAGACGAAGACGTGACAAGAGCAGAAGCCCTCATTGCCAAGTTGACGCCATGTCAGCGTATGCAATGTGCGCTCGCCCGCGGCTTGAGGCTAGCAGACAAGTTTGTATATGACCGCATGATTAAAAATATGCGATAACGCTTGTGGTGTTACGGAAGCACATGGCTACCGCAACACCACCCAGCAAATGAACACACAAATCCTTTATCTGCGCCTGAGAAGGCTAGTGATTGCATCTCGCGTATGCCGGTACCCATTGATGGGCGCCCAAGCCATATGGTACATGACATTTTTTACTGGCTCAGGCAATGGCTGAATGAACGTATGCGTGAACCCTTTCAGAATCATATGTGTACCTCTCCGAATACGTCTATGCAAACGTCCCTTCTTAGTTGTCACATCACTGATAGACAAGCTGTTTGCAAGTATAGTTTCGCCTCTCCTTGCTACTCCAGCGGCTCCAAGCAGCGTATTCGTGGTATAGAACAACGAATCGATCTCAATGCGCGCGTATCGATCTGACAACACCCATGCCGGATAATACCCTTGGGACTGAGCCACAAACCCGTTAGCACGTTCAATCGCGTGGGAGATTGAGCCGTCGGCTCCCATTACTCCTTCGGGGAGGAAGTCCTCGTATGCCCAACCGTGCTCGAACAACGGCTTGAGTGCGTTCACTCGGAACCAGTAGCATGACCCCATCGCGGACATTGTCGGTTTCGCCGGATCCAGCGGTACGCGAAGTCCGAGAGTATCCTCGATTAGCCTCTTCGTATTCTCGAAATTAGGACCCCAATCAAGCGGCAGCGTATGGGCAAAATACAGGGCATGGTAGGGTGGCGGCGGGCAAAGAAGTCCTAACCTCGGATTATCGGTGAACAACGTAAGGATATTTTCCACGTATTCACGGCTGCCCAACGTGTTCTCCATCAACTTGTATGAGAATCCTTGGGTTTCAGTCCCGTGATGTCCATTCTCCTGGTTCTGACTTGACTTCTTATCGTGTGCAAACCCGATGACTTCATATCCGCCATTGAGTACAACATCGCATGCAGCCACGAGTAACGCTGATACGTCACGGCCACGATTCTTCACGGGAATATAGTGAATGTCATGGCTGAATCCATGTTCTTCGGCGTACTTCTTAATCTGCGGAATCTTCTGATTTGACGAAGTCACGTAGATATCTGTACTTGGAGGAACAGACTCGAGATAGTGGAATGTCTCATCAAGAAGGTCCATGAAATACACGTGGTAGATGAAAGCCGATTTGATTACTGGGTGTTGCCTTGGGTTATGTGAACGAGACGGCAGTACGTAATCCAGATGCATGGCACGTGCGATGTCGGCAATGTTGTAGGAAGGCAGAATCGCATCCCATATCAGATTCGTGTCATAAGATGTGTAATCCTTGATGTACTCGTACAAATCCATCGCTGGCTGGCCGGCAGTCTGATCAAAGTAGACCGAGTAGTCTAGGAAGAACGACCTCCGCTTGAACACAGGGCAGCGGTCATCGCGCACGAGTTGCATCGGCATGTAAAGCAATGGGTAGTGTGCATACGCTTCATATTTCGACGCATCGATGTATGTACTCCACTTAAATCCTAGGTTTTCGAAGTACGGAGTAAAAGCCATTTCATGTTTACGTGTGACTTCAGCATAGTTGTCCCATGTCGGCATGTTTTCCCAATATTCTTGGAATGCTTTGGAACGAACCAAGCTTCGTCGATATGCGTGCCAGTAAGCCTGTATATGGGTGGGAATGAGTTCCTCGTTCACGGTTTCTGCAGGATAGACGGTAATCCCCCAGAAATCGACGTCACGCTTGTCCATCTCACTGAACATTTCTTCAAACGGGTATACCGGTCCAAGCACAGTGTCGTTAAGACAGAGTACTTCATCATACTGTTCGAGACGTTTCCATCCGGTTTGAAGCATCGCGTCGCGGTATGCGGCTGCGTCCAGACCTTTATTCTCCCGAACAATGATGGTATCGGTATATTCTTCGAACAGCAGACGTGCCTGCTTGTCAAGTTTGCCGTTCACAACAACGATAAGTTTATCGAGATGCTTGGTTAAATCAGCGAGAAAGAAGTCGATAAACTCCGATGCGTGTCCATGCTTATCGTAAAAACAGTAGATACCAAGCCTGTGTGCTTCTCCCGGTCTCAGCACTGTCATTCCTTATTCAGTCCTTTCATATAGGCCACCAACAACACCTCCAATATTCGCATCGAGACGGAGACACGCATCATATTCAGGAATTGTTATGGTCTTCGTCTGTCCCGAGTAACCGCATAGTTATTGCCCGATCGCTTAACAGTGCATAATCTTTATTCCTCTTATTGCGTAAGGCGAACAAACAAGAATTCTCTTCGTTCGTATACGCAATCATCTCAGTTTCTTCAGATGATTCTGCACTTGGATCAATACGCAGTGATGCGATGATTTTGAATTGCCCATTATTAAACATTTCCAATGGTATTGAGCACCGCACCGAATGATGTCCAGTTTCTTTCAGAGGAATTGACCCAGAGTCGACCGGAATACCACCACGTTTAATATCAAGCAATGAAACGGCAAAGTAGAACGGGATTCTTTCGTTGAATTCATATTCCAAATCAAAAACAAATGGCTCTGTCCCATCAGGTGTTAATGATGACACAGGATGTACACGTAGCACTGGAACCCGCTTGCTCAAGCCGACGGGGTATTCCTCAGTCCTCTTGTCTTTCTCCTTCTCCGCGTGCTTCTCTGTAGGTTTCAGATTCTCGAGAGTGTAACGATCCGCAACGTCATTCTTATCACCACTGGCAACGATGTTTCCATCTTTGATTAGTATGGCTTTGTTACAATACTTTTTCACAGATTCCATACTGTGGGTGACAAGAATCACTGTTTTCTTCGGATTCTTCTTGATTTCAGTAAAGAAATTGTCACATTTTCTTTGGAAAGCTTCATCGCCGACAGCAAGCACTTCATCAAGAACTAAGATGTCGCCCTGAGCCTTAATCGCTACCGAGAAAGCAAGACGAACCTGCATACCAGAAGAGTAGTTTTTCAGCTTCTGATCCATAAAATCTTCAAGCTCTGCGAATTCGACGATATCGTCGTACATTGCGTCAATCTCATCATGAGAAAAACCTAACAGCGCTCCATTCAGATATACGTTTTCCCTTCCGGTTAGCTCGGGATTGAATCCCACGCCGAGCTCAATAAACGGAACTAACGTGCCTCTAACATCAACATGCCCACTCTCAGGTGTATAAATTCCAGAAATAATCTTCAACAATGTCGATTTGCCGGAACCATTCCTGCCGACAATTCCAAAGAAATCTCCTTGATGGACATCGAACGAGATATCATGCAGAACATGCTGGACTTTGTAACCTTTAATACCTTTTGTCCAGTTGATTACAGCCTGTTTTAGCCCAGTCGCTTGTTCAGTGGGAAGCTTGAATGACTTACTCACATGCTGCACCGAGAGCACAACTGGGGATTGTTCCGATTGCTGTGAATCTTTGACGATATTGGATGCCATTACAGTACCTCCGCGAATTTCCGGCTATGCTTTCGGAATACAGAAATGCCCCATGTCAAAATTGCCAAAGTCAGGGCAATCGGTATCAGCGCATACCCGACATGGTTGAACTCGGTCCATACTGTCTGTGTGGTATCAGGCGCTATGAGGTTATGCCGAATATCTTGGATTATCTGCGCTGCAGGATTGAGTAACATAGCTTTGGTGATTATCGGACCATAATGCTGACCGAGCTGCCCAGTCACCATGCTCAGCGGGTAAATAATAGGTGTGGCATAGAACAGAGCCTGCATCACGACTTCCCAAATGTGCTGTATATCTCGGAAATATACATTAAGCGTGGCTAACAGGAGTGCGACTCCTAAAGCCAGAAGATAATATTCGACAAAATTCAACGGAAGAAGAAAAACTCGCCAAGTGAAATGAACGACGCCGGAGAAAATGCAAAATATTACAACAACGCACATATTGATTGCAAGGCTAATCAACGCACCGATTGTCGCAGACACAACAACAATGTACCTTGGAAAATCAACCTTTCGAAGAAGGTCTCCACGACCGGTAATCGCGCTCAGTCCCATACTTGTCGCTTCAGCGAAAAAATTCCACAAGCTGATACCCAGCAACAACACGAGTGGAAATGTGGGAGTCCCATCAGAGAACTTCAAAAAACGGACAAACACCACGTACATCACGCAGAACAACATTAAAGGTTTGAGCACCGACCATGCGATACCTAAGAAAGATCCTTGATATCGCAACTGAAAATCGGTTTTCACCAGCTCTTTTAGCACGACCCATGAGTAATGGTATCGCTTCCTAAGATTCGCAATCATCGTATTCATACATACTCCATCACGCACATGCTGAATCTAGCAGCAAGCTTTCTTAACAATTTCTTTGCGGTGAACCTGCACCTATCATAGTCGCCACGCTGTGTTGCCATGTATCCTTTCTGCAAACACTACACGAAGATTTCCGCGGAACGTCCCGTCCGGCGCAAGACGTTGTTCTATCCTTCTAAAACGAGAAGAAGGCAAAGAAAAATACCTGTTGTTCTCAGCTTCTTGGCGCTTGCGTTCAAGCTCCTTTTCTTGCAAACTGTCTTGTTCCTCCTTTCGTTGCATCTCCAACTTATGCCTCTCGACCCGCGAGCGCACAGCAGCGATAATGCTCCGCGCATTTTCACGCTGTTCAGATAGCTCCGAAAAAGGTAGGGCTTGATCTATCCTCTGGAAAGCTTCCGACCATCGATAATATTCTTCCCCTTCTTGGGGAACGTAATTTTCCTGTTGCAATATCCAATTACACCGGGCAGCAAGAGGTGGCAACAATAATCTGAGAGTGTCAGAATCACCAATGATGCCCCGAATACAATCAATCGCAGCAACTTGATCAGCTGGAGCCAGACGTATTACCCATTCGTTGCCGAGAATCGCAAGATATTGGAGCCTCAGCCATTCAAGGCATCGGGGCAATACATCCCCCTCTGAGTTGTCAGTAACATAACAATCCAGCTCCTTCACCATATGGTGAACTTCAGTAACCCATCGCGTATATGTCTCACAAGTAATCGAAGAACGCCCTGAACGTCCTGCACCGATATGGTAGTGTAGGCCTCGCACATCGGTTATGTTGTACAGTGATGTTGCTTCAGCAGCAAGAATGAAAAACTCATAAGAATCTTCCATATATCCTAATCGCGAATCAGCCATCGTTATGAACGCTCGCGCACATAATTCCCGCTTCACCATGCACACGCATATGCTCCAAACCTCTCTGTTCTGAAGAGTATCCGAAAATGTGCGCATCAGTATTGTTGTACCGTGTTCTTCGCCAAACGCAGTATTAAACATCTGCTCAGTCGCATATGCCTGTTGCTGATTGGTGTCGCCCTCAGCCTTTACATTAATGCCAAAGCGCCAAATTTCAATATCAGGCCTAGAGCATGCAACCGCCTTAAGAATCTTTACAAGTTCAGGACTGATTTCATCATCACCATCGACAAAAATGACATATTCTCCCGTCGCCCGCAATACCCCGGTTTTCCTAGCGAGATGAGCACCACCATTTTGAGGCTTCTTGATCAGTTTGAATCGCTGATCACCAGATATTCTGGATTCAATAATGTCTGGCGTAGAATCCGTACTTGCATCATCAACAATAATCGCTTCAAAGTCCGACAACGTTTGAGCCTTAAGACTGTTAAGGCAACGCTCAATACATGCCGCTTCATTGTACGCTATGACCACGAAAGAAATAAACGGATGCTTCACCACAGACTCCTTTGCAGCGGTCTCGTCTACACCGCACACCACTTCTAACAACCAGCGGACATGCCCTCACAGTAGATTCTACTATCTGAGTTCCTGCAAGTTTACTTCCCGTTGATGACGAGGCAGAAATACTCTCACAATGTTCCCCGAACGCCAGCAGCATTAGTCTCTCAGACACTGTTTCGTTGAACAAGATCTTTGAGCATACGTCTGCGCCACAATACGGTGCGAAAACATTGCCCCATACATAGCTATGAACATTCCCATGAATATGAATCATAGATGTATCTGATTTTCGTGCTGTCCGATTGTACTTCTGCCAACAGAGCACAGCGCGTATACTACACCAAATCTAATCGCCGAACTTAGTCATACACTTTCCAACACCAATTCCCGGTTTTTACCGAACTACCCTTGAATACCTACGTATCATGGCAGCAGCATTCAGAAATTCTATGGAGGCAACAACTAAACAATGAGTAACACAACGCTATTTTTCGCTTCGAGTGCAGAGACTCAGTGGAGAGCGGTAATCCTTGGCTGAATCCACAAAACGCACTATTGGCCCCAGACATATTAGCGATGTCAATCAGCATTCCAAAGAAATGATTGGAGGTATCCAAAACGGATATTAACGACGTGAAAAATGATCTTCATCATTGGCGTGATTTGAACCAAACCATTATTTCGAAAACAATAGAACTTTTGCAATTGCAAACAGAGATAACTGAGCTCGATAGCAAATGCATACTCAAAGCACTGCTTAACCAGCATACAATCAAGCAACGTCAACAATATGGTAAATCACTTTCCGACGATATTCAGACGGGTGAGATCTGCATTCGCCGTTTGGAACTCTCTCTGTTCGCCCAAACAGGAATCCTGTATCGCCATCCCACGCCTCCTCCCTCGTATTCGGCCCAAACATATCACGATGAAATAGAGCTCCTCGGCAACAATGTACCGACGCTACTTGCACTTCTCGAACTTTCCATGAATACCGACCCCGTGTTAATAGATTTAATTCAAGAACAGAGCAGTTGCGCTCCTGAAAACTACTGGGCGCATGTGCTGCAACATTATCAGCGGCTGTATGGAACCTTGCTACCGCCTACCCAATGGGGGTACGAATGTTCAATGCAGGCATATAAGAAAAACCAAGTGATGACGCTCCCCAGGGAGACCAGACTATTACGCACCTTGCAATATGGAAAAACATCAGAACAGAAAAACTCCTTGACTTCAAAGAAGGACAAGAAATCTGGATAGGACCCGGCCTATCCACAACTGCCACAAAGTCCTTCAAATCGGACGATGTCTTATGGAGCATCCGTGGAGTCGAGTATGGAGTACCAATCGTGGGCACATGGGATAATCCCGAATCTGGGTATTGTCACAATTCGCACAACGAAAATGAAGTGTTCATTCCAGACCAGCTCAAATGTAAAATAGTCGCCGCAGCCTTAGACCCCGACGACAAATTGAAATATAAGAGTGACAAAGTGTTTCAATTGCAGGTCATTGGCTCCCGAACGCCTTATTACATGTATACAGGATGCAAATGAGCAACCAACTCCCAGCACTCTCTTGCTACGCAACTGAATCAGGAGTATTACCAGAACGATACACGAACATCTACTAGTATATCGAGTAACGATTCCTGTGCCAGTGTGTTTTTCACACGCATGAAAATCCACACTGGCTTGTACAGCTACCGAGTCATTCTCCTAAGCTATTGAGTCCGAAACTATCCACTGGTTAGTTTTGGGTTTTGCTGT
>JDUB01000021.1 GCA_000771265.1 Bifidobacterium thermophilum DSM 20210
GCTGGGCTTGAACCAGCGACCGTAACGGATATGCTCACTGGCACTGACCCCGGTTACGCGCCACGCAACACCAAGGCAAGGGAAATGCTCGCCAACGCGTGGCAGGCGCGCCACCCCGGCGAGGACATCACCATGGCCGCCGAACGTGCTATCGGTCGTGTCACCGTCACCTACACCGCGCAGACCCCCGGACTAGATGACACGCTCGCCGCGTTCGCCAAGGCAGGCATTCCCGTGCGTGAACGGCGGCTCGAAGGGCAGGATGCCGCGGATTTTACCGCCGCGCACGGGGACACGTTCAACGTCCAGCCTGACTACGGGGACGGGTGGGACGGTTACGACCCGGAACGCATCACCGACACCGTCATGCAGACCGCCGTCCTCTCCCCCGGCCAGGCCGCCGACCAAATCGCCTACCTGCGCGACCAAGGGCTTCCCGAATCATCAGGAAGCGACAATCGCAGTACAGGCGACGAGCCCAGCAGCCTGTTCGAAGGTAGTACCAACGAACTCGAGGATGCCGCACCCAGCAACACTGATAACGCCAATCAACCCACGAAGGTGGAAAAAGCGGCGGAAGCCATAGGGATGGATGATTCAGGCGACCTGAGTACCGGGTCGGGGGCAGTCGAGCTCACCGATTGTGATGAGACACGCGATGACGATCCGCTTGCGGTGGGCGGGATCGACGGGCAGCTTAGGGATTCTGGGCATCAGCAGCAGGAACGACACGCTGAAACAGTCGTAGATTCACGCATATTTGATGTGTCAGAGACAGTATCAGGCTTTTCGAAATGACTTGGAGCAAAGCCCAAACATCCGTAGATGGACATGTCAACGACATCTCAAGATTCATGACATGAAATCACACTTTGAGTAACACAAAGAGTATACAAAAGTGCGGAATTCCAACGTTTTGGAGACATTCCATGTCTTCGCTTCGGACTATGAAACATGTTCCGAAAGGAGTACATCATGGGCATCGTGAACCGGAGGAAATTGAAGAAACGCGCGAAGAGAGACAACAGCCTGCCTCACTCAATCACGCCCGCAATGATCGCCCGGGCGCAGAAGGCGATGGAACGGAATAAAGCCAAGATTGACGATGGTGACACGTTCCGCGCGCATCAGAGCAGCAAGCGCACATCGCCGTCGAAAACCCACAACGGACTTTACGCCTGACCGACCGGCAACAGCATTTCGCCAGTTACCTACCAAGGGCTGAATCTTGGTCCGCCGTAGGTATCTGCATCATGAGGCCGTCGACCGTCTCAACTGATGTCGTTGCGCCAATCCCGTATCGCTCCTGCAACATGTCGAACGTATGAAGCCCGTCTTTCAGTGCATTCCGATACGCATCCGGGTCTTCGGCCGACTTGAGTTGCAGAGCGACATGGAACGCCTCGTCGATGATGCGTTCCAAGTCGCGGGTTGACAGGGCGGCAGGCTGACGCTCACGTCCGTCTTCCAAGAAGGGTTGTCTGTTTTCCATGCTTGCGCGCCATTCCTGTACGGCCAGCGCTTCGGAGCGCGGATCGGACATCCATGTCTTGCGCAGCGCTTTCAGCCGCAATCCGTCAGACAGGTCTTTCGCGCCGACCCGTTCAACCCAGCCGTCCGCGCTCCGCCATGTGATCCGGTAGCCAGTCACTTGGTTGGGATTCCGGAAATCATCCTTGCCGGTACCGCGCCTGAGGAACGGGTCAATCATGAGCCCTTCTCGGCGTACGCGTCGGATGAATTCGTCCTCGCTTTTGGATGCGGCGGCACAAGCCTCCACGATGAGCGCGACATGCTGCCGGGGCATGGTCTCTGCGGCAACTCCGGCAATCAGCCGGGTCCTCTCACGCCGTGATAATGTGTTCCAGCCGGCATGGTCTTGTCGTGCTTTCCATTCAGCCCAGTGCCGCCATTGCTCCCAACGGTAGCGAGCCGACTGACGGGTATCCGAACGGGCGAGCTGCACCAGTTCCGGTCTCTCCCGTTCCATCGCGCGGCAAGACCGTTGGGCGCGCTTCATGTCATTCCACGTGTCCAGCCAGCCGTCATGCGACGCAAGCTGCACCATGAGATGCACATGGTCGTTGCCGCCGCGTGACAACCCGTGTCGCACCGCCAGCCAAGTGACGCCTTCATCGTCGGGATCCATGCCCATTCTCGTCAGATAATCACGGACGATATCCTCCCACTCCTGATCGGTATGGATTCTTTGTCCCGCCTTGATGGACAGCGAGCAATGCCACACTCTGTCCTTGCCTTCACGATGTTCCGGATTCTGCGAGCCCCGCCGGTCGCGCGGCATCGGCTCACCAGCGGCGGAACGCTCCGCGTACCGCCGGTCGAACCGTCTGCCAATCTGGGCATACGATTCACGTGGATATCCATCGAAGTCGAACGCATCCAACAGATCGCCGCTCGCGCACACCGCATGCTGATCAGCATGCTCATTGAACCGGCCAGGGCCGAACAAGTAGCAAACGAGTCCTGCGGGATTAGAACCACGACTGATTTTCGGAATCATATAGGAAGTATCGGCACGAGCAACTTTCCCAGCATGATTCACAATCTACCGATTGTTAAACGCCGACCTGCACCATGCGAATGAAAGAGAAGGAAAAAAGCATCACGCCCACCTCGCTATTCGTACCCGTTTGGCCACCCATCCCAAATATGGCAGGCTCGTTTCAAAAAGCCAGACGATGAACCGAACAGCGTATCACCATCATGCTCGGCATCCGAACAACCAGACGTCATGCCCCTCTCACACTTGACAACTCCGAAACCCCGGGCAAAATACTCTCGTTCCGATTGACGCCTCTCATCATCTTGGATGACGAACAAGACATGGTTCATGAAACAAGCGGCGCAACCGTGCTCCATCATCACTCGCAATCACTCGATGGGCAGATACCTTTTCGATATTGACAGGCATGAATCCGAAAAACCAAACCAGGCTAGAGAATGTGGTCGGAGAACAACAGCAACGTAGCCCAGAGGGATTGACACGCATTACAGCATTGCAAACACTGCTCTTGTGCGCATATTTCAAAGAAATCGCCACGACGCCAGCCGCTGATCCCCGCACAATAAGGTAAGGACACCAATGCCAACAGTTAAGTCAGGACGGCCTTGGTGGGACAGAATCGACATGCCGTAGCGCGATTGCTTTCAATCGGAAAACGGAAACCGGACGAAACGAGTCACGCACAATGCCCGGGCGGGAACCCGTGATGTTTGCGCGCAATTCGGGTTAACTTAAGAAAAGTGTGTTTTCTTTCCTCGGGATTTCAGACTGACTCTCTGGCCGTTCACCTCGACCGACGGGATTTTGCGGTTTAAATAGACGGAAAACCGCGTGACGCCGCTCTTTCGAATGGTCGCGTCGAGGTTAGGGATTAAGTCCTGCAGCTCAATCTTTAGCATGCTGGTGTTCATATCGGCGGTGTTATGCCGCGCAAAGATCGACTGGATCTGCTTCTCTACCTCCGTGTCCGGGGTGCTCTTTAAGGTCACCCAGACCACGTTGTGCCGGTTTGTCACCTGGAGCGAGGGCAAGTCCGTCAAGAACTCCGAGAGCTTGCTGTAATGATAGTTCCGGATATCGAAATCCGGGAAGATCTTCACAAGGCGGGAACCGATGTTGGCACCTGTCTCCTTGCCGTCTGCGGAGTTGTCTGTGATCATCTTGACGATCGCCGCCTCGATGTCGGAGAGCGTCGTGATGCCGGCATTCTCATCGTCACCCTCCGCGGAGGCAGGAGCTGGCGGAAGCTCCTGAAGGGCAGGCTGTGTCGGGGTCTTTGTCTTTTTCGTCTCCGGCGTCTTCGTTGCCTTTTTCGTCTCCGCCTTCTCCGTTGTATTATTCTTCTTTGCGCCTTGGGAAGCGCGGCGCGCCGTGTCCTCGGCGTCCTCCTCGCTGCTCTCGATGACATCGAGGAATATAAACCTCTCACAGGAGACGCGGAAGGCCTCCGGCGTCTTCTTCTCGCCCATGCCGATGACAGTCATGCCCGCCTCGCGAAGGCGCGTTGCCAGCCGGTTGAAATCCCCGTCGCTTGAGACGATGCAGAAGCCCTGCACCTTGCCCTCGTAAAGGATGTCCATCGCATCGATGATCAGGCCAATGTCTGAGGCGTTCTTTCCCGGGGTATTGTTGGGCTGCATGATCGGCGTTAAGGAGTACTTTGCCGCCTGATTGAACCAGCTGCGCAACCCCTCCTGCGTCCAGTCGCCGTACATGCGGCGGATGGTAATCTTCCCGTACCTGGACAGCTCCGAGAGGATTGCAGAAATGTATTTCGCACTGATGTTGTCGGCATCGATCAGCAACGCGATATTAATATCTTTTTCTTCTGCCTCCATAAAGTTTTGTCTGTCTCTCTTTCCTGTGGCTTTGCGGTCTTATTCTGCGGTATAACAGCTTTTGTTCAGCTGTGTGCAGAAAACGACAGCACAAGTATAAGTGATTTTTAGGCGCAATGCCACGACAAATGATGAAGACTCTGGATACCTATCTGAAAACCATTCCCGGTTTTCCGCGCCCCGGCATGCAGTTTCGGGACATCTCCCCGCTCCTTGCAGACCCGGACGGGCTTTGCCTTGCGGTGGACACCCTGGAGGACAAGGGAAAAAATGTGTCCTATGATGTCCTTTGCGGTGCCGAGTCGAGGGGCTTTGTCTTTGCCGCCCCGATCGCCCGTGACCTTCACAGGGGCCTGATCCTGATCCGCAAGAAGGGAAAGCTCCCCGGAAAGATCATCGAAGCCAACTACGACCTCGAGTACACAGGCCGGCATCCGCCAGGAACTCACCGAGATGTCCGACTGCAAGACCCTCGAGGAGGCGCGGCAACGCAAGGACCGGATCGTGGCCGACTACCGGGACGTGGCCGAACAGGCCGCCACCTGCCTGGACGAGGGGTTCGAATCCGCGACGGGCGTGATGCAGCTGCCCGCGGGCATGCGCGCGTACATGCGCACCAACAACCACCTCGAACGCCTCAACCGGGAGATCAAACGCCGCACCCGCGTCATCGGCGTGTTCCCGAACACCGACGCGGCCGTGCGCATGGCCGGGTCCGTGCTCATCGAGCAGAACCGGCTCGCGCAGGCCCGCAAGGCGATTTTCTCCGAGGAGACCTACCGCAAACTCATGCAATCCGACACCGTCGCCAGGCTCAGGGACATCGCCCGCGAACAGGCCATGCTCCGCGCCGCCTGACCGACGCGACACACCCACAAAACCGCAACACGAAGCCAAAACCCAAATTACACACAAAAACGGACTTGACCCTTTGAATTGTTTCCCTACGATGTCTAAGGCATTACAACAGAGGATTTCATACCAATAAAAGACCAATGATACCGTCTATGACCAGTTCATTTCCGTGATGAGCAGACCAAAACAGACCAGCATGGATACTCATTTCGGCTCGAATATTCTCGAGGAGCCAAGCATTGCATGAATTGTCAACACTGCATCGCGGGATACTTGTACCCGAGGTATCGCAACATCTACAGCCGACGCTGAAAAACGCAGCCGCAAATAGTCGGCTTCCCATCGAGAGTGACAGACGGATGAGTAGCAGAGTGTGCAATTATCATCTCGGGCTAGCCTCACGAACAGTCTTAGACGGCAATCCCATCCGAGCCGAACATCAACATCACATATCCCGCGAGCAATTATTCACTCTCATCATCCAACGACCTCATCCACTTCACCCATTCCAACGGAGAACGCAGCGGATCAGGCTCACCATCGTCATTATCACTGAAATCCAGTGCCATCCCCGTCAATCGGACTTCACATTTTGAAGCCACCGAAAAATCCGCGAATCCACTTCTCTGATTCCACCACGATAAATCGCCTCCAGGCACCGGCATCGGGTTGTCATCAAAGTATTCGTCAAGCACGAATCGATGTTTCATCTTCACTCGCCTTCGCTCCGCTGGCACAAGTCACTTATGACACTGTCAGAAACCGTCAGAGGAATCGAGCCGCTCACGAAAATGTGGTCAAAAGATGAATTCAGGATTGCTTGACTTCAATGATGCGGATAACTCACCCTCCGTAATACGACCAATCAAGGTCGCATTCCCCATAATCCCGCGACCAGCCACCATTCCCGGAGGTGTCCTCACGCTCTTTCTCATACGTCATCTGTCCAAACGGGATTTCAGGGATATATCGACCAGTGACGCGCATCTGCCGTCCACGCTCAATCTTCAACAACTGAAGGAAATACCGGCCAGCAGCACCCGCAGGAACCGTCACTTTAAACGGTCGGCCTTCCGCAAGTCGCTTGATATACACCGGCGCCAACCGGTTGAGCCTCCGCTTCTCGAACTCATCGAACATGCCATGTTTGCTTGCCATGGAGCCTAATTTATCACATACTCGAACATATGTTCGAATACAATGAGATACTCAAACAAGGATGGTATCCAACTGTACGGTATTTTGAAACATGATGCCCAGCTTGTCAGGATATCGACTGTCGTTCTTGCGGTACCTGCATTCTTTCGAGAAGGTACTTCCCGTGTATGCACAACATGTTGAGATGCCGCTGTTCCTTCGTCAAAACGTCCGACACCGGCATCACCTCCATGCGTCACACTTCTCTGAATATCTTCTTAAAGATAAGCTGCGTCATCACTTCGTCAAGCTGTTTTGCCGTATGTTCTGACTCAATCAATGCTCCAAGTTCGATGTTGCCCTGCTGACCGTGATATGACAGGTTTGCGGAGGTTATCAGCGTCTGCCTCATATCCACGGAGATGACCTTGGCATGAAGAGCCGCCATCTTGTCTTCCTCATTGCTGTAGTCATATATCTGAAGAAAGCGCCCTTTGTAGCGGAGCAGTTTGTCGACATCCGGCTGCTTCTCAACGTTGTTGATGAAAAATTTGACGAATACGCCTTTCTGGCTCTTTTCGATGATGGTGTCTGTCAGTTCGGAGAAATATGAGGAAAGGGAGTATCCGGTTATCAGGATGTTTCTTTTCGCTCCTTCGAGCAGGGACTGGACAACGGTCATTGTCGGCTTTGCGTTGATTCTGAACGACGGCGGCGCGGTCACGACAAGAGAAACCTTCTCAGTGTTTTCCGTGGTCAGAGCAGCACAGATTGTCGCAGCTATTTCCGCGCAATCTGCCGATGACAGGCCTAGGTATTGCCGGTGCAGGATATCTGCGGCATTGTCGGTACCGTTGGCGGCATCTGCCTTTATCGTATTCAGCAGTATTTCCCTTTTCAAATCTCCACCTGACACAGTTCATTCACCAGCTCTCTGAAATACGAGGTCTCCTCGCGTTCCGCAAGCGGAACAACGAGTCCACGGTCAAGCATGCGGTTCCCGTTCTCGCATGCGGTTTCCGATATCATGCAGCATGAATGGCATGCCGCGCCGTTAGAGTTCTTGCCGGCAGGGAGCGTGTTCATGCATTCCGGGTCGTTCGTGCATACCAGAGCCTCCTGAAACGCGTCCCGCATGAGGTTTGTCATCTGGTCTGCCGTACCGAGTTCCACGAGACCGCCGAGAGATCCTTCCTTGTCAGAGCTCCCTGTGTAGAGCAGGATGCCTGCCATGTTGTCGCCGAAGTAGATTCTCTCCCTGATTGCCGAAGAGGAATAGCCTGACGACATGGCCATCTGCTTGATGAGCAGGTGGGAGAATGTGTGCATGAGAACGTAAACAGCATCACGATCTGTCTTTATCGTCCACCCCTTGGAGCCGCAGTACTCCCGGTAGGAAGCGACATACTTCTCTGAGATGTTCTTTACGTGCGGATTGCTCAGCCATTCATTGAGTGTCTGCCTGTTGAATTCGATGAAGATTCCCTCGCCGTTGACTTCCACGGCGGGAAGCCAGCGCTCGTTCTTGCCTTTGCTCAGATAGACCACATTAGGTTGATTATCCGCATCAGGGTCAGGCGAATCAACTCGTGTGAATCCCAGAAGCACGCGCACCTCACGCAGCCTCGTTATACGGATGATTCGGCTGAAGTAGCGGCTGAAGTATTCTGGCAGTAAATCTTCCTCTGCCTTGAAATGCTTCTTGTTGGACTGATAGGTCGGATCATCGTGATGAGTTATGGCTTCGTACTCCATTCGCTTGATTTCCGTAAATTCCCGGATGTTGTTCATGCGCCGCTCGTAAGCTTCATCAAATTGCTCGCGGGTATATCTGGAGAAGTATTCTTCATAAATCTGTTGAAGGCCGTCTTCTTCGGTCCCGCCGAGTCTGACCGCTATCTTCTTCGCCTGCTCGATATCCCGAAGATGTTCGTCTATCAGGTTGTACAGCGGGTTGATCCACGGTGGAATGGATATGGCGCTCCTGGTCACGGCAAAGTATACGTTCGATGCGCCGCGCTGTGATGGGATGACTGGCTTTTCGCAGTGTTCAGGTCTGCTGTTCGGCCGAAACGGGTGCGTGCCACGGCATGACAGCCCTTCAAAGTTCTGTGCCTGCGTGGCGCCGCTCATGCTTCTCTTTGCGCCACAGAAGCACTCCACCCACATGTCTGACAGAGTTGACGTATTTCCTGTGGAGTACATTCTCAGCCTGCCGTTGCAGCTGGTATCTCCGTGATGAGCCCACCATCTCCAAGGGAAATCAGACATGTGTCCGTTTTCGCAGATGGTGATGAAACGTGCCGGGTAAGCCTTTCTTCCGCAGTCCGGGCAGGTCACACCGAATTTCAGATACTTCTTCAGGTCGAAAGATTCACTTGCATCGAAAAGCCGTCCGCACTTGAGATTGGAGCATACATGCCAGCGCGGGAACGATTGCACGGGTATGTCATGCGCAAAGGATGTTCTCGGCATGTAGAAAGCATCCACGTTCAGGTAGGAAGCAAGTCTGCCGTCTACAATCCTCATTCCTTTGTCTTTCCAGTAAGGGATATCCAGAATGGTGACGGAATCCTTAACCGCATCCACAATAGAACCGGGGCCGAAGGTCGTGATGATCTGGTTCGGATGAAGCTCGCCAAGTTTATTATTGTCATATCCAGCCATATTATTCCTCCGTGTCGTAGTAGTACATGTTCGCAGCACTTTCAACATCTCGCATTGATCGCAGCGTAGGCTTCTCGTTTTCAATATGGGGCTGCTCATAACCGTTCATCAGCCTGCTGTATTTCTCAGTGCCCACAACGTAGTAGCGGAGAGGCCTAGCCTGGGCTGATGCCGCCTGAAGTTTCCACCAGTCGATGAACTGGTCGATTTCCTCGCAGGCGTCTTTTCTTGCCGATGGCTTGACGGTATCAATACGGTCAAGAATCATTTCCTTTACCGCATTAATCTGCCCCGGCGTCAAGGAACCTATTGCCGCCGCATCCTCATTGTTTGCCATTTCCGGATAAAGCAGTCTTATTGCAGAAATCACGAGGGCATGAAGTACGCGGTCGCGCGCTCTTGCGGAGAACGGCGTGGCAGTCGTTCCCTCCACAAACCGATAGAGCTGCGAATGGTAGCCCGTGAAGTTCTCGTAATGCGAGAGATCTCGCGGCCGGTATGCGTTATACAACGTCACGACGAGACCGGGATGAGCACGACCGATACGGCTCGTTGCCTGAATGTACTCGGAGTTCTGCTTCGGCTGACCGTCCACGACCATGAGCCCGAGTCGGTCAACATCCATGCCGACCGCGATCATGTTTGTGGCGACGGCCGTATCAAGGCAGTCGCGGGACGTATATGGAGCTTCGAGCTGAGTGAGTTTCTCCGGTATCTGCCAGGATGGCATTCTTGAGGTGATTTCCACGTTGTTACCTGCATTGAGATAACGCTGCTTTGGATTGCCGTACTTCTTCCTGATCACATACATGCGCTTCGGAATATCGTCCTGGAGAAGTCTGACCGCGCCACCGAGCTCACGGATGCTGTTGAAGTATCCGATCAGGCTGTAGTACGGGTCTATGACATCCTTATACTCCTCCTGCTGAGAGAGGTTATAGACGTCCTGCAGGATGATGGCATAGGTTCTCAGGAGCGTGGTCTTCAGAGACTGTCCCGGAGCACATATTCCGACATACTTTCTGAACGGATCTTCATCAACCGGAATCTCCCGGATGAAGAAGCTGTCGCCGAGCTCAAAGCCGTTCGGCGGGAACTGCGTAGTATTTTTCCTTGCGTACAGGCTCTTTGCCTGGTTGTCGGCGTTCTTGATTGTTGCCGTGGAAACCACATACTTCGGCCTGATACCGTCGTGCGTACACATATCCTCGATGATGGTCTCATATGCACCGTAGACGGTTCCAAGAGGCCCCGTAATGAGATGCAGCTCATCCTGGATGATCAGCTCCGGTGGAAGGAACGGCTTCACCAGAGTAATGGTCGCTGCAGGCAAAACAGCCGTTTTCCTGTGCTTCGGATGCTTCGCTCCGATTGCAATGTAGCCGTCACGACTGCATTTGCGATCAACACGACCAAACAGGGTGTTCGTGTTCACATCCCACGGAAGCCTTGCGAACTTGTCGACGGTTGACAAAATGATGGTCGGGCACTTCGCATAGATTTCTTCATCGACCAGGTAAACCGGAATGGAAATACGTTCTCCCGGATTCTTGTATTTGTAGAACATGCAGTGTACGTCCGAGCAGTGAATCTCCACTGTTTTTCTGTCCGTGTCGATATCAAACTCGTCTTTTGTGAGTGGCTTTCCGCAGAACGGGCAGGTTAGGAGCTGCCTGTAAATCAGATTTCTTCGATTCCGCGCCTCGTAAGGTTTGTCTGGTTTCTCTAACAAGTCGTCGAATCTGTTCGGAGTCACACCTCCGCCGACCCAGAAACCGATGCTGATGGGTTCCGTGCCGTACTTCGGATAATTCTTCTGCCTCACAAGTTCTGCGGCAACAACCATCTTCGTAATGCGATCACGCTGCTGAGTCGTAAGCAGGCGAAGTGTATAGCGGAGGATGATGGTCACACCTCCGTCGCGATTGTATTCGTCAGACGCAGAGGCACGAAGCCGCCTGTTGGCGATGGTGAATGCCATGAGTCCAAGATATGCCTCCGTCTTTCCGCCGCCGGTCGGGAAGTAGAGCAGGTCGACAATCTCCCGCTCCGGATCTTCCGGGTGCACGATTCCCTTGAGGTTCATCAGAATGAAGGCAATCTGGAACGGTCTCCATGCGAATTCGTTCTCCGATTTTCTGGGATCGACGAACTCCTTGAAGTTGCATTCGATTCCCTGACCATGCTTCTTCGAATAATTCTTGATGCTGTTCTGCATGTAGATTACAGTGTTCATGAAGCTGAACGCCTCAAAGGAGATATCGTCCGTCTCGATGACGCGGATGCCTTCCCGGATTCTGCGCAGGGCATCCCTGCAGTGACCGATGACGGCATTCCCGACCTTCTCTACAAACTTCGGGTCGCTCATTCTGGAGCTGCCGACAAGTGTGTCATTAATCCACTTCTCATAAGAGTCGGCAAGCGTGTTCAGCTTCTGAATGGTTTCCGCTTTCTTACCCTTCGCCGCCATCTGCGAGGTCGAGAAGAACTTAGGATCAAAGCCCTTGAGTGCGGCACTGACACCCGGATACTCGTATTCTGGGATAAAAGCAGCTTCAACATAGTCGGTTCTGCCATTCTCAGCTTTTCCCCATACGGCGGCGCAGCCTCTTCCGCGTCCCATAATCGGACGCTGTTTGAAATAGAACTCGTCGGTGGAGAGAACATCCCTGCAGATGTGTTCGGCAACGAATACAGCAGAATCGTCCTCTGCATGTGCCTTGAGTCCGACCTGGAACATGAGTCCCTCGACGTCGCTGGACGGATTGCTCCGCTTGTTCACGACATAGGCGGTGACGAGGGAATACCCGTTCTTCAACGGAATGCGGGATACATGGACGTGAACGTTCGAATCCTGAACAAGCTGATATTCTTTCGTACGTCCGAAGTCACTGAACTTCAAATGAACGGTTTCCTTCTCGGGAATCCGCTTGTAAACAGTGCGACTGCGTTCCTTTTCTTCCTTGTCAATGTACTTTTCAGTTGATTTCGTATAATCGCCCCAGGTTACATCCAGGCAGATGCCGTCGAGACTGCTTTCCACATAGAAGCTGATGCCGATGGATGACGGAAGCTGGAATTTCGTAGTGGATATCGGCTCGTTGTCGTCATCCTCACCGGCAGTGAAGTCCTCGTTCTTTTCGTAGTCGACGTCCGCTTCGATTTCCTGTTCGTTCTCGTCCGGCACATTCTCGTCACGCTGTGGCTCGAGCATGCCGACGATATAGGCATAGCGCGGATTCTCGCCCAGAACCTCCTCCGGAGAAAGCGGACCGATCAGATCGGTTCTGATTGCGTCTATGATTTTCTGCCGGACCTCGGCGTACTTGAATCTGTCAGGCATTAGTCCTCCTCCTTTATCGGATGAGCTGTTCCGAGCGTGTATTTGCAGGTGTTTCCGGGATGAATGTTGTCATCGGAGATGAGCCGGTACTCCCATGTCTTGTGGTCAGGATCGGCCGTTGTGGCGAAAGTGCACCACCTGATGCCTTCGCGCGCCTTGGAAACAACCTCTTCGTTGTTCACTTCATTGAGCGCCTTGACCTCGACCATGTATTTCCCGGTCGTCGTCTCCACGAGAAAATCAGGGTTGTACTGCTGACCGGCTTTCCAGAACAGGCCGAGCTGGTTCAGCGGCGGCTTGATCCAGCGAATCACGTCCGGATCCTCCTCCAAGATGATGGAGAAGAGCCTCTCCGTGTCACTGTCGAAGGCATTCGCCGGATAGTACGACTTCTTGTAGCCTGTGAAGAGATACTTCTTTATGTTGCTCTTGTCCGTGAACGGCTTGTCGTAGCGCACCTGTCCGTCCTTCTTCACGCTCTTGACGAACTTGCGGAAGACGATGAGATCCTTCTGGACGATGTGGACGTCCTGCGTCTTTCTGTCCATGTGTGCGTAAATCTGTTTTTTGATATCGTTCACAATCAACCCGGCATAGCGGCGGACGATTTTCTTCTTTTCCTCCTCGTCTCCGGGTATCTGAGCAAGATACTGTTCCACAACGTCGATGATGAAGTCGGCGTCGTCGTAGGAAAGCTCGCTGATGGAATCGAGCAGCATGCATGCCAGAGTGTTCCTGGCATCCTCGACCTCGAGCGCCTGCGCGTCCACAACCGTCAGAAGGTGCTGGTTGATTGCATCGAAGCGCTCGATCTTTGCTGTGGCAACCTCGAAGTCCTGTATGGTCCGCTTCACTTCAAAGCGGTTGAACTTCACCTCGGAAGTCGTCTGTACGAGGATCTTCGGCACAGATATGGCTTTCGCCGAGTATTCTGTAACCGTCTTCGTGAATTCCTCCTGCGTCATCGGGCGCTTGCCGGTCTGGCCTTTCACAGCGTCTGGTGCGGTGTCAGAAACCGTCTGATTTGCGACTGCCTGTTGAGTCCCGCGGGTCTGCATGGCTTCCGGCGCTACGTCAAAAAGACTTAGCTGGTTGGGATTATCGGACTTCCTGTTCTTCTGCTGCGAGGCCATGAAGTTCTTGACATATGCCTGATAGATTTCAAGCTGTGTCTGCGGATTGCGCACCTGATCGAAGGATTTGATTCCAGCTGACGTGATTGCCTCGTCGACGAACGAAAGCTGTCCCTCCTCGAAGGTGCTCGATACGTCCACGGACTCCGAATCCTCAACACCGGACTTGTCCAGATCACGATAGCGGAAGATGTCACTGTTCCTGATTTCATCAACAAGCTCCCGGTAGTGGTCGTGCGCCACGATATCGAGCGTGTCCAGATCCTCGTTGCCGGTCTGCTCACCGAACGGGAGACGCAGGCCGCGCCCGATGGTCTGCATGGCAAGGATGTCGCTCTTAGCGGCGTTGAGCGGGATGATGGTGAACAGGTTGTTGACATCCCAGCCTTCCTTCAGCTTGTAGACGTGCAGAACGATTTCTATCGGGTTTGCCGCGCTCTCGATGGAGAGAAGAAGCCGGACGTTCTTCTCAGATTCCTCGCCGGTCTGCTTCGAGTGGATCTCGATAACTTTTCCCTTGTACTTTCCATTCATGAAATCATCGCTGTCTATCAGAGCGCGGATTTTCTTCGCATGATCCGTGTCCTTGCAGGCTATAAGTACGATCGGTTTTACATAGTCGAGTTCATTGTTGGCGCAGTATTCCCGAAGAACGATCTTCCGGTGCTCGTGCAGTGTGAGTCCGTCGCGGATCTTCATCTCCTCAATATCGTCCTGACTGTACCCGGCGATGTTGGAGCGTCCCATGACAACCGGAATCTTCAGATACCCTTCGGCTGCTCCGCGTGCCACGTCATAGGAGTAGATGATGTTTGAAGGAGATTTCGGTGTGGCCGTGAATTCCAGTCCCAGAATGGGTTTCAGGTAATTGATGGCCTTCATGGAGGCTGGGGCGTAGTAATGATGTGCCTCGTCCATGCAGATGACGATGTCGTCGAACTGTGCCAGCACATCCGCAAAGGAAGCACCGAGTGTCTCCTTGAATTTGTAGAAGTTGAATTGCGTGTCGGTCTTGCTGTTGAAAATTTTCCCGATGTTGAAGATGAAAAGCTGAATCTCTGGCATCTGATCAACAAAGAGAGAGCCCTGCTTGTACATCACCGGGTACTGATCGTAGTTCTCGCCGTCCCAGACTCGAGGTCTGCCCATCTCAGCCTCGAGCCCCTTGAAGATGTACTTCGGGTGCGCAGGGTTGGATTCATTGCGCAGCTTGTCATAGATGGTGTTTCCCGGTGCGAGGATGAAGAAATGCTTGTATCCTTTTGTCTTGTACAGATAGTAGATGCAGGCTCCCATCAGGCGTGTCTTGCCGATCCCAGTTGCCATGTTGTAGCAGAAAGACGGGAAGTCAAACTTCGCCCTAACCTTCCTGTTGTTCTCGCTGTATTCAGATGCCGCCGCCTCAATGGTTTCCTTGTTATCGCGCTTGTAGTCACAGTGGGTGCTGATGGCGTCAAGATAGGACAGAGCCTCTTCCTGCGGCGTTCTCAGGCTCATGGCGTACTTTATTCTGTTGACGATTCCTGACATTTACCGCACCTTGCTTTCAAAATTGCACTTGTCCAGGAGATCCTTCGGGATCTTCTTCACCTCGATGTTGTCCGGCAGGATCATATCCGACTGGATCTTCGTGGCGTAGATCAGAAGAGACTGCCCCTCGTCGAGATGCTGCGACAGGGAGCGGATGTACTCCGCGTTCACGAACTCCGTGGTCACATGGATAAACCGCTTCTCGGAAGAGTGCCCGCAGAATACATCCTGTTTCTTATATTTGAAGCCCTCAATTTTACAGATGGCCTCGCAGAGCATGTCAAAAGTGTACGTTGGATTGATCTGGTAAACAGGCAGCTTGTCATTCTTCACCAGAAGGCTCGGAGCAAGCTCATAAAAGTGGTAGCCGCCGCCACCCTGCCAGTTGACCTTCTGTGAGATACCGGTCTTATCTCCGTTTATAACATTATCCATACGAACCTTGCAAAGGGTGTATGCATGATCACCCATCTCAATCCCTATCCATCGACGATTCATTTTATGCGCTGTTGCAGTTGTAGAACCGCTCCCTAAGAATGAATCAAGCACCCAATCATCTCTGTTAGAGAAGTAACGGATGATCATTTCAATTAGCGCTTCTGGCTTTTTCCCGCTTCTAAATTCAACGCCTCCTTCATGTCTGCAATTTCCAAAGCTCCCTGCCAAGTCGTAAAAACCACCTATTGGTTTTTTTCGCTTAATCTTTTCAGCCTCTAATTTATCTATCGGCACACCTTGATAATATTTGCCCTTCGTTGCCCCCTGCCTTTTGGGCCCTGTAAAGTAACGATAGTCATATCGGTCATCGCCAATTCCATAGACTTTATAAAGAACCCCATAACCATCTTCTTCATAACGACCGTTGAGATAATCTCTGAAAAACCTACCAGACGAATTACCGTCTAAAATCGTACCTGTAGCCCATATTTCTTTTAAGCCATATTCATCACCCTCGGTTTTTTTTATTATCTTGTACTCGTTTTTCTCGAAAACCGTAACCTTCTTCCCGCCTAATGTGATTTCTTTTCCTGTACCAAGTTCTTCTATTGCATAGATGAACTTGTCGTACCCAACCTCGTCATAATCAAAATTAGGAGTTGCCTCAGGAGATTTCCGATATACGAATACTTGCTCAATTTCTTTATGGAAATCCATATCGGACTTTAACGTCTTATCTGGATAACGAACACGGATATAAAGGCTCGTGAGATAGTTCGACCTTCCAAAAATCTCGTCGAGCACCACCTTCAAATAATGACTTTCAGAGTCATCAATATGGCAGCAGAGAAATCCATCATCTGCCAACAGACTATGCAGCAGCAGGAGTCTTCTTCTCATTAGTGAAAGCCATATACTGTGCTCTACATCATCGTCATAATATTCAAACGCACTCCCCGTGTTGTATGGCGGATCGATGTAGATGCACTTGATCTTCCCAGCAAAATCCTGCTGCAGCGCCTGGAGCGCAATCAGGTTGTCGCCGTGAATCAGCATGTTCTCACTTGCAGGATCACCATAAGACTTTTCCTTATCCTCGATAAGGATACGCGGTTCAACCGGCTTCTCCTCGTCGTACTTGCCGACCCATGTCAACTCGAGTTTTCCTTTTTTCTGCATATCTGTATCTCCTAAAACTTCAGTACAACGCTAATCAGAAGGATGGGATTGTCAATCTCGAGGCTTCTGTTGAACTCGGCAATTTCTCTCTCGCCGTCTGCTCTGAAGCGGCCGTCTCGCTCATGGAAGGAAGCCTGGAACAACTCGAGCTTCTTCTGTTTCAGATCCGCTTTTTTCCTGATATCTATCTTTTCATAGAAATTATTCGATGCCTTCTCCTCTTCACGGAGTTCCTTGATCTCCGCGTTCATTTCCTGGTACTGCACGACGAGTTGCTCATTCTGGATGCGTATCCAGTTCTCGATCTTTCGCCTGTTATATTCCCTGACGGGTTCCGTCTGTCTGTCGAGTTTGTCAAGCATCTCGGTGACGAGATTCCCGTAGGTTTTCCTGAACATTGTGTTTTCACCGTCGGTCGGTTTGAAGTACCGTACTGTTGAATCGTCGATTTTTTCGAGTTCCGGCACAAGGTCGTCCTCCTCGAAATCGACGTATTTTCCTTCCTGATCGCAGAGAAGCAGCACGGGGAACAGGATGTCGGCATTATTGCACATTGCGCCGAGGAACAGATATCCGTGCGCACCGATGGTCTGTTCACCCCAGTCGTCGACCTTCCAGTACTGAATATCGCTGAATACCTCCGGCTCGGCGACCTTGTCCCAGTAGTCGACTTCCTGAAGGTAGTGGTCTATATCCTTCCTTGTGCCTTCGAGTGCCTGTTTCTTCGCGCCGCTGCTTTCCGTAATCAGGATGGAACGGAGCTTGCGCGCGTTTTTGTCGCGTTTCGCGTTCAGCTTCCTGTCCAGCTTGTCGAACGCCTTTCTGAATTCAGTGGTCGTGTTGCAGAACTGGTAGATGTCAAGCACCATCTTCTCGAAGTTCGTACCGGATTCTAGTGCGCCGAGTGCAATGTCGGAAGCGCCGAACACGCCTTCGAACAGTTCGAACTTCTTCGACAGTATCTCGTAGACGCGCTTGTCGGCCTCGTTCTGCGTATTCAGCAGGTTGATAGCGACCACGTCGTTCTGCTGCCCATAGCGGTGGCAGCGACCGATCCGCTGCTCGATCTTCATCGGGTTCCAGGGCAGGTCGTAGTTGATGACCGTGTTGCAGAACTGGAGGTTCAGGCCTTCCGAGCCGGCGTCCGTACAGATCAATATCTTCGCGTGTTCCTTGAAGTAGTCGACGATGGCGTGCTTGTATTCGACGCTCCTGCCATAGTTCGCGTTCCCGAAGTTCTTCACCTGCCATGCCCGGTAGATTTCCTTTGTCATCGTGTCATCGAAGTCTCCATTGAACAGAAGGATGTCATCCTCGCTGTATCCGGATTTTCTGAGCTCCGCGGCAATGTATTTCTGCGTCCGCTTTGACTCGGTGAACACAACAGCCTTCTGAGCTATGCCATTCTCCCGTTGGTAAGAAAATCCGATTTCGAGTGCCTTCCTGAGTGCAGAGATCTTGGAGTTCGTCTTTATGCGTTTTGCCACGTCAATGATAGATTTGACCTCATCCAGTTCCTCTTGGATGTATGCCTTCTGCGCGGCAGTGTCCTCGTCCTCGGTTTCCTCGAAGCCGGATTCATCAATCTCGTCCTCGACAAAACTCCAGAACAAGTCGAATCCCTCCTGCGCATCAGCCGATCTCGTGCCCTCATACAGTTTCTCGAGCCGCTTCTTCAACACTTCGAAGGTCTCGACCAAGGCGAAGCTGGATGAGGCCATGAGCTTGCGGATGACGAGGATAATCAGCCCACGGTTGGATGCCGGTATGGAGTAAAGGACATCCCTCTTGAGGAACAGGTTGACCCGTTCATATAGTTCGATCTCATCAGGCGACAGTTCAAAGTCAACAGTTCTGCAGATCCTCTTCACGAAATGCATGTAGTCCGCCACGTCTTTTCGCAGGGTCCTGTAAAGCACCGGTGTGAGTTCGCGCTTGAGGTCGTCGTAGTCCTCATCCTTCATATATCGTTGCCGGAACACCTGCTCAGATCCGAAGATCCTCGGATCGATGAAGGAAATCAGCCCATACAGATCCATGAGTGAGTTCTGCAGAGGCGTTGCCGTCAAAAGGATCTTCGGTATCCCACCTGAAAGAGCGTACAGCCGCTTCGCACGCTTTGTTCTGTTAAGATTGCGCAGATTGTGGGCCTCATCGATGATGAGGAAGTCCCATTTCACATCCGGGAACCGCTTCATCAGTTTCGATGAGTAGTCATAGGAAGTAATCACAATCATGACACCTTGTCTGTCTGCGAGCTTCCTGTGCCAATTCTTCGCGTCATGCTCGACCGTGAGCCTGTCCAGAATCACAGAACTCAGGTCGAATTTATCCTCAAGTTCCAGCTCCCACTGCTTGCGGAGGGATGCGGGAAGCGCTATCAGTACCTTTTTCGCTCCGGATTCCAGCATGTAGCGCAGGACGAGGCCCGCCTCGATTGTCTTTCCAAGTCCTACTTCGTCGGCAAGCACCATGCCGCCCGTCTTCATCGCGTCGATGGCGGCGCAAAATGCGTTGATCTGGTGAGGGTTCGGATCGATATGGGACTCGGACGCAAGAAGGAAATGAAACGGCGACTTTTTCAGTTCCATTCGTTTGAATCTTCCATACTGCTCGAGGAGCAGGTTTCCGCTTTCACGGCTGTCCATGGGCATCCTCCCCGTTAAGCTGTGCAAAAATACCCTCGGCGATGCCCCTTGCCATCAGAGGAGGCACGGCGTTCCCGATCTGTACGAATTGCGATGTGCGCGACCCCTCGAAGTAGTAGCTGTCCGGAAATGACTGTATGCGCGCCGCCTCACGCACGGTGATGGAACGGTGCTGCCTGATGTCCGGGTGGATGAAATAGTGGCCGTCCTTGGAAAGGTGCGCCAGTATCGTGTGGCAGCAGTGCGCGTCTCCCTCAACAACCTTGAAGCGGTCGGTGAAGGAGTGGCGGTTCTTGTGCGTCTTCAGTTCCTCGGGCAGGTCGTTGTAGTTGAGGCGCTTGTGCCCATCGTTCCAGAGTTCTATGGCTCTCTTGTATATCTTGATGTCGCGGTCGATATTCGGTCGGCAGTTCTGCAGAGTGAGGACGTCGTTCGTCGTGCGGATGCCGGTTTCGGTCACGTAGCTGCTCGGCTTTTTCTTCGAGTAGGTGTTGTTGCTTTCACCGGGATGGAGTTCCGGAAGGTCTGTGAACAGGTCGTTCACCACGGCTTCTGATTTTTTGACTGCGAAATCCGGATATGCAAGATGGCTGTCCTTGAGCCATCCGACGATAATCATCCTCCGCCGGTTCTGAAGCACTCCGAAGTTCTGCGCATTCTGCTCATGACATTCAATCTTGTATCCAACGCGCCTGAGATACTTCTGCAGGTTCTTCCAGATGGTGCCGCCCTGGGCAGATTCGATACCGGTCACGTTTTCGAAGACGAACATGCGCGGCTGGTATTTTTTTAGGAATCTTGCGTAGAGCTTGTACAAATAGTTGCGAGGGTCCTCTTCCATCGGAACTTCCATGTGGTTGCTCTGGGCTCTGCCAACAAGGGAGTATGCCTGACACGGCGGCCCGCCGATGATTACATCTACCTTCTCGATTCCGCGTATCTTGATGATACCGTCGATGGTATTGAAGACAGCGGGAAGTGTTTCATCTGAAAGAGTCTCGTTGATGACTGTCTTTGTGACAGAAGTTGGAATCTGCTTCATGAACTCGTCGCGGCTGATCTTCCCGGATAGGTAATTCTTGTAGAGATCGAGGTTGCCTGTACTCCTCAGATAGTAGTATGCACTGCGGGTTTCGAGTGTTTTCGCGGCGTACTCGTTCATCTCTACATGCGCGACCGGCCGGAAGCCTGCCTGAAGGAATCCTTCGGACAGTCCTCCGGCCCCCGCGAAGAGATCTATGAAATTGTAGCTGCTCTGTTTATCCACCTGCGGCATACTTCTTCCTCACAATCTTCATCGCTGAAAAGCACAAGTCATTTTCATTTTCATTTGCTTGCGTAGACACGCCTGTGGAGGGCTGGATTTTTTCGACGAGTATGCGAACCACGCAGGTGGGCGTGTAGAACCTTCCAGCGACCTTGTCTTTCTTCTCGGTGAGCTCCTACAGGCAGTACTCGCAAGTCTCTACCGAGCACTGTTAATGTGTCGTTCTCCGACACGATTGTGACGTCGGCGAACTCAACATGGAACGTGTTGCACTCAGGGTCGGAGCAATCAACAAGGTGTACAAGCTCATTTCGTTTCTTCTTGCCGCCGAGATGCCGCTCCTCCACGCCTGACTGTGGATAGGCAATGAAACGCTCATTGAGCTGTGCCAGTGAACCATCTTCTACCTCCCCCAGCTTAACGACAGTCTCATCAATACCTTGGACAGGGAATTCGGAATTCACCTTACACAGGCCCTCACGGAACACACCGGGCAAGAACACGTCATTGAATCGATCGTCCGTTCTTTCAACGTCGAGGCCATAAAAGCGTTCATTGTCCAAACGATTCACCATACAGTCAATAATCATCTGCACATGCGAGTCCTCGTCAAAAGATGAGAAATTACCGATGTAATTCCCGCGCGCAATCATCCCGCTCATCCCTCGCCGCACTTGACAGTCTTCTCCATCGCCTTGTCAGCAAGCAATGACGAAATGAACGCACTCACACATATGCAATTCTCCCTTACCATATCAGCCACCGCGCGCTTCGGCTCCGGAGTCACAACGAAAATGGTTTTCCCGGTTTTCCTTCCATTGAGAAGGACCACCTCTTTACAGAACCATTCATCGACATTCTCCTTAGCATGACTGTTATATTAACCTACCACTACGTATCATCTTTCAAAACGGCAGACTGCCTAAGTCCATGGACACTCACGTTGTACCGCACGAACACTCCGCGGTACCTGCAACTCCATACCGTTTTGCTCCGCCATCCGCTACCAGTCAAACTCTTTCAAGATGTCATCACCTTGCGGCATTCTCACGGATATCCCTTCTGAGGGTTAACAACACCATAGATGTTGACGTAATAAAAGTAGTGCATCGCAGCAGACACCATCGATGATGCCATCATAACCGCAATGACTCCAACCGGAATCCCCTGAGTTATTTCACTAATTTCAACTCACAGTGTCAACGACGAACGGTGGCCATTTTCTCTGTCAGAAACGTTACTAAACAACTTCCGACACCCTCTTCACCAGCTCCTTACACTCCCTCACCGCCGCCACCACACTGGCCTCCTGCCCCGCACTAACCGCCAGATCCCGGTTTGTATTATGCGCGACCTGATTCACGTTGTGCCCGATGCGCCAGATCTCGGTGCGGATGCGCTGAAGCTCGCGAACAACCGGCCCCTGCTCAGCGCCCCGTCTCGCCTTGTCAATGTCGCCGGCTTGTCTGGCCGCCTCGATGAGGAAACGCGACAACGTGACGCCCCGTTGTTCGGCCAGACTGGCAAGTTCACGCGCCTCTTCTTCGTTGACACGCAGCGAGATGATGCGAGTCCTTCGTGCGCCAGTCTTGGTTTGCTTCCGTCGCGTCATGCAAGCCTCCCATCATCATCTGTCATCATCGTTCAGCGCCCACTGCGCAGGCGTTTGTGGATGCCCTGCATCCTGTACTGGCCTTCGGCACTCGGGTTGTTGCCCTTGGCGCAGTCGGCGGCATGGGGGCAAGTTCGGATTGTGCATACAATCCGTATAACTTGCTCCACTGTGCGTTTGGTACACCCTGTACGGCTTGTACACCGTGATAGGGATTGCCGCGCAGCAGCACGGATTTCCGTTAGATGGAATCGGTACTTCACCCGCGTAGGCCGGCGGCAGCATTTGCAGTCAGGGCATCTGTCTGCATCTGGCGTTCCGTGGCGTGGATGGTTTCGAGCATGGTCCGGACGTATCGGACGAGCTCGTCTGAACCGAGGTCGGCAAGCCGATTGAGGATGTCGCGAACGCGCGGATCGCCGGCAAGTTGTTTGGCCTGACTGGCGATGAAGCAGGATCGGCTCATATGCCGGTTCGCGGCGGCGCGGGCGATGATCTCACGCTCCGCATCGGATAGGCGCAGATCAATCCGCCGCTGCTCCCCCTGCGTGTCACGCCCGCTGCCATGGGTATGCGAGTGGATGCCAGTCTTCCATGCTTTTGATCCGACTTCGAGTACGCCCGGGTCAACGTTGGTCGCCGCCGCGCGGATGAACAGCCCTATGGGAATCCCGACTTCGATACAGATGGCATGAATCCTCTGATAGAGCGCCGCGTCTATGCGCAGCGATGTACGTCTGTTCAGCAGCTTCTCCATACCGGTCTCCTCTCGATACGCCGCTCTCACCCGTTTCATCGAAGCGGGACAACCGGGCGTTGCCGCCATCGTTCAGCCGTCCCGCCTCTATTGCTATCGGACAGGCGTAATCCGCCACCGTCACCGTCTGCGCCCGCTGAAGTCGAGGACCGCTCCGCGTTCTGGGTCGGCGACGAGGTCGGCGCTGAACTTCTTGCCGGTTTTCGAACGGAATCCGGTCAACCTGATGCGTTCCTCGCTGAGTAGCGACCGGACGTTGGCATCGGTCAGGTTGCGGCCGGCGATGACCGGCCAGAGCGTCCATCCGCATCCGGCGGTGTTGGTCCATGTCCCGGAGTTGTCTCGTGACCTCCGGTTGGTCGAGCACTGCCAGGTCTTGCCGCGCTTGATGACCGGATTGCCACATTTGGGACATCCGCCATATTCTTCGGTGGCGCGCAAACGGCTTGCGATATCCGGATTGCCGCGGAAGATCTCCTGCGCCTGACGCGGGATGCGCGCGGCCTCCATCCGGAATTGATCAAGCACCTGCATCGGGTCGAGCTGCCCGTGTTCCACTTGGTTGAGCGCCTGTTCCATCCGTGCGGTGGTTGCCGGGTCACGGTGCATGGGCGCGACCATGTCGATGAGTATCCGCCCTTTGGAAGTGGAGGTGATGGTTTTCCCGCCGCGTTCCAAGTAGCCGTTGCTCAGGAGCTGTTCAATAATGCCGGCGCGGGTCGCCGGCGTGCCGATGCCGCCGGAATGGCTGGTGTCGTCGTCAAGCGCGGCTTTGAGATCCTTATCCTCCAGGTAGCGGCTTGCATGCTCCATCGCCGACAACAAGCTCGCTTCGGTGAATGGTTTGGGCGGTTTGGTGCTCCCTTCATGGATTTCCGCCGCCCCCGCGGTCGTGATGACGGCGCCCGCTACCACTGCATCGGGGATGAAGCCGTCTGTCATGCCGGAATGTCCGTCATCATCCGCCCTGCCGCCGCCGTTTCCCCCGTCGGATTTCTCATGCTGCTGGCCGATGGCCTTCCATCCTTGTGCGACAGTGGTGTCCATGGTCGCAGTGAGCAGAACGTCCTCATGCCCTGCCGGGTGCGCCGTCACACGGATGATGTGGTGGATGGCGTCTTCGGCGACGGATTCCCACATGCGCGCGACGATGCGGATAAGCACCAGTCGCTCGCCATCCTCGAGCGCACCGAGGATGTCCGCGTTCACGTTCTCGGTCGGCAGGATTGCGGTGTGTCCGGCGACTTTGCTGTCATCGACCACGAGTTGGGCACGCGGGTTGGCCGTCCTTGCTTCGGGGTTGATGAATCCGTTTACCCGCCAGTTGCCGTTGAGAAGCCTGTTAAGTGTGTCGAGGTCGGCGCCGGTGATGTACCGGCTGTCGGTACGCGGGTAGGTGGCGAGTTTGTTCTCATACAGGTGTTGCAGCGCGTCCAGTGTACGGGATGCGGGCATTCCATACCTGCTGTTCATATCCTGTTGGAGGGCGGTCAGATCGTACAAGCGCGGTGGTTTCTCATGCCGTTTGGTGTGTTCCACGTCAACGATATTGACGGGCTCACCGCCGTCCGCAAACAGGTTTGCGAGTGTGTCGGCATCGCTCCTGTCGGTGTGGCGGGGCCCGGTAAGTGTCCATCCGCCCATGGGGATGCGGACTATCCAGTAGGGTTCGCTGACATGACGGCTGATCCGGTCATCACGGTCTACGACCATCCACAACGTCGGCGTTTGCACACGTCCGACGCTCATATGGATACCTGCGAGGACACTGTAGGCTCGTGTGGCGTTCATACCTATCAGCCAGTCGGCCTTGGCTCTCAGATCCGCCGCATCGGCAAGCCCCCGATAGTCGCTTGCCGGTTTCATCGAGTCAAGCGCCTGACGGATGGCATGCCCCTCGAGGCTTGGCGCCCACAGCCTCATGACAGGACAATCGGCATGGGCGTGCATGACGATTCGGCGGAATATCGCCTCGCCTTCACGGTCTGGGTCGCATGCGTTGACGATGCTGTCGCATTGCCCTGAGTGAATCAGACGGTCGATGATCCGGTACTGGCGTGCGGCACCGTCTGCCGATGATAGTTTCCACCGCCATCCGGGGTGCGGGTCAATCGGCAGCGACGCAAGATCCCAGCGCTTCCAACGCCCGTCCTGGTATTCATCGGGCGGCATGAGGTCGACGAGGTGGCCTTGCGCCCATGTGACGATATTGTCCTTGCAGCGGATGTGCCCGTCCTGCTCTGTTCCCCCGCCGATTGCTTGGGCGATTGCCCGTGCCACACTGTGTTTTTCTGCGATGATCAGTCTCATTGCCATCCTCCTTGATGTTCGTTGGTGAATCCGACCTGCTAATTCGCAAGACCGACGAGCGGAGCGAATACGGCACCAAGACCGAACAACATGGCGAGCATGCAGATGACGCCGAAGATGTAGCAGACAATCGCCAGTACGGTACGCGCAGCAACCGTCCCGCCCTGGTCCATGGGCGATGGGGTTTGCATCCGACGCCCGATGATTGCACAAGCGCCCGAGGCCACACAGGCCAGAAGCACGAGCACGATTTGCAGTCCTCCGTCGAGCTGGAGCGTCCAGTTCCATAGTCTTGTCAGCAAGCTGCTTGTCGAGGTGAGTAGGGTGTCCATGTTCTGGTTCCTCCTTGTTCAGAATCCATTGGATTGGTTGTTGCTCTTCCATCCTCGCGTTCGTTGACCCATCCGGGCGGACGCGCAGTCTACCGACATTTGGAAGACCTATCGTCCCCACCGCGGACGGGTAGAGTGCGCGTCCCCTTTTCCATGCTCGTGAATGCGACGCTATGAGGGTCAAGACCAATTCGGATTCGAAGGAGACATGATGAGCGGTTCAACGAATTTCCTGCGAGACACGCGCAGGGACATTCTCAGGGCGGTCAGGGAACAGAGCATGGACCGGACCCGTGCGATGGACGAATACGTGGAGGCGCTGGTTGGCGTGGAATCACTCAAGGCGCAGGCGGAACGTGCCGCGGCCAAAGCCGATGAGCTGCGCCGTGCCGCCCGGGACGCGGGGAACAGCGCGGCGGAATTGCGTTCGGCGGAACGTATCGTCCACGAGCAGTGGAAAGGTATTTCCGCGCCGGATCCGGCCGTGGAAGCCCCGAGTGATAGCGCGGACGGTCCGGACGCGAATGCGGCGGAACCGTCCGATGGCGTCGAGCAATATCATCCCGAGCAGGATTCCCGTCAAAGCGAGGCGGAGCAATGAGCGGGGCACGTGAGCCACGTCCTTTGCCCAAACCTGTACGCTGGCTGGTATCGCTGCTCGCTGTGATGGCGGTGGTCGCGCTGGGTATGCTCACCCTACGGCCGGTCACAACCGACGGTGACGCTGAGGCATCACTTAAATCTACCATTCAGGGGAAAGAGACACCTGTCAAGGATGGCAAGCCAACAGGCGCAGCCGACAGATGGCAGGGTCTGCGCGCGGCAGGCATCCCCACCCCGGGCACGTGGTCAAGGCAGACCGGCATGACCGTATTCACGCGGGGTTCCGGCATCGATACGGTGAAACCGGAATCCTATTACGGCAAGCAGATCGCTGGCGACCCCGGTCCCATCGACACCGCGCTGGCGAGCCTTGATACGATTCTTGATCCGGGCATCTCGCAGGATGAATGGCATAACGCCTACACGGCTGTGCTCAAAGAGGATGCTTCCGGCCAGATTCAAGTCATGGGCGGGGCTCCCCGATACTGGTGGGCCGGACGGAAATATACGCCGGATATGATGTGCTCCCCGTCATCCGCCCACACGCTCATGCTCGCGTATGACACCGGTTCCTGCACCGCCGACAATACCTGGCAGGGCGAAGAACACGCTGCGATTCAGACAATCCAGTACTACCAGCCTGGTTCCACGTCATTCCCCGTCCCGGATGACGAGGGATCATCCACCACTAATCCACAGACTCTGGCAGCACGTTCTTATTCCACGGTCGCCGTGCCGATGGATGACGGTATATGGCATATCACCGTGTATTGCCCCGCCAATCCTGACATGCTTCTCGACCGGAACGCCGACGAGCTCGGTATCACCGCGTGGCAGGCCGATCGCCTCGGGGCCGGCGTGCAAGGACTTGCCGACCCATGGCGCATGACCGGGATCGGCACTAGGCAACGCCCATGCCGCACCGTGGAGATAGCTGTGGGCGGTCAACTGCCCTACTGGTTCACCGGAGGCACCACATGAATGCGCGGATCCGGAACAACAGATTCCGTCTGTTGGGACGTTCCACATTGGCGGCGCTCACACTGACAGGCGTGCTGACGGTGGGTGCCTGTTCACCCAGCGGCGTGCTCACCTTCCTTTCCGGATGCAAGAACACCACCGTGGCAACCGGCGACACCGCGACGGGATCACCTGCCGGCGCATCTATCGCGTCAGGAGAATGGGCGGTGCTCGTCGGCCAAGGCATGGGGCAAATCAAGGCGTTGTGGCCCGGTTACGTCGCATGGTGCGGAACCTACCGTCCCGGTTTCCAATGCACATGGTGGGCTTGCATGCGGCAACGGGCATTAGGCCATGATGTCGGCCAGTACTGGGGCAACGGCTCGCAGTGGGGAGAATCCGCACGACGTGCAGGCTGGGTCGAGGGCGCGACAGTTGGCGGGATCATGGTGTTCGCCCCGGGTTCCGCCGGTTCAAGCCGCGTGTACGGGCATGTCGCCGTGGTCGAACAGATCGACGGCGACACCGTGCATATCAGTGAGGGCGGAACAGGATGGGGACGTGTGCATACCCGCACATTCAGCGCCTCCAATCCCCCGTTGGGCACCACGTACTGGCATCCAGCCGATGCCGTCGAGACGGTGCCGGGAGCTTCCGAAGCCGGTACGGATACCGCTCTGGACGCACCTGAATCCTCAGATGCGACTACCGCTGCATGGACCTGTGAGACCGGCGCAGGAACGATATCCGCATCCTATTCGGGCGACGGCATGCGCGCGACACCGGATGAGGCGAAAGCGTTGGCCCGCGGGATGATTGCGAGCGGATGGCGGCAGTGGGACACCGCCGAGCAATGGGAGGCTCTCGAATGGCTCTGGGAACACGAATCCGGGTGGAGATGGAATGCGGACAACCCGACATCCGACGCATACGGGATTCCCCAAGCCCTCCCCGGCAGGAAGATGGCGTCAGCCGGCGATGACTGGGAGCATAACGCCGCCACGCAGATTCGCTGGGGCCTAGGCTACATCCAGAGCCGATACGGCAGCCCCGCAGCCGCGAAATCATTCTGGCTCACCCACCACTGGTATTAATCCACATACCGGTAGATTCCACGTCCCAAATGTCACGCCGTTTCATGGAGAATGGGATTATCAGCACAACCAGGAACAGGAAGGACAACGATCATGGCAAAGCTGGTCACGCAACGTCAGTTGGACGACGCGGCGAGCGAATTTCAGCGCATGACAGAAGAGGAAAGGGAGAATCCAGCGCGGATTCAGGACCACCTGCACCCGCGCAGCGTGGCAGTCGTACGTCTGGGCATGGCATCGCTGCAAGCGTTCCGCCAAGTGATTTCCTCCCCCGAACAATTCGACTTGAGCCCCGTCCATCAGGCGCGGTTGGCTGTAGCCATGCGTGGAAGCAAGTCATTCCGCGATGCACTGCTCACTGATGCGATCACGCCTGGGGGCTTCGATGATGATACGCTGCTCGGAGCTATCATCGACCCGCATGAGCCTCACGCCTCTGAGGCGGTCGAGCAGGCGGTGCAGCACGGCATTGAAGACCCGAGTTTCCAGCCTGACTTACAGCGAATCAACCACGCCGCCGACATGCTCGCGGATATCGCCTTACACATGCTCCCCGGGTATAGCTCCGATCTGCATGCCACAGCCGCATATGTGATGATTGTCGGCAACAGGCGTGAGGAGGCTTCCCAGCAAATCGAGAGAGCGTTCATCGATAATCCGTCCAACGATCTCGCACGGTTGGAACAGCAGATGCTTGATTTCGACGTCACCGCCGCATGGGCGAAATCAGGCAACATGGCGGACGGACTCGGCCAAGCCCCCACTATCAATGATGACAACGAACATTCCCGAGGAAGGTAAGCACAATGCACGAGTGTTTCGATGAAGACCATTGCAGGTGCAAAGAACCGGTCTTCACATGGACGGTGACGCGTGACAACATCGCCGGATGGCTGATGTCCCACAATCTTCCCGACAGTGACGCAAATATAGAAACGACCGTCGCGAGGATGCACGACTGCCCCGGACTGCAGGATGCCATCTACGATGGCATCCGCACCGCGCTCGACAACTGGATCGACAGGACAGAGCTGGAGCACTTCAAGCCGCGAACCGTTGAAGACACCGCCTACACCGATCCCTCCACAGACTTCCTTACCCCGGAATCTGGGCGGGGGGCCGCCAGATAACCCTTACCGTGATGGGCTGATTGCCGGAGGGAGCAGGCAGCGATGGCTGACGGACATGGCTGGGTGAACATGCGCGTACCACACGAGTGGACGCACCCCTTCGTGTTTCAGGCGCGTGATGGGCGTTCATGGGAGAAGATGCTCATCGGCCTGCCTGACGGCGTGAACATCGACGGTCGCGATATGGGCGGCTGGGCGTTCAGTGTGTTCAGCACTCGCCTGTCCAAGCAGGACAAGCTCGACAAGAAACCGGTCCGCATCGGCGTGCCTGCGGACCGGTCCGTCACGTTTTTCCGCGGGCGTGGCACCGAACGTGAACAATACCGTGTCAAAGATCCACAGCTTCTTGCGGAGGCAATCGCCAACCGGACAACAGCAGACTATGGGCCCCATGTTTCAGAACTAGCCGCGACAGACACCCCGGCATGTGCCCTACCCCAGATTGTTCGCGGAGAACTCGCCGACGCGGCGCCACCGGCGTCAGAAGCCGCCAGTGCGAAAGCCGTCCACCTGATGGGCAGGCTCGCCTTGGACGATGGGTTCATCGCCCGGATGGATACCCTGGTTCACCGGGCGGCTGAAGCTTTCGCCCAAGATGAATACGATCCGCACGCTACGCTCCGGACAGTCTCCGATTGGACCGAGGAACTCGCGGATGCATGTGCCGGAACGTATGGGGAAACCTATTCACACGACGACGTTCTCCAAGCTGCCGGCATGGCGCTCAGCGCCATCACCGAAACCATCAACGAGCAGATCGGCAAACTCACCGAGGCCGGGCTCGCGCTCCCCCACATCGCCGAAGCGAACAGGCGACAACGCCGGGAACGCATCGACACCTACTTCGAGGAACGGGCCATGCTCGACCCGGACACTCTCCTGCGCACGACCTATTCGCTCAACGCCCCCACCACGGCGGAAGCGCTGTGGGCAATGGGCCGCGTCTACGGAAGCCAGCCGCGCACAGAACTCATCGACGGCAATGCGGATCACCAAGCCGATTCCAATATTGCAGGTGTCGATTCGCTTGATATTCTCATCCCGTCATCAGGCCACAGTTCATTATCAAGGTAACGCCGACTCCGGAAACATTCATCCGATGAGCTTCACATAATCATCGAACAATATCTGGAGACGGGCATCGTTGTCATCCTTAAGCCAGGAATTGGCGCCAAATGCGACATCGACAACCTTATCCAAGTTCTGGTGTGCATCGCGTAAATCCTTTGGCATGAAAGTCGGATCGTACAAATCAGCCAGTGAGGATCCAGGATGGTTCGCACGTACTGCAAGCACGGCCTTGCCGGCAGCGATGATCGCGGAACGTGTAGCTTCATCAACCGGTGGCAGAGGCAGCGTATTCCACACGAGAGTGTTGGAGAACCGGCAATCTGACTTCAGATGACCACCGATGCCCTTCCACCACGCCATGAACATCGAGGACTCGATGACAGCGAAGTTGAAGCCATCTGGGTCAGCGCAAGCAAAATTCAGATTCGATGAAATGATGTCTTGTCTGAACCAAGGCTACACCTAAAAGACCGCCCGTCCCGTATATCCGAAAGGTAGGGAATCCGCCCAAAAAACTGCCCATTTCCACGCTCTTGGAATTGTGGTAAAATGATAAGTGCAAAGAGGCAAATCGAAATCTATGAAAATAGTACAGCGAGAAGGAGTATGCGAATGCAGGATACAATCATTCAATTAAAAGCTCTTGGGCAAATGCCTGACTCATTGACAGGTAATCCAGTATGAGAGCTTGTCAGCAAGTATGACGAACCACTTATAAAAGTGAAAACACCTCTGGCAGAGGAAGAAGTTGAGGCATTAATTAGTATTTTCCCCGAAAGTACGATGTATGAAGTTGAATTGACATTGTTGCATTTAGTTGAAACATATTTGAAACCAGAGTTGCTTTCAAAATATAGAATTTAATTTCAAAATGCCCCAGCGAAGAGTGGAAAGACACTATGAAAGTACGCTTAGATAATTGGGAAAAGAAAAATGGTAGTCATATTTAATACGACACCTTCCCATTTATCGGGTAGACAGGGAGGGGGAGCATGGAACTATCCATACAAGAACGATTAAAAGACTTGCGTGTGGAGCGTGGGCTGACGCTGGAACAGCTTGCGGAGCAGACCCATCTCTCCAAGTCTGCTTTGGGCAGTTACGAGGGGGACGATCTCAAGGACATCAGTCACTATGCGATTATCAAGCTGGCGAAGTTTTACGGCGTAACCGCCGATTATCTGCAGGGGCGTTCTCAAGCGAAAAATCACTCAAACGCCGATCTTGCGGACCTGCGTTTGAGTGACGATATGATTGAACTGCCGGAAAGTGGGCGGGTGAATAATTCCCTCTTGTGTGAACTGGCGGCGCACCCGGATTTTCCCCGGCTCATGGCTGACATTGAAATCTATGTGAACGGAGTGGCGGTGAAGCAGGTGCAGACCGTAAACGCCATCGTGGGCACCATGAGCGCAACGATTATGAAGCGGTACAATCCCGGCTTGACCGACCCGCAGTTACGGCTGCTTATCGCCGCCCATATTGACGATGACAGCTTTTGTCGCTATGTGATACAGCAGGACATAAACAAGATAGCCCTCGACCTGCGGGAAACACATAAGGACGATTTTTCAGCGCCCCGGAGGACAATCCGCTGGAAGATTTTTTGCAAGCCGCAAAAGCAGCGTCCACTCCGGGCAGCGACCCGGAACAGGCGGCGATGGCGTTTATCTGTAAGCGGCTCAAACTGAACTATGGGAAGCTGTCGGAAGAAGAGAGGAAGTGGGCGAAAAATATTGCACAGAAGTCGGACCTGCTGAAAAATCCAAACCCACAGCGGGGGCGGAAGCAAGGAAACTATAAATTGGATGTCTGCATTTTTAGAAAGATAATGGAGGTATGTTAAAATGGGATCTATGAGTGATTTTAACCCCCCTTTTCCAATCATAGATAATAAGGAAGCTACTGCACTTGATAATCTAACCAAAAGATATAATAAATTGATTGAGCCGGGTGCAATTGCTAAATTAGGAACAAAAGCAGGTCAGCTTGTGCCTGAAATAGTTAAACAAATTGGAACTGACATCAGATTAAGCATAACCGAAAAAGAGTTATATACCCAAATGATGAACATTGTCGGGAGTGGATTTAAAGCTGTTGAGGAGCAAGCGGTCAGATTTTCTGTTAGCGAAAAAGATATATTGGATAAGATAAATAAAGATTATCCTCACTATCAAATAGAGAAATTAGATGATATCTGTTTAGTTAGAAGTTATGATTTGGCGAAGATAGTAAATGATTATAGAGGGAAAGATACATTTGCCGCAATGATAGAAGGCGGAGGAACGGGGGCATTGGGATTTTGGGGACTGCCTTTTAATATTGTTTTAAGCACATTTCTTTATTTTAGGGCAGTGCAATCAATAGCAATGTTTTATGGCTATGATGTGAGAAATGATTATACAGAAATGGTAATTGCAAGTGATGTATTCACAACTTCTTTAAGCCCAGCCCAAAATGATGTAAATAATGAAGCGACAAGTATTATTGGAAAAATAATGGCTATGGGCCAAGCCGCAGCTGTCAAGCAGACTGCAAAAAAGACATGGGCAGATATGGCTGAACGTGGTGGTATACCTTTACTGTTGACACAAATGCGAGCTTTAGCCAATAAATCTGCACAAAAAGCATTACAAAATGTAGGAGCAAAGGGATTGGAAAATAATCTCTTTAAAGAAGTATTTGAACAAATAGGACGAAAGTTAACATTGGAAAACATTGGAAAAGCGATACCTGTTGTCTCGGGTGCTTTGGGTGCATTTATTGACACGGCACAGATGAAAAGAGTGCTTGAGTTTTCTGATATTTTTTACCAAAAGAGATTTATCATGGAAAAGGAAAATAGGGTATATCACTTATGTGAGAACAATGAGTTTGTAATAGATGCTGAAATTGTCAGTGATGAGTGTTAAATAGCAAAGCCTGTCAACCCAGTCAACGGTCAAGACGAACAGCGCATAAATACGCAGCCGTTGACAGTCCTGCCCGTCTTTGCTAAAAGGTAATCAAGGCGGGAAAGCCCTTAAGTAGCTTCCCGCCCATTTCAATTTTGAGAGAAAAATCCGTCTGCTTTTCGTGAGTGTGTCCACAAGTTCGGGACATTTTGTCCCGAAGTCCGGCGTGGAACGAGGAACGGCGACTTTCATATACGCCCTGTCTGCTGATAAAACCAGTCCTGCGCTTGCGGCTCCACGCTACGCAATCACGCCCTGTTTTCCTGCCGCTTAAAATGTGCTCGCCCTCCCGGTTGGCAACCTCGTTTCGCAGCAACGCCGACAGAGCGTATAACACACTACACTTTGCGAGCAAAGTCGTGTGCCAAGGGGCAAGTCCCTTTGGAAACCCCTGACAACAAAACAGGCTAAATATCCCGCACTTCCCCTGTGCCTGATACTCAGCCTTTATTTGTTGTCAGCAGCCCCCGTTTCGTGGTCTGTGTGTAGTTCCTTGTAAACTGGCCTAATCACGTGTTGCAAAAGCACGACGCCCACTGAATAAACCGGGAATCGCGAGATAATCAACGCTAGGTTGGTGATTATATCGGAACAGCCAAGGCGTATCACGGTGCTTGTAAGTGTCTCCCGACTTTGGAGCAGCATAGCGATATTTTTTACAGGACTCTATGCGGTCACGCAGGAATGTTGATTTGCGCAAGTCTGAGGGCTCAGGAGCGCAGTCTGCGAACCATCGTCTTTCATCATCTGTTCGTAGTGATCGACCAGACATGTTTCAGCGTCAATTGAAAAATCCCATGGTGGATAAAGTCCGGAGATTAGTTGCTCCACATGAGTTTAAGTTCTTTCACAACTAGCTCCTTCGTCCTACCGTTAAAGATCATGCTACTTTCATATATTTTCTAGCGATAGAATCCAACTGGAAGCGAATCGACGAGAAATCCTGGCTCAAATCAAGTGTTTTGATGCTGATCGGATTACCGCTCATCTTGTAATTCTTTTCAAATTTTCCTTCATCCTCGGTCTGCGCATATAAAAGCATACCTGCTACCTTCTCATGTGGCTTGCCATTCAGACTCTCCTCCTTGTTTTTTACATAGGTAAAAATCTGATACAAATTATTCGAATAAGCCGTCAACCGATCGAACCGTTTCTGAAGGCTGTGCTGATAGTATTTCGCGTCGATAATCAGCGTACGATCTTCATATGTAAGCATAATATCGGACTGCATAATCGGGAGGCATTCCTTAAACCCATCATCAAGCTGCCACGGAATCTGAGATGCGTTCGCGGTAATTTGTGGGAATTCCTTCCGGTAATATTCCAGGATGAACTTTTCATATAGGTGGTACATCCTCTGCTCGTCAAGGAAATCCATCATTCGGACAGACCCATTCGACTTCGACTGTAGAAGTCCTTTTATCACAAGGTAGCACACCGAAATCAGCATTTGGTATGACTGGTTGTTCCGATTGAACTGCATCCTCCAGTTAATTGTCTGCACGTCAAGCGTTTTCGCATTGCCAAAGAATAGCAGAAGCTTCCGCAGCTCTTTCTTCCGTTCAGTTGAAATATCAGAACGAATCAGTAACAGCATCGTTGTCTTAAGTATCTGGTTCATATAAAAATCTTCTGTAAATTCATCATGCGTACAAACAAGCTGTCTTCGCGTGATGTTCCTTGCCTGAATGGATTCCGTAATCTCGATTTTCCCCCGTGGGCAGGTCAGCTCCTCTGTAGTTGGGACATAATCCTTCAAGAGCCCTCGTTTCAACTGAATAGAAACGCCCTTGACCAGAATAGCTGCGCACAAATCAGCTGAATTCTCAAATTTTTCTGTTGTTATGCTCTTATATCCCTGCTCATTCAATACCTTGAATGCGTAGGAAAGCATGTAATAAACATTGAGAACAGGAATCACTTAATCACACTCCTTAAATTATCAATCCATGTCTGTGCTTTCTCCGGCTCGTCGAACCAGTATTCCTGCAAAAGCGGAATCAGTTCATATTCGACAATGCTGGATAAGGTCTGATCAGAAGTTTCTTTCAGATTGCCGAAATAGCTATGGCCAATCTGGAAACCTTCACCCAATGAATCGTCTGACGCTATAACATTATTAAGGTCTTTCACGCAGGCTATCAGTTTATTGAACTTTTCACTCTGAAGGCTATCCTGATATTTTGTGAAACCATCTGTATCAAAACCAGGCGCCATTTCAAAAAAGGCAAATCTTCTACGGAGTGCATAGTCCATCATCGCAAGGCTGCGGTCAGCTGTATTCATCATGCCGATGATATAGACATTCTTGGGAACGGCGAACATCTCATCCGCATAGAGAAGTTTAAGTTCAATACCGCGCTTATCAGGCTCGATCAACATAAAAAGCTCGCCGAAAATTTTACTCAGATTTCCTCGGTTGATCTCGTCAATAATGAAGAAGTATGGCGTATCCTCACTATCGACCTCAGCTGATTTGCAGAAATCGTAAAATGCTCCGTGCTTTAATTCATAGCCTCCATTTGCGGTCGGCCGAAGGCCCATAATAAAATCTTCATAGGAGTAGCTCTGGTGAAACTGCACCATCATTACTCTGCTCGGGTCCTTGACACCCATAATGGAATATGCCAGTCTCTTAGCCACATACGTTTTCCCGACACCAGGTGCACCCTGAAGGATCACGTTCTTCTTTCGCGTCAGGAGAGCTACCAGCGTGTCATATTTCTTCTTATCCATATAGACGTCTTCAAGGAACATATCCTCGTCATATGGCTTCAACGCAGCTTCCTTCGGTTCTTCTTCTAAATCCTCCGTATCAATATCAAAGAGTGCATTCAAATGATCAACAATGGATGTATAGGGCGTCATATCCGTCAATGTCTTCATTGGCGCAGTTCCGTCCGGATAATTCCACTCACCATGATGGGTCCATTTCACTTTACGGATATTGGTATAATGCTTCCGCTTGGGGTGGTACTCATAATCTGATTCAACAACACCGCGACCGACAATTTGATGCAGGCCGTTCTTGGCAAAGACAATATCACCTGGCTTCATTTCATTGGCAAACTGCCATGTGGCATGAGCATCGTTTTTGTAGGATTTTGAAGGGTCCAATTTGTCCTTCATCATCTGCTTCATTTCGTCTTTGCTGTTGAATGAAGACAGATCACCAATCTCATCCCAGCCGATTCCCATAATTCCATTGTTGTAAAACTCGTCCCAGCAGGCCGCATGATCGCCCGGAGAATATAACCAGTAATGTATGGTTTCGACTCCCTCATCGGCAATGGCCGCCCCTGTTGAATCACGCTGAGATTGTGCTTTCTTCGCGGCAGCCTGTTCCTTGTTCACCTGTTCAGAATATCTCCAAGCCTCATAAGAGAGCTCTTTGAAATCATTTAAGGGAGTGTCCTCTCTTTGAAGATAAGCAGCCAGTTTATCCTCTATGTCAAAATATTGGCTGGCAGCAATCTTTGGCTCTACTTCTGGCAGTGTTTTAACAAATTCAACTGGAAGTTTCCCGGAATCATAGATGTACCACGTATTCCTTTGATCCAAGTTCAAAAATGTATCTGGGGCAATCCAGTAAAGTCCCATTGTGATTTTACTGTTGCCATTACCCTTCTTGTTAATCGTCAGGTCAAAATACTTGGAAACCTTCTCGCGGTTCTCTACTGACGAATCTTTTGCATATCCCAATGCTGCTGAAAAAAGTTCCCAAAGATCAGGAATATCTCTTTTTTCTCGCCACGGAAGATAATAGTAAAATGTAGCGTTTTGATTGTTCAGTACCGGGATGCCGTCAAACGAGGTTGGAATTGAAGCCTTTACATCGAATGACTCTGCAATAGCAGATATGATTTTTATGCGGTTGCTTTCCTTCATCGAGCTTTTATTAAAAAGTCCGTAAATCGTAAACGGATCAATATCTATGAGATGATTATCCTTTTCCAAACTCGGCATGTTGATTCCCGCCTTCTCATAAATACGGGTAATCTTCGAAAGCAAAGGCTGCCGATCCTTTTTGTAAGGCAGGAGTTTCTCAGCTAACTCTGAATAAAACGGGGCCCAGTTGAATTGATTTGTATCTGCCATATTCGATTCCTCTTTCTAACTTTTTAATAGCCTCATATAGCTGAAACAATAGAATCAGTATTCCATCCAACAATCTCGTCAGCAGCTCTTTTAACTGTTAAGGAAGTTCTTTCTGATCCCCATGTCTAGATTGCAATAATCCTTTTCCCCATAGATTTTTCCATTTCAATCTCAATATTGATCCATTTACTAAAAGCTGCATAAACACCTGCTAGCATAAGGACACAACTGACCGGCTGAACCTTCCTTCCTATAGCTTCTTTAAGCTGATAGTCATACCTGGAATTATGTATGAGATCATTTTTCGGAACTGCATAATTCCGGTATGTGAAATATGCATACTGTCAAGGAACTTTAGTCCGGCAAGCTTGTCCTGGTAATCGCGAAGACGGTGCGACCTCGCCCCGTCCCCCAGGGTCTGGTCCTTCTCGATACGGTCCAGTTCCGCAGATAACCCATCAAGGAACAACGGATCGATGACACGATGGATGTTCTTCACCGCGGTGTAATGCATGCCGCCTTGGCTACGCTGGTCATGGCTGAGGGTCTCCTCCATCAGCGACCCGAAAATGACAGGGCTGATCTGGCGCCAATTGAATCCCTTCCCTGCGGCAAGCAGCGAATCACGGATTACATCTGTAAACTGTGGAATCTCGATCGGATTGGCGAACAGGCCGCCGTTGACATACGGGAAGGCCTTCAGCTCATCCTCGAGATACTGGTCACGATCTTCGAACTTCGTGTTCAGCACATGGAACAAATCAATCACGGCGCGGCGCAGACGCGCGGCATCATAACTCCCAATATACTGGCCGAACGCATCCGGCTTGAACAACCCGGCATCCTCTGCATACAAGCAGAACACCAGACGCACAGTCAACACGGCGAGACTGTGGTGCGATTGAGAAGCATCCGGGTCTGCATACTTAGCGGCCAGCGCATTATGCAGATTCGCGACCAGCAATCCCGCATGCTCCGAAAGATGTTGCTCATGCATGATTCGACTATTGTCCTTACCGAACACGCTGATGAGATTGCCTAGATGATCATAGAGGTCCTCAAGCGCAAAATCGTCCGCAGGCTCACCCTTGGCACGCGGATCCGCCTCAAGATCATACGGACGGAAACGCCGGAAATTGCACACACATATCTTTGAAGGCTTCAGGCTCAACGGAAGATTGTCGGAATAACGAACCGCCTGCTGGACTGGCGTGACCACGGTCCCCTGCCGTGGCTCAGGCTTATCCAAATCAATGTCGCTACTCTTCTGTTCGACCAGGAATCGGGCATCCGGGCACAGCACATCGATGAACCCGTTACCAGCGGTCTTGTGTTCAAACTGGGTAGATTCGATTGCATGCTGAAGCCCCAACACATTCTGCATCAAATCAAGCCAGAACAGTTGAGTCTCCTACTTTTCATCGCCCCGGCCACGCCACCGGTCGATGAACTCTTCCACACGCTGCTTCTGATTCAATGCCATGACACCATCATCCCTCACCCCAGACACACGAAAATGCATTGATACAGAATGATGTAAATATGTATCGCATCCTCTTCTCGATATGTATTCCTGTATTTCATTATCTCTGTATCTACGTATCTCTGTATTGCAATATTTCAGTATCGCTGCATTTCAGTATTTGAGTATTGAAGTCGCCTGTTTTCGATACAGGAATATGTATACCTGTATCCCAACTGCGCTGTTCAATACATATCTACATATCCCTGTATTTCCGTTTTCCGGTATTACCGTATTCCAGCATTTCAGTATTTCATCATTGCCGTATTTACATACCATCGGACATTCCGACAGGCAAGTGACATGGTTCTCTCAAGCCATGCGGCACAGTCCTTCATGCGGGATTATCTCTGCGCAGAGAGCAAAGCAAAAGAGGCATACCGCCTGTGGCCTGTCTGGCCTTGTTTGCATTGCCATGGTCAGGGAAAGGGATGAAGATCAGCAAGCGGTATGCCCTGGCTGACATTCTACTCGTCACAAGCTACTACCAACTTCATTCCGGCAAGCAATCAGCGTCTCACAAGCAACGCAAAGGATGGCAACGTCAGACATTGGGTGCATGGCGTTTACGCCATGATATGCAAGAGATAGCAGAGGCAAGGAAACACACCATGGAGATGGACAACAAGACCAAGGTAATCGCCACCATTGCGGCCGTCGTGCTTGTCGTGGACGGTGTGACGGGCGGCGTGGCGTGGCACAACCAACAGGAGGCCGTCCAAGCCGCACAGCAGCTGGCGGCCGCCCAGACCGGCCTGCTCGACGTCGCTGAAGGACGCAAAGGCCGACAGGACGGAGTGGCTGAAGCTTGTGGACGGGACGCGAAAACCACGGCGAAAACCGATAAGGCCCAGGTGAAAGACGCGAAGACCCTCGACACGCTAGCTACGGAGCTGAAAGCCAAGGCGCCGACGATCACCGCGTGCACAGGTGATACCGCCGACCGGGTGGGCAAGGCGGCGAAACGCATCAGCCTTGAGACCGCATGGTACGTGACCCATACGAAGAGACTGAAGCAAGCGGTGGAGGCCGTCCAGGCGTCTCTCCTGACAGACTTATACTTATAGCCGTTCGTCAGGTTCGACGGCCGGCAGCCGATCCGGCGGCTCCACCGGTTCGACCGGCGGGCAGACAGGACAGCAGAGTCCAGGCGGCTCGACACATAGCAGCAGTTCTAACGGTGAATACTGTATAGCTGGCGATACCAGTGGACGTGAAGCAGTCGAGGTTCCCTGCGACTGAATAATCACGCTTTCTCCCTTCGCCCTCTTCAAGCCTTCCGCTTCAAGAGGACTTTTGCATCTCCCTGCATAGCGCCCTTCTAACAATATCCATCGAACGAAGGGATGCATCTATGCATACGCATCTCCCACCGTGGCTCCGCGCTTTGAAATGCGCCGACGCGGCATTGACGGCGATCGCCACGCTCGCGGTCGGTCTGATCACGACCGATACGACAACAGCCACGCCTCCGTACCATTCCGACGCCCAAGATGCCGATTCAGTCCACGCCGCTCATGTTTCACCGTCTTCAGCGAATAGCGTCGGCTGGAAGTCCTCATCTTGTCGCTTTGTTCGGGAAATATGGACACCCGTCTGTTTCCGCTTGTCTGACGGGCGTTTCGGTGGTTCTTGCGCTTCCGGCTTTCCTTTCGTTTTTTTACCCGCTTTGACGGCGCGTGGATGGGTCGCGCGCCATGCCGCCTGGGATTCGTTGCGCTCGTCTCGCCTGCGCCGCATATTCGATGCGATGCGTGCAGCCTTGACATGTTCAGGATGCGTGCGTATCCATCGAATCAACGCCTCACGCGGCGCCGTATCCCGTGGCGTACACGGGCATCCGTCTTCAATCGCCATGCGCGCCAGTAGCCTGCGGCCTTTCAGTCCCAGTCCCCCGATGACTCCCCAACGGTCATGGCTTACTATGCCCGTCGCTATGCATTCGGCCTGCATCGGGCACTGGTCGCAGATTGCAATCGCCGTGCGAATCATCGCCCGCCGTGTGGCGACATCCCCCACCGATTCTGTACCCCACATCAGGTCTTGGATTCGAGGCTCGATTCCGTGGCAAAATCCTCCCTTGACGCCGGTCATCATGCACCTCCCTCACGAACAGGATGGGCTCCAGTATTCGCGGACGTCCGTTCCCAGGCGCCCGCGTTCATGCGGGAAGCAATCTGCAATGCCTGCTCTTGCAAGCGTTCATCGGTTTGGACTTGTTCTCTGGTACAGCCGAGTTCGGCGAGCACATGCGAACACAGCCAGGTGTGCTGGTGCGGACGACGTTCCGCCTGCGGCTTGTCACGTTCGACTGTCTGGGCCTCGTATGCGCGTTGCTTGTCGATCAGGTCAACGGCGTAGTCGTTGACGATGTCCGGCCAGTTCGCGGCAAGCGCCCTGCCGGTCATCACGCGGCGAAGCCAGAACGTGTTCGACGGCATCCATGCGACCACGCGCAACATCTCGTCCTCGGCAAGCGCCTGTCCCCCGCCCGCGTCGTGCTTGTGGATGCGTTCGAGCAGGCTTCCGACGGCTCGCCGGTCGCGGCGTGTCGGCTCAGGGGTCTCCAGGCCAAGCGCCGAGCGCATTCGGGAAAGCGCATCAAGCACATCATTCACCCCGTCTCCGCCGCCAACGTCATGCGTTACGGGCTCGGATACGGGCTGCCGTCGGATAGACCGCGACGCGCTACGCTGCTTCCTGCCGCCGATGCCAGCCGCCTCATTTCGAATCGCGGGGGGATGCCCCGTAGGGGCAGGGGAAGATTGTTGGTTATTTGTAGGTAGGTGGACATTCTGACCGGTTCGCGGGGACACAATGTCCACCTTGTTTTCGCCGGATTTTCCAGACCGGACATTCTGACCGGTCTGAGAAACCGTTGAAATCATTAGGTTTTCGTCAGGGTGGACATTCTGACCGGTCTGCCGTGCATCATTCACGGGCTCTGCCGCCCCACCTGCCCGAAGGTGCTCTGCACGCTCCTGGGCACGCTCTGCGCGTCCTTCGTCGGCGAGGGTTTCGAAATTCTCGATGAGTACGTCATACACCTTGGACCGGTAGCCACGACGTACCCACTGGCCGGTCTCCGGGTTCCTTGCATTCCATGACTGGTCGGGATTCACCCGCATATACCCCAGCTCGCACAACCGCGTCAAAGCCCGACGCACGGTCTTCTCGTCACAGAAGCACGCGGATGCCACCGTCGCCAGCGACGGCCATGCACACCTGCCATCCATGTAGTACGCACGGTACGCATAATATGCGAGCACCGCTCCCGTAACCGGCGTCAATCTGCCATCCGACAACCGGTACACCTTCTCGACTGTTCCAGCGGTCACCACGCATCACCTCCAACATGCACAGCCTCAAGGCCGGCACTTGGGCCATAGACGGGTTCATGCCGCCTCGGCCACACGGGATCCGAGTTCGTCATCATCCCCAACTCCTTCCATCACAAGGTCACGAGCAGGCTCCTGCGCCTGCCGCGACAACCACAGCCGTTCAGCACGCTCGTCAGCGAGTTTCGCCGCACGGCACAGTGAGAGCACAGCTACTACAGCGAGCAGCCATATCAGAAGCGCCACCACCACGACAACAAACACGCTCATGATGTTCCCCCACCGGTTTCAAGGGAACGGAACACGCTTCCCGCCGGGTGCATGGCTCGTGCTTCCATGAGAGAGGAAATCCCCAGCACGAAATCCGATGACAGGCCGAACAGGGCGTAGAGCTTCAGCAGGTCATCTGCCTGCCAGTCCACGTGGCCATTGACCTTAAGACAGATGCTTGAGCCTGATTGGCCAAGCATCGCAGCCAGACGCCGGTACGAGATGCCTTGGTCCCGCAGCCAGGTCTTCATAGGAGAAGAGACACCATGTTGTATCATTTGTTTATGCATGAGTAACACTCTAATGGTTAATTTGCATAAACGCAAGTGACGTGGTATGCTAAGTGGTATCGGAAAAGCGAAAAAGTAAGGAAGACATTATGACAGTCACAGATCCAAGGAAATCACATTTCCGTGTCCAGACCGACCCGGACACGAAGCATATCGAGGACACCATCTCGTTCAACGTGAAGGTGATGCTCGCCTTCAACGGCATGAACCAGACCGATTTGGCCAACGCCCTGGGAATGAAGCGCTCGACAATCTCCGTCAAGCTCAATGGAAGAATCGGCTGGTCCGCGGCGGATCTGGTCAAGACCGCCAATGTGCTGCATACCTCACCGCAGGCCCTGCTGGATGACACGCTGATGGAGCAGTCGCGCAAGGTTCATGGGGGTGAAACAGAAACAGCCCCCGGTGACCCGGG
>JDUB01000022.1 GCA_000771265.1 Bifidobacterium thermophilum DSM 20210
AAACGCTGCCAGGACCGCAAGGAGTTCGAGAAACTCGTCCAATCCCGCGTCGCCTACTGAGCCCGGCGGCTGAGCCTCCCGGCGGCGTCCATCCGGTTTCGGCCCCGTCCACACCATGCGGGCGGGGCCGAACCATACCCCGGCACCCCGGACCGCCATCGTGCGAGCCAATCCTCACACAGTCACGCCCCGGTCCAGTCAACCCGCCACCCCCATCAGCCCACCCGCCACCGTGCGAACTAATCCTCACACAACCACGGTCAAGCCACACCGGACCGGCAGATCCCGACCGCCAAACCGTCACCGTGCGAGCGCATCCTCACAAATCGGCGTTCGGAACGATCATCGGGAAATCAGCGCATGTCCCCACATACGCAACACGACACAACACCCGGCCAATCATCGCCGGCCCCGCCAAACCGTCACCACCCGCAAGCCACGGCATACACAACCCAACAGAACCCACCATCAACAGCCCCAACAACACATCCAACCACCGGGCAACGCATGCCCCGGCATACACAACCCAACACATCGGACAAAACCCCGGCCAAGCGCCACCAACCATCATCGCCCGTATCCGCCGGCATACGCAACACAACACATCAGCCAACAAACCCTGTTACCAAGGCCAGCAACCATCGCGACCCGCATGACACCACATACGCAACGCGACGCATCACATATCCAGTCTTCGCCAACCCGACGATATGCGAGCGAATCCTCACACAGTCGCCCACCGGTCCCACTGCATCGGACAATGACTTGGGTCGCACCTTGATGACATCCACCCCAGATCCGACTCTGCTTCTGCCGACGATGACGACCGGCTGACCGTCTGTAGAAACTTCTGCCGACGCTGAGAGCACTGTCAGCGTCGGCAGACGGTTACGCAGACAACACGAGTAGGACGTAGCTTCACTCCCAGTCGGCCAAGGCTGTGGCTTTCGGAGCCATCCGCGCACGGGTGAGACGGTGAACCGCCACGGCTCTTCGGTGATTCCAGGCTATTGCCTCGTAATGCGGGAATCGATACCAATCTGCACGGGTGGGCACCAGTCAGGTGTCCGAGTCAGACCGCCGCCGGCCTGGGCAACCACTACAATACATAAGAAACCCCGCGCACCAATCGGTACACGGGGTATTCGTCACTCATCAGGGTGTCGGCAGACTGGTTCCGGGGTGTCTGATTCCAGTCCCGTGTCAAGCAGTGACGCGAACAGGAATCAGATGCAAAGCATGGACTCGATGGCGTAACAGCGGCGCCGTGAGTCAAGCGTCCAACCCGCAGATCGGTTCGCGGACAACGGGCTCAGCACACCTGATTCAGTCAAGCGATCAGTCCACACACAGCCGACCTACGAACAGCCCGTCCGCAACGTCCACAGACGGCCCGCAAGCAGACGGACCGTCTACAAACAGCCGACCCGCAAACAACCAGCCCGATCTGAGCGTCAGACGATCTTCGGCATCGGCGTGGTCAGCGAGGTGGTCAGATTGACCTGCACCAGACCGGCGCCGGCATGCACCTCGACCTTCTTCAGGGTCACGGTACGCTCGTCAGCAGGTGCGGAATCGTTGTCGGTCATGGTGGCCGGAGACTTCACAGCAACCAGCGCAAGATCATTCAGACTGAATCCGGCATCAGCGCACAGCTGCTCGGCCGCAGCCAGCGACTCGTCGAAACCGTCGCGCTTGACGACACGCTCAGCGGGCACACCGTATGCATTGCCGGCAACCCAACGAATGTCATCAATCAGCGGCATTCCCTTGTGGCTGTCCGGGCTGGCCGGAGCCTTGCCGTCGCCGACACCCAGCACATCCACGAATGCATCGAGCTGCGGGGCCAGCGCAGCACCGCCGTCACGGAACAGGTTGCCGATGATCGGGTCGCGGAACTTCAGGTCCTTCGCGGTCGCACGCAGCGAATCAATCTGATCGTCTTCGCCGCTCCACAGGTTGATCAGCGGGAAGGTCGGGATGTTCAAGCCCTCGAGACGTTGCACATGGAACGGATAACGCCACTGCAAAGCCGGGTCGTCGCGCCAGGTGGTGGCACGGGTGACCACAACCGCGGCGGACGGCCATTGCGCGCCATACTCGCGGCAGGCGATATCCAGCCACTTCTGAGCGCCCGCGTCGGCGCCATAACCGGCTTCGACGATGACGACGTCATGCAGCGCGCAGGCGAGTTCGACGGACACAAGCGTCGGGATGCCGATGGACACGTTCGCGAACGGACCGCCGTGCACATACACCGGCGAGCCGTTGACCGTCTCGGTGAGGGCCGGCTTGACGGCATCGCCCAGAATGCCGGTGATACGCCACAAATCAATGAATTCGCCGAACTTGACCGGCTTGCCGTCCTTCGTGCCGGCGATCATCGCGGCGACACGCTCGGCGATTTCGTCCAGCGAACGGGAAAGCACAACAATCTGCATGAGTTCGCAGGTCGGGGTGAGCACCACGCGCTCGGCAACGTTGTTCTTGCCTGCGTCGACAACAATCTTGCGCAGCGAACGGGACGGAACCTCCGAAACGCGCGGCACGAGCACGGTGTCGAGCTTGCCTTCATCCACGGCCTTCTCTGCGAAGGAGACGAGCAGGTTCTGAGCCGCCTCGATCGCGGCCATTTCGCCGCACAGACCCCAATCGATGAGCTCCGGGTGGGTCAGGGATGCCTTGCCGCCGCCGGACGCACCGCCCTTGGAACCGGCTGCGGTGATGCCCATGCTCGGCTGGCGCAGCACGGCGGTTGCGTCGATGCCGCGCGCACGCAGCGCATCGATCAGCGCGATGGTGGTGGTGGTCTTGCCTTCGCCGCGGGATGCCTTCAGTGGCGTGTCAGCGGTGACGAGCACGATTTTGCCATGCTTGCGCGGCGCTTCGGGATGCGCCTTGAGATAGTCGAGGTAGCCGTACGCATCAATCTTGCGGACCAAGCCGTACTGGCGTGTGTAATCCTCGATACCGGTCATGGGGTCTCCTTACCTGTCGGTGATACTGCACCGTCGGCGGCCGCCGACGGCAAGTCTGGTCGGGCAAGTCCACACTGTAGACGCGCTGCTACAGCCACAAGCAAGAAACCATGCGCAAGCCCGCGTTGCGCACGTCTTCACTATAATCGATGGCCCTGTCAGCAACGCCGGGTTGTCCGGAAAACAGACAGCGCTTATAGCGAACAGGCAGATACGGAAAACCCGCGTGTCGGGGCGTGGTCATGTCTACGCCACAGACACGCGGGCTGGCTGACGCAGCCGGGAAACCACGGCATTTCCGCGGCATGGCCACGGCAGCAACCGTAGGTCAGTTGTCGGAACGGTTGAACCCGTTCTTCATCTTCATGCTGGTGATGTACAGCACAGTGTCGAGCAGCTTGTCGGTCTCTTCCTTAATCTGGTCGGCCATGGTCTGGTTCGCGGCGGCGAGCACGTCGCGCACCTCCTGATCGCGCACAACCTCAATGATCTGGTCGGGCTCGAGCGGCTCCACATCGCCATCGAGATTGTCCGCTTCGAACTCGTCCTCCAGCTGCCTGGCCTTCGCCTCGTTCTCACCGCCGAGACGGGACACCTGCTCGTCGGTCGCGGCGATCAGACGGTGGGCCATGCCGCCGGTCTTCTCCTGATAGCGTTCCACCGCGTTTGCAGTGTCGGAGAACGCCGCGTCGCACAGCGCCGCGATAATGCGATTCTCCCAGTAGAAGTTCTCGGAAGTCACGCGGGTAGTCGTGTCCTCGAAGTACTTCGGGGTCGTATCCACGTTCGGGAAGAACGGGACCAGCGTGTTGAACGGGTTGGAGCCATAGGCAATCCACTGGATTGCGCGGTTGGACTGCGGACGGTACGGACGGATCTGCATGACCGACAGCTGGCTCTGACGGTTGATGCCAATCGTGCGGTACATATGCCGGGTGTGTTCGTCGCCCAGATGCCCGTACGGATCGAACGGCGTGCCCTGATAATGCGAGCTGAGCACGTATTTCACGTCCTCGATGGTGATCTTGCGCTCCGGCTGGCGAGCCCACGGGATGTCGTTGCTTTCCGGCGTATGGTCCGCGTCCTTGCCGTCCCACACCTCGTCATACGGGTTGAGGAAACGCTGCATGTACCATGCGCGCGGCGTGTTGTACACGTGGTCGGAATCCGAATGGGATCCGAACGCGTCACGCGGGTTGAACGGCGAGGTCGATTCGACAGCGAGGTCGAGATGGTTGTGCTCGATGAACTCGGCAAGATCGGCGGAGCACATATGGCTCTCCTGATCTTCCAAAGCGTCGTCCAGATCGAACTCGTCAATGCCCAGCTGGTTCGGCATGGTCACATACGCCTCATCAGGCACGCGCTTGGCGATCCAGTGATGACCGCCGACCGTTTCCAGCCACCAGATCTCATGAGAATCGGAGAAGGCGACGCCGTTCATCTCGTATGTGCCAAACTGCTCAAGCAGCGAGCCGAGACGCTTCACACCTTCGCGAGCGGTTTTGATGTACGGCAGAACAAGGGTCAGGAAATCTTCCTCACCGATGCCGCCAGGGGTTTCAGGCTCGTAGCCGTCCTCACCGGGCTTGCCTTTGGCCGGGGTGAGTTCGACGAATGGGTCGGCGCCGAGCACGCGTTCGTTGGTGGTCAGCGTTTCGGTGGCGCTCATCGCCACGTTCGCCTCGTTGACGCCCGCTTCGCCCCAGATACCTTCCTTGGTGTCGGCGTTCGGCACGGCTGTGTATTGCAACGGATTGTCCGGAAGATCGACTTCGACGTGGCTGAGCACGCTGCGGTAATGCCGCGGCTGTTCGCTCGGGCGAACGACGATGAAACGTTTCGGATTGAATTCGCCGTTGGCGGAATCCTCGTTACGGGCGATGATGGTCGAGCCGTCATAGCTCGCGTCCTTACCTACCAAAATCGTGGTGCAGGCCATGGTGTTCCTTTCAGTTTTGCCGAATTTCCAAGCCTTCGCGCGTATCCGTCGGTCTAGCCACGAATGGGTTCGCGGCATCCGACGTGGGAATCACGCGATTGAACCGAATGGAACCGGATTGAACCGGTTGCATCGATTGCATCTGTTAAGCGCATTGTGTCACGCGGACCATACGACAGGCGATGGCGTCAAAAGCGCCAGATCCGCCGGGGCGCAAGACAGGCCGGTCGCTCAGGCGCGGCCGGTGAAGAAAGTGGCCCCCTGATCAACCAGGCTGTCCGCCTTGCGCAGGTCGTGCAGCATCTCATTGAACCAGAATCCCTGATTCAGCCCAGGCAGCTCCTTGCGGGAGGCCCACACCTGCAGCAGGTAGTCATGGTCCTTGTCTGGCGGCTGCGGGCCGTTGTAACGCATGATCACCGCGGGGTTCGTCGCGCCGACAAACTTGCTGGCCGCCGACGTACGCCCCTGCACTGCCTCGGGAATCATCGAAGGCAGGGAGCGGGAGAAATCAGCCGGGATCTGCAGGGCATGCGAATCGTTGAAATCAAACATGAGCGCGTCAACCGGCACGTTGGCGACCGCCCAGTGGATCCATTCGAAACCACACACAGGAATGGAGTCCGGATCGGACAATTCCCAATGCAGGAACATCGCGTCAGGTGCGAGGTCGTCGATATAGAAGGGGAAGGAGACAACAGGCGTGCCATCCACGCGGTTCTCAGCGGGCGCACGCTTGGCGAACTCATCGGGCACAACGGTAAAATCAGCGGAAATTCTCATGTCTTCAGTATCGCGCATCGTGATGACGTGCGTGCAACCGCAGCAGGCCCAAATACGACGACGGGCCGGCCCGTGTAGGAACCGACCCGAAACCGTCTAGGAACCGTCTAGGAACCGACTCATCGGCGATGCCCTATTGCCCGGTGTAGCGCCTGATGCGCCAAGCCTGATTTCATCGGGCTCGGCGCATCGGGCTGAAGCGTCACTCCGCCGGCTTGTAGAAATCACCGTTGAGTGCCGCGGCAGCCTTTTCTTTGGCCTCCTCGAAGGTGACGGAGGCGAGCTGAGCGCGCACATCGTCCAGTGCGACCGGGGTCATGGACAGCGAGTTGACACCGATGCCGGCGAGCACGACCGCCAGATCCGGGTCGGCCGCGGCCTCGCCGCACACGCCCACCGGCATGCCGTTCGCGTTGCCCGCGTCGGCGATCAGCTTGATGGCGCGCAACACCGCCGGATGCCATGCGGTCTGATAGTGGGCCACAGAACCGAGCGTACGGTCGGCGGCCAGCGTGTACTGGGTCAGGTCGTTCGTACCGATTGACACGAAATCGGCGACTTGGGCGACTTTGTCGGCCATCAGGGCGATCGACGGGACTTCGGCCATGACACCGACCTTCTTCAGGCCCTTGGACTTGCCAAGCTTGACGAAGTAGTCGGCCTCCCACTGGTCGGCGACCATCGGGACCATCACCCACAAATCGGCGTTGGTCTGGGCGTCGGCGCGGGCGATCGCCTCGAGCTGGTCCTCAAGGACCTTCTTGTGCACACGAAGCGTGCGCAAGCCGCGCAGGCCGAGCGCCGGGTTCGGCTCATCCTCAGGGGTCAGGAACGGCAGCGGTTTGTCCGCGCCGGCATCCAGCATACGGATCACAACCTTCTTGCCCGGGAAGCGGCTGAGCAGCTTGGCGTACGCCTCGGTTTGCTCTTCGACGCTCGGCGGCTCCTCGTTGCCGAGGAACAGGAATTCAGTGCGGAACAGGCCGACGCCTTCGGCGCCGTATTCGAGTGCCGGGTCGGCATCCTCCGGCTTACCGACATTGGCGAGCAATGGGATGAGATGGCCGTCCTTGGTCTGCCCGGGCTTGCCGCGCAGCTCCTTGGCCTTGGCAGCGTTCGCCTTCGCCTCGTGCGCTTCGGCAATCTCCTCGTCGCTCGGGTCGATGATGACGGTGTTCTTCGCGGCGTTGACCACGACGGTCTGCCCGTCCTTGATGTCATCTGCGCCTTGAGCAGACACCACGGCCACGATGCCGCGGGCACGCGCCAGAATGGCGGTGTGGCTGGTCGGACCGCCCTGGCTGGTGACGATGGCAAGGGTCTTGTCCAAGTCAAGCACAGCGGTGTCAGCCGGGGACAGGTCCTCAGCCACAAGTACGAACGGCGTGTCGCTCTGGGGCACACCCGGAGCCGGCAGACCCATAAGATCCGCGATCACACGCTGGCCGACATCATGCAGGTCGGCCGCGCGTTCCGCCTGGTAGCCGCCGATGGCCTTGAACATCTCCTCAACCTGGCCGAAACCTTCCAATACCGCGCGTTCTGCGGTCTTACCGCCGATGATGAGATTCTTGATTGATTCGGCCAACGACGGGTCGGAGGCGAACATGGCAATCGCTTGCAGAATCGGGGCGGCTTTCTTGGTGGCCTCATCGCCGTTCGCGGCTTCTTCGGCACGGCGATTGAGATCGGCGTTGACGGTATTGAGCGCCTTCATCGCGCGATCGATTTCATCTTCGGCGCTCACACTTGCGTTCCTCGGCGTGTCCGCCGGTTCGGGAAGCGGGGCTGCCATACGGATAACAGGACCGACAGCGACGCCGCGACCGATTCCAACACCAGTGATGACCATGGGGACTCCTTCTGTATCGCCGGCGTCCGCCGGCGGAAATCGTATGGGAGACGCTCACACCATCGCAGGCGTCTCTTTTCTGCAATACATAACTATATATCAGAAATCCGTGACGCAACGCCGGTAAACGTTTTCTATTTTTCAGAAAAACGTGATACGATTATCGCCAGAACGCTACAGCCAAGGTTGTGGCGTGCAGCGGGTGCGATGAGCATCCGCATGATATACCGCATGACATACCGCATGACATACCGCATGACGCAAAGGAGTGTTTCACATGGCAATCGCAATCCGTACCGCAACAGTCAACGATCCAGTCGGCATCCACGCCCGTCCGGCAGCTGAATTCGCACAGGCAGCCACCGCTTCCGGTTGCGCGGTCACCATCGCCAAGCGGGGCGGCAATGCTGTCAACGCCGGCAGCATCCTGTCCGTGATGGGACTGGGCATCAAGCAGGGCGACACCATCGAAATCACCGTGAACGGAGACAACGCGGAAGCCGTCACCGACAACCTCGTCTCGACCCTGATCGAGAACTGACCAAGGGAAAGCTAGGGCTGAGCAGGGACTGAAGTCAGGCGAATCCGGACCATGCCCCGTCCTCACACACACCCACGAACCAAGTAAGCCGTCCCGTTTTGACAACCGGGGCGGCTTACTGCTATCAGCGCGACGCCGGAGCACTGGTACACCGGGTATACCGCCGATACCGCCGCCACCGGAGCACGGCGGGGCGCAGCCCGGCGAACACGGTTGCACGGCTGACGCCTCGAACCGCTATAATCCACACGGCGGAAAGCATGTTTACGAAAACAAATGCTTTCCTGGAATCACTGACTGGGAGCACACATGGCATCATCACACGGCAAGCAGAACGGCACCTCAATCACGGACGTCGCCGCCCTAGCCAACGTCTCGATTGCCACCGTCTCACGCGTCCTGTCAGGCAGAAGAACCAAAGACGACGACATTGCGCGGCGGGTGCGCAAAGCCGCCCACGAACTCAACTATTCGGTCAACAGCGCCGCCAGCGCGTTACGCAGCGATGTGAGCAACACCATCGCCCTGTCCATGCCGGCGACCTCGACGCTGATGGCCGCAAGCGTGGTCACCGCCGTCAGCGAGGCGGCCAGCGCCGCGCATATGCAGCTGCTGCTTGGCATTGACGGCACCGCGGCGGCACAGCATCGGCGCATCAAAGCGTTCTGCGGGCACCCCACCGACGGCATCATCGTTCTGCCGTGCCCGCACGCCGGTGTGTCCCTCACCCGGGGCATCGTGGCATACACGCCGATCATCCAGCTGCTGGGGTCGACGAATCTGCTGCGGCACGATTGGGTCAGTATCGACAATGGCGCTTCCGTCGAATTGGCGGTCACCCATGTCGTCGAACGCGGGGCGAGGTCCGTCGCGTATCTGAGCGATGAGGTCGCCTCCAGCGACGGCGCGGAAACCCTGCTCGCATTCCAGTCCTCGCTTAACTTGCTGCATGTGCGCGCCGACAGCGAGTGGATGACGATCGCCGATGGGACCGTGCAACGCGGGTTCTCCGATACCATGCGGATGTTCGCCGGCCGCGGGACGGACCAGACCCCCGAAGCGGTAATCTGCTCGTCATCTGACACGGCGATTGGCGTGCTCATCGCGCTTGGGCAGCTGTCCATCAACGTGCCCGGGCGGGTTCAAGTCGTCAGTTTGCAGGACAACGAGGCCGCGGCGTCCAGCACGCCGGCATTGACTTCGATGCGCGCGCCTTTGCAAGAAATGGCTGCGGAGAGCCTGCGGCTTATCGCCAACGCTCAGGCGAACGGATCCGACACCGAGATGGGGACACGGCTCGGGCGTCATGTGATGTTCCCCCGCCTCGTCATCGCCAGACAATCCACCCGCGAGTCCAACGACGATTGACGTTGTTTGGGTTAACGTTGTTTGGATTGACATGACCCTAGCGTACTTTCGTGCTCGGAAGCGGCAACACCCGTCAGGAACAGCGCCTAGGCAGTAGACAGATCGGTGGACGCAAGGGCGGAAGCATCCCGCAGGAAGGGCGCAAACGGAAGCGCGCCAGAGCGGAAAGGGCGTTACAGCGGAAAACCCTTAGCAGGGCAACACGCCGAGTCGGCTCAAACGAGCAAAGCGCAGAACAACGCCTCGAACACCAGCAGCGGATTGCCGTTTCCGGCAAGTCTGCGACGAGCCGTCGCAATGTCCTCCAGCCTCCGCACGGCATCCCGGCGCGTCAATCTGACCGAAAGCTCGGTGATGGCTGTGCGATTTTCGAGATTGATCAGCCCGACGGCATCATCAGCGTTGTTCTGGATGACGGCGACATCGCGGTACACACTCGCCACTGTGGTCAGCGCACGGTCGAGCACATCGCGTGTGCGTCTGGTGGCACGGCGTTTCAGATCATCCTTCTTGCTGATCGCATGGTAGGCGGAACGCAACTTGGGCGGAATCCGGTCCTTCTCCCCCAGTCCGTTGACCCGTCTGAACTCGCGTTCGTCCTGCTGCGCCTGACGGTCGACATCACTCTGCGCTTGCGTCTTGGCACTGTCGGTCAGCCGTCCGGCGAGCAGCACCGCGTCCGACGCCCGATGCATGCCGAGTACCCCGACCACGAGCTCATCGCGGTCGGCAAGCACCTGATCATTGCCAGCGTATAGCCGGGCAATGCCGATATGTCCTTCAGCGAGCCGCGCCGCACGGGACGCCAAGGCGGGATCGACGCCGTCGTGCTGTTCCAGGAAGCGCGCCACCGCAGCATTCGAGGGCACCGCCAGATTCACAATACGCGTACGCGAGCGAATCGTCGGCAACACGTCCTGCGCGCTCGGGGCGCACAACAGCCAAATCGTATGCTCGGCGGGTTCCTCGATTTCCTTGAGCAGCACGTTGGTCGTGCGTTCGAGCATCCGGTCGACGTCTTCAATGATGATGATGCGCCACAGCGAAATGCTCGGCATCTGTTCCGACATGCCAATCAACTCGCGGACTTCGTCAATGCCGATAGTCACTTTGTCGGTTGACAAGACCGTGACATCCGGATGTGTTCCAGCCAACACCAGATGCGCGGCACGCGTCGGTTCGTCGCCGAGCCCATGGTCCGGACTCTCCAAAGCCGCGGCGAAGGCCTTGGCGACATTCGAGCGCCCCGATCCGGGAGGCCCGCAAATCAGCCATGATTGGGCGATGGCCGCAGGGTCGCCGGCCGCAATCGCACTCAGCTGACTGACCACGGGCTGCTGCCCAACAATCGAATCCCATACACTCATGAGCTGTGTTCCCCCGTCTGCCGTACGTCGCCTGATATTTCCGGAATTCCTGATATTTCCGGTATTCCCGTGGATGCCGCCGCTCCCCCGAGCAGCTGTTCGGCATCGTTACGAATAGTATTCCAGACGGCCTCGATTCCTTGTGACGCATCAACCACCAGGAATCGCGCAGAATCCGCACGGGCGAGATTCAGGAATTCCTGACGGGTGCGACGCTGGAAATCATAGCCTGCAGATTCCATCCGATCCTCGCCGTGGGTGAGTCGCCTATGCGAAACCTGCGGATCGACATCGAGCAAGTATGTGCGTCGCGGCAGCAATCCGCCGGTCGCCCACATGCTCAAACCCCGCACATCATCGACGGTCAGTTCCCTTCCCCCCGCCTGATACGCGAGCGAAGAGTCAAGGTACCGGTCAGTGATGACGATATCGCCGCGTTCCAACGCCGGAACGATAATCTCCGCTACATGCTGGGCACGGTCGGCGGCGAACAAGAGCGCTTCCGTCCTGGGGGCGATATCGCCCCCGTGCAGCAGCATAGTGCGCAATTGCACGCCAAGTTCGGTCCCGCCGGGTTCGCGCGTCACCACGACGTTTCTGCCCATTCCCGCGAAATAGTCGCGCAGACGTTCGACCTGCGTGGTCTTGCCCGCCCCGTCAACGCCTTCGAAGGATATGAACAGGCCTGCTGGGGCGTGTGTGGTCATTACTGCTCCTTCGTGGCGGCTGCGCTCTTCGTGCTGCGCTTCGTTCCGGATGCCGATGAGCTGGCGCCTGCGGTTTTCTTCGTGGTGGTCTTCTTGGTTGCGGTCTTCGCTGTAGACTTCTTCGCCGTCGTCTTCTTGGCCGTCGTCTTGGAACCGGACTTCGAAGCACCACGCCGGGTGCGCCGCTTGGACGGGCCCGCAGCACGTTTCTCGGCGAGCAGTCGGAACGCCTCCTGCGGATCGATTGATTCGGGCGTGTACTGCTTGGGCAGCGTGCGATTCGTCTCACCGTCGGTGATATACGCCCCGTAGAAGCCGTCCTTGATAGTCACGGGCTTGCCGGTCTCCGGGTCGTTGCCGAGGGTACGCAGCGGCGGTTTGGCGGAGCCACGGCCGCGGCCACGCCCATACTTCGGCTGGGCGAATAGCTCTTGGGCTTTCGCCAAATCCACAGTGAAGATCTCGTCCTCGCTGCCCAACGACCGCGTCTCGGAACCGCCATCGGCCGTGGTCTTGGTCAGATACGGGCCGTAGCGGCCGTTGCTTGCGGAAATGGTCGCCTGCTTGATTTCGCCGGTCTTCGCATCCGTCTCCTCGACCGTACCGACGACACGCGGCAGACTCAGCAGCTGCAACGCCTGCTCCAAGGTCACGGTCTCAGGCTTCATTGACTTGAACAACGACGCCATCTTCGGTTTCGGGGCGCTGCTCTTCTTGCTGCTTTTGGCCCCTGCCGCCTTGCTCTGCGCATCCTGCGACTGCGGGATGGTCAGCGAGACATACGGGCCGAATCGGCCGTTGCGCACTTCGACAATGCCGCCTGTCGCCGGATCGGTGCCCAGTTCACGCGGACCGCCGGCGTTGCTTTCAATCAGCTCATGACCTTTCTCGACGGTCAGCTCGTCGGGGGCGAGCGTCGGCGGCAGGGATGCCCGCTTGGGATTGCCTTCGGCATCCAGATGATTCATATCCTCGAGATACGGGCCGTAACGTCCGACGCGCACATGCAGGCCGTCACCGATTTCAATGGTGTTAATCGCACGGGCATCAATCTCACCCAGTTGCGCGACCTGCTGTTGCAAGCCTTCATGTGCTTCATCGGCGTTCGCCGCCGTACCGTCGCCGGACCCGAAATAAAAGCGGGTCAGCCACTCCTTGCCGGTCTCCTTGCCACGGGCGATGCGGTCGAGGCCGTTTTCCATATCCGCTGTGAACTGGTAATCCACATACTTGGGGAAATTCGTCTCCAGCAGCTTGACCACAGCGAACGCAAGCCATGAGGGAATCAGCGCCCGGCCGCGTTCATACACGTAACCGCGGTCGATAATCGTGGAGATGATGCTCGCGTAGGTGGACGGGCGGCCGATCTCCTTGGCTTCCAAAGTCTTGACCAGCGAAGCCTCCGTGTATCGGGCCGGCGGCTGCGTCTCATGACCATCCGCCTGGACATCGTCGGCGGCGAGCACGTCTCCCGGGTGCATCGGAGGTAAGGAGACGTTTTCGCTCTCTTTGCCCGACTTGCCGCGCGTCGCGAGCTGCGCCCCGCTTGCCGAAGCTCCGCTCACAGAGGTGGATGCCGATTGCGCGGGATGCTTGCCTTCGCCGGTCGCCCGCATGAATCCGGGGAATTCGATAACCGTGCCGGAGGCTTGGAACACCGCCTCGCCGCGGGACCCGGCGGCCGCGTTCAGGCGAACGGTAGCCGTCGAACCGGTGGCGTCGGCCATCTGCGACGCCAAGGTGCGCTGCCAGATCAGCCGGTAGAGTTTCGCTTGGTCCGCAGGCACTTTATGCGCCACATCGTCAGGATCGCGGAAGCTGGAACCCGCCGGACGGATGCATTCGTGCGCCTCCTGCGCGCCCGCGGTCTTGGTCGCGTACTGTTTCGGGGCGTCGGAGAGGAATTTCTTGCCGAAGTGGAATTCGACAGCGTTGCGCGCCGCAGCGATCGCCTCCTGCGACAGGGTGACGGAATCGGTACGCATATATGTGATGAAACCGTTCTCGTACAGCCCCTGCGCGGCCCGCATCGTCTGGCGGGAGCTCATGCCGAGCCGGTTGCCGGCCGTCTGCTGCAAAGTGGATGTGGTGAACGGTGGCAGCGGACGTCTGCGATACGGGCGGGATTCCATCGATTCCACGGTGAATGGCGCTTCGCGCAACACCTGCGCAACCTCCGCGGCCCCTTCGGCGTCCAACTGGCAGACATTGTCCGCGAAGCCCGCCGGCGTGAGCTTGCCGTCCGCGCCGAAATCCTTGGATGTAGCGAGTCGTTTACCGCCGAGCTGCACCATACGCGCGTCAAAGCGCACCGGTTCGCCTTCTGCACCCGGCGCCGACAGCGTCGCCACGACATCCCAGTAGGGGGCCTTGACGAAGGCCATACGCTCGCGTTCCCGCTCGACGATCAGGCGCGTGGCCACCGACTGTACACGGCCGGCCGACAATCCCGGACCGACCTTGCGCCACAGCACTGGCGAAAGCTCATAGCCATAGAGACGGTCAAGCACACGCCGGGTCTCCTGCGCGTCCACCATATGGTCGTCAACATCTCGAGTGTTGGTCAACGATGCCTTGATCGCCTCAGGCGTGATTTCATGGAACACCATGCGCTTGATGGGGACCTTCGGCTTGAGGGTCTGCACGAGATGCCATGCAATCGCTTCGCCTTCGCGATCCTCATCAGTCGCCAGATAGAGCTCGTCGGCGTTTTTCAACGCGTCCTTGAGCTGCGACACGGTTTTCTTCTTGTCAGGGCCGACGATGTAATACGGCTCGAATCCGTCATTCACATCAACGCCGAACTTGCCGAATTTGTCCTTCTTCGATGCGGGCACCTGGCTTGGCTGGGCAAGGTCGCGAATATGACCGACCGATGCGAGCACGGTATATCCATCCCCGAGGTATCCCGCGATTTTCTTCGCTTTCGTCGGAGACTCCACGATAACGAGCTTTGTGCCGGCTGTCATTGCCCCTCCTTACGTACTGCTTACGGAACGCCATAATACTCACGGCGTATGGTCAACGCCGTATCTGGTGTGCCGTGCTACTTTGACGGCGGGGCCGGCGGGGCGCCGACCAGACCGAGTTTTGTCAACGGTGAAGCGGTGAGTTGGCGCATCGCGAGCACAAGCCCGAATACCAGCATCGACACGCCGCACACCAGCAGGGTCGTCGCCGCGCAGGCACCGGATTGCGTCCAGCTCGCGCCCAGCGAAAGCCCCGGTTCAATCTGCCACACGAGATACGCCCCGTACAAGCTGATCATGATGCCACCGGTGATCATCACGCTGCCGACAATCTGGATACTCGCCGAAGCCGAACGGGTGCCGATTTCATCCATGCCGGATGTGCGTGTGCAGGCGAGCACCAGCAACGCCCATCCGCCGACGATCAGCAGGCTCATCACCACATCCGTAGGGCGATGCCACTTTCCGGCGACCAAGGACAACGCAACGAGCAGCGTATAGGCCGAACCGACTGCGGCGCACGCGGCACGCCAAGCGCGAGGCACCGCGCACACCAGAACCACGACAGCCACCGCGGCGAGCAACGTATGCCCCGACGGCGCAGTATTGCTGGCTGAAGAATTGATATTCTGCAGGTACGGGCGAGGCAGGACGCCTTTCAACAGCGAAGACCCGTAGCACAGGCCGGCGAATACGACTAGCTGGCCGAGCAGCCACCACCGCTTGCGGACCGCGGCGACAACGATTCCGACGAGTGCGAAGACGACGCTGATGGCGATCACCGTACTCGACACCGCGAGCAGATGCACCAGCGATTGCAGCCACGACGGCAGCGAGGTGTTGAGTCGAAGCCACACTTCGTCATCGAAATTCTGCCCGTTTGCCGTGCGCACGCCAAGCCACCACATGCCAGCGGCCGCGGCGAGCAACAACAGCCCGAACACCACGCACAGAATTCTGCTGGACAGCCGCGGGTGGACGGCGAGCGGGTCGACCCGAGCGAGTCCCCGATCCATATCGTCCATTGCCGGATTGTCGGCGATACGCCCGGGCAGATCCGCCTGCGGTGCATCCGCCGGCGCCGAGTCCGACTGCGGGGGGAAAGCCAGCGGACCGTCAAAACCCGGGGCGTCCGCCGTCTGCGGTTCGAATGGTGTGAACGCCAAGGATGACCGGGATTGTTCTTGTCCATCATGGTGATCGGGAATCGGCGCGAACACCGGGACCGATGACGCGGACAGGGCCGGGGCCGGCGAACCCGACGTGGTGGTCTGCCGCGCATTCGTTCCCGTGCTTTCCCGTGGAGCCGGGGGTTGCGGAGTTTGACCGGGCTGGTCGACGGGACCGGGCCGGGTAGCTTGACCGTCCTGCGGTGTCAACGGCTCTTGTTCATTCTCATCCATAGTCACCGACTATACCTGCCGCACCCGTACGTGACACATCTCTGTGCATGTACGGAAACCCGTATCTAAACGGTATACCCACATCGCTATCCATGTTGCAATGCCCCAATCGGACTAATGCGTGATGCTCGGACAGCAGGGCATATTCCTGCCGTTACCCCCGATATCACGCCGATGAGAGGACCAAGCAGCAGAAGTGATAAATCGACTACCGCAGTCCATGACTGTGTAATGCTCACCACCAGAATGATCACCAATCCGATATTGCCCCCGAGCAATCCACCGATGACGCCAATAACAGCGGTTTCAGCGATGATCTGCAACGCAATATCAGTTGCTCTAGCTCCAAGAGATCGCCTCAGGCCAAACTCGGGAATCCGTTCGGTTACCGATGCCATGGTCGCACTCGCAATGCTCACGCAACCAATCAGTAATGACAGCGCTGCCAGGCCAGCAACCAAACCAGTCATCGATTTGCGTACTCCGCGTGTTGCCTTTGACCAGTCTTGGGGCGCATCGGCAAGTGCACGTTCCGGCGCGTCAGCACGCAATGCGTACGGAGCCTGACGCGCGATGAGTGAAGCTGCCCCCGCTTCCGTTGATGCCACGGCACGAGCCGGGTTCCGCTGTGTCGGTGCGCCTAACCAGTCAAGTGCTACCGTGTCAGGAATCACCACAGACGTGTCGAGCTGCGGGATGCGTGACGAGGACGACATGACCCCAATTACAGAAAATGATTCTCCGCCCAGATAGATTGTTCGCGGGACAGTCAAATCTGTTATTCCCAGCCGTTTCGCAGTTTGCGATCCCAGCATCGCAGCTCTGATACCTGTATCAACCTGAAAGGGGCCCAATGCCGACCCTGCGGTCATGCCGTGATCGGCGAAACCGGCTACGTGGTTATCCGCCGCAATCACGCTATAGCCAGGAAGGGTAGAGGCCTGCGTGTACGGGTCCGTTGCAATCGAAAGAGGGTGTGCCTCGTCGTCAACGATCCACATCAAGGTCGCATCCGACACACCGTTGAGATTGCACAGGCGCTCCGCCGTATCGATCGGAAAGCCCAAAGATGCATCGCCAGCGAGCTTCGGCTCCTGATCGGTGACCCTTACTGTGGTCGCTTCAAGCTGCGAGAATCCGTCGCTGATTTGTCCAGTGGCAGTCTGAACGATTCCGGTAACCGCGACGAAAACCGCCACGCCCAGTACCGTTCCGAACAAAGTCCATATTGTGCGCCCCGGCTGAGCACACAGCGACGCAATGACTTCATGGAGCACGTCAACACGGCGAATGCTTGAGCCGCGGTGCCGGTCTGGCCGCGATCCATTCCCCGGATAGCCAGTATGCAAGTTCCATTCCCTATTCATCGGTGTCCTTGTCCACAGGCTGTGCGCCGTCCGCGATAATCATCCCGTCGCTCATGTGTATCGTGCGATGGGCGAACCGCGCCTGCGCTTCATTATGCGTTACCATCACTACGGTTTGACCTTCACGATTCAGACTACTGAAGATCTCCATGATTGACTCCGCGCGCCGTGAATCCAAGTTTCCTGTCGGCTCGTCACACACCACAACCCTTGGGTTGTTGCAAATGGCCCTCGCAATGGCGACACGCTGACGTTCGCCTCCGGACAAATCCAATGGACCGGCGTTCGCCTTATGCTCCAGCCCTACTTTGGAGAGCGCTCGTCTGGCACGCAACGTACGTTCTTGAGCCGCGACCCCTGCATACAACCCCGACATCGCGACATTCTCCTCGACACTGCGATATGGAAGAAGATGAAAAGCCTGGAATACGAACCCGATGTATTGGGCTCGTATTTGCGATCTTCTTCGCTCAGGCATATCGTCTGTTCTCAAAGCGTTGAATCGGTACGTGCCACAGGTCGGAGCATCAAGCAGGCCAAGGATGTTGAGCAACGTCGATTTACCGGCCCCCGAGGGACCAAGAATCGCAACAAACTCGCCTGGCATAACGGACAGCGAAACATCACGCAATGCTTCAGTTGGCACGGGACCGGAGTATCTCCTGCCAACGTGCTCAAGTTCGATGAGCGGCGTCACCATCGTGTTTTTCACGATTTTCCTCCCACCACGACAGTTGTTCCCGCACGTATAGAACTGCCGTCAGTCCCCGCGATTTCAATCCGCCCGTTTGCATTCAAACCGGTCGTGACCGGGATACGCAGGAGTCTATCGCCTTTCTTGCGGACAATAACCGTTGCAGTACCGTCCGGAGCTTTACTGACAGCAGATAGCGGCACTGTAAGCACTTTCCCGTTCGAGGCGCGCCGGATTATTGTGGCGTCTGCGGTTGTATTAGAGGGGATTGTATCCATTCCTCTGTCGCATGAAACCGTGACCATGGTGCTCGTGCCAGATGCCGTGCGAGCATCGCTGATGTTTGATACAGAGCAGTTCTGCATCTCTGATGCGTCAAAAGTCACTGTCATTCCCTGTTTGATGGTTGCCGCGACAGCGGAATCGACCGATGCACGGTATACTGTCCCGGAAGTTGATAAGGATACAACAGTCCCGGATGCATTCGCCCCCACCGGCACAGGCAACTCGCTCACTGTCGCCTGCGAGGAAGAAATGAAACCGATTTCACCGATCGGCACCATAATGCCGGTCCGCCGTTCCAGCAGAGACAATGCATCTTGCGCATCGGCAAGATCCTGAGTTGCGTCTTGAACGCTGATTGCACCACCGTCACCAATCGTGCAGGAAGTATCATCCATTTCCGATTCGCTCCCCCTTGATGAATCATGATTTGTACATGTGGCAGCAGTTTGAGCTTGTTGCAGCTGTCTGCGTGCAGCGCGTACAGCTGCGCGGGCCTGCCGTAAAGCCGAGTCATCGCCGCCATCGGTGCGCTCTGCCCGATAGCCGTGTGAAGTATATAATGCGTCGACCACATTCCTGGTCGCAGAATCGAAAACGGATGTGACCTGCTTTTCCTTAAGCAATCCCATATCCACTAAAGCGCGCTGCAGCTGCGCCACATCCGGCCCCTGATCGTCCGGCCTGATATCACGGTATGCAGGTATCGTCCCATGGAAAACAAACAGTGGACGGCCCGAAATCTCCGCGACAACCGTACCGTTGCCTACGCTGTCTCCGACCGCAACAGGCAGTGATGTCACCACCAATGACGAAGATACCGTCTCCTGCGATGTTCCAGTGGATGATGTTGAATCATGCGGCTGGTTTCCGGAGCTTGTTTGCCCCGAATTCACACCGCCTTGGCCTTGCCCGGTCAATTCCACAATATGCTCGGGCTGTATTGTCCCATGTACGTCCACGCCATCGACCAGTTCCGTTTGCGTCACCGTCGTGGTAATCAACGATGGTTCCGGTTCCTGCTGAGATGCGGCAACATCCCGGGGAGAACGAATCGTTGACCCTAACATGAACCCGAAAACGGAAAACAGCAAAGAGCACGCCGCAATCACGATGATCCAATGGGTCTTCAGCCAGCGCCCTATCGCATTTTTCCGTGCAGTGTGTGCAGCCTCGTTCATGGGAACGATGTCTTCCCCCATACTGGCGTCGGCAATGTGTTCGCATTTGCTTCGCTTCTTACGCATTGTCACCTGTTTCACCGATGTTAGGCAAGTTCTCGTTTCGCATTGGCATATATGGTTTCGGATAGTTGTTTTATCTGGTCCATTGTCGCCTGGTTGTCCAGCACTGCTTGCCGTTCCGCTTCCGTGTATGATTCGCGGATTATCTGCATGAATCCTGTGGATACCTTGCATGCGGCATCAGCCATGGCGGCTTTCTGCTCCGCAGTGTCCGGCGAAGTCCCCGCCTGCCTGTCAGCGTATTTACCGACCAATTCTCTCGGGTCTCTGTTGGCATAACCGCGATTTGACATGCAGGCTTCCCACTGCTGCATCACTTGACGCACTTTGTTCGCAGCGAGAGCCTTGGCATCTGCATCATCGCGGATTTTCTCATATGCCCCCATGGCGGAGAACCAGGTATCACCATACCCCAGTCGAGCATCGGCCTGGTCAATGCACCCGGTGTTCTCTTCGTTGATCAGGGCATGCATATATCCGGAGGGATAAGATGCTGAAGCTGCTGCGTTGCCATCCCTGTTTGCTGTGCTCGGCGCGGCGTATCCATACTGTCGCGCGGTATCCTCATCAGAAGGCCCCCATGTTGCAGCGAAATCAGCGTTTGCACCGCTATCGGCATCGTCGGAACCACCCGCATCACCTTGATATTCAAAACCTTGGGAAGTCATGCAAGCACGTACAAGACGATCCCGCGCCTGATCGACGACATGCTCTCTTTCTCCTTCGAGGAAATACGCGTCAAAAGGGGAAACCCATGGTGCAGCGTCCTCCGCTTGGGGTGTCACTGTCGACGACGGCTGACTCGTACTTTTGTCAGTATGTCCGGAACCGTATATATCTGCGGCGCTGAGCGCATTGTCGTTCGTATTGCCAGCCCCACAGGCAGCACACGAGACGCACAACAGCATCGTGCAAAGTACGGTAAGCGAGCGACGGCATGTTCCCACGATGTTCCCCCCGTATGTTCCTTGACTATTGGATAACTTGCAAATCAGTAACAGCCGTGCGGCACGAGCCGATCCACCCGCAGATATCTTCCGAGGGAATACCCTTTGATGCGCGTCCTTCTGTTTTGATGATAGAACCAGTCCCCGCTGTTTTCTGCGTAATTCCATTCCTCACAGTACGCCGTCAGCCGCTGGCCGGGATACCCCGCACCAAGCACTCTGCTACGCCTTACTCCTGTAGAATTGCGAATGTTTACCCCAGCCGCACGGTAATCACCTGATGATGCTGCATTCGCTGGAATTGCAAGGCTGCATGTCAACAATGCAATCAGCACTGATGCAATTCTTTTTTTCTTATTCATATTGCTCCCTCGTGATGTGAATAAGTTTTGTTATGCTAACATTCATTGTTCTCACTGAAAATGGTATGTCCGTCATCCGGACACCGATTACTTTCACGACTTCTAATGTCCAACATAGGGGAAAGAAATCAAATCATCGCCCTATGCAATGTTGTATGCATACATGGCCAAGGTGAAATCCCGACACAGGTATTTGGCCAACATGCGCATCCGGAACCCACGCATACCCATTGCAACGCAAAAGATGCAGGCGATCCGAATGCACCGAACCAACGCGTAGGAGGCCGACCGTCCTGCCAATCACCCCGTCAGGAGCATATGGGAGTCAAAGATATTGTTTATTACCCCTACAGGCGTTGCGGCCGTAGGCGTGTCGGGACATTGAACTTGCGATTTATGCTTTCTCCGGCTGCCGGGAACGCAGCTGAGCTCGCGGCGGGGCACGGGCGCTGTCGATCGTGCGTGTATGCCGAAACATGCGTCGCGCACCGGAAACAGATGCATAGCACCCCTCATACGCCGATAGCGCGGTGCTATGCATGCCCGGGCATGCGTGAAACGACAGACACCAAGGGATGCTGCCGGTTCTGCCGCATGTTCCATCTGGTTGCGTATGCGGTGATATACACAACCAGGCGTATAGGAAATAACATGGCGCTAATGATGCGGCCGAGCCTTTGCGGGAGTAAGTGTGTCGCGGAGTGATTAATCATTCGCTTATTAATCCCCACCTATCGGGGATGTCGGATTGCCGACGCCAATGGCTATGCCAGTATCAGTAGACGGTTGCCGGCCTGCGTCTACCGACGCTCACCGCACACCCAGCGTCGGCGGAAGGCCGTTGCTCCGCCTCCACAGACATTGAGACGCCCCAAAGCGTCGGTAGAAGATGTGTTACACGGTTTGCGAGCTACAGGAGCGCCAGCGCCGGGACGTGTCTATACACCCCGAAGAACGAAGTCTAAAGCACCACGATTTTTCCTATACGCCCACAACCAGATGGAGCACGTCTACAGCAATGATCTCGGTCCCCATACGCCCCACATGATGTACGCGGCAAAAGAAAAACCTCCGCACACCCGTCAGAGGCCACTTACCCTTGCTGCATTCCTGCCCTGGGGGAGTTGGGTGACGTAACGCCATGCGGAGGCGTATGCAAGTATACGCCATGGTCAGGGACAACACGAATCGGCATGGTGGCATCGTGGGACACGCCGGCTACCAGGGGATGATATTGTCGCGCGAGTAATACACGTATCCCGGGCGCGGGTACAGGCCTGTCAGTTCCTCGATGGTGACCGTCCTGTAGCCTTTCGCGTGCAGCGCGTCTAGGATATGCGGCAGGGCCACGGCCGTATGTTCGTGGATGTCATGCATGAGGATGATCGAGCCCGGCCTCGCCTGCGCGGTGACCTTCCACTGGACAGACCGTGCGGATGCGCCTGCCGCCCAATCGTAGGAATCGACATCATACAGCGCGATGCCTGCACCAAGATGATTGGCCAGATACCGCCGGCTCGCCTCGTCCGCGGCGCCGTGCGGCGGACGGAGCAGATTGACCGGGCGGCCCGTCGCTTCGCTGATGCGCGCTGCAGCGTCATCGAATTCCTGACGTTCGGTTCCCGCCTGCATAATCGCCGGCAGATCCGTATGCGACATGGTGTGGCTTCCCACCGGCATGCCGTAGCACGTGTCATCGCGCAGAACCGGAATCGCAGCATCGTCAATCGCCCCGCCAATCGCGAAAAACGTCGCCCGGTCGCCCTTGTCCCGCAGCGTTCGCACGACACGACGGCTCGTTTCGGCTCGCGGGCCGTCGTCGAATGTCAGTGCGACACAAGCCGTACGGCCGCAGTCGATGCCTCGCTCCGCATTCCTCGCGCGGATGAGCGCGTCCGCCTTCGCGAACAACGTATGCTCGGCATCGGCGAGGGTACGATACGTGGAGCCGGGATTATCCGCCGCAGATGCCGCCTGGGTCAAGGCTTTGTGCAATCCGCTCCTGGTACCGGCATCGCGCAGGCCAAGGGTATCCCGATACAACGCGCGCATACCCGGCATGACCGCGCGGATACGATTGACGACCGCCGCCCTGACTTGCGGATCATGTTCGAATACGCGCGCCGCGACAGGCTCGAACGCGCTGTGAATACGCCCGATCTCGGGCCGCAACCGATTCGACGCATCGCGGAACGCTTCGACATGCTCATGCAAGGCGACCGGCGACTGCTTGGCGGCGCAAGACACTTGAATATCAGTGATTGCGTGCACGGCCATATCGGCTTGACGTCGCTGTTTCGAGGCTTCTGCGGCAACCGTTCGCAGACGTTGCGTCTCACGTGCCTCACTGTTGTCGGGGCGCGATTCGGCGGCATCCCGTGCGACGAGCGCATCCGCCTGATCAGTCAGCGCCGCGACATGCTCGTCCATCAACCGATAGGTGTTTCCCCATTCCACGCAGTCCGCCAGTGCACGGCGATACCAGGCGTACGCAGACAAGCATCCCAACAGAACAGCGCTGCCGGCGAGCGTCATGATGACGAGTGCCGCGACCACGCGCCGGACGAGCGTTCGGGACGTGGGATGGGACCGAGAGTGAAGTATGGGCGATTGCGCCGGTTGGGGTTGAGACTGGGGCCGGGGCTGGGACTTCGATTGCACATGACCGGCTGATACGCAACTGCGCGTCGGCAGGTCGTCATGGTCTGTCATCATGCCATGTTCCTTTCCCATGTTCCTTCCGGAATCGCCACCGCCGCGATGCATCCCCTTCATACGGCCACGCACGCCTCACGCTCGATACACCATGTCCGTTCCGTACAGCGCAGCACACTGCGCTGTGCCAAGTAGACGCACTTTTCAAGTAAGCGTGCTGTGTCAAGTAAATCCGCGATGCCGTGACGGTTCGTGCAGACCTTACGATTATCCCATACTCTGATGATTGCTGCAAGGATGCCAGATTGATGATTGACGGAGGTCCGCAGGCCTAAATCCAAAATTGCAACCTGAAAACAGAATCAAGCCCGGTCGTGGCCGACCCCACCCCATCACCACGACCGACAGCACACCGAAAACCGCAGAACACCAACAATCTCACCCACAACCCACGCACACCGCAACCCGCCGACCCGCACCAAATCCGACATCACACCCCGAAAACCGAATCAGGACACCGCACCGACCGCCCACGGCCCCAGCACCACGGTCTTCCACCAGCCCAGCGACCTTCGCCACGTAACAACACGAAAGCCCCCGTATTCGGGGGCTTTCGCATGCTTAAGCTCAGACTGTTATGACCATGTCATGAGCCGAAATCGGCGGCATGGCCGGAGTCTGGAATCGGTTACTCCGCGACGACCTTGACGGTGAAGGAAGCGGAGATCTCCGGGTGCAGGGCCACGGTGGCGGGGAATTCGCCGGTGGTCTTGATGGTCTCGACCTTGATGGACTTCGGGCTAATCGGAGCCTTGTCAGCAAGGGCGGAGGCGATCGCGTCAGCGGACACAGCGCCGAAGAGCTTGCCGGACTCGGACACCTTAGCGGCGATCTCGACGACCGTGCCCTCAATGGCGGCCTTGGCAGCGACGGCATCCTCGCGGGTGGCGAGGGCCTTGGCCTGGCGTGCGCGCTTCATCGCTTCAATCTGAGCGGCGGCACCCTTGGTCCACTTGAACGCGAGACCCTGCGGGAAGAGGTAGTTGCGGGCGTAACCCGGACGCACCTCGACAACGTCACCGGCGTGGCCCAGGTTGGCCACGGTCTGGGTGAGAATGATCTTGGTTTCAGCCATGTCGATATCCTCCTGTTCAGCGACCGGTGGTGGCGTACGGCAGCAGAGCCATCTCGCGGGCGTTCTTCACGGCCTTCGCGATCTCGCGCTGTTCCTGGACAGTCACGCCGGTGATACGGCGGGAACGGATCTTGCCGCGATCGGACACGAACTTGCGCAGCAGCGCGACGTCCTTGTAATCGATCTCGGTGATCTTAGCGGCCTTGAGTGGATTCGGCTTCTTCTTGAACGGCTTGACCGGCGGTTGCGGCCTCTTGCGTGACATCTGATGTTCTCCTTAGTGCAAACTTGATTTACTGCTGGAAGCAAAGTCCGGCGTCAGAACTCGGGTTCTTCCGAATCGCCGCCGAAATCGTCGCTGGATCCGAACGATCCGAAGCTGGACCCCGACTGGCTGGAGCTCGATGTGCCCCACGGATCCGCTGCCGGAGCGGCGGGTGCCTGTTGGGCAGCCGGAGCGACGGAAGCGCCGCCGGTGTAGCCGCCCGAGTAGCCTGCGCCACCCTGGTAGCCACCGTTGCCAGCGAACCCGCCATTACCGGCGTTCCCCGAGTTTCCTGCGAATCCGCCACGATTGCCGCCAGCGAACCCGGAGCCGGAGCTCTGACGGGTCACCTGCGCGGTGGCGTATCGCAGGGATGGACCGATCTCATCGACCTGCATTTCGACGACAGTACGGTTTGACCCGTCCTGCGCCTGATAAGAACGTTGCTGCAGACGGCCTTGCGCAATGACGCGCATGCCCTTGGTCAAGGATTGGGCGACATGGTTCGCCAAATCACGCCACGCAGAGCAACGCATGAACAGCGCCTGTCCGTCTTCCCACTGACCGCTGTTGCGGTTGTAGGAGCGCGGTGTGGATGCAATGGTGAAACTTGCGACCGTCGCCCCGCTGCCAATGGTGCGCAGCTCAGGGTCGCCGGTGAGATTACCGATGATGGTGATTGTTGTCTCGCCTGCCATGACGCTACCTTCTTACCTGTTGCGGACTCGTCTGTTGCGAATCGGATGTGACCGGACTTGTGAATCGGACGGCTCGTTGAGCCTTGCTTCAGCAGTGCTGAACGACTTACTTGTCCTTGCGAAGAATCTTCGTGCGGATAACGGACTCGCTGAGGTTAAGCAGACGGTCGAGCTCGTCACTCGTAGCCGGCTCAGCGGTGTAGTTGACGACAACGTAGTTGCCCTCGGTGTTGCCCTGGATCTCATAGGCGAGCTTGCGGCGACCCCAGTAATCGGTGCCGTCGACAGAACCGCCCTCCTTGGTGACGATCTCCAGATACTGCTCGGTCAGCTTCTTCAGACCGCGCTCATCCAGCTCAGGATCGGCAATGAACATCAGTTCGTACTTATGCGCAGACATCACCCACCTCCTTCGGACTAAAGGCCGTGGACCTTCCACGGCAGGAGTGTGTATGCGACTGCCCGCAGGTGCTGCGGACAACCATGCCAGCATACTCCCGATGCCTGACTTTCGACATGCGTCGCGCGGCACGCCTGATTTGTCGCGTTCCCCCGGATTTGACGCACATCCCGCCTCCACCCGTACCGTCTTATGCCCCTGCCTTGTTATATTAGGTGATGTTTCAATCCCATCAATCGACCAAAGGGTCGGGAAGGCGCAAGATGTCGGCAATTCTCGAAGGCAAACCGGACAAGCGATTAGCAGTGGTCACGGGACGCGCCTACCCGCAGCTCGCTCAGGAAACCGCCGAATACCTGGGCACGCATCTGCTGGAGACCACCGCATATGATTTCGCGAACGGCGAGATGTACGTACGGTTCACCGAACCGGTTCGCGGCGCCGATGTATTCGTTATCCAATCGCATACCGACCCGATTAACAAGTGGCTGATGGAGCAACTCATCATGGTCGACGCGCTCAAACGCGCCTCCGCACGCTCCATCACCGTGGTCGCGCCGTTCATGGGCTATTCGCGTCAAGACAAGAAGCACCAAGGCCGCGAGCCCATCACCGCGCGCCTGATGTTCGACCTGTTCCGCACGGCGGGCGCCGACCGCATCATGACCGTGGACCTGCACGCTTCCCAAGAGCAGGGCTTCTTCAACGGTCCGGTCGATCACCTCACCGCCATGCCGGTGCTGCTTGACTATGTGCGCAGCTCCATGCCGATGGAGAACGCGACCGTCGTCTCCCCCGACGCCGGGCGTATCAAGGTTTCCGAACAGTGGGCCGCGAAGCTCGGCGGCCTACCACTCGCGTTCATCCACAAGACCCGCGACACTACGCGCCCGAACCACGCGGTCGCGCACGGCATCATCGGCGAGGTCGAGGGACGCGATTGCATCGTCGTCGATGACATGATCGACACCGCCGGCACGATTTGCGAAGCTGTGCGGACGTTGCGCGACGCCGGTGCGAAGAGCGTCACGCTGGTTGCCACGCATGGTCTGCTGTCCGGCCCCGCCATCGACCGACTCAAGGACTGCGGGGCGCGCGAAATCGTGCTTATGGACACCGTCCCCGTACCGCAGAGCAAACGCCTGCCCAATATGACCGTCCTGTCGGTCGCGCCACTGCTGGCCGCCGGCATCCGTTCCGTGTTCGAGTCCGGGTCAGTGACCACGCTGCTCAACGGGCTGCCTGACGACATGCGCCCACGCAATATCTATGCGTGATTTACGCATGAACGGACACTTGTAAACGGATGCCTGCGAGCTGATACCTGCGGCAACCGGTTCGTGCCACCGCAACGACGCGATGGTACGAACTGTGCAAAGCCTTACTGCTGGGCCGAAACCGACCGACCACGATATGAAAACCGGACACTTGCTGAGTATGCGTTCTGCTAGCATGGCTCGCACACGTACACGACCGAAGGTTCGGGCATTGTACTGCGCAGTTACCCTTGCAATCGAAAGGCCATAATGTCACAGAAAATCAAGGTCGGCATTCTCGGCGCAACCGGCATGGTCGGGCAACGCTTCGTCACCCTGCTCGAAAACCACCCGTGGTTCGAGCTGGTCACGCTCGCTGCATCGGCGCACAGCGCCGGCAAGACCTACGAAGAGGCTGTCGGCGGGCGTTGGAAGATGGAAACCCCGATGCCGCAGTTCGTCAAGTCCATGGTTGTCAAGGATGTGGCGGATGTCGAAGGCGTCTCCGCGGATGTGGATTTCCTGTTCTCCGCAGTCAACATGCCGAAGGACGAGATTCGCGCAATCGAGGAACAGTACGCGAAGACCGAAACCCCGGTGGTGTCCAATAACAGCGCGCACCGCTGGACGCCGGACGTGCCGATGGTCGTGCCGGAAATCAATCCGCAGCATTTCGACGTGATCAAGTACCAGCGCAAGCGTCTGGGCACCACGCGCGGCTTCATCGCCGTCAAGCCGAACTGCTCAATCCAAGCGTATACGCCGGCTCTCGCCGCATGGAAGGAATTCGAGCCGCACGAGGTCATCGTCAGCACGTATCAGGCGATTTCCGGCGCCGGCAAGACCTTCAAGGACTGGCCGGAAATGGTCGGCAACATTATCCCGTACATCGCGGGCGAAGAAGCGAAATCCGAGAAGGAGCCGCTCAAGGTCTTCGGCCACGTCGATGACGCGACCGGCCAGATTGTGCCGTTCGAAGGCCCGCTGCGCATCACCTCACAGTGCATCCGCGTGCCTGTGCTCAACGGTCACACGTCCACCGTGTTCATCAACTTCGGCAAGGACCCGTCCAAGGAGGAGCTCGTTGACCGTCTCGTGAACTACACGAGCGAAGCCGCCAAACTCGGCCTGCCGCACGCGCCGAAGCAGTTCATCCAGTACCTCACCGAGGACGACCGTCCGCAGGTGAAGCTGGATGTCGATTACGAGGGCGGCATGGGTATCTCCATCGGCCGCTTGCGCCCGGATTCGATTTTCGATTGGAAGTTCGTCGGACTCGCGCACAACACACTGCGCGGTGCGGCCGGCGGCGCGCTTGAATGCGCTGAGATGCTGCACGCGCTCGGCTATATCGAAGCGAAGTAAGACCAGCGTCGGCGAGCGTTGAGAGCAGGTGGACGTCTGTCGGCTGTTGCAGTCCAGCTGCGATGACGGTTGCCGACAATAATGAAGATTCAGTAGCGACGATTGCTGACAGCGGTAACGGCGGTATTCGTCTTCTCACGTATGTCACGGCATACGCGGGCGGGCGGATACCGCCGTTTGTTGTTGCTACAGCTTGTCCATTCGATCAGTTGCGCATGCCGAGACATACACAACGCAACGCATACGCCAACATTCTGCCACCCAGCGACCCGTGCGTTTGAATCGTGTATGCCGTGACATACGTCATACGCCAAATGCGGCAACGTCCGCCGCATTGGTACGTCAAACCACCCGGTCACGCATGCCAAGACATACACGACGCGACACATACGGCAACGTCCACCACCCAACAGCCCGTTCCGTCTAAATCACGCATGCCGTGACATACACGACGGGCAGAACACACCCGACGCGTCAGACACACCAGACAATCCTCAACATCCACCCCCAACGACACACAATCCCAAACCACAACAGGAAAGGCCCGCCGCCGGCATACAACCGACAACGGGCCTTCGCCCCATCTACACCCTGCCGCCCCGAGGCAGGAGCATCACCGAGTTTGCGGCTCAGCAGCTCACAGCCCGGCGATTCAGCGACCGGTGCCGCCGTAGACCACGGCCTCCACCTGATCGGCGTCGAGGCCGTAGGCGGTGTGTAGCGCACGCACCGCATCATCGAGCTGGTCGAGCGGGACCAAAGCCGCGATGCGGATTTCGGACGTGGAAATCATCAGCACGTTGATGCCCGCGTCGCTCAGCGCATTGAAGAACTTTGCGGCCAAACCAGCGTGCGTCTTCATACCCACGCCGACCACAGCGACCTTGCCGACGCTCTTGTTGACGTCGAAGGACTGGTAGCCGAGCTCGTCATGCTTGTTCTGCAGCAAATCCTGCACCTGCTTGACGGCGGTTTCCGGGACGGTGAAGGAGATATCGGCGGTGCCGGTGGAGGCGCTGGCCTGCACGATCATGTCCACGTTCACGCCGACTTCAGCGAGCTTGGTGAACACCTTCGCGGCCATGCCGGGCTCGTTCGGCACGCGGCGCACGGTGACCAGCGCCTCGCTGCGGTCGTGCGCGACACCGGAGATGACCGGGGTCTCGGGACCGAGGTCGGGGAACAGGTCGCCCATGGATTTGTTATCGTTCTCGTTCATTGTTTCCTCGAATCAGTGCAACTTGCGGTTGTGTTGCGGACAGTTGTGTTGGTATGGATATGTCGTGTGTCGTGCGCCTTGCATAGGCGCCCCGGAATCCTCCGGATGCTATTTGCGCGTAAGGTTCGGCACCGATGCGGGACTGACGCCCTCGGGCAGAATCAGCGTGCCGTTGCGGTGGGAGAAGGAGCTGCGCACATGCAGCGGCATGCCGAAGCGCTGCGCGTATTCGACGCAACGCAGGGCGAGCACCTTGGAACCGCAGGATGACATTTCAAGCATGGATTCGTAATCGATGACCGGGATGCGGCGGGCGGTCGGGACGATACGCGGGTCGGCGGTGAATACGCCGTCAACGTCGGTGTAAATCTCGCACACGTCAGCACCAAGCGCAACAGCCAAGGCGACAGCAGATGTGTCGGAACCGCCGCGGCCGAGCGTGGTGGCGTCGCCGTCCTCATTGATGCCCTGGAAGCCTGCGACGATGGCAACGCTTCCCTTCTCAAGCGCATGGCGGACACGGTCAGGCTTGACGGCGCGAATATGCGCCGCGCCGAACCGTGCGTCCGTCATGAAACCGGCCTGGGACCCGGTGAACGAGTACGCATGGGAACCGGCGGAGTGAATCGCCATGGACAGCAGGCTCATAGAGATACGCTCGCCTGCGGTCATGAGCATGTCCATTTCACGGGCCGGCGGGGTCGAATCGATGCTCATCGCCTGGTCGATGAGGTCATCGGTGGTGTCTCCCATAGCCGAAACCACTACAGCGACGTCGTTGCCAGCGTTTTTCGTTTCGATGATGCGCTTGGCAACACGCTTGATCGAGTCAGTATCGGCGACCGAGGAGCCGCCGTACTTCTGCACGATAAGAGCCACGATTGTCCTATCTTCTCTAAAGGAATGTCCTGCGCTCGTATTGTACGCAAGTGAGACGATTATACGAGTCACGCAATCCGGCAGGATACCCGGTGACCAGCATACGGAACGGCATGATGGCAAGGTTTTTGCGCATTACGCCTCACGTCTGCCGGCGAGTGCCCGGCCGAGGGTGATTTCGTCCGCGTATTCGAGGTCGCTGCCGACGGGCAGGCCGCTGGCGAGCCGGGTGACTTTGATGCCGAGCGGCGACAGCAGACGGCTGAGGTAGCTGGTGGTCGCCTCCCCTTCGATATTCGGGTCGAGAGCGAGGATAATCTCCTTGATGTCCGGGTTTTGCAGGCGCTCGAGCAGTTTGGGGATGTTGAGGTCCGCCGGGCCGACGTTGGCCATCGGGTTGATGGCGCCGCCGAGCACGTGGTACAGGCCGTGGTATTCGCGGGTGCGTTCGATGCTCATCACATCCTTGGGCTCTTCGACCACGCAGATCATAGACTGGTCTCGCCTAGGATCGGAGCAAATCGGGCAGGGGCTGGTCTCGCACACGTTGCCGCACACGTCGCAGAATCGCACTTTTTCTTTGACGTCGGCGATCGCCTCGACCAGGTTGCGCACCTCGTCGTCGTTAGCGGACAGCAGATAAAAAGCGATGCGTTGCGCGCCTTTGGGGCCGATGCCGGGAAGTTTGGCGAATGCGTCGATCAGACGTTGGATCGCACCGTCATATGCCAATGCCATTGTTGGGCTCCTTTTACGATAAATCTGCCGATTGAGCGGGTGCCCCGCCGAATCCCGGCGATATACGCCGGTCAGGCGATTGCGGGGTTCTGCATGCTATCCGCCTGTTATTTCTGGGACGAAGCATCCATGTCGTTGTGACGGTTCGGCGGCTGAAGGTTCTTCGGATTCTTCGGGTCGTCGGGGGCGAATTGCTCGACCGTTTTCACTTCGAAGAGTTCTTTGAGCTCTTCGACGCTGAGTGCCGTGGCGGTTCCAAGTGATTCGTCGTTAAGCGAGTACTCGTCTTCCTCCGGGGGAACTTGCGGGCCGCCCGACGCACCGGAGTACGGCTGCGGGTTGTGTGCGCCGAGGTCGCCCGGCTGCTGGGCCCAGGGGTCGTCCTGCAGCTCCACCGGTTCCGGATAGTCCTGCGGCTCCGCGGTCTGTGCTCCTGCTGCCGGCATGGAACCCCATACATCGCCTTCGCCCTGACGCACCAGGGTCCGGGGATTGCTCCGGGTTGCCGAGCCTGATTGCACGGCGGACGGCATCGTCGGCGTAGCTTGCCCGGCGGGCGTCGCGGATGCATTCGACGCGTCCGGTGCAGCTGAAACGGCCGGAGCGGAGGAAGCAGCTGAAGCTGTCGGTGTCGCAGTCGTGGCAGGTGTCGCCCACGGATCGATGCCATCGCTGATGTCCGGCACTGCCACATGCTTGCCGTGATGCGGCTGCGCGGCGCTCTGGCCGACCCTGCTGCTCTGGTCGACCAGGTTTGACGGGGATTTGCCACCCGCAGACGGCACCGAACCATTGTCTCCTGTCGGCTTGTGCACCGGCAAAGGCTGCAGCCACGGGTCATCCTCGGCAAATGTCGCATCTACGGACGCGATTGGCCCAGAACCCGCCAGAATCATGGAGGGGGCGGGCGCGACGGACGTCATCGCGGGCGGAGTCATCATAGCCGTCGGCGCTGCGACCGCCGCCGCTTGGGCGCTTCCCCGTCCTCGGTGGCTGGGGTCGTCGGCGTCCTGCGTGTCATCGCCGGACTGCCCCGGAGTCTTCGCCTCCTTGCCAGTCGGACCGGTATGGATGCCGACAGTCACCGCGGTAAGGGTGGCTGCGCTTTGTTTCGCTTTCGCGAGCGCAATTTCACGTTTGACCTGGCTGACCTGCTCGGGCGACATGCGTCTGATGGATTCTACGGTTTCCCCGTTCGCTGCGGTCGGCGTAGGTGAAATGCGCGCGCCATCGCCGAAGATTTCCTTGACGATGTCCTGCACCACGACAGCCGCTTTCTTGCCGTCATACGCTTCATCTGACGACACTGCAAGCGCGAAGGCGTGCTGGTCGATGGGCTTGGCGAAAGTCATGAGGAGCTTGGATTTCCCGGCGGGACCGGCGATGAGCCGGACGGACGGCACCCGCTGTTGGTCAACGTATTCGCGGATATCCGACGGCAACTTGGTCAGAACGGCCTGCCAACGTTCCTCGACACTGCGGGCATCCTGCGGCTCAGGCATGGCGGGTGCGGCCGCGCCGTCAGCGTGCGGGACCTGATTGCTTCCAGCGGTCGGCGGCATTGCGGGTGCACCGGCCTGCTGTGCGGCGGGTACAGCAGACGCCTGCACGCCGTCGGCTTGCGTACCGGATGTACCGGATGTCTGTGTTTCCGTCGTCCGCACGCCTGTCACAGCATGGTCCGGCAATGGCGCGGCAGGGGCCTGCTGGCGTGCTGCCGCCTGAGTGTCTGCATTGCTTGCCGGTTGCGCGGCAGTGTTGCCTGACGCGGCAGTCTGGGCTTGCCCCCTGCGCTTGTTGCGGGTCGAATCGATGAAACCGCTGTGCATCGGGGGATTGCCGGCGCGCTGCTGTACCGTGGCACCGGATTGGGCCGTCATATTCGCCGAAGACGTGGCTGACGGACCGAATACGCTTTCCTCACGGCCTGCCAGCAGGCGGGCGACCAGCAGTTCCAGACGCATACGGGGCGACGTGGCACCGCTCATCGTGCCGAGCGTGTCGTTAATCGTGTCGGCAATGGATGTCAGCGAGCGCAATCCCAGGGCGGACGCCTGCCGGTGCAAATCGGCGATATCCTCGACTGCCGCATCGTCGCTGAGCACACTTTCCGCACGGTCTCCACCCAAAGTGAGCACCAGAAGATCGCGCACACGCGCCAGCAGATCTTCCACGAAACGTCGTGGCTCGAATCCGCCGACCACAACCTTCTGCACGACCCCATACAGCTGTTCACCGTTGCGGTCGATAATCGCGTCAATCGCCTCTCCAATCAGAGAATCCGGGGTAAATCCGAGCAGTGCAACCGCCGAATCATGGGAAATGACGCCATGCTCAGAACCCACCATCAGCTGGTCGAGCACCGACAGGGTGTCACGTACGGAGCCACCGCCCGCGCGCATGGCGAGCTTGAGCACGCCTGGCTCCGGCTTGATCTGCTCTTTCTCGCAGATTCCCTCGAGGTACGGGCCCATGATTTCGGGCGGGACCAAGCGGAACGGGTAATGGTGGGTGCGGGAGCGAATCGTGCCGATCACCTTGTCCGGTTCCGTCGTGGCGAAGATGAACATGACATGTTCCGGCGGTTCCTCAACGATTTTGAGCAGCGCGTTGAACCCCTGCTGGGTGACCATATGCGCTTCGTCGAGGATAAAGATCTTGTACCGGTCGCGAGCGGGCGCGAAGCCTGCGCGTTCACGCAGTTCGCGGGCATCATCGACACCGTTGTGGCTTGCGGCGTCGATTTCCACGACGTCGATGGACCCCGGTCCTCCTGTGGCGAGATCCTTGCAGCTCGGGCATTCACCGCACGGATGAGACGTGGGGCCTTTCGCGCAGTTGACGCATCGCGCGAGAATACGAGCGGAACTAGTTTTGCCGCATCCGCGCGGCCCGGAGAACAGGTACGCATGGGTGAGCCTGTTCTGGTCAAGCGCCCGGCTGAGCGGTACGGTCACCTGATCCTGTCCGATGACCCCGTCGAACGTATCGGGACGATACCGTCGATACAATGCCAACGCCATGTCCAACTCCTTCATAGGCCGCAAACGTGCCCTACAAGCATACGCGGCGCAGGCTACCGCACCGCGACCACCAGTGTCCCTTTCACCAATCTAGCGTTGCGGCAGAACACGCCACACCGCCTCACCCACAGGCCACGGGTCCGGCGCGAGAGGTTTTCATAATCACCATGCCGAAACCCTGCCGGTATTCGTAGCGCACGCTCACTGTGACGTCCTCGCCATCAACTGTGCAAGCCGCGACACCAGCCCCATCGGCGCGAACGACACGCCCTGCCACCGCGCATGGGTCGCGATGGCCTTCACTCAGCGCCACTGCGGCGGACACCGCAGCATCATCAGCCCACGATCTGACACGATTGCTGGTGATTCTCGCATGGCCGACGCCGGCGGCGGCAAGCACCGCTACACATGCGACGGATATGATCATCACCATGAGCACCACCGCCGACCCCTGTTCGCGGGATGGAGAGGATTCGCGGGATCCATGGGGCTCACAGGTTGTATGGCGGCGAACACCGGTCACGAGGACGCTCCGCTCGCAGACCCATGCACCGATGCCGGCAAGACGCTGCTCATCCCGGACACAACCGGGCACTGCGTGTGCACAGTGACCAGTCCCCCATCCTCCGAGATTGTGGCCGTAGCGTCTTTCCCCGCGACCGCGGCAACAGCCGTCGATGCGATGTTCCGCGCCTGTTCGCCGTGCGCAGGCACCCGGGCGACCACCACTTCGCGAACAGCTGAAGATGCCGCGTCCTGACACGCCATCGACGTGGTCACCACATGCGTCAGCGAGAGCAACATCGCCATGAGCACCGCCGCGACGGGAAGCACCATCGCGAATTCCGCGGTGATGGCACCCCGCTGCCCATGTTGTTCAGGGGCATGAGAACGGCCTCGCACGGTACCGGATTCCCCCGGCCACTGTTCCCCCGACAACCGAGTGGGCCATGCCGCCGACATGCCGAATCCCCCATCGGCATTTCTGCGAGCGCCCGATGCGCCGTTCATCCCCTGCACGGCGCCGTGGCTTCCGGCTTCCCTCATGCGGGGCCGTTCACATGCGTATCCCATTTCAGCCCTTCTTCAACTCCATAGCACCCTTGATCAGAGCGAGCACGAGATTCTTCACGATATCCGATTTGATGACCGCGAACAGCACGGCGGCGAAACCGCAGGCAGCAACGAGAACCATCGCGTATTCCGCGGTCGCCGCGCCTTTCTGCGGTTCGACGGCCATCAGGCGGATTTTCGCGTCAATCATGCACGCACGTTCCTTGGCTTTGCGCGCCGCCGCTATCGGAGCGCTCCGCATGGCTGTGATGAATCCTGTTTTCCCTTGCATCAGGGGTTGGTGAATGCCGGTCATGGTTGTTCCTTTCTGATATGGCCCGAGGCTCCGGGCACCGCCTGCCTTGGCGGTATCCCCAGTGTGCCCGACCGGGACCTCGCGAGGGAAGCTCGAACGGGCAATGTGGTCGAAAGACGACTGTTATCCACATCGACTTATCCACATTGACTTATCCACGTCCCTGTCCATGTCATCCGTCCATGTCATCCGCACTGATTCCGCCCTCATTCCGGTCGGTTCCAGACGGGTTCCGTCAAGTCGCCAGGCGAAACGCGCCATCGAAACAACAAACGACCCGCTCAGCCTCCTATCAGCGACATCGCGGTCGGCACCACGCCAATCACAACGAACGCCGGCAGAAAACACAACGCCATCGGCAATAGAATCCGCACCGACAACCCCGCCGCCCCCTGCTCAATGGCATGGCGGGCGTCACGGTCGGCGCGTTGCACCGTCAATTCCAATCCGCGCACCGGGGAAGACCCATGCTCCCACGAATCACGCAAGCCCTCACGAATCAGCCGACACACCGAAATGCCGGCATCGTCCCCGATCCGCCACGCATCATCCCACGACGTACCCCGGTACAACCGTCGCGAGACCGTACACAGCGCGTCCCCGGTCAATCCTCCGGTCACCTCGCCCACCGCGTCCAACGCGCATGGAACCGATGCGCCCTTACGCAACGCGACCGCAAGCATCTGCACCACAAGCGCATCGCTCGGGCGTAGCCCCTCATCCGCAAGCCGGCGAGCCGCATCAATCCGGCCAATCATGCACGGTCCCGACCTACGCAGCATCAACAACAATGACACGCAACACGAGGCCAACACCGCAAACGCCACAGCAGCCTGCACACCCATCAGCTCCCCTTCCATCCCTGCAGCCCGGTTACGCTTCTTGTAAAGCCGAACGCACCATGGAACGCACCCACACGGCACCAGCCGCATACCCGGACAATCCCAGACACAGGCACGCCACACCGACAGGCGAACCGAGCAGAGTCTGCAACGGATGCGCGCCAAGCAGGGCGCCGAACCCCCAGGTGCCGAACGGCAAAACGAGCAGCAGCTTCACTGTTGCCTTCGGCATCGCACTCGCTTGGGCGACCAGCTGGTCACGGCCCACCGAGCGGCGAAACGAAGCGCTTACCGCTTCCAGGCAGGACCCCAGTTCGCAACCCAAGCGACCGCTCAGCTGCGCGACGACACACACTTCCGCCGCAATCCGCTCAAGATACGCCGACTCGCCGTCCCGAGCGTGGGCAGCGAGCGCTCGAATCACCGCAAACCGGTCCACGGCGTGCCCCGATAGGCCAGATAATCGGCTGGATTGATCTGACTGATCTGACTGGCCTGGCAATTGGCTCGATTGCCCCGATTGCCGCCCGGAAAGTCTGGAAAGCGAATCCTCCAACGTGCCTCCCGCACGCACCCCGGCAGTCAACATCGCCAGCGCCGCATCCAATCCCGCGGCGGCAGGCGGCTCCACTGCCCGACCATCAGCGGCATCGCGCAACCGCCATCGGCACGACACGCCATCCCACACCGGCAACATCAGCAACGCCGCACAGCAGATTGCGGCGATCAACGGCCACAGAATCATTATGCTTCCACCACCTTCAGCGAATGGCCCTGCCACGATGTCGCCGCCGACGCAAGCCAGCGTACCGCGAAATCCTGCCACCCCTCAATCGCGAGCGGCCGGCCGACACCATCCCATGCCAACAACGGCACCCCGACCAAAGCGCCGTGAACCACCGCAAGGGTGCCCACCTGCGCGATATGCCGCCCGACCGACGTACGCTCCACATGGATTACCGCATCAAACGCGTCCTGTGCGAGCATACCCAAAGCCCGAGCGTCAAGCCCCGCCAGCAACCCCAACGATATCAACCGTGCAGGCACACGCTCCACGCCATCGGCGTGCAAGGTCGTGGCTCCACCACGATGCCCGGAGTTGAACGCACGCAACAAATCAGCGATCTCCTCGCCGCGGCATTCACCCAACACCACACGGTCGGGGCGCATCCGTAACGTCGCCTTCACCAGCTCGGGCAAGCCCACCGCCCCAGCGCCCTCGACATTCGCCTCCCGTGCAACCAGCGACACATGATTGCCGCCGGAAACCGCCGCCAATTCGCCAAGCTCGCGGACTTCCTCGACGCTGACGATACGCTCGCCGATTTCGCAACGACCGAGCAACGCCTTGAGCAGCGTGGTTTTCCCAGCGCCTGTGCCGCCGGTGATGAGTATCGTGGCACGGCCGCGGACCAAACCGTCCAGCAGGGCCAGCCATGCCGGCGGGAACATGCCGGAGGCACACAACGATTCCAATGTTGGCGGCAGGCTTCCCGGCAGACGAATCGAAATCGAGGCGCCTTGCGGCACAATCGGCGCGATGACCGCGTGGACGCGGATTCCGTCAGCTGTTGACGCGTCCGCAATCGGGCAAGCATCATCAAGACGACGACCCATCTGTGCGCACAGCCGCACGGCGTAATCGCGAACGACCTGCGGCGAGCGGAACGGCACGGCGATGCGGCACGGAAGCATGCCCGCCCCGCGATCGGCCCAGACCCCGCCGTCGCAGGTCACCGCGATATCAGTGACCTGAGTGTCCTGAGCTAGCCATTGCAACGGGCCGAACGCGATGGACAATGCTCTGCGCGGCGCTGCGAACGCGGGGATTTCCGGGTTTGCTGAGTTTGCTGAGTTTGTTCGACTGGCTGGGCTGGCCGGGCTTGCAACTTTGGCGCTTGCGTTGTTCCGGGGATCATCACGATTCATGCGATGTCCTCGTTGCGGCGAATTGAGCCGGCGCGCTTACTGGCGGCGGAGTCAGTGTGGTGGCCTCTGGTGTGGCCGTTGGTGTTGTTGCTGTCAACGGGGCTGATGTTGGTACTGGCACTGGCTGTGAGACTGGCGCTTGCACTGACACAAACGGCGAGACTGACTCTGACGCTAGCGGCACCGTTGCATTCATCGCAGTCATCGCCGCTCCCCACTCCCCGTCGGCCTCGCCGACCCCGCCCGCCTAGCATCAAGCCACGATGCCACAGTGCGCAATGCTTTCGCATTCGCCCGGTTCGGCTTGAGCAAGCCGGTCCCCTCAAGTATCTCCGCGCACAACCGCGTGTCAGGCTGGATGTTGCACAGCACGTCGATGCCCAAGTATTCCGCCGCCTCGTCAACGCCGATCACACCACGGGCGGATGCACGGGCGGTCGGCGGCAGAACCCCGACCAGCGCGATATCGTCCTCTGTGACCGTTCCTGAAGCGGCACGATTGGCGAGCGCGGCGCGGTGATCGGATGACCGTCGGCTGCCCCGGCCGGTCAGCGCCTCGATGCACGCCTGCGCGCGGACCGTGCCGAGAACGGACAATTCAATCAGCAGAATCATCGCGGAGCCTTTAAGCGGCAACGGAATCGCCTCACCGGGAGAATACCCGGCACGCCCCGCATCGACAACCACCATGTCATACATCTCGGCCAGCGCGCAGACCGTCACAGCAATTTCCCAATCCTGCGGCATCGGGCAAATCCACGGGCGGCTGGACAGCACGTCAACGCCATCCCACGTGGTAAGCCGGCGACGCAAGGCAGCGCCGTCCACCTCGCCCAGCGGAGCCGTGACGGCATTGAGCAGGACGCCAAGCTCGCTTTCCATACCAAGCAGGACATCCAGTCCGCCGCCGGACAAGTCAGCGTCTACCAAGGCGAAGTCCCTGTCGTCGTATAGGCCGTGCAGTGTTTGCGCGAGCAGCGCCGCGAAGGTGCTCGTGCCCAATCCGCCGCTCGCCGACAGTACAATCGCCGCATTCGGCGCGCGATACACCGGCGACGGGCATGGAACGCCGAACGAATCAGCCCCGGACCGGTAGGGGACGTTGACCGCCGCGTTAGGGCGGGCGACCTGCTGAGATTGATGCGTATTCATGTGTGTTGTATGTGTCATATGCGATGTATGTGATGTCATACCATCCAATCGAACACGGTATGGGCGCTCGAGCGCCACTTCGAACCGGGAATGTGGTCGAAAGATGATTCCCGCGGTGTGGCTGGGTTTCTGGCTGGCGTGCGGGCGATTGTCCCTCACGTGATGCCGATGGTTTCGCGCGTCTCAGGGTCGCTTGGTATCGCGAATCGGGACGGACCGCAAGTGATGATGCCCCGCCCGTGCTGGCCGATGTCAGGGTTCATCACCGGTGACACGTATGAAACAGCGCGATGATGTCCCGTGTTGGCGAATGACGGAGTCAGGCTGTGGACGGGAGTGTTTGCCAACTATCTGTGGTCCGCACTGGTGGTTTGACATCGGTATCTTGCGTATTTGCGGTACTTGATGGTGCCTGGCAACGTGTATCTCGCCTTGCTGTAGTACCTCGCGGATTGCATCTGCGTTATCTGTGTGCGGATAGGTTCGATACCGCGAGTACGACCCGCGGAATTTCAACGACGCTACTTCGGGTATCGGGCGCCGATGAACACAGATACGCAAGATACGGTCGGGCAAGTACTACAGATACCGCAGATACCCACTCTGAGCGCATGGTATCGCGGTGTATCAAGACCGCTCCCGAGGGTTATAGGACAAAATGTGCATCCGGTGGTGGGTCAGTCGGAGGTGCCGTGGCATTTAGGGCATCGCGGAGTGTTCATTCCGCCAATCTGGCACATTCGAGCCGCCCGTATGCCTTGCACCGCAACGGGTCCGCGCTGATTCCGGACACACATTCTGGCCGCGCTCGAAAGTGACGGCATGAGGACTTAAAACCGCGTCACGCCTGACAGGACAACCCCTCACACCCAATTCCGACCAACCACCCAAACTAACTACGCTAACGACCCTCCCAGCGTAACCAGTTTGTGGCCTATAGGAACTAAACGTGGT
>JDUB01000023.1 GCA_000771265.1 Bifidobacterium thermophilum DSM 20210
GTGATCTCCAACTCGCCACGCGCAGACGGCTTCACCTGCTTCGCATACTCCACCACACGGTCATCATAGAAATACAAGCCCGTCACCGCATAATTCGACTTCGGGTGCGCGGGCTTCTCCTCGATCGGCACCGCCCTGCCCGACCCGTCGAAATCAACCACACCGTACCGCTCAGGATCATGCTGTATTTCGTCAGGTCGGTGTTTCGTGTTTAGTCATGTATTTTTTTCGGGTTTAGACAGTTGCACGCATTTTCCTTATTTTTCCGGTTGCGCGGAGGTGTTCCTGACGAACATGAGGACCTCGCCGGCACGGCGGCTCCGGCCCGCGGACTCGAGGAGCCGCCCGTGGTGCACGATGCGGTCGCCGGTCGCGGCGGCGAGTTTGTCGTCCGCGAAGACCGTGCCCCATTCGCCGGACTCGATGTTCGTGGCGGAGATGATGCTCCGTCTTTCGTAGCTGCCCGCGATGATCCGGTCAGGGCAGGCGCGCCCCGTCGATGTCGAAGGGTACGTAGCCGGTCCCGTCCAGTATGATCAGGTCGGCACGACCGATGTCCCGGAGCATCGTCTCGAGCGTGCCGTCGCGTTTGGCCTTGCCCAGCTGGAGTACAAGCTCGGCGGCCCGGTGGAACCGCACGCCCAGCCCCATGTCAATCGTTTTCATGCCCAGCCCGATCGCGAGATGCGTCTTGCCGCGCCCGGTCTTGCCGTAGAACACCAGGTCCCGCGCGCGCGGGATGAAACCGAGTCCCAGGAGCTCGCCCGGGCGTGTAGCCGTCGGGGAGCCTGACGTTCGTGAAGTCGTAGCCGTCGAGACCCTTGACGACGGGGAACCGGGCGCGGCGCAGGAGCCTGTCGTGCTTCGCGCGTTCCCTGTTCGCCAGTTCCGTGTCGAGCAGGCGGTGGACGGCGTCGACCTGGCGGGGCGTGGCCCAGCCGGCGAATTCGTCGATGCTCGCCTTGGAGATGAACAGCTTGCGGGCCTTCTCGTAGAGCCCTTCGTCCGTCTTCGTGCTCGTCGCCCGCCTCCCTGCGCGCCGGCGTCCCCGGTGAACGCGATGTCGTATTCACCCGGAACCGGCCTGTCATCGTCGTATTCGATACCCGCCACGCCCTCGGCGAGCCTGGCCGCGAGCAGTGCGGCACCGGCGCGGTCCGCCCCGCCGATCGATTCGAGGATGGAAAGCATCGCCTCGACCGCGTTCGCCCACCCGGATTCCCTGTCAACGCGTTTGAGGGTCTGCAGCGCCTCGTTGCGTGTCTGTCTGTCCTGCCGATCCAGCCATTGCCGCAACGGGTCCGGCAACGCGTCACGCACCCGGCTGTCGGGCCAGGACGCGGGCTTGTTGCACAGCAGCGCCAACCGCATGGACGGGTCCTCGCTGTTCGTGCCGGCCTGGCCGTACGCCCGAGGATGGGTCGCCAGGTGCTTGCCCGACGAGTCGAGGACCCCGGGCCACGAGCGCGCGGAGGCCCACGATCACCTCTCTGCCCGCGTTCGCCCGGGCGGAACAGCAATGCCGTCCCCGGGCGCGGCCACACCGTACCGGTCGGCCTTCATATGCCGCCACGCGGCAGACGTCGAAACGCTTCCCGGGCAACGGCAGCAGCGCCGCACGGTCCTCGGAGAACAGGCCACGTTCCTCCGTGTCCTTGCGGCAGTGCGGTTTCGTGGTGTTTGTGTTCACTTAGATGTGGACGGTTTCGTCACTATTTCTGAACAGTCGTGGCGTTCATTTTGGACGGTGTGGTCGGTTGCGGAATAGGGCATCGATGCCGTCCGGTTTCCCGGTAGATTCCCGGGTGCTGATAACCGTTTTCGAGGTTCCCGGGAGGAAGGGATTGACGACATCGATGCTTATGCAACAGCGTATCAGGCAGTTGGAGGGACAGGGCATGAGCCACGCGCGGATCGCGCGTGAGCTGCATGTGTCCCGGACGACGGTGGTGAAGTACGCCTCGAGGGAGGATTTCTCCCCTCGTCCGGCCGGCAGGGCCGGACGGACGCCGGTCGATTCGGGGTACGCCGAGATCGTCGAGGGATGGTTGACCGCCGATCTCAGGCTCCCGCGCAAGCAGCGGCATACCGCCATGCGTGTGTGGCAGCGATTGCGCGACGAGCACGGGTTCGAGGGTTCGTATCCGTCGGTGCAGCGTTGGGTCAAGCGGTGGCGGGAGCGGCATCGCGCGGAGTCGGAGGGGTATGCGCGGCTCGCGTGGGCGCCGGGGACCGCGCAGGTGGATTTCGGCCAGGCGCGCGCGTCGATCGCGGGCGTGGAGCGTGTGGTTCATTTCCTGGTGGTCTCGTACCCGTATTCGAACATGCGGTATGTCGCGGCGTTGCCGGGTGAGACGTCGGGGTGTGTGTGCCACGGGCTGGGCGAGGTGTTCGCTCGTGCCGGGATGGCGCCGCCCGTGGTGGTGTCCGGGCAACGCCACGGGCGTGGGGCACCGCAACGCGGACGGCACGGTCACGCAGACCGTGATGTTCCAGCGGTTCTGCGCGCAGTACGGGTTCGAGGCGAGGTTCTGCAACCCGTACTCGGACAACGAGAAGGGCAGCGTGGAGAACGCGGTCGGGTTCGTGCGCCGCAACCTGATGGTGCCGGTCCCGTCGGCGGAGGGTTACCAAGCGTTGACGCGCGCGTGGTTCGACGCGTGCGAACGGCTCACGCAGGCCGACCATTACCGGCTCGGCGTGCCCGTCGCCGGCCTGTTCGAATCGGAGAAGGAGCATATGCCCCCGCCGCCGTCCGCCGCGTTCGACCCGGTCGAATGGCGTTCGGTGAAGGCAGACCGCACCGGGACCATGCCGGTCGACTCGAACCGGTACCTCGCCGGCCCGAAATGGCATTCCAAGCGCCTGCAGGCCGGGGTGAGGGTCTTCCAGATCGAATTGCGCGACCCCGACGGCGGGCACATCACCACCCTGGAACGTGTATGGGGACGCTCGCCCGACACACAGGCCGACCCCGCGGCCCTGCTCGCCGTCATCGCGCGCAAGCCCCGGTCATGGGGCGAGAGCCCGATCCGCGGGGATTTCCCCGAACCCGTACGCAACCTGCCCGGCCGCATGGACGCGCCGGAACGCTCCTCACTGATCTCGGACACCCGGCACGCCGGCGAGACATACGGCTTCCCGGCCACGGCCGGCGCCGTCGCCGCAATCATCAAGGCCGGGCGCACTGTCGACCGGGCGACCATCGAGACCACCGCGGCACGCATCCTGCAAGGCGATGACACGCCCGGCGGCCAGGACCTGACCAGATACGACAAATACATGGAGGAATGATGACCGACACCACCACGACCGATGTTCCCGCCACGACGGCGCCCACCGGCAGGCGGCGATCGCCGAAGGCCACGCCCGGGCAGGTCATGGAACTCGCCCGGACGCTGCCGCTGACACGGGACGTGCTCCGCCGGGCATGCGACGACGCCACCCCCGGACAGCTCGGCTTCCTCGCCGGCCTATCCAGGGGCCGGTCTGTCCAGGGATGAAGAACGCCAGCTGGGCCGAATCCAAACACGCCCGCCCGCTCCGCAGGCCGGCTTCCCCCCAATCCAAGACACGCGACGGATACGACCGGGGGTATGGCCACGTTCCCCGCCGACTGGCGCCGCAAGCAGCCCGCCAGCCTCCAGTTCGTGGACCGGGCCGAGGGCCTCGTGCCCTACGGCGACGTCGGATGCGGCAAAACACACCTGGCCATCGCGATCGGGAGGACCGGCCTGCAAACACATGATACCGGCCGGGTTCTTCACGGCCCCGTCCCTGGTCACGCGTCTGTGCAAGGCCAAACACGACGACCGCCTCGACACCGAACCCGAGACAATCGGCAAGGCCGAGCCGCCGGTCATCGACGAACTGGGCTACCTGCCCATCGACATCGAAGGCGCGCGCCTCCTGTTCCAGGTCATAGCCGACAGCTACGAAACCAGGAGCGTGGTGTTCACCTCGAACCTGGAATTCAGCAGGTGGGGCGACGTGTTCGGCGACGGCGACATGGCCGCCGCGGTCATCGACCGCATCGTCCACCACGGGCGCATCGTCAGGTTCCACGGCGAATCCTACAGGAACACCCACTCACTAATGAAATAACCAAACAACACCAATAGGAAACCGGACAGCCCAAACCGTCCAGAATGAACGACGAAACTGTCCAGAAAAAGTGACGACACCGTACAAATCAACTTGACAAAATACATCGTGGCCAGCTCCAGGCACCGGTCCGGCAGCCCGGCGTTGAAGTTCTCCAGGCTCCATACGCTCGGCCGGGGCACGAACAGCTTGCGCCGCACCATGCCGACCTTGGACTCCACCGCGCCCTTCTCATGACCGGAATACGGGTTGCCCAACGAGCAATCGAACCCGTAATGCGCCTGGAAGGCCTGGAACAGGCGCCGCCGGACGCGGCTCACGCTCCCCGTACCCCTTATGGCCCACGCCGGCGGCGTTATCGAACACGATCCGCTCCGGCACACCGCCCAGCCACTCGAACAGGTTGCGCAACGCCAGGCACGTGCACTCAGCGTTCCCGCCCGGCACCGACTGCACCAGACCGACGTTCGAATACGGGAAACCAGGCACGAAATGATGCATCCGCTGCACCACGCCGCGCAACAGCACGTCGACCCCGCCGAAATCGGCCTGCGCCTCGCCCGGATGCCATACCAGGTCCATGAACGCCTCGTCACGCTCCGCCGCGAACCCGCGCCCGGGCCGCGTCACCGCCCGCGTCACCGTGGACAGGGAGACCACCATGCCATGCCCGTCCCCCGACCGCTCCCAGATCCTGGTCGCGGTATGCTGCTGCTTGCGCCAGTTCGCGCGATCCTCCGCGAGCCACTGCTGCGACCGCGGGCAGATACGGGTCCGACCGCCGACGCGCGCGGCTTTCTCACCGACGGCACGGCCGACAGATCCTCCTTCGCGAGGTACTTACGCACCGTCGGCTCCGCCGGCATGTGTTTTCCGCGCGATCGACGTGACGGATTCCCCGTTCCGCCGCAAACGACGGATAGACTGTACTTGGGGCACGCCGGTCATAATCTTTTCCGGTCCTTTCTGGTGGAGATACAAGCACCATCCAGTTAAGACCATTCCGTGGTCGGAATGCTCTGCCTAAAACCGAAAAATCATCGTGACTAACCCCACAACAACTAATTGAACACAAACACCGCTGGCCGGGATGGATAAGGATATGCGATGAGAACGGCCTGGTCAGATCGATGTCGAGGAAGGGATGCAGTCCCGATAACGCGAGGTGCGAGGGCTTCTTCGGAAGGTTGAAGATAGAATTCTTCTACGGCTGCGACTGGGCCGGGGTCACGATCGAGGAGTTCATGGGGATGCTCGACGCCTACATCAGATGGTACAGGGATGTCAGGATAAAGAGCGACCTGGATTACAGGAGCACCATGCAGTATCGCAGGGATTTGGGCCTGGCAGCATAGGATGGATTCGGTCCAAGATTCCCACCGCAGTCCCAATGGACCACTCCAACTTGACAAAACACATATAACCGCCGACTGGGATTCCTTGGTACATGGCGTTAAAGTAATTGTTATCAAAGGTCAGACGTACTGGAAGACGCTTGATAATAAAGGAAGGTAGTTCCGAGCAGGGTCTTTCCCACTGCTTTTCCGTATAGCCCTTGATCAATTTCTCGTAGATATCTGTCCCGATCAGCGAGATTGCCTGTTCCTCTAGGTTCTGTGGCTCAAACGGTGCATCTGCAGGCAGCCCTCTTTCTTGTAGCTTCTTCGCAATATAATCTTTCTTCTGCTCCTCGATCTTGGCGGCTGCTTCCTGTGGTGTCACCACACCCCACATTTTATTAAAGGTGTACATATTGAATTGAAGTGAGTAAAGTTCCCCTTTATAATTTGCTACCGGAGAGTTTGTAAAGCGGTTGAAAACAGCAAACCGATTCACATAGTCCCATACTTTCTTATTATTCGTATGAAAAATATGCGCTCCATAGCGATGTACATGGATTCCTTCCTCATTTTCCGTATACACATTACCAGCAATATTTGGACGCTTATCTATAACAAGAACTTTCTTTCCTACTTCATTTGCCTGATGAGCAAAAACCGCACCGTATAAACCAGATCCAACAATCAAATAATCATACATGTATTATTCCTCATTTTATACGCCAAAATCCCTAACAACATTATTACTTTTAATTCAAAGTGACACATGTAAATATCAACTAGATTTTCTTAACTCCTGTATATTGGTATATCTCGCCATTAAGTATTTAATTTTGTTCTTTCCACCAGGTATCTCCGCTAACGGAGTCTTCCCATGACAAACCTTATCGAAAAATCCTTGCGACAGCCAGTTGATATCCTGAATTCTGAATTTCTGATCCCTGTTTAAAAACTCGGTTAACGATTTTTCCAAGCCTTCCTTAATCGGAGTGAATCCCATAATTCCAGCACATTTTGAATCTTGCTACTGTCAAACACCCTGTTGTATAAGCGATCATATTTGATCTGCCAGTAGCGATTATATTTTGCATACCTTGCGGAGTCAGGAAGCATCTTGTATTTTTGCGATCTACCCAGTATCTCAGTCAGAGTTTCGACATATAATAAGAAGATCTCATTCCATGTGATCTTCTCTTCTGTCGCTATGCGATAGACCTGTCCATCAGCAACGTCACCAGCTTCCGCTAGTTTAACAATTCTCTCTGCGGTATCTAATCCGTAAGTCAGAGATGTAATCTTATCTGCAATGTCATTTGTGAACACAATTGACCGGCCATGAACAGCGCGATATAACCACTCTTGTTTTTCCAGAACACCAAGTTGCAGGCGTTCTGTATTGTAAGTCACATATGGACGAATAATTGTCCAGTTCTTTCGCTTTGCCTGAAAAAGAATATTTTCCTGTCTCGCTTTCTGCAAAGCATATTCGTCAGTAGCAAGATAATCCTGATCATTACAAACATCAAGCAGTCAAGGCGATTCTTCCGTGATTGGCGTCAAATCAGAATTCGCATAAACTCTGGATGAACTAAAATAATACAGTCTTCCAACATGATCCAACAGGTATTCATATCTCTGTTTGAACTGCTAGTCATGTAAGCCATAAAATCTATCAGCACATCATACTGATGATCTCCCAGGATTGATTTGACAAATTCCAAATCCATGTCATTTCCACATATGTAATGAAGCCCTAGTTTCTTACTTTTTCTCGAGGTTACATAAACTTCGTGACCACGCTCTGCCAGCAACTGAACTACTGGTATTCCGATTGCTCCAGTACCACCAAATATGAGAACCTTCATAACTTCTCCAATCTCGGATAGAGTCAATCTGGTTCTTCGTAAATGTTACTTATGATAAGCGATGACTCCACTGCCGCCAGTCATATAGAAGGTATCTCCTACAATCATGTTTCCGGCATCGCTAACCATAAAAGTGGCTAACTGTGCAATCTCTTCTGGCATCTCATAACGTCCTGCTATTGCATCCGGGTTGTAAATGCTATCGCCCGGTTTTACGTTAAGCATAGCTGTAGCAGTAGGACCAGGAGCTATTGCGTTCACTATGATTCCATAAGGAAGGAGTGTATCCGCAAGCCCCATTGTGAATCCGCGAACTGCCCACTTTGACATCTGATATGGTGTCCATGCTGGTCGAAGAGCTGAAGAGGAAGTAACATTCAAAATGTGACCCTTGATTTTATTCTCTATCATATATGTTGCCATGGCCTGGCACATAAAGAAGGTACCCTTTGCGTTGATGTCCATGATTTGGTCATACTCTTTTTCACTCATTTCCATAAATGAATGCTGCGCAAGTACTCCAGCAGAATTTACCAGGATATCTATTCTATTCTCCGGAAAGAGAGATGCTGCCTTCTGTATTGAATCCGCCATGGTATTGACATCTAATACATTTAGTATGAGGTAGTTTACCTTTTCAGTATCCTCCCCAATTTTAGAACATATGTTTATGAGCTTCTCTTCATTTGTCCCGGCAACAATCACTTTTGCACCGGAAGCAACAAAGCTTTCTGCCATTGCAGATCCAATTCCACCGCTGCCTCCAGTAATCAAAGCAACCTTCCCAGATAAAATATTATCTTTATCAACGTACTTGGTAACCGGGACCATTTTCTTTTCATTCAGTGCTCTTGCAATTTTGCGGACAGCACTTCCGATTTTATGTTTAATTCCCATATATCATGCTCCTTACATAAGCTCTGAATGAATGTTCTCAGCCCTTCTTCAAGATTTTTTTAAGTCCTTGAAACCCCTTTTCTCCAAGAACTGACTTTGCCAGATCCTTTGCCTTCGATGTAGCATCCTGGCGGATCTCTCTTGTCAACTTATAAGCTTTATCATCATCTTCTTCAGAAACAAAAACCTCAAACAGGATTGGTTTTTCATGGGTTTCCGGAGAAACGAAATAATCAAGGTGTGATAAATATTCTTCCTTGGACTCTGCACTTATGTACTCAAATCCAAGATTTTCAGCGTAATTCTTCAACAGACTTCTGGACTGCTTCCCGTAGTGACCTCCTGCTGCAAAGTAACGATCCGAATCTTCCCCGAATTCTTCACCGATACTGCCAGGACAATGCATCTCATAGCCCGTTCCATTGTTCGATACAATAATGCGTAAATTATTCCCAATATGCCTGTTGCCAAGTACATTCATATCATAGAAAGTTGCAAGATCACCAAGGACACAGAAGAATAATTTATTCGGATTGGCAAGGGAAGCACCTACACAGGAGGAGAGAACTCCGTCAATACCAAAGCCACCAACATTGCTGTAGGAATATACGGACTTTGGTGTATCAAACAGGTTCCAGGAGCGAAGGCTGTTTAAAATCCCAAGATGAAGCGCTGAATTCTCCGGAAGCTTAGGCGCTGTCTGCTGGCACATCCACGCATTGGATAATGGAAGCTCCTGCAGTTCCTGACGCATAGAGTTCTCTTCATCAACACATTCCTGATAGTAAGTATTGGAAGATGGATTCTTTTGATCATTGTAGTAATCAAAGAAATCCTGTTCCTCCATTTCAAACACCTTGCTCAGAAGCTTGAATGGATCTCTTACTTCTCCGTCGCTGTTCACTCTCCAGACTTTTGTATTCTTGAACCAATAATAAGAACCGGTAATCTCTCCGAGATGAATCACCACATCTGCAGATCTACAAACCGGCCAATAATTCATCTGACCTGATGCAAGGCCACCTAGAATTCTGAATTTTCCTTTATAGTTTGAAGTCTGATCACACAAAACGATGGCATTATAACGATCACAGAATTCATCCACAGCGTGTTCCAGTTCCGGTGTGAACTTCTTGTGTGATCCTACGAATACGCATACTTTTCCAGCAGTTAATTCTGGTAGTTTGTCTTTTAGTGTATACCTGCGGATTACTCTCTCATCCGGTAAGGAAGAAACACTGAAGTCATGGCTGAAATTCGTCGCGATATTGATATGGACTGGACTTCCGCCATTTCTCCGGAGCTGAAGTAGCGCATTGTTGATCTTTACGTTGTTCGCCCACTCATCGTCTACAGAATAAGGATACGGAATCTGTACACTCATCGTAACAATATCTTTGAATTGCACTGTCCGATCCGTGTACTGCGGAAAGAGCTGTCCTTCTCTTCCAAACGGCTGAGAGGATGTAATCGCAAGAACAGGAAGTTTACGATAAAATGCTTCTGTTAGGCCTGATGGATAATTTCTCGCCGCTGTTGCACCTGTACAGCTAAGAGCTACTGGTTCTCCGCTCTCCTCTGCCATGCCACAAGCCATATATGCTGCCGATCGTTCATCCACACAGGAATACACCTGGAAATAAGGATCGTTCATCACGCTTCCGACAAAAGTAATATTTGTGTTTCCCGGACTGGCTACAATCTTTCTGACACCATGTGCCTTCATCAAAGCCACCAATTGAAGCACATTTTTTTCTGCTGAATATTTTTTCTCCATAAACTCCTACTTTCAACGTTTTAAGATTCTTAGTATCAAATCACGGTTTAAATAGAATCCTAGGGCAACAATCACAGCTCTAATTCCATATGAAATTAAGCCTTCCCAATAGTAAAGTGCAAACTGCACAGCAATTAACGACAACCAGAATACAACAAATGCCGGACTGATTGTCAGCCTTACAAACTTCTTTACATCCCACCAACGATATAACAGGACAGCAATATATCCTACCAGTGTTGTAGTCGCTGCTGCAATAATGCCAAAATAAGGAATAAAGATAAAATTCAGCACCGTATTTGTTACAGCCCCAATAATAGCTGTTATGAGTGCACCTTTAGTGCTTTTAAATGTTCCATATAAGGTACCCAGGTTTCCGGCTAAAGCATGGAACATAACACCGATGACTAGAATGGCTGTGCACATCCACGCGCTCTCGTATTCACGGGCAAAAAGGTGAATTGTTAACGGTTTTAAAATCAACAGCAACCCTAATACACCAAGAGCTAGAATTAAAAAATAATTTTTAAATACTCCTGAATAAAATTTATCTCTGTTCTTATCCTCTAGCGCATTAATGGATGACGTCTGCCATGCCTGATAGAAAATATTCTCAAATACGCTGAGGAGCGAAGGCATCTTGTTTGCCACTGCATAAATACCGTTCGCAGCAGTTCCCATATACAGAGTGATAACATAACGATCAGATGCATTCATTACCCACCACATGGATGTTGCTGGAAGCAATGGAAGTGCATATTTGACCGCCTCTTTATAGAATGCCTTAGATATGGATCTGAAAGAAAAGCAAGATTTTATCTTTGCGGCCCACATTACATAAAGGCAGGCAATGACCTTACCAATAATATAGGCAATCATCCAACCATTCAGTCCATACCGAAGCAGAACCAAGAACAGGATATCCGACGCAAAAAGCACAACAGAGTTTATCACTCCCGACAGAGCAAAGACTTTCATTCTGTTCTGTCCACGTGCAAACTGGCTCAGCACCTGGTAGTTAGCATCAACCACAGCGGAAAGGATAGAGAACGATACCACTGCTGGAATATTGATATAAAATTTCAATGCAACTACTACAATAATTGCAAGCAACGACATCAAGAAGCTCAGTGAAAATGATGAGCTGAACACCGTCTTGTCATCGTACTTCTTGTCGCTTGCAAACCGGAATGCCGCTTCGTATATATCCAGACACAGCAATGGCATGATAAGGCCAGCCGTTGTTGTAATCAGGTCCATAGTCCCGTACTGGGATGTGGACAAATAATAGGAATACAAAGGAGCAAGGATGAAACTGATTGCCTTGCTGCCTAAGTTTGATATTCCTATGATAAGCGTATTTCTTTTTAATTCGTTATAATTCTGACTAGTTGCCATTTACGTTTTACTTCCCGCTAATGTTGCCTCTCGAGTTGTAGAAATGTCTGCTGCTAACACATTATATACATGCCTTTTCCCTTTGCTCGGGTTACTACTTTTGTGACTACAAGTTCTATAATAAAAGCTACTAGAACTTCCCAGAAAAAGTGAAAACTCTATTGCCTATTAATAAAATAAACACTTAGTTTACTCACATGGGTATGAGTGCTTTAATAACACGCATTGATTCTGAATAAATGCTTCTCCTTTAAAGATTCCCTGGCGATATGACAGTGAAACCACTTGATTGTTCCTATCAGTATCTCTGTCTTTTTGCTCATGTCCATGTTCTTCAATCTTCTCATGAAGATAAACAGTGCCATGTATCTGTTCAGATCTTTTGTGGCCACACCGCGATAGAAAGCATAGTTTCTCCTGCTCATTGAATGAATAGAATTCACTGTATTCAGATGTTCAACTTTGTTGTAACTTTCATGCCCAATCAGATGCTTTACCTTGCATTCTGCTTTATTGGCAGGATCGTTATAGCAGGCTGCTCCATCCACATACATGTTCGATCCGTTGTGGTGACGATGCAAATCTGGTCATTGGATATTCCCCGTTTGCCAGAATGCCGCCTCTGTGGCGGAATCTTTTGTTTTCGGGGAATGCTTCCCTTCGTAGATTCTAGAACATAAGTTTCGTCATCTTCGATTGTTCCTGACATCAGTTCCTTTTCATTACCGAGAATCTCTTCCAGAAGGCTGAGAAACTTATGGCGATTATTGAAGACATACTGAATAGAGACATCAAACCGTTCTGCAGTCTTCCTGATGGGTACCATATTCAGTGTATACATGCAGATCTGCACAAAAACATCTCTTTCAATTTTCAGATTGTAAGTGATTGTATGCGAATCATAAGTGAACTTATGTTTGGATCTGCTGCAGCACCATCAGCGCTTCCTGCCATGAATGTCGCGGCGATAAAAACTGACGTGTTCTGCACCACACACAGGGCACATCTCAGGCACGCATGAGTTCACATTATCATTATCTGGATCATACCCATGACTGTTTTACGCATTGTCTCTTTCCGGCTTTCAATTCTTTTAGCACTTCACTCAATCTCATTTTGATAAACACGATAACTGAAGTTGTTGTATCTGTTCTTGTATAGTTACACAATTGGAAGAATTAAGCTTATCTTTATCAACGGATATATAATCCAGCTAATAATCTGGTATAATATTTCGTCGATCATTACTGCAGAGCAGTTTTAAGATACTCGATACTTCTGTTTCTCAATTCACTTAAATGATTACAATATTCTCCATTATTAATCGCCACTGATGTGTCAAAGCCATTTGTGAATTCATTCACCATATGGTTAGTTAGCCCTAATTTTCCTAAAATATCATTTTTTCGATAATCACTTTTAGCATCTGATTTGCAAAGTGTTAAAAAGTTCTTTTTAAAATTAACCGAAAACAAAGTTCCATGATATGAATCAGTTATAATGCATTCCGCATTATTTAGTATACGCAGAAATTCAATTGGTCCAATCGCTACAATATTTTTATGTGTTCCATGATCCGGAAACCATGCATATGGTGTATTTATTATCACTTTGTAATTGTTTATATTTATGCCATCAATCCAATCAAGATGTTTTTTCACAGTACTTATACCAGCCAAAGAATAATAAAATATATATTTTTCCTTCGGATTTTCCTCAATGTCGAAACGATTTATATAGTCATCTTTATTCAATAGTAATGTAGGATCCAACACAGTATCTACAGGTACTTTTAGTAACATTGCTAATCTATCCGCAACTTGCTTTTCACGAGCAGATAAGAAGCTGAATTTCCTAATTGATGGAGCCATGTACTGCATTATTTCTTCGTTTGTTGTACCACCTATCGATGATGCATAAGAAATTTTTTTCTTGTTAGTAAAAGTCAGCAGATAAGGATGCATAAATTTCCAATCTACTTTGTCTAGTTCATTAGCATGCTTATTCCAAATCTGATCTGATCCACTCACAAATATGTCATAATCATATGCTATGTTTGAAAGCTGAGATGGGTCTTGATACTCCACGGTAAGATTCATGTTATCAGCAATAAACTTTTCAAACATTCGTGCGCGCTGTTTTTTCTTTCTAAAAACAGGAATTTGCAGTAGATCCTTTATTAAATCCGCCGCATTTCCGTTATTCCTGATTAATCTATATGCTTTTTTTTGTCCATCAAAACGATAATTGATAATATCTACATCATGCCCTAGTTCTTTGATTTTCTCTTGTAATGCGTAAGCCTGTAAGCAAGAGCCATAATTATAGGGTGCGTGAAATGTTATTAGTGCAATCTTCATTTAACTATTCCTTATCTAATTGATAGTAAGAACTGATTTCTGCAATTGCTACACAAAAAAACGGATTTAATTCCGGATGCATAATAGAGGACATGATAATTCCATGCAAATATACCAATGAAAGGCATATCATTAATTTATAATTTCGATTCTCTATCGTTTTCTTATTAATCCATATGTACAAAACTAGCAACACTACAACTACAACTACTCCATATACGATAGTCCAGTTTATATAGAACGAATCAATAAAGAAATAATCTGTTACGTCAACCGTTCCAACTGTCCCACTACCAATCATGCGTACAGTGTGTCCAAATAAATTTATTCCGTATTGTTTTATAGCTTTTGCTGCAATAGAAAGTCGTCCTGTCATTAGCCAGTCCAAAAATGCATATTTAGTTTGGTTGATCATAAACATATATGCAGATCCAAATGAACATATAACGCAAATTATAGGTAATGCTGTCAAAATAAATTTTCCTGATTTAGAAGCGCAAAATTTATTCCATACACTCATTAACAAAAATAGTAATAAAAGAATAACCCCCATTCCAAATTCCAATCGTCCCTGTGTTCCTTTGTATGTAAAATACAATATTATTGAAGAAACCCCTACGATAAATATTTTAAATATATTTCTTTTATCTTTTTCGTAAAACAGATAAAATACTGCAGCAATTATAAAAAAAACAGCTGCTGCAAACGTTGTTGTGTATGTCATCCCATATGAATGGCGTAACAACGGTTTACCAGATATTCTCCAAAATTGAAAAACTCTATCCTGAATTAATCCAGCACGAGCCATCATCCATGAGATAAAAACTATTAATCCTGAACTTCCAAGAAATATTTTCAAAATAGAATTACCATCTGCCCCCCAAGCAGAAATTATCACTAGCGTCATCAATAGCGCCCCATGATCGCCTGTAAAAAAGGCAGAGATTATTAGCCCTACTATCAAAAACATTGTTAGTATGCAATATTTTTTGGCAAATCTAGTTCGAAACGCAAACGACGTCATGGCCCCAATTACGCCAAAAAATCTCAAAACAGTACATAATGTACTCACGCCAGGCAATTGACCAATCATACTAATTGAGAGCATTGAAGCCAAGAAATATGCATATATAGAAATATAATAAATTAATGACGATAATTCTACTGTATATTTTTTCATAGTCTCGTTCTATTCATCAAGTTTTCTATCCTGTTCATGTTTTTCCTGAAGATAGTAATTCGTCTTTCTTCAGTATTAAACACAGGATACTCTTTAATTGAGAGCTTTTTTTTGTGCACCCAGACTTGTAATAGTCTTTCCGAAATAAATCCGAACACTCGAGCTTGGTATTCGTCTTTATATTTACTCAAATCTATCTTTTTTTCAAGGTGTTCTATCACCTTAAAAAGCCACTCACAATAAGAGTCTAATATATACTTTTTGCAAATAATCATATTCGCAAAATAGAAATAGTGTTCATTCATAACTTCATCAAAAGCATCTAAGTATTCCGGGCATACTTCTTTGATGCTCACACGAGTGAGATCCAAGTCCTCTCCAACATGCAAATCTGAATAAAATTCTCGTACTGTTCTCATAATCGAAACGTGCTTAGGAAGTATGGCATCTACGTTCATTAAATCTAACTCAATTTTTTTATAATCCAGAAGCTTTGGCATCAAATGAAAATATGTGTATAAAATGTCTTCCTTTTCCGTAGTAAAATATCGGCGATAATGTACTAATCCTGTTAAATCATCTGGATTTTCTTTCCCATTCTTCCAAATCCAATAAAGGCCAGTCAACTCGCAATAACTTCTGTTTTTAGATGCTATATTCTCTCCGCTGTCATCTCGTAAATAATCCGATTTACAGTCATCATTCATGCCAACATGTAATATCTGATAATGTTTTCGGTCGACAATTTCATCATTAAATTTTTTATGCGTAATTACATATATCATAATATTCTCTTTCTTTTCAAAAAACAGATCTTTGACAATAATTTAAACTGTCTTAGCTGATATAATATGTATATGATATTCTTTTTCTTTTCAGAAGATGCCTTAGAACCATGTAGGCAAAATCCCTGTTCATAGAGATTTTTAAAACGTTCTGACATCTGCTCGACGGATAGCTCACAATTAGAAAAAGAAAACATCCCACACATTGACCACACCAGCATTCTTAGTTTTGATTGCTCGTATTTCGGATAGTAGTTAGGACTGAGGATTGTAAAGCGTCTTTTCCAAGTTTCCATCACATCGCAGTACACATTTTCGTCATATTTTCTGCTTGTACTGAATGAATTACGGATATTATGAATATAATAAATATCAGGCTTACATATACAGAATTTTGCCTTTTCAGCTAAATCAAGAATCAATGCTAAATCTTCGCACCCTGACTTATATTTCTCGTCAAATCCATTTATCAATTCAAGTATTTTTTTTGTATAAATACCATCCCAAATATATTCATTATCATTTTGATACTCTAAAAGAAATTCCTTTACATTAGCTCCACAATATGTTTGATCATGTGGTGATTCCACATGTTCTCTAACAATTCGTGCACCATCGATATACACCTCTTTGCATCCAAACTTCACAAAATCTGCATTACTTTCATTAATGATTTTATAAGCTTGTTCGATATACCCAGGAAGATATTCATCATCATGGTCGCAGAACATGATATAAGGGGCACTTGATTCTTGGATCCCTCTATTTCTTGTCGCGCTTATCCCATGGTTTTCCTGTTCATATACGCGGACTCTGGAATCTTTTTGAGCATATTTTTTCAGAATATCCCTGCTCCTATCCCTTGACCCATCATCTATTGCTATGATTTCAAATCTATCAAATGATTGAGACAATATTGAATTAAGTGTATTTTCAATGTATCTCTCCCCATTATAAACTGGTAAAATAATACTAATATCAGAATTATTCATTTTATCTTAACCTTTGTAACGCTAAATACATCTTTTGATACGGAAGGTTCACCTTCAGCAACCGTTTCATAAATCCGATTTTCCACCGGCACTGTAGAAAATCATTTTTTAAGTCGTTTTTGTGCAATAAGTAATATGTCATGCTCTTTGGAGCAGCTAGCCTATGTGTCATCCCTTCATCATAAAACTCTATATCAGCAAAAAGCTTTAAATCATAGGTATTCGGATCTGTTCCGGTTTTATAGATCCCATCAAAAAGTTCGGTCGACTTATATTTAAATTCCCTTAATAATGGATCTTCTGATGCTATAGAGACAAAATCAATGGCTCCGTGCTGGATTTCCTTAATTTTCAGATAGTCCTCTGTAGGTTTACCATCCTTAAAATATTCATATGGATACCTCTCTGCAACTACCCGTCCATTTTCTCTCTTATATCTTTTAACAGAGCCTCCCTGCTCCAAAAATAGGGTTTCGAATAATCCCACGAATGAACTCCGACAGTCAACAGCGAGTGGATTATGTTTAAAATCAAACAAATAGCCGTTTAAATCTAGATCAATTCCATCCACTTCATTTTTCTTATAGAAGTCAGCAACACCAAGATAAAATCCTGTGATCTTATGCTGGATCTCAAGTTTATTCAGAGTTTGTGTGAGATAGCGTTGCATGCTACCGGCATAACCGATATCTACAATGCCAAATTTGCCTGAAACTCCTTCCTGTTTCAAATACTCGGTCAGAAGTGAGTACTCTTTTTTAGAATTTTCTATAATGCTCGGTGTTAGATCTGTAAGCAACTGCTTTATTTTTTCATCTGAAAAAATGGTTCTTCGGTCAAATATCGTATCCCTATGAAAGCCATACTGGTCCAGCTGTTCTTGATAGCAATCAATATCCATTCCCAGACCGTCAAAGATAGATTCCATTGAAACAAGCTTGGCATTAACTACCATATTCAGAATCGTCTCAAAGGAATTATCCATCCAGAGGATTGGGCCTCGAAGACTTCTCCTGGAAACTTCCAAATACCTTGTTTCAATCGATTGATCATCAACGCAGGTATCATAGGCCTTCTTCATGATGTAACCATCTCTTGCAAGGAAAAAGAGCTTTGTTATTCCTTTTTCTTTCGCCACATCATGAACCCAGTGTGCATAGCCCCACAATACTTTTCCAAACTGCGCATACCCAAATTTGTAATATGGGTCATTTGTACAAGGCGCAGTGTTGTTTATGAACGTATTAAGATAGTTCATGCGCAGAGATGAATAGTTCTCATCTCCGCGATACTTAATATTTTTTGTATATCTCGGTATCTGAATTGCATTGATTCCCAGTTTTTTCGGTTCTACGTAGTCGCCAGATTTAGAATCGCCAATGTGTATTAATTCTCTTGGATTAATATGTTCTGTCTTAACTAGGAGGTTAAACAACGAGCCATCTCTTTTAACGGCCTGCTTCGAGCTAGAAAGGTAAAGCCTCTTATAAGAAACAACACCTAATTTTTCAAGCAGTTTTTCAACTGCTTCCTGTGACCAATACATGTCTGATGTGATAAAAACTGTTTTTCCTTCTTTTAGACATCTATTGTAAACATCTATCACGGGACTGTTAGGAACAAGAAGCTGGAATTCTGTCTTTAGTTCTAAATCTATAAGTTTCTTTCTTTCGGATACAGTGAAGTAGCTATAGATATCTTCAATAGTGACTTCTTTTCTGTCACTCTTAACCAAACTTTGTCTAGCTTCTCTTTCTGCTTTGATACGCCTGTCAGCGAACCCGTTACCGGCTTTATATTCCATAAGCTTGAAGACATCGGTTGGATTTTCTACATTGCGTTTGACCAGTGTATCAAAAATGTCAAAGGAAACATATTTATATGATTTGACCTTATGGTAGAGTTCGTCAGCATTAATCGAGCTGCCACTATATAATTTCTTTTTAATGGTGCTCTTAAAGCTCATATACTCTCCTCTCTCTTGTGAACATAATCTTGCAGCCACATAACAGATCTTACTCTTTTTTTTCTTTATAATTCGCATCGGATTACCCACTACAGTACCATTATCTGGGACCGATTTAGTTACCACTGCACCAGCTCCGACAGAAACGTTATTCCCAATTCAAAGATAGGATGGGCAAAAATGTATGCATAAACCCCAATAGCGATACAGTTCTTTTTATTCCTTTATGCCTCATCTTTTTTTCCTTGCATGGTTACCGTTATTTCCAACCAGCTCATCAGCCATCTTTTCGAACTTCTCACAGAACTTTGCGTTATTATCCATTCCACCACCGTGCATACCGGCGCACAATTTATCATAGTCTTTAATAATCTCTCCCAGCTTCTCAATATCTTCCACGACAATCAGATTGCCGTATCTTTCCTTGACTGCTCTTGCAAAAAGTACCTGATGATCGTTGACATGCTCATTGAACTTGCTCTGTCTGGGTACAACAATTGGGATTTTTCCAATTTGGAGAGGCATAATAAAAGACGATGGGCCTCCGTGAGTAATGACAATTCTGGCCTGTTCTACATACTTTCCCATGTCCTGAAAAGGAAAGAGTTTCTGCCACTTGCAGTATTTTGGCTCATACGTAGAAAAGCCAGTCTGTATCACCACATCATCTGTGATCACATCGTCTCGTTTTAATTCATCGATTTTTTGCACCAATCGATTAAAGGGCTGTTCATGCGTGCCCACTGTAACAAATATCATCAGAATATACTCCCCAGATTAATAGCCTTAGGATAGACTTTCTTCATTTCCTCCCACTCAACGACGAACCTATCCGCAACCGGATAAACCAGTTTGCCACTCACCGTAGATTTATCAATACGGTCAAAAACTTCAATATATATCGTCTTTGCACCAAAGAGTTTCCCAAGCCAAAAGAACGGAACCGCCACAGCAGCGCCGGAGGAAATAATAAGATCAGGCTTTTCCTGCCTCAGCACCTTCCAGGCAAGTCGCGTATTGATGATCAGACCTTTGAGAGATCGATTCGTCGGATAATAACAGGGGATCATTCTCTCATCTTTAAGAAGGCTCCTGGCATCTTCTTTATCAAATGTCACCCAGAAGCGGTCATATTTTTCCCAGAAAGGCTTCAGCATATATAGATGCATGAGATGTCCGCCTGATGATCCCACTAGACAAATCTTCATATTACTTTTTCTCCCTCAACTTCTAAAATGAAGGTACCGTCCTTACACCCAAGATTCATATTGCCTTGTCCCCCATCTGCGGTATATCCTCACGGCTTCGTGTATATGATTCGGCGGGGTAATTGCATTCTCCGACAAGCCTCCCGAAAGGCCTTGCATCATCGCGTGCAATCTGTCGTCCGGAAACCATTGCTACGGCAGAATCATTGAACGCGTGAAGCATGGACTCAAAATGGTCATCTTCTGGCATCGCATCTTGTGTCAGGAACAGAATGAAGTCACCGTGAGTATGTCTCAGCGCTCGATCCCTTGCCGCGCCTGGATTGAATTCCTCACGGGGAATTGTCAGTAATTTGACCCCACGATGCCGAGCGACTTTTTCACTGGTTCCGTCATCCGGCGCTCTACGATGTTCTTGCAATGCATCCAGAAGGCGAATAGTTCCTTCGCCCGCGTTCAATGCCGGAATAACAACCGATACGAAAGGCTGCCCTTGAGCATTGACTGTACCAGCAGGAGAGTCGGATTCGTGCGGTATCACAGTATGCTCCGTATTCTGCTGTTGCATCTTCTCCACCCCTTCACCAGACGAAGCCCGGCATTTGACTAGAGATATCTAATCATGTGGAACAGACAGATGTGGAACAGACAGAATTCATACATAACTTGACCTAAATGGCAATGCGGATAGTTATCCATGAATAGCACCCGCTGTGTCCCTCTATCGAAAAACCAGTTGGTGTGGTGCGCAGCCTAAGCCACGCACCACACCAACCGCATGTCACGCTCCGGCTACTTCACCGTCACTGCCAGCTGATACGTGGCATCACCGGTGGTGACGCTCACGGTGCTGGTGCCGGCAGCCACGCCGACAATCAGGCCGGTTCCGGTTACGGCGACTGCCGCACCATCGGACCACCACTTCGCATTGGGCATGGTCACGGTCTTGCCGTTTACACCAAGCTGCACGGTCTTACCGGAGGCAATGGCGAGAGCACCGTCCGCCACCCCGTCACCGGTGATACCGTCGGCCGCTGGCGGCACCGTCTGGCAGCTCAGCGTGTTCAGTGTGTCGCCTCCGGTCCATGCCATGGTTCCTTTCAGTTCCATGCCTGCCTTCCGGGGTCCGGGGGTTTGTTGCGAGCCGCCGTCGTTGAAGATCACGCGGTAAGTGCCGGTTCCCAGGTCGGGGACTTCGTACCGGTACATGCCGGCTTTCGCGCAACCGTCATCAGCGGTCAGCTGGGTCATGGCGACGCCCGGCCATGTTGCGTTGCTCTTGGCTGTGGTGCCGTCGCCAGTGTATACGTAGGCATACAACGCGTTCCAGCCGCTCGGCTTTGACGCGTACACCACGTTCTTGGTTTCGCTGCCGGACTGGTTTGCGGTCACGGTCACGTCGACACTCGCGGTGACATTACCAACGCTCGCGGTAATGGTCGTAGTACCGGCTTTGAGCGCCGAAACACGGCCGTTGGCACCCACCGTGGCAATCAATGGACTGGATGAAGCCCAAGTGACCGTACCGGTTGCCGTGCTCGGCGTGACAGTGGCAGTCAGCTGTGCAGTCGCTCCGGTGCTCAGACTGAGCTTGCCGTCAGTCACGCCGTCACCGCTGATGGTCACCTTGGTGGCCGGAATGCTGCATTGCACGGTTTCCAGTGACGTGGATTGCCCGTTCCATTGCACTGCCGCTCCTCGTGTGAATGCCATGCCGGCGACCATATCCGCAGGATACCGGTTGCTGGAGCTCCCGTTATCCGAGAAAATCACACGATAGGTGCCGTCGCCCAGGTCGGGCACTTCCACACGGTATGTTCCGGCTTTCGCGCAACCGTCATCCGCGGTGAGCAGGGTCATGGCGACGCCCGGCCAAGATGCGTTGAAGGCTGCGGACACGGAACCATCATCCTTGTAGATGTATGCGTTGATGGCGTTCCACCACGAAGGCTTGGTCGCGTACACCACGGTTGTGCCGGTTGTCTGACCGGAACCGCCCGTGCTGGAGCCACCCGTGCTGGAACCGCTGCCCGAACCGTTTGTCTGATAGTAGGCGCTGACCGCATAGGCTTTCGCGGTGCCGGCGGTGATCTTGCCGCCGGAGACGGTGATGGTGCCGCCGTTGACCTGGTCGGTGTAGGTGCCGTCATCAAGGGTGGTGTCCGAACCGGCGAGGTTGACGTCGCCGCCCATGTTGGCGATGACCACGCCATCGTCATCGGTCTTGCCGTCCTTGACGTAGCGTTCGACCATGAGGCAGGAGTTCTGGCTCTGGCAGTTGCGCAGGTACTCGCTGTTGCCGTTCATCTTGTTGCGGAAGTGGTTGACCGCCACCACGGCCTTGTCCTTCCACATGTTGTCACCGGCATCACCCAGCTGGGACTGCTCGGCGAACTGGGCGTTGTTGCCGCCGGATCCGACCGGGCGGTTGAAGTACAGCGGGGCGCCGCCTGCACGGGAACCGACGATAGCCCAGCCCATGCGCAGCTGGTAATCGTTGAGATAGGTGGATTCCTTGTCACCGTTCGCATAATTATCATGCGATTCAACCCAGGTGACCAGCTGATCGTCCTTCGCGCCGCCGTTACGCAGACTCATCAGATTGCCGGCATTCAAGTTGCTGCTTTTGATGGCCGAACGCACGGTCTTGCCATAGTCGGAAGCCGTGGCGCCACCACCGTCGGAGGAATACTGGGTGAACATGTTGGTGTAGCCCGTATAGTTCAAGCCGTTGTCACCCTGGAGCACCTCGCCGTACTGGTACTGGGCGCCGTTCTTCAAAATGGTCTCCCAATACACGGAATGCTGCGGGAACTCGTCAGGAAGCTCGACGTGCTTGGCCGCATCGAAGCGGAAACCATCGACACCGTCATTGACTGCTTCGACGAGGAAGTCCTTCATCTTGTTGGCGGCGGCCTGATTCTCGGTGTTGATATCCCACAGGCCGAGCAGATGGCAATGCGTCACCTGCCAACGGTTGCTGTAGTTGATCTGGTCGCCGTCCTTGCCCGGGCAGTTGGTACGCGAGTGGAACAGGCTGGTGTCCTTCCAGTCACTGCCGATCGCGTTCCAATCGGACGTGAAGTGGTTGGCGACCACGTCAACGATGATACGCACGCCGTACTTGTGGGCTTCGGCGCACATATCCTTCAAATCCTGCTCAGAACCCACTACGAAGTTGCCGATGGTCGTGTCCGTCGGCTGGTAAACGTAATACCAGTTTTCGGCGAATTTCTTGCCGTTGGCGGGGTTCGCCTTGATGGCGCTCATCGGTTCGGTCTGGACCGACGTGTAGCCCGCTTCGGCGATCGCCTTCATGTTGTTCTTGATGGTGTTGAACGACCACATCCACGCGTGGAGGATTGCGCCGTTCTTCATATCTTTGGTCAGGCCATACTTCGCACGGGCGGCTTCGAAGTCCGCGCTGCCCAGCGTATCGGTATAGCTGTCGCGACCGGTTCCGGCGGCGAGCGCCGTGTGTGTGCCGACAATGGAGAAGCTGGCGAACAGCATGGCACATGCCGTGACACCAGCTAGAATGACGCGCATCATGGCATGTGGCGCGCGGTGACGCTGTGTTCCAACGGCGTCGGATGAGAGTTCAGTCGACCATCGACCAGTACTCATTGAGCCTCCTTGACTCGATGAAGCCGGGCATCGCCTCTGTGGAATACCACGGCTCGATGATGTATGGCGCCGGACACTGTTGTCTGACGCCAGCCTCAGTCTAGGCTAGGCGCAAGCCTGAAAACGATTGCAGAAACCATGTCTGCCGGCTTATCAAACAGTTGCATCATTGAATCCACAAACGGTTCTCGCTGTTCGCAACACTGATGCTCAATGTGTTGTCAAAGCAATTCCGACACGCCGAGCGTATTGAATCACCGGGGTGAAACATGACAATACGGCGTTGCAACATGCCATGCCGGTATTGCAATTTTCATCACCGCTGCCGAATATTCAGCACCAACGTTTCAGACAAATATGCGCAGATATTCGAAATACAGGAATGTAACGTTTGCATAAGATTTGCATGCATACTGCCGGTCTCTGCTTGCCTGTTTCGTTCAGTCCTCGACATCAAGCGTGCCGAGCAGGGCCTTGTGATCAGAGCCGGCAATCGTCACCGTCTCCAGATCCCCGACCACGACACTGCGATCATGCACGATATGGTCGATCTCCACCAGTGACGGCACCTTGACCCGACCGCCGAACAAGGTGATATTCGACGGATACGTCATATGGAACCATGAGCCGTTCTGCTCGCCGGCGTCAACGAAGCGGTCACCCAGCAGGAAACGGAAACTCGCGTGATCCCAGGTGGAGTTGAAATCGCCCATCAGCACGAACAGGCGGGCATTCGACTGCAACTTCGCGATGCTGTCAAGGCCACTGTTCCACAGGCCCTGATTTCTGGGCCGAGGAGAGAAGGGGTGCACGCTGCCGAAGCACACCGTTCTCGATGCCATGCGCACGCATGCCGACGGCACGCTGGATGCTTCGATGGGGATTAAATCGCCGGTCGTGCTGACAGGCTTCGCTGCGGTGTACAGCACGTTCACCCCGCCGTTGTCATGGACAGTCGGCGCGGCCACCACCGAGTACGGCAGCGCACTACCCAGCCCGGCGGCCGCCAGACGCTGCAACAGGCCAGTATTCGCCTCCTGCAAGGTCAGCACCTCGACATGCTCCTCGCGTACCGTGCGTACGATTTGCTGGGCATCGGCCAAGCCGTTCTTGGTGTTCAAGGTCATGACGCGGGCATACCGGTCCGCGGAACCGCCCGTGAGGCTCGATACCGACGGCAGTTCGTGGGTACGCTCATCTGACGTCCAGATATACCCCCAATGCCAGCACAATTGGGTCAGCAAGCACAACGTGCACACCACCGCGAGCGCCCGACGACGCCCGATCAACGCGCACACCAGCGTAACCGCTGAAACGCACGCCATCCACGGCACGAACGCGACCACCACAGGGATGTATTTCTTGCCGTCAAGCCCGTTAGGAGTCATGCGCAGGACCATGATGCCGATCACCGCAAGCGTGATCAGCCACAAGACGGTGAACAACGGGCGTGCACGCAGGGAATCCTCACGCTGCCAATCGCCGTACAAATCCTGATCGGTGTCGACCTGGTCATACAGCTGCTGGACATCACCCATGCCATACCTCGTTCCATGATTCCTTGATTCCAGGACGCGAGATTCCCTGCGAAATCCGCGCGAAACCCCGCGTTCTTGCCATGCGGCCTGCCGCGAACTCCCCGGAAACGGCATGCGACCACCTTAGTGCACCACCGGCGAGTGTGACAGACGGTGTTACAGAAGTCTCACGAAACAAGAATATACGGCGAGGTTTGCGCGGATGCTCTGCGGCACGGCTGCGCATGAAGCCGAATATATGCGGTTCAGCGAGCGCCGGGGCACTTCAGACACGCTTCAGGCGCACCTCGAACGCACCTCGAACACGCCTCTCAGACGGTGGCTGTAAGCCCCTGCCACATAATCTGCGTGCGCTGCGGGGCCGCCATAACGCCATAATGCTTGCGCATGCTGGTGAGAATCGTACGCAACGCGGCATTGGTCTGGTTGGCGGCGATGCGGAACTTGTCGAATTCCTTGCCATGCGGGTCTTCGATGTCCGCGGATGGCGGGAGCATCGGGCGGACCATCGGCGCTAGACTGATCACCGAATTGAGCCGTTCCTGGATGGTACGGCCCTGTACCATGCCGTGCTCGGCGCAATATTGGCATAGCGCAGCGAATTCCGTAAGCACGAAGGTGTAGCGAACCGCCGTTGGTGCAAGGGTCACAATATCTTTACGTTGCGAAGCCTCGAAACATAGAATCAGATCAGCGGACTGGGCGATCTGCCTGGTCAGGCGCCGCGAACGAAAGCCGCTGGAATCAATGCCAATGCTGGACATGAGCCGGGCGCTCGACGGGTCGATGGGGTGCATCGGCAGGCCTTTGGTGCCGGCGCTGCTCACCGTGATGGAAGTGCCGGAAAGGTAGCGGGACAACAGCAACTCGCCCATGGGCGAGCGGCAAATATTACCGGTGCACACGAACACAATCTGCATACGACCTACCCTTTACACGGCTGGGATCTTCAGGGGCGAAGACCTATAGGACACCATTCTAATGGGACGACACGTCTTTGCGGAAATATCCGCCGACACAACGCCAGGGGTCGTATCGGTGCCGAAATATCACCCGCAATTTACCAGCAATTCACCTGAGACCTGACTGTCATATAGCATTGAAACACCTTCCAAGAGGCAATGAAACGACATTGCAGAGCAAAGTGTTGGATTGTTGCGCAAACACGAAGAATCTCCGAAAATATCGTTCGGGTCAGGGTATACTCGTGCGCTAGAAGAGACCAGTTGCCCTACAAACCGGTTCGACGCACCCGCGTCGCACCGGTTCCACTGCTTTTCTGAGCATGTATAGGGGGGGGAGGGTCTCGTGACAAACGCGAAGACAGGAGGGAACAACACATGCCAGCACGGGAAGGCTCCGCGACAGCAGTACAGTCCCCAGACCGGCCCCGGCAGGATATTCCTGCGCCACCGGCCACACAAGGTAAACCACGAGTAGCGGCATCCGGCACGAGGCAACAGCCGCGAGCTGCCAAGCATGAGACAACCGGTCGGAACCATGAAACATCATTCTTCGACGGATCATACTTCGCGCCGGACGAGCAAGGCATCCTCCACCGCACAGGCAATAGCCATCCGCCGCTGGGAGTGACCATCCCCCGTTGGCGGTATATGTACAACGCCACGCTGATTGCACTCGACACTGTGATGGCCTTGATCGCATGCAGTCTTGTGTTCCTGTTCAACCATCATGGGTACCAGTCCTTACTGGCCAACCGCGGGCAAATTGATGGAGTCACAGGATTCCTCGTCATTGTTTGTGTCTCAAATCTCATCTGCCTATATATCTGCAAGAGCTATGAACGGCACACGATGGGCGAAGGCTACGGGTTGTATACGAAGCTCATCAACTCCCAGCTGCTGAACTTCGTGATGCTGTGCTCAGCTGCTTATATTTTCAAGCTGGACATTCCCCGCAGCTTTATCTTCCTCATACCTATCATCACGCTGGTACTGCTCATCATCGAACGCTGGCTGATGCGGCTATCGCTCCACCGTAACCGCAGGAACGGCGAATACAACTATCCGACTGTCATTGTCGGCTCACCAGAAGGCATACGCGCAACCATCGCCAGCCTCGGGGCCAACAATTCCCTCGGGTACGAGCCCATCGCCATCTGCCCGATCGCTTCCACGCGCAAGACTGACAACGCGGACTCGCCACAGCATCTTGTCTCCGCCCCGTTCGAACCAGCCAGTGATCTGGAACGCCGTCTGAGAATCCTGCCGCTCAATTCGCACCTGCCGCAGGCCGCGAAACGGCTCAATGCACAGACCGTGCTCATCACCGACGTGCTCACCCGGGATTCGGAAACCATGCGAACACTCTCGCTCGCCGTGGAATCCATGGGGATCGAACTTGCCCTGACCACCAAGGTCGCGGACATCGGCGGAGGCGAACTGCGATTCCGCAACAACCCGACCACACCGGTATTGACAGCCAAACTTCCGCAATACACAATCGCCACGCGAGTCATCAAACGCCTGTTTGACATCGTTCTGTCCACTATCGCAATGATCGTGTTATCACCCGTCATGATCTGGGCTGCGATCATGGTGAAAAAAGAGGATGGCGGACCGGTATTCTATTCGCAACAAAGAATCGGAATCTATGGCAAACCGTTCACCATGTACAAATTCCGCTCGATGCGTACTGACGCTGATGCAGTAAAAGCAAAGCTGGCTAAAGAACGCGGCATCGAGAACCGGTTCATCTTCAAGCTGAAAGATGATCCACGAATCACGAAAATCGGGCATGTCATTCGGAAAACTTCGATTGACGAACTGCCCCAGCTGTTCAACGTGCTGAAAGGCGACATGAGTCTGGTGGGTCCCCGCCCGCCGTTACCGGAGGAGGTCGCACGATACGATTCGCTGTATTCCACTCGTTTGCTCGTCAAACCCGGAATTACCGGGCCGTGGCAAATTTCCGGCCGCAGCGATTTGTCGAAGGAACGGTCAGAAGTCATCGATGTCTCCTACGTCCAGGATTGGTCAATCACCGGCGACATCGCGATTCTGTTCAAGACGGTTTCGGCGGTGCTGAAAGGCACCGGGTCTTACTGATTCAGGCTGACCGGCGACAAGCCGGCGGATATCCGGAACCGTGCCGAACCGGTTCGATTCCGCAATCACCTTTGCGGAAGGTCTTGACGCGCCGGGAAGGGGACGTATCACGGCATTCCGCCATAGCTTCCAGTGGGCGGTTGCTCGGGCATAAGGCTCGGGCAGCCGCCCACTGTCGTTGTGCGCCGGCATGACTATCATGGAAAGTTCCAAGGCAATTAGGAAACACAGGTACGCGACACCCGGGAGAGGTGCCACACGGCGTGACGATGAACTGGCGAAACAGGTGAGGTATTGAGCAGGAGAGACGATGACAGGCGACAATCCTTGGCAGGCAGGAACGCGACGACGGACCAGCGAATTGGAGGCAAACGAATCGGCAGGAAAGTCGGCAACAATGTCGGCAAGCCGCTCGATTCCGCGGACGCATACGTGGACGGGCATCTGAGCCGAACCGCGTTCATTTCGCTGATCATTCTGACCTTTATCACCTTCGTCGGCAATTTCACCCAGCTGCAACTCAGTTCGGCACTGCCCACCATCGTCAAGGAATTCCACATCAGCGTCACCACCGGACAATGGCTCACCTCGGTGTTCCAGCTGGTCATGGGCGTCATGGTGCCGCTGACCGCATATCTCACCAGGCGGTTCACAACCCGGCAGATCGTCATCACCTCCATGCTCGTGTTCACCGCCGGTTCAGTACTCGCCTGGCTTGGCCCGACCTTCGTGATTGTATTGCTCGGGCGAATCCTCGAAGCCATTGGCACGGGTGTCATGTGGCCGGTTCTGCAGATTACCGTCTTCTCCATCTACCCGTTGTCCCGACGCGGATTCGCCATGGGGACCGTCGGCATGGCGATGAGCGTCGCGCCGGCCATCGGACCGGTGATTGGCGGGTGGCAGACCGACGCTTACGGGTGGCGTTCGATCTTCATGACGTTGACGGTCATCGGCGTGGCCTCGGTCCTGCTCGCCTTCTTCGGGCTGCACAACTTCGGAGCCACCGACCGCAATACGAAAGCGGACTTCTTCTCCGTGAGCCTCTCCATCTTCGGCTTCGGCGGGCTGATGTTCGGCTTCACCAACATCGAAGCCCACGCGTTCACGCATCCGCTGGTCTGGGTGCCGATTCTCGTGGGTATCGCCGGCATCATCTGGTTCGTGATGCGGCAGATTCACATGGCAGCCGCGTACCGGGCGTGGGAGCGTGTGAAGAACGCCAATGCCCAGAGCAAGACCGGGGCTGCCGTGGCGGACGCCACTGGGGGGGTGAACGGACGCGCAGACGCGCGGAACAGCGGACGTACGGCTTCCACCGCAGTGCCAGGCGAATCGGCACGTGTTCCGTCCGGATTCCCGGCGCCGCGACCGGCATTGCTCAACCTTGGCGTCCTGCGCAACAAGAGCTTCACCGTTGGCACCATCTGCGCTGCACTGAGTTTCTTCGCATTCAGCTCGATTATGGTGATCATTCCGCTGTACATCCAAAACGACCGCGGATATAGCGCGACCATGAGCGGCCTGATCATGCTGCCGGGCGCCATCGGCCAGTGCATCGCCCAATTCTGCGGAGGCCGGCTGCTCGACCGTTTTGGGGCGCGGCCCGTTGCACTGGTCGGATCGGCCACGCTGCTGATCGGCACCATCATGATGAGCATGATTGGCACCGATACGTGGATCTGGTGGGTTTCTATCTCGCAATTCACACGCCAGATCGGCATGGGTCTGGTGCTCATGCCCGTCACCACATGGTCGCTTAACTGCCTCGCCCGGCAGGAGGTGTCCGCGGGATCGGCCGTCACCAACACCGTACGTCAGATAGCCGGGGCCATCGGCGCGCCGGTTATGGTCATCACCATGGAAACCCTGACGCGGGTGTTCCACGCCGGCGGGCTGAACGCGACACTCGCCAACATCGACGGTGTGAAATGGACGCTGCGCATCAGCGCCTGCTTCGTGCTCGCGCAGCTGCTGCTCGTGATGTTCGGCGTGCACGGGCGAGGCGCGGGCTCAGCGCGGGAGGCGGCACAGTACGCAATCAAGCGGATGCGGTCGCATGGTAGTGCCGAAAATTGAGCCGACACCGGCGCAGCGGCCAAGTTGAAGCCATGCCTCGGGGCTGCCGGTGTTGGGAGGGCACGCTTGTCTCAGTTCTGACCAGTCATCGTGAGATATACCAACACCACGTTCAACGCGATGATCAACACCGCAACAAGTAGGAACACTACATGCTTGAACAAGCCATCGCGGTACTCCCCCATCAGCCCGCGGTCACGGGTGTACCGTATCAGCGGGATAATCGCGAAGGGAATACCAATCGACAACACCACCTGACCGATCACCAACGTATACGTCGGATTCGCAGAAAACCACAGCACGACCAGTGCCGGGACGAGCGTCACAATGCGGCACGCCCACATCGGCGCGTGAATATGCAGCAGTCCGCGCATGATCTCGGAGCCGGCGTACGTGCCCACCGAAGTCGACGACAGCGACGAAGCAAGCAGGCCGATTGAGAAAATCGTTCCCACCGCCGGGCCGAGCGCCATCTCGATCGCATGCTGCGCGCCTTCGATAGTGTCCGTGCCCTTCATGCCATACAGCGAGTTCGCAGCCAACACAAGCAGCGCAAGATTCACCGTGCCCGCCAACGCGAGCGCCCACACCACATCAATCCTGGAGCCGCGCAGCAACTGTCTGGTGTCCGGTTTTTCTTCGTCTGGAGCATAATGATCGTTCACCAGCGTCGAGTGGAGATAAATCGCATGCGGCATAACTGTCGCGCCCAGAATCGACGACGCCATCAGCACCGAATCCGCGCCACGGAACCGCGGAATCAAACCGGAGAGCACATCGCCGCCGTTCGGCGGGTCGACGAACAGGCCGGTGATGAAGCCGAAGGTGATCACTAGAAGCATCGCAATGACAATCTTCTCAAACACACGATGCGTGCGACCGCCTTGGAACCACAGCAGAACCGTTGATACCACGCCGATTACGCAACCGCCCCAGAACAGCGGCAGGCCGAACAGCAGGCGCAGTGCGATTGCTCCGCCGATGACTTCCGCGAGATCCGTTGCAATCGCAATCACCTCGGCCTGCATGAAGAACATGTACCGGCCGGCGTCGCTCATCCGTTCGCCGAGGATCTGCGGGAGCGACTTGCCGGTCACGATGCCGAGTTTCGCGCTCTGATACTGGATCAGCACGCTCATGAGGTTCGCCAGCACCAGCACCCACACCAGCAGATAGCCGTAGCGGGCGCCCGAAGTGATGTTGGCCGCCACATTGCCCGGGTCCACGTAGGCGACCGCGGCGACGAAAGCCGGGCCGAGGATCGAGGCGAGCGCATGGCCGTGGTGGTGTGGTTGGGGTTGGGTGTGGGATTGAGTGGGCTGAGGGTGTGCGGGTTGGGCGGGCTGAGGGTGTGGTGCGTGCCCGGCTCTCTGCGCTGCCGATACTCCCGCGGGCAATTTGCCACCCACGCGTCCGCGTACTGACTGATTCGGATCCAGCTGCGCCTTGTGGGCGGCTGTATCCGTATTCTTTCCCCGATGTTCCGACTCGCTCATGTTCAACCAGCTCTCATGTCTCGTCGTGATATCTCATATTCATCGTCGTGCCGGCGGGGTGACCGCCTCACGAGTCCGTTAGTGTTATAGGTCCGGTTTGTAACGCTGTGTAACATAGCGCGGACTGGAGCTCTCAGCCCTTGTGCCGCAAGGCGACACGCCGTTGGCCGGTGGAGAAGGATGCCAGGATGAGCGCCGAAACGTGAACGCCGGGACAGAGGAATCGGAGAATAAATCTTGGGCCTTGCCCGGAATCGGACAGCTTGACACGCACGCGCCCGAAATCGGGAGCGAAGTGTCCGATTATCCCGTCATGCACTTCACCGATTCGACTCGCACACATACAGAATCTGGGGCCGTCGATGAATCCTTATGTTTGAAACCAGCTCGATTCGCATCTGGTGACCGCAATATCCATTGGGCCGATCCATCACGATGCCGACCGCTTCGCATTGCGCCCGGGCAAACCATCCGCAGGGCCCAAATCAGAGATTGGATGTTGAAATCCGACTCAGGTCGCATGCATCGGCCACACAAGGCGATGCCGGGCTACCACTCCGTAGCGTACCCGACAGAAAATCGCAGAACCAAGCCATTCTGGAACAGGTCTCGTCCGGCTCGGGGTACGGGGTCAGCCCGTTTCACGGACCAAATCGGAAATCAAATGCCGGACTCGGAACCAGTCCACGGAACACCACCGGACAAGGACCTCCGACCCGTCAGGCATCATCGACCACACGCACCAAGCCGCGGAATTCCAACGATTCCCACCGGTCATCATTGCCTCGCACAACCCGGATACAGCAGACGCCTGGCCTGAATCGAGAACCAGCCGCCGATATCCGATTCAGTCCAACCGCTCCACCGAACACAGACCGGTCGCCAACACCACCATCAACCCGAAACCCCGGAACCAAGCCAATCACCCACATACCCGACCCCCACGAGCGACCAAGACAGACACACAGCACGAACCAAACCGGAAATAGGACACCAAACCCCGA
>JDUB01000024.1 GCA_000771265.1 Bifidobacterium thermophilum DSM 20210
ACCACGTTTAGTTCCTATAGGCCGGATTTTGTCACGGATCCCAACCTTCTTGCACTGGCTTGCGAAGACGCGGAAGTCTTCGGGGATTGGGTCATGCCTGACTATCGGCGGATTGCCGCCGAACTGGGTCGCACGCCCGAGTCAACGGTGTTCTCTATCGAGGATAGTGATTATGGCAGTGGCTGGGCGAGTTTTGTCGAAATCCGCCTGGCTCGTAGAGGCGCGGAGCCTGAGATTCGTGACGGATACCAGGTGACCCGGTACGCATCTGTGGTGGTATGCAGAATCGCCCCGTTGGCCGCGCTGATGAAGGTGGTAGAGGCGAGGGTGGCGTTGGACGGCAAGGGGAGCTGTGGCTACCTTCCGGTATCCGATGATTTGGTCTCTGCCGTGCCATGGGATACGCGACAGCGCATCCCCGAGATCCTGGCGAACTATGGGTATCAGATACTCGCCCCCGAAATCGGCCGTTTGCGTCTACCTGATGGCTTGGGAGTGGATACCCTGCTGACCAGCAAGGGCGAAAAAGACTGCTACATCGGGCATCATGTTTTCGACGCCTGGTTCCACTGGATGGATTGAAAGGGCCGGCCGTGCCGTGCGTTCCATGCGGGCCCGGCGACAGATCGGGCGGCAAAGGCTGCACGGCCGGATACACGGGCGGATACACGGGCGGATAGACTGCAAGCGTGGAACATTCAGCGGTTATCGGGCGTCTGGCGCCATCGCCGACCGGACGCATGCATATCGGCAATGCGTATGCGGCGCTCGCCGCTTGGCTGGGCGTGCGGTCCCGCGGCGGAAAACTGATCTTGCGGATCGAGGATATCGACGCCCCGCGCGTGGTGCGGGATGCTGACCGGTGGATCATGGATGACCTCCACTGGCTTGGGCTGGATTGGGACGGCTACCCGGTCTATCAGTCATCAAGACTTGACAGATATCGACAGATACTTGATGCCCTGCGTGGTATGACGCTGGACGATATCCTGACGCAGGATATCTTGCAGCCAACCGTCCCTGCGGACGGGTGCCCAGACTCGAACGGAGAGCCGCACGAGGAATCGCCGCTCATCTACCCGTGTTTCTGCTCGCGCGCTGACATTCGCGCCGCATCCGCCCCGAACGAGGGCGATGGTTTCATCGTCTACCCGGGAACGTGCCGTCGCTTGTCTGCCGCCGAGCGCAACACCCGTATCAACCGCGGCGACCGCTATTCCTGGCGTATTGCGGTGCCTGGGCGAGCCAATCCCGTGGGCACGATCGTTTTCGACGATGAGGTGTTCGGGCCGCAACGCATCGATTTGGGGCGGCAGGTCGGCGATGTCGTCATCCGGCGTTCTGACGGGCTGTTCGCGTATCAGTTCGTCGTCAGTATCGATGATTTCGATATGGGCGTCACCCAGATTGTGCGCGGGCGCGATTTGCTGCGGTCCACGGCGATTCAGTTGTGGATTCGCCGCGCGTTGGAAAGCGTCTCGCCGGCACAAACATCTCCCGCCGTATCGCCCGCAACCGCACCAATACCGCAGTTCGCGCATCTGCCGCTGGTCGACGACCTTTCCGGCAAGCGTCTGGCCAAGCGCGATCGTGCCCTCGATTTGGGCGTGCTGCGCGAGGAAGGCGTAAGCCCTGAACGCGTCATCGGCTATTGCGCATGGATGCTGGGGCTGCTGCCGCAGCCTGTGCCTTGCCGTCCCTCCGACCTGCTCGATGGTTTCACGTGGAACATCATCGCCGAGCATCGGAACGATCATCGCTGCGATACACAAGACCTACTACGATGAGGACCAGGAAACAGGACAACCTGCGGGGGCGAGCCGTGTCCGCGGGCGGATGTGAGGCATGCATGACAGCGTATATGGATCACAAGGATCTGGCGAACGAGACCATTGACGAGGGCCGGGCGCAACAGATTGCGGACGGCGTGCATCGCGTGCTGGACCGCATCGCCCAGGCGGAGATGGAGGCCGGCAGAGAGCCGGGTTCGGTCAGGCTGCTCGCCGCCACGAAAACGCGTGATGTCGGCGAGATCATGGCCGCCATCGATGCGGGCGTCCGTATGATCGGTGAGAACCGCCCGCAGGAGGTCATCGCCAAGGCCGAAGGACTTGCCCGACAGTGCGCCGCGCGCGGTTTTTCGCTGGGCGCTGCCGTCGGTGAGGACGATGTGCATGACGACAATCCGGAACATCACATCCCCTTCCATCTCATCGGCCAGTTGCAAAGCAACAAAATCGGCAAGGTGCTGCCGGTGGTTGAAACCATCGAATCCGTAGATTCCCTTGATTTGGCGCAGAAAATCGCCCGTCGCGCCGTCGCGCGCGGCATCACCGCCGGCGTGCTGCTGGAAGTCAACGAGTCCGGTGAAGAATCGAAGTCGGGGTGTGACCCGGCTCAGGCCGTCGATCTTGCCCAGCAGATTGGAACGCTCGAAGGCCTTGATTTGCAAGGCCTCATGACTATCGGCGCCCACGTGGACGACGAAGCGGTGATCCGCCGTGGCTTTGCTCACTTGCGCGAGACGCGCGATCGGATTCTTCAGGCCGGCACGCCCGGTACAGCGCACTGTCACGAGCTGTCGATGGGCATGACGAACGATATGGCGCTCGCCATCGCCGAAGGATCGACCATCGTGCGCGTGGGGACCGCGATTTTCGGCCCGCGCGCGTTCATCTGATTCCAGGTCGGCTCAGTATGGCGTCGCAAACGTACAGACCCGCATCGCATTCACGTGTGCATATGCTGGTGACCGGCATGGTGCAAGGCGTGGGATTCCGCTATTTTACGGTGATGGCGGCGCGCCGGTACGGGCTGACCGGCTGGGTGCGCAATCGTATGGACGGCTCGGTCGAGCTTGAGGCGCAGGGCGAAGGGATTGACCTGGAACGTTTCGAGAATGCGGTGGAAGCAGGGCCACGCTGGAGCCGTGTCGAGCATGTCGATATCGATGTCGTGCCGCTAGCGTCGGGAGAGAGGGATTTTTCCGTCCGTTCTGATCGATGATTTTCGGTGTTGCGTTGCGGCCGTGCGTACCGTCTTCGGTTGCCGACCATGATCAAGATTGATGGGAAATGTGGCGTTGCGCGGCCATGGGCGTTGCGAGCGCAGACACCGGCGACGCCGTTGTCCTGGCGTGTCTGTTTGTCATCGCCACCCCCGCTTTCGGTGAGTCCTTGACCAGCATGAGATCTTCCGAGTCACTGAGTGTCCAAGATTCAGACAAATACGTGAGATAGGGGAAAAATCCGCGGAATCAAGGGGTGAACGGGGGAGTATCGCAAGTCGCCAGAACCATGCCAGTGGGCAAATCTGACGGGGGAGAAGTCTCCCCGTCCCCATGATTCGGGGTGAATATGGGGGTTCCGCGCAGCGTGGCGCGGATTTTACACTGCCGCTATCGACCACTGAACGGGCGGTCTCCGGCACGGAAGCCGCGTCTGAGGAGGGAAAGCGAGGAGCCATGACACGACGACGGGATGGCGGTACGACGGGAATCGCGAAGCATAGCCGGCGTGCCGATGATCGGTATCGCGCCATCTGCGCATTCGCGGTATGCGTATTGACATTATTTGCAATGGCGGTTTGGACGCTGCCGGGTGAAGCGTTCGCGAATGCCGCTGAACAGGTCGGATTGGCGCAGTCTGGATTGACGCAGGCCGGCTCGGCACAGGCCGAATCGGTGATGGCCAGTTCGGCGCAAACAAGCTCGGCACAGGACGATTCCCAACAGGCAGGCGCGCAACCGACGGCACGCCCCGCGGCAGACCGCGCGACTGCGCAACTTCCTGAACCGGAGCACACAAAAACCATCGAACGCCTCGACGATGAGCGGTATCGGCTCACATTGAGCGTTACCGGTGCAGAGAGCACCAGCGGCAGCGTCGATCATAAAAGCGCCGACGTGGTTCTTGTGCTGGATTCCTCGGGCAGTATGGCGGAACATGAGGATCCTGACTGCCACTGGCCAAGCACGTGCCTGACCCGATGGCAGGTGGTCACGCAGGCGGCGCAACGGCTCGCCACGACGCTACTCGACCCGTCAATCGGCGGCAATGTGCGCATCGCGTTGGTTGATTTCGATACCAGCGCAAGCATTGTTCCCATGAATGGCAGCCAATGGACCGGTGACGCGGCCGCGCTGTCCACGGCGCTTGAAGGGCTGGATGCGTCATCGTCCGCCGGCGGTGGCACAAACTGGGAGGCCGGCGTGCATGCCGCGAACAGTTTGCTGAACGGCAGTACTGCCGATCGCCGATATATCGTTATGCTTTCAGACGGCTCGCCGACCTTCCGCACGTCTGCCATGGGCGGCGATGACTGGAACAACCGGTACGGCGTCTACGGCAACGGCAGCTCCGATCCCGACGGCCGCTGCTTCGATGCGGCCGCCGCGGAGGCCAACAAGCGTGCGGACGGGACGGCGCTGTTCGCGGTGAGCGCCGGCAAAGCCGCGGAGACGAATATGGCGGCGTTGGCGACTGCGGCCAACGGTGTCCATTATTCGGGCACGGATCCGGACAGTCTTGCGGAGGCCTTCGACGATATCGCGATGATCATCACATCCACCATCCGATACCGTGATGTGAGTATCAGCGACACCCTGTCCTCATGGGTGGTCGCGTTGGACGACGACGGGTGGCCCGCCACCGGTGCCGACGCGGTGGTCACCCCGCAGATCAGCGCCAGCAAGGCGGACGGCTCGGCGGTATCCACCGACGGCATGGTTGCCGCCTTCGACCAGGCGACGGGGACCCTGACCTTGCGCATGCCCGATGGTAAGACCTTGGACCCGGAAACCACCTACCGTGTATCCATTGACATCACACCGACCGCGGCGGCATACCGGAGTTTCATCGAAACAGGCAAGTACCCGGACACCGGAGACGAACTGACCGATGCTCCCGGCAACGCTACAAGCTCCGGGCAGCCCGGATTCTTCTCGAATGCGGAAGGCTCGGCACTGTTGCGCTACAAGACCGTCACGCTCACCGTCAGCGGGGATAGCAGCGAGGAAAGCGTGTCCGACGAACTGACCGCGGCATACGCGAGGCCGGTTGTACAGGTCGCCGCGCCGAGTTTGACGCTCGTAAAAACCGTGGACAACACCCACGCGACCGCCTACACTCCCGCGCAGCCGGCCGCCTGGAATCTGTCGGCATCGTTGGTCTCCGCCTCCGCCCCACAACCGGGAGCGTCATCTGGGGACACGGCAAGCGGAAGCGGAATCAGCCCGGCCGCGCCATCCGAACGCGAGGACGAGCATACCGCTGCGTTGCCCGCGAAGACGGTCGAACCGGGAACCTACCGTCTGGCGGAAGCGCACAACGACGACTACACCGTAGACGGCAAACCATACCAGAATTACGCGCGATACGAGTCCGGCAGCTGGGCATGCGCGGATGCCGCTGGCAACCCGCTCAGCGTCTCGTCCGAAGGCGATGTGGCAATCGCGCCCGGCATGCATGCCACCTGCACGATAGTCAACACCGCGTCCCTCGCTCTCGCTGACCAGATTCCGCTTACCGGCGTCTCCGGTATCCATCTGGACCGTCCTTGGCTGACATTTGCCGTCGGATTGCCGCTCGCCGGAACAGGCGTGTGGATTCTGAAGCGTTCCCGCAGGCGCGTCGCCGAAAGGAACGTCCGATGAACCAGATTCGTCCGATACGCCAGATTCGTCCGATTCACCCGGCGAGTGCGCTCAGTGCGCTGAGCCGGATGGCCACAAAGAGCCGAATGTATGAGAGCCATGCGTTTCACGCCGGTCGGGAACGCCAATCCGGCGCCCCGCGCTCGCCGCCGCAGCACGGATTCGTACCGCTGTAGCCCAGACCATATTCAAGTTCACGCCCACCGTGACTAGCAACACACCGCAGGAGGAGGAATCATGACATCCCTGATACATATCGTTTCGCAGGCCTGGAACAGGGCCTCGTCCAGAACAAGCCATCCATCATCGTCGTGGGGAGACAAGCCATCGCCGATCCGCTCGATTGCAGCGGCGGGCGTGGCGTTGCTCGGCATCATCGGGCTCGGTACGGCGGCGCTCACCCCGAGTCCGGCCATTGCGGCGGAAAACGACAAATCAATCATCATCCAAGCCGGTACGCGAGGCGAAATCATCGGTCATACCTTCGCCGTCGCGCCTATCGCCACATTCAACGGTGACGATTCCGCCGAACTGACCACCGTAAGCCAAGCCGACTCCGCGGTCCGCCAGGCCATCAAAGCGGCGCTGCAACAGGAAGCGCCCGAAGGCGTCGACCCGCTCATGTGGGCGCAGGCCGTCAGCGGTACCCCAATTGACCAGAGCACCACCTTCCCGTGGGCCGCAGATGCGAGTTCGCGCTTGTTCGCCGACGAGCTCGCCAATTATGTCAAGACAAATGGCGCACAATACACTGCAACGCAAGACCCCTTGACTATCACTGGGCTGCAAGGTGGACTGTACGCGATCGTCGATGTCACCGAGAAACTGCCGGACGGCGTCACAGACATGCCCGCATCCGTGCGCTCGCTGACCATGCTGGTCGGCACGAAGCACGATATCTTCAAGACCGACGGCAGCGTCATCGTGAAAAACGAGGCGTATCGCACCCCACCGACGAAAACCGTGACCGGCGACCAACAGGGCACTGTTCGGGTGGGCGACGAGCTAACCTACCACATCACCGGAACCGTCCCGTCGACGACCGGCAAGGGCGATGATTTCACCTACGTGTTCGAGGATTACGCGAGCCGCGGGTTGAGCATCGACACCTCGAAAAGCAATATCACCGTGACATACGGCAAGAACGGCACCGCCCTGCCGGCCGCCGACTACACCGTCGATCCGGCGGACCAATCCGTCGATGGTAAGGGTGTGGGGGACGGGTCCGCCCCGACGTTCACCGTCACCATCGCCCGCAGCGTGCTGGACACCATGCAAAGCGCCGCGGGAGAAGCGTTCACCGTCACCTACAAGGCCACCGTGAACGACCATGCCGCTGACGACCAGGTGGCCGGTAACTGCGCCCAAGTGACCGTAGGCGGCGTGGCGTCCGGGAAATCCACCACAGTGAACGTGTACACCAACACCTTCCAATTCGAGAAGTATTTCGCGGACGGCTCCACCGTGACCGGTGCGCGTTTCACGCTGTATGACGCGGACAACAGCAAGCCGGTGCAGATGCACAACAAGGATTATGCGGTGGATGTCGATGAGCATGGGCAGGTCACCTTCTCCGGGTTGGAGGACGGTACGTACACCGTGCGTGAGACCCGTGTCGCCGACGGGGCCGCGCAGGTAACCGGTTCGTTCAAAGTGACACTCACCTACGATGCCACAGGCCAGCGTACGGTCGTCACCTTCAGCGACACCGGACTCGACCCGTGTGATTTGGTCACTGTGGACGAGGACGGCGCCATCCGGGTGCGCAACGTCAAATCGTTGACCGAACTGCCGTTGACCGGTGCGGCAGGTGGCATGGTGATTGCGGGTTCGGCGGCGGTGCTTCTGGCGCTTGCTGGCGTCTCGCTTGCCATCGTCCGCAGGATGGAACGACGCATGTGATGGCGTGCGGGGCGGCCCAAGCTGATGAAGCTGCCGAGGCCATGCAATCGAACACAATCGCACACGGTGTGCTGTTCGGATGTACGCCCGGGGCTTATATTCAGGCTTCATCAGGTACTATACTGCCCCGATGCCGTTCCGGGGCGGTTGCCGGCTGGCGGGGGAAGCCGGCCGGCACCGAACCGGAAATGAACACCGTTACCAACGTGAACAAAAGGAGACGACGATGACGCGAACAGCGCCACATCGCCTGCTGGTTTTGCGACAACTTAGCCATGCTCGACAACGGCTGGACCTGCCGGACAGCACATTCACTGCGGAAGAGCTGCGATATCTGCGATCCCTTCCGGCAGTAGTCGCGGTCAGTGCAGGCAGAATACGGTATACGGAAGCGTTCAAGCGCGTCTGCATGCGCCAATATCGGCAAGGCAAATCGCCGGCGCGGATTTTCCGCGAAGCCGGCTTGGATTCCGCCCTGATCGGATACAAGCGGATTGAGCGGTGCATCGCCCGGTGGCGCAACATCGGCACGGAGGAGACGCCTGAACAGCTTGCTGAAGATGAGGCGTACGAGCGGGATCTCGATCGTTGGCGCCAGGCGCAGACACATATGCGAGCGGGTGCCGGCGTCGGTGGGAGAAGGGCTGCGGCATCGGTGCCTCCGGTGGCGCCTGGTGCGCATGCCACGTCTGGTGTGTCAAGCGTGTCTGGTGTACCTGCCTCGCCAGCCGCATCCGCCATATCAGCCTCGCCCTCGACGCGGATGGTTTCAGCGGCGACGACATCAGCCATGGGCGTTGCCCGCAATTCGAATTCGGCCATGAACCGCCGTGCGGACACCGACCAGCAATCACAGCCGGACAGGCGGCAATCGGAGGACCTGCGTGACGTGCTCATCTCCCAGCAAATCCGGCGAATCGTGGACCTCGAGCGGACCATCGAAGCCATGCGGACTGCCTGCACATGCGGGGCATGCCGGTGAAACGGCGAATCATCGCCATGCGAATCATGGCGGTTACGCTCCTTGCCGCGGCAATCGTTCTGATCATGCTCCCGCCGATTGTGCGCGCATGGTCAACGGGACGCCTCGCCACAATCGCGGACGATCATGAACGCGCCGTGGCGGCGTGGCCGAGCACAAAACGCGACCGGGCGCTCGCTCAAGCGAAGGCGTATAACCGTTGGCTGACGGCAAGCGGGCAGCCGACACTCGGTGTCGCCCAGGACAGCCAAGCCGCGGAAGCGTATCGATTGGCGCTTGAAACCCCGGATGGGGTGATGGGCACCATTTCGATTCCATCGATAGGGGTCCATTTGCCGATCAGACACGGTACATCGTCGGATGTGTTGTCCGCGGGGGCCGGGCATTTGATGGGAACGAGCCTGCCGGTGGGCGGCTCATCGACCCATGCGGTGATTACCGCCCATCGCGGGCTCGCTGGAGCATCCATGTTCACTCGGCTCGATGAGATGGCCGTCGGCGACCGCTTCTCCCTGACGGTGCTTGGCGCGACGATGACATACCGCGTTGACCGGGTGACGGTGATCAAGCCGGAGGACACCGCGATATTGCGGATTTCCAGCACCGAGGATCGGGTGACCCTGATGACCTGCACGCCCTATGGCGTCAATACGCACCGGCTGTTGGTCTCCGGGGTGCGTGTGCCGAACGCTACTGCGGAGGCCGGTCGGGGGCGCACATCGCATGCGGGGCCGACGACGCGGGTGTGGTGCTGGATTGCGCTCGCTGCCGGCGGACTTGTTATCGGCGGGGGAATCGGATATCTGGTGTGGCGCGGCCGGCGGAAGTCGGGCTCATAGCCCGTGATGCGTGGCATGGGCGCGGATGGTTGGTTCCTCGTCAAGAGTGACGGATGGATACTCGTCAGGATGATGGACAAAATCTTGGATAATTAGCCACTGCCGGCGTGAGATGCCGATGCGCTCGTCCGGGCGAATCATCAGCAGGGGCGCCGCAGGCTTCCAGGTTTCGATGTACTTGGCTCGCGCGGGGTAGCATTCCTCGTCATCAAGCCAAATGATTGGCGACGGGTCTTCCTGGTAGGTCTCGAAGCGTAGGCGGGAGAATATCGTGTCGAGTTTGCCGGAGAATCGTCCCTGATTGGTGACGGGATCGTACCAGCGTACGGTATGTACGATGTCCGGATTCCAGCCGAGCGCAGGGTCGAGAGTGTTGACGCAATACGGCTGCCAGGTGGTCAGCCAGGCCAGTTCGATCATGCCGGCGACGGCGAGCTTGTAAAAACCGTCAGCCAGCTCGCGTGACCAGCGGAGACGATATCTGCCGGGCGGCACCTCGACCACAAGATTGCCGGTCAGCGGAAACGCGCGATTACAGCTGTACAAGGACACGCGTGGGTCGTCGGGCTTGAGCCACCCGGTGTGGCCGACACCGCCGCGGCGTTGGATCTTGCTGTCGGGGAAGGCATTGAGGACGCCATCGAAATCGGTGTAGATGACCGGGCGGTTCATGGCGTCCTCCTTCCCTGGACCTTGGACGATTCCCGTTCGCGTTGCCGACACGGGTGTGGATGGCCTGCACATCAAGCGGTGACGTGCAAGACACTGTACTCCCGCGTCGGGAAGTTCGCGGTGGCATGATTACAGCGACTTTTGCTGTGGTTCGAGTCCGGACAAGACCTGGGCGCACTGGCTCAAACCGCCCGTTCCTTGACCCCGCCCGGCGGTACAGTCGAGGTATCCGCAGTCGGAAAATGCCGGTGGTCCCTGAAATCCGAGGGTACGGAACGGGGCGCACCGCTCCGGTAATGGACCGTTGCGGTGAAATACGTAGTGAAGGAGGCCCACGATGGACACCATTGCCCAGACGGCGGCGACCATCGCCCCGGCGACATTCGTTCTGATTGCAATCAACGTCATTGTGTTCATCATCGAAACCGTCGCCGGCGGCAGCACGAATATCGACGTCGCCCATCGGTTCGGTGCGATGACGGTCTGGGACCTCGAACATGGCCAATGGTGGCGCATGATCACATCGATGTTTGTACATTTTGGCATCACCCATTTGGCATGCAATATGCTCTCCCTGTTCAATCTGGGTGTGCTGGTTGAACGGATATTCGGCTCGGGCCTGCTAGGCGGGTCCCTGTTCATGCTGGTGGTGTATTTCGTTTCCGGATTGTGCGGCAACCTGCTGACATGGCGGGTCCAGAAATCCCGCGGCGAATACTATGTGGTGTCCGCAGGAGCCTCCGGTGCGATATGCGGTCTGTTGGGCGTCTATGTGGCGATGCTATTCGTCCCCGGGCTCAACCAGTTCCTTGACTTCAAAGCGGTGTTGCTCAACGTGGCGTTGTGCATCGCACCAGGCCTGACGAATAAGGAAATCAACATGTGGGCCCATCTGGGCGGTCTGATCGGCGGCGTTGTGGTCACGCTGGCGTATTTTGCTGTGCTGTTTGCACGGTGATGCGGCGCGGGTGGCTCATCGCCTTACGACCGGGTGGTCGCCCGGCGGATTACCCGGGTCGCGCGCACGATATCCTTCGGCTGGATCGGCTTGTCGCTGCCGATCCGTTCGAGGATTCGCTCGACGGATGTGGGCGCAATCCAGTCAATCATCGAATCCATGGTGGTCAGAGGCGGCTGGAAATACGCGGCTTCGTCGATATTGTCGAACCCGATGACCTGCACGCCGCCGGGGACGGCGATGCCGTTGGAAGCGAGCGTGAACAGAGCGCCCATCGCCAGCTGGTCGTTGAATGCGACGATTCCATCAAACGGGATGCCGGTATCGATGAGGTGTTGCGCCATTCGTGCTCCTGAACCGATCGACCAGTCCTTGCCGGTGTCACCGATCAGATGCGGGTCAAGCGATAGCCCGCGCTCCGCACATTCCTCAAGTACGCCGCGCAAACGCAGCTGGGCGTTGCCTTCGATCGCTTCCAATGCCAGCGCCGGATCCTTGGGCCCGTTGCGGGCGCCGATTACGGCGAGTTTGCTTGAGCCATGGTCGATCAGGAATCCGGCGGCCTGCCTGGCAGCCTGCACGTCGTCGGTGGTCACATGGTCCGCCCTGCCGTACGTGGAGCGGGCGCCGAGGCAGACGAGGGGATATTCCACGTCAAGGTCGTCGGCGGTCAGGTCGTCAGCTTCAGAAATGGACAGGATCATACCATCCGAGACTGTGGTGTTGAAGTTGGTGAGCAGTCTGCACACCCCGGCTGCGGGGTCTTCGGCGTACGTGGTCACGTAGACGGAATATCCCTAGGCACGTGCCGCGTCGATGACCTTGTTGGCGAGTTGTGCTAGGTATGGGGCGGTCAGGCTGGGGACGGCGAGCGTGATGACTCCGGTGCGGCCGCGGTTGAGGTCGCGCGCTGCGACATTCACGCGGTATCCCAGCTTGTCGATGACGTTCTGGACTTTCTCTCGCGTGGCGTCGGACATGCGTCCCGAATGGTTGATGACGTTGGAGGCGGTTTTCAGCGAGACGCCGGCTTCTTCAGCCACTTCGCGCAAGGTCGCACGTTTCTTGCCCGGTGTTGATTCGCTCATATCGCCTCCGTTTTCGTGTGATTCTAACGGATGTGTCGGGATATCGTGCGGATTGGTTACTCCTTTGAGCCAGATACCGGATGGTTGGTTCTGGTGATGAGCACGCCGTTGCGTTGCAATGTGTATGAGCCGGTGTCGGAGCCGGGTGAACCGCGGAATATGACGAGCGGCTCGCCCGATACCTGGCTGATTTCCGTGCCCTGCTTGCCACGGGCGAAGTAGAAGTCGAAGGTGGCGGCGTCGCCGATACGCACGGTGTGAAGCACGTCCGGATTGGGGGCGCGCTCGTTGCATCGAGGTTGAGACGAATGAACGTCGTGAGGTCGTTGACGTCAAGGTCGCATCCCAGAAAAATACGCGATACCTTTGCCGGCCCGGTTGCGGGTGATCGCCGGTTGTTTCCGGTCGTATGCACCGCGGAATATCAACGATGCTGCTGTCACCCGGCACGTCGAACCAACGAACCCTCAGCGCGAGATAACCTGCGGCAGGTGCTGCAGATATCCGCCAATGGCCGCGAACTGCACTTCATGCGCCGGTCCGAGGAACGAAATCAGAATCCGAGATGTCCCGGATACTTGCGGATGGTCGGCTCCTCGTCGAGTGTCAGTTCGGGGAATGCCTCAGGCTTCCTGATAAATTTCTGGATGATGCGCCACTGCCGGCGGCTGATTCCAATCCGGGCGTCCGGCCGCACCATGAGGACGGGCGCTTTGGGGGAGAGTGCGCGGATTCTGTCTGCCGCGGTCTCATAGCATTCCTCGTCATCCAGCCAGATGACCGGCGATGGGTCGGCTTGGGTGGCTTCGAAACGCACGCGCGAGAAGACTGTACTCAGTTTTCCGGTGTACCGGCGTTCGTATGAGATGGGGTCGTACCAGATGGCGGTGTGTTCGATGTGCGGGTCCCAACCGAGCAGCGGATCGAGAATCCGTGAGCAGTACGGTTGCCAGGTCGTCAGCCAGTTGAGTTCGATATCGCCTTCGGATGCGAGTCGGTGCAGGGTCTGCGCGATGTTGCGCGACCAGCGGATGCGATAGTAGCCGCATGGGGTGCGCACGATGTCATCGCCGGTGAGCACGAATGCGCGTTCTGTGCTATAGAGCTGTGCGCGGGAATCGTTGTCGTCGAGCCATTGCGTATGCCCGACCCCGCCGTTGTCTTGGATTTCCTTGTCAGGGAACGCGTTGAGCACCCCGTCAAAGTCGGTGTACAGCACCGGCCGGTTCATTGGCTCTCCCTTCGTCATGCTCTGCGACCGCCGGATCGGTCTGACGGCCCGCGTATTCCTATGTGATGGTACGTACGTTCGCTAGCATACCGCGGAATGTCGCGGAATTTGGGGAATTGCCCGCAGTGTCGTGCTGTTCGTGTCGCGATGTGTGTTGGGGCTTCGCGTGTGCCGTATGTGTGGCAGCTGTCGTGCGTGTGGAACCGTCGTGCGTGCGGTAACGCCGGTATCTGCGTGTGGCGTGATCGGCTGGTCGCACCGCGGCGGGGTACAGTTCGTTGATCGCCTGCTGGGAACGCTATCTGTCTGCTGTGCGGCTGACATGTCACACGGCGGCTGAATGCCGTTGCCGCATGCTCTGCTCGGCTTGGTTATCTGCCTGTTGTGTGACTGGTCCGTTGCACCGCGGCGGGGTACAGTCTGTTGGCAGCTTGCCGGGGACGCTATCTGTCTGCTGTGTGACTGGCCGGTCCCATAGGCGCCAATGTACCGGTGGCGATCAACCTACTTGGCTGGGCTATCGTCTTGCTGTGTGACGTATGAGTCTCACAACCGCAGGATAGGGCTCGTCGTTGGCGGAGAGCGGGGGTAGTATCCGACCTTCACGCGATTGTGGCGTCGCACGACAGGTGAATGCCATCGGTACTGGACCTGTTGGCTGCCATCGGTTAGCGGTATCTGTTCGCGATGCAGCCTGGCGTCTACCCGGGGAAGTGAGCTTGCTTATCGCAATCGTGCGAGATGGTCATCAAGAGCGCGATGGAATTCCGGCGCGTGCATGAACATGTCGACTGTCGTGTCTGACGTGATGCTTTGTTCCATACGATCGGTCCTTTTCTGGACGCCCGCACTGTAGCGCTACCGCCCTAACTCGAAAAAAGTGTCAACATCGACATTTATTTCCGGAAAAAAGTGTCGATTACAACACTTTTTTCCAGCAGACAGATGCGGAGAATGTCGCGTTGAAGAACGCGAGAAGGGAAAATCGCCGTAATGCGAGTGTTGTGCAGACCCGGAAACAGCCAATGGCGTATCTGCACTGCGCGGGCGCGTCGAGCGTACGGCAGCGGTCGACGCGCCCGGTATCGGCGGTTACCGGTGCTGGTTGATGAGCTTGGCGAGTTCCTCCGCGCGCTGATGACGGCGCTTGGCACGGCCTGAGAGGAAGGGGAACGGTGTCAGGGGGAATGGGCGCTCGGTACCATCGTCGAGGGTGAGAATCAAGTTGCGGCTGCGCGCATCCTCGCGTATAGAGCTGATCGATCGATAGGGGATGATTTCTGTCCCCTCGGGGTCGATCTCCAGCCCCCACACACCGCCGACCGCCGTGCCCGCGCCCTGATGCACCGACGCGTTGCTTTTCCACAGGTGCAGCCTGGGGCAGCCGAAAATCGCGTCCTCAAGCATGAAGACATACCCCGACAGCGTGCGCTTTCCGTTAATCGACACGATGTCGTCGTCGCCCCACTCCACGATGCCGTAGTCCACAAGTCCGCTTTCGCCGCTGTGACAGGGGCCGGCGGTGCCTGCGGCGATGGCGGCTTCGCATTCGCTGACCGGGCGGTACCCGTGCGTGCGCGCCGTTTCGTCAGCGCAGGGCGGCCAGTAGCCGGTGATGTTTCCTGCCTTCATGGGGGCTCCTTCGCTCCTCGGGTGCCGGGAGTAGTCATTGTCATACATGATAGGCTCCGCTAGACAAGGGGCGTGGGCACATAGCCGCATTACCTGGTGTTCGATACGGTTTCGGGGGTGTATTTCGCGGTTTGTGGGGTCCTTTTCCGGGGGTGGGGCGAGTATACGGGGTCCGAAAAACGTTGAAACTGCGTTAGCGTCTCGCGCCGCGGGACCCACAAACCGGCAGATAGGTTTTCGCACGTGTACCGAACACATGGCGGATGCCAGAAAACCGCGAAATCATGCGATTTCGCTCTTTTATCAACGGACTCGCGCGGGTGTCTGCATAGGCGGTGGTAGAGACTTCCGACGCGAAAGGGCGCCCGAACGCTTCCTATGGCCTGTCTTCTGCCGTCGCCTCGTTCCACCCGCCGCCCGCCTCGCCCCGCCACCTCCAAAAAACATCCCGAAGGAATTCCCCGAACTTGACGGCGGTCAATGTTTTCCCGGCGCGTCGCCCGTATCTTGGGCACCATCAGACATCACGACAGACACCACGAAAGAAGGCCCCGCCCATGCAGAGCTTCATCCTGCGTCACAAGCCGCAGATCACCATCATCAGCGGCACACTTATCGCCGCCGGCCTGGTCGCGCGCTTCGCGCTGTACTCGCAGCCGGCCTACGCCGCGGCGTTCATCATCGCATCGATTATCGGCGTGCTGCCGATCCTCATCCAGGCGGTGCAGGCGCTGCGCGTCCGGGTCATGTCCATTGACGTGCTCGTGAGCATTGCCGTGTTCGGTGCTTTCCTCATCGGCAGCTGGGACGAATCAGCCATTGTCACATTCCTGTTCCTCGTCGGCGGGCAGATCGAGCGATACACGTTGAACCAGACACGCTCGGCAATCAACGCCCTCACCGATATGGCGCCGCAATCGGCAGCGGTCCGACGGGCCGATGGCACTTTCGAAACCGTTCCGGTCGACGATGTACATGTCGGCGACATTGTCAAGGTTACGACCGGTGATCGCATTCCCGTCGATGGAACCGTGATGTCGGGCACTGGCCTCGTCAACGAATCCGCGATTACCGGCGAGCCTATCCCGGTTGACAAAGCCGTGGGGTCGATCGCCTCCGCCGGCACCCTGCTCGATGATGGCATGCTGACCATCCGCGCCGACATGGTGGGTGAGGACACCACGTTCGGCAAGATCATCGAGCTCGTCGAAAACGCACAGGACTCCAAATCCCGCGAGGAACGCTTCATCGACCGCTTCGCCACGTATTACACGCCGGCGGTGCTCATTATCGCCGTCATCGTGGGCCTGGTGACGCGTCGTATCGATCTTGCGATCACCATGCTTGTGCTCGGCTGCCCCGGCGCGCTCGTCATCGGCGTACCCGTGTCGAATATGGCCGGCATCGGCAACGGCGCGCGCCACGGCGTGCTCATCAAAGGTGGCGAGGTGACGCACCGGTTGAGTTCTGCCGACACGTTTGTGTTCGATAAGACCGGCACGATTACGGTCGGCGTGCCGCAGGTGACGGATGTAAGACGCTACGACGATGACGGTACGCCGGCCGCAAACGATACGGGAAATGGGGCTGGCGGAGCGTATATTGGCAGTTTCGAGGAAACGAAAGACGTGGCAGCTCGCGATTCTTCCGTTCGCGATTTTTCCGTTCCCGATTTTTCCGTTCCCGATGCGAGTGCTCTTGATGCTGGTTCGGATCCAGCCCATGATGATGTCGTGCGGTACCTTGTCGGGGTTGAATCACAGTCTCAACATCCGCTTGCCAAAGCCATCGTGCGGCATTTCGGCGATACTCCTGTCCCACAGGTGGACGAAGTATCGGTTGTAACAGGCGGCGGTATCAGCGCCGTACATGACAATCATCGGATTCTCGTCGGCAGTCCGCGCTTTCTGGAAGCCGATGGCATAGCACTCACTTCCAGTATGCGTGAGGATGCCAGTGAGCTTGAAATGCAAGGTGATTCGCTTGTGGCCGTGGCCGTCGATGGCAGCATCCGTCTACTGCTTGGGATCCGCGATCGTCTGCGCCTTGGCGTGGCCGATGACATCACACGGCTGCGTCGTCTCGGCGCGAAAACCATCGTGTTGCTTTCAGGAGACAATCAACGTGCTGTCGATCTCATGACGGCAAAACTCGGTTTCGACCGCGCGATCGGTGGCTTGCTGCCCGATGAGAAAGCCGCGGTCATTTCCGGTTTGCGCGACGATGGACACCGTGTGGTGTTTGTCGGCGACGGCATCAACGACAGCCCGTCGATTGCGCTCGCGGATGTGGGCATCGCTATGGGAAACGGCGCTGACGTGGCCATTGACACCTCGGATGTGGTCCTCGCCGATTCCGACTTCTCGCGTCTGCCGCACGCTTACGGTCTTGCGAAGCATACGGTACGCAACATGCGCGAGAACATTGCGATTGCAGTGGGTACGGTAGCGCTACTGCTGTCCGGGCTGGTGCTCACCACGTGGCTCACCATGGCCGTGGGCATGTTCGTCCACGAGGCGAGTGTGCTGGCGGTCATTCTCAACGGCATGCGACTGCTGCGTTACCGGACTGACAGAAATCATGGAACCCGTCACTGGAATATCAGAAAACTTGATACCTATCAAGGACAGCCGCGGTCCGTTATCGATACTGTGGCGGCATAACCAATGGTCCCGGCTGCCAGTCGGGGATACCGGCCGGTGAACACCACCGGCATGAAAGGAGATACCAAGATGAACACCGCAACGCTGAAACTGGATACGCTAACCTGCCCGTCGTGCATGCTCAAGATCGAAGCTGCCGCACGCAACGTGCCGGGAGTCGACCAGGATACTGTGCACGTCTCGTTTGCGAACAGCAAAGTGACGTTCCGGTTTGACGAGGATCTCACCGATGCACAAACTGTTGCACACGCCATCGAAAAGGTCGGATATCCTGTGCTTTCCACTCGAACCGCGGCGCAACGGTGATAAACGACAAACGTATGGTGCTCGACGCTGCTGTGCCCTTCCACATGCACGTCATCACCATCTGATGAGTCACACGGAACTTATGAATTCAACCACTTGAAAGGACAGTTATGACAGCATTCACCGACTATCTCGCAGACCATGCAGAGCAACTCGACTTGGGTACGCTCGCCATCACGCGCGCGCATGGAACGCATCATCCTGAAGTGTTCGAGATACGCAAGCGTTACGAAACCATTCGGGATCGAATCGCGTTGGCTAATGGTGCGCAGCCCCAGATCGGCGACGAGCTTGCGCGAATCAGGGATCTCACCAATGGCTACACGATTCCAGATGATGCTTGCCCCACGCTTGCGGCAACTTACCGTATGCTCGAGGAAGCGCATCGCATCTACGAATCCGCGAACGAAGGAAGGTGACCGCACGATGGGCAAAGCCTTGCCCGACCAATGAACAATCGCATCTGCCAATCCCCGGACGAGGGGAAGCGCCCCTCACCTCTTCCAGCGAATGCCGGACCCCATCTGCGAATCCGCGAACGAGGGACGTGCGAGGTAAACAAGCCTGTACGGTAAACAGTCCAAAACGAGTGGTCTCGTGAGCGCGGTTCGGCATTCATGGCCTGCCATTCATGGTCCGGTATTGAAATGTTCCGATGCCGGTCCATGAGGCTGGTTTCGCAAGGACGGTAGTGTGTGAGGACTGTCCCGTGATGGCGGCTTTGCAGAACGACTGTGTGAGATGATTGCATGGGACCCGCCTCACGAAGATGTTTTCGTGTTGAAGGTTTCCTCGTCAGTTCTCAAGGAAGCTTGCATGGTAGTGGCTCACACGATGAAGGGAAGGAGACGATATCATGCCTCAAGACTTGTGTGTGCAACTGGTACCGCTATTTCAAGACCTCAGCGGTGAAGACCAGCTGAATATTCAACGGAGTACCAAGTTCCGCACCTTTCATAAGGGCGATATCGTTTTCTCCCCGCACTCCGATTCTCAATTGAGTATCGTGGCCAGGGGAAGCATGAAGGTCTATAGAATCACCGCCAATGGTCGTGAACAACTGTTAAGAGTGATTGAACCAGGTGGCTACGAAGGCGAGAGCCAGCTGTTCGGTGCCAGCAACCAGAACCTGTACGGGGAAGCGCTCGCCGACACCATGGTGTGCGTCCTACTGCGCCGGGATTTTATGCGTCTTCTGGACGCGCATCCGCAGCTGAGTATCCGACTGCTCTCCACCATCGCCAGCAAAATGGCGAGGGTGGAAGAACAGACGCAGTTTCTCACGATGGGGCGAGTCGAGGAACGTCTTGCGTCGTATCTGCTCGACTTGTCGAAAAGCGCCGGTGGCTCGCGGCGTGTCCGAATACCGATGACGATGAAGGAACTTGCGTCATATCTGGGTACCACGCCGGAAACACTGTCGCGTAAGCTTCGATACCTGGAAGATCGACGGATCATCGCGAGGCAACGTCGAGACGTGGTCATCCTGTCTTCGCAACAGCTCGAAGAGATCTAACGAGGGCAGGAAGTGCTTATCTGAGGTATCCAAGATATCCAAGATGCCCGGTATGTCGGGGAGCCCTGAGACACCCAGGATTCTCGAGATGTCGGGGATATCCGTGGCATCCTGGTACCTGCTAGATATCTCGACCGGTAGCGTTGGAACGCCAGCGTGGATTTCGCGGCGTGACATCCTGGAACGCGCTATATATCTCGACCCTCATGCCGGTGGAATCGCCAACCCCATTCCGGCTCTGCCGCGGCCGGTAAAGCAAGCCAATCCGCACTGTTCAGTTGTCTTCTGGAAGATTGGTGCAACGGTCAATCACATCCTTGCCACGAAGCAGATGCAGCCATTCATCCGGAATCGCACCCATGCCATAGACGATTCCGGCAAGACCACCCGCCACCGCGGCTGTCGTATCAGTGTCCTCTCCCAGATTGACTGCTTCAAGCACGCAATCCGCATACCTCGTGGTGGTGGTCAGACACCAGATCGCAGCCACCAAGGTATCGATAACAAAACCGCTGGATGCAACGTCCTTTCGATTCAGTTTGGGGATGATCGTCAAATCATCAACCCCTACTCCTGCGGTGGTTCTAGAAGCGACTCCGCTCAAAACGTATGCGACTCGTTTGTCATGCAATGCCTCGAGCGGCGACGCGCCATCCCGCAGCAACCGCGCATACCGAACATACGTGACACATGCTTCACAACTTATCGGATGAGCGTGCGTAATCGCGCTCACTGAGCGGATTTCGTCGTCGACGGCATCCGTGAACGCCAGCGGGACGATGCGCATGAGCGAGCCGTTGCCGTTGTCGCGCTCACCCGCCAATCCGTGCCCGCTCGCGAGTGCGCTCGCTGTAGCGCCGCCTATGTCGAATCGCCGGTCAACGTTGTAGTCCTGGCTGTCGCGCCACCGTATGAACTTGTCACGCATATCCGCAACGTCCACTCTGCCGAGCTCTCGCAACGAATCACAGGTTGCCAAGGCCATCCCAGTGTCATCGCTCCATGTGCCGACGGGCTGGTGCCAAGCTCCAACTCCACCTCCGACTTCGACGCTTCCATTCGCGCGGTCCCATGCCATGCCTGTGCATGTGAAAGTACCGCGAGCACTGAACTCGAATGGGACACCCAATGCATCGCCGACAGCTTCCCCATACATGGCGTCTCGCAGCGTCCGCGCGGACCCATCTGCCAACTTACCCCAATGCCAGATTGTGTGCTGAACCATCATCTTTCCCTTCTGTTTTGGCCGATTCTGGTCTGCCGTATTCTCGCAGTTCCCTTGCCTGCGCCCCTTTTTTGTGGAGCACCATCGTTACTTCCGAGTGCGGTGGTTCGCAACCGGATTGAGTATCATCGTATCGCCGCGACACGCCGATACAGACAGTTGCCGATAATGGCATGTCTAGGCCGAAAATGGGATGCACACCCATGTGCGATGCCGTGTACCAAGAAAGGTATAAGAAAGCACGAGGGAAACGAACAAATCACTCGAGGAGGAGTTCATGATGAACGAGTCGTTTGGTAGAGCGGGCTACGGCGAAGTTTCTAACCAAGAACGCCAATCGGCTGATACCTTGATTGACGATGATTCCCAACCGATCCGCATCGAATTTCCACGGATGCAGCAGACGGCACAACGCGAGTGGAGACAAGCCGCTGACGAGAATCGTAACGCCTACAAAATCCCGATTGCAGCAGCCGTCACCGTCACAATCGCGTGGATGATTGCGTCAGTATTCGTTAACAGATTCGTGCGAAGCATCATGTTCGGTATTACGCCAATTGGGTTTGCCGCCATCACTGTCCTGGTCGCGCTTCGATGGCGAAAACAGCCTGAAATCTATACTCGAGCTCGCATTTGGGTGTTGAGATTCGGCGCAATCGTCACTGTCCTGTGCGCTGTCTTGTTCATGCCATCCGCCGTCCGACACCTCCTGGACGTCCCCTATCTTGATATGCCAAAACGAGTTGTACTCACCAAGCCGAGTGTGAGTTACGAAGAAGGTACTTGGCACGGTGCAACTGAAGCCGTCAATGATTTGCTTGACCATACGCCGGAAAGCTATTACGTTCAGGCGCAGGCAACACTGCAGCATCTGTACCCGCAGAAATATCGCATCGGTAAACAGGACTTCCTGGCATGCCAGGAGGCGATGAATACGCGGGGAGAAGCATCGGAACATGATGACGGAACTTGGTATGGGGTGCTTGATTACCTTCCGCATTCGAAAGAAAGTGTGTCACTCAAATGTGCAGTTGGGACACCACCGTCGGATGGTTCACTCGAAACGACGTTGGCTGATTGAATCGGGAATAGTCGGGGTACGCAAATCTGGCTCGGAGTGCGGCAATGGGCATGAAGGCAACCGGATTTAGCTGCGACTAAGCGTGGTGTGCTGGTGTTGTGGGTTGTTTTGGTTGGTTGTTTTGGTGTGTGGTGTGTGGTGTTTTCGACACGCCGGTGTTTGCGTGTGTTTTGTAGGGTTTGTGGGGTGGTGGTTGGGTGGTTGGTTTGCGTGGGTGGTGT
>JDUB01000025.1 GCA_000771265.1 Bifidobacterium thermophilum DSM 20210
AGCCACATGGCACAACATGAAGCGACCAGAGAGCCAAACCCGAAAAAACTACCTGACAAAACCTCAACTCCCTATTGAACATAAACAGGTCGAGGATTTCCTAGAGGCGGGTTTCGTCTACTTCGTCGGAGTCGGGTTCTTCTGAGGCTGCTTCTTTGGAGTCGACTTCTTTTGAAGCTGCTTCTTCTGAACGCTTGCCTTAGGAGTCTGGCTCTTGGAAGACTGATTCTTCTGAGGCTGAACAGCCGGCTTCTTGGGGGTCGGCTTCTGGGGCGCGGCGGGAGTCGGTTTCTTGACGGTGGCCTTCGTTGGTTGCGGAGTTTTCACTGGCTGTGGAGTCTGTACTGACTTCGGAGGCACAGACTGCAAATCCGACGCAGGCTTCGCGGGTTCCACCGTGGCGGAACCCGCGCCAACGCCGCACGCAGAACCCACGGCCGCATCAAGCAGCGCATTGATCGACTTGATCTTCCCCGCGTTCGCCGGAGTCAGCACATCGAGCACCGACATGCACGCAGGCACCTTGTTGTTGTTCGCGCGGCAGAAATCCGCCACCTGCTGCCTCGTCGGCGTCTGCTTGTTATTCCACTTGCGCTGCCAGGCGTCGATTTCGGTCTTCGAGAAATTGCCGCCTTCGCGCATCGCCTTCCACACGAATCCCGCCGTGAGCCCCTTGACGTATTCCTCCTCGAGGTCGCATTGGCTTACATACACATGCTTTGAAGACAGCTGCTGCACGGGCACATCGAGTTTCTTCGCCATGTTCTCGACCGCGTCCTTGTCAATCAGACGGAAGATGGGCACGTCGAATCCTTCCGGCCCGAACAGTTTGTCGAACGGAATCATCTTGCCCACGCCGTCAGTCTGCACCAGAGACACCCCGAACCGGTCGAGGTCTCGTCCGGTCATCTCGGCGACGCGTTGCACGATAAGCCGGTCGGTGATGCCTTCGACGAGGATGAGCTTGTCGGCGGTCAGCGGCTCGAGACGGTCATGGGTCCACAACTTCATGCGCACGCGCGCATCATTGTCAAGGGCGCCTTCTCTTAGCTGCCGGGCCACGCCCTTCTTCATCGTCACGATGCAATTGGGGTCGAAGGCGCTGACGATGTCGGCCGAATGGGTCGAAATGATGCACTGTGCGTCCTGTGCTGCGAGCATCTTGGCAAGGCTCCGCTGCGAGCTGGGATGCAGATGGAGCTCTGGTTCATCGATGGTCAGGATGTCGGCGCCGCGCATGGCGAGCACGAACTGCGCGATGGTCTCCATGACTTCGGAGCGTTCGGAGCGCATGTCGCCCGTATCGATCTGCAGGTGCACGCCTTCCATGGGGTTCAACATGTTTTCGGGAAGCCCCGTGTACACGAAGCTCAGATCCTCCTTCTTCACATGGCGAGGGGAAATCTGGGACAGGCTTTCAGCGATGTCGGCGCGGAGCGCGGTCAGCTCGCGGGATTGTTTCATCGTGTTGTCGACGGAACGGTACGAAGCGCTGATCTTCTTGGCATCCTTCGCGAGATGGATCGACGACACGGCGGTGTTGAGATATGAATCGCCGGGCATGGCCAGGCCATGAATCTGGCGGAATCGTATCACGGTGCTCTCTTCGGGCGACGGGGTCTGGGACATGCTCCGGCGCTCGGAGCTGGCGAAACGCCAGTTGATGCAGGCGAGCTGGTCATCGGTGATCGGCAGGCGCATCGGGGCCCCGAAGTCATCCTTGACCACGATGGAACGCAGTATCTGTATCTGGCCCGTTGGCATGATGGAGCAGCTGAGTTCCATGTTCACAACCTGCGTGTCGTACTTGCCATTTGCATGCACGGCATTGCCGAACAAAGCGAGCTGGCGTCCGCCCAGATCGCCCATCGTGCAGCGCACGACGAAGCTTTGGCTGGTATCGAGGAAATCGCTTCTGGTGATCCGCAGAGGGAGTTCCTCGGGAGCAGCGCCCAGCAACAGGTCGAGGCACCGCACCACTGACGACTTGCCCGAATCGTTGGGTCCCACAAGGACCAAATGCCCGCGCACTTCGATGTCCAGATCATGCCCCAGCCTGCTGTGGTTCTTGATATACAGGCGCTTTATTTTCACCGTGCTCTCCCATCGCATGCCCTCATCTTTGCCGCAGCCTTTGCGCAAAGAACAAGAACTTTTTCGACAATACATTCGGCGCGGGGAGCACGATGATGCACGTTTCGCATGGAAAATGCCCGCGGATCCCCGCCCCGAGGCGCTGCCGCCGTCTACAGGATATCGCAAGCCCCCCGGCGCAAGCAACGGCGCGCGCCCATGCCCGGCACGGTCGCCGGAATCCCATTCGTCGGGCTGGCGGGATTTGAACCCGCGACATCCTGCTCCCAAAGCAGGCGCGCTACCAAGCTGCGCTACAGCCCGATGCGCGAACGCGCCGCGCACCTGAACCACGATACCCACCCAACACCAGACCGCCGTCAACGACAAGCCCCCATCACCCGCAGATACAACCCTATCCACCGGTTCCTGCAACCGCATCAGCCGAACCACAGACAACCACCCACAAATACGGCCCTATCTCGCGATCCCCGTATCGCGCCGTTTGCAGGACACGGCAGATAACAAGCCACATGGCACAACATGAAGCAACCGGAAGACCAAATCGTTGTTCCTGCAACCCGCCGAAAACAGGAACCCCAAGATACACACCCATCCGCGACCCGCCGCAAGCGACCGACCGCCCCCCTCCCCAAGATACCCACCCAACACCGGACCGCCGTCAGCAACAGGCCCTCGTCACCCGCAGATACGAACGCATCTGTCAGGTCCTGCAACCCACCAAATACACCATTGCCGAGATGCGCCCCGCAACCGCGGCTTCCCGCCTCACACGTATCAGCCAACAACGCAAAAGGCCGCGGAACCCACACGAATTCCGCGGCCAACAGCGTATGCCCCGACTACTCCCGGCTACCAATCGGCCCGGCCCACGGCTTGGTCTCCTCGGGCTCACGCGCGGACTGGATCGGCACGTCCGGCCAATGCTTGGCCGGCAGCGTCTTTGGCTTGAACGGGAACTTCTCGGCGCGCATCTTCTCGTAGGCGGCGATATCATCCTCATGCTGGAGCGTCAGATCGATGTCGTCATAGCCGTTCATCAGACGCCAGCGCACGTAGTCGCCCACCTCAAACGGCAGGGTCACGTCGCCGCAAGTCACGGTACGCGCACCCAAATCGACGGTCATATCACGGCCGGGTTCCTCTTCAAGCAACTTCCACAGCAGCTCGATGCTTTCCTGCGGCATGATTGCGGCCAGCACACCGTTCTTCGCGGTGTTGCCGTAGAAGATGTCGGCGAAGCGGGAGGAGATGACCACGCGGAAACCGTAGTCGCGCAGCGCCCACACCGCGTGTTCGCGCGACGAGCCGATGCCGAAATCCGGTCCGGCGACCAAAATCTTGCCCTGCTTGTATTCGGGGCGGTTGAGCACGAAATCAGGGTCGCGACGCCATGCGTAGAACAGCGCATCCTCGAACCCGGTTTTCTTGACCCGCTTGAGGAACACGGCGGGGATGATCTGGTCGGTATCCACATTCGAGCGGCGGAGCGGAACGCCGGTTCCGGTCACCACGGTCAGCTTTTCCATAACGATTCCTTTCATCGGCCGCGGGCGTGTTGTCGGCGGCCGGATTGCGCGTTTATGCGTCTTAAATTGTTCAGCCTGTTTGGCGTGGGATTGCGGTTTACAGGTCTTCGGGGCTGGAAATCGTGCCACGGATCGCCGTTGCGGCGGCAACGGCGGGCGACGCCAGATGCGTCCGTGAACCCTTGCCTTGGCGGCCTTCGAAGTTGCGGTTCGAGGTGGAGATCGAACGCTCACCCGGCACCAGCTTGTCCGGGTTCATGCCCAGGCACATCGAGCAGCCGGCGTTGCGCCATTCCGCGCCGAAATCCTTGAAGATCTTGTCAAGCCCCTCACGCTCGGCCTCAAGCCGCACACGGGAGGATGCAGGCACCACGAGCACGCGGTGGATGGAATCGGCCTTGTGATGGCCCTTCATGATCTTCGCCGCGGTACGCAGGTCGTCGATGCGGCCGTTGGTGCACGAGCCGATGAACACCGTGTCCACCGGGATGCTTTTCATCGGCTGGCCGGGCTTCAAGCCCATGTAGTCGATGGCGGACTGGGCGGCTGCGCGCTGCTCAGCGTCGGCGATATTGGCCGGATCGGGGACATTGCCGGTGATCGGCACGCCCTGGCCGGGGTTGGTGCCCCAAGTGACGAACGGCGTCAGATCGGCGGCGTTGAGCGTCACTTCCTTGTCGAATACGGCGTCGTCATCGGTCTTGAGCGTCTTCCAGTAGGCAACCGCCTTGTCCCACATCTCGCCTTCAGGCGCGTGCGGACGGCCCTTCAGGTACTCGAAGGTCGTCTCATCAGGAGCAATCATGCCGGCACGGGCGCCCGCCTCAATGGACATGTTGCAAATGGTCATGCGCTCGTCCATGCTCAGCTTGCGAATCGCTTCGCCACGGTATTCGATGACGTGGCCTTGGCCGCCGCCGGTGCCGATCTTCGCGATGATGGCGAGGATGATGTCCTTGGCACTCACGCCCTTGGGCAGTTCGCCCTCAATGTTCACGGCCATGGTCTTGAACGGCTTGAGCGACAGCGTCTGCGTGGCCATCACGTGTTCGACCTCGGAGGTGCCGATGCCGAACGCGAGGGCGCCAAACGCGCCGTGCGTGGAAGTGTGGGAATCGCCGCACACGATGGTCATGCCCGGCTGAGTGAGGCCCAGAATCGGGGCGAAAGCGTGCACGATGCCCTGGTCGGCGTCACCGAGCGGGTGCAGACGGACGCCGAATTCCTTGCAGTTCTTCTCCAGCGTGCTCAGCTGAAGCGCGGAAGTCTTGTCGGGGTTCGGACGGTCGATGTCGACGGTCGGCGTGTTGTGGTCTTCCGTCGCAATCAGCAAATCCGTGTGACGCGGCTTGCGGCCCGCGAGACGAAGCCCCTCGAACGCCTGCGGGCTGGTGACCTCATGCATCAGCATCAAGTCGATGTAGATCAGATCCGGCGCGCCGTTTTCGCCTTGCCGTACGAGATGGTCAGCCCATACCTTTTCGGCCAATGTGGTTCCCATGCTGTCTCCTTTGGCGGAATTTCAACGTTTTCGCCCTAAAATTACTTCAGCCATGCGTTTCCACATGGCCCTCTGTACTCCACTATGTCGGTTTTCGATGGGTGTCTGCTTTTGCGTTTCGATATGTGAGATGGCATAATCCGGAATATGACTTCTTCCACATTGCGCGTCCCCGTGGGACCGGAACGCTTTGACACCAAGGATTTCATGGGTCCCAACCTCGATCAAAATCAGTCGCCGCAAGCCGATAGCGATATCCATTCCGGCGTCGGAGTACTTGACAAAACGGTCAAAATATTGGATGCGCTCGAATCAGGGCCTGCCACCCTCGGCCAGCTGGTCAACGAAACGGGCCTTGCCCGACCAACCGCACATCGTCTGGCCATTGCTTTGGAACGCCATCGTTTCGTAATCCGCGACCAGCATGGACGCTTCGTTCTCGGATCACGATTCGCTGAACTCGCCGCCGCCGCCGGCGAAGACCGCCTGCTCACCGCGTCCGGCCCAATTCTGCAGACTCTGCTTGACCGCACCGGCGAATCCGCACAAATCTACCGTCGCCAGGGAGACCAGCGCGTGTGCATCGCCGCCGTGGAGCGTGCCAGTGGTCTGCGCGATTCCATCCCCGTCGGGGCGCTGCTGAGCATGGAAGCCGGGTCCGCCGCGCAGATCCTGCTCGCGTGGGAAGATTCAGAACGCCTGCATCAGGGCTTGCGCCACGCGAAATTCACCGCCGCCAAGCTTGCCGCCGTACGCAAGCGCGGATGGGCTGAATCCGTCAACGAACGCGAAGACGGTGTATGCTCCATCTCCGCGCCGATTCGCAACCCCTCCGGCCAGGTCATCGCCGCGATTTCCATCTCCGGGCCGACTGGCCGCATGGGTACGACCCCTGGCCGCCGGTACGCCCCGCTCGTGATGGCCGCCGGCAAATACCTCACCGAAGCCCTGCTGCGTGCCAGCGGCGAGCGCTGAGGGACCGCCGTCCTCGAGGACAGTTTCCAAACCGGCCTAAGATTCCTAGGCACCTCCGATAACCTTCTATCGACGCTGACAATCGCCTCAGCGTCGATAGAAGGTTTTGTTATGTCGATGGGCAGTCAATGCGTCATGCGCTGTTGTATCGTCTGTACAGTTGCGTGAGAATGTTGTCTATGGATGTCCGTTCAATCGATATGTCCAGAATCCGACACTGTCGTCCAATCATGTCGATGATATCCATGATATTGTGCTCGTCCGCCATGAAATGGTAATAATGTGCACGTCCTTCGGAACGGTCATATGCGATCGTGTCCGGAACTTGCGGGGGTCGGGATGAGTCCGTCACCACGCACATATCACGCACATCACCGACCTGCGCACGCAATTGCCTGAAGCTTCCATCGAATCGTTTCGTGCCCTGCGCTACCAGTACGACACGCTGTCCCAGCTCCTCAAGATCAGACGTATTGTGCGATGTGATCAGAATCGTCAGCCCGGTGTTCGCGTTGAGATCGCCGATATACCTCAACATTGCCATACGTGCTTCGACATCAAGCCCGAGCGTCGGCTCGTCCAGCAACAACAGCTGGGGATCCGGCAGCAGGGCAAGCGCGAGATCGGCTCTCATTCGCTGCCCCAGGCTCAGATCACGCGCCAACGAGTTCCATATCGGGGCCAGATTGAATCTTTCACGCAGTATGCCAATTTGCCTGGAATATGTCTCGTCGTCGATTTTCCAGATGCTTTTCTTCCATCGGAAAGACGACGAGACCGGATGGTCCCACCATAATTCCGTTCGCTGGCCAAAAACCACGGCGATATTCCGCACATATCTGACACGGTCAGAGAATGGGTTCATTCCCAGCGATGTCACGGTCCCCGAGTCCGGTGTGAGCAATCCTGCAATAAGCTTGATTGTCGTGCTCTTCCCAGCGCCGTTCGGACCGGCGTATGCCACGGTCTCACCGCGATGGATCGTGAGATCTAGATTGTCAAGTGCCGTGATGGTCTTGTACTGCCGCCGGAACAGATTCCGCCATGAACGCGGCGTGCCGTCATGCCCCTGCCTCTGCTTGTACTGTTTGCAGACACCGTCGAGTCTAACGACGATGTCCGAAGCTCGAATACCTGGAAACACTGTATTTTCCATAGTGACGTAGTCCTTGCCTGAAAATAACGATGGTAATGATGCCGAACGCCAACGCGAACAGGGGCATCGTATAAAGCCGCCAACCATATGCATGCAGCATGTATGAAGCCGGTACCGCCCCGATCATTGCCGCAGGCAGAATCGAAGTCAACACAGCCCGAACGAACGGTATCGCGCCATTCAATGGCAGCACGGACAACTGACTGATTGCCCCGTCCGTGATTGTGCTGATTTCCTCGGCGGATTGCGGAGCATAAAACGCGAGGGCTCCCCACAAATATTGTGTGGCGATGACGAGACCCGCCGCGCACACGATATTCACAATCAGCGCGAGCCACCATGCCGGTTCCGGTCGCGCGACGTAGGACAATCCCCAACACAGACACCCCACACCAAGCAGCTGGGAGACAATCAGGTCAAGGGAACCGAATCCCTCGACAACCAATGATTTCCAAAGCGGAAGCGGCTGCAACAGGTTGTGGTCAAGCTGCCCGCGGCCGATTTTCCTGCTGATCATCAGGATGTTGCCTCCGCCGATGACTTGGGCGAGGCCCCGGGCGGTCAACACGAATCCGACCAGGAAGAGCAAATCCTGACGAGTCCAGTCACCGACTCGACCCAACGCAAACGCCATGGCCAATGACGGCACAATCGCACTGACGGCCAACACCAGTTCACCGAACATCCATACCAGTCCCCTCCCGCCGCCGTCGATAATAGGCTCAAGTCCAAGACGCATGCTGGTTTTCAACATGTCAAGCACGGGTCATCCTCCCAACACCGTAATGCGCTTCCATGTGGCCCGGTACAGCGGAACACATACCAAGGTGAACACGACCACCCATATCAGCTGGATGGCCAGCGAGGAAAGCGAGAATCCACTCGAAACCAACGAATCGATAGGAATGTTCGCCATCGAGGCGAACGGCTGCCAACGCAGCACCCCTTGCCAGCTCTCGGGAAGAATCACAAAAGGGATGACCGAGCCATTGAAGATGGCAACCAATGACCATCGGATCGCGTTCGCGAACCACGTCTCATTCTCCACTCTGACAATCAGCATCGAGAATATGAAATCGAACTCGATACCGATTATCACGCCTAAGAGCAGGGATACCAAGAAAACCGGAACACGCCCCATCTGGACAGACCCTGACCATGCGATATGCCACGCCATAAGAATCAGGCAACCTGAGATCAACGACGGGACGATAACATGGCCCAGCCATTGCGAAACATAGTATTTCACGAGACTCATCGGCCACAGCATACGTGTCGCGACCGTTCCGTTCGCCAAGTCATCCCCTATGGCGGTCGTGGGTTGCAACAGGAAACCCAACACCTGCGCGATGGCTATATACGAAACCAAGTATGCGCGTCCATCCCCTGTACCGGCCTGCGCCCATACACCAGCCAATGCCAGAAAGGTAATAACCCTGACGAATATCGACATCGCTTGGGCGAACCATTCAGAACGGGGAACATACGCGGATAATCTGAGAGTACTCCACACCTTAGGCTCCCCTTCCGCGACTTTGCTATCAGCCCTCCAATAAAGACAAAAGCCATCATACAACATGATTAGAGATATGACAGGGCATGTATTGACGCGAGATACGTCATACGCCGGAGATAAGACGATTCATACCTTCCCTGCAACGAAATATCCTGCCACGTATGTCCCGCCATGCATCGTCCGCGGGTTATCATTCAGCACCGCAACCGGATAGAACAGACAGTCACGTCCTGCATGTCGAGGCATACACAACCCGTCGGATATCGCAAGACGCAGCCCACCATCAGGACGTCCAATACGTTTGCATGTACCGTGGCATACGTAACCCGTCGAATCCCACCTGATTGCGTGACTGTCGACGGTGTTACGTCGAGTTACACATGTTCTTACATACACATCTGAACAAGGCTCCAACAGCGATACTCTTGATTTCTGTATGCCGCATCAACTAATAGCCGATACATCCGTAATAACCATGTCGATAACCGAGGAACCCGGCAAAAGAGAAGCCCCGACATTTCCGCCGGGGCCAAGGAGAGAGAAGAGAAGAAGAAGGGTTCAGTTATAATTATGGGGCTTCGGACGAAACCTCACCGGTTCGCTTCGCTCCGAGGGGGTTCCGTTTGCCGGTAGCTCTTATATAACCAGCCGATGCTTGGGGCAACGATGCAGCACACTGGGTATGCGCTACCAATTGCATGGCAGATCATTCAGCTTCATGCCCGGGTTCGTCCAGCCTGACGGCAATCGCCCCTGGGGCAACGGTAGCGGAGCATTCCGACCAAATGCGTCCAGCTGGCACAGGGTTCCGTGACCCGCCACGGCAAAACTGGGCCTCGCCGAACAGGCCACTCGGCATGCAATCCGGGCCGGCGTGCACTAGTGTGGATGACATGAGCGACAAGCAACGTCCCGACAGCCGTCCCAATCATGGAACACGCAACGTCACACACCGTCCGACATCGGTGTCCGCACGTCTGGGACGCCTGCAATTCCATGAATCCGGCAAATTCCGGGTGTTACAGCTTTCCGACATCCAAGACGGCCCGAAGGTATCGGGAGATACGATACGCCTGATCGCTGCTGCCACAGATGCCGCACGCCCGGATGTCGTCATCTTCACCGGCAATCAGATCGCCGGGTATGACAGCGCTTACGCCGATACGTTCCGCAAGCGCAGCTGGCGCACCCCGCTGGAACGCATCAGGCAGAACGAGGCGAACCGCGAGCAGCTCGACCATACGCGCGACATGGTACGACAGAGCATCAGGCAGTTTCTCCAGCCGCTGATCGACCGTGGCATCCCGTGGGTGGTCACGTACGGTAACCACGACAGCCAGTGCGGGCTGAGTCGCGAGGAAATGGACGCCATCTACCGTGAGTTTCCCGGGTGTCTCAACGCCGAATCAACCGCATCGCGGCCTGATTTACCTCGCACCCGCTCCAGTTCCGGACTCCCCGACCAGCGCATCTACCCGTGTGAGGCGGGGACGCTCGCGCTGCCGGTGATGGATGTGGATCGCAAGCGCACCGTGCTGGGGCTGGCCGTGGTGGATTCCGGGGACTATGCCCGTTCCGGCGGGTATGGTTCGCCATCGGACGCGGCGTTGAAATTCCTTGGCCTCATGCCCGATGTCCTGCACACTCGCATGATGGTGTTCCAGCATTTCCCCATCCCGCAGTATTACCGGCTGCTCAAATCGGTGCCACCGAACGCGGCGCACGCCGTGGAAGGGTATCGCGTGTTCTCTGGGCATAGCTATGTTCTGGACGAAGACAAGACCTTGCCTGGCAGTTATCTGGGCGAAGGCGTGAGCTGTCCTGATGCTGACAGCGGGGAATACGCGATTCTTGCGAACGGCGACCGATATTTCGCGATTTGTGCAGGGCATGATCACCGCAATGGTTTCGCTGGTGAAGTCGATGGCATGCTGATGGTCGCTTCCCCGACTTGCGGATTCGGGTCGTATGGGCCTGCGCCTGCACGCGTGGCGGCAAGGCTGTTCGAATTCGATATCCGGCACCCGTATCATCCGCGCACGCAATTACTGGAATTCGGCGATCTGGTAGGCAAGCCCAACTCGCATAAGACGTATACGTTCGCCATTGCAAGCGAAGCGGACCAGATCGGCGAGTCGATGGACCTGCTGCGCAAACCCGGATTGCTCGGTCGTCTGCGTCGCGCCCTACGCAAGAAATAAACCCTGCCTGTCAAACTGCCTACGCTAATACCCTCGTCAGCGTCACCAGTTTGTGGTCTGGTACAAACTGTCTACGCTAACGGAGGGCTCAGCATAGACAGTTTGGGAACGGGGACGCCAGTCGCATACGTGTTGACGACACCGTGTTGCATACATCTGCTTCTACCGACACTCACGATGCAGTCAGCGTCGGTAGAAGGTTGTGACGATTGTGCTCGCGGTTTGCTTGCTGCGGACACGCATGTTGACGATTGATCTGGGTGGATACGAAAAAAGCCACTGCGTTTGCAGTGGCTTTCCGTTGGCTGGGGTACCTGGACTCGAACCAAGAATGGATGAACCAGAATCACCTGTGTTGCCAATTACACCATACCCCAATTGGCAGGCGCCGCAGCTCTTGGAACTGCTTCGTCGGTCGTACCCCCGACCGGATTTGAACCGGTGTTGGCGCCGTGAGAGGGCGTAGTCCTAGACCGCTAGACGACGGGGGCGTTTAGTTATCTGTTTACGTCTCTCGACGCAACAGTTGAATAATATACAGCGGATACTTGCACCGCGCAAATCACCCAACCTCATCGGCGTGTCGCAATGCGAAAGCGGCCTGGAACATCACGCTCCAGACCGCTCAATCCCTACTGCCACAAGGGCTCAGCGCCGGCCTCGGTATCTATCGCCCGCGCCAAGCCTCGCGTGCAGGCATCACAGATGCTCGCGCAGCCCCTTGAGGCGAGCCACCGTCACTGGTTTGCCGATAATCTCCATCGACTCGAACAACGGCGGGGATACACGACGGCCAGACACGGCGACACGCACCGGGCCGAACGCCAGACGCGGCTTGTAACCGGCATCCTCGATCAGAGACTTGTTCAGGGTCTCATGCAGCGGTTCAGCCTTCCAATCGGCCTCGTCCACGGCCTCGAGCGTGGCAATCGCCTTGTCAAGCACGTCGCCGGCGGAATCCTTGAGCGTCTTGCGCGCATCCGCGGCTGGCTCAATGTAGGGCTCCCCGCTCAGCAGACTGCCGACCATGCCGGACACCTCGCCAAGCAGGCGCACACGCGGCTGCACCAGCGGCGCGGAAGCAGTGAGAATCGCGCGCTCACGATCAGTCAGGGCATCCCAGCTGTCGGCGGACACCACACCGTCGCGGTGCAGATACGGCACAGAACGGTTGAGGAAGTCCTGCGGCTCGAGCATGCGGATATGCTCCGCGTTAATCGAAATCGCCTTATCCAGGTCGAAGTGGGCGGGGTTCGCCTTGACGTCTCGCACATCGAACTTCTCGATCATCTCGTCCATCGAGAACACGTCACGGTCGGGCGCGATTGACCAGCCGAGCAGGGCGAGGTAGTTGAGCAGACCCTCAGGAATGAAGCCGTTCTCGCGGTGCAGGAACAGGTTGGATTCCGGGTCGCGCTTCGACAGCTTCTTCTTGCCTTCGCCCATGACGTACGGCATGTGGCCGAACAGCGGGACTTCCTTGGCGATACCGAGCTTGATGAGATAGCGGTACAGCACGATCTGGCGCGGGGTGGAGCTCAGCAGATCTTCACCGCGCAGCACGACGTTGATGCGCATCATCGCATCGTCCACCGGGTTGGTGAGCGTATATAGCGGGTCGCCGTTCGGGCGGACGATCACGTAATCCGGCACGGACCCGGCCTTGAACTCGATACGCCCGCGGATCAGATCGTCGAAAGCGATGTCTTCATCAGGCATGCGAATGCGCAGCGCCGGCTTGCGGCCTTCAGCACGGAAGGCGGCTTTCTGCTCTTCGGTCAGGTTTCGGTCATAGCCGTCGTAGCCGAATGCCTTCGGGCGTCCGGCGGCGACATTACGGGCCTCGATCTCCTCAGGAGTCGAATAGGACTCGTAGGCGTACCCGGCCTCAAGCAGCTTGGCGGCAACGTCCTTGTAAATCTGGGTACGCTCGGACTGGCGGTACGGGCCGTCCGGGCCACCGACCTCGATGCCCTCGTCCCAGTCGATATGCAGCCACTTGAGCGCATCGAGAATCTGGTTATAGCTTTCCTCACTATCGCGCTGTGCGTCGGTGTCCTCGATACGGAACACGAAGGTGCCGTGCGTATGGCGTGCCTCCGCCCAGTTGAACAGGGCGGTACGGACCATGCCCACATGCGGTGTGCCGGTCGGCGACGGGCAGAAGCGCACGCGCACGTCCTTTGGCAGCTCAGGCTTGGTATCCTTGCTTTCTTTGTTGTCAGCTTCGGTCATACGCTCTATTGTGCCGCGCGTGAGGGACGTACGACGAACGAACATGTGAACGGACTTTTTATGAAAAAGTCACGAATTCGTCATGAAGTTACATCGAATTCAGGTTTTCTCCTTTATACTTGTGCTATGGCTTGAGAGAAGGAACACCTATGAGCAATCCAAGCAATAATCCCAATGGCGGCAACCCAATGATGGGAGGCCCGGCATGGTCGCCGGCCGCGTTCAATCAGATGCATGGACCTGTCTACCAAGGCTCGGAACTAGAGCTGCCCTGCTACGGCTGCTCGTTTCCAAAGGCGATCGCACGCATGTACCGCAAGTATTTCGTGTTTTCCGGCCGCGCGTCGCGAAGCGAATTCTGGTGGGCGTACCTGTACATATCCATCTTGTGCGCCGTGTTCTACTATCCGGTGGATACCGCGACGAAGCATCACCAAAATATGCTGGCGTTGGTGCTTGATTTGCTGATGTTCGCGTTGGTTTTCCCTATCATCACGTTGACGTTCAGGCGTTTGCATGACACGAACCGCTCCGGCTGGTGGATTTTTGCACCATCTGTTCCGGCGATTGGATGCGGCCTGATTGGGGGACTGATGTTGGGCATAGGAATCAGCCAGCCCAACAGCTCGGAGTTCGCAGTGACCGGTAGCGTCGTGGTGTTCGCGTTTGGCTATATCCTTGCCATGGCAACATGGCTATGGCTTCTCGCAGGTTCCTCGAAGCCGGAAGGCGCGCGTTTCGACAAGAACAGCATGGTCTGGGTTCCTGGCAGCAGCCAGGTGACGCCGACGAATCTCGGTATGCAAGCCGGGATGACGTACCAGCCGATGGCCCCGATTCCCGCTCCGACAGCTTCTACGACCCCAATGGTTCCAACAGCTCCGACCGCTCAGGCAAGTGGCGGGAATACGATGCCCGCGGCCGCACCGAATATGCAAGGCACGGCGAATCCCGTCGCCGGCGTAGGGGTCATTACGGGTGGCCAGCAGTTCGGCGTACAGACATCCGCCAGCACACCGCAGTCTAGCGATACCCCACAGTTCGGCAACATCCCGCAGATACAGATGCCTGATTTCGGGGCGCCGGCGCAACAATTGCAGGCCATGCAAACGGCACAAGCCGAATGGACCGTCACGCCAATGCCAACGCCGAGCACCAGGTCAGACGACGGCACATTCCGAGCTCCGGCCGCACCGGCGCAACCGCCTGACACCCAACCAGCCGCTGTTTCCGACCAACCGGCAGCCAATCAGTCAGCGTCAGATCAGTCGGCAACCGCACAGACCACGACGGACGAAGCGAACACCACCAGCACCGCCCTTGCCACGATGCCAGGAGTCACGTTCATGCCATCCTCCCTCGGCGTGCCTGATATGCCCGCGGTCAAGCCGCAGACCGTGCACGGTATCCAGATGCCAACCGGAACGTACACATCCGACGCCGATTTCAGCTTCATGCCTGACCCGCAAACCCCAGTCATGCCGACCGACCCGGCTCAGGCCCTCCAATCAGTGTCTTTCCCCACCGATGAGGTCCACGTCCCCGCACAGCCGCAGTTCCCGTTCACCGGTCAGCCGACCACGGCACCGACGGCCCCGGGCAACCCCGGCACGCCAGCGATTCCAACGAATTTCGCGGATTTCGGTGCCAGCACCACCGCCCAATCCCCGGCAGCGCCGACAACCCCGTGGGACATTCCCGGTCAAGACAACAAACACAACCAAGACAGCGAAAACAGCCACAACAGCCAGGCGTGACATGCCCTGTCCGCCGCGTGAAGCGAGTGCGCACACAATGCCAAACGGCATCACACAGCACCAAACGGCACGCGCATTCGCTTCACGCGTCGGCGAAGTCGGCCACGCTATTTGGAGAATTTCGCTGACAGTTCGGCTTTATTCCGGCGCTCATCAGCCTCTTTCGCCTGACGTTTCGCCTCTTTCGGATCCCACAGCACATCGCCGCGATGCTGCTCCCATTCCGCGCCGGCGGCCTGGGCGATAACCGAAACGAACGCGTCGGAGACACCGTCGCCGTTGGCCTCACGCGCATCCATCAGCTGTGACAGCAGTTGCTGCGAATAGAACAACCGCGGCAAGGATACGCTGTCACACCACTCGTTCAACGCGAGCAGCACAGCGCACGCCCCTGCCGTACCCGCCTGCGCGGCATCCGATTGACGGAGCATGGCCGCTGCCGCAAGCGTATATACCGCCAAGTCACCGGCGACACGCAGCGCTTCGGATGCGGTGCCGCTTTCGGCGGCGCCACTTGTATTTCCAGCATCATCCGCCCCATCGCGAGCTACAACATTATCAGCGGCAAACTGTGAAGCCCACCGGACAATATCCGCGATATCGCCCGCAATCTCGGCATTCCAAGACGCCCCCAGCGCCTGCGCGACACCCGCGAACACCGTAGAATCCGCCTTTCCACGGTATGCAGCAGCCGCATCACAGGCGTCATTCGCCGCCAACAGCGCGTCGACGATATCCTGCGGACGGCCAGGTATCGTGTCCGCGCCCTCATAGACGTATTCCGCATCGGCACGGGTCACGTCGAGCCCCGTCAGCGCGTGCGCAATCACCAGGCTTTCCCGTACCTGTAGATTTTCCGCATATTTCGCGTCGTTGCCCATCATCGTCGCATCCGTCAACGGCCATAACGATGTCAAAGCGGCTCCGCGCGCCGCCGCACTGCGGATATCCGGCAGACTGGCGAGCCGCCGCACTTCATCTTGCACCTGTCCATTCATCATGGTCACGCTCCTTTGCCTACGGTTCCAACGCGTATGTTCGCACTGATACCAACACTACCGCGCGCCATGCCGGCATTCATCGCATGTCAGTGGGTTACCGGCGCAGCCGAAAGCGCAACCGTGCAATCACACATGTCTGCGTGCGATTCGTGGCTACGCGCCGTCCAATCGCGCTCAGCGCACGTCTTTCGCGGGATCGGCATAGCTGATGGACAGCATTTCCCCCGTCTCGCTGTCATAGGTGATGGAGGTGACCGAGGCGAGCGCGGTATGGCGCAAGAACATATTATGCTCGGGATGCCCGGTTTCCAGAAGATGACGGTATGACCAGATCGGCGATTCATGGCTGACCGCGATGATTTGTTTGCCGGCGTATTCGCGGACTTTCTCCTGGGCGAAATCCCCTACTCGCGCGGCGATATGCTGGTAGCTTTCGCCCCAGCTGGGTTTCCACAGATTGCGCACAAGACGCCAGTTCCCGTTACGCCACAACGCGCCCTCACCGTACCCGATGCGTTTGCCGCGGAATTCGTTGCCGGCTTCGATGATGCGGCTGTCGGTGTGCAGTTCGAGCGGCTGTTCGCCGCGTTCGCTGCGGGCTTTGTTGAGCGCGTCCAGAATAATGCCCGCCGTTTCGCGAGTTCGGTCAAGCGGTGATGAATATACGGCCACCACATTGGACAGCTGAGGGTCCGCCGCCGCGTATGCTGCGGTCGCCTCTGCCATGCGGCGGCCGAGATCAGACAGATGGAAGCCGGGAAGCCGCTCATACAACAGGTGATCGGGATTCTCGACCTTGCCGTGACGGATGAAATGGATGGTGGTTGACGGCATGTGGTCCTCCTGCGTATGCGGTGTGATGCGATAACGAGACGCCGAAATCCGACGTCTGCTTTTCCAATGTACCGCGTGTCATGCACGGCACCGGGCTAAAGTTGCCATGGCTGTCCGAACAGTGACAAGCGGAGCGCCATAACACCTTACATCGCAATAGATGTAGCGCTTCAGTAAACAACAGGCGAACAGACATCGACAAACCGTCGTCCACGACCGCCAACAACTTGCCAGACAGGCACGCAGGCACAAGACGCCCGGCCGGCAGACACCCAATGCCCCGCCTCAATGCCCCGCCACACGACGGACAGACTGGAAGACAATGCTTCGACAATCACATAGAAGACACGACAACAGAAGGCCGCACGATATGACCACATTCACCGCCGGGGTCAAAGACCTCGCCCGACGCCTGTTCGGAGGATACGCCGAGCTGCTGCGCATGCCGCACACCGCACGATTCGCCATCGGCTCGGTGATTGCGTGCATGCCGTTCCCCATGGTCGGCATGACCATCACGATTTCCGTGCAACACTATTATGGCAATTATTCGCTCGCGGGCGCGCTCACGGCGATCCAAGCCATCGCGACCGCGCTAGTCGGGCCGTTGCTGGGCAAGCTCGTGGACATCTATGGCCAGCGGCAGGTGTCGATTCCGACCATCATCGTGTGGATCATCGCCTCGACATCACTAGTCACCGCAATCACGCATCATGCACCGCAATGGGTGTTGTATGCAATTGTGCCGTTCATGGCCGCAATCCCGCCGTGGGGCGCGATGAGCCGCGGGCGGTGGGCTCGACTGTTGCGCGGCGACCACGCACGCACCGACCGGGCGTTGTCGCTTTCCGGCGTGCTCGACGAATGCATGTGGGTGATTGGCAATCCGCTTGCCTCCACGCTTGCGGTGATTTCCGGACTGCTCGCGTTCTCATTCACCGGCATGTGCGTGATCGTCGGCGCGCTGATGTTCCTGACCGAGCGGACCACGGAACCGCCGTCGCAGACGCAACTCGCCCGCGAGGCGGGACTCACCCGCGCCCAGTATCGCGAGCGCGAAGCGCAGAAAGCCGCAGCGCTGCAAACAGCACGTTCGGCGCACACCGCCGACGCGGATGCCACCACCGCGACACATCAACCGGCGGAAGCACATGCGGCCACGAACGCCGACGGACACCAGCCAGTACGCAAACCCACGCACTCGCATGGGTCAATCTGGGGGCCGGGCCTGATTGCCGTATGCGCGACCTGGTTCGGGCTCGGCGCATTCCAATCGGCCGCGAGCATCTCGATCATCGCATTCGCGACGGAACAGGATATGAAGCAGTACACGGGATTCGTTTTCGCCTGCTTCTCGCTGAGCTCCCTGACCGGCGCGCTCGTCTACGGCGCGAAAGACTGGATGATACCGCTGTGGAAACGGTTCTATGTGTGCCTTGCCGTGGTGAATCTCGGCATCGGCTCGTTCCTGTTCGCGAAACACCTATGGGTCATCATGGTGATTTACCTGGTGATCGGCGTGTGTCAGGCACCGACGTGGATCAACGGCAACCAGCTCATGCTGCATCTCGTGCCGCCCTCAAGATTCACGGAAGGCATGGCATGGATGGGCGCGATGAATTCCATCGGCTCGTCCGTCGGATCGGCGATTGCCGGCGTGTTCATCGACAAGGCAGGCTCGCACGGCGGATTCGTCGTCGTCACCGCGTTGGCGATCGGTTCGCTGCTCATCGCGCTGACCGGTATACGGCAAATCAAGTCGAGTACGGAAACGCCCACCCTAACCGAAGTCGAAGTGTGAGCGAGGCGGGCTCGGGGCGTGATCACCTCAGCCCTAGGTGTCCTAGGTGCGAGTCTCAATACGCAGGGAACGGACACATCTGTTTGGTGTGCCCGCTCCCTGCCGTTATTTCTTAATTCCTTACTTCGGCCAGCCCGCAGGCGTATGCTCAAGCGACCACATGCCCAGGCGGTGGGAGAAACTGCGTTCCCATCGGGCGTCCAGCTCCTCCTGAGTCAGCCTGTTATCAGCCTTGCGCAGACGGTTCGCAGCATTCGTATGGGTATCGTCCAGCAGCCATTTGCGGATGACGAAATTCCATACCGCGACCACGACGGTGGCGACCAGCTTGCCGGCGTTGGTGCGCAGCACATATACGGCGTGCTGGGTGACGATGGCGTCGGCGGCCATGCCAAGCGTGCTCACCGCGATAATCGCGTCATTGATCAGCAGGCCAATCACTGAGGACAGCAAGAAAATCAGCATTTCCATCCAACGGGCCATATCATCGCGGTGCTTGAACACGTATTTCATACTCGCCAGATAGTTGAAAATCAGCGAGACGATGAACGAAATCGTGCTCGCCGCAACATTCGGCATGTGCAGGAACCGCATCAGCAGGTTCATCACGCCGACATCGATGATGAAGGCGACAACCCCGACGACGCCGAATTTCATGAGCTGTTCGATGAGTTTTTTCACAACCCACCATTAAACACGCGTACGATGACGATTCCGCGCGGAACCGGGAATCCTCACGGTTCCTCACCAATCCGTACGCGTGCGAGGCTCTGTCAAAAGGCCATGCCAAAGCCAATCGCCGGTTGGTATCGTCGTTGACGTTGGTATTGATACCAGTGTTGATGTCGCCGCGACGAACCGATCGGAGCAACTAGACTGGAAGCGACACGGTCCGATTCCCGGGCCGACACGTTTCAGGAGGAATCCCATGCCAGTGATCCACACCCATGTTTCAGTACCCACCACCAAAGAGCAGCGCGAAGCACTGAAGACCGCATACGGCAAGGCCATCACCGCGGTCCCCGGTAAGTCCGAAGGTTGGCTGATGTGCCCGTTCGAAGACAATATGCCCATCTATTTCGCGGGCAGTGACGACAAGCCCGCCGCCTACGTCGAAGTGAACGTCTTCGGCGCCAGCGTTCCCGGCTCCGCTTGGGAGCAGCTGACCCGGCAGATCATGGATGCACTGCAACGCGAACTGGGAATCCCCAAGGACCGCACCTACATCCGGTATACGGCCACCACGGATTGGGGATGGAACGGCGGTAATTTCTGACTGCCGCTCGGGGTGCCGACGCAGGATTTCCGGCACCCCAACCGGTCCCCGGCGATTGTTGAGAACGGACAATCCGAATCGTCCCGATGCATCCTGCCGATTCACAGATAGCGCCACGGGGCGGATGGCTACGAAAACATCGCCGAAAAGACTGCGTCATCATCGCAAGTGAACATCACGCACAACATCATGGTCATGTCCTATAATTGAAAATACTCGAATCACTGTGGGCGAGGGAAACCATCATGGAAGACGACAGGACTACTGAAGTACCGGAGGGCACGCCGCAAGACGGTGACGCGACCGCCGATGACTGGAACTACAGCAACGGCTATCTAGCCGGGCTCAAGGGTGTCACCATCCCGAGCACCGCTCCGTCGTTCGGTGATGCCGGCAACCGCGGCCGACACAACTCCAATGAAAACACCTTCGACACCTCCGATCCGCATCTGCGCGACTTGCTGAAGCTGCTCGATCAACAAGATGCACAGAACCAGGCGAAAGAAGCCGACCAAGAAGCATCGTCGGAAGATGACTCGAACGCGACAGCAGCCGCCCCGGCAACGGACGACAATCGCAAAGAAGCCAAGAACACCAAGCAAGAACCTAAGAAATCAGCTTGGAAAGCCGCCATGGATCAGACTCAAATGCCCGTAGTTCCGCCTGCCAACTTGCAGACGCCGACCTTCGTCGTTCCCGATAACAAGGGCAAAGACGACGCGGTCACCAAGGAACGCATCGCCAAGGCGCAGCTGGTCGCGCAGACCATGTACTCCGAGCATCCGGATGCCGATCCTGAATTCATCAACGCGATAGGCCAGCTCGTGGCGTTCAACGCGTCCGATTTGCATCTGGTGGTCGGCGATTATCCGATGCTGCGTGTGGACGGCAAGCTCGTCGCCACACCGAACACGTCCATCTGGGATAAGGAGCGGACGTTGGCTGCGGTGCAGGT
>JDUB01000026.1 GCA_000771265.1 Bifidobacterium thermophilum DSM 20210
ACAGCAAAACCCAAAACTAACCAACAACCGATCCACGATACGGCAATGTCGACAATTCTATTCGGTAAGTGCTGAATCGCATGAGTTCAGTGCTTGCCGGATAGTTTGATACTTGTCGAATCAAGAATCGTGGTCTTGCCGTACGTAGCTGCCAGTTCTGCCGTCAAGCGACTGAGAGCGTCACGGAATCGCGGGATTGTGGCCGTCACCGGATTGCCAGCATCGGCATCAGACAACTTAGCATGTTTCCATATACATTCTCAGCAACGGGCTTTCGCAATCAGATTATCAGTGCTATTGACGGCCGAGAGCAACAAACGCTGAAGTACTCGTTTGATAAAGAACTGTCATCCTCTTCCGAGCATGTAGGCTATCGAGAAGTTGCCATCCTTTGGTTGTGGACCGCTCGGCTGGAGAGGCGAATTAGGCATTCTTCCCTTTTAATCACCATCTTCATGATGAAATGCCCTAAGTACGGACTGAATCCGGGATTGGGGTGTGATTTCTGATTTAGTCTACCGGTTCTGACGATCGGATGGTTGATGCTCTGGCGGTTCGTTTCAGGTCTGTTGACGGATTGTTGGGATGCTGCGGGTTTCTGGTGCGGTCGTGGTTGATGGGTACATGACGGTCGGCACCTGTGTGGACTGAATCTGTTTTCGGCTCTCGTTCTCCGGTTTTGATCCGGGATCGGTAGTGGTTCTGGTTCCGGTGTCGGCACTGGTGTCGGTCCTGAAGATGCCGGTGAAGTTGTTGGTGCTGTTCGAATCGCCAGCGCACAATGCTGACCGAGCAATCTCTGATGCGCATTGATTGAGATAGGATGCGCTGTGTTGCGCTGGGATGCCCCCGGACGTTGACAGCACAGCGATATCCCTCGATGAATCGCCGGCGGTCGGTTGCGCTCGCACATCCGCAATCCAAGCTGGTTACGTTGAGACTGTCCTCAGCGTAGCCAGTTTGGATGAGGCGAGTGGGCAATGAGGTATTCAGTATTCCGGAATAATCGCATTCTCTCGCGAAGTGCACAAGTTCGTTGACGATCCCGCACCTCCCACCCCACACCCAATCCTAAGAATAACCTGAGAATCTTCTGCTGTTTTCTTATGTGATTAAAGAGTCGTTATGGTGTAATAATGCGTCCAAAACCCTGATATATCAAGGAAAACTGCTTAACAATACGCGTGCGAACTGCCGTATCCGCTTGATTTGCGAAGACTATGCTGAGTAGTGAAAGATAACAAAGTGGATGTGCGAGGGCAACACGGTTGCGCCTGGCTTCGGCAGCTGAACCTGTTGGTTGAGTTGCCGACGGGGCGCCGCGCTGGAGTCGGATGCGATGACAGTCGGTCGGCGATTGGCAACCATCGACAGCCGCCGGAAACCACCGGTGGCGTCAACCCTCAAGCACGGTCCGCATGCCCCCACGAGGGGCGATTTGGAAGGAGCAGGTGACATGTGCACTGGAGTTCGTTTTGCAGATGAAGACGGCAACATGTATTTCGGCCGCAATCTTGATTGGTCGTTCTCATATGGCGAGAAGATCGTCGTGACGCCGCGCGGGTACCAGGCGCCGGTCGCATTCAACGCGACGGTTGCTAACCCGAAGCCGGTCATGGGCGTCGGCATCATCGTCGAAGGCATGCCGATGTACTTCGACTGCGCCAACGATGAAGGCTTGGCCGTTGCCGGTCTGAACTTCCCCGGATACGCCCAGTATGCGGACGCTCCGGTGGACGGCACGGTTAACGTCGCAGCCTATGAGCTGCCGTTCTGGATCGCTCGCAGCTTCTCCACTGTTGATCAGGTGGAGGAAGCCCTGAAGAACGTGACCGTCGTGGCCAAGCAGGTCAACGAGCAGTATCCGGTCTCGCTGCTGCACTGGATCGTTGGCGACGGCAAGCGCAGCATTGTGATCGAGGTCATGGCTGACGGCATCCATGTGCATCATGACGGTGTCGATGTGCTCGCCAACCAGCCGACTTTCGACTGGCATACCGAGAACCTGCGCAACTACCTGAGCATGGATCCGCGCGTCCCTGAGCCTGTCAAGTGGGGCACCCAGGAGCTCAGCGCGTGGGGTTCCGGCTCCGGCATGCGCGGCATTCCGGGTGATTACAGCTCGCCGTCGCGTTTCGTGCGCGCCGCCTACACGAACGCCCACTATCCGGCGCAGAAGACGGAGGAAGCGAACGTTTCCCGTCTGTTCCATACGCTGGATTCCGCCGCGATGGTGGATGGCTGCGCGCTCATGAGCAACGGCCAGTATGAGAAGACGATCTACACGAGCGGCTTCTCCGCCAAAACCGACACCTACTACAAGAACACGTACGAGGATCCGACCATCAAGAGCTACCGTATGGCCGACTTCGACCTTGAAGGCTCCGAGCTGCAGACCGCTGAGTGAGCCGGCGTGCTGGGGCAGTCTGCTGTGATGGGCTGACCCGCTGAACGGTTGAATGCGGGACGCTAGGCGCGCGGGGGTAACCGCGGGCGCCGGCGCCCCGCATTGTTTTCTTGTAAGTGCCCGTGATATGGGCGAATTATCGTATACCTGTCATAGCCATGGGATTGGAACAAGTAACGAAAACTTTCGTATTCCGACAATGTTCCACAGCTGACAGCATGAGTCTACTTTGTCGCTTCGTCTGGGAATGACATGCCCCGGATGAAAGAGTTATCTTGATTCTGTGTGTTTCTGTTTCGGCCAATTTCTCTTGTTCTTTGAAGTTGCTGTGTACCGTGATGCCGTGGGGACAACGTGCGTTGTGACGCTTGTGCGTCTGCTTTGTGTCCAGCAGCATGTCGGGAGTGCTGCCTGCACGGATTGGCTGTGCGCGGAGTGTCCAGGGGTTCCCGGCATCTGCCTGGCATCACGAGCTCATCACATTCATAGATGTTCAGTGTGAAATGGTGATTGTTTGCGTCACGGGGAGTAAAGGCGATTGATATGCTCGAGTTGAGTGGTGACTGTGGTAGAGGAATAGTACTCTTCAGGGTACATTGGGAATCATGGCAATCACTGAGGGCGAGAGCTTCACAGCGCGTAATGTATTGAAATCACCGCCGTTGACGTCTTTGCTTATGGAACGCAGTTTCATGAGCAGTGGCGGCGCCATCCGGTATCGTGGACGCTCGACGCGGCAGCAGCATAAGCAGCCCCATCACAACTACTTGGGGGCAATACGGGAAGCGATTCGACGATTCTGGGTTGTTGCTCCATTTCTTCTACTCGTCGCTGGGCAAGGAATGGTCTTTTTTACATTGTCGGGCCCGATAAGCATGCCAGATTACTCCTTGCATGATGGAGGGGCATGGAGTCTCGCCACAGGTCAGTGGCAAGCGCCTGTCAACGATGTGACAGATTCGGACGGCAATATCAAACATGTACAACGACTATCCGGTCCTGCGAACTTGTTTTGTGATTCGAACGGCAGACGCAATGAGTTGGTGACTGATCTGATTTATTCGCTGGTTGCGAACAATGGGAAGGACCCTGAGCGGAGTGAGCAGCACTCCGCACTCGACAGGTATTCCGCCATGTGCGAATTTGATGGCCGCGCCAACCAATACCTACCGCTTCTTTATGTTCCTCAAGCAATCGGCATGCGACTTGCCATGCACGATTCTCAATGGACGTCTTGGACTCTTCTTAAATCTTCGCGTCTCGCCTCGCTCGTATGCTACGCGTTGGTCGGCGCGTTGGCGGTATTCCTTACCGGCGCAGGGAAATGGACAATGACAATGGTGCTCGCTTCGCCAGTGCCGGTATTCTGCGCAGCGGCAGGGATGACTGATGCGAATGTTATTGTCTATTGTGCCCTCTATGTGGCGATATTCCTCAGATTATCGAGGGCAGGAAAACAATTCAGCTGGAAGCAGACGCTACTGATAGCTCTACTAACCATACCCCTGCCTTGGTTAAAAACTGTCTACACTACGATTGCGCTACTTTACCTGACGTTGCCGGCAAGAATCTGGACTTGGAACAAAAAGCTTGCTGCAATCGGCATATTCGCATTGGTGGACGTTCCTATTCAGTTTTGGTTCGCCCCACGACAGCTTCTTTGGACGTTCCCAGGTACCAACATCGCCACGAATCGAGAGTGGATGCTCTCTCATCCCGGTCGATTGCTCATCATACTGCTGATTAACGTAGTCTTTCTGCTGACTGTCAGCATTTGGCGATATTGGCGGCAGTGGATGGGGTGGCTACTCCCTATCATTGTCATTACCGCAGCGGAGATTGTGCCTTGGAAAGCCGTCCAATCTCGGCTTCATGAAACAGCAGCAGGCAAGTCTATGTCTCGCAATGCATTGATATCTGCCGAGGAAACAAGCGGCAAAATTGCCAGTGATGATATTGCCGGTGCGTCTTGCGTAGCCGCTGTACGCAACGACGGATCGCAATATCACCTGCCTCACGATGCAGATGGTAAATACGCACGCAACATCGCGATCGGAACAGCGTGTATTGCTTCTGGCTTGTCCCTGATATTTCTCTTCCTGTCGCTCGCACTCACATGGACGCCAGACTTAGCGCAGAGCAATGGAATCATTGTGCTCGCGGGTTTCCAAGAACGTTATATATGGCCGCTGTTGCCAATGCTGACGCTCGCGGCAACCAAACGCTATCAATCGATTACCTCGAAGGACTAGCTATGGAAAGTTTTTCGAGTGCTGGGGCATTACCTGATATATCTTGACATTCGCATCAGTTGCTCGGCCCTCATCACGAGGTATGCGTCCTCAGCACTCATGCAATGAGTGAATTGCTTGCCTGATATGGTGACAGACGGTCGTCGATGTGATTCCCGCGGGTGTTGGCGGTTCGCCGATGACTTGTTTGCGGCTGCTTTCGTAGCAAGCAGCATGGGAAGGGTGGACACCCAAGGACAAGAAACGGGCGAGAGAACGTGACATCATTCTCTCGCCCGTTGATGGTAACTGACTGGGATTCAGTTTAGATGAACGGCCGTGCAGCGCCCGTCGGATGACGGTTCCCCGCGTACATGTTCGCAATCCGGACGCGTGGTGGCATAGCTTCAATCACTTGGTCATTGCCCAGATAGATGGCAACGTGCCCAGGATAGAAGATCAGGTCTCCGCGCTGTCGCTGACTGACTGGAATATGCAGGAAGCGGTGATCATTGCTCATGTTATTCGCGTCATGACTGTGCCACGGGTCATACCAGTGTGCGGTCGGATTGTAATCTTGCAGATTCATGCCGGTCGCATAGAGTGACTGCATAACGAGCCCCGCGCAATCCACGCCGTCGCCTGGCTGCATGGCGTAGTCCCAGACATATCGTGTGCCGAGATAGTCGTATGCCCTGCTGATGAACGCATTCACGACTTGGTCGCGGTTGGCGTTGATGCTGATTTTTGACGGGGAAGCATACCCGAATGCCCCTCCGGGGACGCTGACATTGCATGAACTCATTTGGAAGAACCCAGCTGGATTCTGATAGCCGATTTTTCCACAGCCAGCAATGGAACCGTTCTGGAATTTCTGGGAGGGGCCGGTCTGGTCTTCAACCGGGAAGCCGTATTTGCCTTGCTCATAGCGTACTGCGGCATACTTGCTGAGTGTCGTCCCCACAACGGCGTGTGCTCCGGTGCTGTTGGACCAGAAGACGACGCCGTGCTGGAAGGTCTGGGATGCGCCGCCTTTGACGGTGAGTTCGTCGCCGGTGGGCCAGCCGAGCCAGCCGTTCTCCCAGCCGTGGGCGCTCCAGTATTGTTGGATGGCTCCTGTGGTGAAGCGGGCTCCCGTGCTTGGCGACCAGTGGATCTGCCCATTCTGGAATGCCTGGGATGTGCCGCCGTTGAGTTTCATCCCGTCGTTGACCGGGAAGCCGAGTTTGCCTTGTTCGTAGGCGATGTGCGCGTATTCGCTCAGGATGCCGCCTTTGACGGCGTGTGCTCCGGTGCTGTTGGACCAGAAGACGACGCCGTGCTGGAAGGTCTGGGATGCGCCGCCTTTGACGGTGAGTTCGTCGCCGGTGGGCCAGCCGAGCCAGCCGTTCTCCCAGCCGTGGGCGCTCCAGTATTGTTGGATGGCTCCTGTGGTGAAGCGGGCTCCGGTGCGTGGGGACCAGTGGATCTGCCCATTCTGGAATGCCTGGGATGTGCCGCCGTTGAGTTTCATCCCGTCGTTGACCGGGAAGCCGAGGACTTGTAAATGCTTCTGGTAGCAGCTGTCGATATTGGAAGCCACTGCGTGAACTTTGGTGTTGGCGGACCAATAGACAGTGCCATGCTGATATGTGCGCATAGCGCCATCGCTGCGAGCCGTGATGGCGGTAATCTCACCTGTTGGTGTGCCAAGCCATGTGTGTGCGGCGGCGTATACGTTGATTGCGCCATTGGACGGATCCGTATTCGTGGGTTGCACTGGATTCGTTTCCGTGGGTTGGCCTGTTCCCGTGGGTTGGCTTGGATTCGTTTCCGTGGACTGGCCGGAATCCGTGGACTGGCCCGGATCCGGTTCCGCAGGTTGGTTCGAGGTCGTCTCGGAGCTTTCGCTGGTTGGCTGTTGTTGTGTATGTGTCGTGGTGTCTGTTGCATATGCCTGTTGCATCGGAGCTGTAGCCAGTCCAAGGCATAAGGCCGCAATACAGGTTGTCGCGACTGCTGCTACCCAGTGAGTCGACCGAGTGCCGGCCACCATTTGTTTCTTCTTCATTGTTCTCCCCGTGACTTGTTCAGTCTTTACTGGTGATGTACAAATCAAGTCCGCTTCGTGTGTTGTATGTCCATTGGGCGGAATAACCGTCCCAGCTGATGGATACCATGCTGGGGTTGTCCTGCTTCTTGAGCATTTCTGCGGTGTAGTTCGCGGGAATGTTCAAGTGATTGGCGACGCATGTAAAGGTGGAGAAATCCGAAGCGTTCCCTGAGAAGACGGTTAGTGACTTTCCGCCGTCTTCGAGCACAAGAGCCTCGGTCGTGGTGGCGGTTTCATCGAATGCCACGCCTTTATCACATGCTTGATATGCTTCGTTGAGCGATTTCGCCATCTTGGTAGAGGTAGGAGTACCGGAAGGTTGCGGTGTTGTAATCGACGATTGAGCGCTCCCTGGCGTAGGCTGAGCGGTGTGATCGTCTGTTTTGGAATAATGTGTGAATGCCAAGGCGACCATGACGCAGATAACGATGAGGATGGCACCTGCAGTCAAGCCCAATGTTCTTCGACGGTTCCCCATAAGTGCCCTTCTTCCCAATGCCATCACAGACAAACGGTGAATCTCTCGTTGTTCGCCACTCTACGTTCCGGTGTAGTCATTCAGAAAGTAGCACGTAACAAGAATTTCATCTGCTCTCATGGCAGAATCGAAAAGAACGGGATATCTCGGTGGCAATACGTCGGATTCGTGAATACCATATATGTATATGTGTGCCCTGATTCGGAGCGATGTCATTGCATACGGAGTCACCGGTGAGGGGCGGAGGAAAGGAACACTTCGACATGGCTTGGAAGAGAATGCGGTCAGTCGTGGCGACAGCGGCTGCGACAATGATTTGCGCGGGGGTGCTTGCTTCATGCGGAACATCAGGTTCCACAGCGGATAAGGTGGTTGATACGGTGCTATCCGCGTCGGAATCATCTGACGGAGCCAGTAGCGTTTCGGCGGTTATTGCCGCAGATAATACGCCTGATGCGACCGATGCTATGCCGAATAATCCCTCTCAGGAGCTGCCGGATTCGGTGGATTCGTCGATTCCGAACAGTGCGACTGTGGTTTCCTCGGATCTTGCTGTCACCAAAGACGGCACAGTGAAGGATCTCGAAACCGGCGAGACCGTGACTGATCCTACGATCGTCGGAACCGAAGACACACCCCCAGATCCACTCGCCAAGACCAACGGACAGCGGTTTATCCCGGTGTCGGTGAACACCGTGCGCAAAGCAATCGAGAAGCAATCGAACACGGAGACCTCGGCATCGAAGTCAGCAACACTGTCATCCGCAGGTTCAAGTGTGATGTCTGCTGTGTTGAAATCCAACACGTCCACGTCGGTGAAGCAGACCGCATTACAGAACAATAGCTACGGGGCATACTGGGGAACCTACGGCGGTACACAAGCGTTCTTCGAAAAAGGCGGCACGCTGTTCGCCCAGAATGCTCAAGGTGTAATTGACGTTTCGGAGCACAACGGAACCATCGATTGGGCGAAAACGAAGGCCAATGGCGTGCAAGGGGTGATTATTCGCCTCGGCTTTGGTTGGGGGAACCGCTTGGATTATCAAGCGCAACGAAATATTAGTGAGTGCAAACGGCTCGGTATTCCCTTTGGTATTTACTGGTACTCGTATGCGTATCAGAATGATCAGGCGCAACGCGAAGCCGAGACGCTGGTTTCGCAATTGCGACAGCTCGGTGTCAGCCCTTCAGATTTGTCATACCCCGTATTCTATGACTTGGAGAAGTGGGTGTGGAGCGGGCACAACCCGCCGACCAGTCCATCGGTCTATCAAGGTCTCGTGAGCACGTGGTGGTCGCATCTCAACTCAGCTGGATTCACAAACCTCAGTGTCTATTCTTATACCAGTTATCTCAACGGACCGTTGAACACGAATGATATCCATTCCAAGACTCGCTGGGTTGCTAACTATGGCCCACATGTGGGTTTCGCTTTTGCTAACGGTGTTCGTGGATGGCAGTATTCGGACAATGGGACAATTCCGGGTATTTCCGGCACTGTGGATCTTAGCGCCTTCGGCAATGTCTATGATATCCGCACACTGTCTACAGTCACCATTCCCAACGGCACGTATTACATCAATTCGATGGTGAAAGATTCGTCCGGCATCGATATCCTTGGGGCATCCACCAGTGATGGGGCTTGGACCCAGTTGTATCAGGCTAACGGTTCATCGGCACAGAAGTTCGTATTCACGAAGCAAAGTGATGGCAGCTATGTGATTACCAATGCGTTGAGTGGCAAAGCGCTCGATGTCGCTAGTGGTCTGGCAGATGATGGCGCAGTTGTTCAGCAATACACGCCGAATGGAACTAAGGCGCAACGCTGGTATATCAGGGATACCGGATCGGGGTATTGCTTCCAGTCTGCACTGGGCAATTGGGTGCTTGATATTGCAAACGGCTCATCGGCCAATGGAACCAGCATCCGCCTGTATACTCCGAATGCAAGCAAAGCCCAGAAATTCACCTTGTCTTCGGCTACCGCCGCAATTCCGACCAATGTCAATCTCAAAATCTCTTCCGTGGAGAACACATCATTGACTATGGATGTGCCTGGCGCTTCCACCAAGAACGGGACGAGGATGCAGATATACCAGGCGAATGGGTCTGGCGCACAGATATTTAATGCGCAACAGGTGGGCAATGGGGTATATAGTCTCACGAATACTGCTTCTGGAAAAGTGCTGGATGTTGCCGGGGCATCCACTGCCAATGGAGGTGTTATACAGCAGTATGCGTCGAACGGCACTGCGGCACAGCACTGGTCACTCATCGATTATGGCAATGGCAAGATTTCGTTGACCAGCAATGCTTCCGGCAAGGCGGTCGATATTCCCGGTGGTAATGCCTCGTCATCGGTCAAACTGCAGATTTATTCCGCGAATGGAACGAAAGCTCAACAGTGGACGGTGACGAAAGTCAAAAGCGAGCGTGATAAGCTCAATGATCTCGCGGCGAAGAACAAGGGCGTGCTCTCTGACGGTACGGTGACCATGGTGTCTGCGCTTTCAGCTTCCAAAGTCCTTGATGTGTCCGGTGCATCACGTTCGAATTGCGCTAACGTTCAGCTGTACCAATCCAATGGTACAGGAGCGCAGCGTTGGGTTGTCTCGCACGACAGCCAAGGCTACGTTACACTGCGCAATGCTGCTTCTGGTAAGGTGCTCGATATTGCTGGTGCGTCCACCGCGAATGGTGCGAACGTGCAACAGTATGCGTCGAATAACACATGGGCGCAGAAGTGGATCGCCGTCTCTAACGGCGATGGTACGGTTACTCTGCATTCGGCTCTGAAGTACGGTCTTGTGATTGATGTTGCGGGTGCGTCTACCGCGAATGGTGCGAACGTGCAAGTGTATGCGTCGAATGGCACGAAGGCGCAACGCTGGGTGCGGAAGTGACCGACCGTGTAGGGTGCATAGAAGACGTGGGAGAGCGGTCTTCTATGCAGGAATAAGCTTGTGGGCGGCGCCATTGGTGCCGCCCACAAGCTTATTCCCATGTTACTGTCAATCAATCTGGTGTCGGTTGGCCAGATGTCGTTTGAGATACGCGAAACGGTTGGCTTCGAGAATAAAAGTCTTCCTGTCGTTCTTAGCAATGACATCAAGGATGATTCCCGCGACAATAAGTAGCAGTCCTGCAATGACCAGCATGACCGCGCCGATGAGTGTGGGGAACCGGGCGACCATACCTGTCGCCCAGAACTCCGACGCCACTTGCCCGCAGAGGATGATTCCGACAATGCCGATGATCGAGCCTAATCCGCCGAAGAAGGGGAGCGGCTTGTATTCGCGGATCATGCGGAAGATTGTGGACATAACTTTCACGCCATCGCCGACGGTGTTGAGCTTGCTGACGGATCCGGCGGGACGATCCCGGTATTGAATAGGCATTTCGTAGAGACGGAGATTGTTGTTGAGCGAATGAATCGTCATTTCCGTCTCGATCTCGAAGCCGCGCGACAAGACCGGATAGGTTTTCACGAATCCGAAGGAGAACGCGCGGTACCCGGTCATGATGTCGGTGACGTGGGCGCCGAACAGGCCGTTAATCGAGCCACGAACCAGCCGGTTTCCGAAGTTGTGGAATGGCCGCTTGTTCTCTTGGAAGTACGTGGAGCTGAGTCGGTCGCCGATCACCATGTCGTAGCCTTCAAGAATCTTCTCAACCATGGCTGGTGCCGCGTCTGCAGGATACGTGTCGTCGCCGTCCGCCATCACGTACACATCGGCATCAATATCCTCGAACATGGCCCGGATGACGTTGCCCTTGCCTTGCCGAGGTTCTTTGCGGACGATTGCGCCTTCGGCGGTAGCGATTTCCGCGGTGCGGTCGGTGGAGTTATTGTCATACACATACACGTCAGCACCCGGCAGCGCGGCCTTGAAATCACGCACCACCTTGCCGATGGTGATTTCCTCGTTATAGCACGGCAGAAGCACCGCGACCCTCGTATTCTCTTGCACGGATACCACTATAGCGGCACAGACAGAACGTTTTCATTCTTGGTTGCACCCCCCCCCCCTAATAGTAGCCTGGCAGCGTATCTGCAAGTATTGATATAACTATGTCGATAGTCAACAAGCCGTCATGCATCGCATAATGAACTGTTGCATAGCATGTTATGGTCTTCGGTGAATGTTGTGACATTCGCAATGTGCGCGATGCTCGCGATGACTTTCACTGTTTTAATGCTGGCAACTTACGGTTCCAAGCGTACGGGTGAGGCGAGAAAGTAAATGTCAATGGCGGACGTTTGCCAGTGCGGATTAATTGAGAGTGAATGAGCTCACCATGATTGTTGAATGGATGGCTGTAGAGTCTTGGGGATGTTGTGCATATAACGAATGAACGTTAGATTCGGACATGCACCTGATTGTGTATTTCCCAGAGACCGGCGTTTGTGAATCGTAGCCATGAACAGTTACAGCGGTCACGTTTTCCTGAGAAGCATTGAATCGTCGAATGGAAACAGACAAGTCTGTAGAACTGTTTTGGCTTTGAACGTTTTGCAGTTGTCCTGTTGAAACGAGAGAGTTGTACTATGCAGAGTGAAATGAAGCATACAGGTTATCATTGCTCAACTCAGGGTGGGCTTGTTAATTTTTGGAGAACTCGGTATCAAACACGATTGATAGCAGCTGCCGTATTTGCTGGGATTGCAAGCCTTCTTCTTCTTCGGCAATATGTCCCGATTTTCAGTGCGTTAGGAATGAAAATCGAAGAACATCCCTCGCGCCAAGTATTGCTGATTCGTCTCATGCTGATTTTCGTAGGGATGTTGTTAGTCAGTTCATGGATATTCGTCGGTTGGAACAGGGTCAATGAGTGGCTGCACCGACGCAGGTGGTGGATAGGCTCATTCATCATCGTTGCCGTGACTCTTCTGAATCTTAATGGTTCCTCGCTTAATATATGGAATGCCTTTTTAAGCAAAGATCAGCAGCAGGACACCATATTCGGAGTGCCTCGTGTTATGCGCAGTGACGAGTATGCGGTCAATACGTTATTTGCATTCTCTCAGCAATACAATGATTACGGTTGGTTCAACTATTTTATTGGCAATCGAGCGACTGATATGTACATCGTCAAAGATGCCCCCATTTTCTCGTTTGCTGAGATATTCCGCCCATTCCACTGGGGGTATCTTCTTTTCGGCCCAGAGCGTGGTCTCGCGTTCTATTGGTCATCGAGGCTCGTTGTTCTGTTTTTAGTCTCGTACGAGTTCTTCATGTTGGTCACACAATCATCTCGTGTGGACTCAGCCAACCAACAAGCGCATCTGCTGCCGGGGAAGCGCGGAATCTCGGTATTGTGCGCGATTCTGATTTCTTTTTCTCCTCTTGTTCAGTGGTGGTTTGCAGTAAATAATCTTGTTGAGATGATTATTGATGTTTTCGCGGCGACGTTGTTGTTCCATTTGTATTTGTCCACCCATAAATCACTGCTCCGTGGAGTTTACACGATATGCATTCTGTTGTGTGCCGGGTCTTTTATCTGGACGTTGTATCCTGCATGGCAGATTCCCATGGGTTATGTACTCATCGCCTTGATAATTTGGCAGCTAAGCGAACATTGGAAGACTGCACAGTTGTCCGTTCTCGATTGGATTGTGCTGGTACTGCTGTGTATTATTTTCTCAGCAGCTATTGGATACATTGCATACCATTCCAGAGATACGATTAACGCATTGCTTAATACTTCTTATCCGGGTGATAGACGCTGCCCAGGCGGTGACGATGTGAATTGCAGTGGCGGCAGTGTGTCACTGCTTACTTTGTTCGGTACCTCATCGAATCTGGGCTTAGCATTTGCTACCAGGGGAGACGCGCCCGAATTGGGATATATTATCGATTTCGAGCCTTTGGGCTTTATGCTTGCTATGGCAAACATGATTTTCAATCGAAAGAAACATTTTGACGTCCTATCTTTGGTCTCGATGTTCTTGGCGACTGTCTTGTTTGTTTATTCCACAGTGGGCCTGCCGCTTGCGCTAGCGAACGGATTGGGACTATCGTTATCAATATCAAAACGGGCGACACTCGGACTCGAATTGTTGAATCTCATCTTGTTGGTGCGGGCAATTACCAGTAAGGAATGGGAGGTTAACAAAGTACTAGCTAGCACTGTGTCTGTGGGGGTCGCCGGGTTGTTTACATGGCTTGCAGTGATTCAGATGCATATGATACTGGAGAATCCGTCTCAGGTGATGATCATCATTATCGGATTGCTTACTTTTGTTATGTATCTGGGTGCCTGCTGGATGTGCATTGGTTTTTCTGCCGGAGACTCTGCCGCGTCAACGTCGAGCGCGATAGTCGGTAGTGTCCATAAGTGGTATTCTGTATCAGCTGCACGTTTGTATGAGAGCTTGGCATCGGCGACGGCTCTCTGTCTTGTGTTCGCGGGTGCATGCGTGAATCCAATTCAGGTGGGAAGTGCTGCGATTACCGAGCAGCCGATTATCGTGGCTGCCCGTAGTATTGAGGATTCTGGCAACCCGGGGTTGTGGATTACAGAAGGAAATAAGAGCGGGGTACTTTCTAATCTGTTGGTTGCGAATGGGCTTACAACGATAAATGCGCTACAAGTTACTCCTAATCAAGCATTATGGGAAACGCTTGATCCGACTGGTAAGTTGCGATCTCGATATAACCGTTATGCTTTTATCGAATTCGAGATTACTGATCGTGAGTTACCTTTGAATGAACAGATAAGGGTGTTGCATCCAGACGTATTGCGTTTAAGGTTGAATGCTTCTCAAATTGTGCGTCTTGGGGTGACTTATCTGGTTTCAGATAAGGATTTGTCACGTTTTTCGTATGGGGGACATGTGTTTTCGCAGCTTTCGGTTCGAGAGGGAGGGTATGCGGTATGGCATCTCTCATGACGAATGATAAGGATTGATGGCCGGGCAATGCCGGTGGGAGAGTTCTTTGCCTGTTGCTATGATGTAAGCATGACTGAAGTGTTTGTTCCGAAGAACATCATTGTGACTGGTGGAGCCGGTTTTATTGGTTCGAATTTCGTTCATTATGTGGTTGAGAATCATCCCCAGACGCATGTGACGGTGCTGGACAAGCTGACGTATGCGGGCAACTTGGAGAATTTGGCGGGTATTCCGTCGGATCGCATGGATTTCGTGCATGGGGATATCTGCGACGCGGAATTGCTTGACGAGATCGTGCCGGGGCATGATGCGATCGTGCATTATGCGGCGGAGTCGCATAATGATAATTCGATCGCGGATCCGGAGCCGTTCGTGCGTACGAACGTGGTGGGCACGTTCCGCTTGTTGGAGGCGGTGCGCAAGTACGGCATCCGGTATCATCACATCAGTACGGACGAGGTGTACGGGGACTTGGCGTTGGATGACCCGGCGAAGTTCACCGAGGAGACGCCGTACCATCCGTCGAGTCCGTATTCGTCGACGAAGGCGAGTTCGGATATGCTGGTGCGTGCGTGGACGCGCACGTATGGTATCCGGGCGACGATCAGCAATTGCAGCAATAATTACGGCCCGTACCAGCATGTGGAGAAGTTCATCCCGCGGCAGATCACGAACATCCTCACGGGCGTGCGTCCGAAGCTGTATGGCGCGGGGTTGAACGTGCGCGACTGGATCCATACGGAGGACCATTCCTCGGCGGTGTGGACGATTCTGACGAAGGGTCGTGTGGGCGAGACGTATCTGATTGGTGCGAATGGCGAGAGGAACAACATCGACGTGCTCCGGTTGATCCTGCGCCTGATGGGCCGGCCGGAGGATGCGTTCGACCATGTGAAGGACCGTCCGGGGCATGATCGCCGATATGCGATTGACGCGACGAAGCTGCGCACGGAGCTGGGCTGGGAGCCCAAGCACACGGATTTCGAGTCGGGCCTGAAGGCGACGATTGACTGGTACACGAACAACCCGCAGTGGTGGGAGAAGACCAAGGCCGCGACCGAGGAGCGTTACAGGCGGCAAGGCCAGTGAGCCTGCGGGGCGGGTGTCGTGCGGTATCGCCTGGCGTCCGCCCCGTATGGTGTCCGTTGCTGTCGGCGTGGCGGTTGCGGGAGGCGTTGGATTGCAGGAAAGGTTCAGGGAAGGCGTATTCATGGATTTCGAGAAGGATTTGAAGGTCACACGGACGAATATCCCGGGGTTGATCGTGTTCGATCTGCCGGTGCATGGGGATAATCGTGGCTGGTTCAAGGAGAATTGGCAGCGCGCGAAGGAAGTCGCCCTCGGTCTGCCGGACTTCGGTCCGGTGCAGAACAACATCAGCTTCAACACGAAGCGTGGCGTGACGCGCGGCATCCATGCCGAGCCGTGGGACAAGTACATTTCGATCGCGACGGGCAGTGTGTTCGGCGCGTGGGTGGATTTGCGTCCGGGGGATACGTTCGGCCAGGTGTATACGTGCGTGTTGGACCCGTCGAAGGCCATTTTCGTGCCGCGTGGCGTGGGCAACAGCTTCCAGACGCTGGAGGACGGCACCGCGTACACGTATCTGGTGAACGCCCATTGGAGCCTCGAGCAGAAGAAGACGTACACCTTCGTGAACCTTGCGGATCCGACGCTCAACATCCGGTGGCCTATTCCGCTTGACCAGACCGAGCGCAGCGAGGCGGATTTGCATCATCCGATGCTCAAGGACGCCAAGCCGATGGAGCCGAAGCGCACGCTTGTCACCGGTTCGAACGGCCAATTGGGCCGCGCGATCAGGGAGTACGCGGAGGCGCATGGCCTGCACGGCTTTGAGTACCATGACATCGACACCTTCGATTTCTCCGATCCGGCAGCCTACGATCGGTTCGATTGGGACCTGTACGGGACGATCATCAACGCCGGCGCGTTCACCGCTGTCGACAAGGCGGAGACGCGTGAAGGCCGCACCGCCGCGTGGAAGGCGAATGCCACGGGTCCGGCGCTGCTCGCCAAGGTCGCCCGTGAGCATCACATCACGCTCGTGCATGTGAGCTCCGACTATGTGTTTGACGGCACGGTGGAGGAACACACCGAGGGCGAGCCGTTCGCCCCGCTGGGCGTGTATGGGCAGTCGAAGGCGGCGGGCGACATCGCCGTGGCTCAGGCTCCGCAGCATTACATCCTGCGTTCCAGCTGGGTTATCGGCGATGGCCATAATTTCGTCAAGACGATGATGGCGCTTTCCGACCGTGTGGCGGATCCGCAGCAGTCGCTCGACCGGGTGACCGTGGTGGATGACCAGTATGGTCGTCTCACGTTCACGAAGGATATGGCCGCCGCCATCTTCCACCTGCTTGATTCGCAGGCGCCGTACGGCACGTATGATCTGACCGGTGAAGGCGCCGTGCGCTCCTGGAAGGACATCGCGGCCGAGGTGTTCGACCTGACCAACGGCAACGGGGATGCGGTCATGCCTGTCTCCACCGAACAGTACTTCGAGTCCGCCAAGGGTCCGGTGGCGCCGCGCCCGGTGCATTCGGCGCTGTCGCTGGGCAAGATCGAGGCGACCGGTTTCACGCCGGCGGATTGGCAGGAGTCCCTGAAGGTGTATGTGAAGGCGGAGCTGGCCGCGCGCGGCGGTTCCGTGGAGGGAAGGTGAGACCGTGAAGGGGATTATTCTTGCGGGCGGTTCGGGCACGCGCCTGTATCCGTTGACCACGGTGACGTCGAAGCAGTTGCTGCCGGTGTATGACAAGCCGATGGTGTATTACCCGTTGAGTGTGTTGATGATGGCGGGCATCCGGGACATCCTGCTGATTTCGACGCCGAAAGACCTGCCGAATTTCGAGCGTCTGCTGGGTGATGGCTCCCGGTATGGGGTGCGTTTGTCGTATAAGGTGCAGCCGAGTCCGGACGGGTTGGCGCAGGCGTTCCTGCTGGGCGAGGAGTTCATCGCGGGCGGCCCGTGCGCTTTGGTGTTGGGAGACAATATCTTCTACGGGAACGGATTGGGTCGTGTGTTGCGTGGCGCGGTGCGTGACGCCGAGGCTGGCCGGTCGAGCGTGTTCGGTTATTACGTGGATGACCCGGAACGGTACGGCGTGGTCGATTTCGACGAGACCGGGAAAGCGGTGTCGATCGAGGAGAAGCCGGTGCACCCCAGGTCGAATTATGCGGTGACCGGCTTGTATTTCTATGACCGGCGTGTGGTGGAGTACGCGAAGCGGGTGCGTCCGTCGGCGCGTGGCGAGTTGGAGATCAC
>JDUB01000027.1 GCA_000771265.1 Bifidobacterium thermophilum DSM 20210
AACGATTTGGTCTTCCGGTTGCTGCATGTTGTGCCGCGTAGCCTGTTATCTGCCGTGTTCTGCAAACGGCGCGGTACAGGAACCGGCAGATAGGGCTGCAACGCGTGCTCGCCGTCGGCACGCAAAAGAACTTGGCCCCGGGCAATCGGCCACCGGCAACCGGCTGCAACGCGTGCTCGCCGTCGAACGGGCGGCGAACCGTGGGGGAGCGGGGAAGACGATGCCGCCGGCTGGCGATTCGCCGCGCCGGATACGGTACGCTTACGGGGACAGCGCAGCCGCATCCGGACGAAACAACCGGAGCGCGTCCCGACTGGATTGGAACAACACATGGCGAAATACGCGAACGTCGAGGAATATCTTGGCTCAATTGCCGATGAGCGGCATCGCGCCAAATTCAAGGAACTGCTCGACTGGGTGCAAGCCACATGGCCGCAGCTGGTCTGCGAAGTCAAATGGAACCAACCCATGTTCATGGACCATGGCACATTCATCATCGGGTTCACCGCGCTGACCAACCATGTGACCGTCGGCTCCGAACCGCGTGCATTCGAGCATGCCATGCCGCTAATAGAGCAGCAGCATCTCAAGCGCGGCAAGAAAACCTTCCAGATTCCGTATAAGCGCAGTGACGCGTGGGAGGTGCTCGAGCAGATTATCGAATTCACCATCGCGGACAAGCGCGACGTGCAGACCTTCTGGGATCAGCGCCGTCCCGGATATTGATATCCGCGGTTTCGTGAGGTAAGCCGCGGGATTGCCTGCGTGGGTTGGCGGCGGATTATCCGCGGATTGTCCGCGCAGAACCCTAAGCACACGTCAGCTTTCTGTTTCTGCCGACGCTGAGGGCCTCGTCAGCGTCGGCAGAAACATAAAGCCGGGGGAGCCACAAACAGTATGCCCGTGCTGACCTGCTTGCCCGCTCTGATGGGATTGATCTACGCGGTTTGGTTCACGCGCCGATGGCAGCTTTGATGCGCCGGGCGAGCGTCGCATCCCACATGGCGCCGGTCGCGCTCATCACCGCATCTGCACCCGCCTCTCGGTACGCGAGGTAATGTTCCGGCTCGATGACCCCGCCGACGCCGATGATTGCGAAATCAAGCCCGAGGCGCTCACGAATCGCCGACAGGCGGCGGACCATGTCCAGTCCAGCCCCACGGATCGCGTTTCCGCACACACCGCTGCGGTCGCGCCCCTCGCCGGGAAGCGCCTGATTGCCGGAAGCGTCCACGAGTTTCGCGGAAATCGTGTTGATAGTGGAGAAACCTTGTGCCGTGCCATGTCCGACGGTTTCGCGCACCATGGTCTCGAGCTCGATATCCGAGGGGAAATAGGCGAGTTTGACGATGAGCGGCCGGTCGCCGATCTCGTTCTTGACTGCTTCGGTGATGCGGCCGACCAGATGTGGGTCGTGGCACAGCAGCCGGTTATGGCCTTCGTTCGGGCAGCTCGTGTTCATTTCCATGAGCTGTGCGCCGGTTTCGCATACGAGCCGTGCAGTGGCCACGTGGTCGGCGATGTACTCGTCGGTGCTCATGCCGGCGACGCGTGAGCCTTGGAAACTCGGCACCAACAGCTGTTCGGGGCCGGCGGCGGCGATGGCGTCACGCATATCCGGCTGCCATACATCAGGATCGCGCGACGGCACGCCGAAGGAATTGGAAATGGAAATCGGCAAATCATACCGGGTGTCCGCGAGCACGCCTTCATCGAGTTCGGGGCTGCCGGGGGTGAGCGATCCGTCTGCCGCCTTGGGGTGCACGGCCAGTACGTTCGGGAAAGGATTGCAGCCCCATGCGCGCGACCGTACGGTCTTGTACACAGCCAAATCGAATCCCATACGGAAGGCGGCGGTCGTGAACCGTGAGTTGAGCAGCGGGCCGGCGGGAATGCCGAACGGCAGATTCACCGGGAAACCGAGCACGGTTGCGGGTTCTGTGGGGGTTGCGTGTGTCGCAGCGGTTTCATCGGTTGCCGGAGCCGATTCGGAAGTCGCCGCGGAAGCCATCGTGCCGCTGTTGGACGCTGCAGCCTCGCCTTTCAGTGCCGAAGCCTCACCCGCCAGCGCCTGCGCGAACTGGCCGAACGGCCCGCGCCGGTAATTGTCGTCATAGGTGAGGTTGACGTCATAGAACGGCTCGAATTGCTGGTTGGTCATGCTTGCAAACTCCCGTCATTTGCCTTTTGGCACCCGTATTTGCTCCCAGTATATGGATTGGTGCGATTGGTCGTGGCGATGTGCGGCGCTGGTGAGACGATTTGCGCGGCTGATTCAGAACGACCGATTCGGGTGGTATCCCGAAACCGACCGCGCAGTCGATTCCGACCAACAATCACTCGCAGGCTACGCCGTCGCCATCGCGGTCGAGTTTCCTGGAATACCCCGGTTGCCCTTGATACAGCGGAGCCTTGCCCGCCGCGCGGACGGCCGAGCAGTTCTGGTAGTAGACATCCCCGCCGGATTGCTGCGCTGGCGCTGGAGCCGGTGCAGCCTGTGTCTGTGCCGGTGCTGGTGCCGGTGCGGGCGCGGCTTGTGTCTGCGCCGGTGCGGGCGCCTGCACAGGCTGGCTGTCTGCTTGCGCAGAGGCGGCCACACCGCCGCCATCGGGCACGGTCTGCCCCGGGCAGCCGGACAATACGTTGGTCATCGCGTCTTTCTCAGCCTGCGTCACCCACAGCGCGTACTTGTGCTTCACGCCGATCTGCCGTGCGACATACTGGCAGCGGAACGACTTGTTCGACGGCAGCCAGGACGCCGCGTCGGAATCGGATTTCTGCTGGTTTGCCGGCCCGTCCACCGCGAGCAGATTGTATGGGTCATTCGCCAGTTGCAGTCGCTGGTCAGCGTTGAGCTGCTGCGCGCCCTTTTGCCACGCGTCGGACAACGCGACGACATGGTCGATCTGCACGGCGGTCGACGTGTGCTGTCCGCGCACGAAATTGATGGTTTGCCCGGTGTACGGGTCGTTGAGCGTGCCGGTCTTGACCACGCAATCATGCGTGTCAGATTTGAAGGTCACGTTCGTCATATCGCGTTTGAGGATGTCGTTGCGTGTGTCGCAGCCGTTGTGATCGACGTCCGACCAGGCGGCACCGAATTGGGTGCGCGCGTATCCGGTCTTGGGTGCGCGCCCTTTAACCGGCAGGGTTGCCAGCATGTCGACGGCGGCGCCGGACGCGTTGTACGATCCTGAATTTGCGTCGGATTGCGCGGATGCGTCGTCTGACGGACTTGCGCTGGATTCGGACGTTTCGCTCGGAGAGGCGGATTCGGACGGAGTCGCGCTCTCCGACGCGGAATCGCTTGACAACGCCGATGTATCGCTGTCGGACCCGCCGCACGCGGACAACGGCACCAGCATTGTGCCTGCGAGGATTGCGGCGATCAGCTTGGTCAGCGAACGTCCCCTGGAAAAGACGCCACGCGTGATATTCGAATATTGGCGCTCTCCCGCGCCGCCGGAATTGCTCATGTGATGCTCCTCCACATGCTTGATCATTCCAAATCCCTCCGAAGCACCGCCCGATAGCGTGCTTCAACGAGACATTCTATGTCCGCAGGAAGGCTGACAACCGGCATCTCGCAAGCGTGTCATGGACGGTGTTGTCGTTGTTCTGTGGCGATTGGCGGAAAACCGCTTTTCACGTACGATTCGGCTGGTAGCATGTTCACCGCTTATGCACATGCGGTGTGGCACCATGGTGATACCAACCAGTAGTGTGTCAGCGTCGGCCGCCCATTGGGGCGACAGACGCGTCCGGGCAAGGGAATCGAAAGAGGTCGACGTGGTCGAAGAGAAAGACGATGTGCTCCATGTTGAGGGCGGCAAGCCGCTCCATGGCACGATCAAGGTTCGCGGAGCCAAGAATTTCGTAAGTAAGGCCATGGTCGCCGCCCTGCTCGCGCCCGGTAAGTCCGTCTTGAAGAATGTGCCGGAAATCCGCGATGTCCATGTGGTGTCCGATTTGCTGCGCCTGCACGGCGTGGACGTGAATGTGGACGGCAAGAACGGTATCGTCACCATCGACGCCACCCACGTCAAACTCGCGGATGTCGCCGATGTGGACACCTTGTCTGGCTCCTCGCGCATTCCGATCCTGTTCTCCGGCCCACTCGTGCATCGCTTGGGCGAGGCGTTCATCCCGGCGCTCGGCGGCTGCAATATCGGCGGGCGTCCAATCAACTTCCATCTCGATACTCTGCGCAAACTCGGCGCCGACGTCGACAAGGAACACAAGGACGGCATCCATATCACCGCTCCGAACGGCCTGCATGGCGCGAAAATCCATCTGCCGTACCCATCGGTTGGGGCCACCGAGCAGACCCTGCTGGCGGCTGTGCTCGCCGAAGGCAAGACGGAACTGTCCGGCGCGGCCATCGAACCGGAAATCATGGATTTGGTCGCGGTTTTGCAGAAGATGGGCGCAATCATCTCCGTGGACGTGGACCGCACCTTCCGCATCGAAGGCGTGGAAAAGCTCCAAGGCTTCACCCACACCGCACTGACCGACCGCATCGAAGCCGCTTCCTGGGCTTCGGCGGCGCTCGCCACCCGCGGCGACGTGTTCGTCAAGGGGGCCACGCAGGCCGACATGATGACCTTCCTCAACGTGTTCCGCAAGGTCGGCGGCAAATTTGACATCACCGACGAGGGCATCCGCTTCTGGCATCCGGGCGGCGATTTGCACCCGGTGGCCATCGAGACCGATGTGCACCCCGGCTTCATGACCGACTGGCAGCAGCCGCTCGTGGTCGCGCTGACCCAGGCGAAAGGCCTGTCGATTGTGCACGAGACCGTGTACGAGAACCGTTTCGGCTTCACCAAGCCGCTGGTGCAGATGGGTGCGACCATTCAGCTGTACCGTGAGTGCCTTGGCTCGCTGCCCTGCCGTTTCCAGCAGCGCAACTATAAGCATTCCGCGGTGATTTTCGGGCCGACCCCGTTGACTGGGCGCGATATTGACGTGCCAGATTTGCGCGGCGGTTTCAGCCATTTGATTGCGGCGCTTGCGGCTTCTGGACCGTCCGACGTCCATGGAATTTCGCTGATTGATCGCGGATACGCTGACTTCCGTGGCAAGTTGCTCGCGCTTGGGGCTGATATCGACTGACGTAGGCTTGGTGCTTGACGCTCGGTGCTCTGTGCTCGGCGGCTGGTCGGGTAGGTCCGGGCGGGGATGTTGCCGGGTTAGCTGATTCCGATGGCTGTTGGTACTGATGGTGCCGTTCTCCGATGTGGAGGGCGGCACCACGTGTTTTCGGGCGGTATCTGGCAGTGGTATCTGGGTGTTGTGCGACTCGGCGGTTGCAGGGCAGCTGGGTTGGAGGATGGTTCCGGCGCGGCATCTGGACGCGGTGCGACGTGGAAGTCACACGGCGGGCAGATGACGGATGACAGCAACGAGTCGATACCTATCATCAGCCGCGTGTCGCGATGTTAAGATGGCGCTCAGTTGAGAAGTACAGTCCGGAAGACGAGCGTTGTTGTTCAGTAGGATTCGGGGCGCTGAGACGAAGGGATTCGCCATGTATTGTGGGCACTGCGGATGGAAGAACACCGATGATGCCAAGTTCTGTGCGTCATGTGGCAACCCTCTGCGTCAATCGGGCACGGGGCAAGCAGCGGCGCAAATCGCGGTACAAACCCAGCCCGGTCAGGTGACGGCACCGGGTGGCTCTCCGGCTTCGGCTCCGGATTCTGTGCGTCCAGCAGCGTCGCCATCATCCATCGAACCGAATGTCACTGTGCCGGATGCCACTACGCCGAATACCACTGCGGCTGCCACACGCCGGTCCAAAGCCATCATTGCGGCGATTGTCGCAGCGGTGTTTGTCGTCGCGGCGGGTGTAGCGGCAGGCCTGACATACCATGCTGAACTCTGGGGCGGCAAGACCTTGCCTGATATCGCTGCCGCCAGTGCGAACGCCGGAAAACAATCAGGAAAGGCGAAAGCGGCCGTCACTGCGGATTCCGTGGTCGCGCGGTTGAAGGCCAAAGGCATAACTTCAGCCAAACACAGGGAATTTTCCGGAGCTGAGAAAGGCGCCTTCCTCGGGTATGGCAATGCCAAGGCAGGGCAACGCGTGCGGTCCGGCTCCAGCGTGGTCGTACGCGAATCCGCAGGGCCTGGGGTCCCGAGCAATGTCGAACATGCGAAAGCCGGCACGGCAATCACCACACTCAAGACTATGGGCGTGCCGGTCCACACCAAGCAAATCGCAGTGAGTTCCTCCTCGAAACTCGCCAGCGGCACGGTCGTCGCGACCTACCCGCTGGCCGGCCAAGCGGTCACCGACGCAACCACCGGCATCTACGTCGGCGTTGCGGCGAAAACCGACGGCAAGACCCCGGCCATCCCCTATGACGCCATCGGCACGGATATCGCCAGTGTGAAAGACACGCTCGCCAAAGCGGGCGTGAACGTCACCGCCAAGCCTCATTTCTCGTCCAAGAAGAACGTCGGCAAATTGGTCTCTTCAAGCCCGGCGCCCGGCACTGTGCTGTCCTCGGGCGAAAGCGTGACGCTGTACTACGGTGTCGGCGCCGACAAGGTGCAGGAGGCGACTGTAGGGCAAAGCAATGCCCCGTATTTCTACGCTTCGGAACTCAACGACGCGGTGACCGGCACGTATTGCAAGAGCACTGTGACCGACGTTGCAAAAGATTGCATCACGCTCGCGCAGGACGAAAACGGCTCGGTATACCGCGTCACGGCGAAAGACACCGGAACAAGCAGTGATGAGCACAGCAGCGAGATACTTACCATGTGTTTCCCCTTCGCGGACGGCAACGCCGGTGACATCGGCACCTGCTCGTACGGCGGCTCACAACTGCCGGCAGGGGAGGGCGGCATGGCGAAGCGCCTGATTGCCAATCAGTGGGGCGCCTTCGATTTCGGCGAGCTCGGCGGCTCACCAAGCTGCGGCACCGCCATGTTCTCCCCGTACGACGAAGGCTGCAACGCCAGCAAACAGGTCGTGCAGGACCAAGACATGTCCGGAGCGACCTTCGACATGCATGACTTCTACGTGTTCTTCGCTGCCGGTGCGAATCTGGATGCCATAGAGAAGAGCGGGTATTTCGATGACAGCGCGCTTGCGGCGGCGAAGAAAAGCTCGAAGCCGGACACGTCTCGTCCGTTCATTCTCGCCCGTGACGCCTCACAATACGACACCACAAGCGTCCCGTACAGCAAGGCGCCGGTGCCGTCCGGGCAGACGCTGGTGCAGGATCCCTTCGTCCCTGGGGTAGGTGAATTCTCCGCGTCCGTGAAGTTCAAGCCCGCCCCCACCGACGCGAACGCTTACTATCTCGTCGAATCCGGCCAGCCCGACTGGCAGAGCCTGCCCGATTGTGACGCCAACGGCAAAGTCTCAGCAGCGGCCGCCCAAGAGCAAGGGTTCTGGCGGCAGGTGAAGGGGAAGTATATTTTCTCCGTTGGTGCCGGAGCATGGTCAACCATCATGACGGTTAACGCGGATGGCTCATTCTCGGCTGATTACCATGATTCCGACCTTGGGGTAACCGGCGATGGATACCCGAATGGATCCAGGGCAATCGCATCCGGCACAGGCAAATTCACATACACCAAGCGCAACAATGACGGCTCATTCAGCATGACATGCGACCAAAAGGCGTTCCACCAGAACGGCACCGTCGGCGACGTGACCATCAAGGACGGTGTCCGGGTGGAAACGGTTGACGGCATTTATGGGCTGACCCCGTGCAACACATTCACCGTGTATCCGACCGGATACGCGACCAGCGCGCTGAGTGACGACGTGAAAAGCTGGATGTATGGCGTGATCGGCAATCCGTTCCCATCAACGCTAGCCGGCCCGCTCATCGTCAATGACAACGGTACGTTCGCCTTCATCTACGACCAGAACTGATGACGGAGTGGCTATCTTCCGGCAGTGTATTGAAATCTTTTTTTGAACTGATTGGTTCAGAATAATGATTCAAGAATCGGCCAGATTTTTCGTTAGCCCATCGGAACTGGTGAAGCGTTTGTCGATACGAGCATCCGCCTGTTGCATGGCCTCGACGCTCGTCAGACTTTCCCGTCTGATTTGAACGGCATGCCGTTCTCACAGATGGATTGCTGCGGAAATACGCTGACGGGCAGGTGATATTCCAGGTAGGCACATTTTGTGCGCATTGCGATTTGCTTCCGGAAGATCTCGCGCGGTCCGTCCGAGAATGGGTAAACTCCCGGATTCTCGCGGGAGTTTACAGCAGATATGCGAATACGGTGCTGTTCTCCCAAAATCGGCTTTTGGACCGATTTTTCAGAACCGCGGAATTCCAACGTTCCTGTTGGGAGATTATCTGTCAGGGCACCGGATTGCGCTAAAATCCCACGACCCGCGCGGGAGTTTAGTCGCAAAATCGCATGATTCGCCGAGTTCTCCCGCAGGAACGCCCCTTTCGGTAGCGACAGGGCAATCAAATCAAACCAAGCCGGCTGAACGCGTGAGCGAAACCGTCATCCTCCACGCTGTCGGTGACCATGTCCGCCGCCTGCTTGATCTCCTCAATCCCGTTGCCCATCGCGACGCTGGTGCCGGCCGCCAGAATCATCGCCATATCGTTGCCGCCGTCGCCGAGCGCGATGGTGTCGCTGATACTGTAGCCGAGTGTGCGCGCGACCTGCTCGACCGCAGTGCCTTTGTCCACACCGGGGATCAGCAGTTCGCCGTGGTTGTCGGAGATTTTGCCGTACGTGCCCGGCACTGCGCTGAACCACCGGCTGAGCGCCTTACACGTGTCCTCGAACGACGTCGGATTGCCGCGATCGGCGAAATACGAGCCTTTACTCGCCCTGATGGAAGCACCGAGGCTCTGCCCGTGCGTGTCGAGATCCTCGATGACATGCCAGCGGGACGCGAACTGCGGATCCTTCCACGCGGATCCTTTCGCCTGCAGATACTGCATGTACCCGCGCGACACGTACATGCCGTCCGGCCCCTGCCACTGGTAGTTGCGGATGTCGTGCTCCCGGAAGTACGCGGTCGCCGCATCGATGGTCTCGGGGCTGATTAGATGTTCGAACAGTGTGCGGCCGTTGATGTCCGCCCGCGCCCCGGCGACCGAGACCACGCCATCGAAGCCGAGGTCGAGGATGCTCTGCTCGATTTTCATGAGCGACCTGCCGGTGCAGATGAACAGCAGATGCCCGTTGCGCTGGGCTTGCCGGCACGCGTCGACAGCCGATTGCGGCACGTGATGATGCTCGTCGGCCAGCGTACCATCGATATCGATGAACACGAGCTTGCTGCCGGTAGGCGCATGCTGACCGGATATGCGCGGTTCGGCAGACACCTGTCGGTCGTCCGGCGACACATTGCTGCGATTTCTGCTGTCTTTGCTGTCTCTGTCGCCCTTGCCGCACATGCAGTTCACACAGTCCCTGCTGCCCATGTCGTCCCTGCGGTTCATGCCATTGGCATCACTGATATCGCTCATACCGCCACCGTACCGCCCGCCACAGTCAGATTCCTGGCGATTGAACGCCGGGAATCCGCACAACACCCGGTTTTCGATTGATATTGCGGTCCGCCGCTGACAATCAGTCGAATCCCGACGGATTGGCGGATTTCATACGCTCGCAGCCCTCAGCCTCCTCTACCTCTGCCTTGGCCGGCGGTTGCGGCACAATGGTGGTATGACTTCGAAAGGCAAACCATCGCCGCGCAGCGCGGTCAAGCCGCTGAGCGACGAACAGGTCGCGAAACTTGCGCAGCGCCATCATCTGGTCGATCCGACCAAGGAATACCCGACAGGCCAGCGTACCCCGAACGATGCGGAAATCAACGCGCAGAACCCGAAAGCCACCGCACGCCTGCTCAAAGGTGTGTCCGTGGTGCTCAGCCAGCGCAGCAAAGTGTACGCGTGGGGCCTGGAGCATGTTCCCGAAACCGGACCGTTCATCACCGCCGCCACGCATGTGACCATGTACGACGTATTCGTCCCGATGATGAGCCTGTTCCACCTTGGCCGTCGCCCGCGATTCATGGCCAAAGCAGAAATGGCGCACTGGCCGGTCATCGGCAAATGGTTCCAGATCGTCGGCATGCAGCCGGTACCAAGGCGTTCGGGCAAAGCGAAAGCCATCGAAGCGGAATCCATCAACATCCTCACATCCGGGCGTCCGTTGACCATCTGGCCGGAAGGCACGCTCACCCGCGACCCGCAGAAATGGCCGATGAGCATGAAATCTGGCGTCGGATACATCGCGCTCGAAGCCTCACGTCGGCTCGGCTACCAAATCCCGCTGTACTGCTCGGTCACATGGGGTGCGGCAAGCATCAACCAATGGTGGCCGTGGCCGCGCAAGAACGTCATCATGTGCTATGACGACCGGCTTGATTACGCTGATCTGCTCGCCACCCAGGATTCATGGGGTGACGAGCCGCCCGTCGAGCTCGCCCAAGCGCTCGCCGACCGTGTACGCGCCCGGATGGAGACCATCATGGCCGAAATCCGCGGCGAAGAGCCGCCGGCCGAAGGGTACTGGGATTACCGCACGATGAGCCGCATACCGCGTCCGCAGATATCCTTCCATCGCGAAGGCGGCGAGACGCCGTTCATCACGGCCACGTCAGGCGCCGCACCGGACCCGACAGCTTGAGATCGGTGTGCTCGCAAGGGTTTCTTGCAGTACTCTCACCTCGTCTTCGCGCGTGCATAGGCGGGGGCGAGTACCATGAAGCCCAGCAATACGGAGTCCGCCCGCAGCAGACGGATCCCGGCGGCAACGATAACCGCCACGACCACGAATCAGGCGCCACACAACGCCTGCAAGGAGATTGACATGAAGAACATCACCGTTCTGGGTGCAGGAGCATGGGGAACCGCGTTCGGCCAAGTTCTCGCCGATGCGGGCAACACCGTGACCATGTGGGCGATCGAGCCGGAAATCGTCACGGATATCCACGAGCATCACCGCAACTCGTATCGTCTGCCCAGCGTCGAACAACTCCCGGCGAATATGGACGCCACCGGAGATCGCGCGCAAGCGGTGGCGAATGCGGATATCATCGTTGTCGCGATTGCGGCACAGTTCGCCCGCATCGCACTCGCCGAATTCAAGGATCTGATTCCGTCCACAGCGCTCGTCGTCTCCCTGATGAAAGGCATTGAACGCACCACAGGCAAACGCATGGACGAAGTGGTGCGCGAATCCCTGAACCTTCCCGCGGAGCGCTTCGTCGCGATTTCCGGACCGAACCTGAGCAAGCAGGTTGCCGACCGTCAGCCTGCGGCCACGGTTGTCGGCTGCGCTGATATCGCCAACGCGCGCATCGTCGCACAAGCGTGCGAAACCAAGTACTTCAAGCCTTTTGTCACCACAGACGTCATCGGTCTGGAAATGTGCGGTTCACTCAAGAACGTGGTCGCGCTCGCCGTCGGCATGGCCCGGGGAGCCGGCTACGGGGAGAATACCGCCGCGATGATTGAGACGCGCGGTCTGGCGGAACTCACGGCGTTGGGCAAGGCTGCGGGCGCGGATCCGAAGACCTTCGCGGGACTTGCCGGCGTTGGCGATTTGGTTGCCACGTGCGGGTCTCCGCTGAGCCGCAATTACACGTTCGGCGCGAACTTGGGCAAGGGGTTGAGCGTCGAGGAAGCCACGAAAGCCAGTAACGGCGTCGCTGAAGGCGTACCGACCACGGATGCGGTGGTGGCGCTCGGCCGTCAGCTCGGCGTGTCGACCCCGCTTGCCAGCGCGATGAGCGACGTTCTATCGAAGGGCATTTCCTGCGCCGACATGCTGGGCGAACTGTTCGGCGGCGACATTACTGAGGAGTGACGTCGCCGAAAAGCGACATCACCGAACGGTGTCGCTGCACAGGCAGTGGCACCGTAAAGGTTTCCGGCGATTCGTGCCCCTCGCGGCCGCCGAACCATGGTTCGCGCTATGGTTGCGGCAGACGAACACGCAGCGATCCGCCGCCACGAGGTCTATTCGAAGTCAAGGTGAGAACCGGGCGCCCGCGCGTAGGCGGGGAACAGCCCACAACGTAAAGGATGATTATGACGAAGCAACGCATTATGGTGCTGTACGGCGGCAAGGCCGACGAACATTCGATTTCCTGCATTTCGACCGCCGGTATGCTCAATGCGCTTGATACCGAGCGTTTCGAGCCGATTCCGGTGGGTATCACCAAGGACGGCAAGTGGCTGGTCGGAGGAACCGACCCGCGCACCTTCTCGCTGGACGGCGGTGAACTTCCGGTCGTCCAGGCCAGTGCCGAAGCGCGCGAAGTGGTGCTTGACCCGGCGCGTGGGGCGGATGGGTTCTTCGCCCGCGAACAGAACGGAACGCTGACTTCCCTCGGCCATATCGACGCGGTGTTCCCGGTGCTGCATGGCCCGTACGGCGAGGATGGCACGGTTCAGGGCCTGCTTGAGATGATGGGTGTGCCGTATGTGGGTTGCGGTGTGTTCGCTTCCGCCGCTTGCATGGACAAGCATTTCACAAAGGTGCTGCTCAACGCCGCCGGCATCGCCACGGCTCCGGGCATCACCCTCGACACCCGCGATTTCGATGCGGCCGACGGGTTCGCAGCACAAGGTGAGGCGCTGATCTGCCAGGTACGGGAGGCGGGGCTCGCATACCCGCTGTTCGTCAAGCCGTCGCGCGCCGGTTCAAGCTTCGGTGTGACGAAAGTCGAGCATGAGGGCGATGCCGCCGAACTGGCCGCTGCCGTGTTCGAAGCTTCCCACCACGACTGGAAGGTGCTGATTGAGCAGGGCATCGACGCGCGTGAAATCGAATGCGCAGTGTTCTCGCCCAAGCCGGGCGGACAGCCGCGCGCCAGCTGGCCGGGTGAGATTGTGCTCGACCGCCGCGACGATGGTGAGGACCAGTTCTACGACTTCGACAGCAAGTACATGGACGCGCAGGCATCTCACGTCGAGGTGCCGGCCAAACTGCCGCAGGAGACGCTCGAACTGGTGCGCAGCACCGCGATCAAGGCGTTCAAGGCTGTTGACGGCGCCGGATTGAGCCGCGTGGACACCTTCGTGACGAAGGACGGCTCGGTGATGGTCAACGAAATCAACACGATGCCGGGATTCACGCCGATTTCCATGTACCCCAAGGCCTGGGCCGCGACCGGTCTGCCGTATGGCGAGCTGATTTCCCAGCTGATTGACGGGGTGCTCAAGCACTGAAACCGCCGTCGTACGCAAGCCGGCGGAACTTGCAACCGCTCGGCTTGCTTCGCGCTTGAAGCATCCCTTGCTATGATGAACCTCACCAGTGCTTTGCGGCGAGGGCTGAGCATGTGGACAGTGGTCGTACAACGTAAGGGATGCTCATGACGTGGATGAATGATAACAATCAGCCGGATGACAGCCAGCAAGGTGGCAGCCAACTGGACAGCAGCCGTCAGGACAACAACGGGACAACGGACTCTTGGCAGATGCCGCAGCCGGAACAGACGCCGCAGCAGGAGCCGGTTTCGCAGGAGCAGATGCCGTCTGAGCCGACGGGGCAGCCATATCCGCTCGCCCCGCACCAAGGGCCGGTGAATTCTGCGGCGCCATTCCCGTACGCTGTACCATATGCTGTGCCGCCGCAGTCACCGCAATCGCCGGTGATGCCAGTTGTTCCCGGTCCGCAGCCCATGGCGTATCCTCCGACGATGGGGTATCCGCCAATTCCACAACCCGCTCCGCAGCAGGTTCCTATGGCTCAACCGTACGGGCCGCAATACCGGGCAATGCCACCGCAATACCCTGCTGTGCCGCCGCAGATGCCGCAGTCTGCACCGCAACCGCAATTCCAGACTCTGCCGCCACAACCCCGGCCAGTGCCACAGCCACAACAAGTGCCGCAGGGGCAGCAAGCACCGCAATTCGAGCAGACGCCACAATCCCAGCAAGCGTCACAGGAACAGCAGGCAACACAATCCCAGCAAACCCCGCAGGGTCAGCAGATGCCGCAGTCATCTTTGCCTCCGCAGCAGCCGTCGCCGTCCCCGCAACCGCCCTATCAGCCGGCATACTCTGGATATCCAACGTATCCAACGCATCCAACGTACCCGGCATACCCCACGTACCCGCCGTATCTTCCGCAGGTCTTCCCGCCCGCCCAGTTCGCGCAGATGCTTCCCCAGCAGTGGCAGGCATGGTGGCAGGCGAAACGCCGCACACAAGCGGCGAAACACGACTACTCAATCATCGGCTGGGCACTGATACTCATCATCGGCGTGTGGCTGGTCGGCGCGTCCCTCGTGACCGTCGGTGTCGCCTTGTCCCACAATGGTGAAAACATCTCCACCGGTTTGCTTCTTCTGCTGAGCAACCTGCCGTTGTATGCCATCGCGATGCCTCTGTCGTTGCTTGTGTTCCGCAACGTACCGAGGTTGGCGACCAAGCGGTTCGACATGTCGCCCGGCACATTCATCAAGCTGTTCGTCGCCATTGTGCCGATCATGTATATCGGCGCGATTATCGGCAATCTCGTCTCCGCACCGTTTTCAGGCGACGACCAGGATACGCTCGAATCAGCGTTGGCGAACACGGACTATTTCTCCCTGTTTCTGTTGACCTGCGTGTGCGCCCCGATTTTCGAGGAGTGGATCTTCCGCAAGGAAATCATCGACAGAACCCGCAAATACGGAGAAAAGACGGCGATTGTGGTGTCCGCGCTGTGCTTCGGACTGTTCCACGGCAATGTGCGGCAGTTCTTCTACGCATTCGGTCTTGGCTTGATTTTCGGATACATGTATGTGCGCACGTCGAAACTGTGGTATTCGATGCTCATGCATGCGCTGGTTAATCTCAACGGCGGAGTCATTTCGATTTGGGTGACGTCCCAGATCGACGACAAAGCGCTGATGCGCGCAATGGAACAGTCCAACGATGCTGCGATGCGTGAGGTGCAACGCCAGATGGGCGGACTGATTATCGTCGGTGTCTATGTGCTAATCATGTTGGCGTTGTTCATCGCGGGCATCGTCATTCTTGTGCGCAACCGCAAGCGTTTCGTCTTCTTTGATGCGCCCGAGCAGCTTGAGCAGGGTACCGGCGTGAAGACGGCGCTCGGCAATCCCGGCATGATCGTGTTCCTCGTCGTCGGCATCCTCATGACCATCAGCGCGTTGGTGATGTCGAAGATTCCGGCGGAGGGATCGTTCGGCGTCGATGACGCGGGTTCGGCAACCATCCTGCTACAGATGCTCGGAGCACTGATCGGCTGAGGGTGCCGGCGTTCCGCCTGTGCCCTGTTGGAGTGTTGTTTGAGCTTGGACCGAAGCTCTGCTGGGTTTCCGCAACACCGTTTTCCCGCAGTTTTGATATCGCTGAAATCAATACCGCTGAACCCCGTTGTGTGAGGATTTGCTCACACACTCACCCCTCTCCGACTTGGAAACGACCAATCGAGCTGATGGC
>JDUB01000028.1 GCA_000771265.1 Bifidobacterium thermophilum DSM 20210
TGCGCAAGAATTCGGACGTTATCGGGATGAGGTGACACCGATATGCGTGCCGGCAGCATCGTTGATGTTGATAATTATGGATGGCGAAGAGCGAGGTTGTTGACCGGTGGACAGGTAGAGGCCGCGGACGTTTTCATGGAGACGGTCACGCAGCTCCCTGCTCTATGAAAACGCTTGTTGGTTTGTTTGTGGCACTGTTTGGCGATTACGGCGAGTATGAGCGTTGGAATTCCAACGCTCATACTTCGGGTTTTGGCGTTCGGCTGCCACATTGCAAATTCTGTGAATCTAGAGTTTTAGTAATCCAGATATGGAATATTAGCAAAACATGTCAATAAGATATAAAATGATAAAAAATAGTGATTGGAGTGGCAATGGTAGTTCAGCTTGCGACACGTGTTGATGATGATCAGGCGGAAGAGTTCCGTGAAACGACAAAGAAGCTCGGTCTTTCCACGGCTGATGCGCTGCGTATGTTCGTCTCGTCCTTTAATGAATATCAGGGGTTCCCATACCAGGTACGAGTTCGACAGGTTGCGGAACCGTTCGAGAATGAACGGGAGGCTTCTGATTTCGCTAATGATTTGTCGATGAGGATGATCGCTGATGAGGAGGGGTGAAATCTGGACTGTGCTGGCTGATGGTTACCCGAGAAAGCCTCGGCCGGTTGTCGTTGTGCAGAATGACGAAATCGAGGGTTTTGACTCTACCGTGGTATGCCTGATGACTTCTTTTACGTCGGATGATATGACTACCCGGGTTAAAGTTCCTCCTACTACGCAGAATGGTTTGATTAAAATAAGTTGGGTAATGACGGAGAAGATTCTTGCAGTGCACACTTCGGCATTGGGCCAACGCATTGGAATTTTGGAAGATGATGTCATGCGCCAGGTGGAAAAGAAACTTGCACATGTTCTAGCTCTATGAAAGCGCTTGATGTGATTTCGCGGGTCGCTATGCCGCAGCAGATAGCGGAGATTGCTCGTCCTATCGCGCTGCGGCATCATGTCAATGAACTGTACCTGTTCGGTTCCATGGCTCGAGGGGAGGGGCATACGGATTCGGATATCGATTTCATCTATCAGTTTGATGACACCGCCAATCCAATGATTGTGAGTGGGCTTTGCGTGATGATCTTGCATCGACTTTTGGTCGGGAGATCGACTTGGTGAAAAACGATACATTACCACTGAACTGCAGGACAGACTGGCTGAAATGCAGCGTGTGATATTCGTCAATTTCATAACCTCCAATCCGATGTTCCGCATTATCTGAGGTGTGTTATGAAAACGACGGAAAAAGATGCCTTGCATATCGTCGCGATAGTCCGCGCTCTT
>JDUB01000029.1 GCA_000771265.1 Bifidobacterium thermophilum DSM 20210
TTATGAAAACGACGGAAAAAGATGCCTTGCATATCGTCGCGATAGTCCGCGCTCTTCATGATGCGCAACGATTCCTTGGAGGGCTAAGCGCTGAGGAATTCGCTGAGAATGATGAGAAACAGAATGCCGTGGCTATGGCGATTGCCAGAGCAGGAGAGCACACCAGGAAGCTCTCAAAAGAATTCCGTGAATCGAAATCCGGTGTTCCATGGCGTGGAGTGAGTGGCATGCGCGACTGGATTGCCCATGATTATGACGGACTTGATTTTGATCGCCTGTACTATGCCGTAACCCATAAAGTACCGGAGGTGTTGGCGGTTCTACAACCATATGTGGAACAACAGGCGCAGATACAGCTTACAGGGAAGGATCCTTTTGATGTGCCACGGATCTGAGGGGAGGGCTCTGCTTATAACACGCTAGCCTTGAGTAGATTATTCTCATCTGAGGCTAATCGCAAGTTGCCTGAGGATATTCTCAGGGATATGCTTCGCGTGGAAGCTTGGGCATACGGGTTGCTGACGGAGGGGCATACAAAACGTTAAAAAGTGAGCCGGGAGCATGTCTCCTAAACCAAACACACCCCCTCAGACCATAGCGCGGGTCTTGGTTTATTTCTTGCCCCACCCGAATTTGGGCAGTTTGATGTCCGGGAGCTGCTTCAATCCGTCTGCTATGCCTTTGCCCAGATGCTGCACCCCATCGGCTATTCCGGCACCCGCGTCCTGCGCGCCTTTCGCGATGGCGTTGCCCGCATCCTGCGCGATGTGCGCGGCCTGGTTCCCGGCGTCCTGCATTCCCTTGGCGACGGCGGCGCCGGTGTCCTGCGCGCCCTTCGCTATCGCGTTGCCGGCGTCTTGGACGGCGTGCGCGGTCTGCTGCCCGGCGTTCTGCAAGGCCTTGCCGGTGTCGTCTACGGCCTTGCCCGCGGCCTGGATCCAGGTGGGACCATCTTCGACATGCAGATGGATGTGCTCAAGTTGCAATGTGCTGGCGAAAGTATTGAGATCGCTGGTGATGCTTTCGATGTTGGCGATGGCATGAGGTGAGCTGTATGGGTTCAGCAATACCTGCCCGCCCACGGTGTTCGCCTTTGCCTCCAGCTGCTCGCCCAATGCATTGAGCGACTGCTCGATTTCCTCGAGGCGCTTGTTCCTGGCGAGCACAATGCCCTTCTTGTGCGCTTCGAGCTGTTCTGGCTCTTCTTGGCATACGCGTGCGAGCTCGATGCAGGAGACCTGATCCTGCATTTTGACCGCGGATGCGAGCATGCCCAGCCATTGGTGGATCTCCTGCCGGATCTGCTGGGTGAGCGGGCGGACCTGCTTGGGATCCTGCTCACGTTCTACTTTTTCGGTGAGTCCCTTGATTTTGGCGATTGCATATGCCTGGATGGTGGCGATATCCTGCGGGCAGCCCGACACCTTGGACCATGTGGTTTCGCTGATCGACCCGACCTGCTGGTAGATGAGCATGGTTTCGTCAATCATGTGGGAGATTCCGGCGAGTTTGCTGACGGTCTGGTCCTTCTGGTCGCGCAGCAGGTCGTCGAGCTTCGCATCGATTTCCTTCAGGTAATCGGTAATCTCGGAGACGGCCTGCTCCAAGGCCATCTGCGCCATGACTCCGCCGATGCCGGTGAGCATAGCGGGGTTGAGTTGCCCTGGCTGGGTGAATTTTAGATGTTTGATGATGCGCCCATTCGGTTGCCGTACAACGCCGGCTTGGAACGGTCCTTTCTTGCAGTTCTTGCCATATTTGGCGACCAATTCGGCCGATTCCTTGGTGAGCTTCACCCATCGCCCGCTTTCGGCCATGGCGTTGCCGGCCGCCTGTGCGCCTTTGCTTACCGACGAGACGGTCTGCACGGCTTTGGCTGTGAACGCCTTGGAATCGAAACCCTCGCTCTTAAGCCACAGATCTATGGTCCCGGCATCACCGAGGAAGACGATGCCCTGCTCGTCCTGGATGATGCTGACGCTCTGAACGTCATTTGCGTTGCCGTCCCCGGCGTTTTCGTCATTGCCTTCTCCGTCGTCGGAGGGGATGAGTTCATTGGAATCGTCATCGATCATGGTTCTTCCTTTCAAATCCACTTGGCAGCAGTATACGGCCGGTAGCCGCGTCGATGCGCTTGGGAGTGGCGGGGCAAATAGTGATTAATTATGGGTGCTTAATGCTTCTGGTGCTTTGCAGGATGTTAAGGAGGTGCCCTTCTTAAAGGAATTGATAAATTTTTGTAAGGCGAGGTGTGCCATGTTTCGTGAAAAGCAGTTACTTATCCTAGGAAACGGTTTTGATTTGGATAACGTCCGAGATTTTCCCTATCCTGTTGGCGGCTTTCTTTCATCACACGTGCCTCGCATGGTGAAAGGAGCCTAACAACCAGTGGCTTTATTCGGCAATAATGATGGCTTCAAAACAAGCAAATATTCACTTGCCGACACTATGTTGAAGAAAGCCACTGTCACGCTGCCCGAAGCCCGTCTTGTGGCACGTTCCGATTGCGGTGGTTACTATAGATAGCTCAGATGACATGAGCTCATGGACGGATTCGGCTTGACCGAGGGTCGATGAGCGCGAAGGGCGGTTCGCTGGACAACGCAGTGGAGGGGCTCTTCGGCAGGACGGAGACAGAGTTCCATCTAACCCCGAGAAATGGGAGGAAGAGATCTGCAAAGAAGTGCTCGTGCAATCAATGAGCGCGTTAGGCGGTCCCTCGGCTGGATGAGTCCGGTACGCTCCCGTCAAAGCTAAGGAATGACTGCGTGATTGTCTCCAAGAAAATGTCCACGGCACTCTGCCTATAAAGGCGAATATAATTTTAATGCCCCTTATTATTTGCGGCAGGGCATGGAAACAATTATTAGGCGAATGAACGTCCATGTCCAAGATGGAGTTTGGACATGAACCCTTGTGATGAGTGGCATAATTTGGATCTTATGCCACTCATCAGTTTTAGATAAGGATTAGATACTACTCATCAAGCCATTTTATCTGGGTGGAATTGATGTCCTCTTTCACAGTCTGTGTCTTATAGTAATTGGCGAAATCGAATTCATGGTCTGTGCCTCGTTTTTCGATAACTTCATTTTCAAATTCTTTCCAATGAGAAAGCACGGACTCGCAGACTTGCTCGGCTTTGGCTTGTGTCGACTCGGCCGATAAATTATTTGGGCGGAAACGTGCGCACACGGAGACCACGGCGTAGTTTCCGTAGCGTAAAGCATAACCGTATTTATCATGATGATACTTATCTTGCGAATCCTTCATCTGCTTAGTTTTAGTTTTAAGGTAACAGAGTACAAAATATCCGTACATATACTTACGGGCAGATATTTTCTGTTCCCTCTCGTTCATCTGATGTTCATCTTTAAAGAAATATTGTGCATATAGATTCTTTTTTCCTCCTGAACGTGCCATGCCGGGGTCGCCGTTCATGGCCAGCGCCACTTGAAGGAAATTATCGCGATTTACTATCTGCTCTTTTTCCACATATCCTTTTTCCACGCCTTCGTAGAACTCGCCAATCTTATGCTCGTATAGCATGGCAAAATCTTCAAAGATGCTCTTTTTGAATGTATCTAGCAGAGGATCATTGGCATGTCGATCGCCATCAGTAATCGTAGTTTGACCATTGGTTGCCTCGGAAAGTTGCTGAATGACTTCTTTGCGTTTCGCTTTGCTCGTCGTGTCTTCAGCTTCGAAAGTGATAACACGAACCAGAACTTCTTTGCCTTCGAGACTATCCCGGTCATCACTGTCGTAGATCTGCGCCAAAGTGGCTGCGGTTTGACCACCGTTGATAATCTGAGGGTCTTTCAAGATCAGCTGAGCTTTACTTGCTGATCCTAGACTCTTATTGAAAGACGAACCGCTGGTTACAATAGTTAGACCATTGTTAAATAAGGCGAATTCGTTGGTGTCTTTGTTCACTATCGTATTACGAATCGTGTTATTGATAGTTCCTCTGCGCAGACCAAGAAATGAGCGAGGATTATAAGTGAGCAGTGCATTGCGATAATTATGCATCATTTGGGCAATTTGCATGACTGGAATAAACATGATGGATACAGTGCAATTTCCACCAATTGTTTCGATTGTATTTGTAGCTTGCGGGACTTCATTATCCTTAAGAGCCAGTGGAATTGTCACTTCATCTGGTTGTGAACATGTACCGGAAATCGATGGTAGCAATAATTCCTCATATGTTTTTTGATAATTAAAGATCTCGTATTCGAATCCCTGCAAGAGCCGATTGATGGCCTCTTTCCCTTTCTTCGTTTCAGGTGAAAAATGTGAGAATTTAGATTTTGAAAGATTGGCAAGAATAATGACCTTTTTGGTGTATAACTGAGGATCCCTTATCTCAGACAACTTTTTTTGCATCTTTTTAATTTTATCATTAAATTCTATCTGGTCAGTTTTCTTCGGGGCAAGAATTTCACGGATATGCATCGAGGCAAGTTCCTCGATGCTGATATTCTTTCCCCCGTCAAAATTTTGTTCCGTGTTACGGAACTTTGATTGGATGAAATAAATCGTGTGAGATGCATGACTGATGTAATATGCGTCAATGCCGCCATCGTTAGCTCCGTCAGTTATAAAAGCTTCACGGTCTCCAAAAGAACGTAGTCCAAATCGTATTTTCAACAGCAAGTGTATGTATGCCAGTCCTCGCGCCTCCGGCACCTCATCTTTATTCGTAGGATGGTATCTTTTATATTCCGCGGGTGCTTCTTTGCATAAATCATCAAGCATACTAACAAGGATTTCATATTTGGTTTTCATAATCTCACCTTCCTATTAATAAGCACTACCTGTCACAGTAAGATTGTATTACTTGCTGTCTAAACGTACATGCCGAAAGAGATTTCAAAATAATGCGGCGATGATTCCGCAGTCGTGCCTCGGATGCTCTACTTATTCCAGACCTAGGAATATTCTGAAATATTCTTGTGTCTGAGCAAAGGGAGAATCGCATAGCGGGCTCATACGGTGCGGAGGCGACGCAAGGGGAGCGGTACCGGCTTTCCTTCACTGTCGGTGGACTTCTTGCCTCGCAGGGCCGGGCGCTTGCGGAAATGTATCTGAATCATCTGAATCATGCAGGCGGCGACGCTGAGTGTTCTTCCCAAACCGAGGTAGGCGAATCCATTGCCGCGATTCGCCAACAGGCCATCGAGGAAAACGTTCTTGCGATTCGCACGGATTCCGCGAACAGGCGCGTTGTGGCGGAAACTACTAGGCGGCTCAGTGCGCTCACGGTTGGAGAGCTTGCATATTTGGCAGGCCCGGATTCCTCCACATCCGACCGCGAAGCACTTATGTGGATCGCGATGTGCCGTTATTACGCAATCATCGGGGAATTCGCCGGCGAAGTACTTAAAAAGCATTATCTTACCGGCAATACGCATCTGGACTTTGAGGATTATGATCGGTTCATTGCGGACAAGGCCACATGGCATCCCGAGCTGGAAACCGTAAGCGAGGGCACGGCGAAGAAACTCCGGTCCAATCTGTTCAAGGCCATGAGGGAGGCGCATCTATTCGATAAAAATTCCGACACGGTGCTGTCTTTCCTTCCCAGTCCCTCTTTGGCGGATATTCTTAGAAAGAGGGCGGATTCGTTCGGGTATCTTCCGATGCGCGAATCGTCGTTATGAGCAGAACGGAGGATAGCATGGCTGATTCCATCGCCGGTATTGGATTTGTGGATGAGCACCGTGACATTGATGATGATTTCGCTTATTTACACGAGATTATGGAGCCCCTACTACATTTGTGATTACCCGCCTAGGCAGGAGCTTATCGAAGAGTCCTACCAGTATGTGCTGTGCGACATTCATATGGGCGTCTGGTTCAAAGGTGTGCACTGGCAGGACGTATATGAGATTCCGTCGGATGCCATTTGCGAGCTGATTGTCAACGCAAGTGCATCGCAGCTACAACTATTCGAGCATTCAGATTGAGATTTATGACAATCGGCTTGAAATCACCTCGCCAGAGCGCTTGCCGATGGGTAGACCATTGAACGCATGAAGCAGGACTATTCAAAAATTCGCAACGATGCATTGGCCTCCGTCTTCGAATACATGGGCTATATCGAGCACTGGGGGAGCGGCATTCTGCGTGTGATGCCGGAGGTACGTGATGCCGGATTGTCGGAACCGGAATTTCTTGGCGGTGATACGGATCTGCGCATCAACATTTATCGCAATGGCTCAGAGACAGTTTCTGATGACGGGATTGTGATGGGATTGTGACGGGATTACGACGCGATTCGGGTCTTGGTGACGCAATTATGACGCGATCCGAATTCTGATGACGCTATTGCAGCGGAAAACCCAGCATCTGAAAGATTTTAGGAACTGATTTTCGATGAGCTCTGAAAGAGGGAATGGGTGACCACTGCGTATACCGTGGCTCTTAAGGAAACGCTCCCGGAAACCTCTGTCGCCCCCGGAACGAGCGGTTGGAAGTGGTGAAGCGTGTGCCGAAGTTCTTCGACAGCGAAGAACGCGCCAAGCGCCTCGCGAGACGTCTCAATGCGCTACTGATTTTCAGGCGAAGATGATTGCCGGGTTGCTGCAGCTGCTCGCGTAATCTTCGCAGGGTGGCGGATCCGGCATCGAAGAACAGGACTGTACATCCTTGGGTAAGTGAGCATGCTGTACATGAACAGAATATGTAATCAAGATGTTGGTACGCGAGAATGCATGAAAGTGCGCGAGAGTGCGCGAACGCATTCTGACGGATTACTAACCTGGATGCAGGTTCTATCTGTTGGAACCCCCTGTCGCGCTCGCGAAGAAAACGTGGCTCATAGTGAATGCAGATTGGGCAGCGTGCAACTATTCAGGTGTTACTTACGAACGTATATACAGCGTCAATTGGCTTTATTACTATTGCCGTAGGCAAATTCAACCGGATATCTCTGAGCATTCTTCGCAAGCTTATCGAGGATTATCTCGTCAAGGTCAAATCCAAATTTGTCAGATAGCATGATGCAATACATGAGTACATCTGCTATTCCCTCATGAATATGTTCGATATTGCTGTCTTGTGGCTCGTCGTTCCATTGAAAACATTACAGAAGTTCTGCGGCCTCAATGCTGATAGATTTGGCAAGATTGCCGGGAGTGTGGAATTGAGACCAGTCCCGCTCTGCTACGAATTTACGGATCGCGTTGATGCTTGAATCGGAGATAACGTCCGAATTCTTGCGCA
>JDUB01000003.1 GCA_000771265.1 Bifidobacterium thermophilum DSM 20210
TGCTTGGGGCACCAGAAGATGTGATTTGACGTGGTTGGGGTGTCATCGTGTGAGGATTCGCTCGCACGATGACGGGAGGAACACCTTGCGGACAGCGGCACAGGGGACTTAGCGGCTATCGTGTGAGGATTCGCTCGCACGGTGGCGGTCTGAGCATGTCGGAAGCGGTGGATGGGGAGCAAAACCGTCGCTGTGCGGGGATCCACTCACATACCGACGGATTGGACAGCCGGAGATGGCCGGTTTGACGACCCCGAGGGCCATCGTGTGAGGATTCGCTCGCACGGTGGCGGTTTGAGCGGGTCAGAAGCGGCGGACGGGGCTGTCAATACGTGAGTGTGTGAGCATCCGCTCACAGATTGGGTCGCGCGGGCGAAAGCGACCGACCATCAAACCGCGCAACAAGGGCAAGTGACGCACACGTCGACTCGCGCCGAGTGACCAATCACGGTGCGGCAATCCCTGCCAGTGGGTATGACTAAAGTGGCAGTGACTGATGATAGATAGGAACCCTGCGTCGCAGTGCGCAGTTGTCACACGTGATTCGCATGTGACGCTACCCAAATGCACTGTGTGCTGCGTGTGGTCCCGTGCATGCGCCGCGTGGGTCACACGCGTAACGTACACGGTCGCGCGTGGCACCGCACACGCACGCACTCACCCGCAGGGAAACAGGCAAAATGGAGGCATCATGGATTCGGTGATCACCGAAGCAGACAAGACGTACGAGGCTGAAGAACGCAAGAACGCCCCGGGCCCGGACCAGCCGATGGCTGACCGGGTGAACAACCGTTCGCTGCGCCCGAACAGCGAGACGTTCCGCCAGTTCATGACCACCGGCTGGGACAACGCCGAGCCGGCGGTCGAGCCGTTGGAATCCAGCAAGTACATCGGCGAGCGTTTGGAGAAGCTGGGCAAGCGGTTCCCGGGCGAGCGCATTGTCATTCCCGCGGGTCAGCCGAAGGTGCGCAACAATGATTGCGATTACGCCTTCCGCCCGGATACCGCGTTCGCGTACTATACCGGCTTGGGCTGCGATTACGAGGCGGGTGCCGTGCTCGTGCTCAACCCGCTCGATCCGAACAGCGCGGAGGCGAAGGCCGGCAAAACCCATACGCCGGAACTGTTCGTCGCACCTCGTGCCGATAACAGCACGGCTGATTACTACCGTGACACCCATTACGGCGAGTACTGGGTCGGCCCGCGTGCCGGCCTGCGTGAGCTCAAGGCGATGACGGGTATCGAGACCCATGACATTGCCACGCTTGAGGACGCAATCAGCAAGGATGTCGGCGCCGAGGCGGGTGCCGTGCAGCTGCGCGTGGTGCGCACCACCGATCCGTCAATCACGCAGATGGTCGAACGGGTGCGCGAGGCGAACGGTTTCGGCGACTCGGATGCCAATACGAAGGCCGATGAAGCGTTGGCAGAGTTCGGTTCTGAGCAGCGCATGGTCAAGGACCAGTATGAGATTGGCGAAATCCGCAAGGCTGTTGAGGCCACGAAGCACGGTTTCGACCGTATGCTCACCCACTTGCCGCGCGTGATCGGCCGCCCGCGTTCCGAGCGCATGCTGGAGGGTGCGTTCAATTCGGTGGCACGCGAGGAGGGCAACGCCGTCGGCTATGACACGATTATCGCCTCGGGCAAGCATGCGCCGATCCTGCATTGGATGCGCAACACCGGCGTGGTCGGCGACGGCGAACTGCTGCTCGTCGATGCTGGTGTCGAGGTCGATAGCCTGTACACGGCTGACATCACGCGCACTTTCCCGGTCAACGGCAAGTTCACACCGTTGCAGCGCAAGCTGTATCAGGCGGTGCTGGACTCCCAGCAGGCCGGTTTCGAAGCCGCGCAGCCGGGTGCCACGTATTCGGATATCCATCATGCGTGCATGCGCGTGATCGCCGAGCGCCTGCACGAGTGGGGCATTCTGAAGGTCCCCGTTGAGGAATCCCTGTCCCCGCAAGGACAGCAGCATCGTCGTTGGCTTGCTTGCGGTGTCGCGCACCATCTGGGGCTTGACGTACATGATTGTGCACAGGCCCGCTACGAGTCGTATCAGGGCGCGAAAATCACGCCGGGCATGATTTTCACGATTGAGCCTGGCCTGTATTTCGCGGCGAACGATTTGCTGCTGCCGCCTGAGCTGCGGGGCATCGGCATTCGTATCGAGGATGATGTACTCATGACCGAACATGGCCCCGAATGGATTTCAGCCGGCATCCCCAAGCAGATCGACGAGGTCGAGGCTTGGCTTGCCGAGCGTGCCGCGGCGCGTGAGGACTGAGATCCTGCGTCCCTGAGGCATCAATCCGTTGCGATGACCATGCCGGAGCAAGTCATCGCAACGGATTGACGTATCTTCCGGTACTTTCAGGCACGTTTCGACACGTTCCAGTACGTGACGGTACGTTCCGCACGTTTCGACACGTTCGGATGCGTTCCACGAGTTTCGGTACGTTCCGCACATTCCGTACGTTTCGACATGTTCCAAACCACGATTTCCACATCCTGCCTCCACGCCCAATCCTTCCCTACACTCAACCTTCCTATACCCCGCCCCTCAAGACCACCGACAAGCACCGCCGACAACAAGCATGGAGCATCAATGCCGACACCTGATTTCATCATCGAATTGCGTAAATCCATCGGTCACAGCCTCCTATGGCTGACCGGCGTCACCGCCTATGTGCGCGACGATGCCGGTCGCGTGCTGCTCGGCCGGCGTTCGGACACCGGGCAGTGGGCGCTCGTCTACGGAATCGTCGAGCCGGGGGAGGAGCCGGCGGATACCGCGGTGCGCGAAATCAAGGAGGAAACCGGCGTGGATGCGGTCGTCACCGATCTGGTGGCGGTCACCAGTAGCGACCGCATCATCACCTACGGCAACGGCGATCAGGCGCAGTACATGGATCATTCCTTCCTGTGCTCGCTACGTCCCGGCGGCAACGCGCAGCCTTTCGTGGGCGATGAGGAAAGCCTCCAGGTCGGCTGGTTCGCTGTGGACGACCTGCCCAGTCCGCTCGCGGCGAGCACCGTCGAGCGCATGACCGTGTTCCGCGATTACCTTGAGCGCCGCGAGCATGGCGACCGTGCCGCGATTTTTCGCGGTGGGCGCTGATTGCGGATTCCCCACGGATTTCGCATACAATTCGCATAGAATAGGAACAAAGTGCCCCCATTGGCCTCCAGACGGCAATCCGGGCGCGCAAATGCGGTCTGCCAGCGCCGGCCGCATGTCCCCACAGCACATCAATAGGCATAGGAAAGAGACCAGCGGGTATGTCGTTTGAACATCCGAATCGCAGCGGCGAGAACATCCGTGACGTTGAGCGTGAAATCATGAAGCGCCCACCGGAACACAACAAGACGAATCTCGACCTCGACCGCATGAACATGATGGTCGATTTGCTCGGCAACCCGCAGGATAGCTTCCGCGTCATCCACATCACTGGCACGAACGGCAAGGGGTCCACCGCGCGCATGGCGGAGGCGATCTGCCGTTCGTACGGCATGCGTACCGGCCTGTACACGTCCCCGCATCTGGAGAAGATCAACGAGCGGATCGCCATTGACGGCCAGCAGCTGTCCGATGATGATTTCATTGATTCGTGGGACCAGATCAAGGATCTGGTTGCGCTGGTGGACCGCAAGATGGAGCAGGAGAACAAGCCGCCGATGAGCTTCTTCGAGGTGCTCACCTCGATGGCGATTTGGAAGTTCGCCGACGCCCCGGTTGATGTCGCGATTTTCGAAGTCGGCATGGGCGGCGCCTGGGATGCGACGAACGTGATGGATGCGGATGCCGCGATTATCGGCCCGGTGGACATGGATCACATGCAGTGGCTGGGCGATACGGTCGAGAAAATCGCTACCGAGAAGTCAGGCATCATCAAGCCCGGCTGCACGGCGATTATCGGCCGTCAGCCGCACGCCGAGCAGGTCATGCCGATTCTTGAAGCCGCAGCGAAACGCAACAACGCCACGCTGGTTCGCGACGGCGAGGAGATGGAAGTCGTCTCCCGCGTCCCTGCAGTAGGCGGCCAGATGGCGACGCTGCGCACGCCGGAAGGCGAATACCGTGACGTGCCGATCGCGAAATTCGGCGAACATCAGGCGCATAACGCCTTGGCAGCCCTTGCCGCCGCGGAAACCGTGATTCCGGTCAACGGCCAGCTTGACCAAGATCTGGTCGATGAGGCGCTCAGCAGCGTGAAGGTGCCGGGTCGCATCGAACAGGTCCGCACATCCCCGACAATCATTGTCGATGGCGGGCACAACGTGAACGCCGCCCAGTCTTTACGCGCCGCAATCGAGGAGAATTACAGCTTCCAGCAGCTGGTCGGCGTGGTCGCCATGATGGGTGACAAGCAGGTCGAGGAATATCTTGGCGTGCTTGAGCCGATTCTGAGCGAGATCATCGTCACTGAGAACTCGTGGCGTGACCGCGTCATGCCAGTCGAAGAGCTGGAGAAGATCGCGGTGCGCGTGTTCGGCCCGGACCGCGTGACCGTCATCAAGGATCTTCCGGACGCCATCCAGGCCGCTGTCGACAAGGTTGACGCTGAAGATGACCTGGGCGTCGGCTATGGGCATGGCGTGCTGATTTGCGGCAGCTTCGTCACTGCGGGCGACGCGAGGACATTGCTGACCGAACATATGGCCACCGATCTGGCCAAGCCGAAGGCCGAGCGTGTCAATCCGCCCGTTGTCTCGCCTGAGGACGCGAACGATGCCGGCAAGAGCGACACTGCTGACACCGACGGTAAGCCGGAAACCGACGATGTGATCAACGAGATCCTCAACGCCGGCGAGGAAGGGCTGAAGTTCACCATCGACGCACGCACGTCAGACAATACGGACAAGTCCGCCGGTAACACATCCGGAACCAGTAACGCCTGACCGGCCAGAACCCCACCACGCCCATGTATCTCAAGGAACTCACCCTTCGCGGATTTAAATCCTTCGCGAACCCGACGACGCTGCGCTTCGAGCCGGGCGTCACAGCCGTCGTCGGTCCGAACGGGTCAGGCAAATCCAACATCGTTGACGCCCTGACTTGGGTGATGGGCGAGCAGGGCGCCAAAAACCTTCGTGGCACGTCGATGGAGGACGTGATTTTCGCGGGCACCTCCACCCGGCCGCCTGCGGGACGCGCGCAGGTCTCTCTGACCATCGACAACACCGATCACGCGCTCGACATCGACTACACGGAAGTGACCATCAGTCGTACGCTGTACCGCAACGGCGGGTCGGAATATGCAATCAACGGGTCGGCGTGCCGGCTGCTGGACATCCAGGAGCTCCTGTCGGATTCGGGCCTCGGCCAGCAGATGCATGTGATTGTCGGGCAGGGCAGGCTTGACGCCATTCTGCGCGCTGACCCGAGTGGACACCGTGCGTTCATCGAGGAGGCCGCCGGCATTCTCAAGCACCGCAAACGCAAGGAACGGGCGTTGCGCAAGCTGGCGAACACTGAAGACAATCTCGCCCGGCTTGACGATTTGCTGCGCGAAATCCACCGCCAGCTCGGCCCTCTGGGGCGTCAAGCGCGTGTTTCCCGGCGTGCAGACACCATCCAGATGACCATTAGGGACGCCCAAGCCCGGCTGTTCGCCGATGATGCATGCCAGTTGCGAGATAAGCGTGACCATCTGCGCGGCGATCTCGCCGACACCCGCCGCCAGCTAGCCGCGTTGCAACAGGACTTGGCGAAGGTCAAAGTGCGCATCGAACAGGTGGAGGCCATCACCTCGGGATCTAACCCGCAGCTCGCCCAAGCGAATCAAGTGTGGTACGACCTGTCACGGCTTGAGGAACGATTCGGCTCTCTTGCTTCTGTAGCCGCAGAACGCGCCGCTTCCATCCGCTCGCAGATTGTGGCCGATACCGGCGAAACCCCCGACATGCTCACCAAACGCGCCGACGAACTTGAGCGGCAGGTAGCCAAGCAGCGGGGTGCGGTCGATGACGCGCGGCTCGCCTATGATCAGGCGACCGAAACACGCGCCGACCATGAACGGCGTCTCGCCTCGATTCGCCAGACCCTGACCGAACTGCGCAAAACCGCGAAACAGCGCGACGCGCATATCGCCAATCTGCGGGAGCTGGTCGCTCGCGAGGAATCGGCGGTGCATGCGTCGGACACCAGAATCGCCGACCTGTCCACACAACTGTCCGATATGCGGACACAAGCGGAGCAGGCGCGCACGCGCGTCGCTGAACTGGAACAGGAACGCCAAGACGCCGACGACGACGGGGGAGCGGCACTCGACGCGGCCAGAACAGCCCTCCAGCACAGTCAGGAGGCGCTTGATGAGACGCTTGCCCGGCAGCGGGAGCTCAACGGGAAAATCATCTCCCTGCAAGCCAAGGCGGATGCGCTCGCCGATACTTTGGACAGCCGCAATGCCGCCGGGGAGCTTGAAACCGACCAGGATATCGCCGTGATGGGGCGGCTCGCGGATTTCATCCGCATCGAAGACGGGTGGGAGGAAGCCGTCGCGCACGCCCTCGGCGACTATGCGAGCGCGATTGTCGTCCCCGGGCAGGAGCAGATGCTCGCTGCTCTGGAACGTGCGCAGAACTATGCGCTCGGCAAGGCGGTGCTGCTGCATCCGCTCGGCGGGCAAACGGATGATGCTGCTGTTGGCACTGATGGCACTGATGGCACTGATAACGCTGGCACTGATGATGCTGGTGTCACTGCTGATACTGCCGCAAGCCGACCAAAACCGCACGAATCCACCGCCGCGCTGGTCGACGCGAACCCGCATGCTCAAGACCCTGAGTCCGCCCGTCGTGTCACAGCTGCGGTGCGTGCACTACTCGCCGACACCGCCGCGAAGGAGACCCGTGACGATGCCCTCAAGGCCGTCAATCAGGGCCCGTGGAAACGAGCGGTAACCCGTCAGGGAGAGGTGCTTACCGCGGTGGGGGCGCAAGGCGGATCATCCCTGTCGCAAAGCGATTTGTCGCTGGCCGCAAAGCGAGACAAGGCGCTTGCCGACATGCAGGGATTGCGCTCCCGGCTTGCCGACATCGACGCGTCGGTGGCTGAGCTGACTGAGAAACGCGACCAGGCCCGGCTCGACGTCGACCGTCAGGCGCAGTTGCGTACCGAGGCGCGAGTCAAGGCGCAACAGGCGCAACGAACGCTGAAGGCGGCGCAGGAACGGGCAGAGACCGCCGCACGGCAGCTCGCACGCGTCGAAGAGACGTTACACAGCGCGTCACAAGGGCGGCAGGACCATCAAGGCAAGCTTGAGGATGTGCGCAAGGCGTTGGCGACCGCACAGGAATCGCAGGATACGAACGCCGACCTTGACGACCTCGCCGCTCGCGAACATCAGCTCGAGCAGCAACTCGGGCAGACGCGCGAACAGGAGGTGTCCGCGAAACTCGCATGGAAGGAAGCCGACCGGCAAGCCCAGTCCTTGCAACGGCAAATCGGGCTGTTGCGCGACAACGCCGAACAGGCGAGACAACGACAAGTGCGAATCCAAGAACAGAACGACACCCGTCGCCGGCGGGCGGGTGCGGCGGACCAGGTCTCGAATGATGCCGCCGCCTGTGCACGGCTCGCCCATACGAGCGTCGTCCGGGCAGCGCAGCGCCGCGATCGTTTGCAAGCGGAACTGTCCACCCATGATGAGGAATTGAAAGCATTGCGGGCGGAGCGCGACCGGTTGGAACCCCAGGTGCAGCGTCTGCAGCGCGACGAACATGAGCTTGATGTGGAGCGTGAACGGCAGGCTGCCGCTTGGGGACAGCTCACCCAGAAGGTCGCGGACACGCTCGGTATGGATATGGACGAGCTGGTCGAGCAGTATTCCCCTGATCACCCGGTGCCGGTGTTGTCGCCGGAGCATGCCGCTGCTCCGGGGGAACACCAGTCGGAAGCGCAGAACGAGGATCAGGCAGCCCCGGCGACCGTCCCGTACGTGCGGCAGGAGCAGGTCAAACGTCTGGAACGCGCCCAGCGCGACCTCAAGGCCTTGGGCAAGGTCAACCCGCTCGCCGCCGAGGAATATGAGGCGCTCAACGCGCGCAACCAGTATCTGCACGACCAGCGTGATGATGTTGCGAAAAGCCGTCAGGACCTGCTCAAACTCGTGCAGGACTTGGACCAGACCATGGTCAGTGTGTTCTCCAGCGCGTTCGAAGACACGGCCGCCGCATTCCAGCATGTGTTCGCCACCCTGTTCCCGGGTGGTACCGGCCGGCTCAGGCTTGAAAACCCGGACGACATGCTGGGCACGGGCGTGATTGTCGAAGCGAGTCCCGCCGGCAAGCGCGTCAAGCAGCTGAGCCTGTTGTCGGGCGGCGAACGTTCGCTGACCGCGCTGGCCCTGCTGTTCGCGATATTCACGGCCCGCCCCAGCCCCTTCTACGTGATGGACGAGGTGGAAGCCGCGCTCGACGACGTGAACCTGACGAGGCTGCTGGACGCGCTGGACGACTTGCGCGAGCATGCCCAGCTCATCATCATCACGCACCAGCAGCGTACGATGGCCATCGCTGACGCGCTCTACGGCATCACCATGCGCGCTGACGGCGTGAGCGCTGCCATCAGCCAGCGGTTGGAACGTCGCGGCTGACGGTTGACGGTTGACGGCTGTTCCGCCAGCCGCCGCCGCCATGCCGGCTGATGACGCCAGCCGGTCAGAACTTCAAGCGCATATGCTCGAAGTTGACCCGGCCCCAGAACCGCTGCCTCAAGGTATCCTCGCGGCACAGCAGTGGGCTGCTCCAATGGCCCGAGTCGAACATACGCATGGCGTCATCATGCTTGGCCCCATGTGTCTCATGGTCGATGACGCTGCGCGGAACCATCGTGAACAGGAAATCGTCGTCGGCGGCAAGTTCCTTGGCGGACAGAGCATCGTGCAAATCATGATGCATGACGAAATGCTCGATCAACGGCTTGACGAACGGGCACCCGGCCAGACTGACATAGTAGGTGTTCCTGCCGGGACGCGTGTTGACTTCCAGGAAATGGGGGTTGCCGTCGGCGTCATCCATGACGTCGAAATTGGCATAGCCCTCGTAACCGGTATCCGCAAGGAATCGCCCGGCTGCCTCGAGCAAATCATGATGCTTGCCCGTGGACATGATAACCAGAGGATTGCCGATGCCGGTGGCGCTGCGGTCCTGCACAAGCACATCGCCGCTGACTGCCACGATGGCGGTGCCGTTGGCGTCTGAGAACGTGGTCAGCGTATGCAGCGACTCGTCGCTAGCGGACAGACGCTCCTGAATCAGCAAAGCATGCGAATAGCTTGACGCGGCGACGGCATCGTAGATAGAGAACAGCTCCTGTTCGGAAGAGACGATATAGACTTTGTTTTTCCCGGGGATATCGGCATAATGCCAGTCGGCGGAGTTCGAAGGCTTGGCAATGAGCGGATAGCTCAGTCCAGACAGTTCCCGCTTCTCGCGCACGACACGCATCGACGTGCCGGCAAGCACAGAATCGTCATATGAATCGGAGAACGGCACGACGATGGTCTTCGGATACGGTATGCCCAGTCGGTCGCAGCGGGCGTAGAAGCGGTCCTTTTGCGTAATGTCGTCGAGCAGATCGAAATCGATATACGGAATCACATATCCCAGTTCTTCCAGCTCCTGCTTATGCCTCGACAGGTTGCGCACATGCCAGTCGCTTGCCCCGGCGATGACCACGGGCTGCGCGTCGAAATGACCCGCATGGGCGTGGAGCCACTCCATCAGTCGCTGTTCTTTGTCGATATCTTCGATGGTGTGGTAATCGGTGAATCTACTGGCTGAAGAGTACTTGATGTCAGCGCCCGCCAGCATGGTCGTCTTGCTGGAATAACACCGGTGAAGCTCTCGCGCGTATGAATATCCGAGAGTGTCTCCGCCAAGGACGATTGGCTCAAAATCCATAATTATTCCTTACCTGTCATGAATGTCGAATGCGTTCGCTCTGTATCCCGCGTCAACCCAGCAAGCGTGCAAAAATCGCGTCATCGCCCTCATACGGTGTATGCCGGTTCAGTCGCTTGATCCAGCGTTCGTTCCCCTTGCCGATGGCGAGGATGACGTCGAGACGCTCCGGATGGCTTTTCGCGGCTGTCACGGCGTTTTCAACTGCCTGTGCACGATCGAGGATGATGTCGTACTCGACTTGCGGGTCGGTAACATAGCCTGCCATCTGCTTGCAGATATCCTCTGTGGGCTCCGTATTGGTGTCCTCCTCGGTGAAGATGAACCGGCCGATTCGATGCTGGGCCGCTTCAACAATCTCCTTGCGGCGGTCGTACGCCTTGTTACCCGCGGAACCTGTAATCACAGTGATATTCGGGTGACGCGTGCCGAAGCGTTCGTTGACATAATCAAGCAACGCCGTCATGGAAATCCCGTTATGCGCGTAGTCGACGATGGCGACGGTATTCGTGGACGGGTCTTCGAAGCGTTCCATGCGTCCGGCAATCTTCACGTGCTCCATCGCATGCAGGGCTTCCGGCGACGCGTCAAGCCCCAAAGCGTGGACGATCGCCAGCGCCGCGGCGGCGTTCGCATAGTTGAAATCACCGTCAATTGCGAGCGAGAACAAGCCGAAATCGACGCCATCGGCCTCGATCCGGTACTGCGTGTGGGCGGGGTCCGCGGGGCTTGCCACAACATCGGCGGGCGTGGTGAGTTTCGCCTCGTCATGTAGCGCGAAGGTGACGATGCTCCGCCGGTCGCGCTGCGCCTGCTGCCTGATCAGATCGGCATGATCCGCGTCGGCGCCGAGCACGAGCGTGCGGCAGTTGTCGACGATCTGCCGCTTGCACCACAGGTAGTCCTCGAATGTCGGGTGCTCGATAGGGCTGATATGGTCGGGGGAGATGTTCAGGAACACGCCCACGTCGAAGGTCAGGCCGTACACGCGATTGACCTTGTACGCCTGCGAAGAGACCTCCATGACCAGATAGCGCATGCCGTGACTCACGGCCTCGCCCATCATGCGGAAGGCATCGAGCGATTCCGGCGTGGTCAGATCGGATTCCACATACGTGTGGCCGTCTACGCAGTTGTCGACCGACGAGAACAGCGCCGCCTTGCCGCCGCTGAGGGCGCTGAGCACGGCGTGGGTGAAGTAGGCGGTCGTGGTCTTGCCCTTGGTGCCGGTGATGCCGACCACGGTCAGCTTCTCCTGCGGACGACCGTAGAATTCCGCGGATAGCAGGCTCATCGCCTTGCGCACGTCGGACACGATCAGCCCCGGGGCGGTGGTGCGCTCGTGGAACTCGGTTTCGGACACGTATGCCGCCAGCCCGCGCACATCGATCCCGTCAAGATATTCCGGGCGGAACGCGCCCTTGCAGAACAGCAGCGTACCGGCTTCCACCTTGCGCGTGTCATAGGTGACCGAAGAGAACGGAGTGTCCGAACCCTCGAATTCGCCGGCGTCCAGCGTCCAGCGGTCAGCCCGGACGATTTCGTGCAGCAGATGATGCTGTTGCAGTAGCTGTGCGGCCGAAGCCAGAGTCAAAGCCATGATCGAACCTTTCTTGTCGTTCCCCGTCTGCTCGCCCTCATTGTAGACGGTGCGCTGTGTCGGTTCCGTGCAGGCGCATGCCGAGAGTCCGGCGGTGCCGTCTGATTTTCGCCTGATATCTGCCGATGCGGTCACAGCCACTGATCGTGCAGCGGGGTACGGCCGCGGCTTTCCAGCCACTGATTGAACGATGTCTGCCAGGCATCATGCGCTTGCCGCTGCCAATCCATCAGCTCACCCAAGGTCAGATGCCCGACCTGGGGGTACAAGGTGCTCATCGGCTTGATGAGATCCACCGCGGCGACCGTGTCCGCCGTGGCGTTGTGGAAATCGCCGGTGGGGACGACACCGTAATATTCCGTGGTCAAGGTCAGGGTACGCTTGCCGTGGCGCTTGGATACCGCGCGGTCGATGACCAGCGGGTCGACCACCAGCATGCCGTTGGACGGTTCCGCGGGATTTTGGCGCTCGCTGACTTGGGGCAGCTTCCAGCGATTCAGGTCGCCTTCGAGCATATGGACGTCAAAGGGGGCGTTATAGGCCAGTAGCGGGATGTTTTTATCCTGCGCTGCCGCAATCGCCCGGGCGATCTGGTCGATTGCGTCCGTCGGCTCCATACCGTGTTCGGCGAGATAGTCATCGGTGAAGCCGTTGACGGCGCTCGCCCTTGGATTCATCCGCCGATGCGGGTTGATCACCCACTCGGCCTCGGCGTCGCCTTCATGGCCGCGCTGCGGATCGCGCAATACGAGGGTCGCGGACACGATGGCGTCACGTCCCGCCGCAACACCCGTGGTTTCGGTGTCGAAGCCAAGCAGCCACGAAGAGCCAAGCTGCGTGTCATCGCTTTGTTGTGGCGCTTCCTCCAACGCCGCAATCAGTGCGTCATAAGTCATGGTCATAAGGAACATTGTGCGATGCGAAACAGACAATCACCGGCAGAACGCTACCGCGGCTCGCCGTCGTCGCCGAATACGAAACGCCGAGTGCGGTGCGTCATAGAATAGTGGGGTGAGCAACGAGCTGAACGAATCAACAGAAGAGAAGCGAAAGCGCTTCGAAAAGCTCGCCATGCCCGCGGTGAACACGTTGTACCGTCAGGCAATGAAACTGACCAATAATCCCGATGATGCGCAGGATCTGGTCCAGGACACCTTCGAACGGGGATTCAAGGCATTTGACAGCTTCAAACCGGGCAGCAATTTCGAAGCGTGGATGACCACAATCGAGCGCAACTCGTATTTCAACCAGTACGCCAAAGCGAAGCGGCGCCCGCAGCGCGCGAACGATTCGACCGGGGAATACGATGACTGGGATATCTACTCCGCCTCCGAACATGCTTCGCAAGGCTTGGAGTCGGCTGAACAGCAGTATCTCGACACGTATGCGCCTGAGGAAATCATGGCGGCGCTCAACAAACTCAGCCCTGAGCGCCGGCAGGTGTTCATCGACGCTGCAATCGACGGCAAGTCCTATCAGCAGGTGGCGGACGAGCAAGGTGTGAAAATCGGTACGGTGATGAGCCGGCTCAACCGTGCACGTACCCAACTCAAGCAGGAACTCGCCACGTATGCGAAAGAACGCGGATATGGTGTCGGGCGCACTCGTGCAAGCGAAGCTGATTCCTCTTCGCCGGTCGCGAATTCACCACGTCGCGGCCATACCAAGTCAGTCACGGCGGGCCATAATGAATAGCGACACATGTAAGCCAGCATGCCGCGGGCATCGCAGGAAGGAGTCGGCATGAATCAGTATGAGCATCATAGCCATATCTCCATCACCCGCCATACCCGCGAAGGCGTGACGCGCACCGATGTGCATATCGCGCAGATTGGTTCGTTCTCGGGCGAGGACGGCGATCCCGAAGGCGTTGAAGCCGTGCGTGACGGTGGGCATGAGTGTTTCGATCCCGAATCCTGTTGCGATGCGCAGGAGCGGGCGCTCATCGCGATGATGCGCGCCTATCTGCGTCCGCAAGCGGCGCCGGAATGTCTGATCGAGCGGTTGCATCGCACCTTGGATGCATGCTGCCGTGAAGAGGAATGCAGGCATGATGATGTCCGTGATGCGCGTGATGTTCGCGACGCCCGTGACCTCCATGTCGCCGACGGCGTTGATGGGCATGTCACAGATCTGCAGCCCGATGATGTCGTACGCCACGCTGATGCCCCGCGTCCGGCTGGCGGCACGGTGGTGGTACGCCGTGTGCGGGTGCCCGGCACGGAGATTGTGACGGTCACCGATTTGTCTGTCCCCGAAGGCTGGACCTTCCCCACATACCCTGACGCGCATTGAATCACCGTCTCGCGGTAATTCGCCGTGTTGACTGGTTTGTTGGCTGGGTTGTCGGCTGATACCCGTTGCTGAAATGTTGGGTTTCGTATGTCCCGGCATACGTTGTGCGTTGGATAGGAAGCATGCGGTCCTGTCTGGAGACCGGAATGCTGGGTTTCGTATGTCTCGGCATACGTTTCGTGTCGGATGGAAGTCGTCTCCGCCTGTCTGGGTGTCGGAATGCTGGGTTGCGTATGTCTTGGCATGCGTAGTGCGCCGGCTGGAAGGTGTGCTGCCCAGTCTGGAGACCGGAATGTTGGGTTTTCGTGTATCCCGGCATACGTTTCTCGTCGGATGGAAGTCGTCCTGCCCTGTCTGGGAGTCATTACACCGAACCGTGTATGTCCGGCATACACAACCCGCCGAATACGGTTCCGACGCGCTGCGTCCCGGTGGGGTTCGACAAGTCACGTATGCCATGGCATGCAGAATGTGCGGGAAACACACCGGCCAGAACCTTTGATTGGCTTCCACTCGCCGCCACCGGTCACACTTCTCGCAATACTCCTGTTCGCCGCGGACACCCGATGATCATGAACCCCAACGATTTGCGGCAAAGAAAAACCCTGCGGGCGATATTCATGTCATCACCCACAGGGTTCATGCAGCTTGTGCTGCGATGCGATGTCGCAGATGCCGCCACCGTAGACCGGCGTGTCGCGACATCCGTCAGCGCAACTCAGGCATTTGGCCTTTTGCCGTGATTAGCGGCTTTTTTGCGACGTGCCTTGCGCTTGCGTCCACGCATACCCATAATGGACTCCTTTGCTAAAGATTGATAAGCCTACGGGATTATCGCACATCGGCGGGACGTTTACAAATCGACGGGCCGCTTCAGCGTTATCCGACCAGGATTCAGCGTTGTTCCGCAGAGATGCGGATGCTCGTGACACTCGTATCGCCCGGCTTGATGACGATGAGATCCTTGCCGCTGCGGAATGCGTTCGCGTATGCTGTCTGGGGTTCCACAGCGACACCTTGCGGGCGGATTGCCTCGGGGAAGCCGGTTCCCGTGCACACTTGGAACGACGTGATGGTCGGGCCGCCGCTGACGGTGATGGTCATGCCGTCCGGGCGAGTGAGCACGGCGGATGCATTGCCCTCTTCATCATGATGCAGGTCGGTCCAGGCGTCGTCGAAAGGCCGCCCTTCCAAGGTCGGGTTGTCTCGCAGATCGTAGATGGTGCCGTCCACGGGTTCCGTTCCTCGCGGCAGGAGCCTGTCATCGGCAATGACGTGCGTGTCTGCCTGCACGCGCAGATGGCATTCGGCATTGTCCTGCTCGATTGCGTCTCCGGTGCTGTGCCGTCCGTTGGCCAGCCAAGGGTGCATCGCAGCGGCCCACGGCGCGTCGGTCGAGCCGTTGTTCAGCGCGCTGAGCGTCAGGGACAGGCCGTGCTCGTCTAGTCGGTAATCCGCGGTGACGACCACGTCGAACGGGTAGCCTTCCAATGCGGGCGCACGCCATTGCAGACTGACGCTGTTGTCCGTGCGCGCAAGCCGCGTCCAATACGCGCGGTAGCCGTACCCGTGAATCGCGTTATGGCGTTCATGCTCGTCAATCGGCAGCACATACTGTGTTCCTTCGAACTCGTATTCGCCGTCTTCGATACGGTTGGGGAAGGGGATGAGCAGCTGCCCGCGGCAGCAATTGGGAATATCGTCTTCATCGAACGGCACGATGATGTCCTTGCCGTCGAGAGTGAGGCTGCGCAATGCTGCGCCTTGCTCGGTGACGGTCGCCTCATACCTACCGAATACGAGATGATACTGCTGTCCTGTCCTTGGTGAGAACATGCCCTGACTCCTGTCCGCTAAACATATGCGCCGCTGCGGATGCCATCGCTTCGGCGCGGGTCGCTGGATTCCATGCTATCGCGATGTACGCCTAGGCGCGTATGCGGTGGTTTTGTACGGCACATGATGCGGACATGCGCGGCGTGTTGTGCACGAACTGCGTGAGGCTCGCCGAAACCGTGTTGGCGATGGTGGCAGGCATTACTATGAATGGTGCCTCGAACGGGGTGCGCAAACGCGTTGAGACACAGATGGGAGCGACAAGCGGTATGAGCGGCGACGGCAAGCATATTATTCTGGCTGATCCGAGGGGGTTCTGCGCCGGCGTGGACCGCGCAATCGCCACCGTGCAGACCATCGTGAAAACCGCGCACCCGCACAGCGGCCTGCCACCGGTGTATGTGCGCCGCCAGATTGTGCACAATCGCCATGTGGTCGACGATCTCGCTGCCCAAGGCGCGGTGTTTGTCGAGGAACTGTCCGAAATCCCCGATGATGCGGTCGCTGCGGGTGTGCCGGTGGTATTCTCCGCGCATGGCGTGTCGCCGCAAGTGCAGGCGGAAGCTAAACGGCGCGGCATGTTCATCGTTGACGCGACGTGCCCGTTGGTGAGCAAAGTCCATCGTGAGGTGCTGCGGTTCGTCCGTGAGGGCTATGAGATCGTGTATATTGGGCATCGCGGGCATGATGAGGCCGTCGGCGTGGTGGGGGAGTCGCCGGAGCATGTCCATCTGATCGAACATGAGGATGATGTCGCTGATCTTGATTTCCGGCCCGGTCAGAAGCTGGTGTTGCTCACTCAGACCACGTTGAGCGTCGATGAGACCGCCGGTGTGGTGGCAGCGCTCAAGAAGCGCTTTGATTGGATTGAGGAGCCGCCGAGCTCAGACATCTGCTATGCAACGCAGAACCGGCAGACCGCGGTGAAAACGGTTGCTGAACGGGCGCAATGCGTGGTGATTGTCGGGTCGGCGAACTCGTCGAATTCAGTGCGGCTGATGGAAGTCGCCCAGGAAGCGCTGGGGGAGCGGGGACGCGCTCACCGTGTCGATGATGCCGCGGAAATGGATCCGGCTTGGTTCGAGGGCGTTGACACGGTCGGCGTCTCCTCGGGCGCCTCGGTGCCTGATTCGCTGGTCGACGGGGTGGTTGAGGCGCTTCGGCCCCTTGGATTCACCGATGTCTCCTATGTCGAGACTGTCAAGGAGAACATGCATTTTGTGCTCCCCGCCGCGCTGCGCAAACGCGAAGGAAGCGCCGGCAAGCGGCCGGAGTAGTTGTCTCGGCGTGACGAAACCTCGGTTCGTGCATGCTCGGGCATACGCAACTCGTCGTCTGCCTGCCAACGCTCCCGGCGCGTAGGTTGATTCGCCCGATGATGTATGCCACGGCATACGTAAGTTGCCGAATCCGTGTGAGGCGTTGCGGTGTTTGGAACGCTCTGCTGGGATTTGCATGTCGGGGGATGCACAACCTGTCGAATCCCGTCCACAGCGCCGGCTGATGCTGGCGTTGCGCTGAATCGCGTATGCCGTGACGCACATCATCTCATCAATCAGAGCGCCGGATTCAGAGCGCCGGATTCAGAACGCCTGATGATGATGCGCGATATCATGTCGTATTTGCATGCGAGACAGGAGAGGCGGACGGAGCAGACGAGACTGGTGAGGCGGGCATAGTCATCACCAGCTGGCATGTCAGCAGTCGTAGTATGGCGCTAAGCCTCGCGCGTCGCCGCGCATTGCCGGTCGCCGCTCACCACGTGCCGATCGGCGCGGTCGTCGCGTTGAGCACAGCGACCAGATCGTGCGGATTGACGCCGACGCTCAGGCCGCGCTTGCCACCGGACACAAGGATTTCATCGAATTGCAGGGCGCTGTCATCCAGCACGGTTTTGTGCCGGGTGCGCTGACCGAGCGGGGAGATGCCGCCGACCACATAGCCGCTTTCACGCATCGCGACTTTCGGGTCAGCCATTGCTGCTTTCTTCGCACCGACCGCTGCCGCCAGGGCCTTCAAATCCATATGGCCGCTGACCGGGACGACACCGATTACGCGCTCCTTGCCGGTATCCGCCATCAGGGTTTTGAACACCTGCTTGGGATTGAGGCCGAGTTTTTCCGCCGCCTCGACGCCATACCCCTCATCCATGTGGTCGTTCGAGTGGTCGTATTCGTACAGTTTGAACTCCACGCCGGCGCGTTCCAGTTGCAGGGTCGCCGGAGTCGAGCCCATGCCTTTGTCGTTGTGTTTCTTCTTGCCCATGCCCCACATGCTTGCACCACCGGTTGACGGGCGGCATAAGAAAACCCCTCGGAATCGCTTCCGAGGGGTTGTTCAGCGCTGGAACGCTAGGCTAGGCTCACTTGTTGAGCTCAGCGAAGTACAGCAGGGTACGGATCATGTTGGAGGTGAAGCCGTACTCGTTGTCGTACCAGGAGACGGTACGAGCCAGCGTCAGGCCGTCAACGGTGTTGACGTCGGTCTGCGTCGGATCGAACACGCCACCGTGGGTGTCGCCGATGATGTCGGAGGACACGATGCCGTCAGCGTTGTAACCGTAGTAATCGGTGTCGGAGAAGGCTTCCTTGAAGGCTTCGTTGATTTCGTCAACGGTTGCGGCCTTCTCAAGAACGGTGGTCAGCTCGGTGACGGAGCCATCCGGAACCTGGATGCGCTGGGCATGGCCCTGCAGCTTGCCGTTGACTTCCGGAACGACCTTGCCGATGGCCTTTGCAGCACCGGTGGAATGCGGAATCGTGTTGATCGCAGCGGCGCGGTTGTTGCGGGCCTTCGGGAAGCGCGGGCCGTCAAGCAGCATCTGGGTGCCGGTGTACGCGTGGATGGTGGTCATGAAGCCAGCCTTGATGCCGAACTTGTCGTTCAGCAGCTTGACCATGGCGGCCATGGAGTTGGTGGTGCAGGAGCCGGCGGACACGATGGTGTCGGTCGGCTTCAGGATCTCGTGGTTCACGCCGTACACAACGGTCGGGGTGGTCTCGTCCTTGGCCGGAGCGGAGATCAGGACCTTCTTGGCGCCTGCGTTGATGTGTGCCTGGGACTTCTCAGCGGAGGTGTAGAAGCCGGTGCACTCGAGCACGTACTCGACACCGTCGTTCTTGACCCACGGGATGTTGTTGGCGTCCTTCTCGGCGTACACGGTGTATTCCTTGCCGTCCACGATGATGGAGTGATCGGTGGAGGTGACCTCAACCGGGGTGCCATCGTCATGACGGAAGGTGCCGTGGGTGCTGTCGTACTTCAGCAGGTAAGCCAGCATGGACGGGGTCGTCAGATCGTTGATGGCTGCGACCTCGATGTCACCGGCCTGACCACCACGAGCCTGCAGCTCGAAGATGCGGCGGAACGCAAGACGACCGATACGGCCGAAGCCGTTGATACCAATCTTTACTGTCATGTATATCTCCCTTAGGGATCAGGCTTCGGCGTGCGCGGGTGTAAGCGGGCGCGCGCCTCAGCCATTGTTTACCAACGCTACCCACTGTAATGCTCACGGTGTACGAATGTCGCGGCAACGGTCATGCTGAAGGCGCAACTGTTATGTGATTTCCATGAGTGTCCTGTGCAACGTTGCTGAACGTCGTCGCACATTGCAAACGTTTGTTTTCGTAAGATGCTTGCAGACTGCGGCGAACGGTTTCCTTGGCGCGAAGAACCCGGGTAATCCCTGCAATCGTGGTCATCGTCACGCCGATTGACGTGGTGTCGCAAGTGCCGTGGAAACCGCGGTGCTCAACGCGCCCAGGTCGCCGCTGAATGCGTGCAGACGTTCGACGTGGGGCAATCCCGCTTCGATGGGGAACGTGACGACGAGCGTGCCGGAGCCGACGCTGATGACCGCGGGGGTGGCGGTCAGGAACTCGTTGCTGACGCCTTGGACCGTGTCGTTGAGCATAGTGGCGTGTTCGAGACGATACTTGAGGCCGCGTTCGGTAACGTCGGTTGATTGGTCGCTGTGCGAGAACACCGATACCATGCGTCCTGCGCCGTGTGTCGCGGCATCTGCGGAAAAGGAGAGCGAACCGTCCGATATCGCGGTAACGATGGTGCCGTCGCCGAACAGGTAGCCTATGCCGCCGTGGGCGGCCAGACGCGCCAGGATTTGGATATTGGCGATGGAATGGTCGACGCGTCCGCCGAGAGCCCCATAGATATGGAAGGTCCGCGCGCCTTTGGCCCAACCGACTTTCAGAGCGGACAGCAAATCGGGGTCGTCCTTCTCTTCAGGCAGGCGGATGGTCCCGGATTGTTCGGGCACCGGCCCGCTGATGGAATCGAAGTCGCCGATGACCGCATCCGCACGGATGCCCAGGGCATGTGCATGGTCGAGACCGCCATCGGCGGCGATGACGAATGCGTTCGGCGGGACCGAAGGACGCCCGCCGAAATATGCGCCTGCCGCGAAAACGACGCATGTCGTAGCCGCACTGTCGGTGTCGTGCGGTTGCTGGCGTCGCTGGCGTTCCTGTTCCATAGGGCTCCCTTCCTGATCTGCGACCAGTATAGTGTCGTCCGGTCAGATCGCGGGACTTGAGTCCGTCGGGGAGTTGCGTTGCCCGGACATCGCTCACAACGATGTCGCGACACGCGGCTGCATTTGGTCCGGCCATGTGCTAAGCTATTGCACCGGCTTGAGAAATCAAGAAAGCGGGTGTTAACCCCACCTGGAAGCCTGTCGTGGTTTCGGGTTCAAGGCTAGACCTTGATGCGTGTCAACGCATTGTTGAATGACGATTTGGTTGTACGGGTTCGTATGACGAGATTGCGTCAGTGTCTTCCATGAACTCACCGCGAACGGTTCTGAGGGGAATCCGCTTCAGGAAATATGAGGATTGGAGTCATCATTAGCGACGAACCACGCATTAACGACGAGATTCGCGTCTCCCAAGTGCGCCTGATTGGCCCGAACGGCGAGCAGGTCGGCGTCATCGCGACCACGGTTGCGCTGAACTTGGCGAAGGAAGCGAACCTCGATCTCGTCGAGGTGGCACCGAACGCGAAGCCTCCGGTGGCCAAGCTCATTGATTACGGCAAGTACAAGTACAACGAGAAGATCAAGGCCCGCGAGGCGCGCCGCAATCAGAGCACAGCCGAAATCAAGGAGATCCGTTTCCGTCTCAAGATCGACGCCCACGACTTCGAGGTGAAGAAGGGCCATGTCATCCGCTTCCTTGAAGGCGGCGACAAGGTCAAGGTCACCATCATGCTGCGCGGCCGCGAGCAGTCCCGACCGATCGGCGGCGTGGAGCTTCTTGAGAAGCTCGCCGACGAGGTACAGGATTACGGCACGGTTGAATCCGCGCCGAAGCAGGAGGGCCGCAACATCATCATGACGCTTGCGCCCAAGGGCAAGAAGGTGCACACGCAGTCCGAGCAGCGCCGTCGCGGCGCCGAATCGCGTGCGGAGCGCCAGGCACGCCAGGCGGCTCGCCTCGCAGCCAAGCAGGAGTCGAAGGCCAAGGCGGCTCAGGCCGCCAAAGAGGCTGTCGCCTCCGTCGAACAGAAGGAAGACAAGCCTTCCAAGTAGGCCAAATGAATGTGTCGGATGGGCCGAGCCCATTCGCCCACGCTATCCAACACGATGTGATAGATAATCACAAGGAGGGCAGCAATGCCGAAGATGAAAACCAATTCCGCCGCTTCCAAGCGCGTCCGCGTCACCGGCTCGGGCAAGCTCATGCACGCCGGCACCGGTATGCGCCACAACCTCGAGCACAAGTCGGCCAAGAAGCGCCGTCACCTGTCCGCTGACGAGGTGCTGGCCACGTCGCAGGCGAAGAAGATGCGCGGTCTGCTCGGTCGCTGAGCCGAAGCCCGTTGAGTTACTAGACGAATAGAAAGCTGAGGAAATAACTATGGCACGAGTCAAGCGCGCAGTCAACGCCCACAAGAAGCGTCGCGTCGTTCTCGAGAGGGCTTCCGGCTATCGCGGTCAGCGCTCCCGTCTGTATCGTAAGGCCAAGGAGCAGCTGCTGCACTCCTTCACCTACAACTACCGTGACCGTAAGGCGCGTAAGGGTGACTTCCGCAAGCTGTGGATCCAGCGCATCAACGCCGCCGTCCGCGCTGAAGGCATCACCTACAACCGCTTCATGCAGGGTCTGCGTCTCGCCGGCATCGAACTCGATCGTCGTGCTCTTGCTGAGCTCGCCGTCTCCGATCCGGACACGTTCAAGACCATCGTCGACGCTGCCAAGGCTGCGCTGCCGGCTGATGTGAACGCCCCGGTCGCTGCCTGAGCACATCCGTGAGCATAGCGGCCATGCGGAGGTCTGAACCTCGCTGACCGTTGTTATGTCTCGCATTGCCCCGACTTCTCTAAGGAGCCGGGGCATTGTCGTATGTTCTGCCCGTTGGTCGGCACGTGTGTCCGACGGAGACGGATGCGATGGTGTCCTGTCACGAATCGGGTGCCGTCGCCCACCTACACAAACTGTCTATGCCAAGACCGGTCTCAGCGTAGACAGTTTGTATGAGTAATGCGTTGTATTGACAGCACGTTGTATCCGACACCCATCAGGAACCGAGGCGAGGTGTGTGGATTCGGGAACTCGCGCGGTGAACGCAGGAACGGACAACCGTCGTCGTGTTGCCGTGCCTGTACCATATGCAACAGCACAACAGATGCAGATACACCGGCACAACACCGGCACGGGAGATGATGGAACGATGGCCGAGCGATTGAATCCATCGACGACACTGTCGTCATCGCTGCGCGACCAGCTGTCGGCGTTCATCGGGCATATCGCCGTGGAACGCGGCCTCGCGGACGCGACCGTCGACGCCTATCGGTCGGATCTCGAGCGCTATATCACCTGGATGGAAGATCACGGCATCCGCTCGATGGACGGAATTCGGCAGCAGGATGTGCAAGCCTATGCGCAATCGCTTGCCGGACAAGGCCAGAGCGTGGCAAGCCGCCGGCGTCATCTCGCCAGTATCCACGAATTTCACCGGTTCGCATTATCTCGTGGCGCTGTCAGCGACGATGCATCCGCGAAAGTACGCGCCCCGAAAGGCGGATCACATCTGCCAGACGTTTTGACAATCGACGAGGTCTCGACGTTATTGGACGCCGCGGCGATGCACGGCAGCCAAGACCCTGTGGTTTTACGAGACAAGGCGTTGCTTGAATTCCTGTACGCCACCGGCGCCCGTATTTCTGAGGCCGTGGGCGTTGATTTCGCTGATATTGACTTCGATGACCGACTGGTCAGGCTCACCGGCAAAGGGTCAAAGCAGCGGTTGGTGCCGATCGGCAGCTATGCGTGTGACGCGTTGGAACGGTATCGAAGCATTGGCCGGCCTGCGCTTGCGAACAAAGCCAAGCAACCCGAGCTGCGGGCGGTGTTCCTTAACCGCCGCGGCCAGCGCCTGTCGCGGCAAAGCGCTTGGGACGCCGTACGCATTGCGGGAGAGCGGGCGCATCTGGCCCGTCCGTTGCACCCGCATACCTTGCGCCATTCCTTCGCCACGCATTTGATCCAAGGTGGCGCCGATGTGCGCACCGTGCAGGAACTGCTGGGACACGCGTCGGTCACGACCACGCAAATCTACACGCATATCGCGCCGGAAACATTGATGGAAACGTATATGACCGCTCATCCACGGGCTCGATGACCGTCCGGCATAATACAGCCGCTGGGACGTGCGGGCGATACGATGGTGTTCGGTGTGCGGCGGCGCGGTCGCACGTCAGGCGTATCCGCGGCGGATATGCGGGAAGGAGCAGGCGTGGATGACACGATGACCCCGATGCGCGACACCCGTCAGGGATTGTTGCCGATCATGGGCACGAATACCGGCGCAACGCGATCGATCCGTGCATCGGACGATGACGATGAGTTGGAAGGCGAGGATGGAACACAGCAGGACGTGGACACGCCGCTTGGTACAGTGAACGGTATGCCAACGGATTTACTGGGACGAGAATATGAGACGTTTCCTGCGCCACAGCCGCGCCATGAGCACGGGCCTGCGCGCGTCATCGCGATGTGCAATCAGAAAGGCGGCGTCGGTAAGACCACCAGCTCCATCAATATTGCCGGCGCGCTCAGCCAGTACGGCCGTCGTGTGCTGATCGTCGATTTCGACCCGCAAGGCGCGGCTACGGTCGGCCTCGGCATCAACGCGAACACCGTGGACAACACCGTGTACACCGCCCTGTTCGACCCGTCCGTCGATCCACACGACATCATCCAGCATACGGATTTCAAGAACCTTGACGTCATGCCCGCGAATATCGATTTGTCCGCGGCGGAAGTCCAATTGGTCACCGAAGTGGGGCGCGAGCAGATTCTCGCTAGCGTACTGCGCAAAGTACGCGATGAATACGATCTCATCATCATCGACTGCCAGCCGTCCCTCGGCCTGCTCACCGTCAACGCGCTGACTGCGGCGGACGGCGTCATGATTCCGGTTGCCGCTGAGTTCTTCGCGTTGCGTGGCGTGGCGCTGCTCATGCAGTCCATCGAGAAAGTCCAGTCGCGCATCAACCCTTCCCTGGAAATCGACGGGGTGCTGGTCACCATGTACACGCGTACCCTGCATTCCGAGGAAGTGCTGCAGCGCATCTATGAGGCGTTCGGCGACAAGGTGTTCCACACGGTGATCTCCCGGTCCATCAAATTGCCCGATGCGACAGTCGCCGCCGCGCCGATTACGATATACGCGCCGAACCACAAAACCGCGCAGGAATATCGTGAAGTCGCCCGCGAAATGGTCGCGCGCGGAGTCGTCGCCTGAACGTTGGCGGATACGCCGTGAGTGGACAGTCGCCATCCGCGCAGGGGTCGGTGCAGGCATCGGATGGTGTCCAAAGTGATGAAACCGGTACGCCGGCCATGACGGCAATGGCGGACATACCGGCCGCGGACGGTTTCTCCGTCAATCTGGACAACTACGCCGGCCCCTTCGATGTGCTGTTGGGCATGATCGCCAACAGACGCCTCGAACTGACCGAAGTGTCCTTGTCCGCCATCACGGAAGAATTTCTTGCATACGTGCGCACGCTCGACACTGAGCGCAATATGGATGAGGCGAGTGCTTTCCTCGATGTGGCGTCCGTGCTCATCGAAGCGAAAAGCGCTGCCTTGTTGCCGCATGACGAAGACGGCACCCGAGACGAACGCAGCATGGAGGCGTTGCGGGAACGCGATCTCCTGTTCGCTAGACTGCTGCAATATCATGCGTTCAAACAGGCGGCGTCCGATTTCCGCGTTCGGATGGACGACAACGCGCGCCACGCCCACCCCGGCAGCGCTGACCCTGCTTTCGCCGCGATGCTGCCGCAACTGGTGTGGACGCTCACCCCGCAGGAACTTGCGGGAATCGCCGCGGCGGCATTGACGAACGCGCCGCTGGAACATGTTGCGACTCATCAATTGCATGTGCCGTTGGTTGATTTGCGGGAGCAATCCGCGTTGGTCCGCGATCGCCTGCGCGCCTTGCCCGCCGGAGAGGGCATGGCGTTCTCTAAGCTGTGCGAGGACGCACACGGTACGCTTGAGGTGGTCGCACGGTTCTTCGCCATTCTCGTGTTTTTCAAGCAGGGAGCAGTGCAATACCGCCAGTCTGGGCCGTTCGAACCGTTGTTCGTCAGGTGGATGCCGGGGCGTCAGAACACCGAATTGGTTGGCGAGAAGGATATGTCATGATCGAAGACGATACGAAGCGTGAGATGGCCTCTCAGAGCGGCACGGTGGCTCCGGGTGGCTTGGACAAACTACAGCAGGCATGGCAAGTGGATGATTTTCCCGGCGGCTTGCCGGCGTGTCTGGAAGCGGTGCTGATGGTCGCGGATGGGCCGCAACAGGAGCGGGACCTGGCGCGCGCGTTGCATTGCGATCCCAAGGATGTCCGCGACGCGCTCGAATCGCTTCAGCGTGAATACGATGGGGATCTCGAACACGGTATCGCCCCGCGAGGTTTCGCCTTGCGTAGCAGCGCTCGCGGATGGCAGTATGTCAGCCGCAGCGAGTTTGAGCCGGTTGTCGGAGCGTTCGTTACCGACGGGCAGACTTCGCGCTTGTCGCAGGCGGCGCTCGAGGCGCTCGCCATCATTGCGTACAAGCAGCCGATGACACGCGCCCAGGTCGCTTCCATCAGAGGGGTCAATTCCGATGGCGTGATCCGATCGTTGACCGTGCGCGGACTGGTGCAGGAACATGGTGCGGACCCCCAGACGCACGCCGCGTTGCTGGAAACGACCGGATTGTTCCTCGAATACATGGGCCTCGATTCGTTGGACGATTTGCCGTCGTTGGCCCCGTTCCTTCCGGCCGACGCAGGACAAGTGGTCCGCGAGGCGGCGGGGGAGCAGCTTGGCGCGTTGTAGGCCGTCGCCGCGGCCGGCTTGTGCGCTTCGCGGACAGCCGATTCAACCTGTCGTGGTCCGCCGGTAATCTTGTGAAGGTTTATGTGTAAGCGGTAGGTGGGTGATTCCCGCATCCGAGAGTGATACGTAGACAAATCATGCAATTAAGAGAGGTAATTGATGGCAGTTCGCGGTGATATCCGTAATGTGGCAATCGTAGCGCACGTCGATCACGGCAAGACCACCTTGGTCAACGCCATGCTCCAGCAGTCCCACGTCTTCAACGAACGTGAGGAAGTCCCGGACCGCGTCATGGATTCCAACGATCTGGAACGCGAGAAGGGCATCACCATCCTCGCCAAGAACACGGCGGTCAAGTACACCGGCCCGCTTGCCGCGAAGTACGGTGAGCCCGACGGCATCACCATCAACGTGATCGATACCCCCGGCCACGCCGATTTCGGCGGCGAGGTCGAGCGCGGCATCTCCATGGTCGACGGCGTGGTGCTGCTCGTCGACGCGTCCGAAGGCCCGCTGCCGCAGACCCGTTTCGTGCTGCGCAAGGCGCTCGAGGCGAAGCTGCCGGTCATCCTGTGCATTAACAAGACCGACCGCCCGGACGCCCGCATCTCCGAAGTCGTCAGCGAATCCACTGATCTGCTGCTCGGCCTGGCTCAGGACGTCATGGAAGAGGGCGTCGACCTTGATCTCGACTCCCTGCTCGACCTGCCGGTCATCTACTGCGCCGCGAAGGTCGGCTACGCTTCCGCTGACCAGCCTGCCGACGGCGCCCTGCCGGACAACGACAACCTCGAACCGCTGTTCGAATCGATTATCGCCAACATCCCCGCCCCGCAGTACGAGGAGGGCGCACCGCTGCAGGCCCATGTCGCGAATATCGACTCCTCCGACTTCCTCGGACGTCTCGGCCTCGTGCGCGTGTACAACGGCTTGCTCGAGAAGGGCAAGACCTACGGCCTGTCCCGCGTGGATGGCTCGATTGAGAACTTCCGTGTCTCCGAACTGCTGCGCACGCAGGGTCTGGACCGCATTCCGGTGGAATCCGCAGGCCCCGGCGACATCGTCGCCGTCGCCGGTGTGAGCGACATCATGATCGGCGAAACCATCGTCGACCCGAACGACCCGCGTCCGCTGCCGCTTATCCATGTCGACGACCCGGCGATCTCCATGACTTTCGGCGTCAACGATTCCCCGCTGGCTGGCCGTGAAGGCAAGGATCACAAGCTTACCGCCCGTATGATCAAGGATCGTCTCGACCGCGAGCTGATCGGCAACGTGTCCATCAAGGTGCTGCCGACTGACCGTCCTGACGCGTGGGAGGTTCAGGGCCGTGGCGAACTCGCGCTGGCTGTCCTCGCTGAGGAGATGCGCCGCGAAGGTTACGAGCTGACCGTCGGCCGCCCGCAGGTGGTCACCAAGATGATCGACGGCAAGATCAACGAGCCGATGGAGAACACCACCATCGACGTGCCCGAGGAGTACATGGGTACGGTCACGCAGCTGCTGGCCGACCGCAAGGGCCGTATGGATTCGATGACCAACCACGGTTCCGGCTGGGTGCGCCTGGAATTCACCGTGCCGTCCCGTGGTCTGATCGGTTTCCGCACCGCACTGCTGTCCGCCACTCGCGGTACAGGCATCGCGAGCTCCATCTCCGCTGGCTACGCCCCGTGGGCTGGTGAGATTGTGACCCGCCAGAACGGCTCCATGGTCTCCGATCGCGCCGGTGTCGCCACCCCGTATGCCATGCAGCGTCTGCAGGCCCGCGGCCAGTTCTTCGTCGAGCCGCAGTCCCCGGTCTACGAAGGCCAGGTCGTCGGCATCAACAACAAGCCTGACGAGCTCGATGTCAACATCACGCTGGCCAAGCATATGACCAATATGCGTTCCTCCACCGCCGACGTGCTTGAAACGCTCACCCCGCCGATCAAGATGAGCCTCGAGGAATCGCTTGATTTCGCGAACGAGGACGAATGCGTCGAGGTGACGCCGGAAGCCATCCGTGTGCGCAAGATCATCCTCAGCCGCGACGAATGGTACAAGTGGCGCGCCAAGCAGCGTCGCCAGAACAACGCGGCAGCCAAGTAAGGCATGACGCCGTCATCGCGCTCTTGAAGCGCGAAGACGATTGACGGTTTGACGCCGTCTGCACTCGGCATGGTCTGGGTGCAGACGGCGTCGTCGTTTTCGCGATGTTGTTTCGCGGTGTCGGTACAAGCGCGAGGGATTCGCCGGTGTGGAAGCAGCAGGGTGTTTTTCGTGGCGGGAAGGCATACTGGACATATGACTTCTTCACCAGCTTCGGGGCGCGACCTGCCGTGGTCGCATCGCCAGTCGTATCCGACACGGATGACCATTTCGCTGCTCGCCGGCGCCGCGGTCGGCATGATCGGCACGCTTGCGCATCGGCTGGGCGCGTCCGCGAATATTCCGTACGGCCTAGTCCTCGCATTGCTTGTTATCGCGTTGTCGGCGTGGTGCGCGCGGTCACGCGCCGGTGCGCTGGGGCTGGGAGTCCATGTGGCGGCGTCCTCGATTGTTGCGTGGGGGCTTGCGGTGGCTCCCCGCGGTTCAGGCGCATTGGCGCCGGTGGGGTTCGGGGACCCCTCGGCAGTACCGTTCTGGAGCGAGCATGTCGGCATGATATGGCTGTACGGCATGATTGTGGTGCAAGTCATCCTGCTGTTTCTGCCGAAACGATGGTTCCGTATCACCGTGGATGACGACATCCGGCAGGCAGCACACGCGGCGGCTGCAAGCGGCACCGCCGATGACACAGACACTGGCAACACCGCGCAAGACAAGGAAGTCCAATGAGCCAAGACATCACCGACAACACTGTTTGCGACGGCAATCGCGCATTTGAGGCTGCAAGTCGGCGTCAGTCGCTCCCGTTGTATTATCTGGGCCCGCAAGGCTCATTCACTCATCAGGCGGCGGTGTGCGCAAGCCGGATGCTTGCACCGCTGTCGGAGAACATAACTCCGATGCCGGAAAGCACCATCCCCAAGGTCATGGCGCATGTGCGCGACGGCGAGGGATGGGGTGTCATCGCGTGGGAAAACAATGTCGAAGGGTATGTGGTCCCGAACCTCGATATGATGATCGACGCGGATGACGTTGTCGGCTTTGCCCATGTCGGCGTCGATGTCGTGTTCGACGCGTTTGTGCCACAGGGGAGCGCGAAACGGGGCGTCGCGCTCCGCGAAGCGACTGCACACCCGCACGGATTGGCACAATGCCAGCGGTTTATCGCCCGGCATCATCTCACGCTCATGCCTGCCACGTCGAACGCGGCCGCCTGCCGGGACGTGCGTGACGGCCAAGTGGCGCTCGGCCCATCGATTTGCGGCGAATTATACCATTTGGACACGCTGGAACACCATGTGCAGGATTATCACGGCGCTCGAACCGAGTTCCTTGTTCTCGCCCGTCGGGATGATGTGCCCTCGCTGATGGCGCAAGCCAAGGCGGACGGCAACAGCGAGTTCGAAACGATCATCGCGTTCATCCCGTTGAGCACAGGGCCCGGCGTACTGGCGAATCTCCTGGACGTGTTACGCGACGCCGGACTGAATATGACCAGCTTCATCTCTCGCCCGATCAAGGGGCATGCGGGGACTTACAGTTTCGTCGCTGCCGTGGATGCAGCCCCGTGGCAACCGCATTTCCGCAGTGTGCTGACTGAGGTCGTAGAACATGGCGACTGGGTGAAGACTCTGGCGGTCTACCCGCGCAGGGAGCGGCCGAATCCGCCGGTCAACGAGTGGATGTTGCCGCAAGGGGGAGTATGCTTCGAACCCCAATCCATCCCAGAGGCGTGGGATAGCAGTGTCGACGCTGCAAGGGAGTTGCTGTGGTGAGTGATGATTCCGGGCGACGGTTCGCATGCGGCCATGCAGGTGGCGTTACAGGCTCGGCGATCGCCGCGACCGATACGGCGAATACTGCAGGCTCGACGAACGCGACAGACTCGACAGGTATGGCGCACATGGCAGAACGAGGAAGGGAGACGGATACGATGGCAGACAAGACAGGCATAACAATCGGCATTGTCGGATTGGGCCTGATCGGCGGCTCCCTAGCGCGTCATCTGGCGGCCAACGGGTATCGGGTGATTGCGTGGAACCACCGCCCGCACCCGTATGAACGGGCCAGACGGGACGGCATTGTATGCGTGGACTCGCTCGAGGAACTCGCGGGGCATCCCGGTGCACGCCCCGATCTCATCGTATTGTGCAATCCGCTGAAAGCCATGCCGCAGATGCTCTCCCGGCTTGTCCCGGTCATCGACCGCACAACGACCACCCTGACCGATGTCGGCAGTGTGAAAGCCTTGGTGCGGCAGCAGGTCGTCGCCGCGGGTCTGGGGGACTGCTATGTGGGCGCCCATCCGATGACTGGAACCGAGCGTTCCGGCTTCGAGGCTTCTGATCCAAGCCTGTTCGACCATGCCTTGTGGGCGATCACCGTGGACGAATCGACCGATTACCGGCGTTTCCTTGTGGTAGCGCGCATGATCACCGAGGGGTGCGCCAACCGGTGCATCGTCATCGACGACGGCACGCATGATCGCGCGGCGGCTCTGATCTCCCACATGCCGCATGTGGTCGCCACGGCGCTGATCAACGAGCTGACGGACAATCCCGACCGCAATATCGCCGCAGCCCTCGCCGCAGGATCGTGGCGTGACATGACCCGAGTGGCGTTGACTGATCCGCAGCGAACCCGTGCCATGGTCGATGAGGATGCCGAGAATGTCGAAACGCTGTTGCGACATATGGCCGATCGTCTTGTCGCAGTCGCTGACGCGTTGCACGACGGGGACGACCGGCAGATCGGAGAGTTTTTCGCCCACGGCCAACCATTCCGCGACTACAAGGCGGCGTGCGTGCGCGCGAATACTCAGGCGGAGACGCCGGAGACGATGGACATGCCGCTCAATCTCGCCACGTGGCGTGAGCAACTGTTGAAATCGGCACGTCGCGGCGAGCAGGTGACGGGCTGGCATTCGGATGCCGTCGCGGTGGTCGAGCGCCGCCCGGCGGTGGCGTCCGCTGCGCTAGCGCGCGCGTGACATCTGCCTGCCTGATTATGCGAACATCTGCGGGACGGCCTGCGGCTTCAGTGGCGTGTGGTGTTGTGTGTTCGGTTTCGTGTATTTTGTTTCGGTGGCCTGTAGTTTCACGTCATCGGTTTCGTGTCCCAGTTTTGACCGCCTCGATGGCTGAGTTGGCCGGGCACACCCGCACCGGCGTTGAATATTGGGAGAAGTCGTCTGATCGCGCGATTCGCATCTGAACTCCCGATTTGCGCGCGGTCGTTTCTAAGCCTTGGCGGATGCCTTTCGACGTGCCGCTGTGCCAGGGCGTTCCGGAATCGGCTTGAGCCGCACGATGCTATCGGCCTCAATGCTGACCTGCTGTTCAGGACGAGACCCGTTGGCGGCGGCGTCGCGGATCATCTTCAGGGTGGTTCCGTTCCACTGCTGTACATGCCCGACAAAATCCCGATACGTCATTCTGCCTGTGTTCGGGTCCGTACCTGCCTTCGTGCGGACGACGATGCGGGCACCAGATGGAATCTCGCGTGGAAGCCTCGGCACCCCGCTCCCGCCGATGGCGTCGGACAAGTCGCGCGGCTCTCGCTTCGCGGGCGGGACATCGGTGTTCCCCGCGGTGTTGTGCGGTTCGGGTTGTGGAACAATGAACATGGTCTCCTCGCTTGCTGGGGTTCCGCGCAGATCGGGTCTGCGGTCAACACCACGGATATGCGGATATGCGGATATGCCGCCGTGCCCATCTTATGGCCGTTCGTGCATCGGCGTAGACCGCGGCTGCATACTATGGCAACTATCATGGGCGAACAAGGATAAGCGGACGAGCGCGAACGAGTAGATACGGGCAGACGGAAGGTATACACGGATGGAACGGGAACGACGCAAACCGGGCGCTCGCCGGTCAGGTGGCGCAGCGGACGGACGGGCTTGTGACAAGAAGGAATCCTCGTCACAGATGGAGCAGCTCGTTGGCGCCCAAATCGAGGCGGTTATCGACGAGTTCCTCCATGATCTTCGCGTCAATCGCGCCGCCAGTGACAATACGCTGAAAGCGTATCGCATCGATGTGCTGGACTGCCTCGTCACCATGAATATCGATGGCCTCGAAGCGCTCGATCGGGTCAATGTCGACGATTTGCGGGCGTGGATGTCCAGTGAAAGCGCCCGCGGATACGCGCGTTCCAGCATGGCGCGCAGGACCGTGGCGGTCCGTGGCTTCTTCCGTTGGGCGCAGGATCAAGGGCTGATTGACAGCGACCCCGCTGCCCTGCTCATGACCCCGAAAATCCCTTCCGTGCTTCCGGCGGTATTGACCGAAGCACAGGCGAAAACCCTGATGGATGATGCGGATGCGTACACAGCGCGGGGAAGTGCAGGGGCGGCGCGAGAGGGACACCAGCAAGGACTTCAGCAAGGACAGCGTCGATCGGAGCGCGGTGGGCAACAACCGGAATGCCAACGGCACCAGACCGGCGGTTCGCCTGCGGACCATGCAATCGCCGTCCGCGACGCTGCGATGATGGAGCTGCTCTATGCGACGGGCATCCGCGTCGGGGAACTTGTCGGCATCGACATTGCCGACATCGATTTCGCCCAGCGCACCGTCCGCGTCACCGGCAAGGGGGATAAGCAGCGTGTCGTTCCGTTCGGAGCGCCGGCGGCGCGTGCGTTGGACCAGTGGCTGCAAGCCGGACGCCCCGCGCTTGCAAGCGATCGTTCCGGTGAGGCGTTGTTCCTTGGTCGCCGGGGCGGCCGGGTCGACCAGCGGATTGTCCGGCAGGTCGTACATCGCGAGGCTCGCAAGGCGGGTGTTCCGGACATCAGTCCGCACGCCTTGCGGCACAGTGCCGCGACCCATATGCTCGACGGCGGCGCCGATCTGCGTGAAGTGCAGGAGATGCTAGGGCACGCCTCGCTGCGCACCACCCAGCGGTACACCCACGTTTCGATGGAGCAGCTCAAGCAACGCTACCGGCGGGCTTTCCCACGCGCCTGAACACGGCGTTGCTGCGGCGGCCCGACATGCCTCGGCTGGATAATCCGCTACCGAACCGGAGAACGCATGCCGACAACCGATTCGGTTCGCAAGAGCGCTCGCCATTATCCAAGTTGCGACCCAGTGCAACTGGTCCGGGAGCATATTGCAACGACGAGCGAACGCTCTTTTTCCTGCGTCAAATCTATATCGGCAAACAACAAACCACACGCGGAACATCTAATCCGCATGTCCCTGCGCACCCGCAGACTTGTCGCGCGTTGTGCGCGGAACGAGAAGAAAATTTACCGACTCGTAACAATGGTTGCGAAAACATCGGCGGGCCACGTCGAGTGACAAGTATCCGGCATGCCCTAGGCCCCCTTGGAAATTCTTGTCATGCAAGGCCTTGGACGACGTCGCGATTGAACACCTGATGCGCGAGGCGTTGCGGATGGCAGCGAAAACATCATCTTGCATCTTGTCCCACAGAGGGGTAAGAATTGACGATGTTCAGCAACGAGGTTGGGGCGGGAGCCCGAGCCTCGTTGTTTTTTGGGATTCGTCCCAAAATCAAACACACACAGGAGAAAAACGCATATGAAGAAGAAAGCAATTGCGCTGATCGCTGCGGCATGCTCGCTCGCGATGGCGCTCGGCGGCTGCGGCTCGTCGTCATCTTCGACTTCCGGTTCGTCCAACGGCGGCAAGGTCATCATCACCGCCTTCGGTTCCGAACCGCAGAACCCGCTCATCCCGGGCAACACCAACGAAACTGGCGGCGGCCGTCCGGTCGAACTGATGTTCGCCCGCCTGGTGAGCTTCGACAACAAGGGCAACGCGAAGAATGAAGTCGCTCAGTCCATCAAGCCGAATTCGGACGCCACCCAGTACACCATCACCTTGAAGAAGGGGTGGAAGTTCACCGATGGCACTCCGGTGACCGCAGAATCCTTCACCAAGGCCTGGAGCTACACCGCCAATGCGAAGAACGCCCAGAAGTGCGCGTCCTTCTTCTCGACCATCAAGGGCTACGACGATTTGCAGAAGGACGGCCTGAAGGGCGACGAACAGCTCTCCGGCCTCAAGGTCGATGACGATTACACCTTCACCGTCACCATGAACCAGCCTGACGCCACCTTCCCGATCAAGGTCGGTTACGAGGGCTTCTCCCCGCTGCCGGAATCCTTCTACAAGGACCCGAAGGCCTTCGGCGAGAAGCCGGTCGGCAACGGCCCGTACAAGTTCTCCAGCTGGGACCACAACAAGCAAATCGTGCTGGTCAAGAACCCCGACTACAAGGGCAACGTCAAGGTCAACAATGACGGCGTGACCTTCAAGATCTACACCTCCACCGACTCCGCCTACGCCGACGTGCAGTCCGGCAACCTCGACGTCATGGATTCCGTCCCGGCGACCGCGACCAAGACCTTCCAGTCCGACCCCAACGTCGAGGCTTACAACAAGGCCGGTTCCGTGAGCCAGACCTTCACCATCCCGTCCGATCTCGATCACTTCCAGACCAACACCGAGGAAGGCGTCCTGCGTCGCCAGGCCATCTCCATGGCCATCAACCGCAAGACCATCGTCGACAAGGTGCTCGGCGGCGTCGGCACCCCGGCCAAGGAATTCACCTCCCCGATGACCCCGGGCTATTCTGACTCCCTCAAGGGCGAAAGCAACCTGGAGTACAACCCGAAGAAGGCCAAGGAACTGTGGGCCAAGGCCGATGCCATCTCCAAGTATGACGGCACCTTCACCTTCTCCTACAACGCCGATGGCGGCGCCAAGCCGATCTACGACGCTATAGTCAACCAGCTGAAGAACAACTTGGGCATCAAGGCCGCCACCAACCCGGTCCCGACCTTCCAGGAGTTCCGCACCGACGTGTCCAACCGCTCGATCAAGGGCGCGTTCCGCACCGGTTGGCAGCCTGACTACCCGTCCCCGGAGAACTACCTGTACCAGCTGTATGATTCGGCTGCCGCCGACAACCAGGGCTCCAACGACGGTGACTACAAGAACGCCGCCTTCGACAAGCTCATGGATCAGGCATACGCTGCGACCAGCACGGCTGCGGCGAACAAGATCTACCAGCAGGCTCAGGAAATCCTGCTCAACGATCTGCCGGCCATCCCGCTGTACTACGGCAACGCGGACGGCGTGGCTGCGAAGGGCGTGAAGAACTTCACGATGAACTGGCAGAACCAGCCGGTCTATTCGGAGCTGTCCAAGTGACGGCACGCCGATAGACGCTGATCCGTCTGAACGAGGGCGCATGGCATGGATTCATGTCATGCGCCCTTTCATATGTGACGATAAAACCTTCTATTATCCGGGAAATCAATGTTTCCTTGCGGTTAACGTCCGACATGCGGAAGTCATCGGCATATGCCCGCAAACCCTTGATGCCAGAGGGATTGCACGTCTCTTGCCCCCTTGCAGATGACGCTGGGGCAGACGTGGGGTAGACTAACGTAAGTATTTTATGGCCGCAGTGCCGCCGTACCTGACAGGTTCCGGCGCGAACGGCCGAAGAGCAATAAGGAGCAACCCAATGGGCAAATATCTTCTGCGACGCATTCTGCAGATGATTCCCGTGGTTCTTGGCACGACCCTCCTGGTTTATGCTCTTGTCTTCGCGCTGCCGGGCGACCCGGTCAAAGCCATGTTCGGGGACAAGCCGGTCAACCAGGCGGTCGCGGCCCAGATCCGCGCCGAATACAACCTCGACAAGCCGTTCATCATCCAGTACCTGCTGTTCCTCAAGAACGCGCTGACCCTTGACTTCGGCAACACCTTCTCCGGGCAACCGGTCATCGATGAAATCGGTCGCGCATTCCCCGTGACCATTCGCCTGGCGCTTATGGCATTCGTGTTCGAAGCCGTGTTCGGCGTCCTTTTCGGTATCATCTCGGGAATCAACAAGGGACGTTGGGGTGACACCGTCATCCTGGTCATCTCCCTGCTGCTGATCTCCGTACCGACCTTCGTCACCGGTTTCATCATGCAGTATCTCATCGGCGTCAAATGGAGACTGCTACCCGTTACCGCCGGCAACGATCCCGGCTTCCTTGATTTGCTCATGCCAGCCATCGTGCTCGGCTCAGTATCCATGGCCTACATCATCAGACTCACCCGCGGTGAAATCTCCTCGAATATGAACGAGGATTACGTGCGTACCGCCCGCGCCAAAGGCATGGGTCGTCGTCAAGTGTTCGTGCGTCACGTCCTGCGCAATTCGTTGATCCCTGTGGTCACCTATCTCGGTCAGGATCTCGGTGCGCTCATGGGCGGCGCGATGATCTCCGAAACCATCTTCAACGTGCACGGCATCGGATATCTCACCTACCAAAGCATCCTCAAAGGCGAAAGCAACATGGTGGTTTCCATCGTCACCCTGCTGACCCTGATCTTCGTCGTGACCAACCTGATCGTCGACCTGCTGTATGCGGCGCTTGATCCGCGCATCCGGTACGCGTGAGAGGAAGGAAGGGATAATCATGGCAGAACCAACACGAAAAGAATCCACCGTCACCTTGCCTGGCCAGGAGCGCTATGTGGCGCCGATCGACGAAACACCGCTGCAAGCTGTCGACTCCATCGACGAATCCGCTCCTGCGGCCAGCATGTGGGCAGACGCTTGGCGCACGTTGCGGCGCAACCCGATGTTCATCATCTCCGCGATCCTCATTGTGCTCGTCGTATTCGTCGCCCTGTTCCCGGGCGTGTTCACCAAGCAGAACCCGAACTACTGCAACCTTGACAATTCGCTGGAGCCGGCGAAGGCCGGACACCCCTTCGGCTTTGATCTGCAAGGTTGCGACGTGTACACCCGCACCATCTACGGAACCCGCACTTCGCTGAGCGTCGGCCTGCTGTCCACGATCCTTGTTGTGGTCCTCGGCGCGTTCATCGGTGCGCTCGCCGGCTTCTTCGGCGGTTGGGTCGATGCGGTGCTCAGCCGTCTGACCGATATCTTCCTTGCGTTGCCGATTCTGCTTGGCGCCATCGTCGTCCTGCAGATGTTCAAGACCAGCACATCCATTTGGAAGCTGGTGCTCGTCATCACGCTCTTCGGCTGGGTATCGACCGCACGCATCGCCCGCGGCGCGGTTATGGAAGCGAAAAACCTGGAGTTCAACACCGCTTCCACGGCTTTGGGTTCAACGCCGTGGCGCAATCTCATCAGGCATATCATCCCCAACTCGTTGGCTCCGATCATCGTTATCGGCACCACGTCCCTCGGCTCTTACATCGTGCTTGAGGCGACGCTGAGCTTCCTGGGTGTCGGTCTGCCGACCACCACGGTCAGCTGGGGCGGAGATATTTCGAGCGCGCAATCCGTGCTGCGGACCAACCCCTCCGTCCTGTTCTATCCGTCGGCCGCGCTGGCGATCACCGTGCTGGCCTTCATCATGATGGGCGACGCCGTCAAGGACGCGCTCGATCCGAAGAGCCGTACGGCCTGACAAGGAGCATGTGATGACTGAGAACACCAATACGAATGCAAAAGCCGAGGCTGCACAACGTCTCGAGGCAATGCAGCGCGAACAAGGCCCGTTGCTGGAAGTCCAGCATTTGAAGGTCGATTTCACTGACGACAACGGGCATGATGTTCACGCGGTGCGTGACGCATCCTTCAACGTTTATCCCGGCCAGTGGGTGGCGATTGTGGGCGAGTCCGGCTCCGGAAAGTCCACTTCCGCCATGGCTGTGCTGGGATTGCTGCCTGGCACCGGCCATGTGGTCGGCGGGTCCATCAAGCTTGAAGGCCAGGAGATTTCCGGGCTCAAAGGCAAGGAATATGACCAGCTGCGCGGCAGCAAGATGGGTTTGGTTCCGCAAGATCCGATGAGCAACCTCAACCCGGTGTGGCGTATCGGCACGCAGGTCAAGGAAGCGCTTGTCGCCAACCATATGGATATTTCGCATGAGAAGCGATCCAAGCTGGCGAAAGCGCTTGCGGGCGACGAAGTCAACGTGAAAAGCGAAGACGATGAGACCTTCATCGGTTCCGAGGAACGGCCTGCTCTGCTCGCTGCTGCGAAGGATGCGCTGACCGGCATCGGCATGAGCGGCAAGAAGCTGGACAACGCGATGGAGTTCTTCTCTCAGGAGTGGACCCCGGGCTCCGAGACCAGGTGGCGTGTCGCCGATGACCTCATCAAGGCGGGCGTGAATGATGACAAGGCATGGCAGATCGCCAAGGAGCATGTCACCGGTTCGAATATGAACGACCGTATCGCCGGTCTGCTTGATGAGGCAGGCCTGCCGGACGCTGCGACGCGTGCGCGTCAGTATCCGCACGAGTTCTCTGGTGGTATGCGTCAGCGTGCGCTGATCGCCATCGGCTTGGCTTGCCGTCCTGATCTGCTGATCGCCGACGAGCCGACGTCCGCGCTTGATGTGACTGTCCAGAAGCGTATTCTCGACCATCTGCAGACGCTCACTGATTCGCTGGGCACTGCGGTGCTGTTCATCACGCATGATTTGGGCTTGGCGGCGGAACGCGCTCAGCATATCGTCGTGATGTACAAGGGGCAGGTCGTTGAATCCGGCCCGTCGCTCGACGTGTTGCAGCATCCGATGCACCCGTACACGAAGCGTCTGGTCGCTGCGGCTCCTTCGCTTGCCTCACAGCGCATCATCTCCGCTAAAGAGCACGGCGAGAATGCGGATGCGCTGCTTGAGCATCAGGTCAAGGGCGAGCAGACGCTGGAGAAAAGCGAACACATCATTACGGTCGAACATCTGACGAAGGAGTTCAAGCTTCCGCGCAAGAAAGAGATGTTCAAGGCGGTGGATGACGTGTCCTTCTCCGTCAAGCGCGGTACGACGCTCGCCATCGTGGGAGAATCCGGCTCTGGCAAGTCGACCGTCGCGAACATGGTGTTGCGGCTGCTTGAGCCCACGTCAGGCAAGGTGTTCTATGAGGGCAAGAACATCGCCGATTTCGGTAAAGCCGAGCTGCTCGACTTCCGTCGGCATGTCCAGCCGGTCTTCCAGAACCCTTATGGTTCGCTCGATCCGATGTATTCCATCTTCCGCTCCATCGAGGAGCCGCTGCGCATCCACCATATCGGCGACAAGAAGAGCCGCGCGAAGCGTGTGCGCGAGCTGCTCGACATGGTTGAACTGCCTGAATCCGTCATGACCCGGTATCCGAACGAACTGTCAGGCGGCCAGCGCCAGCGTATCGCGATTGCGCGCGCTATGGCGCTCGACCCGGATGTCATCATCTGTGACGAGGCGGTGTCCGCGCTCGACGTGCTGGTTCAGGATCAGGTGCTTCATCTGCTCAACGATTTGCAGGCGGAACGAGGGCTGAGCTACCTGTTCATCACGCATGATCTCGCGGTTGTCCGCCAGATTGCCGATGAAGTGGTCGTGATGCAGCATGGCAGGCTGGTCGAGCACGCGACAACCGACGAGGTATTCGACCATCCGAAGCAGCAGTACACGCGTGACCTGCTTGACGCGATTCCTGGAGGCAAGCTCAAGCTCGGTCTCGACTGATTCGCAGCTGTTTCCAAGACGCCGCCACCCTCTGCCGACGCTGAGCACCTCCTCAGTGTCGGCAGAAGGTGGCGTTTCTGTTTCTGCCGACGCTGCGGGGCGTCATAGCGTCGGTAGAAGGTTGTGTGGGGCTGCCGCCTTGGAATCTGCCTCTTTTGCGGGTGGCCTTTCTCACAAACTGGTTACGTTGGGATGGTTGTAAGCGTAGCCAGTTTGTATAGGTGGGTGGTTTTTCTTGCAAACTGGTTACGTTGGGATGGTTGTAAGCGTAGCCAGTTTGTACAGATGGGCGGTACGGATGAGCGATACAGATGGGCGCACAGATGAACGCATCGCCGGCACGGATGAACGCATACCGGTACAGGAACGATGGAAACGGACGTTGCAGCGCGCATGACCGCTCGTAGGGGAGCGCTGCTAGGCTCGAAACCATGAGCATTGTGATTACGACATCGAATGTCAACGGCTTGCGTGCGGCGAACCGCAAGGGCATTATGCATTGGGCGGGCGAGCATACGCCGGACGTGTGGTGTATGCAGGAAGTTCGTGCCCCGCAGTCGGAAATCGACCCGATTTTCAACAAGATCGCCGATACCTATGTGGATTCCGGTAAAGTCGCTGACCCAACCGAGCTGCACACCATGAATGAAATCTGCCGTATCAAAGGCCGTGCCGGTGTCGGCCTGCTGTCCACGCTGCCGGTGGTCGCCGAGCGGTACGGTTTGCCGGGACTCGAAGAGGATGTGGATTCGGGTCGCTGGATTGAAGCCGATGTGCGCACCCCGCAAGGGTATGAGATCACGGTCGTATGCGTGTACGTGCATTCCGGCGATGTGGATGACCCGAACAAGATGCACCAGAAGTTCCGTTTCCTTGACACCATGCTCACCCGCATGGGTCAGCTGCGCGATGAGGCTGCGCGCGGTGGGCGGCAAGCGGTGTTGTGCGGCGATTTCAATATCGCGCACACGCCGCTTGACATCAAGAACGCGAAGTCGAATGTGACGCACTCCGGCTTCCTGCCTGAGGAGCGTGCGTATATCGACAAGTGGCTTGACGAGTATGAGTTCGTCGATGTGATGCGTGAGCTCGCCGGCGACATCCAGGGGCCGTACACGTGGTGGAGCCAGCGCGGACGGGCGTTCGACAACAACACCGGCTGGCGTCTGGACTATCAGTTCGCCACTCCGGAGCTTGCTCAGACGGCTCGCGGGTTCACGATTGACAAGGCGCCCACCTATGACGCCCGTTGGTCTGACCATGCGCCGTTGAGCATCACGTACGACGTGTGATGCGACGAAATCTGTGGTCCTGAATGCCACCGATGCCGGCAGCGCTGATGCGCGACATCACGCTTTCAGCTGGCTCTCATCTGCGGTGTTATTCTTGGGACTGTCATATCCGTGGAAATGAGGAGCTATGGGATTGTTCGGATTCGGCAAAAAGAAGCATCATGATGATGACGCCGCGCGCGAAAAGGACGCGAAGAAGGCACGCCAGAATGCGGCGGATGCCGACGACGTGAACGATGCAGCTGCGGACGGCCAGGAAACGCAGCAGCCGGAACCCGCCGCACAGGCCAAGGAGCAGGACGTATCCCAGGACGTCGAGGTTGCTGCGCAATCACAGCAGGCACAGGATGACGAGCAGCCGGATTATCCTACCGAGCCGAGCGAAGAGTATGAGGGGCGCGGCGAGGATTGGGGCCCGTGGGATGTGAACGACGAGTACGTTCCGGACTATGACGATTATCTCGATCTTGGCGCCTACTATATCCCGTTCATGAAGGGCATTGAGCTGCGCATCAAAGCCGCTCGGGCGAACAAGGCGGTGCTGGGCGCCACTATCACGTACGGTACTTCAAGCTTGGAGGTCGAAGCGTTCGCAGCTCCCAAGACGCTGGGATTGTGGGACGACGTTCGTGCTGATCTGCTGGATTCCAAGAGCGATGTCGCCAAGGAGGTGCCGGGCGTGTTCGGCACGGAGCTTATTTTGCCGGTCCCGATCAAGGAAGGCAAGATGGTGACCACTCGCATCGTGGGTGTGGACGGTCCGCGGTGGATGCTGCGTGGCATTTTCTCAGGTAAAGCCGCCACAGATCCGGATGATGAGGAAACCCGCGCGCTGAACCGGTTCTTCTCGCAAATCGTTGTGGAACGCGGTGAGGAACCGCTTGCGCCACGCGACCTTATTCCGATGCACGCGCCGGTCACCCCGGGCGAACGCAGGGCGGCCCAGGAACAGGCACAGCACGATGCCGCGCAGATTCCGGATCGTCCGAAGGGACCGTTCGATTCCGACCAGCAGGTAGAGCAGAAGACGACGCTGGCGCGTGGCCCGATGTTCTCTGAAGTGCGTTGAGCAGTACCATGCCGGATTCGGCCTCGAACCGCAAACCGCGTACCGGTGTCGCCGCGCTCACCCAAGCCGGGGATGGCGATTTTTCCGTCATTGATGCCATCGGCGGTCCGCGTGGCGTCGTGGAATCGATGCTGCCGGGTTTCGTCTTCGTCGTGATGTTCGTGATCACGTCCGATCTTCGCTCGACGGTGTTGGTGTCCGCGGTGTTGGCTGCAGTGCAAGTGGTGGCACGGCTCATCCAACGCCAGTCTGTGATGGGCGCGTTGAGCGGACTGGTGTCGGTCGCCATCTGTCTGGTGTGGGCGTGGCATAGCCATGAGGCGCGCAATTACTACATGTTCGGGTTCATTACGAATGCGGTGTATATCGTGCTGTTGGGCATTTCGCTGATCGCACGGGTGCCGGGGCTTGGACTGGTGGTCGAGTTCATCCGGTCGTTGCCGACCGAGCGTTTCGGCGATTGGTTCCATGGCTGGATGAACGACAAGCCGCTCAAACGGGCGTATATGGCGATTACCGCGCTGTGGGTGGGCGTGTTCACGCTCCGGCTGCTCGTCCAAGTCCCGCTGTACTTGTCTGACCGGGTGGCGTGGCTGGGTACGGCTCGTCTGCTGATGGGCATTCCGTTCTGGGCGTTGGCGATTTGGGTATCGTATTTGATTGTCGCCACGCCGATGCATCGGCATCGTGAGCTTGAGCGTGCGGCACAACGGCAATCGGAGGACGGGGAAGCCTGACGGCGGAACGCGGCTGATGATGTCCTATGGCGGATGGTGTGCAGGGTGTGCGCATCATCCGCCATTGTCGTTTCTCGGCAACGGGTTGTGCTAGGTTGTTGCACCAGTAAGTTGCGGTCGGCATGCCGATGTCCGGGCCGCTTGATTGGCCGGCGCGTGCACCGCCCGGCTGTTGGCAGGTAGGAAAGTGATAGGAAACATGCAGGTAGAAGTGCGTATCGAACGGTATGCCGATCAGGGTCGCTGTGTCGGCCATATCGATGGCCGTGTGGTGTTCGTCAGGTTCGCGCTTCCGGGGGAGCTGGTGCGCGTCGAACTTGATGAGCCGCATGACCGTGATGACCGGTTCTGGACCGGCGAAGTGGTGGAGGTGCTTGAAGCAAGCCCGGATCGTGTCGAACCTGTCTGGCAGTTGGCGGGACCGCTGGCGCAGGGCGGCGGCGTCGGGGGAGCGGACTTGGTGCATGTGAGTTTGCCGGGGCAGCTTGCTTGGAAGTCCGCGGTGATTACCGACCAGATGCATCGCATGGGGCATGTCGAGTGTGATCCTGTGCCGGTTGAACGTGCCGATCATGATGTGGAACTTGGCGGGTTGAATTGGCGTACGCGTATTGAGATGATCGCCGATGAGCATGGTATGCCGTCCATGCGCCGTCGGGGTTCGCATGTGCGGGTCTCGATTGACACCATGCCGCTTGCATCTCGTGCGCTGCTTGCGGTGGCGGACGAGGAGCACATCTGGGACGGCGGTTTTGAGCCTGGTTCTCAAATCAGATTATCCGTGCCGGAACCACGTGACATCGATACCACTCATGCTGATTCGCAGGCGTTGTTGAAAGCGATTGGCAATAATTACGCCGTGCTGGTTGATGGCGAGTTGCGTGCGGGGTCGAAGCATCTGCACGAATCTGTGACAGTTGCCGGTGAAACGTTCGATTATCGTGTGGATGCGAATGGTTTCTGGCAGGTGCATCGCATGGCTCCGGTGATGCTTGCCAATCATGTGATGGACTTGGTCCGTCGGGTGCTTGATGGCCGTAAGCAGGCCGTGTTGTGGGACTTGTATTCCGGCTCCGGGTTGTTCACGCTGCCGCTGAGTATGCTTGCCGCGGAGCGTACGCGCATGCTCAGTATCGAAGGCGGACGCACCGCGGTGCGAAACGCCCAGTATAATCTGCGGCATTGCCAGATTAGTTCCGCGGATGCCCGGGTTGGCGATGTTCGCCGCACGTTGCAGCATGTCCCCAGCGACTTGGCTCATCCTGATGTTGTTGTGCTTGACCCGCCGCGTGCCGGTGCGAAGGCGGCGGTGTGCCGTCAGATCGCCGAAAGCGGTGCGAAAGCGGTCATCTACATCGCTTGCGATCCGACGAGTCTCGCCCGCGATACCGCCACACTTGTCGGTGAGCTTGGCTATCGCCTGACCGATATCCGCGCTTACGACATTTACCCGATGACCCACCATGTTGAGACAGTGGCTCTGCTAACAAGAACAAATTGAAAGAGGGCTGGCAAAGCCCGTGTTTAAGCCATTTCTGCGGCATCCGTCTTTCTGAGAAGATAGGCTGGTGCCGCGTTTTCTTTTAGAAAAAATGTGAAAGTTGGTCTGGTGTGACTGTGGGACGGCTTTTCTTTTTTTACGAATTCCAAACATGATATACTAAGTAACAAAATTGTGCTAACGAGAAATGGATATCATTGCTACTGATTTCAAAGCCACTTGGAAGAAGACAAGATATGTATTCCGAGATATAAATCGGAAGTTAGAGGATTAGACATGAATCATTGTGGAACCTATACGATAGAAACGAAAAGGCTGTTGTTAAGAGAATTTATGGTCGAAGATGCAGAGGCCATGTTTCAGAATTGGGCATCAGACAAAGAGGTTACAAAGTTTCTGACATGGCCTGCTTATACCAGTTTGGATACCGCAATTCATATATTGAATGAATGGACTGCGTGCTATGAAAAGCCGGACTTTTATCAGTGGGCAATTGTGCCGAAAAATCTCAACGAACCGATTGGTTCAATATCTGTTGTATCAATCAATGAAAAAACGCAGATGGCAGAAATCGGTTACTGCATTGGCAGACCGTGGTGGAACCGTGGAATAACTTCGGAAGCATTGAGTGCAGTAATTAATTTTATGTTCGATCAGGTCGGTGCGAATCGCGTCCAGGCAAAACACGATGTAAATAATCCTCATTCAGGACTGGTTATGAAAAAATGCGGAATGAAGTATGAAGGTACCCTAAGAAGCGCGGCTGTAAATAATCAGGGCGTCTGCGATGTGAGCATCTATGCATTATTAAAGTCAGATCGATAACTTCCAGTTTGTCGCCTTGATTCCTTTAGATATGTTTCCTCATTTGATGCCTGAGTTTTAGATATGTTTCCGCAAACAGAGGCGAATTATTGACATGTTCCCGCAAACAGTCAGGCAGCGTGATTATGTTTTCAACTGTCTCGGGGCATGTTGAGACGGTAGCGTTGATGTTAAGGGAATAAAATCAAGTGCCTGAAAGCGGCATATTTCCGGGCTTTTTCGCGGCTTGGATTTGAAGCCAGACGTCTGGAAAAGCTCGGTTTTCTTATATGGAAACATATCCACTGCAAAATGTGTGTCAGGTTGTAACCTTGGATTAGATGTCACGATTTGAGACAGTGGATTAGATGTAAAGGGCGGTTATACAAATCGGAATTTGTGGAGGTGGGTAATTTGCTGGTGTTAAATAAATTAGATCGGCTGCTAACGGTATGTAAAGTCAAAAATATTGATGATATAGATTTAAGCAAGGAATTCTACTTCATTGGTAAAACAGATGAAGAAATATCTCTTGTGTGTGAAACAAATGACGTTCCTGAAGACACAATAGAACGTGAAGATGGGTGGCGTGGTTTCCGTATTCAAGGGATTTTGGATTTTTCACTTATTGGCATTCTTTCAAAGTTGTCTGGAATGCTTGCAGATAATAAAATTGGAATTTTTGCGGTATCTACATACAACACAGATTATATTTTAGTGAAAGATACAAATTTTGAAAAATCATTAGCCGTATTATTAAAATCCGGATATACAGTGATATAGATTTCAGATGTTTTAAACTCAGATAAAATTATATGGGTGGTGAATTATTGTCATGAAAGTTCAGCATATTGCAATCGAAGGAAAATGTTTCTTTATCAATGCTGATCTGATTATCAGACGCAGTTCATACCCATCTGATCTGCAGGAGCATAATATCGCATCTGAACTTTCAGGACTTGTGTGCAGAGGAGGAAGCTGCATTATATGATCCATATGGGCATTATTTGACAAAACCTGTCTGGGATGAAGAAACTATCATTTACGTAGAACTTGATATGAATTTGCCTGCCGCCTGCAAAATGGAGCATGATGCAATCGGACATTATGCCCGCCCGGAAGTACTTGAATTAAAAGTAAATGGAAAATAACAATAAAAAAACATTAAAGAAATTGGCAATCCTTGTGATAGGTTCTATGGTTGCGGCTTATGGAATTACACTTGCACTGTATGCTGGATTTGGCGGAGCTACGCTTGCGGTGCTGTGGCAGGGGCTTGCAAGAACATTTCACATAAGCATTGGGGCAGCATCTTTTGTTGTAGCAGTGGGAATGATTTTGTTTGCGCTCATTTACGATAAAAGTCAGATTCATATAGGAACTGTGTTGTACCAGATTGTATACAGTGCCTGTGTAGATTTGTTTGCTAACTGCCATATTTACAGTACCTATAAGTGGATTAATTTTTTAATTATGTTGTTAGGGGTGGTTTTGTTTGCTGTCGGAACAGGACTATATGCGTCGGCATCCCTTGGTAGAGGCTCCTATGAGGCAGTCACTTTTGCTTTAGCAGAAAAAAATCACTGGCAGATTAAATTTGTTCGAATGGCATTGGATATTTTGGTTGTTGTTACAGGTGTTTTGCTTAGTGGAAAGTTTGGTGTATGCACGATTGTTACAGTTATCATTTCAGGTCCAATTATTCAATTTGTTAATGCAAAAGCAAAACAAGTTTTAAAGATATGATAGTAGACTTCAATGGTCAAGACCGTGATATGGATGTCAATTTTGCCACAGATTGCATCTGTTTGCATCTGCTAATGTGCAATGTCAGAGGTGTGGACTTGTTTCCGTTTTGATGGGATATGTTTCCGCGAACGGGTACAAAACCTGACATCAATCAGAAGGTATTGTGCCACATCGAGACGGTTGCATTGATGTCAAGGGTCGAAGGAAAAGAGCAAGGAAAAGTAGTGAAAGTCGAGTATCATTGCGGTTACCGGGCACTTGGGCATGTCTGGCATCAGCAGACGGAGCGATTCGCGGTATCTTATCGAAGCACAAATCAGTTCAACAAGCGTGAGCATTGATTGCCAGTTAGATGTCGGGGAGTTGCGGCTGTAAGATAACTGTCAACGCCGGAAAACTTCATCTCTTCGCAACATTTACTGTATTCGATCATTGAACAATGTAAGGGGCAGCGTTGAAAATTGAGTATGTTGTCATTGCGATATGTATTGTGGCAGTGGCGTCCATTGTCGTTTTGCTCATGTATCGGAAACGGTGGGTTGCGACCTGATACAGAAGTTCTATGTCCGGCATTACCGAATGATTAATATCGTTCTGGCGTTGACTTTGCTGGAATGCGTCTGGAGTATGTTGCAGGCGTAGGGCTTTCGGTATCAATGTCCAAAGCTTCTTTCTGCCTTGAAGCCGGCCGTCGGCGGGGTGGTTTCCGATGCTTTCTGGCAGTTGGGCAATCCAGGCGGCGATGTCATCGCATGGTGGGTCGGCTGATTGCATGCGTTGACCCCGACCGGTGAGGCGGAATCCCGCTGTTTTGTGAAGGCGGCTGCGGGATTCTGAAAACCGTTATATAATGAGCACATAGTCATCAGTAATGATGCTGATGAAGAACACGCATCGGAGCGTGCAGGCAAGTACTTGACTCCGATGGCTTATTCCACAGACCCAATGGTGGGTTTGCAGGAAGAAAGAGAGGTGAAGCCATGCGTGGAGTGTATCAGTCCTTGAGGCGGCGTGCCTCGGGACAATCGGGTTTTACTCTCATTGAGTTGCTTGTTGTCGTGATCATCATTGGCATTCTTGCATCAATTAGCGTGCCGATTTATCATCAAGTGCGCGTGGCGGCGTGGAACAGCGCCGCCGAGTCTGATCTGAAGCATGCATCAGACGCCATTGAGAATGCAAGCGTTGAACTCGGCGGTACGCTGCCTCCGAATTTCATGATTGGAGCAGACCCCAAGGGACGGAAACAGTCGATAGCGAGCAACGTCAAATATGCCTACGGTACCAAAGTAACCGATACTGACACGAGTATTACGCTTTCCCCAGACGTGTCGCTGTGCTACACAAAAACTGGAACTGGCAACACCTACCGGATGTATACGACCAATAGCAACAATCTGAGTGTCTACTACGTGTATGATTCGGCGACTGGTCAAGTACAAAAGAAGGACAACCCCGACAAGATTGCTGCTGCCTCGTCTACCCAAGGGCAGATCCAGTGGAATCCCGCCGGTAACGGGCACAGGAGACCGTGGAAGAAAACACTTGGTAAATGTGCAATCGAGCAGCACTACGGCGCGCCCAGCGCATGATTCTGGATGCCAAGCAGGTACCGGCGGCTCGCGCCGGGTGTGGCGGGAGTGTATCAGTGGACGATCCGCGACGCATGTCCCGATTGACGAGAGTGTCCACGCGCTCGGCGGGTGTGGATGCCGGTAGCGCGCTGTGTGGAGGCCATGTGCCGTTGGGCGAATGGCCTCCACGCCAGGCAAGGTCATGGTCGGACGAATAGCTGGTTGAGGTTGGAGAGCACGTCGTCAACATAGCGTCTCAGTGATTCGTTCAGCTCGCCGGGTGTTTCTGGCATGTCTCGTTCGATTCATTCCTCGATCCATCCGCTGATTCCGTCGGCGAAAAACGCTTTCCGGTAGGCTTCCTCGTTCGCGAGTTCTTGCGTCAATCCGTTTTTCTCTCGCAACGATGTTCGCAGGACGTTGTCCCGCCCTGTCGTGTGGAGGACTTCGTAAAACGCCTGGTGCTGCTTCATGTGGCAAAACAGGCTTTCGAACATGGTCCACGGTTGCGAATCGGGGTCGGATTCGAATTCATGCGTCCACGTCTTGATTAGAAACCGGGCGTGTCGTGCGCTGGGCCAAGCGGGAGTGGTGAATGAACTCGTCGATCCGCTGAGGGGGAGGGGTGCAAGATGTCGCATTGCTTTGTCGCGGAAGAAAGGAACGACCCCACCGCGCGTAAGGCGTTCGACAGACTGATTGGCTTCCTAGACGGCCATAGCGTCTGAACCGTTGACGCTTGTCTTGCCGTCTGTTAAAGTATCAGTAACAGATACAATTACAGATAATCGCCGGCGGTGATGATTGCGGACGTTTGCATATCCGGCGAATGAAGCGAACCGCGACATCTGAACCGCGTAATACTGAACACCGCACAACGGAGTGATGCAAAGGAAGGGGTTGTGATGGATACCAGATTCTCGTCCGCGATCCATGCGCTGATCCTGATTTCGCAATCCGCAACGCCGGTCAATTCCGAACAGATCGCCGTGAGCGTAGGCACCAACCCCAGTTACATCCGCAAACTGACCGCGCGCCTAAGCAAGGCGGGCATCATCGAAGGCAGGCGCGGCGTCAGCGGGTTCCGGCTGCTCAGGCAGCCAGGCGACATCACGCTGCTCGACATCTACCGGGCGGTGATGGACGCGGATTCCGTGCATCTGTTCGACCTGCACCACAATCCCAACGACATGTGCATCGTCGGGCACAACATTCGCCCGGTGCTGGGAGGCATGTTCCAGCAGATGGACGATGACGTGAACCACCGGCTCCAAGGCATGACCCTCGCCGACTGCATCAGCGACATGCTCGCCTACATGGCACGGACCGGCCAAGCCGATCCTCGTCAGGACGCGGCAAACCATTCAAGCCGAACTGGCGCCGCCGACGCGCGAGAATAACCATCAACCGTCTGCACGCCCCATTCAATCCGAAACAGCCACAGATAACGGCACAACGCCGACAAACGTACGGAGACCCTCATGAAAGCAGCCATCCTCACGCATTACGCCAAACACGGCACCGACCTCGAGGTCTGTGACATCCCCGTCCCGCAGCCCGGCGACACGGAAGTGCTGGTCAAGATCATGGCCGCGGCGGTCAACCCGCTCGACAACATGATCATCCGCGGTGAAGTCAAACTCATCACACCCTACAAGACGCCGCTGGTCATGGGCAATGAATTCGCCGGAATCGTCGAGAAAACCGGCAAGAACGTCACCCGGTTCACAGCAGGCGACAGGGTCTACGGCAGAATGCCCCTCAAGAGGATCGGCGCCTTCGCACAATACGCGGCAGTGGAGGAATCCGCACTCGCGACGATCCCCGAATACCTCTCATACGAGCAGGCCGCCACGGTCCCGCTTACAGCGCTCACCGCCATGCAAGCCTTCGATGTCATGCACGTCAAGGCGGGGGAATCCGTGTTCATCTCCGGTGGCACCGGCAGCCTCGGCGCCATGGCGATCCCCGTGGCCAAAAGCCTCGGCCTGCACGTCTACACCAACGGCAGCGGCAACAATGAGGAGCGGGTGCGCCAGCTCGGTGCCGAATGGTTCATCGACTACAAGAAAGAGCACTATGTCGACGTGCTTTCCAACGTCGACCATGTGCTCGACACCTTGGGCGACCGCGAGCTGCCGAACGAATTCAAGGTGCTCAAAGAAGGCGGCAGCCTGGTCTCCCTGCGTGGCATGCCCAACGGCCGGTTCGCCAAGCGCAGCGGCATGCCCGCATGGAAGCGCCTGCTGTTCTCCATCGCCGGCCGCAAATACGACCGCATGGCAGCGGCGAAAGGTCAGACCTACGACTTCCTGTTCGTGCATGAGGACGGGCGCCAACTCGAAGCAATCGGTAGATTGTTCGACAAGGACCATCCGCTGGAAACCTCCATCGACACGGTCTACACGCTCGAGCAGGTCAACGAGGCACTCGCCAAAGTGAAACAAGGCAAATCCAAAGGCAAAACCATCATCGCCATCGGACAGTAGACGCCGCCCGCCCTTGTTGCCGCCGACCGCACCCACAGTCGGCGGCGGGGCGACCCCTCGTGACCACCGTTGATTAGGATGAGATGCATGACTCACCTTCTGCGACACCAGCCATCTGTGCGACGGAACACGGCTGCATGCATCCTGGCGGTTGTCCTGTGCATGACCGGTGTGCTCGCCGGATGTACTCCGCGGGGCGTGGCCGTAGGCAATTCGCATGATTCGTCGAGCAATGTCTCCCATGACAGCGTGGACAGGCAAGATATCGTCATCGGTGTGGTCGGGGCATTGGGCAATCCGCCGGTCGCCGATACCACGGTGCTCAATGATCTTGCCAAGGCAAAGCTCGACGCCCGGTTCGCTTCCACAACCGACAACGCCGATGCGACGCAAGCCGCCCAGCAGGCTGTACGCGACTGGGCGTCCCAACGCGTGTCGGTGATCCTCATCAACGCGCTCGACGTCACGGATGCGACAGCGTCATCGTGGCACGATGCCTTAAACGAAGCGCGCAACGCGGGCATTCCGGTCGCCCTGCTCGACCCCTCCAATCCGCCGCAGGACACCACGTTGTACGCGGCGGTTCTGCGCATGGGCACGAAGCCCGCAGACAGTGATGCGGATGTCAGCTCGTCCACGGTTGGCTTGGATGCGGCGCTGTCCGCCATCATCAATGACAACCCGCACCCTGCAACCATGCGGATTGGCTGAAGTGACGCTGTCGGTCTCCCTGCAACCGCTGAAATCGCGGATATGGGGGGAAAAATAGGGGCGCCCCAGGCGTCTCGCGCCGGCGAGAGCAGGCAGGGCAATGGCGGAATCCGACGATTGGTCGCCGCGCCTCGGTTGCCTGTGAGCCTGGCTGTCACAGTGGCCTTGCCGTACATGCGTTTCACCCATCGATACGTGATGTATAGAATCCAAGCATCGTCCACAACCCATCGCCCTTGTCCGTATCCTCGCCGCTTCCCGCCGATAGTATCGGGAAACCCGATACCAGTCATTGAAGACACGCATTTGATTGATACTTTGGCATCGGCGAAGATGACAACATGACAAGAATCACGACCACACTCACATCATTACGCTCTCGCATATGCACCCGAGAGATGCTGCTTGTCGCGCTCGTAACCTGCGCTGCGTCCATCATCGGGTCCCTGATGGCCGGCCTGCCGGTGTTCAGCCTGTTCGGCGCGCTCATCATCGCACTGATCATCGGTATGCTTGTACAGATCCCGATGCACGCATGGCTCGCCCACGCCGCCGCCAAGCGTGCGGAAGGCATCGGTAACGCCGCGGCACTGATTTCCAACAAACTACTGCGGCTGGGCATCATCCTGCTCGGTTTCAAACTCAATCTCGACGTGCTGTTCGCCACCGGGGTCAAAACCATTGCGGTGGCAGCGATCATCGTCACACTCACCATCTCCGTCACCTATCTCATCGCCAGAAAACTCGGCGTCGACGAGCATCTCGCCATCCTCACCGCAGGCGGCACAGGTATTTGCGGTGCCGCGGCCGTCATGGGGCTGTCTGGTTCCATCACCATGCCGAAAGACGAAGAGAAACGCGGACGCGATGACGAAGTCATGGCAGTGGCGACCGTAGCTGTCATGGGTACGGTATTCGCGCTCGCGGAAATCGCGTTGCGCCCGTTCCTGGGGTTGTCTGATGCGCAATTCGGCACGATGGGCGGCGCCTCGCTCCACGAAATCGCCCATGCGGTCGCGGTCGGAGGTTCTGCGGGGGACGCGGGCATGGACGCGGCGATCATCATGAAACTCTCCCGGGTGCTGATGCTCGCCCCGACAGCAATGATTATCGGCGCATGGTGGGCCCGCAGACACCCCCAGCCCGGTGACGGCCCGCGCAAGGTGCCGATCCCGTGGTTCATGCTCGGCTTCCTCGTTGCATCGGTCGCCGGTACGTACCTGCCCTTCGTCGCACAGTTCACGGACATCTTGGTCAAGGCGGCCTATCTGGTGCTGGGCATGGCGATGGCGGCCCTGGGCATGAACGTCGATTTCAAGGCGATCGCAAGCCGTGGCCGCATGGCGGTGCTCGCCAGCTTCCTTGCCTCGATACTGTTGGCCGGCGGCGCGTTCCTCGCGGCGAAGTTGCTGTTCTGATTGAGAAGCGCGGGATGTGCGGTACACGCATTCCCGCGCGATTCCCAGCGACGCGATGTCGCGAAACGGCTTTCACACAATTGGACATGTTCCCGCCGATTGTCGATGGTTTTTCCCTCGAACCGATCCTATAATGGTACTCGCCTCGACGTTGAGGCTCGGTTTCGCAAAGGCTCCAAGCCTGCTGTGAGACCGGTGGACGAAATGACGGCAAAGGAGTCATCATGTACTACTCGGCTGGAAACTATGAAGCCTTCGCGACCCCGGAGAAACCTGAGGGCATCGACGACAAGTACGCGTATATCGTCGGGTCCGGTCTTGCCGGCCTGTCGGCGGCATGCTACCTGATCCGCGACGCCCAGATGCCCGGCGACCATATCACGGTCTTCGAATCCCTGCCGGTGGCCGGCGGCTCCTGCGACGGCATCTACGATGCGACACGCGGCTACATCATGCGCGGCGGCCGTGAGATGGACAACCATTTCGAGGTCATGTGGGACTTGTTCCGTTCCATCCCGTCCATCCAGAACCCCGGAGAGACGATTTTCTCCGAATACTACAAGCTCAACAAGCACGACCCGAACTTCTCCCTGTGTCGCGTCACCGAGAAGCAAGGTCAGGACGCGCACACCGACAAGAAGTACGGGATGAACCCGAAGGCGACGCAGGAGCTGCTGCACCTGTTCATGGCCACGGACGAAGAGCTCGCCGACAAGACCATCGATGACATGTTCGACGACGATTTCTACAAGACGAACTTCTGGGTGTACTGGCAGACGATGTTCGCGTTCGAGAAATGGCACAGCGCCATCGAGATGAAGCGCTATATGCAGCGTTACATCCATCACATCGACGGATTGCCCGATTTGTCCGCACTGCGTTTCACCCGCTACAACCAGTATGATTCCATGATCCGCCCGATGGTCAAGTACATCACGGACGCCGGGGCGAAGGTGCTGTATGACACGAATGTGACCAACGTGGTATGCGAGGTGACGCGCAGCCGCAAAGCGGCCCGCCGCATCGAATACACGCAGGGCGGAGAGGCCAAGAGCATCGACCTGACCGACAACGACCTCGTGTTCGTCACCAACGGCTCGCAGGGCGATTGCACCGCGTACGGCGACCAGACACATGCGCCGGTCGTGTCCATCAAGAACGGCGAAGGGCCGTCGGTCGAACTATGGAGGAGGATCGCCGCCCAATCCCCGGATTTCGGACACCCTGAGAAGTTCTTCAAGGACATCGAGGAAACCAGCTGGGAATCGTGGACGGTCGACACGTCCAACAAGGAGGTGCTCGACGCAATCGAAGCGATCTGCCACCGCGACCCGCTGTCCGGCAAGATCGTGACCGGCGGTATCGTGACCGCCAGGGATTCGAGCTGGTTGCTGTCGTGGACCATCAACCGGCAAGGCCAGTTCCCCGACCAGCCGTCCGACCACTGCCTGATCTGGGTGTACGGCCTCAACTGCTGGCATGACAACGGCGATTTCGTCAAGAAGCCGATGGCGCAATGCACCGGCGAAGAACTGTGCGAAGAATGGCTGTACCACATCGGCATCCCGCAGGACAGAATCAAGCAGTTGGCGAGCGAGGCATGCAACACGACCGCCGCGATGATGCCGTATGTGACGAGCTTCTTCGAACCGCGTCGCGACGGGGACCGGCCGAAGGTCGTGCCCGACGGCTCCGTGAATCTCGCCTTCGTCGGCCAGTACGCCGAAACGCCGCGCGACACCGTGTTCACCACGGAGTATTCGATCCGCACCGGCATGGAAGCGGTGTACACGCTGTGCAATGTCGACCGTGGCGTGCCGGAAGTATGGGGCAGCGTCTTCGACGTGCGTGACCTGCTGACCGCGACGGTCAAACTCGCCGACGGCAAGAAACTCACCGAAATGGACCTGCCGCTCAAAGATCGTCTCGCCCTGCGTGAACTGCTCAAGAAGGTGCAGGGCACCGAGGTCGAGAAGCTGCTCAAGGCGTGCGGGGCGTTGTGATCCATCGGCAGGATGTGCTTGCCCGCCATGGTGTGAATTAGACGTCATTGATTGATACGGAGCCGTGTTCCGGATTTTCCGGGATGCGGCTCCTTTATCCAACGGGATAGTATTCAATGGGGTAGCGCTCAGTGGGATAATACCTGTGTGTTCCCTTTGCTTGAAACGTTTGTGGCGGTGTATGAGACCGGGCAGTTCTCGATTGCGGCCGACGAGTTGCGCGTCTCGCAGTCGACGGTTTCGGCTCGGATCGCGCAGCTGGAGCAACGGTTGGGAACACCATTGTTTGAACGTCATGCGCGTGCCGATGTGACTGCGACGCGCGCGGGGGAGACACTCTACCGTTCCGCTGTGAAGCTTCTTGCGCAATGGCGGCAGACGCAGGAGGATGTCAATCGGGCGGGGCAGGCGCACGACCCGTTCCTGCTCATGATGTCCAACACCGCCGCGGTGGCGCTGCTGCCGCGTATTCTCGAGGGCTTGCAGGTACAGGGCGTGCTGGAGCGTGTGAATCTGCGTGTGATGACCGCGAATTCTGATGAGATTGTCGAAGCGGTGGAATTGCATCGGGCGCAGATGGGTATCGTGGAGAAGCCGGTGTCAGCGGAGGGTGTTGTCCGTGCCGCGTTGTGTGATGACCGGCTGGTGTTGGCGGGGGAGCATGCGCATGACCCGGAGAACCCGGCGACGGTGTGGCTGTTGCGTGAGCATGGGTCGGGTGTGCGCTACTACACGGATCTGTTCTTTTCCCAGCGTTCGATTCAGCCGGCGCATCGCATCGAGATATCCGGCAACGCGTCGATTTGCGCGTGTCTTGCCGCGGGCATCGGCACGTCTCTGGTTTCGCAAGGCGTGGTGCCGGCTGGCGTGCCGACCGCGGATCTCGGCATGGATTTCTCCAGACGGTTCTCGGGCGTGACGCCGCGTTCCGGGCTGACCGGCGTGCAACGACAGGTCTGCGGGCTGATTACTTCGCTGTTTGCCGCGCGGCTCCATCCCGGAAGCTGAACTGGTGATATGCGGCGTGTCGCGCTGCTATCGTGGGATGAACGCGGTGGTGCCGAGACGTGGGATGCGGACTCGGCGGATATGAAGGAGGCTGGTATGGCGGCGACTCAGGGGAAGGTTGCAAGCGCGGGCATGCCACTTGTGGATGAGCGCGGCCTTGATGATGAGGCCGTGCAAACCCGTGTGGAACAAGGCCAGACCAACCGTACGGACGAGAGCACGTCCCGTTCGGTGGGCTCAATCATCCGCGCGAACGTGTTCACTTTGTTCAACGCGATTATCCTTACCGCGATGGTGGTCGTGCTGCTCACCGGGTCATGGAAGGACGCGGTGTTCGGACTGGTCATCATCATCAACACCGGTATCGGCATCGTCACTGAACTGCGGGCGAAGGTGACGCTCGACCGCCTGTCGATCCTGGTCGCCTCGCCTGTGCTGGTGCGCCGTGGCGGCAAAGATATCGAGGTCGCGCCAGCAGACATCGTGCTGGGGGATTTGGTGTGGGTCCGCGCGGGGGAGCAGGTGCCGGCCGATGCCAAGATCCTGCACACGTGGGGACTTGAGCTTGACGAGTCCATGCTCACCGGCGAATCACGGACGGTGCGCAAGAAGGAAGGCGATGCTATTTATTCCGGGTCCACCGCGGTCTCCGGCATGGCGCTCGCCCAAGTGGAGGCGGTCGGGGAGCACAGCTATGCGGCGGGGCTCACCGCGCAGGCGAAAGTCTACAAACGCAATCTGTCCGATCTGAGCCGCGGTATCAATACGATTCTGCAGGTCATGTCCTTCGTGGTGGTGCCGTTGTGCATCCTGCTGATCTGGTCGCAGTTGCATACGGTCGGCGGGCTTGGCAACGCGATCGCGACCGGGGCATGGCGTCAGGCGGTCGTCTCGGCGGTGGCCGGCGTCGTTGGCATGATTCCCGAAGGCTTGGTATTGCTCACTTCGCTCAACTTCGCCATCGCAGCCATGCGTCTGGCGCGGCACAACACGCTCGTGCAGGATCTCGAATCCGTGGAAACGCTTGCCCGTGTGGACTGCCTGAATCTGGACAAGACCGGGACCATTACCGATGGTGGCATCGAGGCTGACGCACTGATTCCTGCAACAGCCGACGATTGGGGGCATGCAGGGCTGGACCATGACGAAGCCATGCAAGCCACCTACGACCTGTGCAACGAGGAGAATCCGAACGCCACCGGCAGAGCGGCCATGGAGCTGTTCGCCTCACAAGGCGTGCACCCGGGTACGGTCGCCGCGCGCGTACCTTTCTCGTCCGCCCGCAAGTGGAGCGCTATCGTGCGCGACGACCGCAGCGTATGGGTTATGGGTGCGCCGGAAGTTCTCGCTCGCGGGTTCGTTGACGCCGCACGGCAGGCGGGCAGAGATGCGTCGGCAACAGAAGCTCTGTTTGCCCCGGTGCTCCAACGCGTCCAAACCGAAGCCGCTCAAGGCCATCGTGTGCTCCTGATCGCCCGCGCGCAACTTGTACAAGGCCAGAGTCCCACCATGTTCGCGGACAACCCGGTTCTGCCGTCTGATGCTCGGCCAGCTGCCCTGCTGCTGTGTAGTGAACGTATTAGGACGGACGCCGAGGTGACCTTGCGCTGGTTCCGCGACCAAGGGGTGCGTTGCCGCGTCATCTCCGGCGACAACCCGACTACCGTGCGTGCGATTGCCGCGAAGGTGAAACTGACCGGTGAGCGTGAGCCGGTAGCCGTTGACGCCCACGACCTGCCCCAAGATATCGATGAACTCTCCCGTGCGCTGGAAGGCATTGACGTGGTCGGTCGCGTGCTGCCTGAACAAAAGCAGGCCATCGTCAAGGCGCTGCACGCCTCACGGCATGTGGTCGCGATGACCGGCGACGGTGTCAACGATACGTTGGCGCTCAAAGAAGCCGATCTCGGGGTCGCGATGGGCAATGCCGCGCCAGCCACGAAGGCGGTCGCCGAACTCGTACTGGTCGACTCGAAATTCTCCCATTTGCCTGACGTCGTGGCACGTGGCCGCCAGGTCATGGCCAATATGGAGCGGGTCGCGAGCCTGTTCCTGACCAAAACCGTTTACTCCGCGCTCATTTCTCTCGGCGTCGTCCTGTTGGCGATGCCTTTCCCGTACCTGCCGCGGCACATCTCCTATATCGGCGCCTTGACCATCGGCATGCCTGCGTTCATCCTTGCGCTCGCCCCCAATACGAGACGTTACATCCCCGGATTTTTGGGGCGTGTCGTGCGTTTCGCGTTGCCCGGCGGCATCGCGGTGGGGTTGTCCGTGCTGATCGCCGAAGCCGCGATGCCGGGCGTGCTTGGATGGAACCTGTCCGTACCGGCGGACCTCGCATTGCAGCGTTCCTGCTGCGCGATGATCGTCTTCACGCTCGGAGTGCTGGTGCTTGCCCTCGTGGCAAGGCCATTGGCTTCCTGGCGAGGGGTTCTTGTCGCGGTCTTCGCGGCCGCAGGGGTCATCGGCCTGTGCATCCCGCCGGTCGCTGACTTCTTTGCGCTGCATCTGCCGCAGGGGAGCGCGCTGGTTGTGCTTCTTGTCGCGCTGGTCGCATCGGCTGCGATATTCATGCTCTGCCAGCTGGCAAGCCGCCTGCTCGCGCGCATTGTCTCACATAACAGGCAGACACGCCAGAGCTGAAACCACATCACGATACAATACAGGAATAACATCAATCGGCATCCATACCGAATTCAACCATCTGGCATTCGCCGGCTCGGAGGTAGCATGTCATTCAAAGACAGTCAACTGTCCACGCTGACCGTGGGCGACACCACATTCGACTACGTCAACATCGCGGATTTGCCCGGTATCGAGCATCTGCCATACTCGCTCAAGGTGCTTGTCGAGAACCTCGTGCGCAACATCGACGGCAAGAACATCACCGACGAGCACGTCAAAGCGTTGCTCGACTGGGATCCGCAGGCTGAGCCGAGCCATGAAATCCAGTTCACCCCGTCGCGTGTTGTCATGCAGGATTTCACCGGTGTGCCCTGCATCGTCGATCTGGCCACCATGCGTGACGCGGTCAAGGAGCTGGGCGGCGACCCCGAGGTCATCAACCCGCAGGTGCCCGCCGACATGATCATCGACCACTCCGTGCAGATTGACAAGTACGGCGTTGCCGACGCGCTGCAGCAGAACATGGATATCGAATACCAGCGCAACGGGGAACGCTACCAGTTCCTGCGCTGGGGACAGCAGGCGTTCAGGAACTTCCGCGTGGTGCCGCCGGGGACCGGCATCATCCACCAGGTGAACATCGAATACCTCGCCAAAGTCGTCATGAGCAAGGATTCCGGTCTTGGCGACGGCCGCAAGCTCGCCTATCTCGACTCCTGCGTAGGCACGGATTCGCACACCACCACCGTCAACGGCCTCGGCGTGCTCGGCTGGGGTGTCGGCGGCATCGAAGCCGAAGCCGCGATGCTCGGCCAGCCCATCTCCATGCTCGTGCCGCGCGTGGTCGGGTTCAAGCTCACCGGCTCCATCCCCGAAGGCGTCACCGCGACCGACGTGGTGCTCACCATCACCGACATGCTCCGCAAGCACGGCGTGGTCGGCAAGTTCGTTGAATTCTACGGTGAGGGCGTCGCCTCCGTTCCGCTCGCCAACCGTGCGACCATCGGCAATATGAGCCCTGAATTCGGCTCCACCTGCGGTATCTTCCCGATTGACGACGTGACGCTCGACTATCTGCGCCTGACCGGTCGCAGCGAGGAACAGGTCGAACTCGTCAAAGCCTACGCGAAGGCGAACCGCCTGTGGGGCGACACCAAGGACCCGCAGTATGTCGAACCGCAGTATTCGGAATACATGGAACTCGACCTCGGTTCCGTTGTGCCGAGCATCGCCGGCCCGAAGCGACCGCAGGACCGCATCACCCTCGCCACCGCGAAGAAGACCTTCGAAGACACGCTGCCCGCGTATGAAACCGACAAGACCGTGCAGCAGCCGATCCCGGTGAGCACCGACTTCCGTGGCGATTTCGACGTGAAGAACGGCGATGTCGCCATCGCCTCCATCACCAGCTGCACCAACACATCGAACCCGTCGGTTATGATCGCCGCCGGCCTGATTGCACGCAATGCCCACGCCAAAGGCCTCAAGCCCAAGCCGTGGGTCAAGACCTCCCTCGCCCCAGGCTCCCAAGTCGTGGCCGACTACCTCAAGAAAGCCGGCCTCCAGAACGACCTCGACGCTCTGGGCTACCAGCTCGTCGGCTTCGGTTGCACCACCTGCATCGGCAACTCCGGTCCTCTGCTGCCCGAAATCTCCAAGGCCATCAACGACAACGACCTGACCGTCACCGCCGTGCTGTCCGGCAACCGCAACTTCGAAGGCCGCATCAGCCCCGACGTCAAGATGAACTACCTCGCCTCCCCGCCGCTGGTGATTGCCTACGCGCTCGCCGGCACCATGGACTTCGACTTCGAAACCCAGCCGCTGGGCCAGGACGCGGACGGCAACGACGTGTTCCTTCGTGACATCTGGCCGAGCAACGAGGACGTCCAGCGCGTGGTCGACGAGACCGTCTCCCGTGAGATGTTCGTCAAGGATTATGCGAGCGTCTTCGACGGCGATTCCCGCTGGCAGGGTCTCGACGTGCCGAAGGGCGAACTGTTCTCCTGGGATCCTGATTCCACCTATGTGCGTCGGCAGACCTTCTTCGACGGCATGGGCGCCACGCCTGCCCCGGTGGAGGATATCCACGGCGCCCGCGTGTTGGCGTTGCTCGGCGATTCGGTGACCACCGACCACATCTCCCCGGCAGGTGCGTTCAAGGCGTCCAGCCCGGCAGGCAAATACCTGGTCGAGCACGGCGTCGAACCGAAGAACTTCAACTCCTACGGTTCCCGCCGCGGCAATCATGAGGTCATGGTGCGCGGCACCTTCGGTAACATCCGTCTGCGCAACCAGCTGCTCGCCTCCGTTGGCGAAGAGGTCACCCCCGGCGGATACACGTATGATTTCCTGACAGGCAAGCCGTCCACGATCTTCGACGCCTCGCTCGACTACCGCAAGGCGGGCGTGCCGCTCGTCGTGCTCGCCGGCAAGGAATACGGCACCGGCTCGTCCCGCGACTGGGCGGCCAAGGGCACGGTCATGCTTGGCGTGCGTGTGGTCATCACCCGCAGCTTCGAGCGCATCCACCGTTCCAACCTGATCGGCATGGGCGTGCTCCCGCTGCAGTTCCCTGACGGCGAATCCGCGGAATCACTGGGCTTGAACGGCACCGAAACCTTCGACATCGAGGGCATCGACCAGCTCAACACCGGTGACATCCCGCACACCGTCCACGTGACCGCCACCAAGGGCGACGGCACTAAGATCGAGTTCGACGCGACCGTACGCATCGACACCCCGGGTGAAGCGGATTACTACCGCAACGGTGGCATCCTGCAATACGTGTTGCGTAACCTCATGGCCGGCAAGCGGGCCTGAGTCGCACGGATTCCAGACGGGCCGCGACCTTGCCACCTCATGGCGGCTGGCCGCGGCCCGTCACGCTTTCACCGGTTTCCGCCACCTGAGGGGTGGCGTAGAATCGCAACAAGAGACAACGCCGCACAAGCGCGGCAAGGGGAGGCACCATGGCAATCAGCGCGTCGGAAGAGCCGCTGGGCAGAGTATTCACATCGGATTATCGTCTGTCCATCCCATCATTCCAACGGGCATATTCCTGGCGCCCGGGCAACGTGCTTCAGCTGCTCGACGATATCCGTTCAGCATCACAGACCCCGAACACCCCATACTTCCTTGGTTCGCTCATCCTCGTCCACGACGAGGGCAACGCATACGAGGTAATCGACGGCCAGCAGCGCCTGGTCTCCCTGACCATCATCATCGCCGCCATGCGCGAACTCGAAGACGACCCGGCTCTTTCGCGCGATCTGACGAATCTCATCATCGATCCGGGCGACCGGCTACGGCATATCGACACTGCCCCCAGACTCACACTGCGCGAACGGGACGCCTCATTCTTCGCATCCTACGTGCAGGAAGGCAATCTCGAATCCCTGTTCGACCTGCGCGATATGGATATGGAAACGAACGCGCAGCGCAACATCCACGACAATGCACAAGCCGCCTATGACGCGTTAGCCGGTATGAAACCTGAAGAGCGGCGTACGCTGGCCTCCTACATGGTCAACATGGTGACGCTGGTCATCGTCTCCACGGATGATCTGCAAGGCGCCCATCGCGTATTTGACGTGATGAATATGCGCGGCATGCCGCTGACGGTGTCCGACGTGTTCAAAGCCAAGGCCGTCGCCGCGATTGACGAGCCACGACGCGATCTGTACGCCGCGCGTTGGGACGACATTATGGACCCGCTCGGAGACGACCCGGTATCCTGCGAGAGTTTCTTCAGGGATCTCCATCTGATTGTCTCCCGGAAAGTGGAATGCTCACGTCTGATCGACCAGTTCCTACAAGACGTGCTTGACCCATGCATCAACGGCGGCGACAAAGGTAACACGTCGGTTCCCGGTTTCATCGATGACATCCTGTCGCCGTACGTGCGCGCATGGCGTGTGCTGGAACGGCCGACGGATACGCTGCTGCCCGCAGATGTCATTGCAGCGATTGTCGCGTTGCGTGATTATCCGAATGATGACTGGAAACCAATCGCGATGTGGGCATTGGTTCATTCCATTCGCAATCTGGGCGATAGCGACGCCGTCGTGTTCCGCCCATCGTCAGCACATGCGAAGCCTCGTGGCGGTGCCGACAACGAGACCGCGCCCGAACTGCACGACGTGGACCGTCTGCTGCAGATACTGCGGGCGACCGAACGCGCCTGGGGAGTGGACTGCCTCAATCGGGCCACATCACTCGACCGTCGTCGCCGTGCCGCGACAACCGTCCGCGATCTGGACAAGGGCATGGCGCCAAACGCCATACCCGGCCTGACTATCGACCAGTCTTCTGCCCGCCGCGCGCTGATCCGTCTGCGCGGTGAAATGCCCAACGACCCATCGTTGCCGCGTCTGCTGCTTATCCGTGCGAACGAGCAGAGCAACGGTTTTGCCATCGTCCGGCCACGCAGCCTGCAAGCCGTGCGGATCATGCCCGAGCCGACGGGCAAAGACCAGTTGGAGGACGGATGGACCCAAGCTGACTTGGAGTACTGGTCGGACCGGCTGGGCAATATGGCGCTGAGCCAGACGAACAACACGAAATTGGAACACGTGACATCCTTCCGCGAACGCCGCGACCGGATGCTCACCATGAGCGCGTCCAAACGCTTCCCGCTGACCCGCCAGCTGGAAGACATCGTCACCTGTACGCCGCAGACGCTTGCCGGCCGCCAACAGGAGACCGTTGAGCTCATCGCCCAATACTGGCGGATTCCGTATGACCATCAGGAAATCCTGCCGGCGTCCACACAGCCCAATCAGCATGTGGCCGATGAGCCTGACGAACCGCGAGTGAGGACTTCACGCCGGGTGACCATCGCCGCGGTATTGCGCGCCGGGCTGTTGACCGCAGACGAACAGCTGGAATGGAAACGGCCGCGCAAAGGCGAACTGTGGAAAGCGGAAATCACTCCGCAAGGCACAATGCGTCTGGAAAACGGCGAGGAGTACACCACACCGACCGCGGCCGCCCGCGCGGTAGGCGGCGGCAGCCAAGGGCTCAACGTGTGGAAACGCAGTGACGGCACCAGCTTGGCTGATATCTGGAAGCAATACCGTATGCGTGGCTGAGCCCCCGAATCCCGTTTTCGCCAGGTCGCCCGCGGCGGTGTGCGGCGAATCTGTGCCGACTTCAGATTCCGTGGCGTCCAAAGGCACGGCATGGGCTAGGGTTGGAAGCGATTGATGATGATGGTTGCGGAGGGACATTGAGCAGATGAGCGTCATACGATATTGCCCGCATTGCGGTTCTGAGGTCTTTTACGACGGGGATATCTGCATGAATTGCGGTGGTACGCTCGAAGGCCCGGACCCTCGCGGATCCGACACGCCGACACAGGCGATTCCGCGCCGCATGCAGCCTGCGTCGTCGTATGACGCCCAAGAACAACTTACGCGCCCGATTTCGCGGCGTGAATACATCCAGCAGGCGCAGATGGCCGCCATCAACGGGTCGGCTGATCTCGCCGCGCTCGCCGCGTCCGCCCATTCGGTCATTCCGCACGCCAAAACGCGTCCGGGTGCCGCACAGAGCGCCGTCGGGACGGTTGATGGAGCGCATTCGGATGCCGCTTCGGGGAACGCTCAGGGGGATGCACGCGAAAATGGCCAATCGTCAGATTGCGCGGGGCAGGGGTTGTCCGCCTCAGGGGAAGTCGATACGTCGGCTGCGGAGCCTGCACAGACCGAAGCCGCGAAGAAGGACTACCATTTCGCGCTCGATTGGGCGTCGGATACGTGGGGAATCCCGTCGTTGCCGGAAGGAATCTGGAGTCTGAACACCGACAATGCCGAAGAGCAATCCACAACGTCGTCGCAACAGCAATCCGACCATCAGCCGGTTGCGCAATCCCCAGACGAGGCTGACAACGCGGCCGATGATGTATCCGAAGCTTCCGGCGACAACGACATACCCGGCACGGGTGATACCCCGGATACCGTTCAGGACTTGAACGATGACGATACGGGAGGCGGGGAGGAGCCGGCTGCACAGGACAGTGCAGACACGAACCCGCAAACCGTGCAGACCCCGGACCTTGCGGGAAACCCCGACACCGCGGAAGCCTCGGAGCAATCGGAAATTACGGAACAACCGGAAGTTTCCGAACAACCGGAAGAGTCGGAAGTGATGGAAAACTCCAGGGTTTCCGGGACTTCCGAACAACCCCAATCCTCGCAATCCACTGAGGCCATGGAAACCGAACAAACCGAGGAGAATCGGAAGATTTCCCCGGACAGCGGTCATACGCCAGACGATGAGGAATCCTCTTCGTCCGTCTCGGCGCAATGCCCGTCAATCGAACAGATGTCAGCAGTGCAACCCGCGCAACCGGATGGTGCCCTGACATCGGATGAGCGGGTTGAAACCCCATCCGACGCACCGTCATTCGACGCGTCGTCTGATGTCCTATACTCCGACACACAGGTGCCCGACACACAGGAATCCGACAGCGACGAACCGACCCAGGTCATCGACCGCGATGCCATCGGTACGGAAACCGGCCCGTTGCCGTACAATATCCCGCCGGCTGAAATGACGGAACGCACCGCGGCGATTTACGAGTCCACGAATGAGTTCCCGTTTGCATTCGAGCAATCCGGCGAGGGAGAGGCACGTGCGGAAGAGCCGTTGCCGTCTGACGAAGCCGACACCACCGGGCAGCTTCCTGTCACTGAGGAGCCCACAGGCGACAATGAAGCGACCGTCGCCATCCCCGCCGACGCGAATCAGCCTGCCTACCGGCCCAACGGCGAAGCACCGCAGACAAACCGGAATGCGGCAAACAGCCGAGTCAAGGCCGCACGTCCGGCGGAATCGCCCGCAACAGGCAAAGCCACAACTCCGGCGCGCACCGCGATTATCATCGTGGTCGTTGTCGCGCTGTTGGTGTGCGCGGGTATCGTGTTTGCGCTGACACGTCATCATGGCACATCGGCGACCCAACCGTCTGCGAACGCCACAGCCAGCGCCTCAGCGTCTGTATCTCCGTCGGCTGACGCATCGGCATCGGCTTCGTCGTCATCACCATCCGCAGCTGCCACACCGTCTCCGGCGGGCGTGTACACGAATGATGCGATGGGGTACCGGGTGTCCATCCCCGACGGCTACGTCTGGCATGAGGAAACCGATAACGGCGCGACACGAACCTTCACCGACGATTCAATCGGCATGACCATCAAGGTTTCCGGCGCATCGAATACGACCGGCGCCACGGTCTCGAGCGAATACTCCGCCTGCGCTTCCGGGCACAGCGTGTCCTACCATCTGCTGTCCGGCGACATCATGGTGTGCAGTTATGCGGAGAACGGCACCATCACATATGTGAAGGAGATCGTCACCCAGCAGTCGATACTCACGTTGCGTTTCGATTATGCACAGTCCGCTCAGGAAAAGGGGGCGGCGGTGATCGACGAGGTGTTCCCGACCTTCGTCTCGACGCGCTGACGCATGCGCACATGACATATGATTCAGGCCCGGTCCCTGATGAGGGGAGCGGGCCTGAATGCGATAATCATCAGACGTGCTGTGCGGCGTATGCACCGCACAGCACAGCAATCCGCTCAGTCGCGGCTTCCGAACAGACGCAGTAGATACAGGAACATATTCACGAAATCAAGATACAGATTCAACGCGCATACGATTGACAGGCTCTTGATTGCTTCAGGCTGTCCGGCGTACTGTGCGAACAGGACACGGGTTTTCTGTGCGTCGTACATGGTCAGCCCGGCGAAGATGAGCACGCCGATTGCTGAAATCACCATGATTCCGGTCGAACCCGGCGCCACCAGCATGATGACGAATTCACCGACGATCAAAGTGATGAGCGCGGCCAGAAGAATGGGACCGGCTTTCAACAGACTGGAACGCATGGTCAGCGACAGCATGGTCAGCACGAAGAAGAACCCGGTGCACAGCGCAAGAACCGTTCCGATTGAGCCAAGGTCGTAGATCATGAAAATCGAGCTCAACGTGAAGCCCATCAACGCGGCATATAGGTAGAACAGGACGCGTGCGGCCCCCGCCTTGAGATTCATCGCACGATTGCCGATGGCGATGGCCATGACAATCTGCACGAGCATCAGACCGATCCAACCTAGGCTGCCGGTGGCCGCCAGGAAGCTGTTGAGCAGTCCGAAGGTCTGAGTGAGCACCGCCACCACGGCTGTTACCGCGAGACCGGCAGTCATTTCGGCGTAGGCGCGGATCATTGAGGTCCGTTCCGCATGTTCGGTGACTGACGCGACCTGGGCGGGAATGGCCGAAGCTGGGGCTGCATATGCGGTTCCGGCACCTGCGCCCGCGGGGGACTGATAGTAGGGGTAAGCGACCTGTGGCTGTGCGGTCGGCTGGCCGTATTGGGGCTGGCTGTACTCAGATTGCGCCTGCCCGTTGTACTGGTACTGGGGGCTTTGAGATGAAGGATTCTGATGTTGCTGATCGTAGGTCATAATCGCTCCTTTCTTGTTCATCACTCTATGGTCTTTTGCTGGGAACCATCTTGGAATAGGCGTCCGAGTAGTCGTTCCGGGTCAATCTGCGCGAGGATCGTCCCGAGGAAAATCATCGCGCAGCCCGCATAACCGCGCCCGGACATCGTCTCATGCAAAATCAGCGCTCCGCCCACAGCAGAGAAGAACGATTCCAGCGACATAATCATCGACGCCTGCGAAGGCGGAACATACCGTTGCCCGACCACCTGGAGCGTATAGGCGACACCCACCGACATGACGCCCGCATACGCCAGAGCGCCCGCACAAGCCAACGCGCCCCGCCAGTCCACCTGATGCAACGCCAAGGTCGCCACCCAGCTGAGCAAGGACACCACCAGATACTGGCCCAACGACAACATGATCGGGTTGAACCTGCTTCCCACCCGATCGATGACGAGAATATGCGTGGCATACAACACCGCGCTCGCCAGCAGCACCAGATCGCCCACACCGATGTTGCGAATGGAGTCCGTGACACACAACAGATAGAACCCGACAATCGACACGATAATCGCCAGCACGGTGAGCAGATGAATCCGCCGATGCAGGAACAGGAAGCCGAGCACCGGAACCAACACGATATACAAAGCGGTCACGAACCCGGAATGCCCGGCGGACATGCTCAATTGGACCCCGTACTGCTGGGATGTGGCGCCCGCCCACAGGATTAGCCCGCACACCGCGGACCAGCATGCCAAGCCGCCCGGTCCGGCATGATCCGGCTGCGATTGCTGTGATTGCATTGTGCGCCCCACCCCAAGCCGGGACAGCACCACAAGCACGGGTATCAGCGACACCGCGCCTAAGGTGAACCGGACCGCATTGAAGAACATGGGGGATACCGATTGCATGCCTTGCACTTGACTGACGAAGGCGAAGCCCCAGATCAGGGAAGTCAACAACAGCAACACACTGCCGACGATACGGTGTTGATGCTCATTCTCTCGCATAATCCCAGCATATCCGACACCATTGGCTGCACACGCGCGGCGATTGTGGTACAGCCATGGCGTTGACCGTGGGGGAGTCTACAGTGGATGGACGGTGACACGGGGTGCCGACAGGCTGAGAACACACCCGTTGAACCTGATCTAGTCAGCACTAGCGAAGGGATGTCCGGCATGAGCGAGCCGCAATACCAGCAATCGAACGACAATCCGCATACAACCCCCGCCATGATGGCGCTTTCACGGTTGGAAGCCGAGGCGGAGCGCGCAGCGGACGCCCCCTCGCGGCTGCGGGTCTTGTCCATCGAAGGCTCCGACCCCATCGGCGGCGCCGGCACCATGGCCGACATGAAGGCATTCACCGCACAAGGCGTATTCGGATATGCAGCCATGACCAGCGTCCTCGCCCAAAACACCCAGGGCGTGACCAGCATCGTGAACATGGACCCCGATTTCCTTGTCGCCCAGCTGAACGCCGTCAGCGACGACGCGGTCATCGACTCAATGAAAATCGGTATGTTGGGCACCCCGGAACTCGTCGAAGCAGTCAAAGGGTGGTTGTCCACGCTTGAAGCACGGTACCGCGCCGAAGGCCTGCCCAAACCGGTCGTCGTGCTCGATCCGGTCATGTACGCCAAATCCGGCGACGCCCTGCTCACCCCGCAGGCTGAACACGCCTTGCGCAGCATCATTGCCATGGCGGACATCATCACCCCGAATGTGCCGGAACTCGCTGCGCTCGCCGATGCCGACCAGAACGCATCGGATATCGACACGCTGGAATCCATGGCAAGCGAAGTATGCGCGCGCTACGGTGTCGCCGTTTACGCCAAAGGCGGTGCGCTCGCGTTCGCCGGCGGCGCGTCAAGCACCGACATCCTCGCCGAACCGTCCGACGGGCAGGGCGAGGTGCGCACCACGCGTATCGAAGGCCGTGCGGTGCGCACCCACAACGTCCACGGTACGGGGGACACCCTGTCCAGCACGCTCGCCGCGCTGCGCCCGCAATGCGACACATGGGAGCAGGCCGCACGCCGTGCGAAAACGTGGATGAACGGGGCAATCGCCGCCGCCGACCGTTTGCACGTGGGCAAAGGGCACGGGCCAGTCGATTTCACATGGCAGCACGCGCCGACCGGATTGCGCTTCAGCGCCGACTACTGGAACCGTGTGCGGCCCATCCGCGAACGGATTCACGGCATGCGCTTCATCACCAGCATGGTGGATGCCACGCTGTCATTGGAGGATTTCGCGTTCTACCTGCATCAAGACGACATCTATCTGACCGATTACACGTCGCTGCTGGCGCTCGCCTCCTCGCGTGCCGACCGCCTGGACGAGCGGGTGTTCTTCGCACAGGCGGCTTCCGGAGGTGTGGATTCCGAGGTAATGTTCCACCACAACTGGTATGTCAAGCATGGATTCGACCCGTCTGGCACTTCCCGCTCCGAGGTGACCGCGGCCTATATCGGCCACGAGCATCGGGTCGCCGATTCCGGCTCGTATGCCCGGCTTGCCGCCGTGGTCATGCCGTGTTTCTGGCTGTACGCCGCCATGGGCAAGGAAATGCGCGAGCAGGTGCGCAACAAGCATATCGATGTCGACACGCATCCCTTCGGCGAGTGGATCCGCATGTATTCCGACCCGGAATTCACCGAGAGCACGCTGCGCGAGGTGCAGATCTGCGACCGGCTTGCCGCCGAAGCATCGATTGACGAATATGAGCATATGATGCATGCGGCGCTCGTTTCGTCGGAGCATGAATTCCGCTTCTTTGAACAAGGACTGACCAGACCTGCGCTGGGATTCTAGGGTATTTGGGGTCTCAAGGCCTTGAGACCCAGGGGTCCGGCGCCCCACGATGGTATTGACATTCTGCGCCGGGAAGAACATCTGGTGCGCCTTGTCGGCAAGCGGGACGCACCTGATGTTTCGGGATCCTGCGAAGACGCGAGACGTCAGGCCTGCGGAGCCTCCTCAACACGCGGGGCTCCGGTGATATCGCGGTGAATGCCCTGCATCTGCGCTTCGATGTTCTGCAGACTACGCGCGCAATCGAGCAGGGTCTGCGAATGTTCGGCGAGTTTGGCGTCGGGCAGGTCGGATTTATAACGCAACTGGTGTTCAAGGCTCGCCCAGTAATCCATCGCGATGGTGCGGAACTGCACTTCGACCGGCGTGTAATGCGCCCCCGAGGACAGGAATACCGGCACGGCGTAAATCACATGGAGACTGCGATAGCCATTCTGCTTGGGGTTCTTGATGTAATCCTTGACGCGCAGCACTTGGATATCCGATTGAGCCGACAGGTAGTTCGATACCGAGTACACGTCATCGCGGTAGTTGCAAATCACGCGGATACCGGCGACATCGAACAGGTTGTCTTTGATTGACCGGGTATTGATTGGCAGTGATTTGCGTTGCAGTTTGCCGAGGATGGAATCCACCGATTTCAATCGCCGTTCCATATGATGGATCGGATTGTGGGCGAATCGCACCTGGAATTCGCTGTCAAGGATTTCCAGCTTGGTGCTGATTTCGTACATCGCGCCTTCATAGACCTGCATGAGGTCGATGAATTCGGTAATCTCCTCCGCGGGAAACTGTTCGCCGAGTTTCAAATCGCCCAGCCGCGCTTTCATCTCTCCAATATTGATGCGGTTATGTCGGTCAAGTATCACGATTGACCATGATAGCGTGAGATCCCCGGACGTGTCGGATACCACGGCGACATGCCGGGTGTTCGGGCACGCCGGCGGTGTGCCGACCGGACGATACAATCGGCGGTTATGGATGAAGCGATGATGACCGAGGCGGAGCGCGCCTCGAGACCGGCTGCCGGGCAGTCGGGGAATGTCCGGCCGGACGGCCGCGGCAAGGGTGTGTTCTATATTCATACGCTCGGCTGTCAGATGAATGTGCACGATTCCGAGCGCATCGCAGGCGTGCTGGAGCAGGACGGGTATGTGCCGGCGAGTGAACGCCAGATCGCACAGCATGATTTCGATCTTGTGGTCATGAACACCTGCGCGGTGCGAGAGAACGCCGCTGAACGCATGTACGGCACCATCGGACGCTGGGCGCGCTACAAGCATGCGAATCCGCGCGTGCAGATCGCAATCGGCGGGTGCATGGCCCAGCTGGACCGCGAGCGCATCGCCAAACGGACCCCGTGGGTCGATGCGGTGTTCGGTACGAAAAGCATTGCCTCACTTCCGCGTCTGCTTGACCAAGCGCGCGCGACCGGCGAGCCGCAGATCGATGTCGCCAACGACCTGACTTATTTCCCGAGCCAGTTGCCGGCTGCCCGTTCCTCGCGTATCTCCTCGTGGGTGTCGATTTCGGTGGGGTGCAACAACACGTGCACCTTCTGCATCGTGCCGACCACCCGCGGTCGCGAGCATGACCGGCGCCCGGGCGATGTGCTCGCCGAGGTGCGCGAGTGCGTGGCCAACGGCGCCAAAGAGGTGACACTGTTGGGGCAGAACGTCAACTCGTACGGCTACGGGATGGGGGACCGGTATGCGTTCTCCAAGCTGTTGCGTGCCTGCGGGCAGGTCGAGGGGCTGGAGCGCGTCCGGTTCACCTCGCCGCACCCCGCTGCATTCACCGACGATGTCATCGACGCGATGGCCCAAACGCCGAACGTGATGCACCAGCTGCACATGCCGTTGCAATCGGGCTCCGATCGTGTACTGCGCGCCATGCGCCGCTCGTACCGTACGGAACGGTTCCTGACCATCCTGTCCAAAGTGCGGGAGGCGATGCCTGACGCCCGTATCTCCACCGACATCATCGTCGGATTCCCAGGGGAGACCGAGGAGGATTTCCAGCGTACGCTCGACGTGGTCGAACAGGCGCGGTTCTCGACCGCCTTCACTTTCGAATATTCGCCTCGCCCGGGCACCCCGGCCGCTGCGATGGAACAGATTCCCAAGCAGGTTGTCCAGGAGCGCTTTGACCGTCTGCTCGCTCTTCAGCAACGGATCACGCAAGAGGAGCTTGACAAGTTCGAAGGGCGTGATGTGGAGGTCATGGTCACCGGAACCCATGGCAAGAAGGACGACGAGACACATCGGGTCACCGGCCGTGAGCGCACCGGTGCGTTGGTGCATATCGGCGTGCCTGAAGGCTGCCCGCAGCCGCAGGTCGGTGATTTTGTGACGGCGACCGTCACCCACGCCGGCGAGCATAATCTGATTGCCGACCCCGATCCGCAGGCGGGACAAACCTATCGGGTCCGTCGCGGCTGAACACCGGTGCCGTGCGTCCCACGGCGTCTGGGTGGGTTGAGTACAGTGGTGGAGAGAAACGACAGACATGGAGGCGTATATGCTGCAGGCGGACGGCGAGAATGAACCGATGGGAGAACTGAAGGATTCCGGGTTGTCGGACCGCTGCGAGCAGTCGCCAACTGTATCCGCAGGGGCTTCGGCCCCGCGTGTCGTCTCGATTGTCGGCCCGACGGCATCAGGCAAGACCGGATTGGGCATCGCCATCGCGAAGGCCCTCGCGAAACGCGGCGAGCGCGCGGAAATCGTGAACGCGGATGCATACCAGATGTACCGGGGCATGGATATCGGCACGGCGAAACCTACCCCTGAGGAACAAGCCGAGGTCCCGCACCATCTGCTTGACATCATCGACCCGGATGACACGATGAGTGTCGCCCGGTTCCAGACGCTTGCCCGCGAGTGCATCAACGATCTGCAATCGCAAGGCATCAGGCCGATTCTGGTTGGCGGTTCAGGTCTGTACGCACGCGCTGCGATTGACGACATCTCCTTCCCTGGCACCGATCCTGAGGTGCGCAAGCGTTTGGAACAGCGGGAGCGCGAGGAAGGCGCCGCCGCGCTGTTCGAAGAGCTCAAGGCCAAGGATCCCGAGGCCGCGGCTCGTATGGATCCTCATAATCCGCGGCGGACCGTCCGTGCGCTTGAAGTCATTGAAGTAACCGGACGACCGTATTCGGCGAGCTTGCCCCGCTACCGTTACGTGATTCCCAGCGTGCAGATCGGGCTTGATTTGCCGCGGCGCGAGCTTGACGACCGGATCATGCAACGCACCCAGTCGATGCGTGAACATGGATTCGTGGACGAAGTGCGCCGGTTGCGCCCACATCTGGGCTTCACCGCCGGGCGCGCGCTGGGCTACCAGCAGATCATCGACTATCTGGACGGCATCTGGGACGAGGATGACGCGTTCTTCGATATTGCGCAGAAAACCCGCAGGCTCGCCCGCAAACAGATGGGATGGTTCGGCCGCGACCCGCGCATCCATTGGCTTGAGGCGCTGAACCCTCAGCTGCTGGATAATGCGATGGCGATTATCGATCACGCGGACGCGGGGGAGTATGACGCGATTGACGCGCATGCCGACGAATACGTCCAGCACCATCTCGGTGACATCCAGGCGTAAGGGGCCGAAGCTGTCCCGTTTCAACGATGTGACCGCAGGACGCTAGAATCAGAGTCGCTATGGCACGAACCACATCCTCATCCTCTTCACAGGAGCACAAGACATCAACCCGCCGCAGGTCGAGCGGGTCATCGAAACGTACCGGTACGGAAGATACGGCACGCACCCGCGTATTGTCTGACGACGAGCGTCTCGTCGGCGAGGAGCCGCTGTGGAAGAAGCTGCTGCTCGCCATTCCGCGCGGTTTCGGCGCTGCGGTCAGGGCGCTCACCGGCGTCGGCGAGTATGACCCGATGTACCGGCGTGACGGCCTGTGCTTTGTGATGGTGATTCTTTCGGTGCTGTTCTGCGCTTCCGAATGGTTCCGGGTCAACGGGGCCTTGGGACGTTTCCTGCATACGCTTGCCGCCGGCACATTCGGCGTGATGAGCGTTGTGCTTCCGGTGTTCCTCGCGATTGTGGCGTTTCGTCTGATGCGCAATGCCGGCAAGGATTCTGACAATCCGCGTGTGGTGACGGGCTGGGTGTTGCTGCTGTGGTCGATTTGCTCGATCATCGATGCCGTTGTGGCGTCCGACACCCACGGTTTCGATCTGTCGGTCCTAGAGAATGCAGGCGGTGTGTTCGGCTTCCTGCTGGGGTCGCCGCTCGCATGGGGGCTGTCGAAGGTGTTCGCGGTCATCGTATTCGTGATTGTTGCCCTGTTCTCGCTGCTGTTGATTACACGCACCCACGTCCAGGATCTTCCCGACCGCTTCCACGCATTGGCTGACCGTCTTGGCGGCGGCGCGGATCGTGACGACGGTCAGGATGAGGACGATGACGAGCAGTTCCCGAACGAAGTTCGGGTCGGCGATGGCGTCATGCAGATGGCCGAAGGCGTGCCCGCCCATGACGGTTCCGATGATGACGTTGAGGCGCAGCCGGAGCGCAAGCCGGGATTCTTCGCCAGGCTGTTCCGTCGCAAACCCAAGCAGGACAGCGACGATCGCCTTGACGAATACGCTGGTGACGAGGCCTTCTCCCATGCGGCCAAACAGCATGGCGAAGCTGCAGAAACTCGTTTGGGTACCCCGCGCACGGTGTCTTCGGGCGTCTCCCCGATGGCCCCGGACGGCACCGGCATCTCACAAGCGGTCGACGACCATGCCCAGATGCCAGTAGTTCCGGCCATCGTGCCCACCTCGCGTGTGTCGGTGGGGAACGACCCGTGGGCCGCTATCGCGCAGAGCGATGCGCAAGGCGACGGCACTCAAACCGCTGGTGCCGCCGATCCGGAAGGAACCGGGGCATACGGGACGTCCGAAGGACAGACTGACGAGGGCGCCGGGCAGACGGGTGACCAGACGCCCGCCGAGCCCGACGAGAGCCGGCCCTATCAGCTGCCAGATCTCGGCATGCTCGTCAAAGGCAAGCCTCATGCGATGCGCACCCCGGCGAACGACAATGTCATCCGCGCGCTGACCGACACGTTCCAGCAATTTAAGGTCGACGCGAAAGTCGTCGGCTTCCTGCGCGGGCCGTCCGTCACCCAATACGAGGTTGAGCTCGGACCGGGTGTCAAGGTCGAAAAGGTCACCAATCTCCAGCGCAATATCGCCTATGCGGTGGCGAGTTCCGACGTGCGTATCCTTTCGCCGATCCCCGGCAAATCGGCGATCGGCATCGAGATTCCGAATATTGATCGCGAAATCGTGCATTTGGGCGACGTGCTTCGTTCAGACAAGGCACGCAACGACCCCAACCCGATGCTCGCCGGTGTCGGCAAGGATGTCGAAGGCCATTTCGTCACCGCCGACCTGACGAAAATGCCGCATCTGCTGGTCGCCGGCGCGACCGGTTCAGGTAAGTCCAGCTTTATCAATTCGATGCTCATGTCGATCATCATGCGCGCCACGCCGGAGCAGGTGCGCTTGATTCTCGTCGACCCCAAGCGCGTCGAATTGTCCGCGTACGCCGGCATCCCGCATTTGCTCACTCCGATCATCACGGATCCGAAGCATGCCGCTCAGGCGCTGGAATGGGTGGTCAAGGAGATGGACGCCCGCTACGACGACCTCCAGTTTTTCGGCTTCCGTAACATGAAGGACTTCAACAAGGCCGTGATGGAAGGCAAAGTGCATGCCCCCGCCGGCTCGAAACGCAAGGTTGCCCCATACCCGTACCTGCTGGTGGTTGTCGACGAGATGGCAGACCTCATGATGGTCGCGAAGAACGATGTCGAAAGCTCGATCCAGCGCATCACCCAGCTGGCTCGCGCCGCCGGCGTGCATCTGGTACTCGCCACCCAGCGTCCGTCGGTCGATGTGGTTACCGGCCTGATTAAGGCGAATATCCCGTCTCGCTTGGCATTCGCGACCTCGTCGGCGACGGATTCGCGCGTGATCCTCGATACGACAGGCGCCGAGACCCTGATCGGACAGGGCGATGCGCTGTTCCTGCCGATGGGACAGGCGCGTCCCATTCGTGTGCAAGGCTCCTGGGTCGGGGAATCCGAGATTCGCAAAGCGGTCGAATTCGTACGCACCCAACGCAAACCGCATTATCGCGAGGACATCGAGCAGATGGCCAAGGAGGCGGACAAGCATACGGTCGACCCGACCGAAGACATCGGTGACGATATGGATGTGCTTCTGCAAGCCGCCCAGCTGGTGGTCACTACTCAGTTCGGTTCGACGTCCATGCTCCAGCGCAAGCTACGTGTCGGCTTCGCCAAGGCCGGGCGTCTGATGGATTTGCTTGAATCACGTGGGGTTGTCGGTCCGTCCGAGGGATCCAAGGCCAGGGAAGTGTTGGTCCAGCCGCAGGATTTGCCGCAGGTGCTCGCGTTCATTGAAGGCAAAACCGATTCGATTGTCTCGGGCGGAGCCTCCGATGGCGGGGCGGATGGCGAGGCGTAATCGCCGGAGAGGATTTGAAGACACGGCGGCGGGATTTGTGCGATGTCGGTGGCACTATGGAGGTGTCTTCGACATCGCGCAGACACTTCAGGCACGGGCGCGGATACCCTGTCCGGACGCGCCAAGCCGCCAGTGAATTCACAGCTTGTTGTCATCGTCCGGTAGTGTAGTAGAGGTAAGGTGAACGGTATGCAGACTGAACAAGAACACAAGGTATCGCTTCTGGACGGCTGGAACAGCCCTCCGAACATCGTCACTTATACGCGAATCGTGTTGGTGCTGGTCTTTCTTGGCATCGATATCGCCGCCGGCCCGTGGGGTTCACATAGCCACGGCCTGCGGTGGACGGCCGCGATTCTGTTCATCATCGCCGCCTCGACCGACAAGCTCGACGGGTGGATGGCCAGAAAATACAACCAGGTCACCGAGCTGGGTAAACTCATGGACCCGATCGCCGACAAGCTGCTCACCTGCTCAACACTGATTGTTGCCTCCGCATTCGGCGAGGTCTTCTGGTGGGTGACCATCCTGTTCCTCATCCGTGAAATCGGTATCACCGTGATGCGCTTCTTCGTCATCGACACCGGCGGCAAGGTGATCGCAGCGGACAAGGCCGGCAAGTACAAGACGCTGTGCCAGTGCATCGGCCTGGGCATGCTGCTGGTTCCGGCGTACACGTTCATCACGAATGCCACCGCGCTGAATGTCTACACTTTCATCACGAACTTCCTGATTTACGTGGCCCTGTTCCTGTGCCTGTATTCAGGAGCGCTGTACGTGTACCGCGTCGTCAAGGCGCGTCGGGGTGCCGCGCAGGCCACGGAGCGCTGATGCCGGTCACGGGGTATGGTTTGGCGCAGCGTGACGGGCTCGCCTCTCAGGTGCTGGAGTATTGCAAGCGGCACGGCGTGAAAATCGCCGCCGCCGAATCGCTGACGGGCGGCCTGCTTGCGGACGCGTTCGTACGTATTCCGGGCGCGTCCGAGGTATTCCTCGGGTCTGCCGTCACCTATGACATCCGCGCGAAGGCGAAGATTCTCGGCGTCGATGCCTCGTTGTTGGCGCGTGAAGGTGCGGTGCATCCTGAGGTCGCCCGTCAGATGGCCGCCGCGACCGCCCGCCTGTATGATCAGCCGGAGTACGGGGGCCGTGTGATTGGCCTGTCCACAACCGGGGTCGCCGGTCCCGGGCCTGACGGGGACAAGCCCGCTGGTCTTGTGTATATCGGCTGTTCCCTTCCGGCCGTGTTGACAGGTGGGGAGCGCACCGAATCCGCGGTGGAACTGCATTTGCACGGCGATCGCGGGCAGGTGCGCGAACAGACGGTATGGCACGTATTGAACAATGTGAGGCAGCTCACAGTTGGGCTACAGGAATAATTTCGCCGCACTCCCGGTTGTTCATGATGTAGAAAAAACGACACGAAGCCGAAAGGGGTTGCGCAGATGGAAACGATGACCCAGACCAATCAGATGACGGAAACCAAGGCAGTTCAGAATTCCCAGATTCGTGCGGGGCAGGCGGCGCGTATGCGTGATTTGACACCGGCCCAGCGTCGTGCTGTGATGTTCGCGCAGCAGCAGGTGCTGCGTGCGCGTGCCGCAAAGAAGGCGAAAGACGAGCGTCAGTCGGCGCTGTCTCGCATGTGGCAGGAGGAAGACGCCGAGCACACCAAGCCGCATGCCACGATTCGCAAGCATGAGGAGGCCTCGCAGCTGAAGGATGTCTCCCTGCGTGAGGCCATTGGCCATGTGTTGCGCGATTTGCGCACCCGTGACCATAAGACTTTGCGTGAGGTAAGCGAGAAGGCTGGCGTCTCCCTCGGCTATCTTTCCGAGGTGGAGCGCGGCCAGAAGGAAGCGAGCTCGGAGCTGCTCAGCTCGATTGCAGCTTCCCTCGGCTTGAGCACCGCGCAGATGTTGCGTATGGTGGCTGATTATCTCGATTCGGTGCATGCCTGATCGATGGGCGTTAGCCGGGCGTCGGCGAAGAATCGCCGGTTGACGGTTTGTTAGAAAACGTGGGCGCTTCCTGCCGATTACGGCGGG
>JDUB01000030.1 GCA_000771265.1 Bifidobacterium thermophilum DSM 20210
CGAAAACACCACACACCACACACAAAAACAACAACAAAAATCCTCCACCCTCCCGACACGCCCAGATCTTCGAGTATTCTATTTGCATTTATCGCACTGTGCCAGATCTGCTCCTCCCATGGGTCCCTGATTTTGGATAAGCTGTCCTTCATCGTCGGACGGATATCCGCCCGCGACCATATGGAATGATCCATACACGATAATGGCCAGGGGGAATATATGCTTTGCAACACATGTAAGTTCTCAATTGATCATCCAACATCGTCCTGCCCGCGATGCGGTTCGCCGACCACCATCGGTGATGTCGGGCATCGGCAATCCATACCCGGACGTTTTTCAGCGCTACTCACCACGACTCGGTCACGGTTGCACCAACTGTTCAGGAACAAGATGGTGATTATCATGGTTGTTCTCGCAGTAGTAGCTGCTGCTGGTTACGGATGCTACACAGTATTGTCTCGCACGATTTTCAGCCCAAACACCCTTGTCAATGAATACCTGGCAGCGATTGCCTCTGGTAACTATCAGCGTGCTACACAACTCGCAGAGCCCAAGCTTCAAACAAACAAACGAGCGATGCTCGACGACAAGGTTGGGCGGGCTGAATCCTCGAGAATCTCCGAGCCTCGCGTCGTTTCTATTCGTCCGCGTTCCGACGAGACATTGGCTGTAGATATCTCATATGAATTGAACGGGAAAACGTGCAGTGACGAAATTATACTTGCCCCGGATGGTTCACGATATGTGGTCTTCGACAATTGGAAAATCATCAGGCCGCTACTCAAGCAGGTCTCTTTTAGTGCGCCCAAAGGACAGGACGACTATCTTGTCAACGACGTGAAGCTTAACGCGGAACAAGCTGAAACCACAGGGCATGTCGTTGATGACAGGACGCTGACTTTTACCGCCTATCCGGGAACGTATGTCGTCAAAGCCGATGTCGGGCGGTATTTCAATACGAGCACAGTGACCATTCGTACGAACGAGAACACCCTGTTGTTTGACAGGGAGATTGACGTGGAACCCAATGCGGATTTGGAAGCCGCAATCTCAAAGGAGATGCGAAGCGCATTGAATGAATGCGCGACCATGAAGACGCTGAGGAGCGAAGCATGTCCTTTCGGTTTCACACCGATCTATTGGTCAGGTGAAGATCCCGCCATCAGCAACATCAGCTGGTCGATGGATTTCTACCCGACAATCGACAATGTCGGCATAGATGGGACTTACAGCACCAGATACGATGGAAGGGTGAAACGCACGTTCGAGGCACCGGATGACTTCAACAAGGAAATACGCAGAATGTGGACAGGGTACGAGACTTTCTTGGTCGAGGGGAAATACGCAGTTGATGGGGACAGAGTAGTGGTCGAGATGAACACCTATGGATCATACTTCTGAAAAACCGTAACATGGCATAATACATTTCGGTGTTGAAGCAGGGGCAATGCAATACAGTCCGTATGAAGTTCGGCAGTCTGACCGGCTTGAAAGCCATCATGGTGTTCGTAAGGTGTTCGTATATTCGGACAACCCGAAAGCCGGTCACGACCGAACCTGCCTGCCGTGGCAATATAGGTTCGCTGGTTTCACCCAAGCGGGGCTCATAATCATGGCGTCCATCATTGACAAGCGACAACGACCGCAGAGGAGTTTGCCACAAGGTTTGTCGACATCACACAGTTCCACTAGCACAAACATGCGAAGAGCAAGAGTCACTGATGTGCTTCAGCCCATACACCGGTGATTGTAAACTCAGTCGCCGTGCCATTGCCCCCTGCCGGCGACAACGATAATCACCAGTGCAGAGAAACCAAGCAGGATGCCAGGGGTCATGCCCTTGACGAACGCACCGAAGTTGCTGCCAATCAGAAGGCCGATATAACCGACGACCCCGAAGACGATGCCGATGACACCGATGATGAGCAGCGCCCTGCGCAGGTTAGTATTCATGATGAATATCCTTCCCCGTGCAGGCATCATCGGACTCTCTTTCAGCGAGCACAATGGCTTTGGCGCTGCCCGTCACAGAAAACGACACAACACGATGGCCTTGCGCGGCAAGTTCATTCGCAGCGTGCTCGATCGCTGCAGCCATATCGCTGGCTTTCGGATGATACCCAATTTCAACGGTTTTGTACATAAGATGCAGTCCTCCTGCTGGCAGACTAAGGCATGAAAACCTACCCACCGCGAACAGGAGATGGCCACCAGATGAACGTCAAGGAAACACCACGAGAGAAAGGAAACTGGCTAACAGTGAGGCGGAATACCAGTTGAGGCCACAAGCGTGCCCGCCTGTCAGTAAGCAGCAACCTGTATTATTGTATTACATAACAGCAATACAGTACTGCGGCTTGTCACTTGCTGCCCCGCTCTCAGGAAGCGTCATCATCATGCTCCTCGAGCGCATTATCCAGCATCATTTGCAGTTGCGGGCGGCGTGGGTACATCATCCGTAACCTCTCTCGCTCCTGCACCGCGCGGTAACGAGCGCCAAAACGTATGCACTGCCTGAAGATGCGCTGAATCTTCGCCCGGTTCTTCTCGGTATCCTCATGGAGCAGATCGCCATCGGCGTCCTGCAACGGATGCATCAGCATCGAGACCACCGCATCGCACTGAGATAGAGCCGCAACCGGCGCAAGCGTACTGAACAAAGAATCCCAGTCCTCGACACTATCGCTCAGGAAAATCGGCTCGCATCCACCGACGGGAGGTTTCCGCCGACGAAGATAATTCCACGCGGCATCACCCAGTTGCTCTTGCACCAGCAGCTGTTCGTACGAGACATTGCGATTGTCGCGCCCGATGAATACCTTGTTGTCGAATTCTTCGAACAGTTCGACAATGTAATCGCGAGTTTGCGGCCATTCATCGCCGGCGAGGTCCTTCGCCATGGCAAGGTAGCGGTGCGCGGGAACGATATCGGACACAATCGCGTACACTGCGATTCTGAGCAAGCCTTCATTGTCATCGAAATGCTCATACGCAGCCTCCAATACGTCAAACACTCCTCCGGGCAGGCCATGCCTGGCAATCTCACCCGGGCTTGGAGGGACAGTATATTCTGCGGTATTGCCAACCTTGCCATCACCGGCAACGCCGCCACCGGTACCCTTGCGATAATCATTCTCGCCAGCGCAAAGTATCGAGTCCAGATCCTGCCGAAAACGCGCATGCCCTGGCACGCCTGGATTTCGCTGCAGCCCATCATGTACGCGCTCAGCTGCGTAGCGCAACGCGGTGGTGACATCCTTCATCCCGAAGTAGCGTTCAAGAATATCTCTGACCGTTTCCCACTGGGGGTCGGTAAGCAGATCCTGCTGGAGAAAACGGTACCCGAACCGGTAGCTCATCGTCGCAGCAAGCAACGATTCCATAGTTCCGTGTGGCCGCTCCTCGATGAAATTCTCATCATGGAAGTCATTGTTCTTGCTCATTGCTCTCCTCATTCCCGCCGTCATAGTCATCGGTATCTTCATCTGTTGTTTCCGGCTCTTGCTCGCTCTCAGTGACGCCGCAGTACGGTAGCAACTGCCTATGCAACCATTCGCGCTGCGGAAACATGCAAACAATCTGAGTAGCCAATTCATGGGCAATCTCCTCACCGAATACCGTTTCAATCCTGCTGATCCACGCCGCCACATAACGCACCGAGGCATCGTTATTCACTCGGTAGAACTCCGAATCAGGTTGCAGCAGCATCGTGCGCACCCGATCCTTCCACCATTCCGGATCGGTTTGCGCCACCAGATCAAGCAGATTCAGCAATACCCGGGGATTCGCATTGTGCCGGCAATATATTGCGGCAGCTTGCGGCAAATGCTCTTCCCGTAGCAATCGTTCATACGCCGGATTGTTTCCACCATAGGAAATCTCCAGCGAATGCCGGGATGCGAAATCAACGATGGCGTCTCGGTCCTCCTGCCAATGCTCCCCCGAGACCTGGCGAAGCCGTTGCACATACACCGCTTCGGGCAAGGTGCGGGCCATGAGGATGTACCTGCTGTACATGTGTCTCAGTCCCTCGCGATCACCAAGACGCTCATATGCGGCTTCAAGGAAAGTGAACCAACCGTGAGGCAGCTGTGCAACATCTGTGGGGTGGAACAGCGGAACCAGCAACCGCATGTTTGCATTCGTCTGATTGCCCCGCTGGGCAGAAGTCGCTGACCGTTTGGTGTATGAATCGTTCGCGCGAATCAACGACACCAAGTGCAACTGTGAATCAGGCAATCCCAAAGCGGTTTCCAGCACGCGGCGAACCGCTTTCCAATCCTGCTCGTCCAACGCGTCAACGGCTTTCCAGCCATTCGCGCCCGGAAACTGATCATTCCAATACCAACGAATTGCCTTCGAAGCGTCGTTCGGGAGAGCGGCATCTGCCAGCAGCTCATCTTGCTGGTCCGCAATCGTCAGGAGCACTGCACCCACATGCTTGCAATACGAGTGTTTCTGGCCGTAGGGGCATGTGCACGCGGCCGACATAACCGCACCACCGTGAATGCGGATATCGACATCATAGAATCCGAGCGAGCCCACCACCTGCGCATGCCACAAATCGGCGTCATCCGTGGATTGTCTGACATCGGTGACCATGCCGGCATCACGGTACCCATACGCACGGTCGAGAATCCGCTGGTCAAACAGCGACGAAAAATCATTGAGTTTGCACGTGTGCTGGCCGTTCCCCATCTCTGCCTCCATCGATGACGCTAACGTTGCGCGTTGCTGAGTATTGTAGCGGGAGTATTGGATGCGAGAGTATTGGATGCGAGTTGTGCGAAGACGATGACGGGAATATGTCATGCGAAAGGTCGACAGGTATTCGCTGAGAAAATACACGTATTGTTGAGTTCAATCGAGATACGCTCATGCCACATATGCGTAGCGAAGTCGAAATGCAGGCATGCCAGGCGTGATTGACCGTCGCGCGTCCCGGACTGAATCGTTAACACGCATGGCTGTGGTATTGGAGATGCGTATCTCGCGTATCTGTAGTACCTCCCCGACCGTATCTTCGCTATTTGTGTTCATGCATGTTCAACATCGCAGGTACTCGCCGCAGAATATCAATAACCCTACTTCGGATATCAGGTGTTGACGAACACAGATACGCAAGATGGTTTCCAGCAGGTACTACAGATAACTACACACCAACGCGCAACAGGGTGACGCCCGCCCTCCTCCACCCTGCTCCCCACCCAAAAGGAAAGGAAACCACAATACGCTGGGAACAGGATGGGGGGAAAAACGGCAATGACCGGCTCGGGAGCCAACGCTGGATGTGCCCGGGTTGCAGGACGACGGGCGCGACACGCGGCCATCCCGGGCGACACCGTGTCCTCGCATGCGAATGGGCATGCTACATGAAGAGCGCCAAGCCGGACCCCCTACCGCTTCGTCATACCGGATGGCACGACAACACCCACCCACGCCGAAACAGACGGAAGCTTCGACGGAGATGCCCCGGAACCCGGCACCTCAATCGAATGGACTGACCTGCACATGCCCGTCTTCAACACCTGAACGAGAAGTCTAAAGCAATAACTTTGGCTCCTATATGCCGCGTCGGCAGAAGGTGTGACGCACGGTTTGCGGGCTACAGGAGCACCGGCGTTGGAACACTTGTTGGCCTATACGCCCAATGAACAATACGGGCGCACACCTCTCCCCAGGCCCTGCTGGACGACACGCTGATGGAGCAGTCACGGAAAGTGCATGAGGGTGATACGGAAACAGCCCCCGGTGACCCGGG
>JDUB01000031.1 GCA_000771265.1 Bifidobacterium thermophilum DSM 20210
ACGCGCCGGCAGGCACGGTGCCCTTCCACACCTCGTCGCCCACCAGATCACTGGTACGCGGCGGATATGCGCACACCCAGTAGTACCTATCCTCGTAGTAGGTGACGTCCACGAAATCGTTGTTCCGGGCGAACGCCCTCCATGTCTTGTATCTGGTGTCGTGCCGCCAGCAGTTCTCCTGCTCCTCGAGGTTCAGTTCGAGCGGTCCCGTGCACTCGATGAACGCGAACGCGTCCAGCAATGCCCCGCCCACGTCCTCGGCCGTCACGTCGGGGCCCTTCAGACTCGCAAAGAACCGATCCGTTAATCGATCAACGCCCCAACACTCCACATAAGGTAGAAGCAGGAGCCTATTCCCCTCCCGGTTCACCGATACCGTCATCACACCCATATCATCTGCTTCCTTTCCTTCTGGTAATCCTGTACACGATCCGGAGCCTTGTTCACTCCCCGCTCGCCGCGCGCCCTCTTCCACTCGTCGATCGCCCCGTACGCGTCCATCACTGCCCCGCCCGAGCTCCCCCGCGGACGCGCCGGCGGGCACGATGGCGTGCCATATGGAGTCTCCCGGATCGTCGCCGCCCGACCTTGGCGCATAGGCGCACACCAGATACCTGCCGCCGGGACTGGTGGAGACCCGGACGAAATCGTTGTTCCGGACGAACGCCCGATGCGTCCTGTACCTCGTGTCATACCTCCAGGAATTCCTCCTTTCCTCGAGGCTCAGCTCGAGCTGGCCCGTGCGCTCGATGAACGCGAACGCGTCCAGCAGTGCCCCGCCCACATCCTCGGCCGTCACACCGGGGCCCTTCAGACTCCTGAAGAACCGGTCCGTCACCCGATTGATGCCCCAGCTCATCACGAACGGGCAGACCAGGAACCTGCTTCGTTCCCTGTTTATGGAGACTATCCTTATCTGGCTCATGTTATTCCCTCCTATTTCACGATCTTGTACACGATGCGTATGCCCGTGCCGGCATGCTCCCTCTGGAACGCCCTCAGTGCCTCGGCGATATCATTGCCGATCGCAGTGTCCGGGAACACGACCTCAAGCATCTTGGTGAAGGCATTGCCGTGTATCGCCTTCCCCGTCTTCCGCTCCCCGGTATCGGCGGTGGCTACGGGAACGGAAGCCTCATTAGATGCACGATTGCTATCTGTGTTCAGATTGTCTAATCCCTGTGGCTGGTTGTTGTGTTGTCTCATATTCTGGACGTTTCCTGGTTGGTGGGTCAAAGGTTTGACGGCTGTGGTTCCAATGGTTCCGTTGGCGTTTTGTGTTCTGCCGTCGTTTGCGTTCCGGGGTGTTTGTCTGTTGTAATCGGTTGCGGGCCGCGGCCGTGCGGGCCCGCAGGGAAGTGAGGGATGCGTGGGGCGTCCGCGGCGGCGCACGCGCCCATGCGATGAGGTCAAGGGAAGAGGGCCTATGAGAGGTTCCCGTCTGTCATGCGTGCTGTGCGCGCTGCTTTCGATGTTCATGGTGATGCCCGCCTCGGTGGCGTCCGCAGCCACCGATGGAAGCGGCGGATCAGGCGAAGTGACGATTCATTATTACGACAGTGCCGGCTGGGCGAAGCCGTTCGCGTACATGTACGGCGACGGCGTGCGCTCCGCGTCCTGGCCGGGCGAACGGATGACGGACGACGGCGACGGCTGGTACAGCGTCACCGTGGACGCGCCGCATGGATTGCGCGTGCTGTTCAGCGACAACGGAAAATCGCAGCACCCCGGAGCGAACCAACCGGGGTACGAGGTCAATGGCGAAGCCTGGTTCGTGGGGAGCACGCGGCACGACTCCATGCCGGAAGGCATGAAGGTGCACTTCTACGACTACGCGAACTGGGGCAAGGTCCGCCTGTACTACTATTCCGAAGCGGCCAGAGGGCCGACGTGGCCGGGCGAGGCCATGCATGCAGACGGTGACGGATGGTATACCGCGACCATCTTCGGAACGCAGCCCGCCCGCGTGCTGTTCAACGATGGCGGCTCGAGGCAGACCCCGGCAAGCGGTCAGGAAGGTCATCTGGTAACGGCCGAGGCATGGTGCCGCAACGGCGTATGGACCGACACGAGACCCGACGGCGTGCTCGTCATGTTCCATAAGCCATCGGGATGGGGCAGCCCCCGAATCTACTATTACACGTCCGATGCCGACACCGGGCCCGCCTGGCCGGGCAACGCCATGAAGCACATGGCGGACGGCTGGTATTCCTACACGATAACGAAATACGCCAAGGCGCGTGTGCTGTTCAACGACGGCGGGCATCAGGTTCCCGCAAAGAGCGCGCCCGGCTACGAGGCGTCCGGGGTATGCCGTTGGGACGGCGGCGACTGGTCCTGCGGCGATCCGGCCATCGACGGCGACGATGACGGCGTGCCCGATGTACTGGGCATGATGCTCGGCGGCGATAGCGACACCGACGGTGACGGACTGCCCGATGCGTTCGAAACCATCAGAACAGGCACGGACCCCTCCCGCGCCGATAGCGATGGCGACGGCGTGGCGGATGGCGATGAGGATCCGGATGGCGACGGGCTGACGAACCTGAACGAGCGGGAGATCGGCACGGACCCGATGGCGGCCGATACGGATGGCGACGGGCTGACCGACGGCGAGGAAACGACGCGCACTCATACCGATCCCCTCAAATCGGACACGGACGGCGATGGCGTGGACGACCGGCGTGAGATCCAATGGGGCACGGACCCGCTCGTACCTCAGGAGACGTTCGATGTGACGGCACCCGCCGAGGATGTTGGGCAAGGCGACGTGGACGTGTCCGTGTCGGTGAATCTCCCCGCGAGCCAGGCCGCCACCCTCGACGTGCGCAGATACGACAACCCGTCGTATTTCCCGGACGATATGCCGGGGCTCATAGGGGATGCGTACGAGTTCACCGTTGACGGGCAGGTGGGGTCCGCGACGCTGCGCTTCCGCTTCGACGAATCGCTGTTGTCGGATTCGTCGTTCGACCCGGCCATCTGCTGGTTCGACGAAAAGGAACAGCGGCTCGAGGAACTCGATACCACCGTGACCGGAAACGAGGCCACGGCGACGGTCTCGCATTTCTCGAAATACGTGCTGGTGAACCGGACCACGTTCCACGACTCGTTCTCATGGGAGGACGTGTGGGGCGACGAACAGTTCAACGCGGTGCAGACGGTGTTCGTCATAGACGATTCGGGCAGCATGTGGAGCAACGACCGCGGGAAGAAGCGCCTTTCCGTGGCCCGCGACCTTGTAGGGCGCTTCCCGGGGAACACCCGCACCGGCGTCGTGCGCTTCGCGGACGGAGCCACGGACCTGACCGGCGGGCTTACGGATGCGCAGACCGCGAAGAACGCCTTGGCGGATGCGAACTTCCACGATTCGGGCGGCACCAGCATGTACCTGGCCGTACGGCAGGCCCTGAACATGTTCCAGGGCGACGATGATGCGACGCTACGCAACATCATCGTGCTTTCCGACGGGGAGACTGCCGATACGCGGCTGCATGACAGCGTGGTCGCCGAAGCCAACAAGCGCAAGGTCAAGATCAACGCGGTCGGACTGGGCGGAGGCGGCCCCGGATCATATTTCGAGCGATGGATGAAACCGCTGGCCAGCCAGACCGGCGGCGAATCCTATCTCGCCCAGGACGCCGATGCGCTGGCCGGCATCTACGAGAACATCGGCAAGCTCATCGACATCGAGACCGACAGCGACGGCGACGGCATCCCCGACTGGTACGAGGACCATCTCGTGCTGTTCAACGGCGTCTCGGTCAAACTCGACAAGAACAATCCCGACACGGACGGCGACGGCATCCCCGACGGCGAGGAGATCGACCGCCTCGACTACCGGTACAACGCCGACCGCACCAAGGTGATTGTCACCGGACGGCTCATCACGAACCCCACACTGGTCGATTCGGACGGTGACGGCATCGCCGACGCGGACGAACCGGACCCGACGACCGACCCGATGAATCCCGACACGGACGGCGACGGGTTGACCGACGGCGACGAAGTGCGCCGCAACTTCGACCCGACCTCGCCCGACCCAGACGGCGACGGGCGGCGCGACGACAGGGAGCTCGCCGACGACACCAGCCCGTACGTGTACGACAAGGCATGGTACGAGCAGTTCGCCTGCTTCGTGGTCGGAGCGCTTGCGGGGGACTTCATCACCGATGACGACGACCCCGTCACCCTGGCCGGCCAGATCATCGGGGGCGTCATCCCCACATCCGATGTTCGCGACGCCATAGCGAACGTGAAGCACGGCGATTACGCATTCGCCGCGATCAGCGCCGCGGGCATCGTCCCCGCCGCCGGCGACGCGGCCAAGGGCGCGGCGAAGGCCGGCAGATTCATCCTGCGCAACATAGACGACCCGGCGAAGGCCGCAAGACTGCTGGCCATACTGGAGGAGAGCTGCCCGAGCGTGGTCGCCAAGCTCGGCGGCAGCGACGGATTCGTCAAGGCCGCCGCCAGCTTCTCCCAGACCGGCCACGCAAGACTCACCAAAAAAGAGAAGCAGCATCTCGTCAAGGCCGTCAACAAGGCCGGTCTCGCCAAGCATCTGGTCACATCCGGTAGGGACCTGCCCATCGCGGCCACAATCGACACCGGCAAGAACGTCTGGAACGAGCGGTGGCTGAAACGCGGCGACATCATCGACGAACACCTGAACGGGCATTCCACGGGCCGCGGCCTGGGCCGCACGTTCCCGGTCGCGGACAGGCTGGAGAACAGGGTCCTGGTGAGCACGAAAAGCCTCGACCTGGACGCGCGCAGCTACCAGACGCCCGGCAGGCTGAGATCCAGACTCAACAAGTACGTGAAGGATCTCGAGGGATTCGAGGACAAGTATCTGAATAAGGTGGATAGTGAAGGCCACAGGTACAGAAAGATTGGAAATAGGGATAAACGTCTGTCCGAAAAGGACTATGACTCCAAGATGCTGGAGGTCGTGTTCCCGGACACCGCCATCGGCAACGACATCGCCGGGGCGCTGAGGGCGTTCCAGAGGGAGCA
>JDUB01000032.1 GCA_000771265.1 Bifidobacterium thermophilum DSM 20210
GTGTTGCCGTTCGACTGTTAGTACCGGTCGGCTCCACCCCTCGCGGGGCTTCCACGTCCGGCCTATCAACCACGTGTTCTCCATGGAGTCTCCAGACCCCCAGGGGGGTCACGGAATCCTGATCTCGGAGCAGGCTTCCCGCTTAGATGCTTTCAGCGGTTATCCCTCCCGAACGTAGCCAACCGGCCGCGCCACTGGCGTGACGACCGGCATACCAGAGGTTCGTCCACCCAGGTCCTCTCGTACTATGGGCAGGCCTCCTCAGGATTCCAACGAGCGCAGAGGATAGAGACCAAACTGTCTCACGACGTTCTGAACCCAGCTCGCGTGCCGCTTTGATCGGCGAACAGCCGAACCCTTGGGACCTGCTCCAGCCCCAGGATGCGACGAGCCGACATCGAGGTGCCAAACCATCCCGTCGATATGGACTCTTGGGAATGATCAGCCTGTTATCCCCGGGGTACCTTTTATCCGTTGAGCGATGCCGCGCCCGTGCGCCGGCACCGGATCACTATCTCCGACTTTCGTCCCTGCTCGACCCGCCGGTCTCGCAGTCAAGCCCCCTTGTGCGATTGCACTCGACACCCGGTTGCCAACCGGGCTGAGGGGACCTTTGAGCGCCTCCGTTACTCTTTGGGAGGCAACCGCCCCAGTTGAACTACCCGCCAGGCACTGTCCCTGAAGAGGATGACTCTTCGAGGTTAGACGCCAGGTGTGGACAGAGCGGTATTTCACCTTCCGGCTCCCCGCGGGCTGGCGCCCGCGGCTCACAGCCTCCCGCCTATGCTACACAATCCAGACCTGACGACAATACCAAGGTATAGTAAAGGTCCCGGGGTCTTTTCGTCCTTCTGCGCTTAACGAGCATCTTTACTCGTACTGCAATTTCGCCGAGCTCCTGGTCGAGACAGCGGGGAAGTCGTTACGCCATTCGTGCAGGTCGGAACTTGCCCGACAAGGAATTTCGCTACCTTAGGATGGTTATAGTTACCACCGCCGTTTACCGGGGCTTGAATTCACCGCTTCACCCGAAAGGGCTGACGGATCCTCTTAACCTTCCGGCACCGGGCAGGCGTCAGTGCATATACAGCGGCTTGCGCCTTCGCATGCACCTGTGTTTTTGGTAAACAGTCGCTACCCCCTGGCCTGTGCCACCCCCCAAGGCTCCGCCCGCGAAGGACATCACCCCAAGGGGTCTCCCTTATACCGAAGGCACGGGAGTGGTTTGCCGAGTTCCTTGACCAGGATTCGCTCGATCGCCTTGGTATACTCTACCAGACCACCAGTGTCGGTTTCGGGTACGGGCGGCATAGGGCCCTGGCGCCGAAGCTTTTCTCGGCAGAAGGGATCACCGGATTCGCCCCAAAAA
>JDUB01000033.1 GCA_000771265.1 Bifidobacterium thermophilum DSM 20210
CTCGGCCATATGCCCCGCGGATTTGCCTGCGGGACGGCCTGCACGCTTGACCACGGAAAACCACCTCCGCGGCCGGCTACCTGACTGCGTCACTCCTGCGTCGGCCTACCACACGCGGGATCCCAACACCACCCGCGTCCACGCCCCGAAAGGCGCTTCCACGGGAAGCGGAGGTTAGCGCACGCGCTTCGGCTTTGACGGTCCCCAGCCGGTACGGGAATATCAACCCGTTCATCCATTCGACTACGCCTGTCGGCCTCGCCTTAGGACCCGACTGACCCGGGGACGACGAACGTGGCCCCGGAACCCTTGGTCATCCAGCGGACGGGATCCTCACCCGTCTCTCGCTACTCATGTCTGCATTCTCACTCCCCCACGGTCCACGACACGCTCACGCGGCCGCTTCGCCCCATGGGGGACGCTCTCCTACCCAGCAGGAAACCTGCTGGCGCGTCTTCGGTGGTGTGCTTGAGCCCCGCTACATTGTCGGCGCGGGACCACTAGACCAGTGAGCTGTTACGCACTCTTTCAAGGATGGCTGCTTCTGAGCCAACCTCCTGGCTGTCTATGCGGCCCCACATCCTTTCCCACTTAGCACACGCTTCGGGACCTTGGACGACGCTCTGGGCTGTCTCCCTCTCGACGACGGAGCTTATCCCCCGCCGACTCACTGCCGCGCCACACCTCACGGGTATTCGGAGTTCGGCTGCTGTCGGTACCCGAAACGGGCCCTCAAGCATCCGGTAGCTCTACCCCCCGGAGGCGACACGCGACGCTGCACCTAAATGCATTTCGGAGAGAACCAGCTATCACGGAATTTGATTGGCCTTTCACCCCTAGCCCCAGGTCATCCCCCCGGTTTTCAACCCAGGTGGGTGCGGTCCTCCACGCGGTCTTACCCACGCTTCAACCTGCCCAGGGCTAGATCATCCCGCTTCGGGTCCAGGACACGCGACAAACGCCCTATTCGGACTCGCCTTCGCTACGCATACGCCACACGGCTTATGCACGCCACATGCCACTGACTCGCAGACTCATTTTTCGATAGGCACGCCGTCACCCCACAAAGAAGGCTCCGACGGATCGTAGGCGCACGGTTTCAGGAACTCTTTCACTCCCCTCCCGGGGTGCTTTTCACCTTTCCCTCACGGTACTGGTACACTATCGGTCAGACGGGAATACTTAGGCTCACCCCACGGTCGGGGCTGATTCACACGGGATTCCACGAGGCCCGTGCTACTTGGGCAAACTGTGATACCGAGACGACACGCATACGGCTACGGGGCCATCACCCTCTACGGCCAGGCATTCAATCCTGCTCGCCTCACACGTCGTTTTATCACTCGGCCCGGCCCCGTCGGAGACCGGACACACAGGCCCGCAACACCCCACGCGCAACCCCCGACGGGTATCACACGCGCAAGGTTTGGCCTGGTCCGCTTTCGCTCGCCACTACTCACGGAATATCCTTTCCTGCAGGTACTGAGATGTTTCACTTCCCTGCGTACCCCCCGCACCACATGGTGCGGTGACAGCCCATGACGGCTGCCGGGTCACCCCATTCAGAAACCCTCGGATCAAAGCCAGCTCGGCGGCTCCCCGAGGCATATCGCTGCCCGCCACGTCTTTCATCGGTCCCGTCTGCCAAGGCATCCACCATACGCCCTTGCAGGCAACCCCACACACGGGGAACCCGCAAGACCAAACGAACACCGGACGACAGATCATCAACACTCTGCGATCACAAAACGATCAAACAAACAACCAGACCCCCAAAACGGGGACCCGGTCGAAATACATCAGTACAAGCAGACCACAACCAGCCACCCCCACAAGGG
>JDUB01000034.1 GCA_000771265.1 Bifidobacterium thermophilum DSM 20210
TGCGCAACCTTTCGGGCACTACCAGAATTGAACGGACTGTTGTCTGGTACGATCCGGTCACTAACGAGTGGAGATGGACCGGCAAGCTCGCGGAGATTATGTCACGTGTCCGGTTCGAACGGCGACAGCAGGAGCCGTTGCCGATTGTCTGGATTGATGACGAGGAGTGTTATTTCACCTCGAAAACGCAGATCGAATCGCTGAAGCCCGCGGCGCCGGTGCTCATGGTGAGGCCTGACGAGCGCATCGGCATCAGCCGTCGCCAGTGGCGGCTGATCTGCGACTTTCTTGATGATTCGAGTGGCTTTCCGCCAGTCAGCTTGGATGAGGAGAGCACGGCCCGCGATCATGCGGCGCACGTGGGGCTGTGAGGGGATGAAGCATTGCGGGGCATGCATACTGATGGAGGCTAATCAGAGGAGTTTCGTAATGCAGCGTGTGATATTCGTCAATTCCATAACCTCCAAGCCAATGTTCCGCATTATCTGAGGTGTGCTATGAGCATGACGGAAAAGACGCCCTGCACATTGTTGCGATAGTCCGTGTGCTTCACAC
>JDUB01000035.1 GCA_000771265.1 Bifidobacterium thermophilum DSM 20210
CTATGAGCATGACGGAAAAGACGCCCTGCACATTGTTGCGATAGTCCGTGTGCTTCACACGTTCCGCTTAAGAAAACGTATGACATTGATTATTCCTTTCAATGTTGGGCTTTTCTTCTGACAATGAGATTTAGAGAGCTGATAAAATTGGTCAGGTTGCTGAATCTAATGCCACCGTTTAGGATGACATAATCCCCAGAAATAGTTATCATTCGACTCAGCTTGTTTTATAAGCATGGATGAATATGTGGAATTCTTTTTTATTCCATCGATTAAATCCATGAGAACAATAAGGGATTTCCAGACGGAGCGGTCTTCATAAGCATATGAGCCATAGCGCTCGGCTGTGGCATCAAGGATTGGGGGAGAGAGAACAATCTCCCTGTTCCAAAGACGGCAATGGTGCGAGCAAATGTTACGTAGATACACCATGCTGTGGATGATTTGCGCAGCACGCTGACGATTTTTCCCTAGAGAAAGCGACTGATTGAGTTCGTCAATTGCTGTTGTGTTGGTATGCAGCGAGATCATTTTCGAGAGAGTGTCAAAGGGCATCGCCTCGACTGCCGACCATATGGGGATAGGCTCGTTGTTCTTCCGATAATGGCGAATGCATACTTCGCTGGAACGTTCAAGCCATTTGTGAATGTTCTCAATTAGAACTTCTCTGGCTTCGGTGCCGTCAGGATATTTGATTGTTTTATATGAACTGAGATCAGTGTAGGAGTAGGCACCTCCATTTTGGGCAAGGTAGTAAGCAAAATGGGCCCGAAGCGTTTGTTCTAAGGATGATGTTCCACGAAGGATGAGTAGACGTAGCTGTTCATCTATCAAATAGGGGATCATGAAATCTCTAATGTGTGTTCCGTTTCGAAAGCGATTATTGCCATGAGAAGGATCAATCTGAAAAGCTCGGAAGTAGCCGGACAATCTGTAATAGTTGCAATCAAGGAGGACGGTGCTGAAATCGGAGAATCCGGTGATATCCAAGCCTCGTTCTTCGACTAGAAGCGTCATCATTTCCTGTATTGTTTTTGGCTGCTTCGTCATGACTTATCCTTGCGTGGCTTGATAAAAAAAGAGCCTCCAGATTTGAGCATTGTTAAGAGGCTTGGAGGCTACTGTTATTAGTTACGATAGCATAGTTGGTTCGCTTGGTCGATTCGAGCGTGTCTCAAGGAATGCTCTACCGTTGTTACAGAGAAGAAGAGGCCCACCGCATTTCAGGACGTAAACGTAGCCTTGGGTGGGCGCTGATATAAAGGACTGTACATTCTTTGGCGATTGAACATGCTGCATGAGTGACAAAGTATGTAATTGAGATGTAGATGCATGAGAGTGCTGAGAGTGCGTAAAGGCGCGCGGACGCATTCTGGCGAATTACTAACCTGGAAGCAGATCCTATCTGTTGGAACCCCCGTCGCGCTCGCGGAGAAAACATGGCCCATGGTGAATGCGGATTGCCCGCATGCTATCCATCGAACAAATAAAGGAGCAGATACCATGGGTATTAAGCACAATGTGTCTTATCAGAGTGGAGAGAACATGGCCAAGAAAACCGACGAAGAGCTTTACGATGTGGCGATGAATACGATTGGAAGCGTTGCGAAGCTTCCGGTTATTAGGGTTGATAGGGGGTAGTGCCCGAAAGGTTGCGCA
>JDUB01000036.1 GCA_000771265.1 Bifidobacterium thermophilum DSM 20210
TTGGTTTTGTCGGGTGTGTGGTGGTGGTTTGAGAACTCAAGAGCGTGTCTGTACTACTTCTTTATAGTCAATGATTGCCAGTCCGGTCCCCGCTTCCGTGCGGGGTGTTTGATTGTCCTGCGTGGGAGTCCGCGAGGGCGGTTGATGGGGGTCGGGGTTTTCGTGCGAGTCGCCTTTCCTTATTAGGCGACCGTCAATTATTTTGTGAGAGTCTGTTATTGGCTTTCCGCATTGTTTTTTTGTGGAGGGTTCGATTCTGGCTCAGGATGAACGCTGGCGGCGTGCTTAACACATGCAAGTCGAACGGGATCCTGCAGGCTTTGCTTGCGGGTGAGAGTGGCGAACGGGTGAGTAATGCGTGACCAACCTGCCCCATGCTCCGGAATAGCTCCTGGAAACGGGTGGTAATGCCGGATGTGCCGGGCTCCTGCATGGGGGTCCGGGAAAGCTCTGGCGGCGTGGGATGGGGTCGCGTCCTATCAGCTTGTTGGCGGGGTGAGGGCCCACCAAGGCTTCGACGGGTAGCCGGCCTGAGAGGGCGACCGGCCACATTGGGACTGAGATACGGCCCAGACTCCTACGGGAGGCAGCAGTGGGGAATATTGCACAATGGGCGCAAGCCTGATGCAGCGACGCCGCGTGCGGGATGGAGGCCTTCGGGTTGTAAACCGCTTTTGTTTGGGAGCAAGCCCTTCGGGGTGAGTGTACCTTTCGAATAAGCACCGGCTAACTACGTGCCAGCAGCCGCGGTAATACGTAGGGTGCGAGCGTTATCCGGATTTATTGGGCGTAAAGGGCTCGTAGGCGGTTCGTCGCGTCCGGTGTGAAAGTCCATCGCCTAACGGTGGATCTGCGCCGGGTACGGGCGGGCTGGAGTGCGGTAGGGGAGACTGGAATTCCCGGTGTAACGGTGGAATGTGTAGATATCGGGAAGAACACCAATGGCGAAGGCAGGTCTCTGGGCCGTTACTGACGCTGAGGAGCGAAAGCGTGGGGAGCGAACAGGATTAGATACCCTGGTAGTCCACGCCGTAAACGGTGGATGCTGGATGTGGGGCCCTTCCACGGGTCCCGTGTCGGAGCCAACGCGTTAAGCATCCCGCCTGGGGAGTACGGCCGCAAGGCTAAAACTCAAAGAAATTGACGGGGGCCCGCACAAGCGGCGGAGCATGCGGATTAATTCGATGCAACGCGAAGAACCTTACCTGGGCTTGACATGTTCCCGACGACGGCGGAGACGTCGTTTCCCTTCGGGGCGGGTTCACAGGTGGTGCATGGTCGTCGTCAGCTCGTGTCGTGAGATGTTGGGTCAAGTCCCGCAACGAGCGCAACCCTCGCCCCGTGTTGCCAGCGCGTCATGGCGGGAACTCACGGGGGACCGCCGGGGTTAACCCGGAGGAAGGTGGGGATGACGTCAGATCATCATGCCCCTTACGTCCAGGGCTTCACGCATGCTACAATGGCCGGTACAACGGGATGCGACATGGTGACATGGAGCGGATCCCTGAAAACCGGTCTCAGTTCGGATCGGAGCCTGCAACCCGGCTCCGTGAAGGCGGAGTCGCTAGTAATCGCGGATCAGCAACGCCGCGGTGAATGCGTTCCCGGGCCTTGTACACACCGCCCGTCAAGTCATGAAAGTGGGCAGCACCCGAAGCCGGTGGCCTGACCAGTTCTGCTGGGGGGAGCCGTCTAAGGTGAGGCTCGTGATTGGGACTAAGTCGTAACAAGGTAGCCGTACCGGAAGGTGCGGCTGGATCACCTCCTTTCTACGGAGAATCTTATTGTTTGCCTGGCATGGTTCCCGGGGTTTTCTCCCTGGGGTGTCGGGCGTGCTGGCGTGGAAGGATCGTTGCGTCCCTGTTGTGGGGGCGGGTATGGGCATGCTGTTGGGTTCCCTGGCCGCCACGGCCCTCCTTGTCGGGGGGTTGGCGTTCGGGTGCCCGCCATGGGTTCCTGTCCGGTTGTTGCCGGGTGGGGGTGTGTGGTGTGGCGTGGTGGTTTGAGAACTGGAGAGTGGACGCGAGCGGACCGCGTGGCCGCCC
>JDUB01000037.1 GCA_000771265.1 Bifidobacterium thermophilum DSM 20210
ATTTGGCACAGCTCCAGCACCCCTCAGTTGGGTCTAATAGAGGTGCGCATTGCCACGATAGATGTTCCATAGAACGATGTTTGGCCCCGCACGCATAAAACGTGCAGGGCCAAACCTTGGAATAAGGGCTTATGACAATCGGAGAATATCACTCATGAAGAACAACGCGATAAACCCTAATTGCCGTTCGCAGTCATCACGGCTTTGCCGGCGTCGTCGCCGCCGGATTACCCCAAGAGATGGTGCCGTTGTCAGAGCTATACGTGCAGACGCTACCATCACCAGTCACGTTGGAGTTCGTGCCTTTGATGGTGTACGTGTTACCAGTCACTGTAATATCAAGCGTATTGTCCTTGGTAATCGTGATTTGACCATAAACCTTGTTAGCGGAATCCTTCAGATCCTTCTTACCCTCTGTATACTTACCGCCGACTGCCGGAACCTTACCGTTGCTCTCAGTGGTGGCGGTCTCGATCGCAAGCGACGCGTTCTTCACATCGGACTCGACGGAGGACTTCCACGCGGACTTGCGCTGATTCAGATAAATCGGCACAGCCACCGCGGCCAGGATACCGATGATGATCACGACGACCAGAAGCTCCACCAAAGTGAAGCCCTTCTCACCCTTCTTACGACGGTTCAGCGCGGTCTGAACACTCTTCATGATTCTCTCCTTACAATAAGGTTCTTCACCCTCTGCCTGTTCGTGAACGAACCTGCAAAGTACCTCCATCATACACCCTGACAATGCAAACGATTGCCGTTTCCTCACGTCAAACGTTTGACGGAAGAGAAATCTCCACAAATAGCAGACATCGACGCTGCCCCACAGGCAGTATCGTCGCAAATTCGCATCATCATTCACAACCCAACAAATACGGTGTCAAGATGCAGCCCTTCTCTCCCCCGCCTGCGACGATTTGGCACAGCTCCAGCACCCCTCAGTTGGGTCTAATAGAGGTGTCCCATGCCACGATAGATGTTCCATAGAACGGCGTTTGGCCCCGCACGCATAAAACGTGCAGGGCCAAACCTTGGAATAAGGGCTTGCGATAGTGCCGCCTGTAATCTACTTTAAACTCAGTTGTTGCCCCAAGACATGGTGCCGTCGGTAGAACTATACGTGCAGACACTGCCATCACCGGTCACGTTAGAGTTCGTGCCCTTGATGGTGTAGGAGTTGTTGTCCGTGCCGATGGCCACTGTAATGGTATTGTCAGCAGAAACCGTGATGTCTTGATCGCCCAACTGCTTCGGCTGATTCTTGCCGGCAGTGAATTTTCCACCCGTAGGGAGAGAAATGCCTTTGAAAGAGCCATTGTTCTGGGTGGAATAGGTTTCCAGTGCGAGCGACGCGTTCTTCACATCGGACTCGACGGAGGACTTCCACGCGGACTTACGCTGATTCAGGTAAATCGGCACAGCCACCGCGGCCAGGATGCCGATGATAATCACGACGACCAGCAGCTCCACCAGCGTGAAGCC
>JDUB01000038.1 GCA_000771265.1 Bifidobacterium thermophilum DSM 20210
GATAACGTCCGAATTCTTGCGCACTTTGGGTTTGGTTCTTCGTTGAGATGCTGAAGCGGGCATGGCCCGCGTCCTGTGTACGTTTTTCAGTCGCCAGACATTAAAAACCGTGATTGGAAAGCCGGATACGACAGCCATGCCCGACAGCAACATCATACAGATCGACCGGCACATGTTCGAGACCAGGCTCGGCCGGCTGGTCACCGAGAAGATGACCGAGATCCTCAGCGCCATGCTCGACGCGGAGGCCGATGAGATCACCGGCGCCGCCAGATACGAGCGAAACGGCGGAAGGAAGGCGTACCGGGCCGGCCATTACGACCGCACGTTGACCGCCGAGGCCGGCCGGCTCGAATTGAAGGCGCCCAAGCTCAAGGGCGCGATCTTCGAGTCGGCGGTCATCGAACGCTACCGGGGGCGCGGGCAGAGCGTCGAGGAGGCGCTGATCGGCATGTACCTGGCGGGCGTGGGCACCCGTCGCGTGGACGACACCGGCCAACTGCTGTGGGGCGATCGCATGCCCTCGCGGACCCTGAGCGGCAAGCTCAAGAAGGTGTACGGGGACATCGACTTATGGCGCACGAGGCCGTTGAGGGGCGAGTACCCGTACGTGTTCATGGACGGCGTGTGGCACAAGCTCATGGGGCGGGCATGTGGAGAACGTCGGCGTGCTGGTCGCCATCGGCGTCGACAAGGAGGGCCACAGGGAGGTCATCGGCGTCACGGAGGGCATGAGGGGGGACAGGGACAGCTGGGAGCAGTTCGTCAGAGGCATGATCGAACGGGGTCTGAGGGGCGTGCGCCTGGTGGTCGGCGACCGGTGCGCGGGACTGGTCTCCACGGTGGACTCGATGCTGTCGGACGCCAAATACCGGCGGTGCATGGTGCATTTCATGCGCAACGTGCTCTCCAAGACGCCGCCGACCCACAGGGAATGGGCGTCCGCGGCCCTGAAGGCGGTGTTCGCCATGGGAAGCCGGGAGACGGCCCTCGCCAAGGCCGAACAGGTCGCCGCGGAGATGGAGTCCAGGAGGCTGAGGGCCGCGGCGAACTGCCTGCGGGAGGGGGTCGGGGAGACGACCGCGTACCTGCTGGACGAGTTCCCGGACGGGCACCGCAGGAGGATACGCACCAACAACATGATCGAACGGCTCAACAGGGGGATCCGGCGCCGCACGCGCGTCGTGGGCGGCTTCCCCGACGGCGACAGCGCGCTCATGCTCGTCTGCGCGCGCATCAGATACGTGACCGCGAACGAATGGAGCACGCGCCGCTATCTCGACATGTCCCGGCTCGATGACAACCTCATGGAAGCGAACTGATCATCGCGCCACGGACGGCCATGATCCAAAGTGCGCAACCTTTCGGGCACTACC
>JDUB01000039.1 GCA_000771265.1 Bifidobacterium thermophilum DSM 20210
TATAGGAACTAAACGTGGTGTTTATGATGCCGGTCAGGCCAAGTGGCTGTAGGCGTGTCGGCGTGCGTTTAACGTGACGTGTCGTTAAAAAGGCCGTCCGAGTGCCGGTCCCTGCGGTTGCATGGTGCCATGCGGACGAAATCGAAAAGGGCGCGCCTGTGCCCGGTATGCGGCGGGCCGATGAGGAAGAACGGCAGGACCAAGGCGGGGGCGCAGCGATGGAAATGCCCGGGATGCGCGCTTTCCACGACGGCGCCGAGACGTGACGGGCGCAGGCGCGCGCAGCTGGGGGAATTCCTCGACTGGCTGCTGTCCGGCAAACGCCAGTGGGACATGGACGGGGCGGACGGGCGGGCGTTCCGCAAGCGCGTCGGCTGGTGCTGGCGCCTCCGCCCGGCCATACCGCCGGACGGCGTCGTCCGCCACGTCATCATGGCCGACGGCACGTACATGGCCCATGGCTGGTGTCTGCTCATAGCCATCGACGGGCTGACCGGCGAACCCGTGGCATTCCAATGGTGCGGGCACGAGTCCACCGCCGCGTACGCCGCGCTGTTCTCGCGGATACCGGCGCCCGACGTCCTCGTCTCGGACGGGCTCCGCGGCATCGAGAGGGCCTGCGCCCAGGCCTGGCCGCGCACGAGGATCCAACGCTGCCTGGTGCACGTGCAGCGCAACACCCGCGCCGACCTGACGTCCAGGCCCAGGCTCCAGGCGGGCAGGGAGCTCAAGGAACTGTCCGATGCCCTGACCTCCGTCCGGACGGCCGGGCAGGCCGCGCAATGGGCGGGTGCGCTGAACGCGTGGCACGGGCGGTGGAGGGATTTCATCGCCGAACGCACCTGGGCGAAGGACGATCCCGCCAATCCCAAGGCCTCCAGGCAGGAATGGTGGTGGACGCACGGGGAACTGCGCCGCTGCTACCGCCGGCTCGAGCGATTGTTCAGGGAGGGCAAGCTCTTCGCGTTCCTGGACCCCGGGCTGCTGGCGGGCGGTCCCGTGCCGCGTACCAGCAACCTGCTGGAGGGCGGGATCAACTCGCTGGTCAAACGCACCCTCCTCGAACACCACGGCCTGCCCGAGGAACACATGAGGCGCGCATGCGAATGGAGGTGCTACATGCGCAGCCACGCGCCGGACCCATATGCCCTGATCGCGGGACTGGAACAGGCCGCCGGCACACAGGACCGGGAGCCGACGGACGGGAACGACGACGGATACGGTGATGGAATCCAGGCGAACAACCACGACGATCCGACGAACGAACCTGGATTCTACATCCGCAAAGGACACGTCCACTAACCAAAAATGGAAGTCTAAAACACCACGTTTAGTTCCTATA
>JDUB01000004.1 GCA_000771265.1 Bifidobacterium thermophilum DSM 20210
TACGGCGGGAAGCGCCCGTTTTGTGTGTGCGGCTTCGGCGCGCGGATGTTCCCCGGCGCAGGCGGATGCGTGGTGGCAGGTGAGCAATTGGAGGAGGCAAGTACAAAGCGGGCAGTCGTTGGTGGGCTTGTAGCCCGGTTGTGCGAGACTTGCTGCGTGCGTGAACGTGAATTCTGGCAACTGTTGGAGGAGGTGTTCGGCCGTGTGTATGGTCGGAGCCTGTCCAAGGATCAACGGCTGCCCAAACTGGGTGATATGACGGTGGTCGAAGCACTTGCCGCGGGGGAGGAGCCCCGCGTCGTGTGGAATGTGCTGTGCGACCAGATGGATATCCCCGATTCCAGGCGTTGGGGGAAGGACCACAACGCGCCGCCGTTGCCTGCCGGTCGGTGACAAGGCAGGTGACGGGCATTCGGCTCGCGCTGCCCGGTGGGTGGTATTCGAACATTTGTTCGTATGATGCGGTATAGTGGTAACAGCACGACACGATTCCGTGACGGGATGCCCGGAGGCCTTGGCGCAGAAGGCAATGCAACCTTTGACCACATTGCCGGTGCAGGGTGGAACCATCGGCGTGGTTCACGTAGCGTGGAAATCGTCGCTGAAATCGTGAAGATAAGGAGAACACATGGCACAGCAGACAAAATCGGCCAAAGCGGCGGGCGCCAAAGCTGGCGGGGCCGCCCAGGAATCCGGGGCTCACGAGATCGATCCCCGGCGTAAAGCCGCATTGGACACTGCGCTTGCGCAGGTGGAGAAGAGCTTCGGAAAAGGCTCGGCCATGCGTCTGGGTGATCGTCCGGAGCAGAATGTTGAAGTAATCCCCACTGGTTCACTTGCGCTTGACATGGCCCTCGGCATCGGCGGGTTGCCGCGCGGCCGTATCGTGGAGATTTTCGGACCGGAATCTTCCGGCAAGACCACGCTTGCGCTGCATGTTGTCGCCAACGCGCAGAAGGCGGGTGGTGTCGCCGCGTTCATCGACGCCGAACACGCATTGGATCCGGTGTATGCACGCCATTTGGGGGTGGACACTGATTCACTGATCGTCTCCCAGCCAGACAACGGCGAGCAGGCATTGGAAATCGCGGATATGCTCATCAGGTCCGGCGCGCTTGACGTGATCGTCATCGATTCTGTGGCCGCGCTGGTCCCGAAGGCTGAAATCGAAGGCGATATGGGCGACAGTCATGTCGGTCTTCAGGCGCGTTTGATGAGCCAGGCATTGCGCAAGATGACCGGCGCCCTTGCACAAGCCAACACCACGGCGATTTTCATCAATCAGTTGCGCGAGAAAATCGGTGTGTTCTTCGGCAATCCGGAAACTACCACCGGCGGCAAGGCATTGAAGTTCTATTCGTCGGTGCGTCTTGACATTCGTCGTATTCAAACCCTGAAGAACGGGGACGAAGCCGTCGGCAGCCGTACCAGGGTCAAGGTCGTCAAGAACAAGATGGCGCCGCCATTCAAGTCCGCCGAGTTCGACGTGCTCTACGGCGAAGGCATTTCCAAGGAAGGCTCGATTATCGATATGGCGTTGCAGAGCAATGTTATCAAGAAGTCGGGCTCCTGGTTCACCTACAACGGCGACCAGTTGGGTCAAGGCCGCGAGAACGTGCGTAAATATCTCAAAGACAATCCCGAGCTGTCCGACGAGATTGAGACCAAGGTCAAGGAGGCGTTCGGTCTGATTGAGCCGACTGACCAATTTGCTGAGGGCGATGAGGCGGCAGCGGCCGCCGCGCCGACAAGTGGCGAGGCTGGCAAAGCGGCTGCTGCCGATTCTGCGGCGGCATCGAAAAAAGCCTGACGTCCGATGATCGACGCCGAAGCGTTTATCGCGCAACACGGTACTCCCATCGTCGCGCATGATGCCGTATCAGACGTGGCGATGGGCGCGCCGCGGCCGGATGCCCTCGAAGATGCAAACGACGACGGGCATCCGGAAGACCATAATCAACACGATGCTAGGTCACATGCGCGGAGTTGGGCGCGCGGAAAAGCCAAGCGGTCCGGAAGGTCGTGGGCCCGGGGCGCCGGGGCCAAAGGCGTTGCCGCATCTAAGGAAGGGCCGAGCGACCCATGTGATGAGGATGCTTGCCGGGAAGCGGCATTGCGTCTGCTGGACTGTGCGGATCGTTCGAGCGCGGCGTTGCTGGAGCGTCTTGTCCTCAAGGGGTATGACGAAACCGTCGCCGACGCTGTCGTAGCGAGATTGCGTGAAGTCGGTCTTGTCAACGACGAGGAATACGCCAGATCAGTGGTCAGGTATTGCGCCGGGCGCATGCTGGGGGAGCGCGGTACACTGCTTGAGCTGTCGCGCAAACGCGTTGACCGAGAACTGTCTCAACAGGTGGTCGGCGAAGCCCGTGAAGCCGGCGTATTCGTCGATGCGGCTTGGGAGCTCGGGCGTAGCGTCGCTGCTCGTACAGCGGGGCTTGATTTGCAAGTCAGGCGGAGGCGGTTCTGGGCAGCCGGCGGGCGCAAAGGTCATAGTCCTGACATCTTGCGGGACATATCGCACAGCCTGTTCGACGAGGATGCCTGATGAGGCATGCCTGATTCTTGTGGAATCACAACCGCGATGCCCGGATGCGCCAGCTAACGGCGTGTCTGGGTATCGCGGCTCTCGGCGACCACGTCTCGTCATGTTTCTTGATGTGGTCGAGTTGGTGCGCGTGGCGGAGTTGGTGCGCGTGGCGGGGTGCATCGCGGCCGTCGGTGTGCTCGTCTCGTCTTTATCTTTGCGACTGATGACGGATGCATGCGCGTGAGAGCGGTCGAGTGTGAGGACAGTCACGTACGAAGAACAGTGCTCGAAAAAATCGTATGCAAGACCACGAGTCGGTGTGAGGACGGTTGTGCACGAGGACGGTCGCGCACGAGGATGGTTCGCGAGGACTGTTGGATTTCGCTGGCTGCCGCGATTCTCCGGTTGTACCCGCATCGAGGCCCTACAGGCGGCATTGTCCGTGAGCCGCCTCACCGAAAATCCCTCTGTTTTGCCGAAGCTGAGCGGCCTGTGGGTGTCGGTAGAAGGTTGTGCCGACGCTGAGGGAGTCATGGGTGTCAGTAGAAGGTTGTGCCGACGCTGGGTGGTTTGTGAACGTCGGCAGAAGGTGCGATACACGGTTTGCGAGCTGCAGGAGCGCCGGCTCTGGAACGTGTGTTGGCCTATACGCCCCGATACCCGATATACCGATACCCGATACACCGGCATGCCAACTGCCGCCGGATATAACAGGACCCGCCGAAGTGGCGGGTCCTGGAAGTGGACGAGACCCCACATACCCCGGGTTCTGTCGTGTGTCTCCACACGGATGGCCATCCATCTCGACCTGACGTTGCCGCCAGGCTCTAGCAGCCTACCCGAAGACATGGGCGAGCAACCCTTGACGTCTTCTGCTTGGCCTTGCTCCCGATGAGGCTTGCCATGCGGCTGCTGTCACCAGCAGCCCGGTGGTCTCTTGCACCGCCGTTTCACCCTTACTCGGCCGAAGCCGGGCGGTCTGTTCTCTGTTGCGCTATCTCTCAGGTCACCCTGGGCGGATGTTATCCGCCATCGTGCTCTATGGAGCCCGGAAGTTCCTCAGTCATATTGACCGCGGCCATCATGGGGTCTCAGAATCACCATTATAAGCACACGCCCGATACAGCACGATGACGAGAAAAATTCCGACACCCGAGAGCGAATTGTCTTCACTTTGCGAAGTATTCGGCTACAATAAGACATACCCGGACGGCGAAGACGCAGTTCGGGACAACCCACACACAGCGGGTAACACCGCTTGAGGCTAGGAGGTCCACATGGAAATCGTCATCACCGGACGCCACACGCAGGTCAGTCAGAAATTCCGTGACGTCGTTGAAAGCAAGATGAATCGTGTGACCGCAATCGCTCCGGACGCCCAGCGCGCTCAGATTGTCGTGACCCACGAGGGTAATCCGCGTCAGGCAGATACCGCCAAGCGCGTTGAGATCACCGTGGTGGCCGGACGCACCGTAGTCCGCGCTGAAGCGTCGAGCTCCGATGAGTATAGCGCTCTCGACATGGCTCTGGACAAGCTGACGCTCCGTCTGCGTCGTGCCCGTGATCGCCGCAAGGATCACCGTCGTGGCTATGTCAACCCGGTTCCGGTCGATCTTGGACCGGTTGAGACCCCGGACGAGGAGGAGCCCAAGGAAGAGGAGCCGAACAACAGCCCGCAGGCTGCGGTGGCATCCGATTTGGGGCCGGGTGAATCCGTTGAGGTCCAGGTTGGCGACACGCCGATTGTCATCCGTCGCAAGCTGCACATCGCTGAACCGATGAGCATCGACGAGGCCCTGTATGAGATGGAGCTGATCGGCCATGACTTCTTCCTGTTCGTCAACAAGGAGACTGGTCGTCCGTCGGTGGTCTACCATCGTCACGGCTGGAGCTACGGCGTCTTCGAGATCGACACCGCCGAAAACGTGGCCAAGGCCAAGAAGGAAGCCTGAACACCGGCCGCTCGATAGCGGTTCCGTAGAAATATAGCGACGGGAGCCCGCGTTGCAGTGCACGCGGGCTCCCGTCATGCCGGCCGGGCGCACGACCCGCCCGTGTCGGCGCAATTGGAGCAGGGAGTGTAAAATCCCCTCCGTCGCGTACTATGGGATGAGTTGTGTGCGGACTGGGTAGCCCGCCGCGCTCGTCGTGCTGAATGAACTAGGGAGCGAAACGTGGTAAACATCGTCGACAAGGCCCTACGCATGGGTGAAGGCCACCAGCTGAAGAAGCTGGAAAACGTCGCGAAAGCGGTGAATGCGCTTGAGGACGAGATATCGGCCCTCTCCGACGAGGAACTTAAAGGACAGACCGCCAAGTTCAAGCAGGAGCTTGACAACGGCAAGAGCCTTGACGACATTATGCCGGAGGCGTTCGCCACCGTACGTGAGGCTTCGAAGCGCACACTGGGCATGCGTCACTTTGACGTGCAGCTCATGGGCGGTGCGGCATTGCATTGGGGCAATATCGCGGAAATGAAGACCGGTGAAGGTAAGACCTTGGTCGCAACCCTGCCGAGCTACCTCAATGCGCTCGAAGGCAAGGGCGTGCATGTGGTCACCGTCAACGACTACCTCGCCAGCTACCAGAGCGAACTTATGGGCCGCGTCTACCGGTTCCTTGGCATGAGCGTCGGATGCATCGTCACCGACCAGAAGCCGCCGGAGCGCCGCAAACAGTACAATGCCGACATCACGTATGGCACGAACAACGAGTTCGGTTTTGATTATCTGCGCGACAACATGGCGTGGGACAAGAGCGAGCTTGTGCAGCGCGGCCACCATTACGCCATCGTCGATGAGGTCGACTCCATCTTGATTGATGAGGCCCGTACCCCGTTGATCATTTCCGGCCCGGCTGAGGGCGACGTCACCAGCTGGTACCGCAAGTTCGCCCGTCTGGTTCCCAAGCTCACCCGTGATGAGGACTATGAAGTCGACGAGAAGAAGAAGACCGTCGGCATCCTCGATCCGGGCATCAGCAAGGTTGAGGATTACCTCGGCATTGATAACCTCTATGAGCCCAGCAATACCGCGTTGATCGGCTATCTGAACAACGCAATCAAGGCCAAGGAGCTCTTCCTTCGCGACCGCGACTACGTGGTCACCCACGGCGAGGTACTCATCGTCGACGAGCACACCGGCCGTATCCTGCCGGGTCGCCGCTACAACGAAGGCCTGCATCAGGCCATCGAGGCGAAGGAAGGCGTCGAGGTCAAGGCCGAGAACCAGACTTTCGCGACCATCACCTTGCAGAACTACTTCCGCATGTATGACAAGCTCGCTGGCATGACCGGTACCGCCGAGACCGAGGCCGCAGAATTCATGGGCACCTATAAGCTCGGTGTGATTCCGATTCCGACCAACAAACCGATGATCCGCAAGGATCAGGACGATCTGATCTTCCGCACCAAGAAAGAAAAGCTGCACGCGATTATCGAGGACGTCGCCAAGCGCCATGCCAAGGGTCAGCCGGTTCTGCTGGGCACCGCATCGGTCGAATCTTCCGAAGTCGTCTCCTCGCTGCTTGATGTGGCGAAGATTCCTCATCAGGTGCTCAATGCGAAGCATCACGCGAAGGAAGCCGCGGTCGTCGCGGTCGCCGGTCGCAAGGGCGCAGTCACGGTTGCCACCAACATGGCCGGCCGTGGTACCGACATCATGCTCGGCGGCAACGTAGAGTTCCTCGCCGACGCCAAGCTCAAGAAGGAAGGCTACTCGCCCGAGGACACCCCGGAGGAGTACGAGAAGCGTTGGCCCGGCACGCTGGCCGAGGTCAAGGCACAGGTCAAGGACGAGCATGACGAAGTCGCCAAGCTGGGCGGCCTGTACGTGCTCGGCACCGAACGCCATGAGTCTCGCCGTATCGACAACCAGCTGCGCGGCCGTTCCGGTCGTCAGGGCGATCCGGGTGAATCCCGTTTCTACCTGAGCCTCGAGGACGACCTCATGCGTCTGTTCAACACCCAGCTTGTTGCGCGTGTGATGTCCCGCGGTCTTCCGGAAGGTCTGCCGATCGAATCGAAGAGCGTGTCCAAGGGCGTGCGCAACGCGCAGAAGGCCGTCGAATCGCGCAACTTCGAAATCCGTAAGAACGTCCTCAAGTATGACGACGTGATGAACAAGCAGCGCAAGGTCATCTACGCCGAGCGCCAGGCCGTGCTCAAGGGCGAGGATATCCACGAGGACATCCTGCGCTTCATTGACGAGACCGTCGCCAGCTACATCCGCGGCGCAAACCGCGGCTCCGCCAAGCCCGAGGATTGGGATTTCGACGGCCTGTTCAAGGCGTTGTCCCAGATCGTGACCATCACGGTTGATGAGGACGAAGCCAAGAAGGCTGTGAGTGGTCTCAAGGGCGACAAGGCCTCCGAAGCTCTGCGCAAGCTCATCGTCGATTCCGCCAAGGAAGCCTATGCGAAACTGGGCGAGAAGCTCAGCGAAGAGGCGCTGCACCAGCTGGAACGTCGTGTGGTCCTCGCCGTGCTCGACCGCAAGTGGCGCGAACACCTCTACGAGATGGATTATCTCAAGGACGGCATCGGCCTGCGCGGTATGGGCCAGCGCGACCCGCTGGTCGAATATCAGCGCGAAGGCTACCAGATGTACAACCAGATGATCGAGGCGATCAAGGAAGAGACCATTCAGCTGCTCTTCCACGTCGACATCCAGGAAGTCGCGCAGAACGAGGACATCTCGAGCGAGCATGATGAGGATGTCGCTGTGGACAAGGCTGAAGCTGCGGTCGGTATCACCTCGACTGACGCCGAGGACGAGCCCACGACCGTCAGCTCCGCTCCGGAAGATCCCAGCGAGTCCGACGAGACGGCTGATGAGGACGATGCGGCCGAGCATCGCGAGCCCGGTGTCGTCGGCCCTGCACCGATCAGCCACGAGGATGTCAAGCTGCCCGCCAGCAAGCGACCCAAGAGCGACGAGCTCAAGAGCCCGTGGGCGGACGGCCGCACCTTCCCGGGTACGCCGAAGAACGCGCCGTGCCCGTGCGGCTCGGGGCGCAAGTACAAGATGTGCCACGGCCATAACGAGAAGGCCTGATCGCTCCGAATAGCGGTCGGCGTGATTTGATTCACGGACGGCGGCGTCATCATGGAAACCCATGGTGGCGCCGCCGTCCGTTTGCATATGCGGACGATATGTATGCGAATGATGCACATCTGCACGTCCCTGAACATCATCCGCCGCATCAGCGGTGCCGGTCAACCTGGCCTGACTGCCGCAATTGCCCTGACATCGCACGAATTTCCGGTAGAAGCCTCAGAATGTGGACGTTCACGTGGCAGAACACATGAAGTCGATACAATAAGCCACAAACCATAACATCAGATGCACAGGAGGGCATGATGACCGAGATCACTTGGAAATCAATTCTCGCAGAACTCGTCAACGGCAATCATTTGAATGCGGACGAGTCCTGGTGGTTCGTCAATGATCTCATGAACGGCAATGCCAATCCTGCATGCGTCGGCGCCGTCCTTGCAACCCAGCAGCAGCTTGGCCTGACCGCGTCCGAGATCGAAGGCGCAGCAAAGGCGATGGTCTCTCACGCCGTGCCGCTCAACGTCTCGGGCGAAACCACCGATATCGTCGGAACGGGCGGCGATAAAGCCGCAACCGTGAACCTGTCGTCCATGGGCGCCGTGGTTGCCGCGGCGGCCGGAGTCAAAATCGTCAAGCACGGCAATCGTGCCGCATCGTCGAAGTGCGGTTCAGGCGATGTCATCGAAGCCTTGGGTGTTCCGCTTGATCTCGCTCCGGAAGCAGTGGCGGAAATCGGCGATGAAATCGGCATCACCTTCGCCTTCGCCAAGACTTTCCACCCAGCCATGCGCTTTGTCGGCCCGGTCCGCTCGGCACTGGGAATCCCGTGCGTGTTCAACGTGCTGGGGCCGCTGACGAATCCGGCGAATCCGAAGCATGTCGCCATCGGTTGCGCGGACCGCACATTAAGCCCGCTGATGGCGCAAGTGTACGCCAACCGTGGCCAAAGCGGCATGGTGTACACCTCGAGCGAAGGCCTTGACGAGATGGCTCTGACCGGCCCGGTTTCCGTGTGGCTGATTGCAGATGGCAAGGTCACGGCCACTGAATTCAATCCCATCACCGAGCTTGGCCTTGACCCGGTGACCCCTGAACAACTTCGCGGCGGCGAGCCTGAGCTCAATGCCAGCATTTTCAGGGACTTCCTTGATGGCAAGCCGGTTGCTTCGCGGACGACCGCGTTGCTTAACGCTGCTTCCGCCATCGTCGCCGACGGCCATCTCATCGCCGATGGGTCGCTTACTGATCGCTTCCGTCAGGCGTACGGACTTGCTCAGGAAGCCGTTGATTCCGGCAAGGCGAAGGACCTGCTGGAGCGTTGGGTCAAGCTCGCGCAGTCCAAGCGAGCATGATTCACGCCGTGTTGTGGTTATGGCGTGGCGTGTGACGCGCCGGCCAACGAGACAATCGATCGCCAGCGTCACACCCCTGCCACGGCGGCATGGGTCTGTTGCAGTGAATCAACCCTTTCGTTGACAACCCTGCCGCCGGCACAGCCGCAGCGCTAGTCCGTGTATGTATCCGACCTCCGGATGCACATCATCTTCGGAAATACATCACCTTCGGATACATATTTCAGGGGCTGTCCGGGAAACCTCCGGACAGCCCCTCTGGATTTCCGCACGAGTCCAGGCGTTTCCCCTAGCCGGGTGTGTGCGTTCTTGCTTTCACCCGTTCAGTCAGACACGGGCGCCATCATCGAACGGATCGTCGTGATGGACATGCCCCCGTCGGCTCGCCACTAATCCGGCAATGCCAAGCAGCAAGCAGATTGCACAGACCGTCCCGATAATTCCCGTGAATTTGGGCACAAGCACCGAGGCGATGATTCCCAACACGCCGATGACTGTCAACGCGGTGAACAGGATGGTGCTGTGCGGTGTGGGCGTGAAGGAAGTCGGCGGCACGAAGCGGTCGCCGTAGCGGTCCATCACGTCATCGGTGTCCAACCAACTTGAGCTCGTGTTGTCTCGCGGTCCGCGGCCGGCCCCGATGGCGTCGTCGGTGAAAGTGCCCTGATCGAGGTCATCGACCGAAAGCAGCGCTTTCTTCTCAGCACGGCGGGCGTGTCGTTCGAATCGTTTCGCATTTCGAGACCGCTCCACGTCCTCGAGATCGCGTGCGTGATCGTGAGCGAACGCCTCCCATGCCTCGTCAAGCGGCTCGCCGGAGGAGGAGCTGCCTTGCGAGCCTTCGCCGGGCCCGGGTATTGGACGCTCTCCTGACGCATTGGTATTGTTGTGCTCAGTCATAGGTACCACTGTAAACGAGCGTCAAGTCAAGTCGCTGGGAGGGAGAGCCCTCGTGCTCTACTGGTTTTTCGTCCGGACCTTGGGTCCGATCGCAAGGCGTCGGTTCAATCCAACTGTCGAAGGGCTTGAAAATATTCCGCGCAAGGGTGGGGCGATTATCGCGGCGAACCATCTTGCGGTCATTGACGACGCGCTGCTGCCGATAACATGCCCGCGCATGATTCATTTCATGGGCAAGGCCGAATACTTCGAAGGCAAAGGCATTAAGGGCCGCTTCAAGAAGTGGTGGTTCACGTCCGTGGGCGTGTTTCCGGTGGACCGTTCGGGAGGGTCGAAGTCCCTGGGCGCGTTGAACCACGCCAAGGAGATTCTTGAAGACGGCCACCTGTTCGGCATCCATGTCGAAGGCACCCGCAGCCCCGATGGCAGGCTGTATCGCGGGCACACTGGTGCCGCTCGTCTCGCGTTCGAAACCGGTTGCCCGATTATCCCGACGGCGATCATCGGGTCTCGCGACCTGCAAAAGCCCGGTCAGGTGATTCCAAACAAAGGCAAATCGAAAGTGATATACGGTGTGCCGATTCCGGTCGAGCGCAAGGACCCGCAGGATGTGACGCATGAGGAGCTGCGTGAGCTGACTGATCGGGTGGTTCGCGCCATCGCGCAGATGAGCGGACAGGAGTATGTCGACGAGTATGCGCAGACCGTCAAGGCAAGGATGAAGGTCGAACAGGAGGCGCAGTCCGCGGCGGTCACACCACAGTCAGTGTGATCACAGTCTTTTTGCCGTTCGCGTCCCGGACACGCACCTGCTGGCCGGCGGACGGCGACTGCAACCGCACGGTGTGGGTCAGATCGCCGAGCGGGGCGCTGACCTTCACCTCCAAACCGAGCGCTTGCAAGGCCGCAGTCGCATCGCTGGTGCTTTTACCGGTTACATCAGGTAGCGTCACCATCTGTGGGCCCTTGGAAACCACGACGTCGACGGTGTCTCCCCAGTGCAGTTGGGTGCCGACCGACTGCGATGCCGAGATGATGCTGCCGTTTGGCACGGTATCGCTGTATTCCTCGCTGTAGGTGGCCTTGAGCTGCAAGCTGTCGAACAAGGCCTGCGCCTCGTCTTTGGTTCTGCCGACGACATCCGGCATATTGACCGGCATCGGTCCCAAGGAGAGCTTCACCACCACGCTGTCGTTATGCTCCATCGTGGTGCCAGGATCGGGGGAGATGCTCAGCAGAGCGTTCTTTGGAACGGTCAGCGAATACTCGTCATCGTTGATATTATGCGAAATGTTCGTAAAGCCAGCCTTTTCGAGGGCGGTCAGGGGGTCCTTGCCGTTGTCGGTCGATGGATCGGTGATATCTGAGGGTATGGTCGCCTGCCGCACGCCTTTGGACACGGTGACTTTCACATTGCCCGCGCTGCGTTTGCTGATATGCGCGCCGACCGTGGACGGCGTGGTTGAGATGATGTTGCCCTCTTCGACGGTATCGCTGTATTCCTGGGCGACGGAATAAGGGATTCCGGCAACGTTGAGCGTGCTGCGGAACGAGCTCCAGCTGACATTCTTGATGGTGCAGGTCTTGCCTGTTTTGCATGTCAGATCAGTGGGTTTCGGCATGGTCCAGTAGCTGCCGGGGCCCAGATAATACCACCATGCGCCGCATCCTGCGCCGGCGGCAAGCACGACGGCCATGATGGCGGCGACGATGATTGGAACCTTGCTGCGTGGCCGCCCGCCACGGGAATGCTCCGCGACGCCGGAAGGCTCGATATCCGATGTGTCGGTTGTGGTGATCGCCTGGGTGAAGGCGTCCTGGCTGGTGATGCTGCGCGGCCTCCTTGCGGCGTTCGAGTCGGTTGCAAGGATGCGGGTACGCGTATCCTGCGTGTTAGCGGCGCCGGAACGCCCATCCGTTGGTGTTGTGGCAGATGTGTCGGGGGACATGTCGGCGGACGTCGCCGCGGATGACGACGGTGACGACGGTGCCGGCGGCTGCGGCGGGTAATCCGACTGTGCCACTGACGTTGTTGATGCCGCGGCATCATGCCCGTTCTCGCCGCGCGGGGCGACCAAACCGTTGGGCGCCAACGGGGATTCGCCGTCGCCAGTGGATTCGTCGCGCATAGGATCGTCCGACCGCCGGTACAGCCAAGCCTCCATCGGCATCCCGGAAATCACTGTGCGAAGGAGTCGTTGCGCTTCCATGGCGTCCGCTGGCCTGTCCTCAACCGAACGTGCCGTCAGTTGCGCGATAAATTCAGAGACGGACGGTTCGATGCCCGGGCAGCGGGTAATCACCGGGGGAACGTCCTCGTGCACATGTTTGAACACCATCGTCACCGGGTTATCCGACTGGAATGGCGGCTCACCGGCAAGCATCTCCCAGGCCATGATGCCTACTGAATACAGGTCGCCCTGAGGTGTGGCCTGGTTGTTCTCGATCATCTCCGGTGCCAGATAGGCTGCCGTGCCCAACAGCATACCCGTCGTGGACAGCGTGGCCTGCGACGCGGCCTTCGCCAGCCCGAAATCGGTGATCTGGACATGGCCGCGGTCGTTGAGCAAGATGTTCTCCGGCTTAATATCCCGGTGCACGACGCCTGCGCGATGCGCGGCTGCAAGCCCATCCAGCGTCTCCGCGACGACGCGCAGGGTCTCGCGCACGGTGAACGGACCCTGCTGGTTCATCTCATAGCGCAGATTGACGCCATGGACGTATTCCATGACCAGATAGTTGCGGCCGTCAATCTCCCCGGTGTCGTAGACCTGGACGATGTGCGGGTTCGCAATGGCCGCCGCGGACCGAGCCTCACGATGGAATCGTTCCACGAACTGTTCGCGATGCGGCCCCTGCGCCAGCTGTGCATGCATCACTTTGACAGCGACATGCCGGTCAAGACGCACATCAATCGCCTCATACACGGTCGCCATGCCGCCGTCGGCGATTTTGCGCACGATACGGTACCGGTCGTCGATGATCTGCCCTTCGTTCGCAGTTTCAGTCATGTTCGCAGGCCCTTTACTCAATGGTGATGACACTAGTCTACATGCCTCGGGCTACTCGCCGGCTGCCGGGGCCTGCGAACGTTGCCGCCGGATCACAGGCAGGAATCGGGGATGAAGGTGCGGCACGCCTCGAGGAGCATGTCGCGTGAGGTCTGCGGCAGTTCTGCTTCGGCAATGGCCTGGCCGGCTTGCGCCCACAGCTTGCGGATCCGTTCGCGTGAGAGTTCGACTGCCCCGCTCGTGGTGAAGATTTCGATGCCGCGGCGCACCTGCCGTGCGTCGCGCGAGGGGGCCTCGTACATGTCGATCAGTTCGCTGCGATCATCGGCGTTCGACAAAGCGAGTGCGTCGGCGAGCAGCACGGAGCGTTTGCCTTCTTTGATATCGCCGCCGACGGGTTTTCCGGTGTTTTTCGTATACCCGATAACATCAAGCAAGTCGTCTGCAAGCTGGAATGCGACGCCGAGCGGCTTGCCGATGCGTTCGCTGAGTGGCCCTGCGACCTGCGGGTCGGTCCCCGCAGCCGTCAATCCCAGTTGCAGCGGTGCCATAGTCGTATAACTGGCGGTTTTCCAACGGAAAACGTTGAGCGAGGCATCCGCGAGGCGTGCCGGGTCACTCAACGGGGTGAGCTCGACCGCGAGGTCAAGCACCTGGCCGACGCTGACATCGCGTTGCATGCCCAGGAACACCGAACGCAGCGTGTCGGGATTGCCCAGCGACGATGCCGCGGCGTTGGCGATCGAGATGCTTACGGTCGCGAGGATGTCTCCGAGCATGAGCCCCAGGCCACGGCCGATGGATTCGCTGTGCGTCTGATGTGCGAGCGCGCGATGAGCGCTCGGCTTGCCCCGGCGCAGGTCCGAATCGTCGATGATGTCGTCATGGACAAGCGCGGCGGTCTGGAACACCTCGATCGCACAGGCGAGGTCGGTCATCGCATCCCGTGCCTGCGACGTGACCGGAAGGCCTGCGGCATCGAACGCGGCGAGCGCCAGGCGGGCTCTGAGCCGTTTGCCTCCTTGACTTGAGACGACCGCTTGCGTGGCGACCTCGTGGAGGACATCTCGGCACGACGCGGCGATTTCGGCGTCGGGCACGGCGAGGTGTTCGCGGACCAGGTCATCGATGCGCTGTTCAATACGTTCCAGATCTGACGGCATGCTCATATCTACGAGGGTATCCACAGCGTTGCGACATTCCCGGCGGGTGGCAGAGGGCGTGTCGCACGGGGACGGTCGGCAATCAACCCTGCGGTCGGTAATGAACGCGGCAAGCGCCGACGAGCGGGATGATCCGGCGGGCGCGGCTGGTGCGGCGAGGCGACAGCGAAGCGATACCTGGGGCGGTTCGCATCTTTTGACCACATTCGTCTGCCACGCTGGACGGACGCTATCGCCGTACTGCAAGCTGAACAAGGGCGGATGCACGGGGTGTCCGCACGAAGTCCCGGCATCGACCTGGGGGATGGGGGAACCATGGAAGACGACAACAAGGACGGTACACAGCCACAAATGAGTCGGCTGGTTTTCAACGCGTTGGCACGCTACTGGGAATGGACATATGAAAAGGGTGAGCCGCTGCCCGGTGCGGATGCATCGAGGCTTTTTCCACGATACTGGTATTCGCAAGGGGGCCGTTTGCCCTTGCGGCGGTGGGAGGAGCTGCCCGAGCCGGAAGGGACGTGGAGGGCGTGGAAATCGCCCGGGCTGTTGCCTGAAGCCTGGGTTGACTTCCAAAATGCGCGATACCGGCGATTGCGTCATGAGGAAGGCGTTGTTATCGGCACTCGGCTGTGGGTTGGTGAGGCATTGCAGATGTGGCATCGTAACCAGCGTGAGGGAGGGTCGCACCTGCCTGCCGATGACCAGCTTCTGATCAGACTTGCGGTGGGGATGCGGCAGAATATCGCCATTCGTGACGCTCTGATCGTCTCGTCGGTCAGCATCGATCCGATTGATCAGGAGACGTTGCTGCGGTTCGCTGCGGAACCGTCCTGTCCCAGTAATGCAGTGACGATGGGCAGGCTGCTCACCGAAGCGTTCGACGAGCCCAAGGCCGTCCCGCGTATCGGTTGTCTGCGCGCCTCCGCGAAGATGCTTGATCGCATGATTGAACTCGTGCCGGTGTCCTACCGGTCGAATATCGCGGCGTGTCTGGCTTATCTGTTGTGGTGGGGAGACGATGAGCGAACGGATATCTTCGCGCGAATCGCCCTGCGTCTCGACCCCACGTGCACGCTCGCCGGCATCGTCATCGACGCGCTGGACAACGGCACGAAACCGCAGTGGTGCTCCCTGTGACATCGTGTGCAGGCGGCGATATCTCGCCTCACTGTCGCAATTGCGCGGGAATATTCGTCCACGAAAGATGGTTAACTTCTATAGTTGACGATTTGCCCTTGCCATAACTGCGCCCTTCGTTTGGCCGCGGTATGGCGGGAACACGCAGGAGGATAAGTTTGGCCAAGGAAACGACGGCAAGCAAGAAGGACGCTGATCAGACCGAAAAGACCACATCCACCCGCAAGAGCGCGGCGAAGAAGGCTGCGACACCGGCCAAGGCGACCAAGAGGTCCGCAACGTCGGCATCCGCCAAGAAGACCGCGGCGGCGAAGAGTGCGAAGACATCGAAGGCGGCGAAGGCGTCGGGCGGTGAGAGCACGGCGCCGAAGGCCAAGAAAACGGCATCCCGCACGGCAACCGCTACCAAGACGCCGCGCAAGCGTACCGCCAAGCGCACAGAGCCAGCCGCCGCCGAACATGACGAGACGCAGCTCGACGACGAGGACGAGGACATCAACGACGAGGACATCGAGAACTTCGACGACCTCGACGAAGGCGACGATCCCGACAACCTTGACGACGACATCGATTCTGACGACGAGGATGACGAGGAGGGCGAGGACGACTCCGAGGATGACGAGGAGAACAAGCCCAAGCACCGCGAGCCCGAAGTCCTGCCGAAGGCCAAGGGCGCGTTCGTCATGCGCGATGACGATGACGATGACAACCTCACCCCGTCAGGCAACCCCAAGCGCCGTGTCATTGCGGCCGGGGCCACCGCCGATCCGGTCAAGGACTACCTTAAGCAGATCGGCCGGGTCAGCCTGCTGAACGCCGAACAGGAAGTCGATCTGTCCGAGCGAATCGAGGCAGGCCTGTACGCCCAGCATCTGCTGGACACCGAGAGCGAAGGCATGAGCTTCAAGCGCAAGCGCGAACTCAAGTGGGCCGCGGCTGACGGCAAGAAGGCCAAGGACCACCTGCTCGAGGCGAACCTGCGTCTGGTTGTGTCGCTGGCCAAGCGCTACACCGGCCGCGGCATGCTGTTCCTCGACCTTATTCAGGAAGGCAACCTCGGTTTGATCCGTGCGGTCGAGAAGTTTGACTGGAAGAAAGGCTTCAAGTTCTCGACCTACGCCACGTGGTGGATCCGACAGGCCATCACACGAGCCATGGCCGACCAAGCGCGCACGATCCGCGTGCCCGTCCACATGGTCGAGGTCATCAATAAGCTCGCCCGTGTCCAGCGGCAGATGTTGCAGGATCTTGGCCGTGAACCTACGCCCGACGAGTTGGCACGCGAACTCGACATGCCGGTTGAGAAGGTGCAGGAAGTGCAGAAGTACGGCCGTGAGCCGATTTCCCTGCACACCCCGCTCGGTGAGGACGGCGATTCCGAATTCGGCGATCTGATTGAAGACACCGATGCTATCGCCCCGTCCGACGCCGTGGCCTTCTCGCTGTTGCAGGAGCAGTTCAAGCAGGTGCTGGAAACCCTGTCGCCGCGTGAGGCGGGCGTCATCAAGATGCGTTACGGCCTTGAAGACGGCCAGCCCAAGACGCTGGACGATATCGGGCGTGTGTACGGCGTGACCCGCGAGCGGATCCGCCAAATCGAATCGAAAACCATGTCGAAGCTGCGTCACCCCTCGCGTTCGCAGACCCTGCGCGACTTCCTCGACCAGTGACGTGACGCCGTATGTGTGCCGCTCTTGATTGTCAGAGCGGCACGCATACGGACGGGCGACGGCGGGAAACGAAACGCAAGACAACGAATGGGGATTATGGCAAAGGAAAACTACAGCGCCGACAGCCTGACCGTGCTCGAGGGGCTCGACGCGGTGCGCAAACGCCCCGGCATGTATATCGGCACGACCGACAGCCAGGGCCTGATGCACTGCCTGTGGGAGATTATCGATAATTCCGTCGATGAGGCGCTCGCGGGCGCTTGCAACGACATCAAGGTGATCCTGCATACCGACGGCTCGATCGAGGTCGACGACAACGGTCGAGGCATCCCAGTCGATGTCGAGCCAAAAACCGGTCTGACGGGCGTCGAGGTCGTCCTGACCAAGCTGCACGCCGGCGCGAAATTCGGCAACGCCTCTTACAATGCGGCAGGCGGTCTGCATGGTGTGGGTTCGTCCGTGGTCAACGCGTTGAGCTCCCGTCTCGACGTCGAAGTCGACCGCAACGGCAAGACCTACCACATGGCCTTCCATCAAGGGCATCCCGGCGTTTACCAGGACGCCGACCCGTCCAAGCCGTCGCCTGACTCCCCGTTCAAACGTACGCGCAAGAACCGTGCGACTGAGCTTGAAGTCATCGGCAAGGTCTCGCCGAAGACCACGGGCACGCGTATCCGCTACTGGGCCGACCCGGAGATTTTCAACGATACCGCGCGGTTCAGCTATGAGCAGCTTATCGACCGGGTTCGTCAGACAACCTTCCTTGTTCCGGGATTGAAAATCACCGTCATCGACGAGAATATCCCCGAAACCGGCGACGCATCCGTCGATGCGATGCTCGAAGTCGACACGCCTCAGAACGCCGCGGGCATTGCCGGGAACGCGTTTGGACACGATACCGACGCGGGCATCGGCGACGTTGACAGTTCCGACGGCGCTGACAGTATCGACAAGGCAGACCACGCTGACGGCAACTCCGATACCGGACAAGTCGAAGACACTGCGGCGGACGACGCCACCGACAATCGCGAAGCGCAGGCGGCAAGCCAGGCGGCCCTCGCATCCGCGGCGCGCCCCCACCGCAGAGTCGAGGAATTCCTACACACCGGCGGCGTCAAGGATTTTGTTGACTTCCTGTCCAAAGGCGAACCGGTATGCGATATCTGGCGCATCAGCGGCGAAGACACCTATACCGAGGAAACACAGGCCGTTGACGGTAAAGGCGAATTGCACGCGCAGAACATCGAGCGCACCTGCAAAGTCGATATCGCCCTGCGCTGGGTTAACGGCTATGACACTACGTTGCGCAGCTTCGTCAACGTCGTCGAGACTCCGGGCGGCGGCATGCACGTCGACGGTTTCCTGCAAGGCATCACCAAGCAGATTCGCAAAAGCGTCGAAGATAATGCGCGCAAGCTGAAAGTCAACCTCAAGGACGCCAAGACCCGCGTGGAACGCGATGATATCCTCGCCGGCCTGGTCGCGGTCGTCACCGTGCGTATCGCAGAACCGCAGTTCCAAGGACAGACCAAGGACGTGCTCGGCACAGCCCCGGTGCGCCCAATTGTTTCGAAGATGACCGAGCAGCAGTTCGGCGAGATGATTACCGGCTCGAAACGAGGCTACAAAGAGCAGTCCGGCAGGGTGCTCGAGAAGATCGTCGGCGAGATGCACGCGCGCATCCAGGCGCGCAAGACCAAAGAGGTCACCCGCCGCAAGAACGCGCTCGAAGCCGCATCCATGCCGGCGAAACTCTCCGACTGCCAGCCCGGCAACGACGATATCGCCGAACTGTTCATCGTCGAGGGTGATTCCGCGCTCGGCACGGCGAAAGCCGCCAGAAACTCAAGCTTCCAGGCCCTGCTGCCGATCCGAGGCAAAATTCTCAACGTGCAGAAGGCGAGCCTGTCGCAAATGCTGTCCAACAAGGAATGCGCCTCAATCATCCAAGTGGTGGGCGCGGGTTCCGGCGCGAGCTTCGACCTGAGCCAGGCACGGTACAACAAGATCATCATGATGACCGATGCCGATGTTGACGGCGCGCATATCCGCATCCTGCTGCTCACGCTGTTCTACCGGTATATGCGCCCGCTGATTGAAGCCGGCCACGTATATGCGGCCGTCCCGCCGTTGCATCGCATCGCGCTCGCTGGCAAGCACAAGGGCGAGTTCATCTACACGTATTCGGACGATGAGCTCTCCGGTAAGCTCGCCGACCTTGAACGCCGGCATATCGACTACAACCCAGATATTCAGCGGTACAAGGGCCTGGGCGAAATGGACGCCGACCAGCTGGCGGACACAACTATGGATCCGCGCTCGCGCATGCTGCGGCGCATCCGCATGGAGGACGCGCAGAAGGCAGCGGGTATTTTCGATCTGCTCATGGGTGGAGAGGTGCCGCCGAGACGGCAGTTCATCGTCGAGAACGCGGACGATTTCGACCGCAGCAAGATCGACACCTGATTTGGCGCGCTTGGTGTACGCCGGTGTGTGCGCATGCCGCCGGCGTACACCGGTATTACGATTGAGGCCGCATCGGGCCGGGTTTGCGGGCATCCCGCTCCCCGCCTGTAGTGCGGCCTCAATCGTTGTATCGGGCTGTACTGCGAAGGCTGTGTTCTCAGACTGCCCGACCTGCCCGGCGCTTGGCAATCGCCTGCGCGTACACCTGTTCGACCTGATCGGCGATGGTGCGCACGTCATAACGTTCAAGCAGGAGTTCCTCGCGTCGATGTACCTGTTTCGCCCATGCGGCGTCATCGATGGCGCGTGCGATGCGTTGTGCCAGTATCCGGGCGGTTTCGCGTCCGCGCACGGGGAACAGCGCATCGGTGTCGCCCAGCAGTGTGGAATGGTATCCGGGATTGTCTCCGGCCAGCGTGACTTTCGCGCCCGAGGCTATTGCCTCCAGCAGCACGATGCCGAAGGATTCGCCGCCTGTCGCGGGGAAGACCGCGACATCGGCGCTGCGCAACAGGACGGGTTTGGCGGATTCCTCAATGAATCCGGTGAAGGTGACCGGCGTGTCGAACCCGGCGGCCCGGCGCCGGCATTCCTCGAGCAACGGGCCTTTGCCGGCCATCGTCACATGGGTGCCGGCGGGGAAGAGCCGATGTCGTTCACCGTATTCGATTGCATCAAGCAGGATATCCGCGCCCTTGCGTTTGACGAAACGGCCGAGGAACACGATATGCGGGGCGATGATGTCACCGTCCAATGCGCCGACATTGACAGCGGCAGCCCGATCGCGCATCATGGCCACATCCACCGGATTGGCGATGACGTGTGCGTTCGTATGTGCGGTCAGCGCCGCATAACGCGCCGCGACATCGGACACTGCGATGACTTCGTCGATACGCCGGTGAGTGTGCGCGTTGATCGTCCCAAGCGCCAGCCCGCCGATGGCGGATAACGGGTCGCTGACCGCGATATGGTAGGTCGCCACGACGCCGGTATTCGGCGACGCCGCCTTGAGCACCCGACCCGCCATGAACGGGCTGTAAGGCGCTTGAACGTGCAAGATGTCGAAATCGCCTTCCGCAAGCGTGCGTGCGATGAGCCGGCGGCTTGCCGGCAGTGGGATGCGCATGCGGTTCCCGTTCGCGCTCACCATCACGTTCCGTGACATGACGCGCGTATTGGGCACGGGGGAGTGTTCGGTCTGCCCGACCAGGTAATGCACGTCATGGCCGCGGCGGGCGAGTTCCTTGCCCAGGGTCACGATATGCTGCTGCACGCCGTCGAGCACGTCGAGCGTGTCATCGAATACGAATGCGATGCGGTAAGACATGGCCTCCAGTCTAGTGCCGTTCCGGCTGGACCGTGCTCAGCGGCTGGCGCTCATATCGCGTCGGTGATCTGACGCGCCTGATTGTAGGCGTCGATGATGTTGTTCGGATTCGACAGCACCAGTGCCACATACCATACGACCACGAGAATGAAACCGATGGTCGCCAGCGGCAGACGAGGCACGAACAGGCGTACGAGGCACAGGATGAGCACGGCGATGAGCATCCACATGAAGGTCAGGGATTCCAAACGCAGCCAGGTGAGCCCATACGCGCCAATGTACAAGTGCAGGCGCCACAGAGCCGAGGCAAGCATGACCCCGGTTTCGCCGATCAGCACGATGAGCATACCGGTCAGGGGAGCGGTGTGGCGTACCCGGCACAGGATCAGCGCGTAGCCGGCGAGGTTCACGCATACGACGGCGAGCAGCTGGAAGAATCCTTCCCGGGCGTACTGGGAGTAGGTGTAGCCGTCGGGCAGTTGCCTGCCACTGAACAGGAAGGCGAACTGGATCACGCAGAACATAGCGTACAGGACGAGTACCAGTGCGAGGACAACGGCGGCCACTGCCGTGTCGAAGGCGTGTTTGTCTTGGCTGGGCTGGGCGGCGGATGTGGTCGCCGGCGTGCACGCGTGCATGCGCAGCCGGTTGGTGACTTCGGTCTGCGCGAGGATGGACAGGCAGAAGGGGAACAGGAACACGATGATGAGCACGTGGCACACGAATTCGGAGATGTCGATCGATCCGATCATGCGGCGCAGCGCGTAATTGAACACCAGGTCGCTGGAAGCCAGAAGCGCTGTGAGCGCGACGAGCAGGGGAACGGCGACCACGATGATAAGCAGGATGCGGCGGGCTGTGGTCATTTGTCCAACATGCGACTCGCTGCGTGTACTACCGCTATCCGATGGGGTTGTATTGTCGTCATTCTTCGATGAGAATGCATGTATAGCGTGTTGGGCGTGACTGAGCGTCGAGCCGACCGCATTGAGTTTGGTGAAGGGAGAAATCCATCCAAGCAGCCAGCGTTTGACGGTCAGCCATGGGTGGTGGGGGTCGAAGCCGCCATCCGAGATTTGCAACGTCATCATCAACAGGCATGGAACGGCGAGGAAGGTGGTGGTCACCCAGCTGTCGTCGATTTTGCCGGCCGCATGCATCGCAATCGCATAGGCGCACAGCATCGCCGTGGCGATGGTGGTGAAGCACCACATGAGGCTGCGATGCGCGGTGCGGAAGAACAGGACGGTGACAGTGGCGATAACGGCGAGCCAGAACCCGTCGAACCATGGCGTATACGTGTTGGCGTCCGACCATGCGAACACGAGACGGTCGCACAGAATCGGCAGGATGATCGCCGCGCTGGTGATGGCGAGGAGCCTGCGGTCGGCCGGTGTCGAGCCGTCGGGGGCGGCGAGCGGGTCGTGTCTTGGTGCGAAGGGCACTGCGGGCGGGGTAGTGTACGGTGTGCCGGCAGCCCCGTGCGGATACGGCCGTGCCGGTGGCATGGGATGCTGCTGTTGCACGGGTCGAGACAATTGCTGCGCCTGTGTCTGCTGTGTCTGCTGTGCCTGTGTTTGTTGGGTCTGATGTACTGGTTCGCCCTGATGCTGCGATGGTGTTGGCGATGTCATGGTTGCTCCTTCTCGACCTTGGATATCCTCATCGTAAGTATCGAATGTCGATACATGTCTATCGATAATCGATTTATCACAGATATTACACATCGAGAAACGATATGTTTCTCTCGTTTATCGATACTGCTATGCTGGACATGCCGACGCGGCAACCGCCGTGTGAGGAAGGAAGGCATCCATGGCAATCGAACAGCCGCAGCATCCACGGCAGCACAATGGGAAGCCGTCTGTGCGCAGCAGACACAACGAACCGGCTGCGTTGGGCGATCTGGGCGACAATCCATCCGCAGTGCAACAAGCCGCGGATTCAGACAGCGGCATCAGCCCGGTCGTGATTGTGGTACTCAAAGTCGCGCTGGTCGTATTCATCGCCATGTCCGTTGCCGCGCAGGTATGGGCCCTGCCGCTTGTCGCACGGCGCAGCGCCCAGGACGCCCCGCAATACGCGCCATATGCGACCGGCTACCTGCTGGCGGTAATCGCAGCGCTCGCATGTTTCGAAATCGGTCTGGTCGCCGTATGGAAACTGGCGTCGCTGTCGGGCCGCGGCATCGTATTCACACATGATTCCCTGATCTGGGTCGATATCATCATCGCCTGCGTCAGCATCGCCGCAATCATCGCGCTCGCCTTGTTTGTGCATACCGCGTTCATCGCGCATCTCAAACCACTCGCCGTGCCGTTGGGTGCGCTGCTCGTCGCCTTGGGACTGTTCGCAATGCTGCTGCTCATCATCGTCCTGCGCGCCCTGCTGGTCTCGGCCACGGCGCAGCGTGACGAACTTCAGGCGGTGATTTGAATGGCGATCCAGGTCAATCTCGATGTCCTGCTCGCCCAGCGGGGTATGTCGGTAGGGGAATTCGCCAAAGAGGTGGGCATCACGCCGGCGAATGTCTCCGTGCTCAAGAACGGCCGGGCCAAGGCAATCCGCTTCTCCACGCTCGAAGGCATCTGCCGCACGCTCGACTGCCAGCCGGGCGACGTACTGCAATGGGTCCGCGAAGATGACGGGGATGATGTCGCGAACGAAGCCTGACTCCCCCTGCTTCTGCCGACGTTGAGCAGGGTGTGAGCGTCGGTGGAGACAGGGTGGTAACGTTCTGCCGACGTCGAGGGAGCCTCCCGGCGCAGACAATCATCAACTGGCACGGACCACGAGAGGAGAAGACCGGCGTGTTCAATCTGTTGCTTCCTGTAATCTACCTCGCTTTCATCAGCCTCGGCCTGCCTGATTCACTGCTTGGAGCTGCGTGGCCGTCCATGAACCAACAGTTCGGGGTACCGATGTCATGGGCGGGCGGCATATCGATGGTGATCTCCGCAGGCACCATCGTCTCCGCGCTCCTGTCGGATCGCTTGACGCTTCGATTCGGCCCGGGCGTGGTGACGGCGGCCAGTGTCGGACTGACCGCCGCGGCGCTGCTCGGATTCTCATTCGCGCCGAACTACTGGATCCTGCTCGCAATCGGCATACCGTATGGTCTCGGGGCTGGGGGAGTGGACGCCGCATTGAACAACTATGTCGCCCTACACTACGCGAGTCGGCATATGAGCTGGCTGCACTGCATGTGGGGGCTCGGCGCTACCGCCGGACCGTATATCATGGGCTTCGCGCTATCCCGCGGTCAAGGCTGGCATTGGGGGTACCGGTATATCGCCATTGTCCAGATTGTGCTGACCGCAATTATCGTGCTCAGCCTGCCGTTGTGGAAGAACAGACAGAACAACATGAGAGACAACGCGTCTTCCGCTACGGATGATGCCGGCGCCGTCGCAGCGCGAAAGCCGCTTGGTGCCCGCGGGGTCCTGCGAATCCGTGGCGCGAAGGCGATTCTTCTCATGTTCTTCTGCTATTGCGCCATCGAGCAGACCACCGGGTTGTGGGCTAGCAGCTATCTGGTGATGTATCACGGGGTCGACAAGGTCCTCGCCGCGAGCTGGGCGAGTCTGTTCTACCTCGGGATTACTGCCGGCCGTGGCATCAGTGGATTCCTGACCATGCGGTTCGACGACCCTACGATGATTCGCATGGGACAGGCGATCCTGTTGATTGGGCTGGTGCTGATGGTACTTCCGTTGCCCGGAACGGTTCCGGCGTGCTGCGGCTTGGTGCTCGCCGGCGTCGGCTGCGCGCCGATCTATCCGTGTGTTATCCATTCGACGCCGGCGTATTTTGGAGCTGATCTGTCACAGGCCATTGTCGGCGTGCAGATGGCCTGCGCATACATGGGTTCTATGGTTATGCCGCCGTTGTTCGGCTTGATTGCGCAACACACATCCATTGCCATCTACCCGTGGTATCTGCTGGTTCTGCTCGCTGTGATGACCGCCATGCATGAGGTGCTTCGGCGTCAGCGTGCAGACGCCTGAACCGCGTGGGTATGAACGGCGAAGCTCGACTTCTTCTGCTTCTGCCGGCGCTGGGACGCTCCTCAGCGTCGGCAGAAGCAGAAAATAGGGTTCAGCTCAGCCGGCGAAGGCAATCGGGGCGGCGAGTTCGACACCCGAACCGTCGCGACGCATATCCGGCTTCGGCAACTCCACCGGGGTGCCGTGCTCTGTGCTTGCATGCAGTGGGTACATGCCCACCCAGGCGAACAGCAGCGCGTTCTGTCCCTTGAGGAAGCGCTGCGACCTCACGCCGCCTGTACCGCGGCCCTTGGTCGGGTACATTTCCAGCGGTGTGACCTTCGCTGCCCCGTTATCGGTTCCGGGCAGCGCTTCGGCATCGCCGGCAACCGTCAGCACCACCGCTCCGGACGCGGAGAACAGGCCATTGTCGCCTTCCTCATAGGTCCAGGCGATCTTGCCGGCCTCAATCGTGTTGAACGCGACCACATGGCAGCCTTCGGCCAGCCTGATGCCCGCCATGCCGCCCGCGGTACGCCCTTGCGGCCTGACATTGCCCGCTTCGTACGTGAGCAGCGAGGCGTCGGATGATATGAACACCAGACGGTCCTCATCGGACGCCGGGGCAGCGAACACTACGCTGTCACCGTCCTTCAAATCGATGATGCCCCAGGAATCCATCGTGGTCGGCGATTCGCGGTTCCAGCGCTTGACTACGCCGTTGAGCGTACCGATGGCGAGCGGCGGCTGGTCATCCGACATCGACACAGCCGTCACCACTCGTTCCCCGATGACCGGGTCGGTGCTTTCCGTAGAACGCAGCAGTTCCTCGGCGTGCACTCCGCCGGCCGCCGACAGCGTGTCCTGCGCGGGCAGGGCGGGCAGTTCGGCCACATCCGCGAGCACCAGACGCCCGGCGGAGGTGACCAGACCATAGCGCGACCGGGTCGTGGTAGGGAACACCGTGACAATCTGGTCGTCCGCGGCGCGACGCCGGTCGTCTTCCATCCCGCCGGATGCATGGGATTTCCACACGTCGACGGCGCTTGCCGCGGTTCTAGCGATCAGCCCGGACGCGCTCATCATCACCGCGCACGGCGTGTCGTCCAGTTGCAGCGCCGCGGTCGCATCCTCTTCATTGCCGGCTTTGCGGGCAGCCGCTGCAGCGGCGACATCCTCCGCGGCTGCCGACACGCGGGATGCCGCATGGATGGCTTCCAACGCCGTGTCCTGCACCCCGTCCTCGTTGCGGCCTTGCACCGGGACAGGGGAGAGCGACCCGTCGGGGTTGAGGTCGAGCAGCACCGTGCGCCGCGGCGTACCCCATTGGGCGACCGCCTGGTCCATTTCCTCGACCACCACACGGTCAAGCTCCTCGTCGGAGCCGAGAATACGTTCCAACTCCTCAATTTTGCGCTTGAGCTCGTCGCGCTCGGCTTCCAGCTCGATCCGGCTCATCTTGGTCAGTCGGCGAAGCCGCAAGTCGAGAATGTACTGCGCCTGCACCTCGTCAAGGTCGAACACCGCCATCAAACGGGTTTTCGCTTTGTCAGCGTCGTCGGAGGTGCGGATGACCTGGATCACCTCGTCGATATCCACCAGCGCGAGCAGCAACCCGTCAACCAGATGCAGACGCTCCAACGCCTTCTTGCGTCTGAATTCGCTGCGGCGCCGGATCACATTGCGCCGGTGCGCGATCCACACCTCGAGCATCTCCTTGAGACCCATGGTGTGCGGGCGCCCGTCGACAAGCGCGACGTTGTTCATGGTGAAGCTGTCCTCGAGCGGCGTGTGCTTGAACAGCTGCGCAAGCACGGCATTGGGGTCGAACCCGGTTTTGATTTCGATGACCAGCCGCGTGCCGTTATGCCGATCCGTCAGGTCGATTGCGCTGGAAATGCCTTCGATACGGCGGTTCTTCACGCCTTCGGAAATACGTTCCAGCACGCGTTCCGGGCCGACCATGAACGGCAGCTCCGTCACCACGATCGCCTTCTTGCGGGCCGTCACATTCTCGATATGTGTCGCCGCGCGGGTGACGAACGCGCCACGGCCGGTCTCGTACGCCTGCCGGATGCCGTCACGGCCGATGATGATGCCGCCGCCCGGCCAGTCAGGCCCCGGCACATAGCGCATGAGCACCTCAAGCGTGGCATCGGGGTGGCGCATCAGGTGTTTCGCTGCTTGGACGACCTCGCCCAGATTGTGCGTGGCCATATTGGTCGCCATACCGACGGCGATGCCGGACGCACCGTTGACCAGCAGGTTCGGGATGGCCGACGGCAGAACAGACGGTTCCTTGAGCTTGTTGTCGTAATTCGGGGTGAAATCAACGGTGTCCTCGTCGATGTCCGCGTTCATGCCGAGCGCTGCAGGCGCCAGCCTCGCCTCGGTGTATCGCGAGGCCGCGGGGCCGTCGTCAAGCGAGCCGAAATTACCGTGCCCGTCCACCAGCGGCAGACGCATCGCGAACGGCTGGGCGAGACGCACCATGGCTTCATAAATCGCGGAATCGCCGTGCGGGTGAAGCTTGCCCATCACCTCGCCGACCACACGGGCCGATTTCATGTATGGCCGATCCGGGTTCAGGTTCATCTGCCCCATCTGGTAAATGATGCGACGCTGCACGGGCTTCAAACCGTCACGGGCGTCGGGGAGAGCACGCGCGTAAATCACCGAGTACGCGTATTCGAGGAAGGACTTGCTCATCTCGTCCTTCAACGGCGTTTCGACGATGTTCTCCTTGACCGAACGCGGATCATACGACGGGCGTGCCGGTTTGCGGTGTGATGCCATGTGCTCTCCTTCACAGATAACCGGACTATTCTACCCTCAAGCCCACCCAGCATGCCATTTTCAGGTCGCGGTGCTTCAATGGTGCATATGAGTGTCGAAGTGCCGGATAGTGATGAATTGCTGCGATTGACGTCCCCTGCGGTCTATGGTGACGGCGGTGTGGCGCGCGGCGGGGCGCTTCACCTCTCATCGGTTCTGCCTGCGGTATCCGATGCGATCGGCAGCTCTGTGACGACCCGCGTCCACGCCGATCCGGCGGCCTTGCGCGACGCGATGGGCATGCCACGCGCCTCCAGTGTCATTGTCGTGCTCGTGGACGGTCTGGGCTACTGGAATATCGCGTCACGGATCGGACATGCCCCGTATCTGCGCTCGCTGCTCGCCGACAGTGTGAACAGCCGGCCTATCAGCACATGCTCGCCGTCCACCACGGTGGCGGCCATGGCGACCTTTGGAACCGGTTCCTGCCCGGGGCTGACCGGCATGACCGGGTATACGCAATGCAACCCCGCAACCGGGCAGTTGTGCCAGCTCATCCAGTTCCGCGACGCCCCCGACCCGCAGGATCTGCAACGGATGCCGACCGTGTTCGAGACGCTTTCCGGTCGCGGTGTGCGGGTGACCAGTGTCGGGCTGCCGAAATTCTCGAATTCCCCGCTCACCCGTGCCGCGTTGCGCGGGCCGGACTACCACGGCAGCATCAGGCCGACCGACCGGGTGCGATTGGCGTGCGAGGCCGCCCGGGAGCCGGGGCTGACATACCTGTACATCAGGGACACTGATAAGGTCGGGCACAATTACGGGTGGAATTCCGACCATTGGATTGCCGCATTCGAGGGGGTGGACGCGCAGTTGCATCTGCTGCGCCGGCGTGCGCCCCGGGGCACGCTGATTGTCATTACCGCCGACCACGGCATGATCGAGGTCGATCCCGATCAGCGCATCGACATCGCCGAGCAGCCTGATCTCGCCCGTGGGGTGCGTCTGGTCGGCGGCGAGCCGCGCGCGGTCATGCTGTACACCGAGGACGACGCCGACCCCGATGAGGTTGCGGAACGCTGGCAGAACATCCTCGGGGAGCGTGCCGTGGTGCGTACGCGGGCGCAGGCTATCGCCTCGGGGATGTTCGGACCTGTTGATGATCGGGTCAGGCCCATGATTGGTGATGTGCTCGTTCACGCGGCGGGGCGCGTGACCATCGTGGATTCTAGAACCCAGACCGATAAGGCGACCCGGCTGCCGAGCGTCCACGGTTCGCTCAGTATGGCCGAGTCGGATATCCCGCTGTTGATGGACGTGGCGTGAGTGTCGATTGCATACGCGAAGTGGGGGAGCGGCTTTTATACCGCGGCAAGCGGCGCAATCGGCAATAAGTCTGCGGCGATCAGTCTCCGAATAGGATTTCATCCCAGCTGGGCATTTTGCGGCCTTTGCCGTGGGCACGCCGCTGCGTTTTGGCGTCATGGGCCTGATCGGCAGCGGTCTGAGCCGGGTTGGTATCTCCGGATAACTTCCGTGTGGCGGTCGCGTCCGCATCGGATGCGTTCTGGACGGCGGATTGCCTTGATTGCCCTGTGGCAGTGTCCACATGGTGGACATCGTGTTCTGTCGGCGTGTCGCGCCGGGCGCTGGCCGGGGATGCCGATGCCTGCTGTGTGCGCGTGTCGTGCGCCGAAGTCAATGCGGAAACCGGTGTTGTCTGTTGGTGCGGGCGTGTCGCGGCGGCCGGGTTCGGCACCGGTTTAGACGCTGACGGCAGTGGCGGCTTGCTTGCGGCGTCGCGATCTTGCGACGGGGTTGCGGCAGAGGGGGTTGCGGCAGACGATGCCGCCGCAGGCGCTGGCCGGGCCGGCGATGAAGTCGCGGAATCGGATTGCGGCGCCCTCCACGCGGAAACGGCGCGTTCGATGCGTGCCGAACGGACCGAATCGCCCGGGATGTTCAGCGAAATGGGGAAGTTCGGCCCCTCGTCGCCGTCATCGCTGGCGCGGTTTTCACCGACAAGTTTCTTGGCCGTGGCATCGAGACACACCATGGCGTTGTCGTGCATATTCCATGACCACGACGCGCTGACGCGGTTGCCGGCCGATTCGAACCGAGCAGTGATTTTCCAAGGCTCCAACCCTCGGCGTGTCGCGCTCCAGGATACCGATTCCATGCCGATTCCCGCCGCCGCAAGCGTGCGCTCGATGAGCTCGGAGATGGTGTGCACGCGGGAATCCTTGGGGGCGGGCAGCATGAAGAACTGCTCGATTGCATACTGTTTCTCGGTCTCCACCCCGCTGGAGAAGCGCCTGACCAGCGTTTCGCTCAGGCCGTAGCGTTGCGCGACCTGCTCGGGTTCCGCGCCGGCGCGAATCAGCGACTGGATCTGGGAAATCGGCAGACTGGAAGTCGGCGGGGTCTGTTGATACCGCTGTTTTTCGGCCTTGAGCTGCTTGGCTTCGAGGATGGCGTGTTCCAGCGTGTCGTCCACAGTGACGCCGAAGAGCATGCCGCGCAAGGAGAACACGAGCTCCCCGTTGCGTCCGACATGGTCGAACTTGGCTTCCTGTATAGGATTTTCAGGCATGTGCGCACCACTTTCCTCGTCTTTGGGAACACTTCCTACACTACCCCGGAAAACACCGGCTTCGTGTCGTATTTTACGATGTTTTGGAAACGTGTATCCTATGCGGGGTACAGGTCATGTATTCTATGGCGCGTAACACATAACTCATGAGGAGGATGCGATGGCCCAGGACTATGATTCCCCACGCGGCAAGGACGAGGATGAGGAGTCGCTCCAGGAACTCGGCAAGAGCACGCAGAACACGTCGAACGAGGACGATGACGAGAACGCCATCGCTGAGGACTACGAGCTGCCGGGCGCCGATTTGAGCAATGAGGACGCTTCGGTGACCGTCATCCCGATGCAGGGCGACGAATTCATCTGCTCCGAATGCTTCCTGGTCAAGCACCGCAGCCAGCTCGCCTATACGGACGAGGACGGCCAGCCGGTGTGCAAGGAGTGCGCGGCCTGATGGCGGTCGATGAAGGCTATGTCGAGCCGGAAACCACCGAGGTACTGGTCAAGTACTTGCGTCAGCCGTACCCCGACACGCTCAGATACGCGCATGCCGGCGACGCCGGCGCTGATTTGACCGCCTCCGAGGACGTCACGCTCCGTCCATTCGAGCGCGCCTTGGTGCCCACCGGGATCGCGATCGCGCTGCCCGCCGGGTATGTCGCGCTCGTCCATCCGCGCTCCGGGCTCGCGGTCAAGCAGGGGGTTACGGTTCTCAATGCCCCCGGCACAATCGATGCAGGGTATCGCGGCGAAATCAAGGTGCCGCTGATCAACCTCGACCCAGAGCGCACGGTGTCGTTGCACGCGGGGGACCGCATCGCGCAGATGGTCATCCAACGGTACGTCGAGGCGACATTCGTGCCTGCCGAGCGGCTACCCGGTTCAGACCGTGCAGAACGCGGATTCGGATCCACAGGGCTGTCCCGTTCCTGACGCGCGCGTCGAAGTGGTACTATCCGTGGTACAACGGGCTTGTTATGCCGCTTGGCGGCAGGCGTACGTGTTTAGGGAGGTGGAGCGATGACTGAGTTCAACGAATCGCACGACGGCGAGGACACCGAGCCACGGCAGACGCCGGGGACGAAGACAGGTGTCCCGGCTGGGCAGGGCGCATCCGGTCAGACACCGCAGGATGACGATTTCGCCTCCGCCCATATGCTGGGTTGCGAGATCAGCGCTGATCCGCTCGATCCGCTCCAGCCTATCCTGCGCATGTGCCAATCCCACCATCCGGACGAGGATATGGATATTCTGGAGCGCGCCTATCGGCGTGCGGTCGTCCAGCATTCCACCCAGCGGCGCAAATCCGGTGAGCCGTATATCATCCACCCGCTGTCCGTCGCGCAGATTCTTGCAGATCTCGGCATGGGGCCGGTCGTCGTGGCAGCCGGGCTGCTCCACGACACGGTTGAGGACACCGATTACACGCTCGCCCAATGCCGCGCCGAATTCGGCGATACCGTCACCGGGCTCGTGGACGGCGTCACCAAACTTTCGAAGATGGAGTACGGTGATTCCGCACAAGCTGAGACCATCCGCAAAATGGTAGTCGCCATGAGCCGTGACGTGCGCGTGCTCGTCGTCAAGCTCGCCGACCGCGTGCACAACGCCCGGACGTGGCGCTATGTCAAGCCGGCAAACGCCCAACGCAAGGCGCGCGAGACGCTGGACGTCTACGCGCCGCTCGCCAACCGGCTGGGTATGAACGCTATCAAAACCGAGCTCGAGGAGCTGAGTTTCAAGGTCCTCTACCCGAAGATCTACAACGAGATTGTCGTGCTTGTCGCGCGCAGGGCAGGGCAGCGCGACGTCTACCTCAAGCAGATCATCGCCGAAATCAATGAGGATCTCGACGATCTGAACATCAAGGCGACCGTCACCGGACGCCCGAAGGACTACTTCTCCATCTACCAGAAGATGATCGTGCGCGGGCACGATTTCTCGAATATCTATGATCTGGTCGGCGTGCGCATCATCGTCGACACCATCCAGGACTGCTATGCGGCGCTCGGTGCCGTGCATGCGCGGTGGAACCCGGTCCCCGGCCGGTTCAAGGACTACATCGCCATGCCGAAACTCAACATGTACCAGAGCCTGCACACCACGGTGGTCGGGCCTGGCGGCAAGCCTGTCGAGATCCAGATCCGCACGTGGGACATGCACCGGCGGGCGGAATTCGGCATCGCCGCGCACTGGAAGTACAAGGCGAACGGTCAGGCGGGCCGCGCGCTGAGCGATCCGGACAAGGACGACCGCAAGCGCGAGGACGGCAAGGACCTCGACGAGGCCGACAACCTCAAGTGGATCCAGCAGCTGGCCGACTGGACCAGCGAAACGCCGGATTCCAACGAGTTCCTCGGCTCGCTCAAGGAGGACCTCGGCGCTTCCGAAGTGTACGTGTTCACACCGAAAGGCAAAATCGTCTCCCTGCCAGCGGACGCCACGCCGGTTGATTTCGCGTACGCCGTACACACCGAGGTGGGCCACCGCACCATGGGTGCCCGCGTCAACGGACGGCTTGTCCCGCTCGACACGAAGCTTGAAAGCGGCGACACGGTTGAAGTGCTCACCTCGAAATCCGACACCGCCGGCCCGTCACGCGACTGGCTGAGCTTCGTGAAAAGCCCGAAGGCGCGCAACAAGATTCGCCAATGGTTCAGCAAGGAACGCCGCACCGAGGCGATCGAGGAAGGCAAGGACGAGCTGACGCGCGCGATGCGCAAGCGCAACCTGCCGATTTCCACGCTGCTGACCCCGGAAGCGCTGGTCGGCGTGGCCGAGGAACTCAACTTCCCGAACCCCGACGCTGTGTATGCGGCGATCGGCAACGGCCAGATCTCCACACAGAACGTGATTGCCCGCCTCGTCAAGGACGCCGGACCTTCCGAAGTCAACGAGGAGGTCGAGCAGGAGGTGCTGCCGCTGCGGCAGGTGGAACGCAGCAAGAAGCATTCGAACTCGATCGGCGTTTCCGTCAAGGGCGTGGACGACGTGTGGGTGAAGCTCGCACGCTGCTGCACGCCGGTGCCAGGCGACGACATCATCGGCTTCATCACCCGCAATCAGGGTGTTTCCGTGCACCGCACTGACTGCCAGAACATGCTCGACCTTGAGAAGCGACAGCCTGAGCGTGTGATTCCGGTGGAATGGACCAGCACCAAGGGCCTGTTCATGGTCAAGATTCAGGTCGAGGCGCTGGACCGTCCGCACCTGCTGTCCGACGTGACGCGCGTGCTGTCCGATCACGGGGTCAATATCATCTCCGGCTCGATTTCCACGGGATCCGACCGCGTGGCCACCAGCCAGTTCTCCTTCGAAATGGCCGAGCCGCAGCACCTCAACACGCTGCTGGCGGCCGTGCGCAAAATCGACGGCGTCTTCGACGTCTACCGCATCACCGGTGCGAAGGATTCCGCCGAACCGCGGCTGCGCCGCATGCAGGAGTAGCAGTATGCCGTGAACGCCAAGGCTGCTGGACAAGACTGCCACAATACCCTGTAACATATGGCGACGCCCCCGCACTACCTGTGCGGGGGCGTCGCTTCCAGTGTGGGTCGTGCCAAGCCGACGGCTTACTTCACGACTTCCACCGACGTGATGCCGACTGGCTCCAGCGGGGCGTCAGAACGGTCCGTCGCCACGGCGTCGAGCTTGTCGACGACCGCCTTCGAAGCGTCATCGGCGACCTCGCCGAAAATGGTGTGATGCCCGTTGAGCCACGGCGTCGGGACCGTGGTGATGAAGAACTGCGAACCGTTGGTGCCGTGCGGCTGGCCGTCGCGACCGCGACGCAGGCCGGCGTTCGCCATGGCCAGCAGATACGGGCGGTCGAAGACCAGACCTGGAACGATCTCGTCATCGAACTCGTAACCCGGGCCGCCGGTGCCGTTACCGATCGGGCAACCGCCCTGAATCATGAAATCCTTGATGATGCGGTGGAAAGTCAGACCGTCATAGAACGGGTCGTGCTTCTCCTCGCCGGTGAAGGGGTCTCGCCACGCCTGTTCGCCGGTAGCGAGACCGAGGAAGTTCGCCACGGTGTTCGGGGTCTGGTCGTCGAAAAGATTGAGGGTGATATCGCCCTCGGTGGTATGCATGATAACTGTGGTCATACCTCCATCGTCTCATGGGCTTGAGACCGGGTGTTGCTGTTTGATTGCGGGGAATGACACAGAGGGCCCGTGGACTGGCTGCGGTCGATAGCCGGGCCACCGAGCTACAACGTGGAACGTCATACGAATTGGCTCACTATGATCAGCGCACCGGCAGCGACAACCATGAGTGGCTCCTGCCCTGTATTTTGATGCTCCTATCATTGTCAAGCGTTTGGGCCCGTTGCTTGAGTTCGGGCAAGTTCCGTGCTCCGCGTTCGATTTCGCTGATGCGGCTCGACGGCACGGTCGGCGACTCGTACGACAACGCCATGGCCAAATCTGCCGACGGCTCATATAAGACCGAGCTGATGCGGCGTAAGACAGTCTTACTATATGGGTGAGCATCAGCCCGTTTTACATGTCGCTGAGGTAAAATACGGAAATTAGCGATTAAGCTTTTTAATGTCTTTAGTGACTTTGCTGGGGGGAAGGATGGCACGCTCGTCAAAGTAGGCGATGGGGTTCTTGGAGTCGTTGCGTTCGAGGATTTTGCCGATCCAATTGTCGTACTCGCCATGAATCGGCTTGCCGATAAAGCCCATGCGCATATCATCGCGCTTGATGATGCCGTTGATCTTGGCGACGCACGCCACCACGTTATCGGGGGTCAGGATGATGCCTAGATCACAGCGGACCGCCCGGCCGGGTTCGAGCCGCCACCAGCTGTTGCCGGAGCGCCAGATTTCCTCGAAGTCGCCTTCCATCTTGGGATCCCATCCCACCAGATGCCGAGTGCCACCCTCTGGCAGGTCCTCGGCCCAGCCAAGTTTCCTGCGGGGGCCAAGTTTCATCGTCACAATTTCAGTCATGCCCCATATCCTACAACCTTGTGTACCTGCCATCTTGAATGAAAGATATATGAAGACCATCCCATGCAATTACCTCATTATTCAGGGGAGGATTGTCTCTAGCGATGCAGAGGGGGGCGTTTGTTCACTTTCCTAGAAACAGACGCCCCTCTACGGCACATTCTGCAAATTAGCAGAATAAAGATTTCTGCCTCACTCACTCAACGGGATTGTCGCTATTACGCTCTGCGACAGAGTTGTATCCATGTGGATGCTCATCTTCGCTATGGTATACAGAACTGAGAGTGTCCATCCACCAATGCTCCCGATTAATGATGTCTTTCGGCAAAGCGCGCATATCAAAGATTTCTAGAATCGAGTATTGGAAGTTGTCCACGATATATTTGGCACCCAGCTCCTTGAGACGCTTGTTGCCACCAGAATGATCACCATAGGCATACTCCGACCAACGGGACAATAATCCTTGCTCTGCACCCTTATGTGAGTAGGCAGAACCAACGTAATGCCATCCAGTACGACGGTCGGTTTGCAGGTAAACAGCCTGGACGTTGCCCAGAGCGGTTTTCCATGTATCGTTTCTCACTGCGGCAACTAGCTGCCGATGAGTGAGACGCACGTTTTCAAAACCGGGGAAGGGAAGCGAGGAAATTGGAGACTGCGATAAGTGGTCTAGGGTCATGGTTTCCAAGAAACGATTCCGCAACTTATCGTTGCCCATATCGTTCATAAGTTGAGTGGGTCCTTGGCTTTTCTTGTAATGCACCACAGCGCGAGCGTCCAACGGGGCATACTGCGGTATTTCTCGGTAGTCGTACGCGACAGTGCCGTCTTCTTTCTGATATTCGCCAAGGACTTCAAAAGCACCTATGAACAGCCATTTCGTCTGGTCTTCCTGGTGAAGTTGGATGAACTGCAGAACTTTCTTCTTCTTGAAAGCTCCCTTCACCTGCTGCCCAGGCCATTGCTTGATAAATACCCACTCCATCAGCTCATCATGCGATGAGTAGTAGGCATCAAGTACATCAAACCAAGCAGGCTTGTTGCCGTTCAACCTGATAGTGAAATCTTTCAGTTGTTCGTTGTCCAATCCAATCAAATCAAGGAACCGAATCGGCGTGTTTGGTGTATCCATCGTTTCTTCCTGCATCATCTGAGTGTCCTTTCCGGTAGTCAATTCTTTTTTGGCGGTTTCGTGCGCCGCCGTCTCTCCTTCGGGCTTTGCGAGGATGACGGTGATTTCTGTGTCTTTTTGTTGCGAGTCCAGTGACAGACCCCAGATGATAGAGGCATCGTCTTGGATCGCTTCCCGCACGATTGTGACCAATGAGGTGACTTCAGCCAGACCAATATTGGCGGGAGCCTCAATGCTGATCAGCGCTCCGTCGCAGCATGATGGCTCGATGCCTTGCGCTGCGAGCTGGTCTGAAAACGCCTTGCCCGGATCATCTCCGGCATTGAACCGTATGATGCGTATGGCCGCGGACGCGCAGATGGAAATGACGTCCGGGAAATCAATGTGAATGTAGCTGTTTGTGTTGGTAAGCGATGTGATGATCTCCGCGGTCTGTTTCAGCGCGGTTTCGGCCTTGGTGCCGGGAGGCGGGATGAGATGGGCGGCCGGAGTTGCCTCGACGGTAGAAAGAGGGGTCGTGAAAATGGTCAGCTCCGTCTTGCCATCCTCATTGCGAAACGCGACGATTGAGCGGTCGACATCGATGTCAGAGGTAAGCATTGCTGGTCCTTTCTGTTTTGTCTATTTTCAGTATGTAGAGGGTGAAGTTATTCTCGATCGAAGCCGTCGTCCTGGGGATTCGTGCATGGCGGCTGCGTCGCATAGGAGTGTACGCGTTCATTGAGCCGCTCACAGCCTAATTCCATGGTCTTGAACCATGCGTCGCCTATGTTGAAGCCGTCCTCTCCGAACAGCGTCAAGCGGTATCCGGGGAAAGCTCCCAGTGACTCCCTCAGCCATAGCAAGGATTGCTTGGCGGTTAGGAGACGAATCGCCAGGTCAGGAGGTAATGGATTTTCATGGGAGGATTCCGACCGGTGACAAAGAGAGTCGCAACGATTGTTGGAATCGTCATGTTTCTCTCCGTTATCGAAAATCAGCCATAATAGATCGACGGCATCCCAAATCCTCTGATACGCCTCGCATTCGAAGAAGTCGGCATCGACCTCGTCATCTTCGTCAAACACTCGCGTTTTTCCGGAATCGGTGCGCTCAACGGAAAACCATGAGACCCGAAACCCCTGGCCGTCACGTTTTCCACACTCCGGACGTAGTTCCAGCAGGTCCCGTACGTCAAATGCGGTGGAGTCGAACGGGCTGGTACCGGCATCCACGCGCCATCCGTCCCAAGCCAGATTAGACAGCCAGTCACATACAATTTGCGTCAACTTATCGTTCTGGCTATCCAGCCACCTGTCGGGCTGCGGAAGATGACTGGGTGTGCGATTGCATGGGTCAATTACCAGATGCTTGCAACAGAGAAATAACGTCACCATCGCCAGTCCTCCTTCTTTGTATCAAAGCATCTTGCATATAAGATACCACAAAAGCATGTATGCTTGTAACATCGTATCATAGAAAGAAACCGAATGAACCACGCTGTCACTCGGCACAGGGACGGCAATGCATCGGCTGACGTACATGGTGGGGAAGGCCCATGGGCCCCTGAACCGATATATCCAGCGATGCTGCGGGTCATGGGGCTGGCGAGCCAAGCGGCACATCGATCCGGCAGACGGAAACTGCACGCCCAGCGGATTCAAGGAATACGATAAACGCACCAATGGTTTCGCCCTAACAATCTTCGCGGTCATCTCTGGTTGGGCATTGGTTGATTCGAGAGCCTGCAACTGGACATCGTGCACTACGCAGCCGTGAGTGGACTGCCATCCGCCATCTTCTGCCCTCGATTATCCCGGCTACGAAATCGAAGTGTGTCTCATGTCGGCGGAGGCCAACGTGCCGATGAAACCCTGTCTCTGACAGTCTCGATAAGGGTGAAAGGGGATCATTCTGCCTGCTTTTGCGGTCATATGCCGTTGTATGTCAATTCAGAACGATTACTCTGGTATCCGTTATGGATGACTGCCGCAGGCTGAAAAGAACCGTCGGCCTGGAACTCATAGCTCTGCATTGCATCGACGCCATCGTCGACAATTCAGGCTGCGAGTGAGGCATGGCGCTGGGAAAACTAGCATCATTCGCTAACGAGATCGACGCCGTCGTTATTGTGACATCCGCAATGAACAGGGGCTGGTACGCATAGACGGCAGAAGACCTCTGGTTCCTCCTTCCCAAGAATTCGGACACTGTATGATGCCAGCATGCGGACACCGTTCTCATGGCGTACGGCCTCGGATTGTGCAACGAAAGACAGACCCGGACGGAATCGAACTTATCCTCGCCAAACACCCAAGGCTTTCGCTGTGCGCATTCAATCTCAAACTCAAGCCGGAATGCTCAAAATTCACAGATCAATGACAGAGCTACAAAGACATAGATTGCCGGAAGAACCGAAAAATCAAGTTTTGCATCCAGCGGTGAAAATGCATGACGTGCACCATATCCGCTATCGCTCCGGGAGTCGACAAACGTCTGGAGTCGCAGTCGACGGTGTTCCCGGATTATTTTCGGGTGCCTGTAGATGCCTCGTGGAAAACGAGGCTGATCGGCAGGTTTCCCGAACATTGAAAACCTTGGAATAAAACCAAAAACGACCACATGCGATTATCATCAGAGGTATGCATGATAACTGTGGTCATGTCTCCATCGTCTCATAGCGAGGGAACGGGGGGACCCGTGATGCTCCTCATGCTATGGGAGGTCGGCGTTTGCCGTCACAGGATGCCGAAATGTTCCAAGGCGTGCAGAATACCGTCATGGTCCACGTCGTCGGTCACCCAATCCGCCGCCTGCTTGGCGTCATCGGTCGCATTGCCCATCGCCACGCCGAGCCCGGCGTAGGCGAGCATGGTCGCATCGTTGCCGCCGTCGCCGAACGCGATTGTCTGCTCGCGCGTGAAGCCGTAATGGTCGCAAAAACGCTGAATGCCCCGCGGTTTGCCGCCGTCTGCGGGAATCAGATCCGTGAACGAGGGATGCCAGCGTACGCCCGTGGTGTGCCGGCACAGCGCCGTCAGTTCGCGCTCGGCTTCAGGAGTGATATACGGGCTGATCTGGTAGGTGACGTGCGTCGCGAGTCTCGTATGCGGGTTGTCGACGAACACCTTGGGCGCGGTTTTACCCAGCTGACGCCAGGTTTCGCGCATGGTGTCGGTGATTTGGTTGAAATACACGTAGTCGCGCTCGCAGAAATTCGCGACCACGTCCGGGTGCGCGTCCAGCCAGGCCACGATGGTGTGGATATCGTCCGGGTCGAGTGACTCACTCTCGTGATATCCCGAGTCATCGAAGCAGTACTGGCCGTTGAGCGCGACGATGCCGTCGAAATGCACAGGGATTGTGTCCAGTACGACCCGCATATGCGAGGGTGCGCGCCCCGAGCAGATGAACACGCGGATGCCACGATTCTGGAGCGCATGGAGCGCGTCGATCGTCGACTGCGGCACGATATGCGTGACGAAGCTGGTCAGCGTGCCGTCGATGTCGAAGAACGCGGCTTTCATCTGCGCGGCCGCCTCGGGGGAAAATTGGAAAGTCATGTCGGTGTCGCTCCTTGTCTGTATCTGCCACCAGTGTACGCGGCACGCCTGTCCGCGCCCGGAGCGTGAACCGGGGAGCGCGGTACGACACCGGCGGCAACACGATAGGGGAGGAAACGAGGTGTACGCCAACTGAGAAATCCTTGAATCCACGGGGTTTCGATGCAGGCTATAACGAACATGAATAGGGCAATTAGCGCAAAACCGGCGGAACCACGCCAAACTGCGGCTATGGTGTTGGATACGGCAAGCCGGAGGGATCCGGCGAATGGATCGCGGTGCATGGCATCGCGCAAGAGAGAGGAACATCATGGCACAAGCATCATCCGAGCAGAACCAGCCGGCAGCACCGCTGTCCGACCCGCAGGAACCGGTCCGCGTCAACCACACCGGCCGCAATATCGTCATCGCCGTCATCGTCATCGCGCTTATCGCTGTCGCGGTGTTCTTCGGCGTCCGCGCGGCCAAGGGCGGCAGCGATTCCGCCGCCAAGGGTTCCAAGTCCAACCCGGTGAAAATCGGCGTAGTCGGCGCAACCGACCCGCAATGGGTGGAATTCCAGAAGGAAGCCGAAGCAGCGGGCATCTACGTGAAGATTGTTGATTTCCAGGACTACACCTCCGAGAATCCGGCGCTTGACTCCGGCGACCTCGACCTCAACGAGTTCCAGCATCTGCTGTACCTGGCGAACTACAACGTGAAGAACAACAAGGACCTCCAGCCGATCGGCGGCACCGCGATCTTCCCGCTGGGCGTCTACTCCACCAAGGTCAAGAGCGTCGATGACATCCAGGCCGGCCAGACGGTCGCCATCCCGAACGACGAGACCAACCAGGCGCGCGCCATCGGCGTGCTCAAGTCCGCGGGTCTCGTGACGCTCAAGGGCAAGTGGACCGCGTTTGCCACGCCGAACGACATCGACACCGCCAAGTCCAAGGTCAAGGTCACCCCGCTGAAGGCCGAGCAGGTCGCCAATTCGCTCAAGGATCCGCAGGTCGTCGCCGGCGTAATCAACAACGATTACGTCGCGGATGCTGGTCTCAAGGCCAAGGATGCCATCTACCAGGATGACGCCGAAAGCGAGGAGGCCCGCCCGTACATCAACGCCTTCGTCGCCCGCAAGGCGGATGTAAACAACGAGACCTATCTCAAGCTCGTCAAGATCGCCCAGTCGAAGACGGTCTTCGACAAGCTCAACGCGCAGTCTGACGGCACCGCCGTCTCGGCGAGCAAGTTCACTCCCAAGCAGCTGCAAAGCTACCTGGCGACCATCGAAAAGGAAGCCAAGGCGCAGCAGTGACTTCGCCTATGGCAGACCCGCGATTATCCTGAAACTCTAGGCCCGGTGCCAGGCGAAAGCTTGGGCCGGGCCTAGAGCGGTGGAAGACATATTGCGGAAGGCATACCAAGGAGGCAACGATGGCAGAAGCAGTCATCACCTTCGACCATGTGGTCAAGGAGTATCGCCGTCGTGCAGGCGGTGGGCAGGAGCGCGGGACGACACGCGCGGTGGACGATGTCAGTCTTGAAATCGACGCCGGAGACATCTACGGCATCATCGGGTATTCGGGCGCCGGTAAATCGACGCTGGTGCGCATGGTCAACGCGTTGGAACGCCCAACATCAGGGTCGGTCACGGTGCTTGGCACGCGGGTGGACCAGCTGAGCGAGTCGAAACTGCGGCCGGTCCGGCAGAAAATCGGCATGATCTTCCAGCAGTTCAACCTGTTCTCCACCAAGACGGTCGCACAGAACATTGCCTATCCGCTGCAACTGGACCATTGGCGCAAGGATTATCAGGATCGTCGTGTCAATGAATTGCTTGATTTCGTCGGATTGCGCGAGCACAAGGACAAGTACCCCTCGCAGCTGTCCGGCGGGCAGAAACAGCGTGTCGGCATTGCGCGTGCGCTCGCCACGAACCCGAAGATTCTGCTCGCCGACGAGGCGACCAGCGCGCTTGACCCGGAAACCACCTCGGAAGTGCTTGCCCTGCTCAAACGCGTCAACGAACAGCTGGGCGTCACCATCGTACTCATCACCCACCAGATGAACGTCGTCCAACAAATCGCCCACAAGGTGGCGGTGATGAGTGCAGGCAAAATCGTGGAACGCGGCGACGTGTACGACGTGTTCGCCGCCCCGCAGCGCAGCGTGACGCGACGGTTCATCGCCACCGCATTGTCTGGGCTGCCGGACGCCCCGCGCGTCGCGAAACTGCATGAGGAGTGGGACGGCAGGCTCGTCAGCGTCCTGGTACGGCAGAAGGACATCCCCGCGGCGGACGGCCGTCCGGCGGTCAAGGCGTCCGGACAGAACATCTCCGACCTCATCGCGCAGTACGGCATCCACAGCGGTCTGGTTTACGGCGGCATGGACACCGTGGGCGGTTCGGCGGTCGGCGCGATTACCTACGTGTTCGACGACACGAACCCGAGGTTCGGCGAATTCCTCACGGCATTGCGCGAAGACAGCGATGTCATTGATTTCGGTACCGCCAGCCACCCGGTGGAGTATGGCCGGGCGGTCGCGGCGGATGAAGGAGAGACACGATGAACGCATGGACGATTGACGCTGCGACAAGTCTCGCCAGCAAATCCGATTGGACGGTGTTGAAACCCCTGTTGCTGCAATCCGTGGCGCAGACCTTGGAAATGGTGCTGGTCACCTTGCTGATCGGCGGGTTCTTGGGACTCGTGCTTGGCGTGGTCCTGTACGGCACGCGTCCGGGCAACCTGTTCGAGAACAGCGTGGTGTATCACATCCTGGACGTGATTGTGAACATCATCCGCCCGATTCCGTTCATCATCTTCCTCGCCGCGATGCAGCCGCTGACCATCAAGGTGGTTGGCACTTCCATCGGCACGGCGGCCGCGATTTTCCCGATGGTCGTCATGTGCACTTTCGCCACGTCACGACTGGTCGAACAGAACCTCGTGCCCGTAGATCCCGGCATGATCGAAGCGGCCCGGGCCATGGGTGCCTCCAAATTCACCATCATCCGCACCGTGCTCATTCCCGAGGCCCTGGGGCCCCTGATTCTCGCCTACGCCTTCCTGTTCATCGGCGTGCTCGACATGTCCGCGATGGCCGGGTACATCGGCGGCGGCGGTCTGGGCAATTTCGCCATCGCCTACGGCTACCAGAAGTTTGACCAGACGGTCACTTGGTCTGCGGTGGTCATCATGATTGTCTTGGTACAGGTCGTGCAGGCGATCGCAAATGCGCTCGCCAAGCATGTGCTCAAACGGCAGCGTTGAGCGCTGACGACACGCGGTGATTTCGCGGTACGGAACGATTCCGGCGCGAAAAACAAGTTCAGGGGAGGATTATATGGCAGAACACATCGAGCTCACTGATGATCTGGTTGCCACCAGACGCCATCTGCATGAAACACCGGAATTGAGCTTCAAGGAGGTGAACACCACCGCGTTCCTCGCGGACAAGCTGCGTTCACTCGGTGTTGAAGTGCTCGACAGCCCGCTGGAAACCGGTGTTATCGGCCTGATTCAGGGCGAGCACGACGGTCCGCGCGTCGGTCTGCGCGCCGATATCGACGGCCTGCCGGTCACCGAGGAAAGCGGCTTGGACTTCGCCTCGCACAATCCGGGCGTTATGCACGCCTGCGGGCACGACATCCACATGACCAGCCTGCTCGGGGCGGTCGAATGGTTCGCCTCCCACCGCGACCGGATCAACGGCAGCCTGAAAATCGTGTTCCAGCCGGCGGAGGAGACCGGACGCGGTGCGAAATCCGTCGTCGATTCCGCAATGGTGGACGATCTCGACGCGATGGTTGGCACGCACAACAACCCGGACTATACGCCCGGCCAGCTGGCCGTCGGCATCGAACCGATGATGGCCGGATGCGTGAAATTCTACGTCGATCTGCACGCTGAAGGCACGCACGCCGGCTACCCGCATCTGGGCACCGGCCCGTTGGAGGCGATGGCCTCGATGATCCTGTCCCTGCAGACCATCGTCAGCCGCAATGCGACGCCGTTCCACCCGCTGGTCGTTTCCGTCACGGAAGTCCACGGCGGCGACGTGTGGAATGTCGTGCCCGCCGAAGCTGGATTCCTCGGCACCGTCCGTTACTTCTACAAGGAAGATTCGCAGCTCGCCGAACGCCGCATGCGCGCGATCGTGGAGCACACGGCCGCCGCGTACGGCATCAGTGCGGACTTCCGCTGGGACGATTTCCAGGACCCGCTGGTCTCCGACCCTGACCTTGCGAAGGTTGTCGCCGCCGACGTGCCGGATTACGCCGATTTGCAGCCGATCCACCCGTCCATGGCGGGGGAGGACTTCGTCGAGTTCAGCAAGGTCTGCCCGGTGGTCTTCGCATTCGTCGGTTCCAACGGCGGCCCGGGACACCACGGCCTGCATAGCCCCAAGTTCATCGCCAAGGATGCGGCTGTCAAGACGGGTGCCGAATTCTATATCAACGCCGCGTTGCGCGTGCTTGACGAAGTCAGGTCGTGACAAGCGGGACATCTTGTTGTGCCATGCCCTCATTATGCTGGGGGTATGGCACAGATTCGCATAGCACTCGCTCAGATCGACACCTGCGTCGGCGACCTTGAAGGCAACGCCGAGAAGACGCTGGAGTATGCGCACCGCGCGGCTCGACAGCATGCACAGGTGGTCGTGTTCCCGGAGATGACCCTGACCGGATACCCGATTGAGGATTTGGCGCTCAGGCGCACCTTCCGCAAAGCCGCGTGGGATAAGGCGAACTGGCTTGCCACCGAACTTGAAGCCGACGGGCTGGGCGACTTGTATGTCGTCGTTGGCACGGTCGGCACCGACCACGCCTCCGACAAGCCGCGCAACCGGCTGGTCGTGCTGCATAACGGCGTCGTCTGGGCTGGCTACGACAAGCATTTCCTGCCCAATTACGGGGTGTTCGACGAGTTTCGCATCTTCTCGCCTGGTGACCATTCGACCGTTGTCGAAGTCGACGGCGTCAGGCTCGGATTCGCCATCTGCGAAGACATCTGGCAGGACGGCGGCCCGGTCGCAGAACTCGCCGGACGTGGCATCGACGTGCTCGTCACCATGAACGGTTCGCCCTACGAGGAAGGCAAAACCCATACGCGCTTCGACCTGGCCGTCCGCCGCGCCCGGGAGGTCTCCGCCCCCGTGGTGTACGTCAACCAGGTTGGCGGTCAGGACGATCTCGTCTTCGACGGCGGCAGCTTCACCGTGGACGCCGACGGCACGCTGCTGCAACGCTCGCCTATGTTCGTGGAGGATCTTGGCCTGTTCGACTTCGACACCGACGCCGAGCGTCAGACGACTGGGGTCATCGCCCCGGCGCCAGACAAGGACGAGGAGGTCTACACCGCCTGCGTGCTCGGGCTCAAGGACTACATGCGCAAGAACCATTTCAGCGGCGTGTGCCTGGGCCTGTCCGGCGGCATCGATTCCGCGCTCGTGGCGGCCATGGCCGCGGACGCCTGCGGAGGGGCCAATGTCTGGGGCATCTCCATGCCCAGCATGTATTCCTCTGACGGTTCGAAGGACGATGCGGCTGACCTTGCGGCCAACATCGGCGCCCACTATGACATCCAGCCGATCGAACCGCTGTTCGTCGCCTACCAAAACCAGCTGCATCTCGAGGGTGTGGCCGCCGAAAACCTCCAGGCGCGCATCCGCGGTGTCATCGTCATGGCGTATTCCAACTCGAAGGGTGTGCTCGCGCTCGCCACAGGCAACAAATCCGAACTCGCCTGCGGATATTCGACCATCTACGGCGACGCCGTCGGCGGGTACGCGCCCATCAAGGACCTGCTCAAGACCCGTGTATGGGAACTCGCCCGGTGGCGCAACGAGGCTTGCGCGCACGGCATGGGCATCGGTGGGCTGCATATCGTAGGGAACGAAGCGGGGGAGCACGGCAAGCCCGCCCCGAACGACATCATTATCCCGGTCAATTCAATCACCAAGGCTCCGAGTGCTGAACTTCGCCCGGGACAGAAGGATTCCGACTCCCTGCCTGAATACGCGTTGCTCGACCAAGTGCTCGCCGCATACATCGAACACGCCCACGGCCGCGCCGATCTGCTGGCCGATGGCTTCGATGAGAAGACCGTCGATACGGTGATGCGGCTCGTCGACCGCGCCGAATGGAAACGCCGCCAGTACCCACTCGGCCCGAAAGTCACCGCGCTCGCCTTCGGGCGCGACCGCCGCCTGCCGGTGACGAGCGCATTCCGCGAGTAAGGTACTCGTATCGGGAGGATGTCTATGGCTGACAAGCAATGGTATTTCAATATGGTCACCGGGCAACCGGAATACGGTATGATCTCGCCTGATTCGCAACGTATGGGGCCGTACCGGACCAGGCAGGACGCGCTCGACGCGTGGAAGATCGTCAAGGAACGCAACGCCACGTGGAACGAGCAGGACCGGCAGTGGAAACGGTGGGGCAAGTAGCGGCGGCCATGCGGGCGGCTGCCGGTTCCGAGACCATCTGGCATCCATCATCGCGGTAGGCCGGTTTTTCTTTCTGCTTCTTCCGACGCTGAACACGGCCTCAGCGTCGGAAGAAGCAGAATCGTATGTATACGCGTGTACTGTGCATCGCTGATTCGCCGATTGCGTTCCACTTGATTGCGCTCCAACCGATTGTGATATAAGTCACGTCCACGCCCGACACGACGCCATCGTCATGGCATTACAATAGAAGTCAAACGCAGCGTAACGGTGCGTTGCGGCGACTGACACCAAGGAGTGGATATGACAGCAGTTGACCAGACCGCCCTCTCCCAGGAGGAACTCGAAGCCAAGGCATGGGACGGCTTCAACGGCGGACATTGGCAGCAGGATATCGATGTTCGCGACTTCATCCAGAAGAACTACACCCCGTACGAGGGCGATGAGTCCTTCCTCGCTGATGCCACCGACAAGACGAAGCACATGTGGAAGTACCTCGACGACAACTATCTCGCCGTCGAGCGCCGCCAGCGTGTCTACGACGTGGACACCCACACTCCGGCCGACATCGACGCGTTCCCGGCCGGCTACATCGAGAGCCCAGAAGTCGACAACGTGGTGGTCGGTCTGCAGACCGACGAGCCGTGCAAGCGCGCGATGATGCCGAACGGCGGCTGGCGCATGGTCGAGCAGGCCATTCTCGAGGCCGGCAAGGAGCCGGACCCCGAAGTCAAGAAGATTTTCACCAAGTACCGCAAGACCCACAATGACGGCGTGTTCGGCGTGTATACGAAGAACATCAAAATCGCCCGCCACAACAAGATTCTCACTGGTCTGCCGGATGCCTACGGCCGTGGCCGCATCATCGGCGACTACCGCCGTGTGGCCCTGTACGGTGTGAACACGCTGATCAAGCTCAAGCAGCGCGACAAGGATTCCGTGCCGTACCGCAACGATTTCACCGAACCGGAGATCGAGCACTGGATTCGCTTCCGCGAAGAGCATGACGACCAGATCAAGGCACTGAAGAAGCTCATCAACCTCGGCAACGAGTACGGCCTCGACCTGTCCCGCCCGGCGCAGACCGCGCAGGAAGCCGTCCAGTGGACGTACATGGGCTATCTCGCCGCCGTCAAGAGCCAGGATGGTGCCGCCATGAGCTTCGGCCGCAACTCCGCGTTCTTCGACATCTACATCGAGCGCGACTTGAAGTCCGGCAAGCTCGACGAGCAGGGCGCCCAGGAGCTCATTGACCAGATTGTCATGAAGCTGCGCATCGTGCGCTTCCTGCGTACCAAGGCCTACGACCAGATCTTCTCCGGCGATCCGTACTGGGCGACTTGGTCCGATGCCGGTTTCGGCGACGACGGCCGCTGCATGGTCACCAAGACCTCCTTCCGCCTGCTTAACACGCTGACGCTGGAGCATCTTGGACCTGGCCCCGAACCGAACATCACGATTTTCTGGGATCCGAAGCTGCCTGAAGCCTACAAGCGCTTCTGCGCCCGCATCTCCATCGACACCTCGGCCATCCAGTATGAGTCCGACAAGGAGATTCGCTCCCATTGGGGCGACGACGCGGCCATCGCCTGCTGTGTGTCCCCGATGCGCGTCGGCAAGCAGATGCAGTTCTTCGCTGCTCGCGTCAACTCCGCGAAGGCCCTGCTGTACGCGATCAACGGCGGCCGCGACGAGATGACCGGTATGCAGGTCATCGAGAAGGGCGTCATCGACCCGATCAAGCCCGAGGCCGACGGCACGCTCGACTTCGAGAAGGTCAAGACCAACTACGAGAAGGCCCTCGAATGGCTGTCCGAGACCTACGTCGAAGCGCTGAACATCATCCATTACATGCATGACAAGTACGCGTACGAGGCCATCGAGATGGCGCTGCACGACAAGGAGGTGTACCGCACCCTCGGCTGCGGCATGTCCGGCCTGTCCATTGCCGCCGACTCGCTGTCCGCGCTCAAGTACGCCAAGGTGTACCCGGTCTACAACAAAGACGCGAAGGACACCCCGGGCCACGAGAAGGAATATGTCGAAGGTGCCGATGACGACCTGGTGGTCGGCTACCGCACCGAAGGCGAGTTCCCGATTTACGGCAACGACGACGATCGCGCTGACGACCTCGCCAAGTGGGTCGTTTCCACGGTCATGGGCCAGGTCAAGCGCCTGCCGGTCTACCGCGGTGCGGTTCCGACCCAGTCGATTCTGACCATCACCTCCAACGTGGAGTACGGCAAGAACACCGGTTCCTTCCCGTCCGGCCACAAGAAGGGCACCCCGTACGCCCCGGGCGCGAACCCGGAGAACGGCATGGATTCCCACGGCATGCTTCCGTCGATGTTCTCAGTCGGCAAGATCGACTACAACGACGCGCTTGACGGCATTTCGCTGACCAACACCATCACGCCTGAAGGCCTGGGCCGCGATGAGGACGAGCGCATCAACAACCTCGTCGGCATCCTCGACGCGGGCAACGGCCATGGCCTGTATCACGCGAACATCAACGTCCTGCGCAAGGAGCAGCTTGAGGACGCCGTCGAGCATCCTGAGAAGTACCCGCACCTGACCGTGCGTGTCTCCGGCTACGCGGTGAACTTCGTCAAGCTCACCCGTGAGCAGCAGCTCGACGTGATTTCGCGCACCTTCCATCAGGGCGCTGTCGTCGACTGACCCTGTCGCCCTCGGGTGGCTGAAGCAGGCGTGTGTGGCATGACCACACGAGCCGCATGACTGGGGGCGGGGCCGAAAGGTTCCGCCCCCAGCCGTTTCCCGGTGCCATATGTGGCACAGGTCATGACAAGGAGGACAATGATGTCATCGACAGATACGCAATCGCAATCGCGGACAGAGCCCACGGCCACCGGTTCCCAGGGATTCCATACGACCACGCCACATATGCTCAAGACGTCCAAGCAGTATGCGAGTCAGACCCTGATGGGCGGATTGTCTGGTTTCGAGTCACCGATCGGCTTGGATCGTCGAGACCGTATCGAGGCGCTTCATACGGGCGATATCGGTTTCGTACATTCGTGGGATATCAACACGTCCGTTGACGGTCCGGGCACACGGATGACCGTGTTCATGAGTGGATGCCCGCTGCGCTGCCAGTACTGCCAGAACCCTGACACCTGGAAGATGCGTGACGGCCAGCCGGTATATCTGGAGGCGATGATCAAGAAGATCGACCGCTATCAGGACCTGTTCAAGTCCACCGGCGGCGGAATCACCTTCTCGGGCGGCGAATCCATGATGCAGCCAGCCTTCGTGTCGCGCGTGTTCCGCGCAGCCAAGGAGATGGGTGTGCACACTTGCCTTGATACTTCGGGCTTCCTCAACCGTAACTACACCGACGAAATGATTGAGGATATCGACCTGTGCCTGCTAGACGTCAAATCCGGCGACGAGGAGACCTACCACCGGGTGACTGGGGGGGTGCTCGCCCCGACCATCGAATTCGGGCAGCGGCTCGCCGCGGCGGGCAAGAAGATCTGGGTGCGATTTGTGCTCGTTCCAGGCCTTACCGACGACCCGCAGAACGTGGAGAATGTGGCGCGCATTTGTGAGACTTTCGGTGATGCCGTCGAACATATCGATGTGCTGCCGTTCCACCAGCTAGGACGCCCGAAATGGCACGAATTGCGCATTCCGTACCCGCTTGAGGATGCCAAGGGGCCGGACGCGAAGCTCCGCGCCCGTGTCGCCAAGCAATTCGAAGATCACGGCTTCAAGGTGTACTGACACCGTTGATGCGTGCCGGGTGTCGTTGGTATCCGCGACCCCGTGTTGAGCTGACGTCGTTGCTGTGCGTGACTTTGTTGTTGCTTGTGACTGCGTTGTTCCGTGCATGCGTTGTTCCGTGACCTCGTTCGGTACGGGGTGTCGTTTACCGCAATCGCATGAAACGCCCTAACCTGTAGCCATGGCACAGATTTTCTCATTCCCTGGTGGATTTTCCGGCCGCGGCTCTTCAGACGGCTTTGGACGGTCAAATACCCGTCGCCCGCCGAAACGCCCCGACGGAATACCCGACCAGGTGTGGGAAGCGGTGTTGTCGGTCTATGGCACTCCGCAGATGCCCGGCATCCATTGGCATGAGGTGCCGGTACCGCACTCCATCGCGGATTACGGGATTGGCGTGGGCATCGTCTGCGTTGCCGATGCCTCAGAACCCGCTGGCAGTCGTGGAGATTTACAGCCCTCGATCGCCGCTCGGCACGTTGCTTCGGATTCTGATCCCTATACCGGTGGTGATCGTAGTCCGCACGATATAGGCGGTTTCTCCTATGGATTGGGATTGCATCGTTTTGCCGAGAACACGGCATGGGGTTGGATCACCTTGCTGTATTTCGACAATCCTCCGCGCGGATGGGACTCGCACTGGCGTTGCGTGGGATTCTGCCGCATGCCAATCAACCAGTGGGACGGCGGTTTCGCAGAGCATCACACCACACGGTGTTGGGAGACGGTCAAAGGCCGACTGATCGATGCCGGTACGGACGCAGATTCCATCGCCGGCACGGTCACAGTCAGTCATGACACGTCCTTTGGCACGGCGGACAGCGAAGTGCCGTCACGATTCGAATTCCGTGTGTCGTGGACCCCGCCTGCCAGACCGGGTACTGCGCTCGACACGGTCGATGCGGGCTTCCAGATCTCCATGTGGTCGAGACTGCTGATGGAAGGGCTGTGCCGGGCACCGATGGCTCAGCGTTGATTCGTTGATTCAATGTCGTTGCCGGTGCTGAGGCCGCGTGCGGCCCCCATGCCGCATCCTACGGTCAACGGTGACGGTACTATGTCGTATCGGCGCGCGGGTGGCGGCCCGCTGCACCGGAACATACGACGACAAGGAGTGCAGACGCAGTGAGTGTTCGACCGACGGATACCACCGGAGTGGGCGGCCCATTACGGGCGGTGACGGCCAGCGGCGACCCACGGTTCCATGGTGAACCACATCTGTTGGCCGAACCAAGAGCGGGCGTGCCTGACATCATCGACACTTTGGATGGCTTTAAGCGCTACTGTGAGTTGCTGTCTGAAGGCTCCGGCCCGTTGGCTGCCGATGCCGAACGCGCTTCGGGATACCGGTACGGCCACGAGGATTGGCTGGTTCAGTTCAAACGCGAAGGCGCGGGAATTGGTTTGCTTGACCCGGTGGCATTGGCCGAGCAGGGGGCGGATTGGTCGCAATTCAATGACGCCGTCGGGGATGTGACATGGATTCTCCATGATTCCATGCAGGATCTGCCCGGATTTTATGACATCGGCATGCGCCCCCAGCGGCTGTTCGATACGGAAATCGCCGCGAGATTGCTGGGATTGCACCGATTCGGTCTGTCCGCGGTGACGGAATACTACCTGGGAATGACGCTCGCGAAGGAACACTCCGCCGCGGATTGGTCATATCGTCCGCTGCCGCGCGATTGGCGCAACTATGCCGCGCTCGATGTCGAGCTGCTCGCCGAGCTGATGGACCATATGTCCCGTGACCTCGTGCGCCAAGGTAAGGATGAGTGGGCGCGGGAGGAATTCGCCTACGCCCTGCGCGAAGGACTTCAGCCGCGTAAACCCCACCCGGTGCCGTGGCTTCGGATCTCGCATATCAACGTTCTGAGCCATGACCGGCTTGGCCAGGCGGTCGCCAAGGCGCTTTGGGAACAGCGCGACCGGCTCGCCCGGCAGTATGACATCGAGCCGGCGCTTTTACTGCCCGATTCGGCCATCATCGAGGCAGCCCGTAAGAAACCGCACAACAACCGTGAATTCCGGGCCATTCGTTCGCTCAATGAACGGGTGCGTATCCATACCGGCAGCGAGCAGGACAAGATGTTTGAACGGTACGCGCCAATCCAGCGGTCCATCAAGCCCTCGTTGTGGAAGACCACAATCCAGCAGGCACTCGATTTGCCCGCCAGCCAGTGGCCAACCATGCCGCAGCCCCAGCATGACGCGCAGACCAACGCCCCGCGTTCCATGAAATACTGGCAGATCCACCATCCCGGCCGCTATGACACGCTGCAGCAGGTCAGACGTGTGATTCAGCAGATTGCTGAAGACACCCACACCCCGGCCGATGTCATCATCAAACCGCAGATCGTGCGCAACCTGTGCTGGACGGATCATCCCGAACGCCGTGACGTGGCCCGCTTCTTCACTGAGCAGGGCGCGCGCGACTGGCAGGTGCGGCTGCTTGCAGCGTCCGTAAGTCGCGTTATCATATAACGGTTGCCTTATACGGCAGAAGAATGCATACTCGTCAATCAGGAGCGCAAGCGTGAAAATCAGCGTTAGGAACCTCGAGCCGACCAAGGTGAAGCTCACCATCACCGTCGATCCGGAAGAGTTCGACCCGTATCTGAACGAAGCCCGCAAGGAAATCGGCAAGCAGATCAACGTCCCCGGCTTCCGCAAGGGCCACGTGCCCGGCAAGGTCATTGACACCCGCGTCGGTTTCGGTGCCGTCGCCGGCGAAGCCGTCAACCAGGGCGTGCCGGAGCTGTACTCCAAGGCTCTCGAGGAGAAGAAGATCCGCCCGATGGCACAGCCGGAGTTTGACGTGCAGGACGTCCCGGCTTCCGCCAAGGACGACACCAAGCTCAAGTTCACCGCGACCGTGGAGCGCCGCCCGGACATTGAGCTTCCTGAGCTCGACGGCATGACCATCGACGTGCCGGCTGCCGCCGTCACCGACGAAGACATCACCAAGCGTCTTGATTCCCTGCGTCAGCGTTTCGCTACGCTGGTCGGCGTTGATCGTCCGGCTGCCAAGGGCGATTACGCGAATATCGACCTCGACGCCCAGATCGACGGCAAGTCCGTGGATTCCCAGGAGGGCGTGAGCTACGAGCTCGGTTCTGGCACCATGCTGGACGGTCTGGACGAGGCTCTCGAAGGCCTGTCCGCCGGTGAGGAGACCACCTTCGAAGGCACGCTGGAAGCCGGCGAGCATGAGGGTGAGAAGGCTCAGATCAAGGTGAAGGTCAACTCCGTGAAGGCTGAGGAACTGCCTGAGCTGGACGACGATTTCGCTCAGGAAGCCTCCGAGTACGACACACTCGACGAGCTCAAGGCCGACGTGCGCAAGGCCGCTGAGCAGGACGCCAAGGGCCGTCAGGCCACCGAGGCTCGCGACGCGTTCCTCGCCAAGTTGCAGGACGGTCTCGACATCCCGGTGCCGAAGGGCGTGAAGGCCGAACTGCTCGAGCAGCAGCTCAAGAACAACGGTGTGGACGCCGAAAAGGCCACCAAGGAGCAGAAGGACGAAGCCGAGAAGGAAGTCGAGAAGGAACTTCGCGACCAGATCGTGCTCGACACCCTCGCCGAGAAGCTTGACGTGAAGGTCTCCCAGATGGACGTCACCAACTTCCTCGCTTCCATCGCCCAGCAGTACGGCATGGATCCGAGCGCCTTCATCAACGCGATCGTGCGCAACGGCCAGCTTGGCTCCGCGGTACAGGAAGTCGGCCGTTCCAAGGGTATGCTCGCCGGTATGCGCGCTGTGTCCTTCACCTCTGACGGCCAGCCGCTCGACTTGAGCGAGTTCCTTGGCGACACCCCGGAGACCGAGGAAGAGGAAAGCGTCGAGGCGGCTTCTGCAGCCGCCGCAGTGGCGGACGAGCTCTCCAACGACAAGGACGCTGAGTGACAACACGCACGCGTGCGTGAGACATCGCCGAGAGCGAGGCATCGCTTGAAGCATGCGCGCCAGTGTGTAGCCTTGTTACCGTGAATGATGCGGCGGCCCGGACAATCCGGACCGCCGCATCTGTATACCCGGGCGATGCCATGCGCTGACCGCGCAATCTTCGGCCGGCGTCGATTCGAAGCGGTAGGCTGAGGACATACGATTTACCGAAGGAGACAAGGTTGAGCAATTCCAGTGCAATCCTGCCCGTCATGGCTGCAGATGACGCGCCCGCAGGACCAACCGACCCGATTTTCAACCGGCTGCTCAAAGAGCGCATCATCTGGTTGGGCTCGGAAGTGAAGGACGACAACGCGAATATCATCTGTGCACAGATGCTCATGCTCGCTGCCGAAGATCCGAAGAAGGACATCTGGCTGTATATCAATTCGCCGGGCGGCTCCATCACCGCCGGTATGGCGATTTACGACACCATGCAGCTCATTGAGCCCGATGTCGCCACCGTGGCTGTCGGTATGGCGGCGTCCATGGGCCAGTTCCTGCTGAGCTCCGGTACGCCGGGCAAGCGCTTCATCACCTCCCACGCCCGTGTGCTCATGCACCAGCCGTCCGGTGGTATCGGCGGCACGACGACGGATGTGCGCATCAACGCCGAACTCATCATGGATATGAAGAAGACCCTTTCGGAACTGACTGCGAAGCAGACCGGCCACACAGTCGAGGAAATCTATCGCGACAACGAGTATGACCATTGGTTCACCGCCCAGGAGGCGCTGGACTACGGTTTCGTCGACAAAATCGTGACCACGCCGGGCACGATGAACTCTGACGCAGTGAAGGGGGAGTGACATATGGCAAGTGAAGAGGCACGATTCGTACAGCGCGCGCAGCGTCTCGCAGGCCCGCAGGGCTTCGGCGGGTATCAGCCGCAGAACCGGTATGTGCTGCCGCAGTTTGGTGAGCGCACCCCGTACGGCATGAAGACGCAGGACCCGTACACCAAGCTGTTCGAGGATCGCATCATTTTCATGGGTGTGCAGGTGGATGACACGTCCGCGGACGACATCATGGCCCAGCTGCTGGTGCTTGAAAGCCAGGACCCGAACCGCGATGTGATGATGTACATCAATTCCCCGGGTGGTTCCATGACTGCGATGACCGCGATTTACGACACCATGCAGTACATCAAGCCCGACGTGCAGACTGTGTGCTTGGGGCAGGCGGCGTCCGCGGCGGCAATTTTGCTGGCGGCCGGCACCAAGGGCAAGCGCATGATTCTGCCGAACGCGCGCGTGCTCATCCATCAGCCGTCCATCGACCAAGGATTCGGTAAGGCCACGGAGATTGAGATCCAAGCCAAAGAGATGCTTCGCATGCGTGAATGGCTGGAGAACACGCTCGCCAAGCACACCGGCCAGGATGTCGAGAAGATTCGCAAGGACATCGAGGTGGATACCTTCCTGACGGCCGAAGAGGCCAAGGACTACGGCATGGTCGATGCCGTGCTTTCTCCACGCAAGTAGCGTGACGGACGATACCCCCGGCGGCAATGCGTCGGGGGTATTCTCGTATACTGGGGTACGCCGTGCCGTATGTGTTGCATCGCGTCGGCCGCACCAAAGGAGGTTTCATGAGCCGGGTCATCAGCTATCAGGACGATATTCGGCAGTGCACGTTCTGCGGAAAAACCGAACGTCAGGTCCGCAAACTGGTCGCCGGCCCCGGGGTCGCCATCTGCGACGAATGCATCGCGTTGTGTGTTGAGATGATCGGCGATGAGGAACGTCGTGACGCCGAGCACAATGCGCTGGACGTGCCAAAACCCGCGCAGATCATGCATTATCTCGACACGCATGTCATTGGTCAGACGGAGGCGAAACGCACGCTGTCGGTGGCGGTCTACAACCATTACAAGCGCGTCAACATGGAGCTTCAGGAGGCCGCTGCCGGAACGGAACGTCGGCAATTGGAACTCCTGCGCAACGCGGGAGAGGGGCACGTCGCTCCAGATCCGTTCGCTGATGTTCGCGTCGCGAAATCAAACATCCTGATGCTCGGCCCTACTGGTGTCGGTAAAACCTATTTGGCACAGACATTGGCCGATGTCATGCATGTGCCGTTCGTCATCGCGGACGCGACCACGCTCACCGAGGCGGGGTATGTCGGCGATGACGTCGAAACTGTGTTGCAGCGGCTTATCCAGGAGGCCGATGGAGATCTGGAACGCGCGCGGCACGGCATTGTTTATATCGACGAAATCGACAAGATCGCGCGTAAAAGCGGGGAGAACACGTCCATCACCCGTGATGTGAGCGGGGAGGGTGTCCAGCAGGCACTGTTGAAAATCCTCGAGGGGACGGTTGCGACCGTGCCGTTGGAGGGTACGCGGAAGCATCGGGAGCAGGAAAGCGTCCAGATCGACACGCGGGATATCCTGTTCATTTGCGGCGGTGCGTTCGTCGGACTGACTGATATTGTTGCGCAGCGTGTAGGAGCCCATGAGAGCGGTTTCGGCGCGTCATGGCACGACCATGAGCCTACACAGGATGAATTGCTGGCGCAGGTGAATGCGGACGATTTGGAGGCCTTCGGGCTGTTGCCTGAGTTTATCGGCAGACTGCCGGTGGTGACGACCCTGCACGCCTTGGAGTGCAAGGATCTTGAGCGGATTCTCACCGATCCGGCGAATGCGTTGGTCAAGCAGTATCAGAAGCTGTTCCTGGTGGACGGGGTGCGGCTCGATTTCACGCCTCAGGCGATTGAGGCGATTGCAGAAACCGCCATCAGGCAGGGGACAGGGGCCAGGGGACTGCGTTCAATCATCGAGCATGCGCTTGAGGGCACGATGTATGACTTGCCGCAGATGCAGGGTGTTGCCCGGGTTGTGGTGGATGCCGATGCGATTGCGGGGACTGGTAAACCGGTGTTGCTTGCGGATGGGGAGAGCCTTGAGGGTGCTCGTGTTGCGCTGGGCGATCAGGTGGCCGGTGGTGTGCCTGGTGTCGGTGGCGCTGGCGGTTCCGGTGGTGCGGGTGGCTCCCGTAGTTCGGATGATACCGGAGCTTTGAGCGATGAGGATGCCGCACCGACGGCTGATATCGCGATTATTCGTCCAGAACATCGTGGGGAACAGGCCGGCTCACGTCGTGCTTGAGCATACGAAAGCCCTACTGTTATAAGGCGACACGCCGAAAGTTGGCATTCCGGCAACCCTGTTGTATATTAATTGAGTTGCCGGAAACGAGCTGAGAAATCAGCGCGAAGAAAGCACATGCGCCAGTAGCCCAATGGATTAGAGCAGCTGACTACGGATCAGCAGGTTGCAGGTTCGAATCCTGTCTGGCGCACAAACAAGCCCTCGGATTCGTTCGAGGGTTTTTGCGTTGTAGGGGTATCGGCCGAGGGGTGTATCGGCCAAACAGGCCGTGTCGGGGGTGTGCCGGCCAATAACCCAAAACCCCAATAACCCAAAAACTGGTTCCTCCCACAAACTGGGGCTATAGGAACTA
>JDUB01000040.1 GCA_000771265.1 Bifidobacterium thermophilum DSM 20210
CGGACGTTGGCTGCGGTGCAGGTGATGACGACGGATGAGGAGTTGCAGCGGTTCGAGCAGGAGCTCGAGTTGGATGTGTCGTTCGCGATCGGTGACCTGGTCAGGTTCCGTGTGAACGTGTACCAGGATCGTAACGGCGTGTGCGCGGCGTTGCGTACGATCCCGTTGGAGATCAAGACGGTCACCCAGTTGGGCCTGGACCAGAGGATCGCGGACCTGGCGCTCCTGCCGCGCGGCCTGGTGCTGGTGTGCGGGCCGACGGGTTCGGGCAAGTCGACCACGCTGGCCGCGATCGTGGACAAGGCGAACGCGGAGCGGCACGACCATATCATCACGATCGAGGACCCGATCGAGTTCGTGCACCGGCACAAGAACTGCGTGGTCAGCCAGCGTGAGGTCGGCACGGACACGTTGAGTTTCGCGGAGGCGCTCAAGCACGCGTTGCGTGAGGACCCGGACATCATCATGGTCGGCGAGTTGCGTGACCTGGAGACGATCAGCACCGCGTTGACGGCGGTGGAGACCGGCCACCTGGTGTTCGCGACCCTGCACACGCAGGACGCGGGCTCGACGGTGGACCGTCTGATCGACGTGTACCCGGAGAACCAGCAGCAGCAGATCCGCGTGCAGGTCGCGTCCACGTTGCGGGCGGTGATCGTGCAGACGCTGCTGCCGAAGGCGAGCGGGCACGGGCGTGTCCCGGCGACCGAGGTGATGTACGCGACGCCGGCGATCAGCGCGTTGATCCGCGAGGGCAAGACGCATCAGGTGCGTACGCAGTTGCAGTCGGGCGGCGACCTGGGCATGCACACCCTGGACCAGGACCTCGCGCGGCTGGTCAACCGGGGCGACGTGCAGCTCGACGTGGCCGAG
>JDUB01000041.1 GCA_000771265.1 Bifidobacterium thermophilum DSM 20210
CCACCGAGAACAACGGCAAGATTCCGGCTGACGTTGCCGATACTTATGGCGAAGGCAAGAAGCAGCTTAAAGGTACGGATCAGGAGATCACGGTGACCAAGGATAATCACATCAAGATTGAAATCAGTGGCAACACCTACACCATCAAGGGCTGGAATACAAATCTTGATGGAAGCGAAGCTAAGCCGAATGTGACGTACTCCTCTGACAGCGGCACGCTGTCCAACGCCAACTGATTACCTCAGACGGCGCGAAACGTGCGGCAGCTCGTCGCATAAGTGAATACCCTTGTTGAGATGGTGGTTTCGAGAGATTCATCGCAGAGCCCAGTTTCTCATTCAAGGTAATCAATAACCGAAAATATGGCTTGGTCTGTGCGCCGCATGGCGAGCAGGCCAAGCCATGTCCCGCAGTACGAGTTCCGAGCGGTAGCTTCAGCAACCGATTCGCTTTCGTTCATAGGTTTTCACGGCTGTGGAAGACACTGCCTCTGCCGTATCGAGGGGTTTCGTCTGCAAAATGCCATTGTCGATGCCGTGGGTTTCTAGCTTGTATCGAGCTGGCAATGGGAGTATATTAAGTTTTATCTTGGGTTGTCCTGTGACGGATTGCCCAAGACAAGAAGAGAGATTGTTCTAAGGAGAGCAATATGAAGAGTGTTCAGAACGCACT
>JDUB01000042.1 GCA_000771265.1 Bifidobacterium thermophilum DSM 20210
TCCGATGTGAAGAACGCGTCGCTTGCGATCGAGACCGCCACCACTGAGAGCAACGGTAAGGTTCCGGCAGTCGGCGGTAAGTATACAGAGGGTAAGAAGGATCTGAAGGATTCCGCTAACAAGGTTTATGGTCAAATCACGATTACCAAGGACAATACGCTTGATATTACAGTGACTGGTAACACGTACACCATCAAAGGCACGAACTCCAACGTGACTGGTGATGGTAGCGTCTGCACGTATAGCTCTGACAACGGCACCATCTCTTGGGGTAATCCGGCGGCGACGACGCCGGCAAAGCCGTGATGACTGCGAACGGCAATTAGGGTTTATCGCGTTGTTCTTCATGAGTGATATTCTCCGATTGTCATAAGCCCTTATTCCAAGGTTTGGC
>JDUB01000043.1 GCA_000771265.1 Bifidobacterium thermophilum DSM 20210
TGGTTAGTTTTGGGTTTTGCTGTTGTCGATGAGGCGGATGTCACCGTCGGCGATGCCCTGCAAATGCCGGCCGTACGGGCTCTTCCCGTACCGCTTCGCGGACTCGAGCAACTCCTCCCGGCTGATCCACCCGTTCTGATAGGCAATCTCCTCGACCACCGCAATAGGCAGGCCCTGCGCCCGCTGCACCGTACGCACGAACTCACCCGCCTCGAACAGACTGTCCATCGTACCCGTATCCAGCCACGCATACCCACGGCCCAACGTCCGCACCCGCAGCGAGCCATCCTCCAGATACATGCGGTTCAGATCCGTGATCTCCAACTCGCCACGCGC
>JDUB01000044.1 GCA_000771265.1 Bifidobacterium thermophilum DSM 20210
TGGTGTCCTATTTCCGGTTTGGTCCGCGTAACTGGTTGTGTTTGGGCTTCGCGCGGTTGAGGAGTGTAGGGGGATTGGCCTGGTTCTGCGGTTTTGTGGTGCGATTGGTGATGCCTGTCGAGCCGGTGGCCCTTGTCCGGTGGTGTCTCGTGGACTGATTCCGAGTTCGGCGATTGATTTCCGTTTTGGTCCGCGGGGCGGGGAATGTCTGGAGGATTGTCGGTGGTGGTTGTTTGCCGCCGGGTGCGTTGATTGTTGGGATTCCGCGGTTTTGGTGTTGCCGGTGAGTTGGTTGCCT
>JDUB01000045.1 GCA_000771265.1 Bifidobacterium thermophilum DSM 20210
GGGGCGCGAGCAGCGCGACCGTCAGACACGAGCCGTTGCGCGCCTCCCAGCGGCGGGTGAACGGCCCCTCCCCGCACGGCTCGCGCGAGACCGAGCGCGCGGGCCCGTTATCCCCCTCCCAGCGCTCCAGCCACTCGTCCCACGCCTCCCCGCCGTCCGCCTCCGCATCCCACTCCGCCTCGGCCAGGTACAGGGACGCCACGGGATCCCCGCCCCGCCCGGTCCGCTCGAAGGCGAGCAGCACCTCGCCCGCGGCCGACGTGCGCTCCGCGAACCCCTCTCCCGG
>JDUB01000046.1 GCA_000771265.1 Bifidobacterium thermophilum DSM 20210
CTCCGGCAAGCCGACACCACCCAACCACAGCAACCCGCGAATACGCACCCATCTCAACGGCACCGGCGAGATACGCATCCAACCGCCGGTTCCCGCACCACCGGCACAGTCCACCACGCACGGCAACCCACAGATAGGCACGCAAGTCCGGGATGCCGGACAGACGCAACGGCGGGAACCCGCAGACGAACACGCATCTGCACAGCGTGGATGAGATACGCACGCATCTGCAGGTTCCCGCGGCA
>JDUB01000047.1 GCA_000771265.1 Bifidobacterium thermophilum DSM 20210
CAATCCCGCGTCGCCTACTGAGCGCAAGCGATCCGTTCGGCCGGAACGTCTCCCGACCGAACGGATCGCCCCCAGCCGGATCGTCCCAAGACGAACGAATCGACCCAGGCGATCCCTCGTCCCGGTTCTGCCGGCCGGTCATCCCCCTGTTTCTGCCGACGCTGAGACACCTCTCACCGTCGGCAGAAGGTTTTCTACCTGCTTCCACCGACACTCACACACCACTCAGCGTCGGCAGAAACAG
>JDUB01000048.1 GCA_000771265.1 Bifidobacterium thermophilum DSM 20210
AGGCGGGGGAGAGAAGGGCTGCATCTTGACACCGTATTTGTTGGGTTGTGAATGATGATGCGAATTTGCGACGATACTGCCTGTGGGGCAGCGTCGATGTCTGCTATTTGTGGAGATTTCTCTTCCGTCAAACGTTTGACGTGAGGAAACGGCAATCGTTTGCATTGTCGGGGTGTATGATGGAGGTACTTTGCAGGTTCGTTCACGAACAGGCAGAGGGTGAAGAACCTTATTGTAAGGAGAG
>JDUB01000005.1 GCA_000771265.1 Bifidobacterium thermophilum DSM 20210
CAACACCCGCAGGAATCATCAGCAATAACCCCGGTTCCCATATGTCCGAGAAGTACCAAACTTTGAATACCGGGGACAGAAACTGTACAGAATGTTTGACAGTAGTGCGATACGCACCAGCAGCGTGACACGCAGAACAACACGCGTCACTGAAATTGGCACCTTCTATTAGACTGTTTATGGATATGTCCATACATCATGGCCTTGTGATCATCATGTGATTGCAAGGCCTACGGGATTCGTCCCACGGGAGAATACATGACGAGCAAGATCATCAAGGAATACACTGAGCCACTCACCACGCCGATCAATGCAGATCGCAGCATCTTCACCATCCTTGAGGATCGTGTCGAGCGGACTCCGGAAGATACACTGATTGAGTATCATGGCGCTGACGGCAGCTGGCAGCACTTCACCGCCCTTGAATTCAAGGACAAAGTCGTTGCCTTGGCCAAAGGACTGATTGCACGCGGCATCATGCCAGGCGATTCTGTCGGCATCATCGCCCATACATCATGGCAATGGACTGCCCTTGATCTGGCCATCATGTCCATTGGCGCAGTCACCGTTCCGGTATATGAGACCAACTCTCCTGCACAAGTCCGCATGATTTTCAACGATTCGCATGTGCGCATGGCTTTCGCCGAAGACGACGGCCAGCGTGACAAAATCGAGTCTGTCCGGCAGGAATGCCCTGAACTGGGAGACGTCTATGTCATTGCGATTGATGCACTTGACGCCATTGAGACTTTCGGCAAAGGCGTGTCCGATCGAGAGTTCTATGAACGTGCGCACGCTGTCAAGGGTGACGATCTCGCGACCATCGTCTATACATCAGGTTCTACAGGTACTCCAAAGGGTATCGAACTGAGCCACGGAAATTTCGTATTCATCGTGATGTCCGGCACCATCACCATGCCTGATGTCGTCACCAAGCCTGGTCGTCGTCTGTGGCTATTCCTCCCGCTAGCCCACGTCTTCGCTCGATACATGCAGTATGTGTGTTTCGCCGGGAATGTGACGCTCGGTCTGTCCAGCAATTTCAAGTCGATGCTCACCGATTTCCATGCATTCAAACCGACCTTCGTCCTTGCTGTGCCGCGAGTGTTCGAGAAGATCTACAATGCCGCCTCGCAGAAGGCCGGCAAAGGCACCAAAGGACGCATTTTCGCCCGTGCCACCAAAGTCGCGCGTGCATGGTCCCGTGCCCAGCAGAGCGTTAACATTCCGGTTTCTCTGCGGATTCAGCGTGCCATCTACAACCAGCTGGTATACAAGCAGATCATGGACGTCTTCGGCGGACAATGCGAATACGCGGTGTGTGGCGGCGCCCCTCTGGACATGTCCATCGCGCACTTCTTCAACGGCGTCGGTCTGCCGCTGCTGGAAGGCTACGGTATGACTGAGACCTGCGCTCCTGCTTGCGTCAACCCGACGGTCGGCTATCGTATCGGCACATTGGGCAAGCCGTTCCAGGGAGTGAGTTTCGCAGTCGCCGATGATGACGAGTTGTGCATCAAGAGCCCGGCCGTCTGCATCGGCTACCATAACCATCCCGAAATCACAAAGAGCCAGATTGTCGACGGATGGCTGCATACCGGCGATTTGGGAGATATCAGCGAAGACGGGTATATCAAAGTCACCGGGCGCAAGAAAGATATCATTATTACCGCAGGCGGCAAGAACATGTCTCCGGGCGAGGTTGAAGCCAGCGTCATGACATCTCCTGTTGTCGATCAGTGTGTGGTGATCGGTGACCGCAAGCCGTTCATCGCGGCACTGGTGACGATTGATTTGGCCGACGCCAATGCGTGGCTTGAATCTCAAGGTGCCGAACCGTGCAAGGATCTTGACGAAGCCAGTCGCAATCCGATTATCTACTCGGAGGTCGAGCGTGCGGTCAACAAGGCGAACGAGCTGGTATCCAGGGCTGAATCCATCAGGAAGTTCGAAATCCTGCCGGACACCTTCACCGAACAGAATGGCATGCTGACGGCGAGTCTCAAGGCGCGGCGCCAGGCGATTGTCGAGCATTACAAGGATCTGATTGATCATCAGATCTATGTGCCGCGTAAGAAATAACGCCAATCAGTAGCTCCAACGAGACGAAAGCCGTCTGACGGGTTCCGACCGTCAGACGGCTTTCGACTTACTATGGGGTGGAACTGCCCGGTGGCACCATGTGCGCCGCTACTGAAACAAGGACAGGAGGGGTATGAGCGAGCATCCAGACGTTGATGCTGTCCGAGGTGCACAAACAGAAGGCACCGATACTGCAGATGGATTGGCGCATTCCGCGTTCGCCGGTTCCGCAGCTGATGACCAGAGAATCGTTGCTCCGGTCGGCGTTGAGCACCGTGAAAGCGCGGATTCCGCCGTTTCCGACCGTTTGGCTGCATCCGACCGTCATATTGATTGTGCCGACAGCCGTACTGCCGGCCAAGTCACCGACCATATCGTCGGACACGATATTGACGGCGATTCTGCGTCCGCTTCCGGATTCGTCTCTCACGTCTCAACCGAATCAAGGCGCGACCGTATCCTGACCGCCCTGCGGTGGGCATGGCCGAACACGCTGCCTGTCTTGACCGGATACCTGTTCCTGGGTATCACGTATGGGGTGTTGATGACCACTCACGGATTCCCGTTCTGGCTCCCCATCGTTACGTCATTGGTGATATACACCGGTTCGATGGAATTCCTCCTCGTGGGGATCCTGTCATCGTCGTTCAACCCTTTGTCTGCGCTCCTGACAGCTGTGGTGGTCGGGGCGCGCCACCTGTTCTATGGGATCGCAATGCTTGGCAAATACCGGAATATGGGTTGGAAAAAGCTGTATCTCATTTTTACGACGAGCGATGAGACATTCTCGGTGAATTATTCCGCCCGCATTCCGCGCGACCGGCACGTGGACCGCGGATGGTTCTACTTCTGGGTTTCCTTCCTCGACCAGATGTACTGGGTCGTGGGATCAGCAGCAGGCGCGGTGTTCGGCAGTCTCATCACTGTGGATATCAGCGGTCTTGATTTCGTGATGACGGCGATGTTCATGGTGATTTTCCTGCAGCAATGGTTCCATGATGGCACATCGTTGCGCCACGTATTGACCGACCATGTCTGCGAACTCATCGGGGTCGTGGGCTCGCTCGCCGCGTTGCTGGTGTTCGGTCCGGAACGCTTCATCATCCCCGCCATGGCTATCATTCTTGTACTGCTGCTCGCGATACGCCGTCCGTTGGAACGCGGCATGAAACCTAAGGAACAACAATGACTTGGCAACAGCAGCTGATCACGATACTCGTGGTGATTCTGGGCACGGTGGCCACACGGTTCACCCCATATCTCGTGTTTTCGGAAAACCGCCCGATACCGCCCGTCGTCAAGTATCTGGGCAAAGTGCTGGCGCCTGCGGTGTTCGGGCTGCTGATTGTCTATTGTCTGAGGAATGTGAGTGTCACTAGTGGCTCACACGGTTTGCCGGAACTCATCTCCTTGCTGGTCGTCACGGGATTATACGCGTGGAGACGTGACATGCTGACGCCGATGGTCGGGGGAACACTGTGCTATATGGTGCTCATCCACCTGTTGTAGTGCGGTATCTGCTTGGCATGTACAATGCATGCAGCATTGCAGCTCCGCCCGGGTGCTGACAGATCGATTTGCCGACGCTCGGGCGGAACTATCTCTCGCGGCTGCTGCCGCGCTTACTGATTGTTGTTGTCCGCTGTTGTCGTATCCACGACAGTACGACGCGGATTCCGTATGATATCGATCAGGCCCAGCACGCCGTTGATGAGCAGCAACAGCCCGACGATCCGCCACAGCATGTCGTTCGCGCCTCCGGGATGGATCATGATGGCCAATCCGACGACGAGCGCGACAATATCAAGGATGACCATGCCAAGCTGCTGGGAGGCACGGCCTTCTCGCAAGACAGGCACCAGATCCAATGCCGCAGACACCATGATGATGATGCCCAGCGCCACAAACACCAATGAGACGAACACGCCGGGCGAAATCAGGAATACGACACCGACCACAGCACATACCGCGCACGAGAACAGCGTCAGCGTTGACTCGTTGCCGGTTGTATTGTCGTCCGATTTGCGGGCTTTCAGACCGGTATAGCCGAGAAATACCGCGCACAGAATCAGCGCAACTCCCGTGAGCTGCACCAACAGCAGACTGGAATCCGGTTTGATGAGTAGCAACGCGCCGAGAATCATGTACAGTATCGGTCTGATCATTGGTGAATTCATGTTTGGCCGGTCCTTTCAACCACTTCGTCGATGAACATTTCAGTCTGGTCATCCACCATGGTACTCGTCGAGGCGTCTATCCAAGTCGTGTCAGCACACGATATCCGGTTATTTTTCTCGGCGTGTCGACGGGATAGAATGGCCATACACCGACATTCTACGTGCAAGAGCCATGACCATGAGAAAGGCAAGCTGATGATCCTGACCACCACCCCCACCATCGAAGGCCACGCCATCGTCGAATACAAGCCCATCGTCTTTGGCGAAGTCGTCTCGGGCGTCAACGTCGTCAAAGACATATTCGCCGGAGCCAGGAACTTCTTCGGAGGCCGTTCTCAGTCATACGAGGATGAACTCATGAAAGCGCGCGAGCAGGCGCTCAACGAGATGGCGCAACGCGCCCAACAGTACGGCGCGAACGCCGTAGTCGGCGTTGACATCGACTATGAGACTCTGGGCGAAGGCTCGAACATGCTGATGGTCACCGCGAGCGGCACGGCCGTCGTGGTCTCTTGATGCTGACGGCACAGCGCAGCTCATTGCATATCTTCGAATAGAAGATTCCGCTTTGCATCCGCGGGCTGCATGGCGGAATATGTTCACCGAGTATGCCTTGGCTGCAGTATTACGGACAACGCGGAGGCGGTATGGGACGGCCCAACTACCGACCTAGCGCAAGCACTTTACGTACAAACAAAGGATGGCTTGAAATGAGCGGGACTGAACCTACACTAACAGGAGCGACACAGGGGCACGGCAGGCGCGAATCGTCTGGTCGTGATGCTGTGCGCGGACATGATCTCAATCCCACCAGGAGCGAGACCCCGGCGATCAAGCTGTCCGGTGTCGAATTCCGCAGACGAGGCAGGGTGATTCTCACCGATGTGAACCTGACCATCGCTCGAGGGGAGAAATGGGTGTTGTTTGGCCCGAACGGCATCGGAAAATCCACGCTCGTCAACATGATGAGCACCAGAGGATTCCCCTCGGAGGGAACGGTTGACATTCTCGGCAACAGGCTTGGCAAAGTCGATGTGTTCTCATATCGCCCCCTGATTGGATTGAGCTCCGCGTCGCTCGCCAGGGAACTGCCCCCGCAGGAGGACCCGTTGGACGCAGTCGTCACCGCGCTCACGGCCACCTTGGGCCGTTGGCGTGATACGTATACTCCCGAGGAGTATCAACAAGCGCGGCAGCTGATGGCCGAATTCAATATCTCCTATCTCGAGGGCAAGCAAATGTATCGCCTGTCTGAGGGGGAACGCACACGTGTACTCATCTGCCGTGCGCTGATGGCTGATCCTCAGCTGCTGATTCTCGACGAGCCGACAACAGGTCTTGATTTGGGTGGTCGTGAAATCGCGCTTCGCGCGCTCGCCAGAATCGGCAGAGAAGACAGAGACCGGACCGTGGTGCTTGTGACGCATCGGCTGGAAGAAATCCCCCAAGGGTTCGACCATGTCGCGATTATGGGCAGGCTTGAAGGCTCCGAGGCAGACGCTTACGAAACCAATGTCGCCGGGGGAGACCCGCAACCGGGCACCATCGTCTACGCAGGTGATCTTGAGCGCGGATTTACCTCTGAACGGCTCAGCGGCATATTCGGTTTGCAGCTCAACGTCACCCATGAGCACGACAGGTGGGGTGCCTATGCCATCTGATGCTGCATCGGATTCGCCATCCGGCCAGAGCTGGTTCGCGTGGAGACGATGATGGGCGATGATGACTGGAAACGATGACTCGTTCAAACGGGGAAGCGGGTACGCCGACGGGACTTCGCCGACGGCGATAGCATAGACACAGAGTAACGAACAGCGCGTAGTACGCGGGGAAAGGACAGTATGCCGAACCGAGGAGTGTTGCAGGCCGGCGAGAAGGTGCAATTCACCGACCGGAAAGGCAAGCGGATCACCGACCAGCTGACCGTAGGCGGTACGACCCAAACCGAACACGGCTTGATCATGCATGACCAGATCATTGGGCGAACCGAGGGGATTGTGGTCACGACTGTCAGAGCGAAACGTGAGGCACAGATCAACCAACAGCATCCCGAGCGTGATGAAGGCAAACCATGGAAGTCCGCGCGCGCGATCGGCGGGTGGGAGTACGCGGTGATGCGTCCGCGTCTGGCCGATTATGTGCTGTCCATGCCTAGGGGCGCGCAGATCATGTATCCGAAAGACATCGCGCAAGTCATCCAGTTGGGAGACATCAGGCGAGGCATGAGGGTTCTGGAGTCCGGTGCGGGGTCCGGGGCCATGAGTCTGAACCTGCTGGATGCCGTGGGGTGTGAGGGGTCGTTGACCACCATCGAAATGAGGCCGGAATTCGCGAAGGTCGCCCTCGGGAACGCCACCGTGTATTTCGGTGAGCGTCCTGGATGGTGGGATTTGCGCATTGGGGATTTTGACAGTGTCGCACGTGAACTGCCGGAGCATGCCTTCGACAGAATCGTGCTCGACATGCTTGATCCGTGGAATCGTCTGGAACAGGCGTATCGTGTCATCGCCCCCGGCGGGGTGCTTGTCGCCTACGTCACCACGACCACGCAGTTGAGTCGTATGGCCGAGTCCCTGCGGCAGACGGGGGTGTGGACCGAGCCGGACATCCAGGAAACACTGGAACGCAGCTGGAAGGCCCAAGGTTTGGCTGTCCGCCCAGACCATCAGATGATTGGGCATACCGGCTTCCTCGTCGTCACCCGTGCCATGGCCGAAGGATGCCACGCATTGCATAAGCGGGATCGCGCCACGAAGGACACGACCACCGATGTCGACGAGTTGAGTGTGCAGCAACGTGCAGCGCAGCTCGAAGACTTGGAACTGCGCGATATCTCCGACAGAAAACTGCGCAAAGTTCTCCGCGATCTCGATGCGCAGGTCGCCAACATCTCCTCCGCACAATCAGGGCAGCAATCCAGCGCCGCCACATCCGCGGATGATGCTTCCTCGGAGTTGGAATAAGGACAAACCAAGTCGAAAGAGGCAGGAAATGGCACAATCACTGAAGAACATCGCCAAGACAGCGGACCAATATCGGTATGTGCTGCTGGTGATGCGTCACGCGAAAACCGAACCGGCGAATCTGGCAGGGGACCGTGCCCGTGAGCTGACGGACAAAGGCCGAAAACAGGCGAAAAACGTAGCGCGTGGAATCCAGTCTCTCAGACTGGTTCCTGACCGAATCGCGTGCTCGGGGGCGGTCCGCGCCCAGCAGACGCTGGACCGGATGCTCAAGGTGTTCGGCGATGGGCCGCAGGTAGATTATCGGCAGAGCCTGTATGAGGGCGGAGTCCAAGCGGTGTTCGACGAAATCGCGCGCACGCCGGATAAATACCACAAACTCATGGTCGTCGGCCATGAACCCACGGTATCCATCGCGTCCGAATGGATCGCATCGGAGTGTTCGGAGCAGTCGGTACTTGACCGGCTTCAGCTGGGGTTGTCCCCGGCATCGGTGGTGGTATTCGGATCCGATCAACCGTTCTCGAGCTGGCAGGTGCATGCGGCGGATTTGCTCGCAGTGCTCAATCCCAAGGATTTCAGCGACTGAGGCGTTCTGCTGCTAGGAATGAACAACGGCAAGTAATAGGTGCACCGGATAACGTGTGAGTGAGCATGAGGCGGCGTGGTCAGCTACGTTTGTAGTCATCTATGTCCGTGAGGATCGAGAACCATTTGCGTCGCATGGCAATAACTTATTCTTTGATATCAGGCCAAGTTTTTCATCTGACGGCCTTCGCAGCCTGATGCCGCCCAATCGGTTGATGGCAGCCGCTTTAGACGGCCGTGCGACGAGACCACATACCAACCGCCGAGACTGACGACAATCCGCAGAAAACCGCGCTTTATACGAGGTGTCCGCCTGTTTGGCGCCGAAGCCGACAGTGTTTGGAATTCCATGGATATAAGTCAGTCTTATAACGACACCCATAATCGGCTGATGACCTTGTTACGCGGATTTTTGATATGGTGAGCGCGTTGCAATAGATATCCGTTTCGATTTTGGAGGACAGCCATATGACAGCACTGACTTCTGTTTCCGGGTTCCCGCGCATCGGCAGCAACCGAGAGCTCAAGAAGGTCATCGAGGGGTATTGGAAAGGCGCCAAGACGCTCGAGGACGTGCGTACCACTGCGAAGCAGCTGCGCGCCAACCATTGGAAGCTTCAGCAGGAAGCCGGCATCGACCTCATCCCCAGCAATGATTTCAGCTACTACGACCAGATGCTCGACACCGCGATTTTGCTGGGCGCTGTCCCTGCACGGTACCAGCGTCTGGGCTTCGAACAGCCTGAGGACACGCTGTTCGCCATCGGCCGCGGCTATCAAGGTGACAAGGGCGACGTGACCGCGCTGCCGATGAAGAAATGGTTCACCACGAACTACCACTACATCGTTCCGGAAATCGAAAGCTTCACGCAAATCCACCTTGCCAGCACCAAGCCCTTCGACGAATTCAACGAGGCGAAGGCGCTGGGCATCGTCACCAAGCCAGTGCTCATCGGCCCGTACACCTTCCTCAAGCTCGCACGCGACCCGCAGGCAGAAGAACTCGAATTCGACCGCGGCCTGATCAACGACATCGCCTCCGTCTACGCGCAGGTGCTCGGCAAGTTCGCCGAGCTCGGCGCCCAGTGGGTGCAGTTCGACGAGCCGTACCTTGTGCTCGACAAGGAAGACGGCGATGTCGAACTGTTCAAGAGTCTGTATTCCAAGATCCTGCCCGCACGCGAAGGCAAGATCAAGCTGCTGCTCAACACGTACTTCGGTCACATCGCCGATATCTACGAAACCGTGAACCTGCTGGGCTTCGACGGCATCGGGCTTGACCTGATCGAAGGCAAGGACGAGAACCTCGCCGCCGTGGACAAGTACGGCGTCGCCGAGGGAACGACCGTCTTCGCAGGCGTCGTCAACGGGCGCAACATTTGGCGCAACAACTACGCCGTCAGCCTCGGTGTAATCGACGCGCTGCACACCAAGACCGACAACATCGCCGTGTCCACCGCATGCTCCCTGCTGCACGTGCCGTTCAGCACCGAAGGGGAGACTGGCCTCGAGCCGCAGGTGCTCAAGCATTTCGCATTCGCCGTGGAAAAGCTCGGCGAACTGCACGATATCGCGGTGTTGGCTGACCAGGACGATACCGCACGCCGCGACGCCAAGGCACTCGCCGACAACCAGGCGCTGTTCGACGGCACCCGCGTCACCCCGGACCAGGCTGTCGCCAAGCGTCTCGCCGCGCTGACCGCCGACGATTTCGTTCGTCAGCCCGCTCGCGCGGAACGCCAGAAGCTGCAGCGTGAGGCACTCGGCCTGCCGCTGCTGCCGACCACCACCATCGGCTCCTTCCCGCAAACCAAGGAAGTGCGCGCCGAACGTGCACGCCTGCGCAAGGGTGAAATCACCCGTGAACAGTACGACGAGTTCATCAAGCAGCAGATTGACGAATGCATCAAGCATCAAGAGCAGATTGGTCTCGACGTGCTCGTCCACGGCGAATTCGAACGCAACGACATGGTCGAATACTTCGGCCAGCATCTCAACGGCTTCCTGTTCACCAAGAACGCATGGGTGCAGTCCTATGGCACCCGTTGCGTGAAGCCTCCGATCGTGTGGGGCGACGTCTCCCGCGCCGAGCCGATTACCGTCGCATGGAGTGCCTACGCGCAGTCGCGCACCAAGCATGTCATGAAGGGCATGCTCACCGGCCCGGTGACCATCCTCAACTGGTCCTGGCCGCGTGAGGACGTCAGCCATGAACTGCAGACCCAGCAGCTGGCGCTCGCCATCCGCGACGAAGTGCTCGACTTGGAGAAGGCCGGCATCAAGGTCATCCAGATCGATGAAGCCGCCCTGCGTGAGAAGCTGCCGCTGCGCAAGAGCGACTGGCACAAGAAGTACCTGGACTGGGCGATTCCGGCGTTCCGTCTTGTGCACTCCGCCGTCAAGCCCACCACGCAGATTCACACGCATATGTGCTATTCGGAGTTCAACGACATCATCTGCGATATCGACGCGATGGATGCGGACGTCATCTCCTTCGAAGCCTCCCGTGGCGATTTGGTCGTGCTCGACGCCATCCATGACGCGAACTTCGAGACCGAGGCCGGCCCCGGTGTGTACGACATCCACTCGCCGCGCATCCCGAGCGAAGCGGAGATCGAGCATCGCATCGACGAAATTCTCGCCAAAATGGACGTCAACAAGGTGTGGATCAACCCCGACTGCGGTCTGAAGACCCGTGGCAACGCGGAAACTTGGCCGAGCCTGGAGCATCTGGTCGCCGCCGCCAAGGCGGTGCGCGCACGACTGGGGAAGTGACATGCACCAGCCGATGTTCTCCATCGAGGTGTTCCCGCCCAAGCGCAACGCGCCGGTGGGAACCATCTACGACACGCTCGACGGGTTGCAGGGGCTCAACCCCGACTTCATTTCGGTGACCTACGGAACCGGCAAGTCGTCTGACCGGACGGCGACCGCGCGCATTGCGAACACCATCCGCAAGGAGTATGACATTCCTGCCGTCGCCCACCTGACCGCGCAGTACACCACGCGGGAGCAGGTCGACGAGGCACTTGACATGTTCAGGCAAGCGGGGGTGTCCGCGGTGCTCGCGCTGCGCGGCGACCCGGTGCCCGATCGCGAACCCGCGGGGGCGTTCGAACATGCCAGCGATCTGGTCGCATACATTCGCGAGCATGACCCGGATATGACGATTTTCGGGGCATGCTACCCAGAGTGTCATCCGCAAGCGAGCGACCTTGACGAGGACATACGCAATCTCAAAATCAAGGTTGACGCGGGCGCAAGCCACCTGATTTCCCAGTTGTTCTACGACAACGCGGACTTCTACCACTTCCTTGACAAGGCGCGTGCCGCAGGCATCGATGTGCCAATCGAGGCGGGTATCATGCCGGTGACCAATGCCAAGCAGATTAGGCGCATGGTGCGCATGTGCTCGTCACGTGTGCCGCTGCCCCTGGAATCCCTGCTTGACAAGTGGAGCGACGACCCGAAGACACTCAAACAGGCGGGTATCATCTACGCATCGAACCAGATCGCCGACCTTGTTGCCCACGGTGTCGACGGAGTGCACCTGTACTCGATGAACAAGCCGGCTGTCACCAGGCAGATCTGGCACAACATCGAGGACCTGTTCTCGCCCGGGCAAACGGGCACAGACTTCGCCTGAGTAATCTATTGCAACAAGCCGGCGGACGGGCGCACCATTGCGGTGTGACTGTCCGCCGGCTTCTTATGTGGCGGGCGGGATTGATTCCGACGAAGAGCTCTGTGGTGGTGGATGAGTGTGGTATTCGCCCGCAGTGCGACTGCCTGGTTGCAGCGGCGGCGGTTATGCGTGAGCGCAGAGGTCTGCGGTGTTGAATCGGCCTGTGGTGTGACTGCTCGGTTACATTGTGTGGGGAGATAGACGTGGACTATGGCTGTTGCATCACGGTATCGGCCTGTGGTGCGACCGTCCGGTCGCATGCGGCGGCGATAGGTGGGGATTGAATCAACACAACACTTGGTATCTGTCCGTGGTGCGATCAACAGGTCACACGGCGGGCCGTAATCAAGTTGCCGTCATATCAGGCCCGTATTCCCCGCATCGGCGGGATTCGGCGGCATCGGCGGTATATTGGAACTATGGATTCATCACCGGCATTTCCTTTCAGCACCCGTGATCTCATCCATATCGGATTCCAACGGTTGGACGAGGCGCGATCGGCTTTTTCGACACTTAACGAGTACGGCATCGGCGCCGACCATATCCGCCCGATCGCCGACGCATTGGCGAGCGCCCTCGACCCGGACACCGCAATCGACAATCTCATCGGCATACTCGACGGCCTGCCGCAGGACGATGACAGCGTGCGTCGCATCCTCGAAGACGCCACCGCCGCGCGTAGGCTCATCGCCGTGCTCGGGGCGAGCGACAAACTGGGTAAACTCATGCGCACCCGAGCCGACCTTGTCCGCGCCGCGGCCTTAGACCCCTGCCATAGTTGCGACTATAACCGTCCGCAACGGTTCGCCAAGCTCCTCGACGCGGTACAAGCCAAAACATTGGAACTTACCGACACACAGGAGGACGGCCAGACACATCTGGCGTACGAATCATCCCTGCCGTTGCCGGAGGCCACCGACCGCCTGCGTGCCGCCTACCGCCGCCAGCTTGCCGCGATCGTCGCCGTTGACGCCACCGCCGAACAGCCGTGTGACATTCAGCCGCGAATCAGTAAAGCGCTGTCGGACCTCGCGGATGCCGCGCTCGAGGCGGCGCTCGCCATCGCCCGTCATGAGACCCCGGACAGTGCACGATGCCGGTTCAGCGTTATCGGCATGGGCAAACTCGGCGCTCAGGAATTGAACTACGTTTCCGATGTAGATCTAATTTACGTGGTTGAACCCACCGACGCTGACACCGGTACGACCACGCTCACCCGCATCGGCACCAGAATGGGCACTATGCTGCAACGCGTCTGCCAATCCGTCATCATGGGTTCCAGCGAACCTCCATTATGGCAGATTGACGGCGGGCTTCGGCCTGAAGGCAAGGATGGCCCGCTGGTCCGCCGGCTCGAATCGCATCGCAGCTACTACGAGCAGTGGGCGCAGAACTGGGAATTCCAGGCGCTGCTCAAAGCCCGGCCGGCCGCAGGCGACAGCGAACTGTCACAAACCTACTTGGAGATGACCCGGCCGTTCGTCTGGTCCGCTTCGAAACGCGACAATTTCGTCCAGGACTGCCAGCAGATGCGCCAGCGCGTCGAACGGCTTATCCCCGACAATCTCAAAGACCGTGAAATCAAACTTGGCCGAGGCGGCTTGCGGGACGTTGAATTCACCGTGCAGATGCTCCAGCTCGTCCACGGGCGCTCCGACACCACACTACGTAAACGTGGCACGCTGGACGCACTCAAGGCGCTCGCCGACGGCGGATACGTCTCGCGTAAGCAGGCGACGCTATTGGCGCAGGATTACCGGTTCGAACGCGTGCTCGAACACCGCCAGCAGATGTGGGAACTCAAGCGCACCCACCTGTTCCCGGACCTCGGAACCGGCAATATCGGCGGCCTAGAACGCAAACGGGACGTCGACATCGACGCGCTTAGCCACAATGAGGAACTCCGCCGGCTCGCGCGTGCCTTCGGCCTGCATCCCGAGGAGCTCGTAGAACGCTACGACGAGACGCGGCGCGAAGTCAGGCGTCTGCACCTAGACATCTATTACCGACCGATGCTGCCGATCAGCGCGCGCATGGATGACGACCAGATTACCCTGTCCGACCAGGCGACCCGCGAACGGTTCGAATCCATCGGTTTCGCCGACCCCGACGCCGCCATGCGCCACGTCAAGGCGTTGACCGACGGCCTGTCACGCGCCGCCCGCATCAACCGCATCCTCCTGCCTGCCGTCCTCCAGTGGCTCGGGCAAGGGCAGAACCCGGATATGGGTCTGCTCAACTGGAGACGATTGGAAGAGCATTTCGGCGAAGACAGCGACTATCTCGGCTTCCTGCGCGACTCCCAATCCGCAGCGCAACGGCTGTGCCACGTCCTGTCCAACTCGCGTTTCCTGGGCGACGCGCTCAACCGTTCGGTCGAATCCGTGACCTGGCTGGGCGACGATGACGAACTCAGGCCTCGCACCCGAGCCAGCCTCGACGTGCAATGCGACGGCATCATCACCCGCAACCGGTCGAGCCTCAAAGACGCAGCCACGCTGTTGCGCGCTATGAGACGGCACGAGATCGAACGCATCGGATTGGGCTGGATGAGCGGTGTCATCGACGAAGACACCACCCTCACCGGCATGACCGACGTGTATGACGCGATCATCGATGCGGCCTTGCGCTGGGCGTTGGAACACCGCCGTACCATGATGGGTCTGGACGCATATCCGGCGGATATCGCCGTCATCGGCATGGGACGCTACGGCGGCAGGGAAATCAACTTCAGCTCCGACGCCGACGCGATTCTCATCTACCGAGCCAACGGCACGGGAGATACCGGACAGGGAACGCCGGACGAGGCACTCGCCGCCTCCTACGCCAGACAGGTCACTGATGACGTGCGTTCCCTGCTGCAAGGCCCGTGCACGTTGGAGCCACGCATCGACCTTGACCTCGACTTGCGGCCGGAAGGCAAGAACGGCCCGCTCATCCGCTCGTACGCCTCATGCGAGGAATACTACGGGTCCTGGGCGAGTACTTGGGAAAGCCAGGCGCTGATCCGTGCGCGGTATGCGGCGGGGGACGGCACGCTCGCCCATGATTTCCTTGACAATATCGCCAATCCGCTGCGCTATCCGACGGCACCGCTCAACGGGCAGCAGATCGGTGAAATCCGCAAGCTCAAAGCCCGTATGGAAGCTGAACGGCTGCCCAGGGGCGTGCGCCGCGACCGGCACCTTAAACTCGGCAAGGGCGGACTGTCCGACGTGGAATGGACCGTGCAGCTGCTGCAACTGGAGCATGCCGGAACCTGTCCCGAGTTGCGCACCGGGTCCACGATGGACGCGCTTGACGCGCTCGAAACCCAAGACATGCTCGGACGCAAGGACGCGGACACGCTGCGTCGCGCATGGCGGATCTGCACCGCGGCCCGCAACGGCAACTACCTGTGGTCCGGACGTGCCGCGCGCGCGGACATCCTGCCTGACGACCTCGATTCGCTCGGTGGAATGGCCGTATATCTCGGGTATGGGGCCAATCGCGGCCAGCAATTTGAAAACGACATCCTCGCCTTGATGCGCCAATGCCGTGAGGTCGTGGAACGTCTGTTCTACGGGCAGCAGTAAGCTCCTGGCAGGCTTGGGGCAAGCTGACGCGACCGGTCCCGGCGAACCCGCGGTGACTCCGTGGCGCCGGGCCAACCCGCGCCGAACGCGAGTGTGCCGCGAGCTTGGCCGCAAGCCGCCGGCATGTCCCTGAATCGTCCTACAGTTGGCTAGGTCACATAAGGTGGCCACCTCTCAACAGGAAGGTGAGCCTTGTCTGAACTCAGCACTCAGTTGCCGGCAAACGGCGTTCCCCAAGAAGTCGAATCGTCCATGGTCGGCAAAAGCGTGGTCACGCTTGACGATTTGACGACATCCCAGATTGTCGATTTGCTCCATAAAGCGCAGTACATCGAAACGCATCGTCATGAGGTGGCGCATACCTGCGACGGCAGGGTGCTGGCCACCCTTTTTTATGAGCCCAGTACACGCACGCGTCTGAGCTTCGAAACGGCGATGCTCCGGCTCGGCGGCCATGTGATTGGTTTCGCCGGCGCCCAATTGTCCTCCGTGACCAAGGGCGAATCCATCGCCGACACCGTGAAAACCGTGTCCAATCTCGTCGACGTCATCGCGATGCGTCACCCCAAGGAAGGCGCTGCGCTCGTGGCGGCCCGCGCGGCCAAGGACTTCGGCATCCCCGTCATCAACGCTGGTGACGGCGGACACATGCACCCCACCCAGACGCTCGCCGACCTTGCGACTATCACCTCGCGTTATGGCAGAATCACCGGCCTGACCATCGGCCTGTGCGGCGATCTGACGTTCGGCCGTACCGTGCATTCACTGGTCGAGACCCTGTGCCGGTTCGGCAACGTGAACTTCGTGCTCATCAGCCCCGACGAGCTCAAGATGCCCCGGTATGTGATCGACCGCATCAAACGCGCCCCCTCATGCACCTACACCGAAGTGCGCGACCTCGCCGCCGTGATCGGCGACCTTGACGTGCTGTACATGACCCGCGTGCAGAAGGAACGCTTCTTCAACGAGGACGACTACCTGCGCCTGCGCGACACCTACATTCTTGACGAAGCGAAACTCCAGCGCGCCAAGCCGGACATGGCCGTGCTTCACCCGCTGCCGCGCGTCAACGAAATCTCCGTGGACGTCGACCATGACCCGCGCGCCGCCTACTTCGAACAGGTGCACAACGGCATGCTCATGCGCATGGCGTTGGAAAGCTCGGTCGTCGGCGACACGCTGCCCGGATATGAGGAATGGAAGAACCAGGAGGTCCACGCCTGATGGAAGTCACCAGCATTCGCAACGGCATCATCATCGACCACGTGCCCGCGGGCACCGCGCTCAAAGTGCTGCAATATCTCAAAATCGACCCGACCAGCACGAAGCTCGCGCTCATCATGAACACGGACAGCCGCCAGTACGGTTCGAAGGACATCATCAAGATCGAAGACGCGGGGGATTTGAACCTCGACGTGCTTGGCTTCATTGCGCGCCAGGCGACCATCGACATCGTGCGCGGCGGCAAGATCGTGCGCAAGGAGAGGCCGAATCTGCCTGAACACATGGTCAACGTCATCAAATGCAAGAATCCGCGGTGCGTGACCACCACGGAACGCGGGATCGACCAGATGTTCCATCTGGTGCACTCGGAACGCCAGGAATACCGTTGCGACTATTGCGACGAGGAAGCCAAGCTCTGAGCCGCGCCGCGAGCGCCGAGGAAAGGAACGATGAGTATGCTCACGCTGCACGACATCCGCGTCTGGGACACGGGGGAGAGGATCGACCTCGTGATCCCCGGCACGGACGCCCAGCGCTACTTCGACGAGCCGGGAGCCGTGTCTGACGGCGAGTTCGACGCCTCCGGGCTGACCGTGGCACCGGGATTCGCCGACCCGCACGTCCACTTCCGCGATCCGGGACAGACCTACAAGGAATCCATGCGTTCCGGGTGTGCTGCGGCGGCCTCAGGTGGCTATACGCGGGTGCTTATCATGCCGAACACGTTGCCCGCGATGGACGGCAAACCCGCCCGACCGGGAACGCCCGGCGCGGATGACGTACTCGCCGCCGGTGCCCGTGACACCATCGACTATCTTCAGCATTACGACGCGACCCATGATGGCGCGCTGCCCGCACGCTACGACCTGTGCGTGTGCGCGTCCGTGGATCGTGCCGGAGCACAGGCCACTGACCCCGAGAATTGGCGAGTGCACCTGCCCGGTGTCGGCGATGATACAAAAGACCAATACCAGTTGGCGCATCCGGTCACCGCGATCAGCGATGACGGCGCGGCCGTCCCGGACGCGATTCTCGACCAGGTGCTTGCCAACGCGAAAGCCACTGGACTCTACCTCATCGAGCATTGCGAACACCATGACAGCGGTATCATCAACGAGGGCCCGGTCAGCCGCAAGCTTGGCGTGCCCGGCATCCCCGAGAACACCGAGCTGCGCATCGTCACCCGTGATATCGAAGCTTCGCGGCGCACCGGCGTGCACGTGCATTTCCAGCATGTGAGCACCGCCGGGTCGTTCGAGGCGATTCGCGCAGCCAAGGCGGAAGGCCTGCCCATCACCTGCGAGACCGCACCGCATTATCTTGCATTGAGCGACGAGGCGATTCTCACCTACGGCGTCATGGCGAAAATGAACCCGCCGCTTCGTTCCGAAGCAGACCGCAGGGCCACCGTCGCAGCGATTGCGGACGGGACGGTCGACCTGATCGCCACCGACCACGCCCCGCACGCGCAAGATGAGAAGGCCGCGGGCCTTGAACAGGCGCCGAACGGAATCATCGGCCTTGAATGCGCGTACGGCGTATGCCATCGGGTGCTGGTGGACGGCGGCTACATCTCCGAACAGCGGCTCATCGAACTCATGTCCGTGGCTCCGGAGCACCTCATGGGGCATACGCCGACCGACGTGGCCGGACTGCTGAATACCTCCTCGCGATGCGCGACCAAACGCACCCTGGACCTTGCTGCGGTGGAGCACCACGAAACCGTGGATTTGGCGATTCTCGACACCTCCCGGCACTGGACCGTGGACAAGAACCGCTTCCATTCCAAGGCGCGCAACACGCCGTTCGACGGCTGGCAGGTCACCGGCCTGCCGCTCGCCACTATCATCGGCTCGCGGCTGGTGTTCTCCCGTATCGGAGCCTGAACCGGCAACCGTCGCAATACCCAAGCCACATGCTCACAGCGTTTTGAAAGAAGGCACATGGACAAGCTCATCGAAGCGATCAATACGACGCACAATCCAAGCGTCGTCGGGCTCGACCCGACCGACCAGGTGGTGCCGGCGCAGCTCATCGACTCCTTCCACGAGGAGGTCGCCGACCAAGTCGATGACCCGGCTGAAATCCCCGCCATGCAGCGTGCGGTCGCATATTTCGAGTTCAACCGCGCGATTATTGACGCGATCGCGGGCATCGTGCCTGCCGTCAAACCGCAAATCGCGATGTATGAAGCCTTGGGGCCCGCCGGCATCGACACCTATGAGATGACCTGCGAATACGCGCAATCCCAAGGCCTGTACGTACTCGGGGATATCAAGCGTGGCGATATCGGCTCGACGGCCGCCGCCTACGCGCGGCATCTGGGCGGGCTCAACGCGCAGGACGGCGACGCGCTCGACCTGTGGCATGAGGACGCCGTCACCGTCAACCCGTATCTGGGCACGGACGGCATCACCCCGTTCGTGGACGCGGCCAAGGCAGCCGACAAGGACCTGTTCGTGCTGGTACGCACCTCCAACCCGTCCAGCAAGGAAATCCAAGAGCTCGAGCTCGCCGACGGGACACGCCTGTACGAGCGTGTCGCCGACCTCGTCGAGCAGTGGGGCGCCGAAACGCTTGGTGCATCCGGATACACGCGTGTCGGCGCGGTCGTCGGTGCAACCCACCCTGAGCAAGGCAAACAGTTGCGCGAACGCATGCCGCATACCTTCTTCCTAGTCCCCGGCTACGGGGCGCAAGGCGGCACCGCGCAGGATGTCGCCGGCATGTTCGATACCGAAGGCTCCGGGGCGATTGTCAACTCGTCGCGCGGCATCATCGGCGCATGGCGCAAGAACGGCGGATACGACGAGAGCATGTCCGCCGACGATGCGCTCGCCTTGGTCGCCACCAGCGCCCGGGACGCGGCAATCGCCATGCGGGACGACCTGGAGGCCGCGCTCGCCTGACACACCGCGTAACACGGCGAAACACCGAAGCAATAGAATGCACCCGTCGGCGGACGCCTCGCACGTTCAGCCGCATAGGTTCAGCCACCCACAGCTACCAAGCCCAACAGCCCAAAGGAGAGGCAATGCCCAACGCAACGTTTATCCCAACCTTCGACGTGACCGCCGAAGCATCCCGTGCGGGACGCTTCCCCGGCAGGCGCACCGTACCGGTGGTGGATAACCGCAGATTGTCGGATGGCATCTATCGACTTACCTTCCGCGACAGCTACATCGCGGGACATGCCAAGCCGGCCCAGTTCGTGGATCTGTATTCCGCGGATCCCACGCGCCTGATGCCGCGGCCGTTCGGCGTCAGCGAAGTCGAGGGCGATGACGTGAGCCTGATCTTCGCGGTCGTTGGCAAGGGCACCGAGGAGTTCTCCCGGCTGGCAGCAGGCGATACCGTCGATGTCATGGGCCCCTTGGGGCGCGGATTCGACATGAAAGCCGCCGCGAACTATGTGCTGGTGGCGGGTGGTCTCGGCGTGCCACCGCTGCTGTATGCCGCCCAGAAGCTCGCGTTGCGTGATGACGCGACCGCGACCGCCGCGTTCGGGTATCGTGACGAACGCTTCGCCGACGAACTGGTGGCAAAATACGCGGAACGTGTGGAAAGCATCACAAACGCGCAAGGCAATGTCGTCGATCTGCTTGATTCGATCGAGGATTCGCTGGTCAACGGGGAACTGCCCCCGGTCATCCTGTCCTGCGGCCCGATGCCGATGATGCGTGCCGTCGCCTCCTGGGCGGTCGCGCGCGATATCCCATGCCAGTTGAGCCTCGAGGCGCGTATGGGCTGTGGGTACGGCACCTGCTACGTGTGCGTCGTCGACACGGCGGAGGGACGGCAGAAAGTGTGCGTTGCCGGCCCGGTATTCACCCCGGAACAACTCGGATGGGACAAGTAGAGGTCAAGGCACGATGCAGGAGCAGCAGATGGACAAGCAGATCAACGTTTACGAACCGCACGAATGGAAGCACAGCACCATCGTCGCCGGCGTCGAGTGGAAGAACCCGGTGGGCACCGCCTCAGGCACGTTCCAGTATGACGCGTGCCACTGGTTCTACGATGTCAGCCAGATGGGCGCGGTAACCACCAAGGGCGTTTCCCCGGTCCCATGGGAAGGCAATCCCGGGCCGCGTACGGCCGAAACCCCGGCCGGCACGGTCAATTCGGTCGGCCTGCAGAACCCGGGTGTCGACCATTATCTCGTCGACGAGCTGCCCAAGCTCAAGAAGGAAGGCGCGACGGTTGTCACCAATGTGGCCGGCCATTGCGATGACGACTACGCCGAAGTGGTCGCCAAACTTGCCGATTGCCCTGCGGACATGCTGGAAATCAATGTGAGCTGCCCGAATGTCACCCACGGCGGCATGAGCGTGGGCACCGACCCGGTAGCACTCAACCGGCTGATCACCCGCTTGCGTCATATCACCTCGAAACCCTTGATTGTGAAACTCACCCCGAATGTGACGGATATCGTCCCGATCGCGAAAGCCGCGGTGGACGGCGGTGCCGACGCGTTGAGCATGATCAACACGCTGGTCGGCATGCGTATCGACATCCGCACGGGCGAGCCGATTCTCGCGAACCGCACGGGTGGCGTGTCCGGGCCGGCGATTCTCCCGATCGGCCTGAGCTTCGTATGGCGTGTGCGCCAGGCGTTGCCCGATATTCCGATCATCGGCATTGGCGGCATCGATTCCGGTGAAAAAGCCTTGGAATACCTGTATGCCGGGGCGAACGCCGTCGAGGTCGGTGCTGTGGCGTTGTATGAGCCGACCGCTCCGATGCGTGTGGCCCGCGAATTGGACGACCTGCTGGACTCCCGGCCCGAGCTTGCCGCGAAACTCGCCGCAGGCCAGACTTGGCGGTGACGGTCAACCCCCTTGCGGTACCCTGATGTTCCGGAAACCGTCTGCACCCAGTGCAGGCATCGGCCGTGCCCTAGAGTACGGCCGAATAAAGAAAGGACCCTCTGACCTATGACTGAGCAGAAAGTGCCGCTCGACCGGAGATTCACCTCGTTCCTCTTGCAATCGCAGGCATTGAAGTTCGGAGATTTCACTCTGAAGTCAGGCCGTCGCTCACCGTATTTCATCAACGCGGGAGCCTTCGACACCGGTCGTAAAATTGCTTTGCTTGGCTCGTTCTACGCTGAGAAGATCAACACCGCAATTGCGGACGGAACCCTGCCCAGGGATATTGATACCGTGTTCGGGCCAGCGTACAAGGGCATCCCGCTGGCGGTTTCCACGGCAATCGCTCTGACCGCGCAATACGATATGGGCGTCGGCTACACCTTCGACCGCAAGGAGCGCAAGGATCATGGCGACGGCGGCATGTTCGTCGGGACCCAGCTGCGTGACGGCATGAAAGTGCTGCTTGTCGACGATGTGATGACCGCGGGAACTGCCGTGCGCGAGGTCGTGCCCAAGCTGCGCGAGGCGGCCGACGTGCAGATTGTCGGACTGGTGTTGTCGGTCGATCGCATGGAGAAAACGCGGGACAGCAATATTTCCGCCGTCGCCGCCGTGCAGCAGGAGTTCGGCTTCCCGGTCGTTTCCATCGCGAACGTGCGTGAGATTTTCGATGCGGCGTCGCATATGACCGGCGATGATGGCCTGCCGCTGCTTGACGAGGACATCAAGACGCGCGCCAAGGAATATCTCGACACGTATGGTGCGTGAACCGCATGATGTGATTCGTGTGTCACTGCGACGACGGCCGGCCGGGAACCCCATATGGGTGTTCCCGGCCGGCCTTATCGTTATTGCGTTCGTGTCGGTATGCGACGTCCTCACATCCGGTGAGCGTCGAGTGAATTCTTGCGCCTTGCGGGATTAGTCGATGAGCTTGTACCCGTGGGAGGCGATTACCGTACGCAGCTTGTCCAGATAGGTCTGCGCGGCGGTCGAGAGTTTCGCACGCTCGTTGGTGATCCAGCCAAGCAGCATCGTCTCGTCCGTGTCCAGCGGCACGGTGACGATCTTCTCATTGTTGAGGTCGCCGTTGTCGATGCCCGTGCACACGGTGTAGCCGTTGAGACCGATGATGAAGTTGAGAATCGTCGCACGGTCGGTCACGTTGATCTGCTTGGGGGAGTACTCCGGCCACACCGCTTCCTCGGCGAAATAGAAGCTGCCCTCGGAGCCTTGTTCATACTGGATGAACGGGAAGGGCTTGAGGTCTTCCATCGTGACTTTTTTCTTGCCGGCCAGCGGATTGTCACGCGAGATGAACACATGCAGGTTCGCGCGGAACAGCGGGTGGAACACGAGATGCTTCTCTCGCAGCAGCTTGTTGATCACATTTTTGTTGAAATCGGACAGATACAGGATGCCGATTTCGGACTGCATGTTGGCGACCTGGTTGATGATGTCCTTGGTGCGTGTCTCGCGGATGGTGAACTCGTATTCGTCGGATTTGATTGAGTTGATCATTTCGACGAACGCTTCGACAGCGAACATGTAATGCTGGGTCGAGACGCTGCACAGCTGCTTGCGCGGCTTCGCGTTCTTGTAGCGTTCCTCGAGCAGTGAGGCCTGGTCGAGCACCTGACGGGCGTAGGTGAGGAATTCCGCGCCGTCCACGGTCAGCGCGATGCCCTGGGAGGATCGGGTGAAGATCTCGATGCCCAGCTCGTGCTCCAGTTCCTTGACCGACGAACTCAAGGCCGGTTGCGAGACATACAGCTCGTGGGAGGCCTCGTTCATCGAACCACATTCGACGATTTTGACGATATATTTCAGTTGCAGGAGAGTCATAAGAGGATTTTATATCACGAGGATGTCAAGAATCGGACGGTTATATCCACATGCTGGTGTTGCCCTCAACACCGGATCAGATCCGCACGCCCAACGATTGCAGCTCGTGTCTGGCGTGCGTTGCGTCATCGAACAGGAACGCACGCATGCCCACGGATTTCGCCCCCTCGACATTGCGCGGCGTATCGTCGAAGAACACGCTGGATGCGGGGTCGGCGATACCGAAACGGCCCAAAGCCAGACGGTAGAAGCCCGCGTTCGGCTTGAACTGCTTCTCCACGCCCGACACCACGGTCCCGTCGAGCAGCTCCTTGAGCTGTGGGAACTTGTCGAACGCGAAGTGGAAGGTCTCATACGACCAGTTCGTCAACCCCCACACGCCGTATCCGGCGGCCTTCAAATCCTTGAGGAGCGATTCCGTGCCCGGGATGACCCGCGTCAGGGAATCGTCGTAGCGGGCGATGTAGTCGGCAAAGATATCGGCGATGTCATCCCCGTGGTCGCGCCTGACATCCGGGAGGATATCCGCGAGCGCCTCACCGTGATCCATACGGTCCTCATAATCGAAGAAGCCATACGGGTCGTCCGGTGCACAGATGCGGTCGACCAGACTGTCGGGGTAGCGGCCGCGCAACGCGGCACCACACTGCCAGTCGATCAGGACACCGCAGAAATCGAACACGACATCGCTGATTGCCGCAGCTTCATGTTCCGTGGGCTCTGCGTGCTTCGTGCCGTCCTGCGGTCCTGCCGTCTGCGTTGCCAGTGTCGTCATGCTGTCCCTTCCTATGAGCCTCGGCGATGGTCACCGACGGCGCGCGTCATTCATCAGTCAGCTCCGCCAGCGACGAAGCCCGCACCACAGTCTAGCGGCAGCGGCCCCCGGACTTGCGTAGACCGGCGTATCGGGGATATGAACATCTCGGGAACGTATCGCAAACAGGACGTGGCTCACTCTTCGCCTGGTTGAAACACCTGGACGTACAGGATCTGTGTGTTTTCGTCCGCGCATCCGGTGAGGCCCGTGGCATCGAGGCTGATGGCGTCCGTCTGGTCCGGCGGATAGATGAGCATCGTGTCAGCAGCTGTCGGCGTGCAATCCGCGGCATCGAAATTCTCGGCGTTCACGATGCGCAGGGCGCTGTGCGCGGATTGCCCCGGCTTGAGTGTGATCGTGGAGGCGGTGACCGTGCTGTCGCGCTTCGCTGCCGCGCCGATTTGCGTGTCCCCGTGACGCAGCGAAACGCCCGGATACCCGCGCAACGTGCAGGTTTGCGAACCGGAATTGGTCAACACCAGATACGGGTAGGAGCTTCCCGCGCCCCCGCCCGCGCCTTGTGTCAGCTTCGCGGTCAGTTCCTTCGTGGTGCATGCGCCGGTAGCGGCGGCGGAAGCGGAGGCTGATGCCGAGGTGGACGGTGAGGATGCCGACGCGGTGGAGGAGGGGGATTGCGAAGCTGCGGGGGACGATGCTGAGGCGGACGGGCTGGCATCCGTTCCGGATGTCGAACCGCACGCGCACAGGGAGCCGGCCATCACCGCCGCACTCAATGCGATTGCCGCCCACGCCCGAGCCGGGGAATGAGCCCCGGACCGCCGTGATGAACCGGCACCGGACGACAAACCGTTGGAACCATTGCCATGTCGGGAAACGATCATGATATGTCCTTCCTCAGCGAAGCGCACAAACTCTTCTACCATTCTCCTACTGTTGACGCATACGACCACGTCATGGCTTCATTGTACCTGTACCGTCGCTGGAAATGGGGAACCTGACGTTCGCGGGTTTCACCCGATGAGCTTGGCGATGGCCTGCGGAATGACGCGTATCACATCGCTTGCAATAATTGGCTCGCCGGCAACATACCCGGTATTGCGCTCGCCGGCACCGTAGATCTCGGGCGCGCGCCACCCACATTGCGTCGCATGCGAGGCGATGGCTGCCGCCAGACCGTGCAGATACACGGCCGCGGCGACGGTGTCGGCCACCGCGGGGGTGTCATCGGGTGATCCGGACACATCGGACTGGGACAGCAACGCTCCAATCATGCCGGCGAGTACGTCTCCCGCGCCGGCTGTGCCCAGCCATGCGGGGGCTCGCCCGCACAGGAGGATCCGCGTACGGTTGTTGTCGTACGGGTCGGTTCCGGCGATGACACTGATTGCGCCTTTGAGCACAACCGTCGCACCGGTGCGTTCATGGGCGAGCTGCGCATACCGGACGGGCGCCGACATCACCTGGTCGGCTGTAACCGGCCCGTTTATGGCATCGAGTCTGGTCAACAAGCCCGCCAACTCCCCGGCGTGCGGGGTAATCACCACATTGCCGGGAACCCGGGCGGGCAGCAGGTCGAGCGCGCCGGCGTCCACGACAATGGGCGGCATCGCGTCAGGGTGGGTGTCCTTCATTGCCGCATTACCACCGTCGTCGTTGGTTCCTGACTCGTCAGTGAGCGCATAATGTGCCAGCAGTCGTGTTATCGTCTCACGTTGGATATCGTCACCGTCTGCTGTGTCCGTGGACGCGGGGACGCCCGAACCGACGACCCAGGCGTTCACATGCCCTTTGCCGATGACCGCTTCCGGCAGCGCCTTCAACACGAGATCCTGTGCGCGTTGCGGGCCGAGATAGCGTACCATGCCGATGCCGGATCTTGCGGCTGCGCTGGTCCCCAGAACCGCAGCCCCCGGATATCGCGTCGACCCGGTGACCAGCCCAACGACTCCGCGCGTGTATTTCATGTCATGTACGGACGGCACGAGAATCGCGGAGGAAGCGAGGTCGGCGTCCATCATTTCCGCAGCGGGTTCGGCTTCGTCGATATCGAACCCGAAATCGACGAGTGTGACTTTGCCACAGGCGTACGCTGCGGGAGGCAGCATGGCGCACGGCTTGAGGGCGCCGAACATCACGGTCCGGTCAGCAGTAAGGTACGGACCGGGGAGTGTACCATCGTCCACGCCGATACCCGAAGGCGTGTCCACCGCCAATACCAGCGGCCGTTCGCCCGGATGGTCTTGGATCGTCTCGGAACCAGTCCGCCCGTCGATACCCCACGAATCCAATAACGCCGACGTCAATGTCGCCGCGATACCGTGCAATGCGCCGGAAACCCCTATCCCCGTCATTGCATCCATGACAAGATCCGCCTGATTGACCAGATCGACGGCTACGCGGAGACGCTCACCGGCTTCGCCTGCGGAGAAACCGGTGACGCAACCGGGGATTTCGGCTTCCGGGTCAAGGACCAGCACACGTCCGCCGCTATGTGCGAACGCTGCGAAACCGGCGTCATGCAGGCCCCGTCCGACGGCGACCACCGTGACCTGGGCGTCCTCTCCGGCAAGTTGCGCCGCGGCGAACAAGCCGTCGCCGCCGTTGTCGCCGGCTCCGGCGAGTACGACCACATTGGCGTCCTCGAGCGCTACGCCTTGGGCGCCGAGCATGCGTTTGGCCTCATGCGCGGCGGCTGCCGCAGCCATACGCATCAGTGGGACGCCGTCATCCAACAGCGGCCGCTCCAGTTCACGTACCGTGTCCGCGGCATATGCGTTGAATCTAAGCATTTGCAGGCGTTCATGATCGATGCTCTCACCCATGGCATGGCCCCTTTCCTATCATTGGCGTCCAGGCCCGCTGCGCACGGCATCAGGACTGCTCTTCCAACTGTAGTCCCTTTCCGGGTGAATCATGCTCCACCCGTTCCCTTGTTTGCAGCAGCATACAGCAAGAAAACCCGGCTTAAGGTGTTCGTCTCCCCTAGGGCGGTACAGTGGTGGGGATGAGCGAATCGGCGAACAGCCGGGAGAAGACCAGGGAGCGTGGGCATGAACGTAGTGGCGGCTGCTGAAGCGTTATGGGCGCAGCATACAATCCATCTTGATCCTGAGCCGCAGGGGGAGCGGCACGGTGTCGTCAACACCGATGATCCCGGTGACGCGTTGTCGTTCGTTGCCGTGGGTGATTCGATGATCGCCGGCTGCGGGGTCGAGAACCAGTCCGAGGGATTCACACCCGCCATGGCAGCAGTGTTCTCCAATATGCTCGACAGGCCGGTTGACTGGCGTGCCGTCGGCAAGCTTGGCGCCACGATGCGCCGCGTTCGATACCGTCTGCTCCCGCAGGTCGATCACCATGCCGATCTCATGGTGTTGTGCGCCGGTTCGAACGATTTGATGGCACGCAGGACCATCGCCCAGTGGCGTGACGACCTGTCAGCGTCGATCGACCTGGCCAAGGGGCGCGCCGACCATGTGGTCGTGTTCAGTGCCGCCCAGCTGTACCGCAGTCCTTCGCTGGGACGGTCATTGCGTCACGTAATCGCGGACATGACCGACGAGCAGACGCAGACCAGCCGTGAGATCTGCGAACAGCATGGCGTCAGGTTCCTTGACATGACCCACGAGGATGTGCACGCCGATCGAGACGATTTCTACGCGCACGACCATTTCCACCCCAGCGCATACGGGTACCGGTGCATGGCGGAACGCGTCGGACAGCTGCTCGACGGATGGATGACCTCCGAACTGCGATAGCACCGGTTGGCGGCTATGGGTCCGCAACGCTGTAGCCGCAGAACCCATAGCACAGGGCTCCGTTGGCCCAGTGCCACGGTTATTCTTCGGCGACGAGCTCTAAATACCCGTCGTTCCACAGGTCCTCGTCGCCGTCGGGCATGAGCAGGACACGTTCCGGGTTCAACGCCTCGACGGCCCCTTCATCGTGGGTGACCAGTACGATCGCCCCCTCGTATTTCGCAATCGCCTTGAGGATTTCGTCGCGGGAGACGGGGTCGAGGTTGTTGGTCGGCTCATCCAACAGCAACACGTTCGCACGGGACGTTACCAGCGTGGCGAGCGCCAATCGGGTTTTCTCACCGCCAGAGAGCACTTTCGTCGGCTTCATCACGTCATCGCCGGAGAAGAGGAAACTGCCCAGAATCGAACGCGTATGCGTGTCGTCAAGCTCGGGAGCCACATGCTGGAGATTCTCCAACACCGTCGCATCCATATCAAGCGTGTCGTGCTCCTGAGCGAAATACCCGATCTTGCAACCGTGCCCATACACCACTTCGCCGGTATCCGGCTGCTCCTCACCGGCCAAAATCCGCAACGTCGTCGTCTTGCCGGCGCCGTTATAGCCGAGAATCACGACTCGTGAACCCTTGTCGATTGCCAGATTGATACCCGCGAACACGATATTGGACCCGAAGGCCTTGGAAATATCCTTCGCCATAATCGGGGTACGGCCGCAAGGCGCCGGTTCCGGGAAGCGGATGTCGGCGACTTTCTCCTTCTTCTCCGCCTCGCTTGTCTCTGCGAGCAACCGTTCGGCGCGGCGCATCATATTCTGTGCGGCGACCGCCTTCGTGGCCTTCGCATGTAGCCGGATGCCTTGCTTCATCAGGCGTTCCGCCTTCTTCTCCGCGACCTCGCGCTCACGGCGACGACGCTCCTCGTCGACCACACGCTGGTGCAGATAGGCCTTCCAGCCCAGCGAATACATGTCAATCTGGCCAAGCTGGGCGTCCAAATGCCACACCTTGTTCACAACCTCATCCAGCAGCTCCGTGGAGTGGGAGATCACCAAGAAACCGCCTTCGAAGCGCTTGAGATAGCCACGCAGCCACTCAATCGAATCAGCATCCAAATGGTTCGTCGGCTCGTCGAGAATCAGCGTGTCAGCGTCGGAGAACAAGATGCGCGCCAGCTCGATGCGTCGCCGCTGGCCACCGGACAATGTGCCCAGCTGCTGCTGCATCACCTCTTGCGGCAGACCCAGGCTATCGGCCATCGAAATCGCCTCGGACTGGGCGGCATACCCGCCGGCCTTCTCAAAATCCTGCATGGCCTTGTCATACCGGTTCATCGCCTTGGTCATCACATCAGGGTCAGGATCGGTCATATCCTTTTCCGCCTTGCGCAAACGCGAAATGATCGTCGCGATATCACGGGCGCTCATCATCCTGTCCAACGCGGTCTGCGTAGGGTCGGCGGCATGCGTGTCCTGGGGAAGATACCCAAGCTTGCCGGAAATGCGAACAGAACCCGCGGCGGGGAGCATATCACCGGTGATCACGCGCGTCAGTGTCGTCTTGCCTGCGCCGTTCCGGCCGACAAGACCAATCTTGTCGCCTTTGACGACATGGAAATCAGTGGGATGCAGCAATGTGCGCGCACCGATCTGAATCTCCAGTCCCTTCGCCTCGATAGCCATGCCAACCTGCCGTTTCTTTCATCATCCGGGTCAAAGTCCAACGGGTTATCTTACCCATGGGGCGCCGACGTGCCGGGCATGGCATGGCGCGACACGCGCGGAGCTCGCCTGCGGTTCAACCCAATATCGAACATCTGTTCGAATTTCGTCGTGCTTGCCTGTATCCTAGAACCCAGTACCAGACGTATCGGAGGCAAGACGTGAGCACAGCACAACAGGTGCAGCACCAGCATCGCACCACCGCGACCGAGCATATCCTCGACAGTGATTCGTTCCTGCAGCGGGAGCTCGCAAAAGCGCCATTGCGGGAGCATGACGGCTCCCTCGTCGCCGATATCAGCCGCATCCCCAACGATCTGAAAATCACCATCCAAGGCGCTCGCGAACACAACCTCAAGAACGTCGATCTGTCAGTGCCACGCAATCGCATGGTGGTGTTCACCGGATTGTCCGGGTCGGGAAAATCGTCGCTGGCGTTCGACACGCTGTTCGCCGAAGGGCAACGCCGATATGTCGAATCCCTAAGCGCCTACGCGCGGCAATTCCTTGGGAGGATGGACAAGCCGAATGTCGATTTCATCGAAGGCTTGAGCCCTGCGGTGTCGATTGACCAGAAAACCACGAACCGCAACCCCAGATCGACGGTAGGCACCATCACCGAGATCTACGACTATCTGCGATTGCTGTTCGCGCGTACCGGAGAGCCCCATTGCCCGGTGTGCGGCGAACCGGTGAGCGCGCAGACCCCGCAGCAGATGGTTGACTCCTTGCTCGCCATGCCGGAGCGCACCCGTTTCCAGATTCTCGCCCCCGTGGTCAGAGGCCGCAAGGGTGAATTCGTGGATCTGCTTGAACTCCTGCGCTCCGACGGGTACGCCCGCGCCCTGATTGACGGCGACATGCGGCAACTGTCCGACGACATCAAACTTGCCAAGCAGAAGAAACACACCATTGAAGTGGTGGTTGACCGTCTAGTCATCAAGGACGGCATCCGCCAACGGCTCACCGATTCCATCGAGACGGCGCTGAAATTGTCCAAAGGCCTGGTCGTCGCGGATTTCGTCGATCTCGACGAACACGACCCGAACCGTCGGCGTCCGTTCTCGGAAAAGCGGGCGTGCCCGAACGGTCATCAGCTTGAGCTTGACGAAATCGAACCGCGCACCTTCTCATTCAACGCTCCGTACGGCGCATGCCCCGCATGCACCGGCATCGGGTACAACCTGGAAATCGACCCTGAACTGGTGATTCCCGACCCGTCGAAAACCCTCAACGAAGGCGCTATCGAGCCGTGGGGGCTGACCAAGGGCACCGGTGATTATTACCGGCATGTGTTGGAAGGCCTCGGCGAGGAGATGGGATTCGATCTCGATACTCCGTGGCAGGACCTGCCTGAAGACGTCCGTCATGCCATCATGTACGGCCATGATTTCAAGGTCAAGGTCTCGTACCGCAACCGTTGGGGTCGTCTACGCGAATACTCGACGGGATTCGAAGGCGTCGTGCGCACGCTGATGCGACGCCACGACGAGACGGATTCCGACCAGATGAAGCAATACTACGAATCCTATATGCGCGAGGTGCCCTGCCAGGCGTGTGAAGGCAAACGCCTGCGCCCGGAAGTGCTGGCTGTGACGGTGGATGGCAAATCCATTGCCGACGTGTGCGATATGCCGGTTGAACGCAGTCTCGCATGGATCAAGAACCTGCGTCTGGAAGGTTCGGCCGCCGCGATCGCCGGCGAGGTGGTCAAGGAGATCAGGGCACGTCTCGCGTTCCTCAACGATGTCGGATTGAGCTACCTGACCTTGTCGCGCGCGGCGAAGACCCTGTCTGGCGGCGAGGCACAGCGCATCCGACTCGCCACGCAGATAGGCTCCGGGCTCGTCGGGGTCATGTACGTGTTGGATGAGCCCTCCATCGGCCTACACCAGCGGGACAACAAGCGGCTGATCGAAACGCTTCATCATCTGCGCGATCTGGGCAATACCCTGATCGTCGTCGAGCATGACCAGGAGACAATCGAAACCGCGGACTGGCTGGTCGATATCGGCCCCGGAGCGGGCGAACACGGCGGCGAAGTGGTCTATTCCGGTCCGGCTGCGCATATCGTCGATGCGCCGCGCTCCATCACAGGCGACTACATCGCCGGGCGGCGTGCGATCGAAGTGCCGAAACGTCGTCGCCGCACCAACGCTGGCCGGAGGCTCACCGTTGTCGGCGCTCGGGAGAACAACCTCAAGAACATCAATGTGAACTTCCCTCTGGGTGTCATGACCTGTGTTACCGGCGTGTCCGGTTCGGGCAAATCCACGTTGGTGAACACGATTCTGTACCCCGTGTTGGCTGACAAACTCAATGGCGCGCGCATCGTGCCTGGGAAACATACCAGGATTGAGGGCATCGAACAGTGTGACAAGGTCATTCATGTCGACCAGAACCCCATCGGCAGGACCCCACGGTCCAATCCGGCCACGTACACCGGTGTGTGGGACAAGATTCGTGCGCTCTTCGCCAAGACGCCCGAAGCCCAGGTGCGAGGCTATGGGCCGGGACGGTTCTCGTTCAACGTCAAAGGAGGCCGTTGCGAAGCCTGCCACGGCGACGGCACGTTGAAGATCGAGATGAACTTCCTGCCCGACGTGTACGTCCAGTGCGAGGAATGCCACGGCAAGCGGTACAATCGCGAGACCCTGGAAGTCAAATACAACGGGAAATCGGTGGCCGACGTGCTCGACATGCCCATCGAGGAGGCGGCAAAGTTTTTCAAAGCCTACCCGTCCATCTCCCGGTATCTCGATACGCTCACTCAGGTCGGCTTGGGATATATCCGTCTGGGACAGCCGGCGACGACCCTGTCAGGCGGTGAATCGCAGCGAGTCAAGCTGGCGACCGAGTTGCAGCGGCGCTCCACCGGCAAAACCGTCTACATTCTCGACGAGCCGACCACCGGCCTGCATTTCGAAGATGTACGCAAACTGCTCCTTGTCTTGCAGGGGCTTGTCGACAAAGGCAATACAGTTATCGTGATTGAGCATAACCTCGACGTCATCAAATCGGCGGACTGGATTATCGATCTCGGTCCTGAAGGCGGCGATGGCGGCGGCACCGTTGTCGCTCAGGGCACGCCGGAACAGGTCGCAAAGAACGAGAACAGCTGGACCGGCCGATTCCTCAAGGACATGCTCTGAACCTCAGGAAACTCCGGGAAACCGGGAACGGCATGGGCGCGGGACGTACATGTACGTCAACGCACCGGAACCGGAACGCGACAGGTAACCATGGAAAGGAACCGACGAGCAGATGGGCATCATCGAGCGCCACAGCCCTGATCGCTGGCGTGCCACAGCCAAGGGGATTCTGGCCGAGCAGGCTGCACAGGGGCATGATTCCACTACTGTGGACGGCCCTGCAGGCGACGCAACTGGCGGCAAGGTGGGCGCGTCGTGGGGCGTGAACGCGAACGGGGCTCCGCTGCTTGGCGACTCACGAGACCTTTTCCGCCCGAAAACCGGTGACATTCCCGCGGAACCCGGTGTATACAAGTGGCGTGACAGCGAAGGCAGGGTCATTTACGTCGGTAAGGCGAAGAACCTGCGTAACCGTCTGACGAACTATTTCCAGCCCCTTGACCAGCTGCATCCTCGCACCCAGACCATGGTGCTCACCGCACGAAGCTTGGAATGGACGGTGGTCGGCACTGAGCTTGAGGCGCTGACCCTCGAATACACATGGATCAAGGAATTCGACCCGCGGTTCAATGTCGTGTTCCGTGATGACAAAACCTATCCGTACCTCGCCGTCTCGGTGGGGGAAAGCGTGCCGCGCGTATGGGTGACGCGCAGCAGAAAACGGCGCGATACCAGGTATTTTGGCCCATATGCGAAGGTGTGGGATCTTCGGCACAGCCTGGACAGGCTACTTAAGACCTTCCCGGTGCGCACATGCTCGGACGGGGTGTTCAACAAGGCGCGTCTCACCGGTAGGCCATGCCTGCTCGCCTCCATCGGCAAATGTTCCGCACCTTGCGTCGGACGTATCAGCGAGGCCGACCATCGCCGCCAATGTGAGCGGCTGGTCGGTGTGCTCACCGGAAGGGTCGGTAAAACATACATCGCCCAGCTCGGCCGGGAGATGAAAACGGCGAGCGACGACCTTGATTTCGAACGCGCTGCAAGGCTGCGGGACGAAATCGCGATGCTGCAAACCGTCATGCAGCAAAATTCCGTCGTTCTCGACCAGGATGTGGACGCCGACGTCTTCGGCCTGTCATCTGACGAGCTTGAAGCGTCGGTCCACGTGTTCTTCGTCAGGGATGGATCGATTCGCGGCGAACGCAACTGGACCGTCGAACGTGTCGAGGATATCGGGGATGACGAACTGATGTCCGATCTCATCGTCCAGGTGTATGCCGATTTACTCCATGAACGCGGTAGCGGACAAAGCTCCCGTACCGGCGAGGGCGCCCAGCCAATCAATGTTCTAGAGCGCAGGGACGCTATCGGAGCCACCCAGAGCGTCACCGCTTCGGACAGCCTCACCAGGGCGCAGGCGACAAGAACCCGCCACGAGCGGTTGGAACAAACCGGCCGCGCTGACTTGCTCGCTCCGATCGCTCCGGTGCCGCGGGAAATCCTCATGCCCATCGAGCCGGCAAGACGGGCTGACCTCGAGGCATGGCTCAGCGGCGAACGCGGATCGCTGGTCACGATTCGGGTCCCTGGTCGCGGCGAAAAACGGACCCTGATGGAACGCGCCAACGACAACGCCGCCCAAGCGTTGCAACGCAGCAAAATGAGCAGAATCAGTGACATCGGCGCCCGCACCCAAGCGATGAACGACGTCGCGGACGCGCTCGGATTGCCCCAGGCGCCGCTGCGCATCGAATGCTACGACATCTCCAACACCATCGGAGGCGCCTATCAGGTGGCGTCGATGGTGGTGTTCGAAGACGCCATCGCCAAGAAATCCGAATACCGCCGCTTCGCCATCCGCGGTGATGACGGCAAAGGCGCGCTCGACGACTTGAGCGCACTGTATGAGACTCTGACCAGACGATTCCGCCACGGAAATATCGCTGGCGACTCCGGTGACAGCATGGACAACGAGCGCAGAATCCGGCAAGCCGAACAGCATGCGTCCGAACAGCATACGTCCCTCGTCACAGACCGGTCTGAAACTGGCAACGGCGAACCGGCAGGTATGGCGACGACGGCAGAAGCTGCCGGTGCGTCGGGGTCTGCCGGCGTGTCCGGTTCTGCGCAGCCGATCCTGGCGCAGCACACGGTCAACCAGGACGCCGTACAGGATGCCGCCGTGGACGAAGTCATCCAACAGAACACCCAACGGCGTCATTTCGCCTATAAACCGAATCTCGTCGTGGTCGATGGCGGCAAACCCCAGGTCATGGCGGCGGCGAAGGCATTGCATGACTGCGGGGTCGACGATGTCGCCATATGCGGTCTTGCGAAGCGTCTCGAGGAAGTGTGGGTCCCGGATGACGACTATCCGATCATTCTCCCGCGCCAATCCGAAGGTATGTACCTGTTGCAACGCGTGCGCGACGAATCGCACCGATTCGCCATCACCTACCATCGTCAGACACACAGAAAAGGGTCTTTGCGTTCCGCGCTCGACGACATTCCGGGCATCGGGCCGTCCTACCAGAAGCGTCTGCTCAACGCGTTCGGATCGGTCAGGGCAATGCGCGAGGCGAGTATCGAACAGCTCGAACAGGTTAAGGGCGTCGGCCACGCCAAGGCCGAAGCCGTGTACGCGGCGCTCCACGCGAAGGACGAGTGATTCGGCTACCATGGGCAATGCCGGAAACGTCGTCACCGAACGGGTGCGCGGCATGAAGACACGATTGGAACACGGGGAGGCACACGCATGATGGATATCGAGGATTCCGCGGGAGCTCCGATTACCGGCAACCAGTGCGCGGTGCTCGGCAAGCCGATTAGGCATTCACTCTCGCCGACACTGCATCAGGCAGCCTACCGTGCGCTCGGCCTCGCCGGCACGTGGTCGTATCACCGCTACGAGATCGACGAGAATCATCTTGGGCCGTTTCTGTCAGGTCTTGATTCGAGTTGGCGAGGTCTGAGCCTCACCATGCCGTTGAAACGCACCATCCAGCCGTACGGACTTCCCTCCAATATGTGGGCGCGCAGGCTTGCCGTCGCCAACACCGTGGTCTTCGACTGGGACGAGCCCGGCATCCCCGGCCCGGCGCGAGAACACGGCCTTCCCTTGATGCGCCTGTATAACACGGACGTTGACGGCATCGACCTCGCCATCCGCCACGCGTGGCAGACGGCAGGAGCGGATATGCGACCCCAGAGGCATGGTATGCACGCGTTGGTCATCGGCAACGGGAACACCGCGATGTCCGCGATTGCCGCATTGTCTCAGTTGACCTCTCCGGGGGGAGCAGTGGTACGGCGTATCACCGTAGCCGCACGCCATCCAGAGCATAATGCGGACATCGTCGCACTTGCCGAGCATCGAGACAACGGCAGATTGTCGGGCATCGGCATCGACGTCGACATCATCGTGCTCGACCGTGTCCCTGAGACGATCGCCGATTGCGATATCGTCATTTCGACGATCCCGTCGAGGGCCGCGGATCCCATTGCGGACGCCTTGGGTGAAGCCGGAGCCATGGTACACGGCACTTTGCTCGACGTCGCCTATGATCCACGTCCCAGCGCATTGAACCGCGCTTGGTCGCAGGCGGGCGGCCTGTCCATCGGCGGCGAGGACATGCTCCTGTATCAAGCCATCGGGCAGGTATGCCTGATGACCGGCAGGGGAGCGGAACGCTGGAACGGGGATCAGCCGGCAGCCATGGCGGAAGTCGATGCCCCGCTGGAAGATGCAATGAGAGAAGCGTTATTGGAGGCACTGAATGGCTGAAACGAGCGAACAAAGCCCTGCGACCGCCGCCACGGGAAATGGCGATCGACCGGATCCCGCCGATTCTTTCGAGGTGCTGCTCATCACCGGTATGAGCGGAGCCGGACGCACGCATGCCGCGGATGCACTCGAGGACATGGGGTGGTACGTTGTCGACAATATGCCCCCGAAACTCCTGATTCCGTTGGTCGATATGATGACATCCTCCGGTTCGAAGGTCCACAAGCTCGCAGCCGTGGTGGATGTTCGTTCGCGCAGCTATTTCGACGATTTGTCTGAGGTGCTCAGTCATCTTGATGACCTGGGTGTCAAAACACGCATCCTGTTCCTCGATGCCAGCAACGAAGTGCTGATCAAACGGTACGAGTCCGTACGTCGCCCACATCCGCTCCAACATGGCAACCGGCTGATCGACGGCATTCTCGAAGAACGTACGTTGCTCGCCAATCTCAAGGAACATGCGGATATGGTGATCGACACGTCGTCGCTCAGTATCCATCAGCTGTCCACCAAACTGTATGAGGCGTTACTCGGCTCCGGCCCCACCACGGTTTCGGTCCACATCTTCAGTTTCGGGTTCAAATACGGCATCCCGATCGATGCCGATTTCGTGGCGGATGTCAGATTCCTGCCTAATCCGTACTGGGTGCCTTCCCTGCGTGAGCTTACCGGTCTGGACAAACCGGTCAGCGACTATGTGCTCTCGAGCAAGGGTGCCAAGGAGTTCCTTGACGCCTACCAGCGAGCCATCAGTATCGCCATCGACGGTTACGCCAGGGAAGACAAACATTATGTGACCATAGCCATCGGCTGTACCGGAGGTCAGCATCGTTCAGTGGCCATGAGCAATGCACTTGCCGAGCGTCTGCGCGCGCAAGGATTGTCCGTGACGGTGTCCGCGCGCGAGCTGCATCGCCATCTGCATCAGGCCTGACCGCATGGCGAAAAGCCCCAAGCTGAATTTACACGGCTTGTCGTAATCTTGTCCAAGATATTGGATATCACAGTTACACGTTGCCACCTTGCCGGATTATGCCGGCATGTTGCAGAGGCAGTGAAGAGAAACAGGAAGTAGGAGGTTGGCTCTTGGCTCTTCTCGATGATGTCAATAGCGAACTCGCCACGATTAACGATGACCTGCCAGCTGCAATGGTGGCTCAGGCGGCCGCCATGTTCCAATTTGGCGGCGGTCTGCGTCAGACCAGCAGCAAACAGGTCGTGTTGTTCGCACAGTTCGATTCGCTGGAAGCGGCGAAATGGCTGCACAATGCCATTGTCAACCAGTTCCAGCACCAGGCTCAGGAAGTCGCGAAGAGACAGCCGTTGCACGAGCAGAACGGTGCCAAGCAACCGAAATTTGACGCTGTCATCAAGTCGGTCCGCCGTAAGACCCCGCAGGGTCAAATCATCCAGCGGTACAACGTCGTCGTCGATCATGGGGCTATGGGACTAGCTGTCTGGCTGGGACTGTACAATCCGCGCATCCATCGCGTGGTTCGTGGCCTGCCGCCCGAGATCGTGAACGGGAAAATCCCGCAGATCAAAGCCGCATGGCGTGGTGCGTTCATGGCCCACGGCCGTATCTCGGACATCGGCACGGCCGGCTATCTCGAGGTCATCTGCCCCACCCATGAGGCGGCATTGGCTCTCCAAGGCGCAGCTCATCGTCTGGGCATCAGTGCGAAAACACGTCAGGTGCGCAGCTCGGAGCGTGTGACTCTTCGTGATCCTGACGCCATCGAACGGCTGCTCAACCTGATTGGCGCACCCCAGTCCGCAAGGGAATGGACCGGCAAGCGCACCGACGGCGAACCGCGAGGCAAGACGAATCGTCTGGCGAATTTCGATGACGCCAATATGCGCCGCAGCGCGAAAGCCGCGGCCGAAGCGACCGAAAAAGTGCGCAACGCCTTCGAAATCCTCGGCGACGATATTCCGCCGAAACTGCGTGCGGCGGGACAGCTTCGCCTCGATCACCGTGACGCCAGCCTGGAGGAACTCGGCCGCCTTGCTGATCCCCCAATCAGCAAAGATGCAATCGCAGGGCGCATCCGGCGGCTGCTGCAGAAAGCGGAGAAAGTCCAGAATGCGCGGCAACAGGGGTTGTGAGCCTCTCGTTTCGCGACACGGTTGCGTTTCCCACTTTGACGGCGTCATCCTTCTCGCTGCACGCGAAGGATGGCGTCTTTTGTTCTTCGTTGCCTGTATCATCGCAATTGGCGTAGTCACGTCACCATCTTCCCGCATGGCCTGTGTGGCATGCGGTTAGGAAAGGATATTCATGAAGACACTGAAGGATCTTGGAGATCTCAAGGGCAAGCGCGTTCTCGTCCGCGCGGATTTCAACGTTCCGCTGGACGGCACCACGATCACCGATGACGGCCGTATCCGTGCCGCCCTGCCGACCATCAAGGCTTTGCGCGCCGACGGCGCCAAGGTCATCCTCATGGCGCATCTCGGCCGTCCGAAGGGCAAGGTTGTTCCTGAACTGTCTCTCGCGCCGGTTGCCAAGCGTCTTGGTGAGCTGCTGGGTGTCGATGTCCCGCTCGCCGAGGACACCTATGGCCAGGACGCCCATGCCAAGGTCGCGGCGATGAACGACGGTGACGTCGTGCTGCTGCAGAATGTGCGTTTCAACCCTGAGGAGACCAGCAAGGACGAAGCCGAGCGCGACGCCTATGCGAAGAAGATCGCCGAACTCGGCGACGTGTTCGTCTCCGACGGCTTCGGTGTCGTGCACCGCGCCCAGGGCTCCAACTACTCCATCGCCAAGTTCCTGCCTTCCGCGGCCGGCCTGCTCGTCGAGAAGGAAGTTAAGGCGCTGTCCCGCGCCACCGAGAACCCGGAACGCCCGCTGACGGTCGTGCTCGGCGGTTCCAAGGTCTCCGACAAGCTCGGCGTCATCGAGAACCTGCTCGGCAGCGCCAACCGTCTGGTCATCGGCGGTGGCATGGTCTATACCTTCCTCAAGGCCAAGGGCTATGAGGTCGGCACCTCGCTGCTCGAGGAAGATCAGCTCGAAACGGTCAAGGGCTACATCCAGACCGCTGAGAAGACCGGTGTCGAGCTCGTGCTTCCGACCGATATCGTCGTGAACGCCGGCTTCCCGGCTGGTGACACCCCGATTGCACCGGAGGTCGTCAAGGCGGATGCCATCCCGGCTGACAAGATGGGTCTGGACATCGGCCCGGATTCCCAGAAGCTGTTCCACGACAAGATCGTCGATTCCAAGACGGTCGTGTGGAACGGCCCGATGGGTGTCTTCGAAGTCGCTCAGTTCGCTGAGGGCACCCGCGCTGTGGCGCAGGGTCTGGTCGATGCGACCAAGGCTGGTGCGTTCACCATCGTCGGCGGCGGCGATTCCGCTTCTGCCGTGCGCAACCTCGGCTTCCCGGAGGATGGCTTCTCCCACATCTCCACCGGTGGTGGCGCTTCCCTTGAGTTCCTCGAGGGCAAGGAGCTTCCGGGGCTGAAGGTGCTCGAGTAATTCGCATGTACGGCGAACCGTGTGCGGGCATGTCGTGACCGGCGTGCCCGCACACGTGTTTCCCGGTGTCGTGCACGTATCGTCACCGGAAAAGTGGTGTCGGGGTTGTTGACAAAGATGGAGATGGTATGGCGGTGAATCGGATTCCGCTGGTCGCGGGGAACTGGAAGATGAACTTCAATCATCTCGAGGCGACCTATTTCGTCCAGAAATTCGCATGGCTGTTGCGGGACGCGCATGTGGACCCGCGCACGTGCGAGGTCGCGTTGATGCCGTCGTTCACGTCGATTCGCAGTGTCCAGGTGCTGGTCGAAGCCGATGATCTGCCCATCAAGTATGGCGCGCAATCCGTGTCCGTGACTTCGCAAGGGGCGTTCACCGGTGACGTTTCCGCAGATATGCTGGCGGCGCTGGGTTGTTCATATGTGATTGTCGGCCATTCGGAGCGACGCAAATACCATCCGGAAGATGACGCGAATATCGTCGACCAGGTCCGCGCCGTGCTCGCAGCTGGTATGCGGCCCATCCTGTGCGTGGGCGAAAGCTACGAGGAACGCAAGCAGGGCATCGAGCTTGATTTCGCCGTCGGCCAAGTGCGGGATGTGACCCGTGACCTGTCTGTGGAAGAGGCCACGAAGCTGCTGATTGCTTATGAGCCGGTTTGGGCGATTGGCACCGGCATGGTGGCCACCCCGCAGTCAGCCCAGGATGCAGCCAAGGCGATTCGTGACGATATCCGTGAGACCTTCGGCGATGAGACAGCCACGAGCCTGCGTATCTTGTACGGCGGGTCGGTGACCTCCAAGAATGCGTCCCAATTGATCACCCAACCCGATGTCGATGGTTTCCTGGTCGGTGGCGCGTCCTTGCATCCGGAGGAACTCGCCAAGATTGTACGGCTTGTGGCGAAATCCGGGGCGTCTGGCCGCAAGTAGCGCGGGGCCGCGCTCGACGGGATTGGTTTGGTACAGTATATCCTTGCCGTTTGTCAGGGTGCCTTGCCCCTTTCGGGGTTAGCATGCCAAAATCCCGCGGTTGCGCTATGCTTAGACAAGTTACACACAATGGAGGTTCAACTCGTGTCAGGTTTGGCTGTTCTCAAGCTGGTTATCCAGATTCTGGTCGTTGTACTCAGCTTCCTGTTGACGCTGCTCATTCTTATGCACAAGGGCAAGGGCGGCGGCCTTTCCGACATGTTCGGCGGCGGTCTCACTCAGAACGCGGGCTCTTCAGGCGTCGCCGAGAAGAACCTGAACCGTTGGACGGTGATCATCGCGGTGCTTTGGGTCGCTCTGATTATCACCCTCGATTTGTTCACTAAATTCAATATCGGCGGCTGAATCGTTGCGAATTCCGGCACACAGACGACACGTTTGCAGTCTCGCCGGTTCCTTCGCTATCGTCACGGTAATTCAGCACGATAGATATCAGCGGATATCAGTCCAGCATCGTCATGAAACCGCCCTGCTTCCCATGCGGAGACAGGGCGGATTTTGTATCCATCGGCATATCACATGCTCGGCCCAACTCACCGTTCCCCAGGAAGCAATCGTGCAACGGCGGCAATCCCATGCATCGGTCGGTTGGGGGAAAGGAAGCAACAATGATTGAGGCGGCATCATCATCCCAATCGGGGACAGACACCACCCCCGAGCGTCCCGAACATGGGGACCGACTTGAACATGGTGCACCCATGAATCCCGATAATAACCGGGACCGCTGCGATACGCCCGTGCGTTTGGTCGTCGCCGATCTTGATGGAACGTTGATGCACGATGCCCCGACTTTCGAGGAACGGTATCTCACTGAGCATTCCATCGACGCCGTGTGGCGGATGCATGACGCGGGCGTTCGATTCGCCGTTGCGACGGCGCGCCCGGTGAGCACTGGATTCGATGTCGTCGACAGACTGCCAGTCGACGCGTGCATCTACCTCAACGGGGCACTGATCGACACCAATCCGTCTGCGTCCGACGTCGATATGCTCACCAGCGGTGTACTGCCCGATGACGGGCATCTGATGAAAATCGGGTTCTCATCCCGACGCGCATGCGAGGTGTGCAGGTATCTTGTGCATGAATTGCCGGGGTTGAAGATCGGCATCGTCATGGATGACGTCCGGTACACGAATTTTGACGTCAGCGTCTACTGGAAAACGCAGACCTTCGTCATTACGGATTTCACGGACGTACCCGATGGCGTTGCCGACAAGATCATCATCTTTCCCGATCCGTACCAGTGGTCGGTGTTGGGTAGGCTCGTCCCGGACGATTTTTCGGTGAGCATCTCCGAAGGATCAATGTGGATGCTGATGAACCCGCAGGCGAACAAGGAACGGTCGCTGGAACGGATTTGCGCGTCGATGAATATTCCGCTGTCGCAGACTGTTTCATTCGGCGACGATCTGATTGATATCGCGATGATGCGGCGCTCGGGAACCGGTGTAGCGGTGTCGAATGCGAATCCCAAGGTGTTGGCAATCGCGGATGACATCTGCCCATCGAATAATGAGGATGGTGTGGCCCAATGGATTGAACGGCACTGGGGGATGTAAGCATCTTCCAATGGTACGAGCATCCCAAATGACGATGGTGATGCCCCCGGAATCGAATTGAACTTCCTGCAACGCTGTATAGTTCAATTTCAGACTTATCGGTTCATTGTTTCCTGGAGTTGTGCTATAGTTCCTGATAAGATTGAACATACGTTGAACTCTGGAGTGTTATGGCAGAAGGATTGTTCGCACAACGGCTCACCCAGGCGATGAACCAACGCCACCTCAAGCAGATAGACATCGTCAGGCGTGCACCCGAATTCGGCGTGCATCTTGGCAAAAGCCATGTCAGCCAGTATGTGAGCGGAAAAACCGTCCCGCGTACTGAAACAGTCAACGCCTTGGCTGATATGCTCGGCGTGAGCGCCTCGTGGCTGATGGGGGACAGCGACGAGATGACCCGCAGGAAGCCGGATGCTTCCACATCCCCGGAATCCGGCGAAGGCTCGCCTGAGCATCTCGACGTTAAGGCTGCATCAACGAAAGGAACCACCATGCGGCATTTCGGCAAGTCATCGAAGCTTGATAACGTGCTCTATGATGTCAGAGGACCTGTTGTCGACGAAGCGGCGCGAATGGAAGCCTCCGGGACCCATGTCCTCAAGCTCAATATCGGCAATCCGGCGCCGTTCGGCTTCCGCACGCCTGATGAAGTCGTATACGACATGGCGCAGCAACTGACCGATTGCGAAGGCTATTCCGATTCGAAAGGCCTGTTCTCAGCCCGCAAGGCGATCATGCAATACGCGCAGCTCAAGAATATCCCGAATGTCAGCATCGACGGGATTTACACCGGCAACGGTGTGAGTGAGCTGATCAATCTGAGCATGTCGGCGTTGCTTGACAACGGTGATGAGGTGCTGGTGCCTTCGCCTGATTATCCGTTGTGGACGGCGTGCGTCACGCTGGCGGGCGGTACGGCCGTGCATTACGTGTGTGACGAGCAGTCGGAATGGTATCCCGATATCGAGGATATGCGGCGCAAGATCACCGACCGTACGAAAGCGATTGTCATCATCAACCCGAACAATCCGACTGGCGCGTTGTACCCGCCGGAAGTGCTGCAGCAGATCGTTGAACTCGCCCGTGAGCATCAGCTCATGATATTCTCCGACGAAATCTACGACCGCTTGGTGATGGACGGTCTCAAGCACGTCTCCATCGCGTCCATGGCGCCTGACCTGTTCTGCGTCACCTTCTCAGGACTGTCGAAATCACACATGATTGCCGGATACCGCGTCGGCTGGATGGTGCTCAGCGGCAACAAGGAGATTGCGAAGGACTACATCGAGGGATTGAACATGCTGACGAACATGCGCATCTGCTCGAATGTCCCTGCACAGTCCATCATCCAGACCGCGCTCGGCGGCCATCAGAGCGTCAACGACTATATCGTTCCGGGCGGCAGGATTTACGAGCAGCGCGAATACATCTATGAGGCATTGAACTCGATTCCGGGCGTGTCGGCGGTCAAGCCGAAAGCCGCGTTCTACATCTTCCCGAAGCTGGATGTCAAACGCTTCGGTATCAAGGACGACGAGAAGTTCGCGCTGGATTTGTTGCGCGAGCAGAAGCTCCTCATCGTGCAGGGCAGTGGGTTCAATTGGCAGCAGCCCGATCATTTCCGTGTGGTCTATTTGCCGAGAATCGAAGTGCTCAAGGACGCCACCGCCAAACTGCGCAATTTCCTGGCCACCTATCATCAATAATCAGCCAAAAGCTGAAACCGTGGTCCCTGATGCTACGGGAACCGAATGCCCGTGTGTGATGGCGGCGTAACCGCGTGGCCATCGCATAATCCGGCGACCCTCAGTGTGCGTGTTCCATAGCCGATTTGTGCCAGTCCACAAACCGGCTACGCTGCGTGAGTGGATTCCGTCATCAGTTTGTGTTGCATTACAAACTAGCTACGCCGGAACCCCCTTTTCCGCAACCAGTTTGTTATGGGGTACAAACTGGTTACGCTGGGACGGCCCTTATCGTCGCCAGTTTGAGTAACACTACAAACTCGCTATGCTGACGTCGTGATATTCATAGCTGGTTGGTGCAGCGGCGGACGTTTTCCCTCCTTGGCTCGACCTGAATATGCCGCTTCTTTCTGTTCCACCGACGCTGACAGTAGTCTCACGTCGGTGGAACAGAAAGGTCAGGTGTGCTGTGACAACGATGTCACAGATAGGCGTCATCAGCAAACAGAAGATTACCGACCTGTAAGTCCCACATAGCACCGCGTCTCACCGAGCCAGCATGTGTCGATATCAGTTTCCGTCCAAAACGCAACTGGCCCCGCCTCCCAAAGTGGGGAAGCGGGGCCAGTTGCGTTATTGCTCTACTGATGAGTTACATCAGCGTGGATTCATAGTCTCAGCCGTTGACGCGGTCGATACCGGACTGGACATCAGCCAGCACGGAATCCCAAGAGGCGATGAACTTGGCGACACCGTCAGCCTCGAGCTGGTCGGTGACATCCTTGATGTTGATGCCCAGGGCAGCGAGCTTGTCCATGATGGCCTGAGACTCCTCATAGGTGCCCTTGATGGACGGAGCGCCGTTGCCGTGATCGGCGAGAGCGTTCAGGGTCTTCTCCGGCATGGTGTTGACCACGTGCGGAGCGACGAGCTCGTCGACATACTTGCAATCGGAGTACGCGGCGTTCTTGGTGCCGGTGGAAGCCCACAGCGGACGCTGCTTCTTGGCGCCCTTGGCCTCGAGAGCAGCCCAGCGAGGATCGTTCGCGAACTTATCCTCGAAGAGCTTGTAAGCCAGACGAGCGTTGGCGACAGCGGCCTTGCCTTCGAGGGCCTTGGCCTCGTCGGAGCCGTTGGCTTCGAGCAGCTTGTCGACAGCGGTGTCCACGCGGGACACGAAGAAGGAAGCGACGGAGCCGATGTGCTTGAGGTCGTGGCCGTTGGCGTCAGCCTGGGCGATGCCCTCGATGAAGGCGTCGATGACCTGCTCATAGCGCTCGATGGAGAAGATCAGCGTCACGTTGACGGAGATGCCCTTGGCGAGCGTGGCGGTGATAGCCGGAAGGCCCTCGAGGGTCGCCGGGATCTTGATCATGGCGTTCGGGCGGTTGACCTTCTCCCACAGTTCCACAGCCTGCTTCTCGGTGGCTTCGGTCTCATGGGCAAGACGCGGGTCCACTTCGATGGAGACGCGGCCGTCGACGAAGTCTGTGGCCTCGGCGATATCACGGAAGATATCGGTCGCGTTGCGCACGTCGGTGGTGGTCAGCTCGCGCACGGCGGTCTCAACGTCGACCTTACCGAGCTCCTTGAGCTGCGCATCGTACGGGCCGACCTGGGAGAGGGCCTTCTGGAAGATGGACGGGTTGGTGGTCACGCCAACGACGTTCTTGTTCTTGATGAGGTCCTGCAGGGAGCCGGACTCGATGCGGGTGCGGGACAGGTCGTCCAGCCAAATGGAAACACCGTTGTCGCTGGTGCGCTGAGTTGCTTCAGTCATGTTGTGTTACTCCTTGATATTCCTAGATGGGAACACATTTATTCTATATGGAAGGGTACCTTGAGGTTTCCTTTACGCGAACGTCTTGGTACCCTTCCGTGGTGGAAATGAACGGAATCAGGCGTTCACTTCGGCGATGGAAGCCTTGGCAGCCTCCACGACGTGCTCGGCGGTGATACCCAGATCGATCATGTTCTGGGCGCCGTCACCCTGCAGGCCGAACTGCTCGATGGAGATGGCCTTGCCGTAAGCGCCGAGGTACTTGTACCACGGCATGGCAACGCCGGCCTCGATGGAGACGCGGGCCTTGACGCCGGCCGGGAGGATTTCCTCCTTGTACTCGTCGTCCTGCTCCTCGAACCATTCCATGGACGGGAAGGACACAACGCGGGCCTTGATGCCTTCAGCGGCGAGGGTCTTGGCGGCGGCCACGGCCCACTGGACCTCGGAGCCGGAAGCCATGACAATCACGTCCGGGGTGCCCTCGGTGTCGACGAGGACGTAAGCGCCCTTGCGGACACCGTCCTTCGCCTTGTCCTTAGTCTCGGCGAGCGTCGGCACACCCTGGCGGGTGAGGATCATTGCGGTCGGCAGGGTGTTCTTCTTCTCGAAGAAGTAACGGTAGGCCTCTGCGGTCTCGTAGGCGTCGGCAGGACGCACGACCTCGAGCTGCGGCATGGCGCGGAAGGCGGCCAGATGCTCGATCGGCTGGTGGGTCGGGCCGTCCTCGCCGAGGGCGACGGAATCGTGGGTCCACACGTACAGGTTCGGGATCTCCATGAGTGCGGCCAGACGCACAGCCGGACGCTCGTAATCGGAGAACTGGAAGAACGTGCCGTTGAACGGGCGGGTGTCGGAGCCGAGCAGGATGCCGTTGGTGATGGCACCCATCGCGAACTCGCGCACGCCGAAGTGCAGCTGGCGGCCGTATTCGGACTGCTCAGGCCAAGTGCGGGTCTCGTCGGAGGACGGACCGAAGGACTTTGCGCCGTTGATGTTGGTGTTGTTGGAGCCACCAAGATCGGCGGAACCGCCCCACAGCTCAGGCATGACCTCAGCGATGGCGTTGAGGACCTGGCCGGAGGACTTACGAGTGGCGACACCCTTGCCGACTTCCTGAGCTGCTTCGAAGGCGTCGATGGCCTCGTCGAAGCCTTCAGGCAGTTTGTGTGCCTTGATGCGCTCATACAGGGCGGCCTTGTCCGGGTTGGCCTTCTGCCAGGCGGCGAACTTCTCGTCCCACTCCTTGTGGGCCTCGAGGCCGCGCTCGGCGACCTTACGGGCATGGGCGAGGGCTTCCTCGTCGATCGGGAAGTCGACGTCCGGGTCGAAGCCGAGTTCCTTCTTCAGGCCGGCGACAGCCTCGGCACCGAGCTTGGAACCGTGGGAAGCCTCGTTGTTGGTCTTGCCCGGGGTCGGCCATGCGATGAGCGTGTCGACCTTGATGAAGTGCGGACGGTCGGTGACGGTCTCGGCCTTGTCGATGGCCGCGGCGAGCGCCTCGACGTCCTCCTTGTAGGAGCCGTCGGGCTGGATGAAGGACACTTCGTCGGTGTACCAGCCGTAAGCCTCGTAACGCTTGAGGATGTCCTCGGAGAAGGTGAGCTTGGTGTCGCCTTCGATCTGGATGTGGTTCGCATCGAAGATCACGAAGAGGTTGCCGAGCTTCTGGTTGCCAGCGAGCGAGCCGGCTTCGGAGGAAACGCCTTCCTCGACGTCGCCTTCACCGCAGATGACCCACACCTTGTGGTCGAACGGGGAGGTGCCTTCGGCGGCATCCGGGTCGAGCAGACCGCGCTCGAAGCGCTGGCCGTATGCGAAACCGACGGCGGAAGCGAGACCCTGGCCGAGCGGGCCGGTGGTCATTTCGATGCCCGGGGTCAGGCCGTACTCAGGATGGCCCGGGGTGCGGGTGTCGGCGCCGCCGCGGAAGTACTTGAGGTCGTCCAGCGTCAGGCCGTAGCCAGAGAAGAACAGCTGCACGTACTGCGTGAGCGAAGCATGGCCACCGGAGAGGATGAAGCGATCACGTCCGGCCCACTTGGGATCGTTCGGATCGTGCTTGATGTAGTGCTGATACAGCGTGTAGGCAATCGGAGCCAGGGACACAGGGGAGCCGGGGTGGCCGTGTCCAGCACGCTCGACGGCGTCGGCGGAGAGGACCTTCGCCATCTTGACGGCGCGCTCGTCCAATTCAGACCAGGTGAAATCGGTCATAGGTGATCTACTTTCCTTCCAATACTTCGGGTGGCCGCGCATTCGGCTTGTGCCGCGCCACGGACGCCCTCACATTGCTCTTCCATGCTAACTATTGCATCAGACTTCGGGGTGCGCTTTTGGCGTGTTATGGCACATTCGTGTGCTCTTGTTGGTGCAAATGAACATGATGTTTGTGCGGATTTCCCTGTCGATGAACCGATTAGCACTCTCGACTCTGGAGTGCTAAGACAATACATATCGACTTCTCATCAGAAATCATGCCTGTGTCGTGTGCTCCGGTACACAAGCGCGCACCTGCCCGCCTGGACGGGAGACCGGCATGATTCCAACAGAAGAACCCTCACGGAGCGTGAAACACGAGAACGACAAAGAAACACAGAAAAGAATGAATAAGGAGGCGCGCATATGACGCAATCGAGACGCATGTTGGTCCTGCGCGCCGTGGTGGAGGACTACATCCGTTCGCAGGAGCCGGTCGGCTCGACATCGCTGACACGGAACCACCATCTCGGTGTGAGCTCGGCGACCGTGCGCAACGATATGGCCGCTCTGGAAGACGAAGGTTACCTGGTCCAGCCCCATACCTCCGCCGGCCGAGTGCCAACCGAAAAAGGATACCGATACTTCGTTGACCGCTTGGCGACCGTCGTTCCGCTGTCACCAGCGCAACGCAGGGCGATCGGCAACTTCCTCGGCGGCTCCGTCAGCCTTGAGGACACCTTGCAGCGCGCCGCCCGATTGCTAGCCCGCATCACCGGGCAGGTGGCGGTCGTCGCCTCCCCGGCATTGTCGAAATCTACGCTCAGGCACGTCGAAATCGTCCCTGTATCCATGAACAAACTGCTTGCGGTCATCATCACTGATACCGGAAGAGTCGCCCAGCATACCTTGGAAGTGCACCCGTTGCCCTCGACCGAACTGCTCGCGACCTTCTCGGAGACGGTCAACGCGCGCTGTGTCGGGCAATCCCTGACCCTGGCAGCGAAAACAATCGTCGCCTTGGGCAAAACCGTCGAACACGGCGAACTGTCGGCACTGGCACAGGCACTGTCCCGCGCACTGACCAGCATGGCAGAAGACGAACAGGCAACCGACATGTATATGGCGGGTACATCGAAACTCGCCCATCAGCATTCCGGCACAGAGATGGCCCCGCTGCTCGACGCGCTCGAGGAACAGGTCGTCATCATGAGACTCATGAATTCACTAAGCGAGGAAGTCACGGAAAACGGCGTGGGTGTCGCCATCGGATCGGAAACGCATACCCCCGAACTCATGCACGCCTCCGTCGTCACCAGCGGATACGGGCATATCAACGCGACAGTCTCCGAAGGCTCTGCCTCCGCGCAAGCCGGCAAGCCTGTCGCTTTTGTCGGGTCAATCGGTCCCACACATATGGATTACGTCACGACCATGGCCGCGGTCCGAGCGGTCGCCAGATACCTCACCGGAATCATCGGCGAAGACGCGACAGACGCAGACAGCTGACATAGGGCTGTGACACAATACTTGCAGAAACCAACCAAAGGAAATAAGCAGTGGCAGACTACTACGAGGTCCTGGGCGTGGAACGCACGGCCAGCGAAGAGGAAATCAAAAAGGCCTATCGCAAGATGAGCCGCAAATACCATCCTGATATCGCCGGTCCGGAATTCGAGGACAAATTCAAGGAGGTCAACAGCGCCTACGAAGTGCTGTCCAACCCCGACAAACGCCGGATGTACGACCAGGGCGTCGACCCCAACGACCCGTCAAGCGGTTTCGGGTCCGGGGCAGCCGGTTTCGATATGGGCGATGTCGGCGACATCTTCGGACAATTTTTCGGCGGTGCTTTCGGCGGTGGCGCTTCGCAAGGCCCCACCCCGCGCACCCAGCCGGGAAGGGATGCGCTCGCCAGAACGTCCATTGACCTGAAAACCGCCGTGTTCGGTGGTGTCGCCCACGTGACTATCAACACCTTCGGCCTGTGTCAGGAATGCGGCGGATCGGGTGCCACAGAAGGCTCCCAGCCGGTGACATGCCCCGACTGCCACGGACAGGGGTACCGCCAGAAAGTCGTGCGCACGATGCTCGGCCAGATGATGACATCCGCGCCATGCGAACGTTGCGAAGGACACGGAACCATCATCGAGCATCCATGCCCGGCGTGCATGGGGCATGGCCGCGTGCGTACCACACGTGACGTCGGCGTGACTGTCCCGGCGGGTGTCCACGACGACACCAGACTGCGTCTGCCGCATCAAGGAGAAGTCGGCGAAGGCGGCGGGGCCGCAGGCGACCTTTATGTCGACATCCGGGTCAAGCCTGACAAGCAATTCACTCGTGACGGCGATGACCTGCACTGCTGGGTGCAGATTCCGATGAGTTGGGCGGTGCTTGGACACGGGCTCGATATCGACACCTTCGATGGTTCGCAGCATCTCGACATTCCTGAAGGCTGCCAACCAGAACAAACCGTGACATTGAAGGGGCTTGGGGCGACCAAGCTTGGTGAGACGAACCGCGGCGACCTGATCATCCACGTCAATGTGGTCATTCCGACCAAGTTGAAGGACGATGAACGCCAGCTGATTGAGCAGTTTGGCGAACGTCACGACGGGGACAAACCGAAGGTCGAGCAAAGTTGCAAGCCGTTGAACGCGAAGAAGGGCTTCTTCAGCAAGCTGAAAGACGCTTTGGGCTGATAGACCTGACATCCCGGATATGATGACGGTCCGGTGATTCAATAACGGTGCCCGTTTGCTGTTGATGGGTTTTCAGGATTCCCATCAACTGCAAACGGGCACATTCGGTTGCGCACTGGCAAGGAACCCAGCCCGCCGTTCATTGTTATTTCAGCAAGGAGTTATTTCAACAATGAGTGGCACATCGAGCGGTATTCGCTGACATACCCGCCGCCGAAGAATACGCAGTGTCCGGCGATGGGATAGAGCTGCCAGATGGTGATGCGGTCCTGCCATCCTGCCTTGAGCGGATGCACACGCTGATATCCATCGAGAATCTCGTGCAGATACGACATGCCGAACAGGTTCAACATCGCGAGATCCTCCTCCCGGTGTCCGCCATGGGCGGCCGGGTCGATGAGCACGGCTTGCACATCGCCGCTGTCCCGGGTCCACATGACGTTGCCGCTCCACAAATCCCCGTGCACTCGCGCCGGCGCGTCGTCCGCGGCGCGTCCCAGCAGATCCGGCAGGCGGTCGATGACCTCATTGGTCAGTGCCAGGTCATCGTCGGTAAGCTCGCCGCGCTGGATGCCCAATTGCACCATCGGCCTGAGCCTGCCATCCGCCAGATAACTCACCGGATCGTCCCAGTCGCCGGTGTCCATCGGAACCGGGTCCTGCAGCGGGCCGAAATAGCACGTTCCCGTGTATCCATCCGGAGCCGACCCGAAATGCGCGGCGCCGGCGTCATGCATATGGGCGAGCGCGGCCCCGAAATCGTATGCGGCTTTCGGCGTGGGCGAGCAGCCTTCGACACGCTCAATATCCAGCCAGTTGTCGCCCCATCCGTAGACGTCGACCACGCGCGGTCCGCCCTGGGCTTGGGCTTGACCCAACCATTGCAACCCGCGGCCCTCGCATTCGAAGAACCCGGCGGGAGCGAACATCCTGCTCTTGCGGTATTTCGCCATATGAACAACCTCCTGATCGGTTTATTCCAGTGTATGCCTTTCCCGGTGTGTGTGCTCTTTGCGGCAAAACCGAACCGTGTTGTGGAAATATGCGCACGGCCGGATAAAGTAGTCACGTCATCTGCTGTAAGCAATACTGACAACCAGATAGACAATCGATTCGACACGATAAGAGGGATCATGAATTTCTTCCAAGCGATTATTCTCGGCTTGGTGCAGGCGCTTACCGAATATCTTCCGGTATCGTCGAGCGCACATATTCGTATCATCGGCGAGCTGATGCTCCACACCGATCCTGGGGCTGCGTTCACCGCGATTATTCAGCTGGGTACTGAACTCGCGGTGCTGTTGTATTTCCGACGTGATATCGCGCGCATTCTGTCACACTGGTTCCGCTGCCTGTTCACCCGTCCGGTCACGGGGGACTGGAAGGAACGGTTCGGCACGCGGGACAGGGACGCGGCCGAAGGCTGGTACATCATCATCGGCACCATCCCAATCGTTGTGGCCGGTGTGCTGTTCCAGGACGCCATCGAGACCACGTTGCGCAACCTGTGGATTACGGTGACGGTGCTAATCATCTTCGGCGTCTTGCTGTGGGTGATTGATGCGAAGGCACCGCAGAAGAAGACGATTCGCGAGATGAACTGGAAAGAGGCGCTGATTTTCGGTATCGGACAGATGCTCGCTTTGATTCCTGGCGTGTCGCGTTCCGGCGGCACCATCACTTTCGGCCGTGCGATGGGATACACCCGTGAAGCTGCGGTGCGGGTGAGCTTCCTGATGGCGATTCCGGCGGTCTTCGGTGCAGGCATTCTGGAAACCGTGAAATCGGTGGGTTCGGCTGCTGCCGATCCGACCTTCCCGGGTTGGGGTGCGACCATCGCGGCGACTGTCGTCAGTTTCGTGGTCGGCTATGTTGTGATCATCGGCTTCCTGAAGTTCGTTTCGACGTTCTCATACCGCGCGTTCGCTATCTACCGTATCGTGATCGCCGTTATCGTCGCGATTCTGCTGATCGCCGGCGCATTGCAGCCGATGGAGCAGACGACCAAGACGGCTGCGATTGAGATGGTCAACACCGTGACGGCGATGTTCTGACCTACGTAAGGCTTTGGGTGCCGCCACGCACGTGGCGGGCGGCGAGGGCGTCATGCGTGTGGTTCCGCGGATTCGCGGATTCATACGTGTGGCGCCCTTCGCATATCCGAAGAGCACTGTCTACCCTGAGCAGGCCTGTGGGTATCATGCCCTTCCATGATGCAACATGTGGTTCACGGATTCGGCCCTGTATGGGACGAGGCTTCGCAAGTGCTTGTGCTGGGCAGTATGCCGAGCCCGAAATCAAGGGAGCGGGGCTTTTACTATATGCATCCCAGAAACCGGTTCTGGCCTGTGATGGCGGCGGTGTTCGGCGGCAATCCCGGGCGCGAGCCGGCCACGCGTGCGGCGTTCGCGTTGAACCATCATGTCGCATTGTGGGACGTGCTTGCCTCCTGTGATATTTCGGGGGCGAGCGACGGTAGCATCCGTAATCCCGAGCCCAACGACATCAGCATGATTCTGCGTGGCGCGCCGATACGGCTGGTGATGACCACTGGAAGCAAGGCTGGACAGCTGTACGTCAAATTTGTCGAACCCGGACTCGAACGGCTCGGTATTGATGTGGAGATGATGACAGTGGCGTCCACGAGTCCGGCAAATGCAGCCAAGTCGCTGGATGATCTGGTGTCGATTTATCGAGCGGCGTTCGCCCGTGCAGGGGTGCTTGGGGCGGGAGCCGATTGTGGCGGTGCATGCGGCAACTGACGTGTCCGCGGGCGGGAGAAGCAGGGCCGCGGAGGGGAAGCCTACAGTGGAAAACAAAAAATCCCGGGCTTGACACCCGGGATGATGGAGCGGACAACGGGACTCGAACCCGCGCTCTCGACCTTGGCAAGGTCGCGCTTTACCAACTAAGCTATGTCCGCATGTTCTTCTGTCACAACGTAACCGCACGACTTGGAACGTGGATTACTATAGCGTCATGTTGACCGGCCGACAAATCCACGGCGTGTCGGCCGGTCAACACGACTGCTGAAGGTGAATCGCCGCTTTACTCCATGCGTTTGAGAAATGCCTCAGCCTCTTTGACCAGCTGTTCGGCTTGCGGCGTCCCGAGCGAGGCTATGGTGCGGGCGCGCTGGGCGAGGTCGTACTCGCGCTCTAGCTTGGCGATATACGCTGACAGCCGGTCGTCACATGCGGCGATTGTGGACGCCTTCATCTTCCATGTCTCCGCCCTCGCCGCCAGATCCTTGGTGTCAAGCGGCACGCCGAGAATCGTGGACAGTCCGTGCACAAGTTCCAATGTACCCTGCGCACACATATCCGTATTCATGTACTTGGGAATGGACACCCACATGGATGTCGTACGCATGTCAGCGTTGCAGGCCATCTGGTCAAGTATGGTGGTGATACCGATGGGGCCGCTGTATTCACGGTCGAGCTCGCAAGAGCAGGTGGCACTGGAAATGTCTACCGGCAGCGGCCTGGTGTGCGGGCATGCCGCGTACATCGAGCCGAGCGTGATGACATGGGTGACGTCGTAGTCCTCGGCGACATGCAGGACCTCCCTGCAATAGTCTTTCCAGTGATAATTCGGTTCGGGGGCGATCTGGACCAGAACGTGTAGGTCGGGGGAGAGGGTGATGTCGTAGAACGAGGTGTGCGGCCAGATGATGCGTGCCCGGCCGGTGATATGGCAGAGCATCGGGCGGGTGGCCTGGTAGTCGTAATAACCATCCGAATTGATTTCATGGATGAGTTTGGATTCGTAGTGGCCGATGAGGTAATGGATGACTTCGCTTGCGGCTTGGCTCGCATCGTTCCAGCCCTCGAAGGCGGAGATCATGAATGTCTCATGCATCGGTTCTGCTCTCATAGCCTCTAATGTATCTGTTCCTCGCGGTGTGTGCCGGCGCTTATGCCGGTGGTGAATCCTCTCAGCCCTTGGAAATATTGAGCTTTCCCTGCTGATGGGAACGACGACGGCAGAAAGCGACACGCCGAGGAAGGCACTCGATTTTGCAAATCACATGGATGTCGTTATAGTAATTACTCGTTGCTTCAAACACAGCAATGTGGTTGAAACGCGGACATAGCTTAGTTGGTAAAGCGCGACCTTGCCAAGGTCGAGAGCGCGGGTTCGAGTCCCGTTGTCCGCTCTAAGGTCCGATGAGTTGACGACCTTACGGTGGGTTAGCCAAGCGGTTAGGCAGCGGCCTGCAAAGCCGTATAGACGAGTTCGACTCTCGTACCCACCTCTGGCGAGGAAGGCGTAAGTCTTCCAAACCAAGACACAACCTGGGCGGTTGGCGCAGAGGTAGCGCACTTCCCTGACACGGAAGGGGTCACAAGTTCGAATCTTGTATCGCCCACGAGTCCGGAGGAATCCGGCTTTCTTCACCAATCGGGTGATTGGCGCAGCGGCTAGCGCACTTCCTTCACACGGAAGGGGTCGCAGGTTCGATTCCTGCATCACCCACATCATCAGGAACGTCACGCACAGCGTGGCGTTTTTTGTTTTCCGCTGTCGGCCTCCCCTCCGCGGCCGGGTTATAGGCCAACATGTGTGTCCAGCGGCGCGCCAATGCATGGGACACGGTCGTCACCTACCCAACTGGTTGCGCCGGGATCATCGTCAGCGCCGTCGGTTTGTGAAGTGATTGCCCAAGATGCGTGTCCGGTTGTGGAGCGTACGACAGTTAGGATCATTGTTCCGGTAGTTGTGTGCGTCCTGTACACCGTGGCATGCGCAACTGAACAGATATAGCCGGAAAGTATCGGCACTGCAGCGTGTTCCGCGCCTTACGCATGCCCGGACATATGTAAAGTGACATTCCGTCACCCAGACAGGCTGGAAGATCTCCTACCTAGCGTGAGACGTATGCCGGGGCATACACGGCACGGCATATCCGAACTCGCACATATACCTTGCATCGCAACAGGTCCGTGTGGGTTTCAGGCACCCATGCCTGCCCGGTCCGAACCCACAGACCAGAAGACCCAAAACCGCGACACACCCGACAGCACAACCCTTCACACCCAATTCCAGACACACAGATTGGGCAATGCTTGGCGGACATCCACAGTCTTCATGCCACACCGTTAAGCAATGTCGTGTCCCGCATTTACCGTAAACGAGGTAACACACAGTCCAGGCCTGCACCTTAGTACCGCGGGCCCCGATAGCAAAGGACACCTCATGGCAGAACAAACCATCTCCATAACAGTCAACGGCGAAGTGAAGGAGGTGGATGCAAGCCAGACCGGCGTCGATCTCTTCAGCGACAACAAAGACATCATCGCTGTGCGTCTCAACGGCGAACCCCGTGACCTGTACACCCCTCTTCACGATGGTGACAAGGTTGAGCCGATCGCCCTCGATTCCGAGGACGGTCTGGCCATCATGCGGCACTCCGCCACCCACGTCATGGCACAGGCCGTGCAGGAGATTCGTCCTGATGCCAAGCTCGGCATCGGTCCTGTCATCAAGGATGGCTTCTACTACGATTTCGACGTCAAGGATCCGTTCACTCCGGAGGATCTCAAGGAAATCGAAAAGCGCATGCAGCGCATCATCAAGTCCTCCCAGTCCTTCCGCCGTCGCGTGGTCAGCGAGGAAGAAGCTCGCGCCGAAGAAGCTGGCCAGCCCTACAAGCTTGAGCTGATTGGCGCCAAGGAAGCCGAAATCGACGAAGCCGCGTCCACCGAGGTCTCCGGCAAGGGCGAGCTGACCATGTACGACAATGTCGATCGTGAGGGCAATGTGGTGTGGAAGGATCTGTGCCGTGGACCTCACCTGCCGAACACGCGCTACATCAAGGCATTCAAGCTGGAACGCACCGCAGCCGCATATTGGCGCGGCGATGAGAAGAACCCGATGCTTCAGCGTATCTACGGCACCGCGTGGGCGAGCAAGGACGACCTGAAGGCCTATATGTCCCGCATGGAAGAGGCTGCCAAGCGCGATCACCGCAAGCTCGGGCAGGAAATGGACTTGTTCTCCTTCCCGGAGGAGATTGGACCTGGTCTCGCCGTGTTCCATCCGAAGGGCGCCGCGGTCATCAACGCGATGGAGGATTACTCTCGCGAAATGCATCGCAAGGCCCATTACAGCTTCGTGCAGACCCCGCATATCACCAAGGGTGGCCTGTATGAGACATCCGGGCATCTGCATTGGTACAAGGACAATATGTATCCGCCGATGCGCGTTGACGAGGAACGTGATGCGGACGGCAACGTCACCAAGCAGGGCTTCGACTACTACCTCAAGCCGATGAACTGCCCGATGCACAATCTGATTTTCAAGTCGCGCCAGCGCTCGTACCGCGAACTGCCGCTGCGGCTGTTCGAATTCGGCACGGTGTACCGCTACGAGAAGTCCGGCGTGGTGCACGGCCTAACGCGAGTCCGCGGTCTGACTCAGGATGATTCGCATATCTACTGCACACGCGAGCAGATGAAGCCTGAGCTTCGCCGCCTGCTCACCTTCGTGCTCAAGGTGCTCAAGGACTTCGGCCTCAACGACTTCTATCTGGAATTGTCGACCAAGGATCCCCACAAGTTCGTCGGCTCCGACGAGATCTGGGAGGAAGCGACCAATACGCTCGCCGAGGTCGCCAAGGAATCCGGACTCGAACTCGTCGACGATCCTGCTGGTGCCGCGTTCTACGGCCCGAAGATCTCTGTTCAGGCGCGCGATGCCATCGGCCGTACCTGGCAGGTGTCCACCATCCAGCTCGACTTCAACTTGCCTGAGCGCTTCGGCCTCGAATACATCGCCGCCGATGGCACCCACCAGCGCCCGGTGATGATTCACCGTGCCCTGTTCGGCTCCATTGAGCGTTTCTTCGCCATCCTGCTCGAGCATTACGCCGGCGCCTTCCCGGTGTGGCTCGCCCCGGTGCAGGTCACGGGCATCCCGGTCGCCGACGAGTTCGCCCCGCATCTGCAGGCGTTCATTGACGATCTCGAGGAGAACCTCGTGCGCTGCGAGATGGACAACTCGGACGATCGCTTCGGTAAGAAGATCCGCAATGCGTCCAAGTCGAAAGTTCCGTTCACGCTTATTGCCGGTGAGGAGGACGTCAAGAAGAACGCTGTCAGCTTCAGGTTCCGTGACGGTAGCCAGCTCAACGGCGTGCCGGTGGACCAGGCTAAGGCGTGGATCCTCGAAGTCATCAAGAAGCGTGTCCAAGTGAACAACGCCGACGATTTCGCGGCCGCGACCAAGTGACCCGTACGGCATTGCGCTGAACGGGTTCGGGCGGCACTGGACATTTCAGTGCCGCCCGATTCGCCTGCCGATAATCGACAAGAAAGGTATTGAAGACAATGCTGGAACATTGCCGGGGACTGTGGAAGAAACTGACCGAACCCATCGCCCGTGTCTGCGTGCGTATGCATATGAGCGCCAATGGCATCACCATCACCGGGTCGGTTCTGTCCATAGCGTTGTCCGTCGTGATCGGCATCACCGGTTGGATCATTCCGCTCGTGTTTTTCCTCGCGATTGTCGTGCTGTTCGATTCCCTGGACGGTTCTGTGGCCATGCTGACCACCGGGGGAACGAAATTCGGCGCATTCCTTGATTCAACCCTTGACAGAATCGCCGATTGGGCGGTTCTCATCGGCTGCATACTGATTTTCTATCTGCATAGCGACTGGTGGATGCACGGCGGATCCGGCGAGGACGTCATCTCTCATGTCGGCATCGGCTGCGCGCTCGTTTCCATCATGACCTCATTCGTCACCTCCTATGCCCGTGCCCGTGCGGAATCCGTGGGGTATGAGGCGAAAAACGGCATCGCGACACGCGCTGATCGCCTGTTCATCATCCTGGTCGGCATGTTCGTGACCGGATTGACCCATAACGGGCTGTGGCTTGCCATCGCGTTGGCGCTCTTGGCTGTGCTCGGCCTGATTACGGTGTTCCAGAGGATTTTCGAAGTGCGGCGTCAGATGAAAGCCGATGAGCGGGATTCCAATATCGGCACCAACGAGCGGTAACACCGGCCATGCTTGACAGGGTCCTTATCTTCATCGCCAAGCACGCCGGCATGCTGCCTGAGCGGCTGGTCAGGGGGCTGTTCCTGTTCGCCGCTGATATCGCTTGGCTGACGCGCGCCGGAGGCGTCAAGCAATTGGAACGCAACCTGTCACACGTATTGCATGACCGCAACCGGTCTGAACATGACGGCGTATGGGCGGCAATCCAGAACAGGATGCATCTGCGGCATGTTTCCCACCGGGCGATGCGGTCCTATTTCACGTATTTCTCCGAAGCCATGACGGTCGGCGGCAGAAGCGATGAGTGCCTGAGTGCCCGTGTACGCGGGGCCGGCCCCGGGTGTGGGCTGATCATCGAATCCACGCGTGCGCAAGCCGGTTCGGCGCCCATCGCTATGGGACATCAAGGCAATTGGGATTACGCCGGGTATTGGGCGTATCGCGATGTCGCCCCGGTGACCACGGTCGCCGAACGGCTGAAGAACGAAGAACTGCTCAAGACTTTCGTGGACATCAGACGGTCCCTGGGCATTTCAATCCTGCTCACCGGTCAGCCCGGCCTGATCGGCAAACTGGAGGAAAAACTGGTCAAGCCGCATGTGGTGGTGCCGCTACTCGCAGACCGTGATCTGAGCCGTCACGGCGAATTCGTCCACGCCTTCGACTCGATGATTCGTGTGGCACGAGGGCCTGCAACCTTGGCCTATGACACCGGCTTGCCCCTGTATGTCGTCAATATGTATCGTGAACGTCTGCATGGAGAAAGACGCAGGACAGCCCGTACCCCATACGGGTATGTCTGCCATGTCAGCGCTCCAATCGATGTCGCCCGATTCGCCGGTCTTCCCCGAGAACAGGCGATTCACGATATCAGCCAGGCGTGGGTTGACGTCTGGTCACGGGGAATCGCGCAGCATCCGCAGGATTGGCATATGCTCCAGCCGATTTTCATTGAGGATCTTGACTTCTCGCGGCTCAAGGACGTGCCGGATGAAGTGCGTGCATTGATTGAACGTCGCCGCCGCGGCCTGTGACCGCTTCTCCGACGTTTGGCGGCGGTGTAGGCTATGACTATTGCCTTCCGACGGAAGAAAGGACATGATGTCGAACGCAGATTTTCGCGACGGTACAGACTGTGATATGCACGATCAGCACGATCCACTGCATGGCCGGAAACTACGCGTCGGCATCATATCGCCATATTCCTTCGAAACGCCGGGCGGCGTGCAGTTCCATATCCGTGATTTTGCGAAGGAACTGATTGCACGAGGCCACGAGGTCGAGGTCCTCGCGCCCGGACGACGGACCAACGATATGCCGTTGTGGGTGCAGACGGTCGGTACCTCCTTTGCGATTCCCTACAACGGTTCAGTATCGCGGCTGAGTTATTTCGGATTCGTGGGGGCTCAAGTGCGTCGTTGGGTCAGACAAGGGCATTTCGACATCGTGCATCTTCATGAACCAGAGGCGCCGTCCCTGAGCCATAAGCCGTTGACCATGGTGCATCATCCTCCGTTGGTCGGAACTTTCCATGCCGCGTTCAATGATTATCCATTTGCACTGCGTTTCTTCCAGGGCTATCTCAACCGGTATTTACGGCCGTTGGCCCACGCCATCTGTGTCAGCGATGCCTCCCGAACCGTCGCGCAACGGTATCTGCCGCAGGATATGCCCGTATCGGTGATTCCCAATGGCATCTCCACTCGCCAGTTTTCTCTTGCGACGCCCATACCCTCTTGGCAGGGCGACGACACCAGTCCCACCATCGGGTTTCTCGGCAGAATGGGGGAGGAGCGCAAAGGCTTTGCAGTGTTCTGCCGCGCGACCGCAAGGATTCTCGACCAATACCCCGAGGCCCGGTTCCTGTGTGCAGGTGATGGCGAACGCGAAGGCAAAACCATCGTCAACACTGTCGACCCGTCCGGGCATCTGATGGATCATATGGAATTCCTTGGCCGAATCAGTGACGACGATAAAGCGAGGTTCTATCGCTCGCTCAGCGTCTACGTGGCGCCCCAGACCGGCGGTGAAAGCTTCGGTATCGTGCTTGCCGAAGCGATGGCGGCGGGATGCCCTGTCGTGGCTTCCGATCTTCCTGCATTCGTGGCTGTCGCAGATGAAGGCCGTGCAGCCGCGTTGTTCGGCAACGGCGATGATCGTGATTGCGCTGCCGTGGTCTGTTCGTTGATCGCTGACCGTCAAACCCGTGAGTCACTTGGGCAAGCCGGGCAGCACCGCGCATTGCAGTATGACTGGAGCAGCGTCGTAGACCAGGTGCTCGGCGTGTACGCCGAGGTCTTGTCTTGAAAGCGCTTTACAATCGGTGTGTTTATCGTACCCGTATCTGCTAGGAGCATTATGTCAGGGCATTCCAAGTGGGCGACCACCAAGCATAAGAAGGCCGCCATTGACGCCAAGCGCGGCAAGCTGTTCGCGAAGCTGATCAAGAACATCGAGATCGCAGCCCGTCTGGGCGGCGGCGACCCCGACGGCAACCCGACGCTGTATGATGCGATCGTCAAGGCCAAGAAGGCATCCATGCCTGCCGACAACATCAAGCGCGCCGTCAAGCGTGGCTCTGGTGAGGAAGACGGTGCCGCCAACTACGAGGACATCGTGTACGAAGGGTATGCGCCTGCCGGCGTCGGCCTCATCATTGAATGCCTGACCGATAACCGCAACCGCGCCGCGGCTGAAGTGCGTTCCACACTGACCAAGGGCAACGGTTCCTTGGCCACGTCCGGCGCCGTGAGCTTCAACTTCGAGCGCAAGGGCCAAATCGAGGTGCCGTCCGAGGGCTTGGATTACGACAAGCTCTTCGAGATCGCAGCCGAAGCCGGCGCCGAGGACGTGTCCGACGACGGTGACGTGTTCAGCGTGATCACCGATCCCGCGGATCTCATCACGGTCCGCAAGGGTCTCCAGGAAGCTGGCATCGACTACGATTCCGCCGATCTGGTCATGATTCCGAAGAACGAGATTGAGCTCAGCCTCGACGACGCCCGCAAGGTGTCCAAGCTGATCGACAACCTCGACGACCTCGACGATGTCCAGAACATTTACAGCAACTGGACCGCATCCGACGAGGTGATGGCCCAATTGGAGGAAGAGGAGTGATCTGTTGATCATCCTTGGCGTTGATCCCGGCCTGACTCGGTGCGGGGTCGGCGTGGTGGAAGCCGGCGCATCACGCCGGCTTTCTTTTATCCATGTCGATGTCATCCGCACCAGCCCCGACACTTCCCAGGATTTGAGGCTGCTTTCGATTTACAACGGACTGGTTGATAAAATCGAACGCTTTGTCCCTGACACGGTATCCATTGAACGCGTGTTCGCGCAGGCCAATCGCAACACCGTGCTCGGAACCGCGCAGGCGGCGGGGATGGCCATGCTCGCTGCCGCACAGCGGGGGATACCCGTCGCTTTGCACACCCCGACCGAAGTCAAACTCGCGATCACTGGCAACGGCAAAGCGGACAAGCTCCAAGTCGAACGTATGGTCATGCGTATCCTGAACCTGTCCGAGATGCCCACCCCGCCTGATGCCGCCGACGCGTTGGCGCAAGCGATGTGCCATGCGTTGAGGCCGGCAGGGGCGTTGCAGGGCGGCGAACGCGAGCAACATCTGACCGCTGCGCAACGACAGTGGGCGGTCGCAGCGCAGCGGGCGAAACGTCGCCGCGGAGTCGACCGCGGCATGTAAGCTATCGAACAGATGTTCGATTGATGGTCACACAGTCTGAAGGAGGCAATATGATCGCCATGCTTCATGGGCAGGTCGCAGCGGTCGGCCAGTCCGGGGTCGTGCTTGATGTCAGCGGTGTGGGCTTTGACGTCCGTATGCCGCAGACTGATCTCGCCTCATTGCACTCAGAGCAATCCGCTACCGTGTACATCTCCATGGCGGTCACCCAGGATGCCATCACGTTGTATGGATTCCTGTCGCCCGCTGAGAAAAAGATGTTCCTCCAGCTGCAAAAAGTGAGCGGTATCGGCCCGAAAGTCGCCCTTTCGCTCTTGTCCACCTTGCCTCCTGACCGTCTTGCCAGGGCGGTTGCCGACGGGGATGCCACTGCGTTGGCCAAAGCACCGGGACTCGGCAAGAAGGGGGCGCAGAAAATCATCCTGGAGCTTAAAGGCTCGCTTGATCTGTCCCAAGTCGAGGGTGCATCTGCCCCAGCTCAGTCGCCGGTGGACACGGGTGCCCAACAGGTCGTTGAAGGGCTTATCTCGCTTGGGTGGCGTCAGCAGGATGCCTTGGATGCCGTCGAACGCGCATGCCGCGACCACGATATTGAAACTCCGATAGGCGAGAAGGACGTGCCTCGTGTGCTCAAACTGGCGCTGACCGAACTTGACCGCGGGCGATAATGCATGAGAAGGGCACAGGTGAGATATGCGACAATCTGAAGACACGACGGTGAACAATGATGGCGCCAGGGAGGAATCCCTGCGTATGGTATCTTCGCAGCCATTGGACAGCGAGCCAGTGAGCGATGAGGAGCTGCGTCCCCATGTCCTTGAAGGGTTCATCGGGCAGCCACGGCTCAAAGCACAATTGCAGCTGTTCCTTGACGCAGCACGCAAACGTGAGGTTCCCCCGGACCATATCCTCCTGGCGGGCCCCCCAGGGCTGGGCAAGACCACACTTGCCATGATCGTGGCCAACGAACTGGGCGTGCCGATCAGGGTGACTTCGGGGCCTGCCATCCAGCATGCGGGGGATCTCGCATCCATTCTCAGCTCGTTGGACGCCGGAGAAGTGCTGTTCATCGACGAGATCCATCGTCTGCCTCGGCCGGCAGAGGAGCTGCTGTACATCGCCATGGAGGATTTCCGTGTCGATGTCATGGTCGGCAAGGGGCCCGGTGCATCATCCATCCCGTTGACTTTGCCGCGCTTCACGGTGATTGGCGCCACCACAAGGGAAGGCATGTTGCCTTCGCCGCTTCGGGCGCGTTTCGGTTTTACCGCGCATCTGGATTTCTATCCACATGAGGAGTTGGAGAAACTCATCGAGCGGTCCGCTTCGGTGCTTGGCGTGGAATTGGAAGAAGGCGCGGCGCATCAGCTATCCCTGAGATCCAGAGGGACGCCGCGTATCGCGAACCGGTTGCTGCGTCGTGTGCGCGACTGGGCAATCGTCCATGATTTGGAAAGTGTGGACGTCGATGCGGTCACTCAGGCGCTGGCTCTGTACCAGATCGATTCCGAAGGATTGGACAGACTCGATATTGCCGTATTGCAGGCAATCTGCCGTAATTTCAACGGCGGACCAGTTGGCTTGAACAATCTGTCGGCGATGGTGGGTGAGGAATCGGAAACCGTGGAGACGGTATGTGAGCCGTATCTTGTCCGCGAGGGATTCCTCGTACGCACTCCGAAAGGCCGTGTCGCAACGGCTAAGGCCTGGAGACATCTCGGCCTTGAACCCCAGGATGATGTCAACAAGCTATTCTAAGGTTAGATATTTGGATAGCACCCCGCTAGCACGTCAGGAGTCCCATGTCTCAGAATCTCGATCCTAATATGGTTATGATCGTCATCCTCATCCTGTTCATCTTCATGATGTGGATGAGTTCACGGCGTATGAAGAAGCAGCAGAAGCAGCAGCAGGAAGAATTGCGCGAGGCCATGGTCCCGGGCACTCTCGTCGTGCTTCGTGGCGGCATCATCGCCACGATTGTATCCGTGGACGAGAAGTACGAGGAAATCGTCGTGGATTCCGAAGGCTCTCGTCTGCGCTTCAAGCTCAACGCCGTCGCCGGAAAGTACGTGCGTCCGGCGTTCATCGATGACGACGAGGCCGAAGCCAATGATTTGCAGCAGGAAGATGCCAGCAGCGAGGGGGCCGAGGGCACGTCTGTGGCGTCCGAGACTGAGGTTTCTGACACCGAGCGAACCGACGTGCAGAATGCGTCATCGGCGGATGGCACCGCTGATACAGCTGCACCGGCTGAAGCAGGTAAAGCCGATACCGAAGACAAAGCATCCGACAACGAAGCCAAATAACCTATCATAGTCGGTTTCCGTCTCGATTTGCAGCCCGGCGAATCCGGCAACACAGCAACCAGAAAGATCAGGTCCCATCGATGGCATCCGATATCCATATCAGACAACTGGAACTAGTAGGCAGGGACAAGGCCGAATACATGACCTCCCTGTTCCGTTCAGTGCTTGGATTCCCCAAGGAAGGCATCAACTTCCGTGATTTCATGCCGGTTCTCGAGGACGCGAAAGGTCTGCAGATCCTCTTGGAAGGCCTTGAAAAGGCACTGCCGGTTCCTGCTGATTCCTTTGACTCTGTAGCAGGGCTGGAAGCCAGGGGCTTTCTGTTCGGTCCGGCGCTTGCCGCCAGACTTGGCAAGGGGTTCATCGCAGTGCGCAAGGCGGGCAAACTGCCGCCACCCGTCATCGGCGAGGATTACACCTTGGAATACGGTCAAGCCCGTGTTGAAGTGGAATCCGATGCGGTCAGCTCCGGCGAACGCGTACTGATTGTCGACGATCTCATCGCAACGGGCGGTACAGCGAAGGCGGCAGCGGACCTGATTCGCAAATGCGGCGGCACCATCGCCGGTTTCAGCTTTGTGATGCAACTCGAAGGGCTTGACGGAATCGACAGTCTCGGTCCATACCCTACGAGCACACTGGTGTCCATGCCGGCGTGACCGGATGAAGAGAGGCAGAAATGGATTTATACGAGTATCAGGCTCGCCAGCTGCTTGACGAGCAAGGAATTCCCACCCCAAGCGGGATTTATGCGTCGAATGCCGACGAAGTCGCCCAGGCTGCGGATACCATCGGATATCCGTGCGTCATCAAGGCTCAGGTGAAAATCGGCCATCGCGGTCAAGCAGGCGGCGTCAAGATTGCCCATACACGCGATGAAGCTGTCGCTGCGGCGAATGCCATCTTCCCCATGGTCATCCATGGCCATCAGGTTCGTGGCGTACTGGTCGCGGAAGCCAAGAACGTCATCCACGAATACTATGTCTCGATTTCAGTGGACCGCACCTCGCGTGATTTCGATGTGCTCGCGACAGCGAACGGTGGCACCGAAGTCGAGGAAATCGCCAAGGCCCATCCCGAATCGGTCAAGCGCCTGCACATCAACGCGTTGGACACTTTCGACCTCGATGCCGCGACTGAAATGGCGCGCAACATTGGGTTCTACCATGCGGACGTCGACCAAGCTGCGCGCATCCTGCTGAATATGTGGCAGTGCTTCAAGACCAACGACGCTACGCTCGTGGAAATCAACCCGCTCGCCAAAATCGGCGACCCGCAAGATGAATCAAGCAAATCGTTGTGCGCGCTCGATGCCAAGATTTCGCTCGACGACAACGCCTCGTACCGGCATGACGGTTGGAAGCGTTTCGAAGGCGCCACGCAGCTTGACCCCTACGAGCGCAAGGCGAAAGAACTCGGACTGCACTATGTACATCTGACCGGACAGGTCGGCGTCATCGGCAATGGCGCAGGGCTCGTCATGAGTTCGCTTGATGCGGTTTCGGGAGCCGGCGAAGAACAGGGCACCGGCATCAAGCCGGCGAACTTCCTCGACATCGGCGGCGGCGCCTCAGCCGAGGTCATGCGCAACAGCTTGGAGATTGTGCTGTCTGACCCGCAAGTGCGTTCTGTCTTCGTGAACGTCTATGGCGGCATCACCTCATGCGAGCAAGTCGCCGCCGGCATTCTCGGCGCATTGCAAGCCATCGAGACCGTCAAGCCGATTGTTGTCCGATTCGATGGCAACGCTGCACAGGAAGGTCTGCGCATGCTCGCTGATGCCAATGACCCGAACCTTCATGTCTATGACACCATGGAGGAAGCAGCACAACAGGCCGCACGCATCGCTGCTGCATCGTCCAACAAGGAGGCCACGAAATGACGTTGTTCGTTGAAGATGGTGCCCCGGTCATCGTCCAGGGCATGACGGGCCATCAGGGCATGACGCATACGGCAAGAATGCTCAAGGCGGGGACGAATATCGTCGGTGGTGTCAATCCTCGCAAGGCAGGCACGACCGTCACCTATCCGAAGGCCCGTGAAGGCAAGGACGCGGTCATTCCCGTATACGCGACATGCAGCGAAGCGATCAAAGCTACCGGAGCCAAGGCGAGTGTCATCTTCGTACCTCCGCGCTTCGCCAAAGACGCTGTTGTCGAAGCGATTCAAGCCGGTATCGGCACGATCGTCGTCATCACCGAGGGCATTCCCGTTGCCGATTCCGCATACTTCGTCGAACTCGCCTTGCGCAAGGGCGTCCGTATCATCGGACCGAACTGCCCGGGCCTGATTACATTGCCGGCGACAGACGGTGCTCACGGCGTCAACCTTGGCATCATCCCCGATGGCATCGTCCACCGCGGTCCGCTCGGCCTCGTGTCGAAATCCGGTACACTCACCTACCAGCTCATGGGCGAACTCTCCGACATTGGTTTCACCGCGTGCGTAGGCGTGGGAGGCGACCCCATCGTCGGCACGACACTCCAGGAAGCGTTGGAACAGTTCGAAGCCGATGACGCCACCAAGGGCGTCGTCATGATTGGCGAGATTGGCGGAAGCGCCGAACAGGATGCCGCCGCATGGGCCAGCAAGCACATGACCAAGCCCGTCGTCGCCTATATCGCAGGTTTCACGGCTCCTGAAGGCAAACAGATGGGTCATGCAGGCGCCATTGTCTCCGGTGGAAAAGGCACCGCGCAAGATAAAAAGATTGCGCTGGAAGCCGTCGGGATTCCTGTCGGCAAGACACCGCGTCAGACCGCTGACCTCATGCGCAAGGCATTGCAATCCATCGCCGCATGAAAGAACGGTGCGTTTCATTCGCTAAGGGGGTCGTCTTCGCGGCGGCCTCCATGGCGTTATATGCGCTTGCGCTCTGGTTGCTGATTTCTCTGCTTCTGCTAGTCATATCCATGGAAGAGGGTACCGGCGGTCTGACTGACTATGCCTTCTCACTGACGCAAAGCATGATTCTGCTCAGCCAAGGGATTGGATTCCAGACCAGCGCAATCACCCTGAGTGTGATTCCTCTGACACTGACACTGTTGATGGTGTGGTTGCTCGCATCCATCGCGCGCAAGCGTCATCTGTCTTGGGCCGCATATTTTGGCGGGCTCATCACATGGATGTCCCTCAACATGGCCTTCACCTTCCATATCTCCGTGGGCCTGCTTGACAATATCGGCATCGTGGCGGTAAAAACCGGCTTTGTATTCACTGTGGCCTTCGTGCTCGGGGCGTTCCCGGTAAGCCAATCGTGGCAACGCATCAAGGCGTTCTTCGGGCAGCATGTGTCCCGTGAACTCAGGCGGGCGCTGTCGCTCGGCGTGGCACTCGGCTTGACGCTGCTGGGTATATACGTTCTGCTGGCGTGCATCGATGTGGTGGTCTGGATTGTCTACGGAGCCGATGCAGTATCCAAGATTTTTGAACTTGATGCGATGGGCGTGGGATCACGCATCATGACATCGGTATGTTCACTGGCCTGGTTGCCCAATCTGTGCATCTGGTCCCTGTCTTGGATGTTCGGGTCTGGATTCCGCATAGGGGAGCTTGCACATTTCACGATGTGGATCGGACAGTCCACGGACCTGCCGGGTGTGCCGCTGTTCGGCATTTTCCCGCAAGCCATCGGCAATGATGGGTTGCGCTCGTTCCTCTTGTCGCTTCCGCTGATCGTATCTATCGTCTGTGCCCTCGCATTCATGTTGTCGCCGACCGGTTTCGCCATCAGAGCGCCCCGCGCCGGAGACGACCGTGCCACAGTGGTGCGCGACATCATCATGTTCGCCTATCCGCTTGGCTCATTCTGCATTTCGGGGGCGCTCGTGGCTTTGGGGTCGTCATGCATGTTCGCCTTGTCCAATGGTGCGTTGGGGGCACATCGGCTCGCGCACGTCGGCGTCGACGTCGTGGCTTCGACACGCGCCGTAGGACATCCGACCATCGTCGGATTATTCGCCACATGGGCGGCGGTCATCGTTGCCGATGCGGCATGGTATGGATTACGCTTGTGTTGGTCGCATCTGCGCCCGGCCAAGAACAGTCAGTCAACCGGGAATACGGCTGACAGACAACCGCGGGGTGTCGCCAGCACACCTATCGTCGCAGATCATGCAACAACAACCACCAAGGAGGAACAGGATGGCATCAACGAACAGGCCGATTAAACGGGCCCTCGTATCCGTATTCCACAAGGAAGGCATCGACGTGCTTGCACAGGCGTTCATCGCCGCAGGCACTGAAGTCGTCTCCACCGGTTCGACCGCCAAGCGTCTCGCCGAACTTGGTGTCAACGTGACCGAGGTCAGTGAAGTCACCGGCTTCCCGGAAAGCCTTGACGGCCGTGTCAAGACCCTTGATCCTCACATTCATGCGGGCATCCTTGCCGATATGACCAACCCCGAGCATGTCAAGCAGCTGCAAACGCTGGGCATCAAGCCTTTCGACCTGGTGGTGGTCAACCTGTATCCGTTCGCGGATACCGTCCGTTCCGGTGCGAATGAGGCGGACACCATCGAGAAAATAGATATCGGCGGCCCGTCCATGGTTCGCGCAGCGGCGAAGAACAGCGCCACAGTCGCCATCATTACCGATCCCGCTGACTATGCGCTGGTGGCCAAGCGCATCGAAGACGGTCGTGGGTTCAGCCTTGAGGAGCGTCGTTGGCTCGCCGCCAAGGCTTTCGCCCACACAGCCGCCTATGACGCGACCATCAACGAGTGGACGTCCAAACAGTGGCCGAAGCCGGAAAGCATCACCGCCGACCAGTCTGCGGCGGATGACGACATTCCCAATGAGGATACCGTGTTCCCGAAGGCATACACGCGTACGTGGGATCGCTCCCATCTGCTGCGGTATGGCGAGAACCCGCATCAGCAGGCAGCTCTCTACTTGGATCCGCTGAACCAGAACGGGTTCGCCCATGCCGAACAGCTCGGCGGCAAGCCCATGAGCTACAACAATTACGTTGACGCCGATGCTGCTTGGCGTGCCGTGTGGGATTTCGCCCCGAGCATTGCCGTCGCCGTCGTCAAGCACAACAATCCTTGCGGTCTGGCTCTCGGCAAGACCGTCGCCGAAGCCCACAAGAAGGCGCATGCCTGCGACCCGATGAGCGCTTACGGCGGTGTCATCGCCGCGAACACCACGGTGACGCTTGAAATGGCCCAGAACGTGCGGCCGATCTTCACTGAGGTCATCGTCGCCCCCGACTATGAGCCGGAAGCCCTTGAGCTGCTCAAGACCAAGAAGAAGAACCTTCGTATCCTGAAGGTCGCCGAACCTCCTCGCGCCAAGCAGCAGTACCGTCAGATCGACGGGGGACTGCTCGTGCAGACCACTGATCTTATCAACGCCCCCGGCGACAGCCCAGATGCGTGGAAGCTTGTCTCCGGCGATCCCGCGGATGCCGATACGTTGCGCGACCTCGAGTTCGCTTGGCGTGCCATTCGTTGCGTGAAGTCGAACGCCATTCTCATCGCCCATGATCAGGCGACCGTCGGCATCGGCATGGGACAGGTCAACCGTGTGGATTCCTGCCATCTCGCCGTCGAACGTGCCAATACGCTGGCTGATGGCGCCGACCGTACCACTGGCTCGGTCGCCGCTTCCGATGCGTTCTTCCCGTTCGCCGATGGCGCGGAATACCTCATCAACGCCGGTGTCAAGGCGATTGTGCAGCCCGGTGGATCCATTCGCGATGAGGAAGTTTTCGAAGCGGCTCGTAAAGCCGGCATTACCATGTACGTCACGGGAACCCGCCACTTCTTCCACTGATTCGCGGTTTTCGGCGTAACGGCCGGTTAGGGGCGGTGTCTGGTCTTCGGTCTGGGCGCCGCCTTTTTGCATATGGATGCGACTTCCTAGTTGCGACTTCCTGGTGGTGCGGTAGCCACCATTGGTCGCGTTTCAGTGGTCGGTACTCAGCGGTGCCGTGTGTTCCAGACCGGCTGATTTCCGGTGCCGCCAATCGACTCGTACCGTGCTGCCATATTCCTCAGCGATTTCGGTATCACGTCGAAACGGACAGGTATTCTTCCCTTTGACGCGTCAAGATATCGACAACAGGACTCACCGCACACCGATTGTCAGTGTGACATCTGTTCCTAACCGCCACGAGGAGGCCATCATGCCGCAAGAGCATCCGTATGTGTCTGAAGCCAAAGAAGGCAAACCGGTATGTGAATGGATCGTGGCGCTGTTGGTATGTGTCAGTGGCATCCTTGCCGCCTTCGGATATACGATGGCCGCCACAGCGTTGCTCGCTGCGACGGCCATCGTCTTGGGAACAATGCGCATCATCCTACGTGAACGCAGCCCATGGAAGGTCCGGTCCGTGGCATTCGATGCGTCAATGTCCCTGTGTTTTGGTGTCGGAGTCTCACTGCTCGATCTGAGCATCCGCGTTATGCTCTGAAGCCGCGGACGTTTCCTGCTCGGCATGCTCGGCAGCGGTTTGCGCCGCATCGTTGCCGGTCTGGGTGAGTGCATCGGTATCAGCTACATTCTGTTGCGCGGCGGTGTCATTGACAACCTGCTGCTTGGCGCTGGCATTGTCACGCAGCAACTGCGCACCGATCATGACCATCGCGACAATCGCCGCAGCGAGAATCGGGCAAATCCAGAATACCCACAGCTGCTGCAGCGGGTTCTGAGACAGTCCGGCGTTGCGTGCGAACAGGGCGATGCCGGTGGAGCGTGCGGGGTTCATGCCGGCTCCGGTGACCGGATAGGTCATCGCGGCGCCCAGACCGTAGGCGAAACCAATGGCCGCAGCGTGCGAAACCGCCGTGGTCTCCTTGTCCATGGTCGTCACAGCGGCGGCAATCACCACAATGCTTGCGATGATTTCGACCACGACAGCCAGGGTGATGTCAAAGGAGGCGCTCACGCTGCTCAGCGTGGATGCGGAGACGGAGCCGTTGCCGAAGCCGTTGACGGCATCGGTCAGCCAGATCTTCGCGGTGAGGGTTTCGGTCGTCGGCAGGATACGCACAATCAGCGCGCCGGCGGCGATACCGCCCAGCACCTGGGCGATGATGTAGAGGATACCGTCGAGTACCTTGGTCTTGCCGGTCAGTATTGCAGCGAGGGTGATCGCCGGGTTCAGCTGTCCGCCGGACACCTTTGAGAACACCAGTGTCACCGCGGCGTACGCGATACCGGTGGCCAGGGCGATGAACGCCATATTGATGCCGAACAGGGCGGTTCCGAAAGTTGTGAAGCTGTAAATCGCGAAGAATACGATGAAGCTTCCCGCAAGTTCAGCGCCCACGCGTACCGCAAGTGGTTCCTTCGTGCATGATGCCGCGTCACTGGCGCGCTGCGATCCCGTATCAGTCATTGATTGTTCTTTCTCTAGGGGAATAGCGGACAAGGCTCCGGCCTGAAGCGCGGCCATATCCGCTGGACGTGTGACATTCTACCAGCAGGGACGCTTTTCTGTGCCTTACGCTACAATATCTATGTCGTGTGTCTCGCAGTTCATGCCATGGCGAGTACCGTTGCGAGTGCATCACGACACCAGATATCTATCCATGACGGCTCCGATGGCGCCGTCCGGCCACGTTGGGAGAACGATGCCAAACGCATATTCTCGTGCATTGAAAGCACATGACAATAATCAAGAAGGCATTCGCCTGCAGAAGATCCTCGCACAAGCCGGTTTCGGTTCGAGGCGCAAGTGCGAGCAGATCATCCTCGACGGTCGTGTCGAGGTTGACGGCGAATTGGTGACCGAGCTCGGCACCCGTGCCGATCCGAGCAAGCAGGAGATTCGTGTCGACGGCTCCCGCGTCCGCCTGAACCCTAATCACATCACGCTTGCGCTTAATAAGCCGCGCAAGGTGCTCAGCACCATGGACGACCCCAAGGGGCGTTATACCTTGCGGGACATCGTCGGCGACAAGTATGAGCGCATCTTCCATATGGGACGCCTCGATTATGACTCGGAAGGGCTCATCCTCATGACGAATGACGGTGAACTCAGCCAGCATGTCATGCATCCCAAATACGAGGTGGAGAAAACCTACATCGCCACCCTGCAGGGCAGGATCAGCGGCAATGTATGCCGGCGTCTTGTCTCTCAAGGCGTGCAGCTAGACGACGGCTGGATTCGCCTTGACCATTGCGCCATCATCGACGCCAACCATGACACGACCTTGGTAAAGGTCGTATTGCATTCGGGCAAGAACCGGATTGTCCGTCGTATTTTCGACGCGGTCGGGTTCCCCGTCAAGCGCCTGGTGCGCACGCAGATCGGCCCGATCAAGCTCGGTGATCTCAAATCAGGTTCATACCGCGTGCTGTCTCAGACTGAGGTTCGTTCACTTGCCAAGGAGGTCGGACTGTGATCCGTGTCGCCATTGACGGCCCCGCCGGTGTCGGAAAATCATCCACGGCGAAGGAACTGGCCAGACATTTCGGTTTCGCATACCTTGATACCGGAGCCATGTATCGCGCATGCGCATGGTGGTGCCTGAATCAGGGCATCGATCTTGACGCCGCGCAGATTGATGAGCAGCAGATTACTGAGACGGTGGGGGAGTTCTTCACCGAAGACCATTTCGATATCTCAGTAGACCCTGACCGTCCGATTGTGCTCGCCGACGGTGAGGACATCAGCGAGGACATCAGATCTTCCGAGGTGTCCACCCATGTGTCGCGGGTGTCGGGCATCATCCCCGTCCGCCATGTGCTCATCGCGGCGCAGCGCGCGTATATCGCCCGTGAAGCGTCGGGGGATTCCTTCTCGCAAGGACGTGGCATCGTCGCTGAAGGCCGTGACATCACCACCGTCGTGGCCCCCGATGCCGAAGTACGAGTGTTGCTGACCGCGCGCGAGGAAGTGCGTCAGGCACGCCGGAGCGGGCAATCCGCGCAGGGCGTTGGCGCTGAGGATGTCGCGAAACGCGATCGCATGGACTCGAAGGTCACCAGTTTCCTGACCGCCGCCGATGGGGTCGTGACCTTGGATAACTCGGATCTGACCTTCGAACAGACCTTGGACCAGCTCATCGCATTGGTTGATCAAGCGATCGAGGAGCAGCAGTACCAGGAGTACGCCGCGAATCTCGAAGGATACGAGCTCGACGAGGAAGACCGAGAACTCATCGCGGGCGAAGACGAAGGCGACGCCGATGCCGGTTCCGGTAAGCAGGTCGGTGTCATCGCGGTGGTCGGACGGCCGAATGTCGGAAAATCCACGTTGGTGAACCGTATTCTTGGTCGCCGCGCGGCGGTCGTTGAGGACACCCCGGGGGTCACCCGCGACCGCGTCAGCTACGACGCCGAATGGGCAGGTACCGATTTCAAACTCGTCGACACCGGTGGCTGGGAAGCCGACGTTGAAGGCATCGCCTCGGCGATTGCGTCCCAAGCGCAGGTGGCGGTAAGACTCGCCGACGCTGTGATTTTCGTGGTGGACGGGCAAATCGGTATGACCGACACCGATGAGCGGATTGTCAACATGCTGCGGGCGGCCGGCAAGCCGGTGACGCTCGCGGTCAACAAGGTCGACGACGCGCAAAGCGAGTATCTTACCGCGGAATTCTGGAAGCTTGGCCTCGGAGAGCCCTATGGCATCTCAGCCATGCACGGCAGGGGAGTCGGCGAGCTGCTTGACGCCGCGTTGGACTCCCTGAAGTCCGCTGACCGGACATCGGGATTCCTGACGCCGTCGCATCTGCGGCGTGTCGCGCTCGTCGGGCGGCCGAACGTCGGCAAATCATCGTTGCTCAACCAACTCGCCCACGAGGAGCGTTCGGTCGTCAATGATCTAGCCGGCACCACAAGGGATCCGGTCGATGAGATCATCTCGATGGATGGCCAAGACTGGCTGTTCATCGATACCGCCGGTATCAAGCGTCGCCAGCACAAGTTGTCCGGCGCGGAATACTATTCCTCGCTGCGCACCCAGGCGGCTATCGAGCGTGCGGAACTTGCGTTGGTGCTGTTCGACGCGTCCCAGCCGATCGCCGATCAGGACCTGAAAGTCATGAGCCAGGCGGTTGACGCCGGCCGAGCAATCGTCCTGGTGTTCAATAAGTGGGATTTGATGGACGAATTCTCCCGTCAGCGGCTGGAGCGTCTGTGGGCAACCGAGTTCAACCGGGTGACGTGGGCGGAACGCGTCAATCTCTCGGCGAAGACCGGGTGGCATACGAACCGCTTGTCTCGTGCTATGCAAACGGCTCTCGAATCATGGGACAAGCGCATACCCACGGGCAAACTCAACGCATTCCTCGGACGGATCCAGGCGGCGCATCCCCACCCGCTACGAGGCGGCAAGCAGCCGAGAATCCTCTTCGCGACACAGGCTTCGACACGGCCGCCACGGTTCGTGATTTTCGCGACCGGATTCCTCGAGCACGGCTATCGGCGGTATCTGGAGCGTCAGCTGCGCGAAGAATTCGGATTCGAAGGCTCGCCAGTCCAGATTTCCGTCAAGGTCCGCGAAAAGCGGCGGAAGTAGGCGCCTACCGAAATCGGAAAGGCACGCCACGCCGGGTTGCGTAGACTGAACTGCTGTGGTAAGTTAGCTCTTCGGCGCGTTAAGCGCCGATCGGGCCGTAGCGCAGTTTGGTAGCGCACTTGACTGGGGGTCAAGGGGTCGCGGGTTCAAATCCCGCCGGCCCGACCGGAAAGCCGCGGAATTGCAACGATTCCGCGGCTTCTGTTTTTCCGGCCGGGCGACAACTGGGTGACATGAACAGCACTCTGAACAGCAGAACGGGTCACATATCCACGTCTAAATTCGAATGGAATCCGCCATCTGCCGTGCCCACATCCAATGCGCCGAACTTCCAGAGTCATATTGCCCAATGCGGTGTTGTGTGACATACTCGTACGTGCAATAGTTGCAGACGGCGCTTACAGACCGGTCAAGGCTCATGGTTGAAGACCGGGTGTCTAGTGCCGCTCTTGGGGGTTTGCTCATGCGCGCATCGCCATACGACTGACGGATTCATCCACGAATCCTTCACGCGTATCGGGGTTGTAATGCGCGGTCGCCGCCTCGACGGGGGTTACACTTATGAGCAGTCATGGAAGAAAGGGTTACGACATGACGGCAAACGAACACGCTGAACGTTGTGCACAAGTGATGCGGGAACATGGCATGAGCGAAATGGCCATTGCACAGTTCAGCCATCTGTATGATGTATGGGCCGAAGGCTCCGAGACGACATGGATTCGCGAAGACGATGTCGAACCCTTGCGTGACGTCCCCAGCTTCCACGATATCTACCAGACCATCGATCATAACAAGGCTGTGGAGGCGTTCGGAAGGACGGCCTTCATCAAGCTCAATGGCGGTTTGGGAACCTCAATGGGCTTGTCCTGCGCGAAATCACTGCTGCCTGTGCGTCGCCACAAAGCTCGTCAGATGCGCTTCCTCGACATTATCGTCGGCCAGGTGCTGACCGCGCGTGAGCGGCTCGGCGTGCCGCTGCCGCTGACGTTCATGAATTCCTTCCGTACCTCGGCCGATACATTGCGTGTCCTCGAAGCCACCCCGCGGTTCCATCAGGATGACATTCCCGTCGAGATCGTCCAGCATCGCGAGCCGAAGATCGATATCGCCACCGGCGAGCCGGTCCAGTATCCCCAGCGCCCCGACTTGGAGTGGTGCCCTCCGGGACACGGTGATTTGTTCTCCACGCTGTGGGAGTCGGGATTGCTTGACATCCTATGGGATAAAGGGCTGCGCTACCTGTTCATTTCGAATTCAGACAATCTGGGCGCACGTCCATCGCGCACTTTGGCGCAATATTTCGAAAACACCGGTGCTCCGTTCATGGCAGAGGTCGCAGTTCGCACCGAAGCCGACCGCAAGGGTGGACACCTGGTGCGCAGCCGACGAACGGGACGTCTGATGCTCCGCGAGATGAGCCAGGTGCATCCTGAAGACCGCGCCCACGCACAGAACATCGGTAGGCATCCGTATTTCAACACGAACAGCCTCTGGATTCGCATCGATGCCTTGCGCGACCTGCTTGCCAGCCACCATGGGGTGCTGCCGCTGCCGGTCATCATCAACAAGAAGACGGTCGATCCCACCGATCCCTCAAGCACGCCGGTGATCCAGCTGGAGACCGCGATGGGCGCCGCCATCTCCCTGTTCGACGACGCGATTTGCGTCCAGGTGGACAGGATGCGGTTCCTCCCGGTAAAAACCACCGATGATTTGTTCATTATGCGGTCGGATAGATTCCACCTTACGGACCAGTTCGAGATGGAAGACGGCAATTACATCTTTCCCAACGTTGAGCTTGATTCGCGCTACTACAAGAACATCGATGACTTCAACGAGCGTTTCCCATACAATGTGCCTTCTTTGGCTGCCGCCAACTCGGTTCGCATCGAGGGGGATTGGACCTTCGGACAGAACGTGTCGTTCTACGGCGACGCAGTCTTGCAAGACCAAGGACGGCCCAGTTACGTGCCAAACGGCGAATTCGTCGGTCCTCAGGGCATCGAGCCTGATGAGTGGCTCGCGTGATTATACCGCAGGCAAGAAATATCTCTTTTTTCGAGAAATGACCCACAGGAACACAAAAAGCCTCTAATATAGAGAAAAGGTGCTTTCCAGCACAGATACTCGAAAACTGTAACGATACGTGAGGACTAATGGCAGAGGGTAGCAACGGGAGACGGCGTTTTTCCGACAAATGGGGCAAGCACGAGCTTGATGTCTTGGCCGTATTGTCATCAGCCTTCCCCCAATGGCTTACTTCGCGCCAGATCGCGCAACGCGTGAAGGCGTATGCGGACTCATACGGGGAATTGGCTGATCAAGCGGCGAAGGCGGCTTTCGCCAAGCAGTTCCAGCGTGATCGCGCCAAGCTTGCGGCGATGGGTATCGCTATTGAATCGCGGCAGCCGGAATATTCCTCGAAATCCGAAGGTCAGGATTTCGCGTCATACCGCTTGCAACTCGGCGACGAGCCTCGTGTCCGCCTGCATTTCGAGCCGGAGGATTTGCCTGTGCTCGCCGCAGCAAATTACCTCGCGCGTTCCATGTCGATTTCGTCAAGCGCTTCCAGTCAGCATGTCCAGCACACTTCACGGACTGCGCCGCGCGTCCCTCAGACGCCTGTACCCGGTCTTGGCTTGGATTCCATCGCTCCGGGGCTTGGTACACAGACCTTGCCCGAATCGCTGGTGAAGGTGATTGATTCCCGTCGCTTTGCGGCAACCGTGGATGTCGACGGCGAGCGCATCAACGTCGCCTACACGGATTCTGACGACTTGGCCATGTATGTGCTCGAACATCCAGGCGCGTATATCGTCAGCCCCCAGGAGGCCGTGGATGCGTTCAACCGCAGGCTTACCGCGGCGACGAAGTTCGAGCTAGCCGACTCCGCCCAGAATTCGGAGAGCTTGGAGGTCAATGCCCCCTCGATCAGTCGGCAGGTGCACGAACCTGGTGATCCGGAAAGCATAAAGGCCCGTCAGAAGAAGATCGGGCCGTCATTCCAGACCGGCAGCGAAGTTGACCGCAGGTTGAGGCTTATGCTGTTCCTGTCTGCCCATCTTGGCGAGGAGTTCTCGCTGGCCGAGCTTGCGGAGCGTTTCATTGGCAAGCCCAAGTCCGAGGATGAGCTTACCAAGTACGTCAACATCATCCACAAGGACATCAACACCTTGACGACGGTGTCCGATGACGGTGAGATGGCAGGCAGCCAGTTCTTCGATATCGATTGGCCGCTTCTGGACAGTGAGGGTATCGTGTCGGCCACGAATTCCCTTGGCTTGGAGCGTCTCGCCGGCATTTCCCAGCAGTATCTGAGCATGTTGACGGCTTCGGTGAGTTATCTGGCCCATTCGTCATTGCTTCCCGATCAGCAGCGCGACCAAGCGCAGTCGTTGTATTCGCGCTTGCGTCAGCATGTCAAGCCCGGTCAGACACCGTGGCTGAGCCTGACCGGTTACGAACTCGAACCCCGTGCGTTCTCGGTCGTCAAGCGCGCTATTTCCACGGACAGCCTGCTTGACATGGAGTACACGGACGGCGCGGGTCGTACCCGCCGCAAGCTGGTGGCCCCAGCGAAGATTTTCGTGGATGAGGGCGTGTACTATGTGGCGGTCTGGACGGATGTCGCATCCGCAGCTCCGCACGATGAAGCCAAGTTCGTGCAGAAGGACGTCACCATCAACAAGGCGAACGGTCTGCCCAGAGTGTGGCAGGTTCTGCGTCTTGCCCGTATCGAGAAGGCCGAGCTGGTCAAGCCGACCAAGAAGCTCGATATCCCGGATGTACCGGTGAGTGAACTGCGCAAGTGGAGTTTCGACAATGGCACGCAGACCGTGTTCATCACTGACCAGCCTGATTTACCGTTCACCAAGCGGCTCCCGGGCGCGACGGTGGAACCGTGCGGCAACGGGCAGAAAGTCCGGCTGATTGTATCTTCCGATTCGTGGTTCGTGGCCTTCTGCATTGCCCACGCGCGGCATATCACAGCGGTCGCCCCTGAGACCTTGCGTTCGATGATCAAGGCACGCGCCGAGCGTGAACTCAGCGTGGACAAGCGTGAAGACGACACTGACTGATAGGCTCGAATGCTGTCCGTATCCGTTTGACAGGAGGTTTCCATGCAATGGTGGGTTGTTTGGGTTGTGCTTGTCTTAGCGTTGCTGGTATCTCTTGCCGCGGGTGTCTGGTATGTGTTCAGACGGGGTCTGGCCGCATTGCATGTGGTCTCCTCGCTCGGTGATGCCATTGGCAGCAAGTTTGCCGCGGCGGACGGGGTCGATGAATCGCTGCCGAAACCGGCATCGTTCACGGTTCCGCTCCAGCAATCCATCGACCAGTACAGTTCCGCCCACGCCCAAGTGATCAGACGTGAGGAACACAAGCGCGAACGGCATGAGGCCGTATGGCGTCGTTGGGGCGTGTTTAACGAGTAACACCGTTCCACGGTATTCGTTCAGTGTTGACATGGGGGAGAGAAGGCATGCCTCGACATTCGCATTATGCCCCGCAAGGGCGTGGGACAGATTCCAGTCACAGTCAGGGGGAGATTCAGGATTCTCCGGCGCAACGGTACCAGCGGTTCAAACGCAACCAGCAGTATCGGAAAACGGCCGTGGCAAGGTTCGCGTCATCGCTGCCGTTCGATCTTGACGCTTTCCAGATTCAGGCGTGTGAAGCCTTGGAATCCGGGGACAATGTCCTTGTGGCAGCACCGACGGGCGCGGGGAAGACGGTGGTCGCGGATTTCGCGATGTACTTGGCGCACGAACATCATGTCAAGGCGTTTTATACCACGCCGATCAAGGCGTTGAGCAACCAGAAGTACCATGATCTGTCCGCAATCTATGGCGCCGAGCATGTCGGGTTGCTCACGGGGGACACGTCCATCAACTCAGAGGCGGATATTGTCGTGATGACCACGGAAGTGCTGAGGAATATGCTGTACGAGCATTCCAACACCCTGCTCGCGCTTCAATACGTCATTCTTGACGAAGTCCATTATCTTGCCGACCGATTCCGTGGACCGGTGTGGGAGGAAGTCATCATTCACCTGCCGCAATCCGTTCGCATCGTCGGATTGTCTGCGACGGTATCGAATGTCGAGGATTTCTCCGCGTGGATTTCCTCGGTGCGTGGCTCCACCAGGCTAATCGTGTCCGAGCATCGTCCAGTGCCCCTTGAACAGCATGTGATGGTGCAGGCCAACGAGCGCACCGAACCGGAGCTCATCGACCTGTATCGTCGCGACAGTGACGGTGAGGCCACAACACGGCTCAATCCGCAATTGGCCAGACGCATCGATCAGCTGGAGCATCAAGCCGCCCGCAGGCGTCCACCCCATGGATCCCGCAAAGGCCGGGGCTTCGGCCGCGGGGCCGGTCGTTCGCAGTATGAAGTCGAGCGGTTTACCCCACGGCGTGCGGCAGTCATCGACGAACTCAATTTCCTCGGCATGTTGCCCGGAATCTATTTCATCTTCTCACGTAATGGCTGCGATCAGGCGGTCGAGCAGTGCATCAATGCGGGGCTCGAACTGACGACTGACGATGAGGCGATGCGGATCCGTGAGATTGTCGATGAGATGGTCGAAGGGCAGATGAGCCGCGACGATCTCAAAGCATTGCGATTCTCGCGATTCCGTTTCGCGTTGGAGGAAGGTTTCGCCTCGCATCATGCAGGTATGATCGCCCTGTTTAGACAGATTGTCGAACGTCTGTTCGAAGAGGGTCTGGTGAAAGTGGTATTCGCCACGGAGACTCTCGCGCTTGGTATCAACATGCCGGCCCGCAGCGTCATCGTCGAAAAACTTGAGAAATACGACGGCACAGGGCACGTCATGCTCACCCCCGGAGAATTCACGCAACTGACGGGCCGTGCGGGGCGTCGCGGTATCGATACGATTGGCCACGCGGTGATTGTCGACCATAAGGGGTTCGTTCCGGCCACCGCTGCGGCGTTGTCCAGCAAACGTGTGTATCCGTTGCATTCGAGTTTCAAACCTACTTTCAATATGGCTGTGAATCTGTTGTATTCCAGCTCCTACGAAACCGCCCGCAAGACGCTCGACCAGTCCTTCGCGCAATGGGAGGCGAATGAGTCGGCGTGGCAGCTTGAATCCGAAATCCATACGCTCGAACATGCTTTGGAAGGCTACGAGCAGGCGGCATACTGCGATCGTGGCGATTTCACCCAATTCATGCTGCTAAGGATGAAACTCAGCGATTTGCAGAAGAACGGGCGGCGCGAACTCAAACATCGTTCGTTCCCGTCTCAAGAGGCGCGTAGTGAGGCCTTCCATGATCTCGACAGGCAGATTGCCGAAGTCAAATGGGAACAGCAGCACCATCCTTGCGCCTCATGTCCTGATGTGCAGGAACATCTCAGGTGGGGGCATCGCTGGATGAGGGAGCGGCGCGAACTCGACCGGGTGCAACGGCGTTACGATTCGCGCACAGGGTCCGTGGCCAGGCAGTTCGACCGTATCTGCGACATCCTTGTCGAACTGGGGTATCTCGAACGCCATCAGAACGGCCAGGAGCAAACCTCTTTGGAATTAACTGCCGGCGGGCGTCTCCTCCGCCAGCTGTACAGTGAACAAGATCTTGTGCTCGCCCAAGCGATCCGTACCGGATTGCTGGATACCTTGACCCCGCAGCAGCTTGCCGCCGCGTTGTCTGGGCTTGTCTATGAGTCGCGCAGGGGAGAGGGTGGTGAACCTCGCCGGTATCCTGGCGGCTCTACCGGTCCGGTCGCCCATGTCTGCTCGCAGTTGCGCGCGATGAGCATGCGTATCAATGCGTTGCGTGAGGATTATGGGCTGGAGCGGCTTCCGGATGTAGATTTCGGGATTGTCGATGCGGTGTATGCATGGGCCGACGGTGAACCTCTGGCCGTGATCCTTCACGACATGGATTTGACCGGCGGCGATTTTGTACGCAACATGAAGCGCCTGGCCGATATGTTGCAGCAGATAGCATCAGCGCTTCCCGGTGTTCCGGAATACGAGGGACCGCTGTCCGTGCATGCGCGTGCCGCCCAGTTGATGATTAACAGGGGAGTCGTGGCTTACTCGGGTGTTGACTGAGGAACAAGGGGTCACGGGGTCGTTCCCCCTGCTCGTCTTGGGTTTGTTCAGGATTGTGCCCCCAAGCCATGGCTCGTTTCGCCCGGGGAATATGCGGTGCGTCCGGGCTGTTAGGTAATTTGGATAGTTGACTAAACCCCTAGGAGGAATGGATCGACATGGCAGAACGCAGTCTGCGCGGTATGAGCATCGGAGCCAAGTCACTGGAATCAGACGACAATGTGGATTTCGCGGCCCGTACTGACATCGCGTACGTGTGCCCGAACGGGCATCGTACGATTGTCCCGTTTGCCGAAGGTGCTGAGCCTCCGAAGGAATGGGAATGCCGTTGCGGTCAGATCGCCCATCGTGAAGGCGATCAGGACGCCGAGGATGACGAAATCAACAAGCCGACACGTACCCACTGGGACATGCTGATGGAGCGCCGTACTGAGGATGAGCTCAAGGAGTTGTTGGAAAAGCGGCTTCAGATGCATCGTGACGGTTGGATTCCGGATTACGAGTGATTTCCTTGGCTTGGCTCAGCGTCTACAAGCGCTGAGCCGGACTTGTTGTACTGAAGTGCCGTGCCATGGATATTGCCCTTGGCGCGGCTCTTCGTATATCGGAGGGATTCCCGTGTATCAGTGGATTCCCGTGCGTTGGTTCGAACACGCCAAGGTCACATGTTCAAGGCATAATACGAATGGGGAGAAGCGTTGAGAAGACGTTTACCTTACAGCCTTCGGAGCATTCGGAGAGAGGACCGTATGACCGTATTACATTCACCGCGGCGCATTGTGCTGCTTGACCTTGACGGTACGTTGACCAAATCTGACCCGGGCATCATCGCCTGCGTGATTAAGGCGTTTGAGGCGCTTGGCCGTCCGGTGCCGGACGAAGCGGAACTTCACCGGTTCATCGGGCCGGCGATCATTGAATCGATGAAGCGGAATCACATTCCGGATGATCAGTTGGCCAAAGCCGTCGAGATTTATCGTGATTATTACAGCAACAAGGCGGTGTTCGACGACCCCAATCATCCCGGGAACAAGGTACCGGGAAAGCTGTACAACACTGTGTATCCGGGCATTCCTGAGCAGTTGCAGGCATTGAGGGCCGACGGGTATTTCCTGGCCGTCACGACGTGCAAGCCGGAATATCAGGCGAAGCCGATTTGCGAGCATTTCGGACTTGACAAGCTGGTCGATGCAGTCTATGGCGCCAGCAAAGACAATTCCAGGCTCGACAAGGACCAGGTCATCCGGTACGCGTTCGAAAATATGGGCTTCGATGTCATCCAAGGTGATCGCGCGTTGATGGTCGGCGACCGCTGGACGGATGTCGAAGGCGCGAAGGCATGCGGCTTGGATTGCCTGGGTTGCGGATGGGGGTACGCCGAGCCCGGAGAGCTCAACGAACATGGCGCGTACCGGATTATCGACGAAGTCAGCCAGTTGCGTGACGCCGTCGAAGATTACTTCAACATTGACGAAAACTAAATCAAAGGCAATCGACAATCCATAATCGGAATGGATGCCGATTCGAACATAACACATTCGCCCGGATGCAGAATGATATGCATCCGGGCGTTCTTATTGTGTGCGTGATTGCATGGAACACAACGCATGAAGCGATTCAGTCAACGGCGACGGAAATAGTACCGTTAAAATCCGATAATGTATGTTATGTCAGATTGGTGAGGTTCGGCTACACCCCCGCCCGCATCGTCGCCCTCGCCAAGGCGTATTACCGCGCGATGAAGGGGTCGCGCGCCCTGGTCTGGTCGCGCAATTTGCGGGCGTTGCTGGGAATTGCGCCCGAGGAGGACGACCAGACGATCGCCGCCCAGGAGTTCGCGGACCCGAAGTGCCATGTCCTGACGGTCTGGGACTGGTCCAGGTGCCTGTCGCGCCGCGAGCATCTCGCCGTCAGCCTGCTGGACGTGTGCGATAAGTACCACGGCGACCCGTCCGTCTGCCTGCGCTGGTGCAGGTCGAACGCCTTGCATACCAAGCCGCCCCATCTGCGACGGCGGAACGTCGGCGGCGGCGATTACTACATCTGATTTTTCCGGTAACCAATCAACCATATGGATCCAAGGAGGATATTATGTATCTGTTCAGCGACTTGTGCCGTATCGGCATGAACCAGGTCATCTGCTTCTACGACCGGCCGATGGTCACGACCCGCCTGTTCGCGAGCATGTCGGGGTATTCGGGTGATTACCTGCGCCCGTCCCGTCATGTGCGTTGGCTCGACTGCATCGACCGGATGCGCGTGGGCAACGCGACGTATTGGCGTCTTGACGATATCGTCAAGGCCACGCACGCGCGGTACGGCACGTCGTGGACGCTGGTGGTGGAGGAACGCGACTACGAGGTCGTCGAATGGGTCCGCGCGAACCATGAACATGGCATCGACCTGATTTCCGCGCAGGCGCTCTATGACAAGTCTGCTCCCCTGGCGTTGACCGGCGTGGTGAACGTGATCGGTGATTCCGTGGTGCCGTCCGGCCCGTTGTTCGATGACGAGACGCTGCCCTATCCGCTCGGTCTGCTCGCCGCGCCCGACCCGGAGGGTTCCGCTCCCCTGCCGCCGGTGTCGTTCTGCTGCCCGCCGCGGGCCTGAGTCTTCCCGGCCCGTACCCGGCGCGCGCGTTAGCGCGTCGGGTCCCGGGGGTCGGTGTCCCCGGGGGTGTATTGCGAGGGGGCGGCCCCCCTCGCGCCGGCCCATCGCCATGGGCCGGCAGCACCGTGGAATGGTACGCTTGCGTACTTTCCCGCATGCCTTTTCCAGGTGCATGATGATGGTGTCCCCTCGGGGGCGATTGGTTATCAAGGTGATGATATTTGCGAGGTTTTCATGGCTAACATACGTGAAGCTGGTCTCCGCTTCGACGGTACCGTGCGGTATGTGAAGACGGATAGGGACGACAAGGGCAACGAGTATGCGACGGTGCAGCTCGAGAACGCGGACGGCATCAGCGATGTTTCGTTCAGCGCGCAGGCGACGCGTGATCTCCAGGCGGCCGGCTGCCAGCCGGGCGACGTGGTGTCGTGGGTCGTGCGTCCGTTCATCATCTACGGGGTGAGCAAGCGCACGGGCGGTCCTTATGGGTTCTTGAAGCTCAACTTCCTGCGTCAGGCCGGCCGCTGATGCTGACGGGCCTGTCCCCTGACCTTATGGAGTTCTGCGGGGTGTTCGCGATTCTGGTCGTGTTTTCCCAGGGCTTCCACATGTTCGGCGGGAGGTGACGGGGTGTGTCGCTGGTTTTGCTGCTTTCGGGTGTCACGGGCGCGTTGGTGGCTTGTGATTGGCTGCGTGTCCTGTTCGTGCGGGTCGCGCGTTAGGGTTTGGAGACTGCGTGTCTGATGCGATGTTGCTTTTCGCGGCGTGGGCCGCGGGTCTCCTGCTTGGTTTCCTTCATCGATTCGTGTTGGTAAGGGGGTGAAATAGGTATGAACGGACTTGTGCTTGCTGTCGATGGTGCCACCACCACCGATCTGGGCGCCTTGGTGAAGAACTTCACCGATGTCGCGTCTACGCAGTTCAACGGCGCCGCTCCGGCTGTGATTGCCGCGGCCGCGGGTCTGGCTGTGATCATGTGGGGCGTTCCGAAGCTTATCGGCTTCTTCAAGCGTACCGCTAAATGACGCTCGCGCTTGCGTGCGTTATGCCCGGGGGCTGTGCGCTCCCGGGCTTTTTGTATCCGGTTGTTGTTTTGGGGTGTTGTTATGAAGATGTTTGTGCCTGGCATGGTGTCCCGCCGCGCGTTCGCGGTGCTTTCGGTCGTTGCGGCCGCTGTTCTTACGGCCGTCCCCGCTGCGGCCGATGTGGTGTATCCGACGTGGTACGGGTCGGCTGTCAAGGCGATGGACCGCATGGGCATCGGGGAACAGGATTATCCGTTGTGGCTCCAGGATGATGTCGCGCGCACCATCCCCACGATGACGGGTGACTTGCAGATCGACGGTCGTCTTGCCGACCGGCCGGACGGTGTCCCGTCCGATGATGACTGGGATCGATTGGTGCGTGAGCGTCGCGCGCGCCTGGTGTATGCGGACACGACGGTCGATGCGGTCAAACTATGGAATGTCTACGGCAAGGTGTACGCGGACGGGTACGCGGCTTCGCAGTCCGGTGACCTGCATTACGGGGATCCGGGGTACGTGCCCACGAGCGAAGAGATAGACGAGTGGTCGCGCAAACTGTCGGTGACGACGAGCGAATTGGACGCTGATGCGGCTGTCGGTGCTGAGGACGGATCTTCGTCGGGTACTGCGCCGAGCGGGTACGTGTCCCGGTGCGGCATATCCCCCGCGCGTGTCCGTGCTGCCGCTTTCCGCACGGCCCCCGCTTCCGACGTCAAGCCCTACAGTAACCGGAAAATGAAGAAAAGCGAACAATACACGGAACTCTATACAATGGATATGGACGACGGCAGCTCATATGCCCAGAGGATCCTAGAAGAGGAACAGAAGAACGGCGCCGGCGACGCGTACTCCGGCGATACGAGCAATAACCCATCCTTGCGCGAATTGGAATGGGGCCGGCACGCTACCGCGCGCGACCGGCGTATCCACAAGCGCCTGGAGAAAGTCAAGAAAGCGCATTCCACGCTCAACCATGCCGTCGATACCGTGAACGCATGGATCGAGCCGTTCTCATTTGTGCAAAACGGCATCCATCAGATTCGCACTTGGTTCTTCACGGATGATGACATTTGCGGGTCCACGGCTATGCTCGGCGACCGGTCCGAAGCGGGCGAAAACGTCATGCGTTTACTGTTCGGTATCGGTGAGGGCTTGAACTGTGACGAGTATGATGCGTTACACTTCCCGGCTGACGGTGAGGCCGCTACGTCTGTACGCAAGTTCGCGAAACAAAGTGCGAAGGATCGTGACAAACCGAAATACCAGGGCGAGCAGGACGAGCACGCTGGCGATCTCGCGGCATTGCACTATTCGTATACGCCGTGGTATTACGCGGACACGCCTTATGGCAAGATCTATATGCGCTCCACCCAGGCGACCGACGACCGCGGTCATTCCCTGCTGTTACTGCAATCCCCGTATTCCACGAATGTTGTTCATGGAATTCATGAGAATCTGTCATCGCAGGTCAGGTCCCAGGATGATTGGTTGCTCTCCAAATCTGATGACATATTGAATGGTCGTATAAAACTTAATATGCTTATACCAATGACCGTCACCGATGCAGGATCATATAATTTTTCGTATACTATGCCTGCATCTCACGATAAAGTCACCTTGAATGATTCGTATTTGGGGCAGACTATTCCGGACGACCCATACTATACGGTGTCCGATTTCAAGTATGTCACCGATACGGCGACATTCTTCGGTTTCCCAGAGTATTGGAGTTGGCTTCTGCCCGGTAAGGCCGATGATCTCTTTAAGAAACTTCTTGTACTCGTTACGCCTAAAACTGGTGGTGTCGGGTATGACTATGTGAATGGGTTCCATACGAATGTCGGGCGCAAGTCCGATGACTTCGGCGGGCGAACCAGGATGGCGGCGAACGTGCATGCCTGGCATAAGTGTGATAAGTCGTGCCCAGCGGATTTGCAGACCAGGAAACCGAAGGTGCGTGTCAAGGCGACGGCCAAGGATCCACAGGGCAATGATGTCGGCAGCACGGTAAGTGATCCGGCTGATCCGGAGGACGTGAAGGTACCGGCGTCGGTGACGACGCCGGTCGGCACGGACGGCAAGACCACGGCGTCCAACATCAGTTATGACGTGGTCGCTGATGACGGTACTACCAAGCATGTTGGCGATGTCGCGATCCCGCAGGTGGACACGGCGCAGAAGCGTCTCGACCTTATCGACTTGACCACGGGCAAGTCCTGTTTCGGCGAGGGGTACGCGTGCGCGTCCTGGTATACGGAGACGCAACAGCTTATCCCCGATCATCAATTGACGGTATCCACCAAGACGACCACGAAGGAACTGCCGGCGTTGCGCTATAAGTGTTCGTATGATGTGCCGGGCAAGATTACCGAGGTGCCTATCGGTGAATGTGTCGCGTATGCGCATAGTTTTGAAGAGCGGGCGCAACGGTCGGGTGAGACCGGCGCGGATCCGGATGGCAAGACTTTGGACAAGCCCGTGACCGCGCCTGATCCGAAAGTCGATTATCGGTCGTGCGTGCAGATGGAGACGGCGGGCAACCCGTTGAAGTGGCTCTATGAGCCTGTCGCTTGCGCCGGTCGTGTCCTGTTCAAGCCCGACGACAAGGTGGTGACCACCACGCGTACGAGGGTAGAGCGCAGTACGCGCACGAGTGTCGTCGTCAAGCTCGACCTGATCCGTGACAACTGGCGTCCCGTGTTCACTGACGGGCTGGGCGACTGCCACGGGTATCGCGTCTCCTTCCATTTCGCCGGATTCAAAGTGTTCGATGACGCTGATTTCCTGGACGCGTGTCCGGGTCAACAGTTGGATTGGCTGCCGGGCTTGTGCCGGGCGTTCCTCACGATCGCGTGTGCCCTGGGCGTCATGCTGTTGTGCCGGCGTGCCTTCATGGCCATCTTCGACTTCCACACGGGCGGTGACGGGCAATGATCGTCGAATGGCTCATGAAGATCGGCGCGGACTTGTGGAACTGGTTCATCCACCTTTTCGATGGTGTGGATTTCCCCGAAGCTGTCAAGTCCCCTCCCCCCGAAGTCGCTGAGTTCCTGTCACGGTTGCACGGGTTCGGCGTGTGGATCCCGTTCGGCCGGTTCGGGGTCATCGTCCTTGCCGGCGTCGCGTTCGTGTCCGGGTGCTTCGCATTGCGTGCGGCGCGCGCGGCGATCGGGCATCTGCCCTGGATTGGAGGTAACGGATGATGAATGATAATTTGCGTCGGCTGGTGGCGGTGACGCGCGACCGCTTGGCTCGTTCCCGTGGGGATTCGGGTTCGGTTCGGCCGGGGCGCGGGCTTGAGGGCGCGACTGCGCCCGTGCCCGCGCCCGGCTTTCCGGTCCCGTTGCCCCGTGAGCGGGACTGCGGACGCTCGTACCGTACCAGATACGCCATCACCGCATACATCGGCAGCAATGGCAGCGGCAAAACACTGTGCATGGTGCATGACACGTTGCCGAGCCTGTATGCGGGTCGCATGATCTACACCACGGTGCCGCTTACGTGGCCGGACGGGACCACTCCCCCGAATGTCGTGATGTTGCATGATTGGTCGCAGATCCTCAACGCGCGCCACGCGGATATCCTGTTGGACGAGGTCGCGTCTATCGCGTCGAGTCGTGAGACCGACGCGTTGCCCCCGCAGATCGCTACGCTGTTGCAGCAGTTGCGTAAGCGTGACCTGGTATTGCGGTGGACGGCGCCGTCCTGGTCGCGTGCCGACAAGATCCTACGAGAGACCACGCGCACGGTGACGATTTGCTACGGCTATTTCTCCCGTCCTGCGGAGGGTAGTCGTTGGCGGTCCAACCGGCTTTTCCGGTTTTTGTCCTATGACGCGAGCGATTACACGGAGTTGGATATCAACGGGGCGCGTCGCCGGTTCGATCCGCAGCAGTCGAGTTGGTTCGTGTTGTCCAGGCATGTGGCGCGCCTGTGCTATGACACGCTGGACAGTGTGAGCACTATCGGCACGGTTTTGTTGTCGGGGCGTTGTGCGGTGTGTGGCGGGCGTCGTCGGGTGCCTGAGTGCACGTGTGATGACTATCAGGCGCTTAAGGCCCGTAGGCCGCGCCCGTCGGTGTAGTGTCGGTGGGCCGGGTGCGTTTCTGTCGATGGTGTGTCGCTGTCCGTCCGGGGCCCCTCGTCGGTTGAGCGCCGATAGGCGCGATGCCGGCGTGGGGTGTAGGGGTTCGGGGGCGACAGTCGCCCCCGACACACAAGGCCGTAGGCCTTGACTAAGCGACACGCCGATACAAGAGATATTGACAATACCAACATTACTAATGTATAATGTAATCACATTTAAGGATTGAGGAATGGAGGTATGTTGAATATTGCACTTTTCGTCACCGCTGAATTGCTCTTGGCCGGCTACCTTGTCTATGCAGTCGCGGTGCCCGTAATCCATTACCGCCTTGGCGACGGCGACCGGTGGATCGTATTCGCGGTGCTGCTGTGCTTGATCGGCGTCAATGCCATGGTGAAAACCGTGCAATATGCTTTCTTCCCCCGCAATGAATCGCAATCCGTCTATATCGCGTTCGGCTGGGTCTGGATTCTCTATATCTTCGTCGCCGGGTCCTTCAGGCGTTTCATGAATCGCGACGTGTACCCCGAAGCGTCCCGGGCGCTGATGATCGCCGGCTACACCATATCCGTGTTCGGCCTGCTCGGGTTCCTCCCCGCCTGGTCGTGGCTCATCCACTAAAAAACGACACGCCGATGTTGTCAACGACAACACATAGTGTATAATATAAGTATGAAAGGAGGTACGGAATGGCCAGACAAAAAGCCCCCATACAAATGAGCATCAGCCCTGAACTCGTCAAACGGATGGACGACTACCTGGCACCCATCGGCGTCAGCAGAAGCGCATATGTGAGTATGCTGATCGCCCGTGACCTCGACGATATGCAACAGGACGCCACGTCCACGTTGGACGGCTATAATTCATTACCAGAATAGAAAAATCCCGCGATGGTGAAGATCGCGGGACGGTAACCAATCTAACTGCGAGGTTTTCATGGTTGATTCCAGTGTATCACAACCGCCATGCGACGGCGGCGTAGCCGCCCTTGAGAGCATGGCAAATTATGCGGCCCCCGTCGGCCGGCATTACAACCACGCGACGCGGGAACTGCTGTCCCGTAAGTTCCGTGCCCAGCGTTGGGCGCAGCGTGCCGTGAATCGTCGGTTGCTGCCTGGTACTGCTTGCGCGGGTTGCGGGCGTCCTGTCTCGAAGCAGACGGGTGTTGGCTTGTATTGGGACAGCAAGCATAAGGCGCGGTTCAGTGGCTTGCGTACCTGTGGCAGTGTTTGGTGCTGCCCGGTGTGCAATGCGAAGATTCAGAACGTGCGTCAGTCCGAGATTCAGCAGGCTCTGAAGGTTGCGCAGGAGCGCGGGTATGGCGTGGTGTTCGGCACGTTGACGTTGCGTCATGACCTGGGCGACGAGCTGAAGTCTGTCCGTGCGATGATCCAGCAGGTGTGGCGGAGCGTGATGCAGCAGCATGGCACGCGGTCGATGCTTGATGGTCTGGGCCGTCTCGGGTATATCCGTGCGATGGAGTGCACGTTCAGTCCGGCCAATGGTTGGCATGTGCATTTCCATGTGTTCTGGTTCTTCCGTCATCGTCTGGACAAGGGGCGTGTGGACGCTTTCCAGGCTGATTTCGCCGATAGGTGGATTGCCGCGGTTGACCGGGTGAATCGTAAGCATCCGGATGCCGAGCCGTTCGCCGCTCCCCTGCCGGAGCATCAACTGTTCAAGGAACTTCGCTTGTCTGACAACGTGATTGATACGTATTCGCGGTATTGCACGACGCGTAAGTCCGTTGCGTTACCTGGGCGTAATGCCATTTGGCGGGCGGCGAACGAGATTACGGATTCCCAGTCGAAGCCCGGTAAGGTGAAGATGCATAACGGCAAGCCTGTCTTGCATACTAATTATTGGGATTGGCTGTCGATTCTTTCGGAGCTTGGTTATGGTTCCAAGTCCTTTGACGCGAACTGTAATCCGAAAAACATATGTTATGTCAGTTTGTAACTATTGACTCCTCCCCATACACGCAATCGCGCATCTTTCGACGATTCAATACGACAACGACGCACGCTCTCATCCCGGTGAATTTGCGATTTGCGGCAATCAGCGTCGGCACCCCGATAGGAATTCCAACGTGACTGTTCGTCGTCATATCATTGGTGTAGGCGCCAAACGTCATTGATACCATTGTCACGACGGCGTTGTTATCGCGTGGATCGGCTTCGGCTCGACATGGCGTTCGGCACACCATGATGATATTTGATGACGTGTAGTGAGGTTGCTATGGCTTGGTCCCTGCCGGCGATGGTTGCGCTGATACTGGATATCGGTTTTCTGGTGTATGCCGTTGCTGTGTCCGTGATCCATTACCGCTTGCATGACGGTGCTAGGTGGATATTCTTCTGTGTCCTGCTGTGTCTACTCAGCGCCTGGACCACATATGGAACTGTGGCATCCTTGCTGCCGCAACGTCCCGGCGTGAGTCTGCCCTTGTTCCGCTCGTTCGGTGATTTGTGGGTGTTGTATTTCTTCGTAGGCGGATCGTTTAGGCGATTTCGGAACCGCGGTTGTTTCCCCGATGTCACACGCGCGCTGATGATATCGGCGTATGCGATTAGTGCAATCTGTCTCCTGGTGTTTCTGCCCGGTTGGTGGATGACCACGCGCTGGTAAATCGAACGTGACTCATATCGCCGATGCGGGAGCGATGTGCAGGAGTCATCACGTAAGGACTACTTCCGGTCATTCCCGCTGTTTGCCGCCGAGACGGCGTCATCGTCGTGTTTCCCGGTGTTGTCTTTCCCGGTCTGCGCAGACTGATTGGCATGCTCGAGGTTCTTATGCCCGGCAAGTTTGGCGCGTGCGGCTTCGGCTTTCGCAGCGCGTGACGCCTGTCGGTACATGAACCACAGTTCCAAGGCGATGAGCACGATCAGAATCGCCCCAGAGATGCCTTCGACGCTGTCATACCAGGACAGCATGGTTTTGCCGATGCTGTCCGCGGCTTCGGTAGCCACGATATACGGCGCCATAGCAAGAATCAACGAGACGAAATGCAGGATGATGACGGTTTTGCTGACCGGACGAGGATCTGTGCTCTCCCCCTCCCCTGCCGCGACGGTATCGCCTGACGCCACAACGCCGTCTGATGCTGTCTTGGCAGCAGACGCAGCAGACGCTACAGAGGTGGCGGACGCCGAATCCGTCGGATGACCGGCATGGGAGCGTCGCGTATCTGTCTTCAGCACCATCACGATGACGGTGACGCAGCATACCAAGGCAATCAGCCAGAGAACAAGCGGAAGAGCAGGCATCGAATGTAACTCCTTAGAACTGACAATAAACCTATATCAGAGCATATCTGTCAACAACGGCGATCCGCAGCGGCAATGGCATGCCGCGCGTGAATGCCCGGCTACTCATACATGCACAAGGAACGGATCATACTCATCTAAGTCCTGCATGCTGCGTTCCTCGTGCCGGATTTCAAGTTTCCTGCGCATACGGGCTTGCGCAAGCTCCTCGAACGGTCCACCGCTTGGCATCTGGGAAGCTGTGACGGAACCATCGGGAAACACGTCGACGTGCGGCTCTTGTTCAAGCCGCTGCTCGATTCCATGCCACAGCGCGGTCACGGAAATGCCGAACACCGCAGTTCCGCTGCCGAGCACATCGCCGATTCTGTCCCCATCCCGGCATTCGTGCACATGCTCGCCGTCGCTGAGAATCGTCGTATGCTCCAGTTGCGCGGTACTTCGTTGCATGAGATACCCGATGGCAATGGTCACGTTCTGCAGGTTCACGCCTGCGTCAAGCAGCCGTTTGGACACAGCGAGAATCAGCACGTCCTTGAACGAGTACAACCTTCGCGAACCTGAGCCATGCGAGGCTTTGATGGACGGCTCAACGATTTGTTTCCTCGCCCAATAATCCAGCTGACGGTAGGTGATGCCGGCGACTTTCGAGGCGACAGTCCCCCGGTACCCGCGTGTCGGCTTGTCATCGTCAGGGAAGGAAAACAACTCACCCTGGACGATGGTGATGTCACTGGATGACACAGTAGCGTTCGACGCGTGAGTAGCACGATGGACTGCCATGTCACCTGTGCCCTTTCTGAAGAATACTGCCGTGGCTTGGAGACCGTACCGAGGTCGCATGCGGGAAGAAGAGGCGTGATCGCGGGATTGCCGCTGATCACGCCGAAATTCAGGCTTGCGCGGCGTTGCCGAAGAATACCAGCCTGAATTTACCAATCATGATTTCGTCACCGTTGTGCAACACCGCGTTATCCACGCGTTGACGGTTGACATATGTACCGTTGAGGCTTCCTGCATCGATGACTTCGAACGTGCCGTTCGTGCGGCGGAAGACCGCATGATGACGCGACACGGTCGAATCGTCGAGCAGGATGTCCGCATGCGGGTCGCGTCCCACCGTCACTTCGTCCTCGTCAAGGAGATACCTGGAGCCTGATACAGCGCCTCGCGTCGAGATGAGCAGCGCCGTGCCGGGCGACAATTTGGTGATGGTGTCGAGGTCTTCCTGGGTCAGAGGACGGTCCCCGGTCGTGGTAATGGGTATCGTGATGGCAGGCATCCCGATGATGGTCGTTTCGCCTGCGCTTGGAATCGGATCAGTCATACTTGCTATTCTACAGTCTTTGCGTATTGATATTGGGGTACGTCGCGAATCTCGTTGATTTCGACCTTATCGGATGATGTCACTTTGACTTTCGCGCCGAATTTCACACTGAGTCTGGAGCCGACGCCGCCGGCGATATTGACGGCGTTCTGCAGATTCTGCGGGTCGCCGATAGCCTTGACCTTGTACGGTGTGGATAGTTCCTGACCATCGCAAATCAGCCCTGTTTTCGTGTCGGCGAAGTAGGTTGACGTCACGACTCTCACGGTGTTGACCGCCATGACTTCCGCACCTGCATTGCGCAGTTCCTCGATCAGTTCGAACATGGTGGCGGCATCGATGCGGTCCTTCGTGCCCTTGCTGATGGTGATGACCACACCCTTGCCCTGTGCCGCCAGACGGCCGGAGAGCAAGCCGCTGGTCTCTTCGTTCTGCTTGGCGATGCGTTCGGCTTCCGCCTGCTTGTCCGCGGCCTTCTGCAGCGCGGTGAGCTGTTCGGTCAGCTGGCTTTTGCGCTGTTCGAGATTCTGCACTTGGGAACTGGTCTCGGTGATAAGCCTGGTCAGTTCGTCCTCGCTCATCGTCTCATATGTTGATGTGGTGTTGTTCAGCTGGATGGCATAGCTGAAACCAAGCAATGCGCACAGCAAGAGCACGAGCAGGCTGGTCATGAAACGGGTGCGGGCCGCGTTCGCTTGTAGCGAACGCTTGGGTTTTCTTCTGACAACCGGGAACGATCCCGTCTCGGTATGGTCGTTTGCGCTGTCCGCGACACGCTGACGGTGCACGCGGCTGAGCAAATCCTGTGGTTCCTTCTTATGACTCATATGACATTACGCCTTGAAGACGAACCGGCGGATTGCGGACACATTGGAGAAGATTCTGATGCCCAGCACGACGATGACTGCGGTCTGCAGCTGCGAGCCGACGCCGAGCTGATTGCCCAGAAGCACGAGCAGTGTGGCGGTCAATACGTTGGAGATGAACGAAATCACGAACACCTTGTCGGAGAATGTGCGTTCGAAATACGCACGGGCCGCTCCCAGCAGCGCGTCAAGCGCCGCGACGACCATGATCGGCAGGTACGGCTGCAAGACGACTGGTATATCCGGTTTTACGAAGATGCCGATGACCACGCCTATGATCAGCCCCAATACTGCAGCCATTAGTTCGCCCTTTCCGCGTAGCTAATTTCACTTGAGCTTGCCGCTTCCAGTGTAATCGACTTCGACGTCGTGATTTGCGGGTAGATTCCCGCGCCTTTCAACGTCGTATATAAAGAGCGCTGGCTCTTCTCCCCCACGGCGGAGGCCAACGCGCTTGCATCCCCTATGGCTTGGATTTTATAGGGGCTCTGCACCTGATTGACACCCACCAGAATTGTCTGGCCTGCGGTGCGCACCGAAGTCTGCACACCTAGACGATAGCCATTGATGGAGATGGCTTCCGCACCGGCCTGCCATAGGATCTGGATGAACACCTGCAAATCGCCGTCGGTGACGACACGGATATTCGAGCTGCTTTCCCGCGGCAACGACCCCGAGGTGGTGTCGCTGTTCGCGGCGAGCGGGTTCGCGATGGTCAGCGTGATACCCGGCCCAGTCACCGGAATCGTGCCGGTGGCCATCTCGTCGTAGGTCAAGGTGTCGTTCTTGGTGGTGTTGGCCAGCTTCTTGGACTGGTTCTCCACCTTGACTCTCAAAGAGGAGACTTCACTGTTCAGGGTGTTGAGATGTTTGGTCTGCTGTGTGAGTTCCTTCGCCAGACTGCTGCGAATCTCCTTGCGAGGGTCGGTGTGCAGAATCTGGACGATGATGCTACCGGAGAATCCTACGGCGACGCAGATGATGAACACGATGACCCGTGTCGACCACACACGAAAAGCCGATTTCGGCCGCTTGTCCAGCCTTGAATCGCTGAACATCGGGTCCATCGGACGGTTCGTCAGGTCATCGATGAGACGCAGTGAATCATCCTCCAGTTGAGGGCGCCTGCGCCTCGGAGTGATGGGCATGTCAGGTGACGGCGCTGCATGGTGTGCGCCCAGTGATGCTGCGGAAGCGGAAAAGACAGCACGCGTGCGCACAGGCGCCGTCTCCTTCGGTATCGGTATGGAGTCCGGCGCCTGTCGTGCTTCATGCAGCGTATCTGCCATATGTCACTGCCTGTTGTCGTTACGGATCAGTCCCAGTCCCTGATGTGCGTAGATAAGCCCTGCGAGCCAGTACAACGCGATGCCCCAGATGCAGATGGCCAAGGCAACCAGATGCAAGGTCAATGTTGCCGGATTTCTCCAGATATCGGCGAAAATCAGCAACACGATCGCCGTCATAAGCAGAGCCGTGCCCGTCTTTCCCACGAAATGGACCGGCAGGGGCCCATACCCGTGCTGCGCGAGCATCACGATGAGGACTCCCATGAGCAAATCCCGCATACCGACGACGATTAACACCCACCATGGGATGACATGGGCGATGCCGAGGGCGAGGATACTGCAGAAAATGAGTAGCCGGTCAGCGATAGGGTCGAGGATCTGTCCAAGTTTGCTTACCTGGTTGAATTTCCTTGCGATGACTCCGTCAAGCCCGTCGGACATGGCCGACAGGGCGATGATGATCAACGAGGCGACCATCTCGTGTTTGGACACCAAGACGGCAATCACTGGGATTGAGATAATCCTCAAAACGCTGATGCCATTGGGCACCGTGAATATCACGTCGCGTGCTTCAGGGCTGTACTGCTCCCCTGAGGTGTTGGAATGCGTGTGTGTATCGCTCATATACACCGGGGACTTCAGATACGGGATGCCTGGAGTGCGGTGACGATGATACCGCGGGCGCCGACCTCATAGAGCCGATCCATCAGTTGATTGACCTTTTCACGCGGCACCATGACGCGCACGGCTGCCCACTGCTTGTCATGTAGCGGGGAGATGGTCGGGCTCTCGAAGCCCGGCGTGACCTCGACCGCAGCTGCGACTTTCGAGACGGGGATATCGTAGTCCATGAGCACGTACCGCTGTGCGGTCAAGACGCCTTGGATGCGGCGGCCCAGGATGGTCAGGCGCTCGTCGTTCTCCGTGACACGCGGGGAACGGATGAGGATGGCTTCCGAGTGCAGAATCGGGTCGGCGAACACGCGCAGGCCGGCATTGCGCAACGTCGTGCCGGTGGAGACGACATCTGCGATGAGATCGGCGACACCAAGCTGCACGGATGATTCGACCGCGCCGTCAAGGTGGATGATATCGGCGTGGATTCCGCGGGCCTTGAGATAATCGTCGACCAGCTTGTCATAGGAGCTGGCAACGCGCTTGCCATCGATGTCCTCAAGACGGTTGATCGGCGATTCCGCGGGAGCTGCGAACCTGAACGTGGACGCACCGAACCCGAGCGGCATATGCTCGACGGCCTCGGTGCCGGAATTGAGCAGCAGATCGCGGCCGGTGATGCCGACGTCGATGGTTCCGCGGCCCACGTACACGGCGATGTCCAGCGGGCGAAGGTAGAACAGCTCGATATCGTTATCGGGGTCTTCGACGACCAACTGCCGTGAGTTGCTGCGCAGGCGGTACCCTGCCTCGGCGAGCATGTTCCAAGCCGGTTCCGACAGCATGCCTTTGTTTGGCACGGCAATCCTTAACATATTTCCTCCCTAATTGCTGCGGTTCCCGAAGACAGGACGCTCACAGGTTCTTGTAGATGTCTTCCAGTGTGATGCCCCGATCGATCATCATGACCTGAAGATGGTAGATCAACTGGCTCATCTCTTCCGCAGTGCGTTCCGCTCCTTCGTATTCGGCAGCGATCCACGTCTCCCCGGCTTCTTCGACGATCTTCTTGCCGATGAAGTGCGTGCCTTTGTCGAGCTCGCCGACGGTGAGTGAACCTTGAGGGCGGGTCTGGGCTTTCTCGCTGAGCTCCTTGAACAGTGATTCGAAGGTCTTCACTTGTTGGTCTCCCTATGTTGTCTGTTGTTGCGTGCAGTGCGGCCGGTTATGCCCGGTATGCCGCCTGTGCTTTCTCACGGATTGATTCGATGGCTGCGGCGGGATCTTCGGCACCGTACACGGCGGAACCTGCGACGAGCACGTCGGCGCCCGCATCGGCGACGATGTGCGCGGTCTTGGGGCTGACTCCCCCATCGACCTGGATGTGGGTATCCAGACCGCGGCGGGTGATTTCATCGCGCAAGCGACGAACCTTGCCCATCTGGTTGTCAAGGAACTTCTGGCCACCGAAGCCCGGTTCCACGGTCATGATCAGAACCATGTCGAACTCGTCAAGAATGTCGAAAATCGGCTCGACGGGCTCAGCAGGACGAACCGCGAAGCAAGCCTTGCAGCCCATGTCACGCAGTTGACGGGCCAAACGCACCGGCGCATGTGTGGCGCCCATATGGAAGCTCACCGACGCCGCGCCGAGCTTCGCATACTCCGGAGCCCAGCGGTCCGGATCCTCGATCATCAGATGCACGTCGACCGGCAGGTCGGTAACCTCGCAGATACGCTTGACGATTGGCTCGCCCAAGGTGAGGTTCGGCACGAAATGGTGATCCATCACATCGACGTGGACGAGATCGGCATTGCTGATCGCTTTGAGGTCACGCTCGAGATTGCAAAAATCGGCGGACAGGATGCTAGGTGCGATTTGAATACTCATAATACCCATTCTATGGAGTACGGCTGACGATGACGAACCGGGAGCCGGAAGATGGACACGGCCCGCCGCCAGGCAGGTCATGCCTCGATTGTGCTGGCTTCCAGTTCGGTCTGGGTACGCAAGCGTTCCGCAAGCAGCGAACTGTCTTTTCCGCGCCGTTGCAGGATGACGAAGGCGATGGCGCCGAGGACGAACACCACCATGGATACCCATACGTTGATCCTCACGCCGAGGAACTCGTGAGCGAAATCAATGCGCAGGCATTCGATCCATGTGCGTCCGGCGGTGTACCACATGACATACAGCGCGAACAGGGATCCGCATTTGAGGGTGCGGTACGCCTTGTGCCCGATCCACACGAGCAGTGCGGCGCCGATGAGATTCCAAATCATCTCGTAGAGGAAGGTCGGGTGGAACAGAGTGCCTGTCGGACAGGTCGAGCCGTCGTAGCATTGCTCCATGCTGCCGATGGCGGTTCCCGCGGTGTTGAGTTTCAGCCCCCAAGGAAGAGTGGTGGGCGCTCCGTACAGTTCCTGGTTGAACCAGTTGCCCAGACGCCCGATTGCTTGGGCGACCAAGAGCCCCGGTGCCACGCAATCGGCGAGCAAGGCCATCGGGTAATGCTTGTGTCGGCACCATGCCCATGCAGCCAAGGCACCGAAGACGACACCTCCCCAGATGCCCAGTCCGCCGTTCCAGATGCGGAACATCTCGACCCAATCGCCGTTGGGACCGAAGAAGCGTTCCGGCGTGGTGATGATGTGGTACACCCGCGCGCCGATGATGCCGGCCGGCACAGCGCACAGCGTGATGTCGAGAATCTGGTCGAATGTGCCCCCGGCATGCCTCCACCGGTTCGTGGTGATCCACACCGCGCATATGATGCCGGCGAGGATGCACAGCGCGTAGAAATGGACGGTCACCGGGCCGACGGTGAACTGCGAAATCGACGGGGACGGGATATAAGCCAGTGTCATGATTCCTTGATGGTAGTAGACGATGGAGATAACGTGCCGATGTGGCGGATTGGCGCGCGTCGTGGGCGGGCAATTACTCCCGGGCTGTCTTTGCTCCTGCTGTACTGCTGTATTACATTACTGAAATACAGCAGTACAGCAGCTTAGGTCGGCTGTGACCAGGCGAGGATACGGAACGAATACCACAGGACCCCACCAAGCATCACCTTGGTGGGGTCCTATCATTGGCGCGGGGGTACGTGAAGGCGGGCCGACCGACCGAGCGCCTCAGCGCATGGTGTCAGTGCCGCGCGTTGTGGATGCCCTCAGCGAGCTCCTCTGTTTTGGCTGCCAACGCTGACAGGCCTTCGTCGAGCGGCTTCGGGGTGCGTGCAGAATCATCGAGCAAGGTGTGCACCAACGCGGAACCGACAATCACGCCATCCGCATACGATCCGACCTGTGCGCCCTGCTCGGGGGTGGACACGCCGATGCCGACGCATACGTTCTGTGCGCCGGCATCCCTGGTCCGGGCGACGAGACGCTCCGGGGAGGCGGACAGGGTCGTGCGCTCGCCGGTGACGCCCATACGGGATGCGGCATACACGAAACCGCGTGCGTTCGCCGCGACGATGCGCAGACGCTCATCCGAAGTGTCTGGAGACACCAAGAAGATTCGATCGAGACCGTGTCGGTCAGACGCCTCTATCCATTCACCGGCTTCGTCGGGAATCAGATCAGGCGTGATAATACCTGCGCCACCGGCGTTCTCGAAATCGGTCGCGAAACGTTCCACACCGTAATGGAAGATGAGATTCCAATAGCTCATAACCAGCGGCACGCCGCCAGCGTTCGCCACGGTTTCCACCGCTTTGAACACGTCGGCGATGCGCTCGCCGTTGTCGATTGCGATTTTCGACGCCGCTTGGATGACCGGGCCATCCATCACCGGGTCGGAATACGGCAGGCCGATTTCCACGGCGTTGACGCCATGGCGGACCATCGTGTCGAAGGCCTTGAGCGAGTATTCGGAATCCGGGAAACCATACGGCAGGTATCCGATGAACGCGGGCTCGTCGCGCTTCCTGAAGTCATCGAACATCGCGCGGGTCTTGCTCGGTTTATGGCTGATGCCGAGAGGCTGTCCTGAAGGGGTTGTTGCGGGGTTGGTCATCGTTCACTCTCCATCTACGCTCGTGCCGTGTGCGCCGTTGGCTTCCAGCGCCTTGCTTTGTTCATCGGTCAGATAGCCGAACCATTTGCCGGCTGTGGCCACGTCCTTGTCTCCTCGTCCAGAGATGTTGACCACAATCACCGGATTGGTGTACCCCTTCGCCTTGAGATCGGCGGCAGCCTTATAGGCGCCTGCGACTGCGTGGGAGCTTTCGATGGCTGGGATGATACCTTCGGTCTCGCACAGATCTTTGAACGCGCTCATCGCTTCGTCATCGGTGGCATACGAGTACTGTACGCGGCCGATGTCCTTGAGCCACGCGTGCTCGGGGCCGACGGAGGCGTAATCAAGGCCGGCGGAAATCGAATACGTGTTCTTCGTCTGTCCTTCGGAATCTTCCAGCAGATAGGATTCAGCGCCTTGGAACAGGCCCAGATCCGCCGCCCCCGGGGTCAGACGTACGGCGTGCTCGCCCGATTCGATGCCGTGGCCGCCGGCTTCGAACCCGTACAGGTTGACACGGGGGTCATCGAGAAAGGCGTTCATGATGCCGATGGCGTTCGAACCACCGCCGACGCAAGCGCAGATCGCATCCGGATGGTCGATGCCGTAGATGTCCTTGAGCTGTTCCTTGGCCTCCTCGCCGATGATCTTCTGGAAGTCACGCACGATGGTTGGGAACGGGTGCGGCCCGCAGACCGTGCCGAGCAGGTAATGCGTGGTCTCCACGTTGGTGACCCAGTCTCGCAACGCTTCGTTGATGGCGTCCTTGAGAATACGCGATCCTTGAGTTACTTCGACAACCTCGGCACCAAGCAGCCGCATACGCGCCACGTTCAGCGCTTGGCGGCGGGCATCGATTTGGCCCATGTAGATGCGGCACTTGAGGCCGAGCAATGCGCAGACCGTTGCGGTCGCGACACCGTGCTGGCCGGCGCCGGTCTCCGCGATCACGCGGGTCTTGCCCATGCGCTTGACCAGCAACGCCTGGCCCAACGCGTTGTTGATTTTGTGGGCACCGGTGTGGTTGAGGTCCTCACGCTTGAGGAAGACACGGGCGTTGAGTCCGGTCTTCTTGTTGAGTCGTTCGGCGAAGCGCGGGGCCTCGGTGAGTTTCGAAGGACGGCCGACATATTGTTCGTTGAGCCGCTTGAGCTCTGCCTGGAACGCCGGATCGGCTTTGGCTTCGTTGTAGACGCGCTCGAGCTCGTCCAACGCCCCAATCAACGCCTCCGGAACGAATCGGCCACCGTACTTGCCGAAATACGGGCCCTGATGTTGTGATAATGGTGTGGATTCTGAGGCTTTCACGCGTTCTCCTGTCTGTATTAGCCTGCGCACCGCCGCGGTATGGTCGTCAGCGGTCGCGACACCTTCACCGACCAGCACCGCATCGGCGCCGGCCCGCGCGTAATCCTCGAGTTCTACACTGCCGAACACGCCGGATTCCGCGACTTTGATGACATCATCAGGCAGATCGCCGGCAAGTTCCTGATACTTGCTGACATCCACCTGAAGATTTTTGAGATTGCGGGCGTTGATGCCGATGACCTTCGCCCCCGCATGGCGCGCACGGTCGATTTCCTCACGCGTATGGGTTTCGACCAGTGCGGTCATGCCCAAATCGTGGGTGAGCTTCAGCAGCTGGACGAGGCGGTCATCGTCAAGCGCCGCGACGATGAGGAGCACCAGATCCGCTCCATGCGCCCTGGCTTCCCAGATCTGGTATTCATCTGTGATGAAGTCCTTGCGCAACACCGGAATATGCACGGCTTGGCGCACCTGGTCGAGATCGGCAAGGCTGCCGAGGAATCGACGCCCTTCCGTCAACACGGAGATTGCGCTTGCTCCCCCGGTCTCGTATTCGCGTGCCAGCGCGGCCGGATTGGGAATATCGGCCAGATGCCCTTTGGACGGCGATGCGCGTTTGATTTCCGCGATGACCGGTATGGCATCGGCGCGTTTGAGCCATTTCGTGGCGTCAAGTGCCGGCGTCCTCGTCTCCGTGAGCCGTTTGAGCTCATCGAGCGGCGTGCGTTGCGCACGTTCATGCATGTCTTGTGTGGCTCCTGCCACAAGATCGTCAAGTACTGACATGGTTCCTCCAGAAGTTGTTCCCAAGACTAACGATTCAGACGTGTTATTCCACAGGGATTCCCGCATGCCGGTACATCGGCGTGCGCGTGGACGTGTCGCAGCTCATCCCCGCACATGACGTGGATCCTCGGGTTGCAGCGAACGCAATTGCGCGGCAATCTGGATTGCTTCGACGCTCGCCTCGGCTTTGTTGCGTGTCTCCTGCCACTCGTTGGCCGGCACGGAGTCCAGTACGATGCCGGCGCCCGCTTGCACCGAGGCCTGATGGTCGCGGATGAAGGCGGTGCGGATGGTGATGGCCATATCCATGTTGCCGCTGAAATCGAAGTATCCGGCGGTTCCACCGTAAATACCGCGGTCCGCAGGTTCGAGCTGGTCGATGATGTCAATCGCCTTGGGCTTCGGCGCTCCTGAAAGCGTGCCCGCCGGGAACGCCGAGGTAAAGACGTCGAATACGGTCTTGTCTGGGCTGACCGTGCCGGTCACCGTCGAACAGATGTGCATGATGTGGCTGAACCGTTTGATATCCATCAGGGAGACGACTTCCACGCTGTCGGGGACGCATACGCGGCTCAGATCGTTGCGGGACAGGTCGACAAGCATGATGTGCTCGCTGCGTTCCTTCGGATCGGCAAGCAGTTCCTGCTCCAGACGGGCGTCCTCTTCTGGGGTGGCGCCGCGGGGCCGCGACCCTGCAATCGGGAAGGTCATCGCATGGCCGTCGTCCACTTTGATCAAGGTTTCCGGGCTCGAGCCGACGACATTGAAATCACGGCCCTGTGCGTCCGTCAACGCGAAAAAGTACATGTACGGGCTCGGATTGAGCGTGCGCAACACCCGGTAGACATCGATCGGATCGGCTGGGGAATCAATGTCGAGACGCTGCGAGATGACGACCTGGAACACGTCCCCGTCGATGATATGCTGCTTGGCGCGTTCGACCGCGCGCTCGTACTGGTCCTTAGGCGTACGGAACCTAAGTTCCGGCTTGGGAACGCTCGGGTCGAGGACATTGACCCGGGATTCGCCCTCGGCGGGGGTTGCGGCCTTGCATTCCATCGTGTTCAGACGCTCGACGGCGCGATCGTAGGCGAGGTCGGCACGGGCAGGCGAATCATCCATGTTGACGGCGTTCGCAATCAGCCACACCGATCCGTTCACATGGTCGACGACGGCGATATCGGTGGCCAGTGCCAGCACTGTTTCCGGCTGACCGGTCTCATCGGGCGCGTTCGCGCTGAGCGTGGGCTCCCAATGCCTGATGGCATCCCAGCCGACCGTGCCGACCAGCCCACTGGTCAGGTTCGGCAGCCCCTCGACGTTGGGCGCCTTGAGCGCTCGCAGAGTGGCATGCGCGACTTCGGCGACATCGCCGCTCGTAGGGATGCCTTTGGGCACGGTGCCCAACCAGCTGGCTTGACCGTGGTCGGAACGCAATTGCGCCATGGAATGCACACCGATGAAGCTGTACCGGCTCCACGATCCGCCGTATTCCGCGGATTCCAGGATGAACGTGCCGCTTGCTCCACCGGCGAGCCGTTCGTAGAATCCCACGGGTGTCAGTGAATCGGCGAGCAGCCTGCGCACAATGGGAATGACGCGGTACCCTTGGTCGGCCAGCTCGTGGAATTGGCGGCGGTCCGGCCAGGTTTCGCCCCATCTCAGGTTGGTTACACTGCACGTGCTCATTGCTGTTCCTGCTCCTTTGTGCGATATCCAACGACCACCGGCAGCGGACCGCCCTGTTCGAAGCATGACCTCTTGCCGGTGTGGCATGCCGCTCCGACCTGATCGACCTCGACGAGGATGGCGTCGCCGTCACAATCGAGATTCAGCGCCTTGACATACTGGACATGTCCGGACGTGTCTCCTTTGCGCCAGTATTCCTGTCGTGAGCGGGACCAGAACGTCACCCGCCCGGTGGTGAGTGTGCGTCTGAGAGCCTCATCGTTCATGTAACCGACCATTAGCACTTCACGCGTGTCGTATTGCTGGATGACTGCGGCGACAAGTCCTTTGTCGTCGCGTTTGAGTCTTGCGGCGATCCTTGGATCGAGCACGGTGCTGTTGTCGTATCGCGGCTGTGGATCATTGCCATTCGATGCCATGGGTTTCGCTCCCTGTCTGTTGGCTTGTTGTTGGGATGTCATTGTCGCCAAGCATCGGCGAGGGATTTCCCTTCCGCCGGTGCGGAAAGCGGGTACTGAAGAAAACATGAGAGAAACTCCGGGATGGTGGACTGGCCTGATTGCGTTATGGCCATATCCGGATGTCTCAGCGTATTCTCGGAATGCTGTTGGGTCAGCGAACCGTATAGCCGGCCTTGCGCAGCTCGGCTTTGACTTCGCCAATCGTCATCTTCCCGTAATGGAAGACTGACGCTGCGAGGACCGCATCGGCTCCGGCCTCGATGGCGGGTGGGAAATCCTCCACCTTGCCGGCACCGCCGCTGGCGATAATCGGTATGGTGACCTGCGAACGCATCGCACGGATCATCTCGAGATCGAATCCGTTCTCGGTTCCATCAGCATCCATTGAGTTCAGCAGTACTTCGCCTGCTCCAAGTTCCTGGGCCCGGCGGGCCCACCACAACGCGTCGATGCCGGTGGAATGGCGGCCGCCCATGGTCGTCACTTCGAAACCGGACTGCGTGTGCTGCTCGCCGCGTTCGCGACGCGCATCCACAGAAAGCACTAGGACCTGGCTACCGAAACGCTGGGAGATATCGCTGATCAGCGTCGGATTGTTGATTGCGGCCGTGTTGACACTGACTTTGTCTGCGCCGCATCGCAAGAGCTGGTCTACATCGTCGACGGAACGGACTCCACCACCCACGGTAAGCGGGATGAACAGTTGCTGGGCCGTCCTGTTGACGACGTCGAACATGGTGCGACGATGCCCTGTGGAGGCGGTCACATCGAGGAAGGTGAGCTCATCTGCGCCCTGACGGTAATATTCGGCTGCAAGTTCCACTGGATCACCTGCATCGCGGAGATTCTCGAAATGCACGCCCTTGACCACACGACCTGCGTCGACGTCGAGGCACGGAATAACGCGAACCGCCAATGCCATTTGCGACTCCTTGTGTGAAGGGTGAAGCTTGCCTACACGTCACACCATAGCCGTTGGGCTAGAGCAATCCGGCGGTTCGTCTCACGAAGTGGGCGAGCAATCCGAATTCGGTTCGTCTCAAGCGGTTTTCCTGTATTTCGCTGAAAGCTGCCCGCACGCGCCGTCGATATCTTGCCCACGGGTGTCCCGCAGGGTCGCCGTGATGCCTGCGTGGTGGAGGATGTCAAGGAATTGGCGCTCGTCTTCCGGTTTGGACGCGGTCCACTTCGATCCCTCGATAGGGTTAAGCGGAATTGGGTTGACATGCGCCCAATCATCGCCGTAGTGATTCAATCGTTTCGCGAGTAGTCGGGCATGTTCCGCCTGGTCGTTGATTCCCCGCATCAGTGCGTATTCGATGCTCACCCGGCGTTTGGTCGCCAGATAATAGTCATGAGCGGCATCGAGCACCTGTGTGGTGTTGAACCTGCGGTTCATCGGGACGAGTTCATCGCGCAGCTCGTCGCTGGGGGCATGCAGCGACACCGCAAGACGGACAGGCAGCCCCTCTTGGGCGAGTTTTCGAATGCCGGGCACGACGCCGACCGTTGAGACGGTGATGTTGCGTGCGGAGATGCCGAACCCCTCCGGAGGCATCGCGCTGATCTGCCGGACCGCGCTGATGACGGAACGGTAGTTGCCCATCGGCTCGCCCATGCCCATGAACACGACATTGCTCAATCGGCATGGACCGCCGGTGATGCCGCCGTCGCGAGCGGTTTTCGCCGCGATGCGCACCTGCTCGAGAATCTCGCCGGTCGACATGTTGCGCGTCAGTCCGAGCTGACCGGTGGCGCAGAATGGGCAGCCCATCCCACAACCGACCTGGCTTGAGATGCACAAGGTGGTGCGACTCGGGTATCGCATGAGCACGGATTCAATCATGGCCCCATCGAACAAGCGCCACAGCGTCTTGATTGTCGTTCCCTCGTCTGCGCTCTGGTGCGTGACCTCATGGATGAGTTCCGGGAAGAACGCCTCCTGCGCGGTGGCGCTGAGTTTCGACGGAAAATCGGTGAATGATTCGACATCCGCGTCGAAATGCGCGAAATAGTGGTTGGCGAGCTGCTTGACACGGAATTTGGGCATGCCGATGGCCTTCGCCGCAGCCACGCGTTCCTCGGGGCTCATATCGACCAGATGAACTGGCGGTTTGCCGCGCCGGGCATGGTCCTTTGCGAGCACATCGCGGAATGCGCCAGTGGTGCCTCCGGGTGTGATACCGGTTTCCGGTGTCTGACCCGAGTTCACATCGCCGTCATCGTGCGTAGCCATACATGCTCCTGTCAGTTGTGTTGCTTGCTTCTTGTATTGCGGGCGTACTCATGGAATGCTGTCATTGATGATGCCGACCGGCGTATCAGGTTACAAGCCGGTGACATACAGCAACGCCATCATGAACGGGGCGGTCAGCAGAATGGAATCGACGCGGTCCATCACCCCGCCGTGACCTTTGAGCAGATGGCCCATATCTTTGATGCCGATGTCGCGCTTGAGCATGGATGCGCACAAATCGCCGAACGTGCCCACGATACCCATGAGGATGCCGACCACGATCGGCACCCACCAGCGGGATGCCCACAGAGACGGGTAGGTGCATGCGAAGATAGCGAACGCGCCAGCCATGGCGAACAGAATCGAGCCGAGCAACCCTTCCACCGACTTCTTGGGTGAAATACGCGGGGACAGTTTGTGCTTGCCGAACCAAGCGCCTGCGAACAAGCCGCCGGTATCGCTCAACGCGGGCAGGAACACAATCATGATGGCATGGGCGAAAGCATGGCCGTGGAAGGTCAGCGACAATGCGATGAACGAAGCGATTAGCGGGATATACAACACTGCGAACACGGAGACCGCCACACTGGTCAGCCGGCTGTGCTGGATGGTGGCGGAACCGTGATTGAAAGAGGATTCGAGCCGTGCCCCGGCGTTTGTCTGCGCGAGTTTCCGCTCAACCTCCATGCTCAGCCGGTCTCCGAAGCTGAAATTCGCGGTGGCGCTCAGTGCGACGAGCACGATTGAGAGCATGATGCACAAGGCCATTGTCGACACATGCCAAGGCGAATAGTAGGTTGCCAGCAGGGTGACCGTTGAGCAAATCCACAGCATCACCACAGGGATGTGCATGCCGGCGATCGCGAAATCAACTCGAAGCTCCCACAAGGCCAGGATCATGAAGACGACGAGCAACACCATGAACACGTCCATGCTGATCGCCAAGCATGCGATGATGATCGCGATCAGCACGACGGCCGTGGCAATCGCCTGGGGCATGTTACGCCCCGTCTTCTTGTTGATTTCCTCTATCGTTTCGTCGGCGTTACCGTCATGCTCTGCGTGTTTGTCCATCATCATCCCTTATCGGCTCACCATCGGAAACGGGCCCCGACATCCGTGTGCACGGCATGATCGAGGCCCGTCGTGTAGGGGTCCTCAGACCTCCATGATCTCCTTCTGCTTGGTTTCCAGCAGAGAATCAAGTTCGTCCGTGAACTGCTTGGTGATCTTGTCAAGCTCTTTAAGCTGGCGATCGCCGTCGTCCTCGCCCATATCGCCGTCCTTGACGGACTTGTCGATGGTTTCCTTGGCCTTGCGCCGGATGTTACGAACCGCCACCTTGCCCTCTTCGGCCTTGGTCTTGGCGATCTTCACATATTCCTTGCGGCGTTCCTCGGTCAGCTCGGGCATGGTCGCGTAGATGACGCTGCCCTCCCTGCGGGGGCTGACGCCGAGATCGGAGTCGCGGATGGCCTTTTCGACGGCGTTCGCCTGTGAGGCGTCATAAGGAGTGACCGCCAGAGTACGCGGCTCTGGAACGCCGATGGTGGCGACGGCCTTGATTGGCGTAGGCACGCCGTAATACTCGACGGTCAGGCCGTTGAGCAGCGCCGGGTTCGCGCGCCCGGTACGGATGCCGGTGAAGTTCTCCTTGGTGGCTTCGACGGACTTGCCCATCTGTTCCTTGGCTTGTTCGATGACTGTGGCCATGCTATCTCCTTTGGCGGATTCGTCGTTGAACGACTGGTTGTTCTTATTGTATCGTCATGCGGCGTCGAATCGGCGCACGACCCTTGATGTTCAGTCGACGAGCGTCGATTGGGCGGTTGACACGAGCGTGCCGAGCTGTTCGCCGAGCAGGGCATTGGTGACATTGCCCGGCTCCTCGAGCCCGAATACGCGGATCGGCTTGCGGTTGTCGCGTGCCATGGACAATGCGGACGCGTCCATGACAGCGAGGTTGTCGACAAGGGCGCGATTGTAGCTGAGCGTGGCGAAACGCTGCGCGTTTTCGACTTTTCGCGGGTCTGCGGTATAGACACCGTCGACGCCGTTCTTGCCCATCAGCACCTCGTCGCAATGGATTTCCAAGGAACGCTGGATGGAAACCGTGTCAGTTGAGAAATACGGCATGCCGGCGCCGGCGCCGAAAATCACCACGCGGCCCTTTTCCAGATGCCTGATGGCCTTGAGCGGGATATACGGCTCGGCGACCTGCCCCATGGCGATGGCCGTCTGCACACGGGTGGCTTGGCCTTCCTGCTCGAGGAAGTCCTGCAATGCGAGGCAGTTCATAACGGTGCCGAGCATGCCCATGTAATCGCCGCGGCTGCGGTCGATGCCGGCCTGTTGAAGTTCTGCTCCGCGGAAGAAGTTGCCGCCGCCGGTGACGATGGCTACCTGAACACCCTGACGTACTGCGGGAACGATTTCCTGGGCGATGCGCCGCACCACTTTCGTATCAATGCCGACTGCTCCCCCGCCGAAGGCTTCGCCTGAGAGCTTGAGCAACACCCTGCGTGGCTTATCCGTGCCAGTCATATTTGGGCCTTTCTATGCCTGTCTTATCATTGCCGCCTAACCACTGTAGCGTCGATGAACGACAGGCGTACATCGACTCGCACGCGGGTGTTGCATCACCGCATTGGGGATATCGCAACCGCCAAAATAGGAAAACCCGCCGCGGCCAGTTGCTTGAAACTGACTACGGCGGGTACCGGTTCGCGTCCGTAGCCCCGACCCCTCAGGTGATGGCACGGGGCGGGCTGTCAGAGGCTCAGTCCTCTTCGTCGCCCTTGCCGACTTCGATACGGGCGAAAGCTATTGCCTTCGCACCGGCTTCGTCGAACAGCTTGCCGACGGTCTTGGACGGATCCTTGACGTAATCCTGATCCAGAAGCACCGTTTCCTTATAGAAAGCGTTGAGACGGCCTTCGACGATCTTCGGCGCAATCTTGTCGATGACTGCCTGCGGCTTGCCCTTGGCGGCGAGCTCATCCGAAGTCTTCTCGGTCGCGATACGACGCTCGGACTCGAGAACGGCCGGATCGACGTCCTCACGGGTGAGCCAGCGTGGGCTCATCGCGGAAATCTGCAGCGCGGCCTCGTGAGCGACCTTTTCGCCGGCTTCGTCAGTGGCGATGAGGGCCACGATGGACGGCGGCATTTCGGCGGACTTGCGATGCGCGTAGATCTCGACATGCGGTCCAGCGATCTTGGCGAACTGGCCGACCTTGACATGCTCGCCGAAGAGCGCGGCGGCCTGTTCGATGTCCAGCTTGACATCGCCGTCAGCGGTCTTGGCTGCAAGCACGTCGTCCACGTTGTTCGCGTCGGCGGCGATGGCTGCGTCCAGCACGGACTCGGCGAACTCGACGAACTTCGGGGTCTTTGCCACGAAATCGGTCTCGGAATTGATCTCAACAGCGTAGCCGACCTCGCCGTCCGCGGTCTTGACGACCTTAGACGCGATGGTGCCTTCCTGGGCCTTGCGGCCTTCGCGCTTACCCGCTGCCGCGATGCCCTTTGCGCGGATGATTTCCTTGGCGCGGGCGACATCGCCTTCGGCTTCGGTAAGAGCCTTCTTCACATCCATCATGCCGGCGCCGGTTTCTTCACGCACCTGCTTGATCAGAGCTGCAGTGATAGCTGCCATGTGTTGTCTCCTCTTGATTTTGAAGTGATACCCAGCGGCGGGAGATGGTTGGTCTCCCGCCGCCTAGGATAACAAATGCCGCGAATCAGGCCTTGGGCTCTTCGCTCTTGGCTTCTTCGGCCTCGGCAGTCGGGGCGTCCTTGGTCAGGAGCTCCTTCTCCCAAGCAGCCATCGGCTGCTCGGACTTGTCATCGGCCTTGGCCGCCTTGCCGGAACGCTCGAGCAGACCGTCGGCTACGGCGTCAGCCATCAGGCTGGTGAGCAGTTCGATGCCGCGGATCGCGTCATCGTTCGCCGGAATCGGGTAATCAACCAGATCCGGGTCGGTGTTGGTGTCAACGATGGCGACCACCGGGATGCCCAGCTTGTGGGCTTCGGAGACGGCCAGCGCTTCCTTGTTGATGTCCACGACGAACAGCACCGAAGGAGTGCGGTTCATGTTGCGGATACCGCCAAGCTGCTTCTCCAGCTTGTCCTTCTCGCGCTCAAGCAGCAGCAGTTCCTTCTTGGTCAGGCCGGAACCACGCACGTCGGTGAAGTCCATCTCTTCGAGTTCCTTGAGACGGGCGACGCGCTTGGACACGGTCTGGAAGTTGGTAAGCATACCGCCGAGCCAGCGCTCGGAGACATACGGCATACCGACGCGGGTCGCCTGGTTCTTGATGGCTTCCTGCGCCTGCTTCTTGGTGCCCACGAAGAGAACCGTGCCGTTGTGAGCAACGGTCTCCTTGATGAAGTCGTAGGCGACGTCAATCAGATCAAGGGACTTGAACAGATTGATGATGTGGATGCCGTTGCGCTCCATGAGGATGTACTGCTTCATCTTCGGATTCCAACGGCGGGTCTGATGGCCGAAATGGAGACCGGCCTTCAGCATGTCGCTCATAGTGATCTGAGCCATGGTACTGCTACCTTTCATTGTCGGTTATTGCCTGGCCATGTGCCTCCGCGTGCAACCTGATACCAGGCCGACCGACACGGGGCGTCGCGGACATGACGCGAATTATGCGCCGGTTGGACAATGGGTGCCTCCCTGCCGCGCGACTGGCATGGAAGCGATGTGGCGCACGGGGCAAAATAATAGCACGGACCGGGGATTTCCCGATCCGTGCCATCACACAACCAACCGTCAGATCAGCGTTCGCCGCGCAACTGCCTCATTGCGGCCCTGCGCTCGCTTTTCTCCAGCCGGTCCAGATAGATATGGCCGTCGAGGTGGTCTGTCTCATGCTGCAGCATTCTTCCCATGATGCCCTTGCCTTCGAGCACGACGGTTTTGCCGTCGAGGTCGATGCCGCGCACCCGGGCGTAATCGGCGCGACGGGTCTTGTACCACAAGCCGGGTACGGACAGGCAGCCTTCATCGCCGTATTGTTCGCCCTGCTTGTCCTCGATTACCGGGTTGAGGACATAGCCGACCTTGCCTTCGATGTTGTATGAGAAGGCGCGCAGACCCACGCCGATCTGGTTCGCTGAAAGTCCGGCGCGACCGGGATCGTCGACGGTGTCGAGCAGATCCTGCACCAAACGGCGGATCGCCGGCGTGATTGTGGTGATCTCATCGCACGGGGTGCGCAGGATGGGGTCGGGAATTACTCGAATCTCTCGGATTGCCAATTGTCACTTCTCCTCTGTCTCGTTGGTGTTCTCAGTGCTGTTGTCTTGGGTCTCGGCATCCGTGCCCTGAGCGAGTTCCTCGTCGGAGTTTTCGCCCTGCCGCTTGGCGCGGAGTTCGGCCATATTCGACTTGGCCTGGTCAATCGCTTGCTTAACCTTCGGGCTGACGGTCTCAGAGACCTGCGATACCGTTTCCGCGGTCTTGTCAAACAGTTTCACGGTCGCGGGAATCGGTACGGACGGGCCTTTCGGCGTGTAGATGACATGCTCGATGATATCGTCGTAACGCTCGATGACCTTCTTGCGCACCACTTTCATGCTCGGGGTAAGCGTGCCGGCGTCCTGGCTGAAATCATCGGGAAGAATGGCGAACTTGCGCACCGATTCCGCACGGGAGACGGAGCTGTTCGCCTGATCGATGTACTGCTGCACGAACGCCCTGACAGCATCGTTGTTCGCGATTTGTTCCATTGGCATCTCGGCATCCATACCCTGGTTCTTCAGCCAATCACGGGTCATCTCCTCGTCGAGCGCGATGAGCGCCGCCACGAACGGCCGTCCATCGCCGATCACTACGGTGTGCGAGACGATCGGGCAGGTGTTGATCGTGTCTTCCAACGGTGCCGGACTGATGTTCTTACCACCCGCGGTGATGATGATATCTTTCTTGCGGCCGGTGATGAACAGGAATCCGCGGTCGTTGATATATCCGATATCGCCGCTGTGCAGCCAGCCGTCGGGCTCAAGGACTTCAGCGGTGAGTTCAGGCTGCTTGAAATAGCCTTTGAACACATTCGGGCCTTTTATTTCGACTTCTCCGTCGTCCAGCGTCCTGATGGCGATGCCGGGGCCGGGGCGGCCGACCGAACCTACTTCGTTCGCGTCTTCGAAGTTGACTACGCACGGAGCTGCGGTTTCCGTCATGCCGTACCCCTGGATGAAGGTAATGCCGTCCATCCCGTTGAAGAAATGGGCGAGGTCGGCATTGATAGGCGCGCCGCCGCAGGCAAGATACTTGAGGTTCGGGCCGAGTGCGGAGCGCATCGATTTGCCGACCGTGGCCATGTAGAAACGATGGTGGATCCGCTCCCCCAAAGTGTGACGGCCTTGGTGCTCGTTCTCATCCTTCGACCATTGGGCGAAATGCTTGAACGCCTTGGCGAACACGCGGCCCTGGAAGCCTGCGCCGGCCTTCTGCGAAGCCGCATTGTAAACCTTCTCGAACACGCGCGGCACGCCGAGCAGATACGTTGGCTTAAAATTGCGCAGATCGGCGAGCAGATGCTTGGCGGTAGGGATATACCCAACCACGCCCTGGGCGCCGATCGCGGTGTACTGGATGTACCTGGCGAAGCAGTGTGCAAGCGGCAGAAACAGCAGCAGGCGGCTGGGCTGGTACAGCATCTCGTCGAGCACGTCGTAGCCAGCATAGACGATGTGGGTGAAGTTGCGGCTGGTGAGCATGGCGCCTTTGGGCTTGCCCGTCGAACCTGAGGTGTACACAATGGTCGACACGTCGTCGGCCTTGACCTTGCTCATGGCGAGGGCGAGCTCGTCATCGGTGACGGATTCCCCGAAATCAACGACGGCGTTAAGCCCATCGGTCTGGAAATTGAACACGTAGGTCAGGTCAGGGCTGTCACGCCGGATGGCGTCAAGCGTATGGGCATGCGATTCATCGCCGGCGAATGCGATGATCGGCTTGACATCCTGGACAATGCCTGCCGCCTGCTTGGCGGAATCCGTCTCGTAAATCGGTACGGTGACCGCACCGATCGCCGAGCATGCGAAGTCCACGATCGCCCAGTCGTAGCAGGTGGCGGAGTAGATGACCACCATGCTGCCGTGCTTGACGCCGATACCCAACAGACCGCGGGCGACCGCGCGGACACGGTCATCCATCTCCTGTGCGCTGGCCGTATGCCATACACGGTCGCGTTCACTCTGCCATTCAGCTATCGCTCCTTGCGGATCGCGTTGTGCACGCTTCGCGAGGAGCGAGTAGACCGTATCGTCATCCGTGGTCTGATAGACCGGATCAACAGAAAATTCTTTCAGCATGTGTTCAACTATAGTCCTATGACTTGCTTGGAACATGGATGTTCGCTGGGATTGGTCAGCCAATGTCCGCGAGGTCGCAAATCCACCGGCTTGCTTTGCGGCGGAAGACAAGCATCGAATGGAACACAATGGTGCCGATGTTGACGTTAACCGTGCATTCCATGAGCTCACTGGTCACCAGCGCGAAATGGATCCATTGCGGCATAGGTGGAACCATTTTGATCATCGCGTTTTTCTCATCTTCGAGATTGAGGATGTCATAGCAGCCAACCAGCTGCCACATGAATTCAAGACGTTCGATGCATTGAGGCGCCAGATGTTTGCGTAATAAGGGCGTTACGCCGCGGCCGCGATAGGTGTCTGCGAGCATGCACGCCATGTTGTAGACGAGGAATGCGTATTCCTGACAGAATTTCACACTGTACGTGTCGGGGGCTTCGGGAAAGAAGCCGACGATACGCACGGGAACCGTGACCCCAAAGGAGCCCACAGTGATATTGCCCTCCATTCTGGGCAGATTGCGTTCGTACCGGTATGTCCACAGTTCGGTGCTGTCGTTCATATGGTGTTCCCCCTTCCGGGCTTCATTGCTCGCCGGCCTGTTGCCGGATGACTATTCAAGGGGAACAGAAAAATCCCGCCATGTCAACCGGCATGACGGGATCTGTGGATATGCGGATAACTTGCCTCGGTCAGCGACCGGAGGAGGTAACGACCACCGAGCAACGCTGGAAATTCTTCACGTCCACATAACCCGTGGACGCCATGGCACGGCGAAGCGCACCGATGAAATTGGTCGTACCATCAGCCTGATGGCTGGGCCCATACAGAATCTCCTTGAGCGGGGCGACGGTACCGACATTGGTGCGTTTGCCTCGCGGAAGCGTCTGATGCCGCGCCTCGGAACCCCAGTGCATGCCATGACCGGGGGCCTCGGTCGCACGGGCAAGCGGCGCACCCAGCATCACCGCGTCGGCGCCGAGTGCAAGAGCCTTGATGAAGTTACCCGACGAGCCCATGCCGCCGTCGGCGATGAGCTGGACATACCGTCCGCCGGATTCGTCCATGTAGTCGCGCCTTGCTTCGGCAATATCCGCGATGGCCGTGGCCATAGGGGCTTGAAGACCAATGGTGTTGAGCGTTCCCGAGACAGCGCCGCCGCCGAAGCCGACGAGCACACCCGCGGCGCCAGTGCGCATCAGATGCAGTGCCGCGGTGTAATTCGTGGCGCCTCCCACGATGACGGGGACATCAAGGTCGTAAATGAACTTCTTGAGATTGAGCGGCTCATGATCAGTGGACACATGTTCCGCCGACACCGCAGTGCCGCGGATCACGAACAGATCCACACCGGCTTCGATCACGGTGGAATACAGTTCCTGCGTACGCTGCGGGCTCAACGCGCCGGCGACGGTCACGCCTGCCTTGCGGATCTCGTGAAGGCGTTGCGTAATCAGCTCAGGCTTGATCGGCTCGGAATAGATTTCCTGCATGCGACGGGTCGCCTGCTCTTCCGGCAATGTGGCGATTTCGTCGAGTAGTGGCTTGGGATCTTCATACCGCGTCCACAAGCCTTCGAGGTCGAGGACACCGAGTCCGCCGAGACGACCCATTTCGATGGCCGTTTCCGGGCTCGTTACCGAATCCATCGGCGCGGCGATGACCGGTATGTCGAACTCGTAGGCGTCAATCTGCCATGCCGTGCTGACGTCCTGCGGATCGCGCGTACGGCGGGACGGGACGATGGCGACATCATCCAGAGAGTATGCGAGCCGGGCCTTCTTGCCCAGACCGATTTCAATTTCCTGAGACATGGTTTCAAGGCTAATGCGAACTCGTGACGAACGCCATCAAGTTTCCACCAGCTGAAGCCCGATGCAGCATCGGGGCGTTCGAAGCGGCTCAAGCGGCGGAAGTGTCCAACATCGTGGACGCGGTCACACATTCGTTATGGGTTTGCGGTATGAATTAGATATCGCATAACCTTCACAACCCCGTGAGGAGGGCAATTCATGGCCAAGATTAAGGTCGAAGGCAAGGTCGTCGAGCTCGACGGAGACGAAATGACCCGCGTGATCTGGAAGGATATCAAGGATCGTCTGATTCTCCCCTATCTCGACATCGACTTGGAATACTACGATTTGGGCATCAAGAACAGGGACGCCACTGACGACCAGGTGACCATCGACGCGGCCAACGCCATCAAGCGTGAACATGTTGGCGTCAAATGCGCAACCATCACCCCGGACGAGGCCAGGGTCAAGGAATTCGGTCTGAAGAAGATGTGGAAGTCCCCCAACGGCACCATCCGCAACATCCTCGGCGGCACCATCTTCCGCGAGCCGATTGTGATTTCCAACATCCCGAGGCTCGTTCCCGGCTGGACCAAGCCGATCGTCGTCGCCCGTCATGCGTTCGGCGACCAGTACAAGGCGACCGATTTCAAGGTCGATCGCCCCGGACGTCTCACGGTGACTTTCACTCCGGACGATGGCAGCGAGCCGATTGAGCATGTGGTCTTCGATTACCCGGGTGCCGGCGTTGCGCAAGTGCAGTACAACGTGGCCGAATCCATCCGCGGATTCGCGCGGGCATGCTTCCGTTACGGGCTGCAGCGTCACCTGCCGGTGTATCTGTCCACCAAGAATACGATTCTCAAGGCGTACGACGGCGAATTCAAGGATATCTTCGCCGAGGTCTTCGAAACCGAATTCAAGGACCAGTACGCCGCGGAAGGCCTGACCTACGAACATCGCCTCATCGATGACATGGTGGCGAGCTCGCTGAAGTGGCATGGCGGGTACATCTGGGCGTGCAAGAACTATGACGGCGATGTCCAGTCCGACAGCGTCGCCCAGGGCTTCGGTTCGCTCGGTCTCATGACGTCCGTGCTCATGACACCGGACGGCCAAACCGTCGAAGCCGAAGCGGCGCACGGCACGGTAACCCGGCATTACCGTCGTTGGCTCAAGGGCGAGAAGACCTCGACCAACCCGATTGCCTCCATCTTCGCCTGGACCGGTGGCCTCAAGCACCGCGCCAAGCTGGACAACACGCCTGAAGTGGCGCATTTCGCCGAAACACTCGAGCATGTGATTATCCACACCGTGGAGTCCGGCCGTATGACCAAGGATCTCGCCATGCTCGTCGGTCCTGACCAGCCGTGGCTTGACACCCAGGGCTTCATGGACGCTCTCGACGACGAGCTGTCTCGGGCGCTCGCTGAGTAACGCCGAGCCGTTCGTGGAGGTATTGCCCGGGAACATCTTGTTCCCGGGCATTGCTGTATCCGGTAAGGTATACCATACGTGGGCACGTTCGGACGGAAAGGTTGATATGGGATCGCATCGCATCGGCACGTTGAAGGCTTTGGTCGCGTCTGTCACGTGCATCGGCCTGCTGTCCATGGCGGGCGCATGCGGCATGGGCGGCGATGAGCAGCCGACAGGCACCGCGACCACCGGGCTGGGGTCGGTGGCCATCTTCACTCCGTCAGACGGCATCACCCTCTCGCAGCACACCCCGCTGAACAAGTGGGCGAAACTTGTGCCGAGCATCAAAAGCGAGCTGGTGGAACAAGGATTTACAGCCAAACAGATCAGCACGCATACCGACGGCAATCTCGACAAGCAGAGCCAAGACATCCAGGATTATGTCGTGTCCCGGGCCGCTGAGGCCTCATCGAAACATTCCTCGACGGGCAGCGCGACCACCTTGATTGTCGCGCCCTGCACGTCAACGGACAGCACCACGACACAATATGGTGATTATGTCACCAATCCCCTGGATTCCGAATCATCATCCAACGACGCCGATGTCGCAGCGGATCAGCGGATGACCAGCGCATTGACGCTCGCCCGGAAATCAGGCATGCATGTCATCGTGCTGTCCAACGACATCGGTGGGTTTTCGCCCGACGCATTCGTACAGATGTCAACCGCACGGAGCATCGGTGAAATCCAGGCGAAGCAGCTGGTCAGCAAGCTGCAGCTCGATTCGGCCTCTGCCACGAATCCAAAAACCATCGAAGTCTTTCTGCCTGTCGGTTCCGCCAAAGATGAAGACCAGTCTGTATCCATGGCCTTCGCCAAAGAGGCGTTCAAGGGCATCTGGAATGTGCTTGGCCCGTATTTCAAATCGGGAGCCGTAGTCAGCGCTTCCGACACCCTCAATGCGTCCACATCGGCGACAAGCTGGAGTTCCGTGGCGTTTACGGCGTCAAGCGACAATGATGTCAAGCAAGAGCTTGATTCCAGACTCGAACCTCAGGGCGCCACGAAGCCGGTCCATATCGACGGGATCATCGCGATGAATGACTACATCGCATCGGTGATTGTGCAGGAACTCGACGCGCTCGGATATGAAGGGTCTTCGGCTGAGATCAACCCATCGATATCGATTCTTGGCATCGTTGGCAATCTCGCCGGCCACAAGGATCTCACCAAGTCGGCCGTACCATCCCCTGCTGGCTTGGGACAGGACGATACGCCCTCGGAAGCCTCCCTTCAATGGCCGATTGTGACCGGATACGGGGCATATACCGACATGCTTCCCGATATCGTGAACGGCAAGTTATGGATGACCGCCCTCGAAGACCGTGCACAGCTGGCGACAGGCATCGCGAAAGTGAGTCGGCAGTTGGCGTCCGGCGGGGATGTGACCGCATTGCAATCGGTGAGCAAGACTACGGTCAATGGCAAGTCCGTGCCTACGCTCACGCAATCGCTGATCGCGGTGAGTGCGTCGAATCTCAAGAGCGAACTCATCGATACGGGGTATGTCACCTTGGCCGATGCAGGGTTGTGATTGTTCGGGCATAGCGTTTTCGCCCGGGTGGGTATGGCGGTAAGTTTGCTGTAACGGCTGTGATGTCTGCGATGTCTGATCCGATGTCCCTCGCGAGGGTTTCAATCGCCGACCGGTACGGGTTTGAGTGCGATGGTTCTGGGCAGAATCAACGTTGACGGGTCAAGATAGTCGTCGTACGCATCCATGACGCCCCAATGGACACAGAAATCAAGACAATGATCGGACGATCCATCGGCGACACCAAAAGGTTTACCCCTGAAAACCGGCGCTCCGGTTTCCAAGTCGCTGTGCGCCGGTTCGAATGTGGATGTCAGCCCGTCGGCGTGTTTGATGCTGATCACGTCTTTGCCGGCGACCGTTCCGTTGAAGGAGATGACGCCATCATCGGGTGCGATGAGGACAGCGCCAGTTTCTGCCGTGATATCCACTCCCCTGTGTCCCGTGGCCCAGCGCTTGGACGGACGGTCGAAAGCCTTGGAAATGCGAGTGTCGGCGACCGGCAACACCATCCGTGCACGGCATTGGCGGGCGGCGCCGGAGTTTGACGTATTGCTGTTGCGGATATCGGACATTTGCACTGACGAGGTTGTCACTGACAATCCCGCTGGGGATTGATCTGAAGTACCACCGCTTGTGGTGGATGCGGTTAGGCCAGCTGGAGCCGGTTGATGTGTTGTGAGGCGAGTTGATACCGTGTTCTGGCTCGCCGCTTCGGTATTACTCCGGCATGGTGCGATTCCGATCACCGACACGATGGCCGGGTTCTGCGGTGACAGACCGCCCGGGCTTGGAGTTTCAGAAATATCCGAATGCGAACCCTGTGCCGGAATAAAACCGTAGCATGCGATGAGAATGCAGACAATCCGGGCGAACGCCGAAAAGAGCTGCATTGTTGGCTTCGATGTGGATTTCGATATGAACATAAGACCCCCGTCCCTGTGTCGATGCGCTGTGCCGTCACGTTGAGCTCAAGCGCATACAGTGCATCGTGCCATGATTGCCGTGATCGGGACAAGCCGCAGCGGTACATGTGGTCAGAAGTTGCGGGGCGTACGTGGGGGTATACAACATGGGCCGGCGTATACGACATACGCCGGCCCGGAACCTTGATCAGCCGCGGATTGGCCAATTACATATGGCGGTCAGTCAGATCGCGCATCCGTTCGTGTCGAGATTTGGATTGTCCTTGGAGTTGCCCGCGACGAAGAACAGACTGATGACCGCGACGGCGAACACCGAAGCGATGGTGATGATCAGCCACATCGGCACGGATGGAATCCACATGATCACCAGGAATGACACCGCGCACAACAGAATCAGCGTCCACGTGATGATGCGGAACACCTGGCGGACGGAATGCGGGGTATGGCTCACCTTCGGATTGTTCAGGGTGATGTCCTCGTCTTCATGCCGTTCCTTCTGCACGTTGGACGATGGTTTCCATTCGCCTTCCTGCTCGTGCTCCTCGAGACGGCGAGAACGTTCTTGCAGAGCATACTCATCAACGATGCCTCTGCGATTGCCGCCCTGTGTCTCGTCGACCTGCTGTGGCACTCCTTTGTTCTGCTTGCTGCGCTTCGCTGCTGCGCGACGCTCTGCTCGGTTCGGCATTTCGCTCCCTTCGCGTTGTTGGGTTATCGGTCACTAGTGTACTCGTCTGGCAAGGATATCATCTCCAACACAGTGCTGCTGAAGTAGATCCTGAACATGAATGGCGGGCGGAACCGGGGGTGCATTGCTCCCGGTTCCGCCCGCCATCAGTCAATCCGATCAACGAGGCAACATCATCGGCCGCTGGGTCGGTACGATCGGCGCCGGCAACTCGGTGGAACCGGTGAGATACCGGTCGACAGCAGCGGCGCAGCTTCGGCCTTCCGAAATCGCCCAGACAACAAGGCTCTGCCCACGACCGGCGTCGCCGCACACGAAGACGCCGTCCTGAGAGGTTGCGAAATCGTTGTTGCGTGCGACATTTCCGCGCTTGTCCAGCTCGACGGGCATCTGCTCCATGATCGAAGAGGTGTCAGGATGCAGGAATCCGACGGAAATCAATACCAGATCCGCTGGAATGACACGCTCAGTGCCGGGCTGACGGGTGAACGGCCCGTTCTCGCCGGGGGCGACGTCCACAATCTTCAAGCCGGTCACATGGCCATGATCATCGGCGAGGAACGCAGAAGCGGTCGCCGAGTGCTCCACGGTCACCTTGTCGGCGTCGGCGTCTTCGAACTCGACGGAATCCACGTTGTACAAGTACGTACCGCCCTCTTCCATCGAAGAGGTTTTCTGATAGGTGCGTGCGTACGTCGGCCACGGGGCGTTATCCGGTCTGGAAGACGGTTCCTTCGGCATGATCTGCAGGACGGTGACATCCTTTGCACCTTGACGAATCGCGGTTCCCAAGCAATCGGAACCGGTGTCGCCGCCGCCGATGACGACGACATGCTTGTCCTTCGCGGTGATGTCATGCACCGGATCCACGCCGTAGACACGTCGGGTCGCATCAGGCAGGAACTCCATGGCGAAATGGATGCCGTCAAGATCGCGGCCCGGCAGTTTCATATCGCGCGGGACGGTCGAACCGATGGCGACCACAACGGCATCATACCGGTCACGAAGCTCATCCCAGCTGATGTCCTTGCCGATTTCGGTGTTGGTGCGGAACCGGGTGCCTTCGGCTTGCATCTGCTTGACACGACGATCCAGCAGACGCTTGTCCAACTTGAAATTCGGGATGCCGTAGCGCATGAGTCCGCCGATTGCGTCGTCACGCTCGTAGACGACAACCGTATGGCCTGCACGGGTCAGCTGTTGGGCGCAAGCCAACCCCGAAGGGCCGGATCCGACGACCGCGACGGTCATATCGGTCAGACGTTCAGGTGGCATGGGCTTGACATAATCGAGCGCCCACGCCTGATCGATGATTGTTTCCTCATCGTTCTTGATCATGGTCGGCGGCTGATGGATGCCGAGCACGCATGCCTGCTCGCACAGCGCCGGGCAGATTCTGCCGGTGACCTCGGGGAAGTTGTTGGTCATAGACAACCGGTTGTAGGCGTCCTCCCACTTCTCCTGACGAACCAGATCGTTGAACTCCGGGATGAGGTTGCCCAGCGGGCATCCACTCATGCAGAACGGCGTGCCGCAATCCATGCACCGTGCAGCCTGCTGTGTGGTCCAAGGCTGCAAACCGCTTTCCGCGTGAACGTCAAGCCAATCCTTGATGCGTTCTTCGACCGGGCGCTCAGCAAGCTCGCGACGGGTGCGGACCTTCAGGAATCCTCTTGGATCTCCCATGTCAGTGTGCTCCTTCCATGACCTGCTCGTACACGTGCTCCCACGCACCGGGGGCGTTGAAGTCGACGTGGTTCTTTTCGGCTTGTTCCATCGCCTTGGTCATGGCGACGTAGTGCTTGGGTGTCACATGTGTGATGCGTGTGCGGGTGTGCTCCCAGTCGTCCAGCAGGCTCTGGGCGAACGCAGATCCGGTTTCCTCGGCATGCCGCTTGACCAAGCTGTGGACGAGCTCCTCGTCGGCGCCTTCCAACGATTCGAACAGCAATGCGCCGTTCTTACGTGCATCCGGGTTGATCTGGTCCATGTCGAGATCGAGCACGTATGCGTTGCCGCCGGAGAAGCCGGCGCCAAAGTTGCGGCCCGTGGAACCGAGCACCACGACGACACCGCCGGTCATATACTCGCAGCCATGGTCGCCGACGCCTTCGACCACGAAGGTGGCACCGCCGTTACGCACGGCGAATCGTTCGCCTGCACGTCCGGCAACAAACATCTCGCCTGAGGTCGCGCCGAAACCGGTCACATTTCCGGCAATCACGTTGGTGTGCGGATTGAAGGTGATGTCATGCTCCGGACGGATGATCATGCGACCGCCGGACAGGCCCTTGCCCGCATAATCATTGACCTCACCATAGACGCGGATAGTCTCGCCGCGGGGGATAAACGCGCCGATGGACTGGCCGCCCGAACCGTGGAAGGTCATGTCGATGGTGTCGTCGGGCAAGCCTTCGGCACCATAACGGCGGGTGATTTCGTAGCCGACCATGGTGCCGAGCGTGCGGTTCACGTTGCGGATCGGCATCTCGATGCGGACAGGTTCCTTGTGCTCAAGCGCCGGTTGGGCAAGTTCGATGAGCTTGTTGTCCAACGCCTTCTCCAGCTCGTGGTTCTGCTCGATGGTCTGATGCAGGATCGTTCCAGGAACAGGACCGGGCTGCATCAGCACATTGCTCAGATCGATGCCGTCGGACTTCCACCGTGCGACCGCGTCATTCTGGTCGAGGCACTCGACATGGCCGACCGCCTCTTCAAGGGTCCGGAAGCCGAGCTGCGCGAGGATCTCACGCACTTCCTGAGCGATGTACATGAAGAAGTTGATCACATACTCCGGCTTGCCGCGGAATCGGGCACGCAATTCCGGATCCTGCGTGGCAATGCCTTGCGGGCACGTGTTCTTTTGGCATGCGCGCATCATCACGCAGCCTTCGGTGATCAGGGCTGCGGTTGCGAATCCGAATTCCTCAGCGCCGAGCAGCGCCGCGATGACGACGTCACGACCGGTTTTAAGTTCGCCATCGCACTGGACGACGATACGGGAACGCAACCCGTTGAGCACGAGTGTCTGCTGCGTCTCAGCAAGACCGATCTCCCACGGTGTGCCGGCGTGCTTGATGGCGTTGAGCGGAGCTGCGCCAGTGCCGCCGTCACTGCCGGAAATCAGCACTACGTCGGCATGGCACTTGGCCACACCCGCTGCAATGGTGCCGACACCGAATTCGGAGACGAGCTTGACATGGATACGCGCCTTCGGATTCGCCATCTTTGCATCGTTGATCAGCTGCTTGAGATCCTCGATGGAATAGATGTCGTGGTGCGGCGGCGGGGAGATCAGCTCGACACCAGGTGTCGCATGACGGACCTTCGCAATCCACGGCGGCACCTTGGCACCCGGCAAGTGGCCGCCTTCGCCCGGCTTGGCACCTTGCGCGAGCTTGATCTGCAGATCGGTGGCGTGCACCAGATAATCGCTGGTCACGCCGAAGCGCGCGGAAGCGATCTGCTTGATGCGGCTGTACCGGAGCGGATCGTTGATACGGTCGTCGGATTCGCCACCCTCACCGGAGTTCGACCTCGCCCCAATGGTGTTCATCGCGATGGCAAGCGTCTCATGCGCCTCCTGCGAGATGGAGCCGTAGCTCATTGCGCCTGTGGAGAAGCGTTTGACGATTTCGCTTGCGGGTTCGACCTCGGAGATGTCAATCGGTTTGCGGGTCTGCTTGAACTTCATGAGTCCGCGCAGGGTCATGAGACGGTTCGAAGTGTCGTTGATATGCGCGGAGTACTTCTTGAACAGGTTGTAATCACCACGCTGGGTGGACTGCTGAAGCAGGAAGATCGCCTCGGGGTCGTTGAGGTGGTCCTCACCGGTGCGACGCCACTTGTAATCGCCGCCGGTGCGCAGATTGCGGTGGGGACGGCTCGTCCACTGGTTCGGGTACGCCACACGGTGCCTGATTGCCACTTCTTCGGCGATTTCATCAAGTCCCGCTCCCCCGACACGCGAAGTGGTGCCGGTGAAGTATTCGTCGATGACTTCCTTGTTCAGGCCGACGGCTTCGAACAGCTGCGCGCCTCGGTAGCTCATGATCGTGGAGACACCCATCTTGCTCATGATCTTGAGCACGCCGGTAGACAGCGCATGCATGAGGTTCTTGACGGCCGTCTGGGCATCGACCTTGAGATAGCCGTTGCGTGCCAGCTCCTCGACCGATTCGAAGGCGAGGTATGGATTCACGCATGCGGCACCGTAAGCGATGAGCAGTGCGACATGGTGGATTTCACGAACGTCGCCGGCTTCCACGGCAAGCGAGACCTGGGTTCGCGTATGCTTGCGTAGCAAGTGGTGTTGCACGGCGCTCGTCAGCAGAAGAGACGGGATAGGACCCCACGTGTGGTCGGATTCGCGGTCGGACAGCACGATGAAGTTCTTGCCTTGCTCGATGGCGTCATCGACCTCCTGGAAGATTTCGTCGAGACGCTCCTTCAGCGCCTTGCCGCCGCCTGCAACCTGATACAGGCCACGGACGACGAAGGGCTTGTAGAACCCGCCGAGGATTTTGGCTTTGTCAAGGCGCTTAAGCTGGGCCATCTGGTCCGAATCGATGACCGGCAGCGGGATGAGGATCTTCTTGGCATGCAGTTCGGTGTCCTGCAGAAGATTCGCTTCAGGGCCAATCGCCGATTCGAGGCTGGTGACGATACGCTCGCGCTCCCAATCCAGCGGAGGATTGGTAACCTGGGCGAATTTCTGGGTGAAGTAGTCGAACAGCATGCGGCTGCGCTTGGACAGGACAGCCGGCGGCGTGTCCGAGCCCATGGATCCGAGTGGTTCCTTGCCGGTGTTCGCCATAGGGGCGAGCAGCAGCTTCAAATCCTCTTCGGTGTAGCCAAAGGCGCGTTGACGACGCTGGACGGACTGGCCGAAGTGGCTGACGTGCTCGCGTACCGGCAGCTGGCTCATCTCGACGGAGTTGCCTTCGATCCATTTACGGTACGGATGCTGCGAGGCAAGCTCATGTTTGATTTCGTCATCAGGGATGATGCGGCCTGCCTTGGTGTCGACGAGGAACATCTTTCCAGGCTCGAGACGACCTTTGGCCACGATATGGTCCTGGCTGATTTCCGGGAGCACACCAGCCTCGGATGCAAGAACCAGATAGCCGTCGTCGGTGACCTGCCAGCGGCCGGGGCGGAATCCGTTGCGATCGAGCTGGGCTCCGACTAGTGTGCCGTCCGTGAAGACGATATCCGCCGGGCCATCCCAAGGCTCAATCAGTGTGTTGTTGTACTCGTAGAACGCCTTGACGTCGGGGTCGAGCGTGTCGTCGTTCTCCCAAGCCGGCGGGAGCATCATGAGCAGAGCGTGCGGGAGGCTGCGTCCGGCGAGATGCAGCAGTTCCAAGCACTCGTCGAAGGTGCCTGAATCCGAATATCCGGGGGTCGCGATCGGAAGCAACGGCTTGAATTCGCCGAGCAGCTCGGAGCTCAGCCTGCCTTCGCGGGCGGACAGCCAGTTACGGTTGCCCTGGATGGTGTTGATTTCGCCGTTGTGTGCAATCAGACGGAACGGCTGGGCCAGCGGCCAGCTCGGGAAGGTGTTCGTCGAGAAGCGTGAATGCACAATGGCGATAGTCGTCTTCATGCGCTCGTCAAGCAGATCTGGGAAGAACCCGGTCAGCTGCATGGTGGTAAGCATGCCCTTGTAGGTGATTGTGCGCGCCGACAGGGAAGCGAAGTAAATGCCGACTTCATGCTCGACGCGTTTGCGGATGCGGAAGGTCTTGCGATCGAGATCGATTCCCGCAAGCTTACCTTCCGGATCGGCCACGACCAGGGTCTTGAATGAAGGCATCGAGGCGAGGGCCTGCAACCCAAGACCATCAGGGTTGGTCGGCACGATTCGCCATGCGAGGACTTCGAGGCCTTCTTCGTTGACGATCTTGGCGATGGCTTGCTCCTGCTGACCCGAGGTAGCAATGTCACGGTCCAAGAATGCGATGCCAGCGGCATAATGCCCGGCTTCAGGCAATTCCACGCCGACGGTCGCACGCATGAACTCATCCGGCATCGCCATGAGGATACCAGCGCCGTCACCGGTGTTCTCCTCAGCACCGACCGCACCGCGATGATTGAGGTTCACCAACACCTCGATGGCGTCATCGACGATCTTGCGTTCGGGACGCTTGTTCAACGTGGTGACCATGCCGACACCGCAGGCATCATGTTCTTGGGAAGGGTCATACATGCCTTCCGGGCGATGAACCGTCAAATCTAGCGGAGCTTTGAACGTCACCGAAACCACCTCTCTTTAGGCAGGACAATGCCTGCGACCCAATACACTGCCCTCACAGGTTACAGCGCAGACAGGTCAAATATCGTTGTTTGTCCATATACCGGCGACCTCAAAAAGTCAAGCCCCACATTCAGATCGGCACGGAATCCTTGTGATGCAGCCACATATCCGAGGCGTGAATCGCCGATGCGCCAGATCAGTCAGTATTAGTAATCGGTGACGTCGAACCGGCGATCCTTGAAGTAGTAATCGCGGTCGGTGCGCGACGACTACTGGCGGTTGTAGTAGGCGATGCCGTCGTCGGGGCGGAAATACGTGCGGATGCAGCCGCGATCCGACACGACCACGAAGTTATTGCCCGACTGCTGGTAGTACACGGTGTCGTCGTCCTCCGACTCGGGCTTGTGCATCGTGTCGGGCGCCTCGACCACTTGCGCGGCGGCCTGCTCGTAGTCCTCGGGCGAGGCGTAGCCCATCTCGCGGCCATGCTTGTCGTAATGCTGGTCGAGGCCACCGACCGTGCAGAACGAGATGTCGGAGGCGGTTGCGGAGCTGCCGGCATCGGCCGGAGCGTCGGAAGTCGCCGCAGCGGTGGCGGACGAATCCGACGGAGACGAGGACACCCACGATTGCGCGATCTGCTCGAGCTCCGGGATTCCGCCCGAGGCCACCGCGGCGACGAGGAAGGCGCCGGCGACGATCACGGCCGCGACTCGCCGCCCCGTATGCCGCTGTGACCTGCCGTGCCTGGTATCATCGTCGAAATCGTTATCGACATCGTCGTCGCGGTTATCGTGCCGGTTCGTGTTCTTCGATGCCATGCTGCGTCCCTTCTTCCTTCTTTTTATGCTGCCTTCCTATGGTAAGCGCCGCTCCCTACCAAGGGATGCCCGTTGGCTGAGGATGCATTGCACCGCTTGGTTGTAAGTCAACAGCTGCAATCTCAAGGTTCCATCGGCAACCGCGAGCGCGATGGGAAGAGAACACACACGTTTCCCAAACCACAAACCTCCCACTTCGACGGAGGGCGTATCGATCGCCGAAGAGGGAGGTTAGCAGTGTGGAATCATTGCGGGTGCGGGAATCGCCTCGCTACAGCGCCAGGGACTCGAGCCAGGAACGGATGGCGGAATCGGATGCAGAGGATGGGAAGCGCTTGCCGCCCAGCCATTGGGCGCCTTTTGCCATGTCTTTGACATCGGATTCGTTGCCGAACGAGGAGCTTGCCGAGGCGACGAACGCTGCCAGCTTCTTGCCGGTGAAATCGTTGGAGGTGAGAAAATCGTCGATCGGCCATGCGGCGACTCCCCACCATACCGGGGCGCCTATGAACACCACGTCGTAAGAATCCCAGTCCGGCACGGACGTATCCGCAAGCTTCACCGACTGGCGTGTAGCGGGATCGTTCGCCTCACGGTTGACGCGGCTTTCCGGGTTGCGCCAGTCAAGGTCCGCTGATGTGTATGGTTGCGCCGCCTTGAGTTCATACAGCGTGGCTCCAGTCGCCTCTGCAATGGTCTGTGCCACGCGGCGTGTGCAACCGCTTTCAGTGAAATACACCACCAAAGTCTTCATATGTTCCTCGATTCTTGAATCACCTGAGTTATGTGACTCGTTTGTGTTGTTGGTCTGAACCGTTCAATCCCGGTCGCAAACTGTCGACAGAACCGCCCGTCATGCCATGAGTGCGTCGTATTCGGCGTCGGTGACGGGCTCAAGCCATTCGTTGCTCATGCCTTCGCCGGGCAGCATGAACGCCAAATGAGAGAACCAGCTGTTCTTCGCGGCGCCATGCCAATGCTTCACTCCTGCCGGCACCTCCACCACATCGCCTGGAAGCATGCGCTTCGCAGGCTGGCCTTCGAGCTGGCACCATCCTTCGCCATCGACGCAGATGAGGATCTGCCCGCCGCCACGCGCGGCATGGTGAATGTGCCAGTTGTTGCGGCATTCAGGTTCGAATGTCACGTTGTGGATGACGAGTGGATCATCAGGTGCGCTCACCTGCTTGAGGTAGGAACGTCCGGTGAAATATTGCGCGTAGCCGTCGTTCGGTTCGCCCATGCCGAAGAAACCGCCGTGCTCGTCCTGCTCTGCCTCGTCACGCGTGACATCGGAGACATACACTTCCTTTGCCATCGAGAATGCCGCCCATGCGTTCGGCCAGCCTGCGTAGAAAGCGATATGCGTAAGAATCGATGCCATTTCGTCGCGGGTCACGCCGCTGGTGCGGGCGGTCTGAAGATGGTATGTGAGCGAGGAATCAGTGATGCCTTTGCCGATGAGGGTGCTGATTGTGATGATGCTGCGCGTCTTAGGCGAGAGCGTGGGGTCGTTCCACACTTCGCCGAAGAGCACATCGTCGTTGTAATGGGCGAACTTCGGCGAGAAATCGCCCAACTGATCGTGTCCTGCCGTTTGCTTGATCATTGTCATCCCCTTGGTAATAGGGCCGAATGCTTACCCTTCGGCCTGTGTGGATTGAGTTGTGTTTGCATTGGGTTGCTACAAATGCGCCTGTGGGCTTGTTTGGACACCGCGTGCGAGGTATTCCGCGGCGAGTTTGGGAATCGTCACCCCGTTGTTGACAGTGGCTTGTGGATCAATGCTGAATCCGCCATGATGAGGTCTCCTTGTATATCGTCATGCAGTCCGCAGCGCAGCGTTCCATGCGGTGCATCTCCTCGGGGTTGGCATCCTGCCGTGGTTGCTTTCGATGACTTCACGGTAGAACTTCAAGTGCACTTGAAGTCAAAGTGCGACACGCCGAGAGTGAGACAAGGAGACGAAAAAGGGGAAAGCGGGGAGAAAGAGAGGAGATACGGGAAAGGAGATGACAAGAGATAGCGAAAAGGTATGAAATACGATGGAAAGCGAGGAACAGGGAAAGCTCGCCGACAATCGATACACATGGCGGCATGTGCTGCATCACTGCTGACGCTACGCATAGAACGTGACCCGCGGCACGCAAGACTGCCCAAGGGTAATCCGCCGCAGACAACCGTTGAAGGACGATCCATGATGCATGAACTCCAGTCCGGGGACCGGCAAGACAACCGACACGATTCTCATTCAACAGGTGGCGCTGCCGAAGCCGTTTCCGACACCGACACCACCAGCGCCACCACCGCAGCCGGCGCCTCAACCGATGCCGCCGCCACGACCAGCGAATACGCCAACGACACAGCCACGACTGCCACCACTGACGCCGAGGCCAACGACACCGCCGCGACCGCCACCAACCCAGCCGCTTCGCACATTCACTTCCCTCTGCGTCAGGTGGCGACGGCGATTGTGAGCATCGGCGCGCTCGCCAGCCTGTGGTACGCCCGTGCGGTCTACAACACGCACACCGGCACGTCATTCTGGCTGTTCTGGGTGGCTTTTGCGCTCGCCCTTGGCGTGTGGGCTGCGGTGATCTGGTTCCATTGGTGGCGTGCGCTGCCCAATGCGGTGCGCATTCCCATCGGCATTGTGCTATGCGTTGCACTGTGCGGTTTTGGCGTGTCGCAAGCCGCCATTGCTTCTCATATGCGTGACGAAGGCGATCGGAACCTTGATTACATCATCGTGCTGGGCGCGCAAGTCCACCAAGGCTCCCCCAGCCTCGTGCTGCGCTATCGCCTTGACAGGGCCGCCGAATACTTGCGTGCAAACCCTGACACGACGTGCATCGTCTCGGGCGGGCAGGGTCCCAATGAACCGTATGCGGAGGCGCGAGGAATGGCGGATTATCTTGAGCATGATGCCGGCATCGATGCGTCGCGCATCATTGAGGAGCCTGATTCCACCACGACTGTGGAGAACCTGCGCAACAGCCGCATGATCATCGACCGCGCCAGCAACACAGGCAGCGCCGGAAGCGCCGCGTCCGAACCATCCATCGGCATCGTCACCAACGACTTCCATGTATTCCGCTCCCTGCACATCGCCCATGACCAGGGGTACACGGATGTGTACGGCATCGCGGCGGGCTCCCCGCGTGACATGCTTCTGAACAACATGGTGCGCGAGTCCTTTGCGGAAGCCAAATATCTGATCAAGCGCTGACTGACTGGCCGGCCGCTTTCACCTGCCTTCGCCGGCATCGCTCGCTGCCAGCCATGCCTTGCCAGCCGTGCCCCTGTCTCAGAGGAACCGACCGGTGAGGCTGTCGGGGTTGCGGCGGATGTCGTCGGGCGTGCCTTGGGCAACGATGCGACCGCCTTGCACACCTCCGAGCGGACCCATGTCGATGATCCAGTCGGCATTGCGCATCACATCGAGGTCGTGTTCGATGACGATGACGGTGGCACCGTGGTCGATGAGCGTCTGGAACACGTCCAGCAGCGTGAGCACGTCCTTGGGATGCAGGCCGATCGTCGGCTCGTCGAATACAAACAGCCAATCGTCCTGGGCGCGCCCCATCTCGCTGGCGAGCTTGAGACGCTGCGCTTCGCCGCCGGATAGTCCGGGCGTCTGCTCGCCGATCGTGAGATAGCCCAGACCTAGGTCATGCAGCGTCTGCAGGCGCTGGCGCAACAGCTTGAGCCCCCGGCCGGAATCGAACGCTTCGAGCGCTTCATCCACGCTCATGCGCATGAGTTGCGGCAGGCTGTATTCAACTGCGCCGTCCTTGGCTGCGCCGCCGAACGGGCGTCGTATCGCATCGGCCTGCTTGTCGTAGCGCGACCCATGGCAATCGGGGCAATCCACCTGCACATCGGGCAGGAACTGTACATCGAGCGAAATCTGGCCAGTGCCGTCACATGTGGGACACCGCAGCCTTCCGGTATTGTATGAGAAGTCCCCTGCCTTGAATCCCAGACGTTTCGCATCATCCGTGCGCGCGAACGCCTTGCGCAGCTCGTCGTGGATGCCCGCATAGGTGGCGACGGTGGAACGCACGTTGATGCCGATCGGCGTGGCGTCGATGAGCTTGGCATGCCGGATTCCCGGCGCCGAGACGCTCTGCACATGCGCGGGCAACATCACATCGGCCGGATCCGCTGCATCCGCGATCGCTTGGAGTGCCGGTACCAGACTTTCGAGCACCATCGTCGTCTTGCCGGACCCGGACACGCCGGTCACGACGGTGAGCCTGCCCTTGGGTATGCGCACGTCCAACGGATGCACGGTGTGAATGGCGCGGGTGCGCATGGCTATCGTGCCCAGATCGAACACCATGTCCTCGGGCACCACGGGGCGCACGCGTTCCGCCGCCACGTCTGCACCGCCAGCCGCTGCACGCTCCCCGTCTCTGAATCCGACTTGCCGCGCGAGGAACGGGCCGATCACCGACCGGGCATCTCCCGCCAGGTCTTGCACCGTGCCCTGCGCGATCACCCTGCCGCCGTCTGCACCGGCGCCCGGCCCCATCTCGACGATCCAATCGGCATGCCCCAGCACCTGCGTGTCATGGTCCACCAGCACTACGGAATTGCCGTCGGCAACCAGATCGTCCATCACACCCACCAATCCCTGCAGATTGTAGGGATGCAAGCCGATGGACGGCTCGTCCAGCACGTACAGCACCCCGGTCGTGCGGTTGCGCACGGCGCGGGCGAGTTGCACGCGCTGGCGTTCGCCGGTCGACAATGTGGAGCCTGCGCGGTCGAGCGACAGGTAGCCCAGACCCAGGTCCATCAAGCGGCGTGCCGTGTCGAGGAACGAATCGTCGATGTTCTTTGCCATCGGGCGCATCTTGGCGGGCAGCGAATCCGGCACGCCCTTGACCCACTCGATGGCATCGCTCAGCGTCATCGCCGTGGCGTCCGCCAACCCGATGCCCCGCAGTCTCGGCGCCCGGGCCGCCTCGCTCAGACGCGTGCCCTTGCAATCGGGGCACGTGCCGTCCTTTAAATACTTGGCGACGCGCTTCATGCCACGCTCGTCCTTGACTTTGGACAGCGCGTTCTTGACGGTGTTGACGGCGCTGTAGTAGGTGAAGTCGAGCTCCCCGTCCTGCTGCGCGTTCTTGCTGACGTAATGGATGTGCTTCTTGACCATCGGCCCGTGGTAGACGATGTCTTTCTCACGGTCGGTTAGATCGCGGAACGGCACGTCGGTGCGCACGCCCATCTCACGGCACACGTCCGTCATGAGCGACCAGATGAGGCTGCCCCATACGACGACGGCGCCTTCGTCGAGGGTCTTCGACTGGTCGGGCACGAGGGTGGATTCATCGACGATGTGCGCGATGCCGGTGCCTTGGCAGGTCGGGCAGGCGCCGCGACTGTTGAAGGCGAGGTCCTCGGCCCCGGGCGCCTCGACCTGCGCGCCGCATTTGGGGCAGACGATCGGTTGCATGGCGGCGACGGCGAGAGTGGGCTCGACGTAATGCCCGTTGGGGCACCGGTGGCTTGCCAGGCGCGAAAACATGAGACGCAGGCTGTTGAGCAGCTCGCTCATCGTGCCGAAGGTGCTGCGGATGCCGGGCACGCCGGGACGCTGGTGCAATGCGAGCGCGGCGGGCACGTAGCGCACGTCGTCCACGTCCGCCCGTTCTGCCTGCGTCATACGCCGGCGCGTGTAGGTGGAAAGGGATTCGAGGTAGCGGCGTGAACCTTCCGCATACAGCACGCCGAGCGCGAGCGATGATTTGCCTGATCCGGAGACGCCGGCGATGCCCACGATCGTGCCGAGCGGCACGTCTACGTTGATGTTGCGCAGGTTGTGGACGCGTGCCCCGCGCACTTCGATGGCGGCGGGCTTTCGGGATGGGGTGTGGGCCCGCGCTTGGGCGCTCGTGGGATGTGCGGGGAACGACTTGTGGTTATCCGACGATGACGGCATCCGGTGTTTGTTCACAGTTACCTCCATGATTGCCGGTTCCATCCTTGCATGGCACCGTGACCGTCCGGAATGATTCAGCGATATGCTCAGCGATATGCTGAACACCGTGAACACAGCGCGGGCCGAATGCATCACTGCGGGCGGCGCTTGTGATAACGCGATGAGACGGGATTGATCATGGAACGGTTGACAGCGCAGCAGGTCTACGACAGACTGGTCGAAGGCTACGGCAAGCCGCGATGGTGGCCGGGCACGCCATACGAAATCATGGTCAGCGCCGTCCTCGTGCAGAACACGGCGTGGACGCAGGTGGAGAAGGCGCTTACCGCATGGGGTAAACCGGAGCCCTCCACCGTGCTGACGATGCCTGTCGAGCAGCTGCAGGAGACGATTCGCCCGTGCGGTTTCATGAAGGCGAAGGCGGCGACGATCCGTGGCGTCACCGAATGGTATCGCGGGTATGGCTTCGACATCGAACAGGCGCGAACAGCAGACCAGCATCGGCTGCGGCGCGAACTGCTGGGTTTGAAGGGTATCGGTGCGGAAACCGCGGACGCGATGCTCGTGTTCGCGCTGCACAAGCCGTCGTTCGTCATCGACGCCTACACGCGCCGCTTCCTTGACCGCATGGGGTACAGGTTCAGCGATGACCGGCAAATCCGCCGCTTCTTCGAATCCGGCCTGCCCGCAGATTACCGGGTCTACGGGTGGTACCACTGGCTGCTGCTCGAACATGGCAAGAACCATTGCCGCAAGCAGCCGGTGTGCGAAGGCTGCGTGTTCAGCGAGGTATGCCCTGGACGGGCTCTCTGAGCATGCCACCGGCGAAGCCTGAATGGCGTCTCGATTTCCGTGTCACCGGGCGGTATACGGCAGTTGCGCCTTCTATCGGCGCGTCACAGGTAATCGAACAGATGTTCGATGATGAGGTCGTTCAACAACCGGCCGCGTAGCGTGGGCACGGCGATGCACCCTTGACCGGCACGTGGACCGGGCGCCAATGTGATCAGCCCTTCGGATTGCAAAGAGACCCACGCTTCATCGGGAATGATGCCCGCGAAACGCGACGTGTCGAAGCCTTCTCGCAAGCGCAACCCCAGCATGAGCGTCTCCTCGCGGTCTTCCTGGGCCGTGATGCCTTCGCAGCCACCCCATGGCACGGTGCCGGCGTTGATCGCATGCGCCCAAGCGCGTGGATGGGCAATGTCCCAAGCGCGCAAGCCGACGGTACCGGTTGCCACCGATATGCTTGAGGTGCCGGGGGCGGCCGCCGCGGTCTTGCGGAATCCGGCGTCATCATGACGCGCAACCGCATCATCTGCACCAAGATCCTTTGACTTGGGATTGTCGCCAGCCCCGCTTTCCAGGCTGCTGCTCGCCACCCCGGCAGCTTCCCTGTCCAACCGGTAATGCGAATGTGCGCCGGGGCCTATACCCGCCCAATCGACGTTACGCCAATACCCCAAGTTGTGACGCGACTCGTAGCCAGGCCGCGCCCAATTGCTGATCTCATACCAGTGCAACCCGGCGTCGGCGAAAGCCTCATCGGCGATTTCGTATTTCGCCGCCTCATCATCATCACTGGGTTGGGGAAGATCGCCGGCGGCGATCATCCGGCCCATCTTGGTGTGTGGGGCGATGGTCAGCGCATATGCGGAAACATGGTTCACACCAAGATCTATCGCCGTCCGCACGGATGTGCGCCAATCCTCCAAGCTCTCCCCCGGCGCCCCATAAATCAGATCCACACTGGAACGCAGCCCGCATGCATCGGCCGCCCGCAAGCCAGCCTCCACATTCGCTGGGGTATGCCGTCGGTCAAGGGTAGCGAGCACATGGGGCACAGCGGACTGCATGCCGAACGAAATTCGCGTGAACCCTCCGTCGGCAAGCCGTTTGATATAGTCGGCGTCGACAGTGTCCGGATTCGCCTCAGTCGTGATTTCCGCGTCAGGCTCAATCCCCCAGATGCGACGCACCGCGTCGAGCATGGCGACCAAGTCAGCGGCGGGAAGAATCGTGGGCGTGCCGCCGCCGAAAAACACCGTAGCCGCCTTCTGCTCACGGATGTCATGCGCTGCCTGCCACGCACGCACCAGCTCCATCTCGCGAACCGCCATCCGCGCGTAATTGCCGCGAGACGCCCCTTCGCCTAAATCACGAGCCGTATAGGTGTTGAAATCACAGTATCCGCAGCGCCTCATACAAAAAGGCACGTGGATGTACACCTCGAACGTCATGCCATACCACAATCCACATCATGCCGTCGATCGATTCGTCTCATACGGCGAATCAGACGGCGCTCCCCCAGGCCCGCCGTGTCTGCGGGCCTGCCGTCTACTCAGTTATCCGCCTTCTGCGCAGCGCGGATCTTGTCTTTCGTATCGCGGTCATTGCCAGCCTCACCGGTGGAAAGCGCCGCGATGAATGCCTCTTGCGGCACTTCCACGTGGCCGAGCATCTTCATGCGCTTCTTGCCGGCTTTCTGCTTCTCCAGCAGCTTACGCTTACGCGTGATGTCGCCGCCATAGCACTTTGCCAGCACGTCCTTGCGCAAAGCCCTGATATTCTCGCGCGCGATGATCCTCGAACCGATTGCCGCCTGAATCGGGATTTCGAACTGCTGGCGGGGAATAAGCTCGCGCAGTTTCTTGGTCATCATGACGCCGTAGGAATACGCCTTGTCCCGGTGCACGATGGCGCTGAACGCATCGACCTTCTCGCCCTGAATCAGGATATCGACCTTGACCAAATCAGCCGCCTGTTCGCCGTCCTCATGGTAATCGAGCGAAGCATAGCCCTTGGTGCGGCTCTTGAGCTGGTCGAAGAAATCGAACACGATTTCGGCCAGTGGAATACGGTAATGCATCTCAACACGCTCAGGGCTCAGATATTCCATATCGCCCATCTCCCCGCGATGCTCCTGGCACAAATCCATCACCGACCCGATGAACTCCTTCGGCGTGATGATATCCGCGGCGACCATGGGCTCGACGATTTTCTTGATTTTGCCTTCGGGGAATTCGCTCGGATTCGTGACGTGATGCACTGTGCCGTCTTCGGCGGTGACCTCATACGGCACGCTCGGGGCGGTTGAGATGAGATCAAGCCCGAATTCACGTTCCAAGCGCTCGCAGACGATTTCCATATGCAGCAGGCCGAGGAACCCGCAACGGAAGCCGAATCCCAAGGCGACCGAGGTCTCGGGCTCATAAACGAGCGCGGCGTCGTTGAGTTTCAGTTTGTCAAGTGCGTCACGCAATTCCGGGAATTGCGCGTTGTCGATTGGGAACAGGCCGGCGTACACCATCGGCTTGGGGTCCCGGTAGCCTGGCAATGGTTCGCTCGCCGGTTTGAGAGCGGACGTAATTGTGTCGCCGACCTTCGATTGGCTGACGTCCTTGGCTCCGGTGATGACGTATCCGACCTCGCCTGCCCCCAGCGCCTTGGTGGGCGTCATGTCTGGGCTGATGACGCCGATTTCGATGGGGTCGTGTGTCATACCGATGCCCATCATGTGAAGCTTCTCGCGCGATTTCAGCTCGCCGTCCACCATACGGATGTACGTGACGATGCCGCGGTAGGAGTCGTAGACGGAATCGAAGATGAGTGCGCGGGCTGGCGCCTTGGGGTCGCCATGTGGTGCGGGCACGTCCATGACGATGGTGTCGAGCAGATCGGCGACGCCTTCGCCGGTCTTGCCGGACACCCTGAGCACATCCTGGGGCTTGCACCCGATGAGGCCAGCGATTTCCTCGGCGTGTTTGTCGGGTTCCGCGCTGGGCAAGTCAATCTTGTTGAGTACGGGGATGATGGTCAAGTCGTGGTCAATCGCCATATAAAGGTTGGACAAGGTCTGCGCTTCGATGCCCTGCGTGGCATCCACCAGCAGCACCGCGCCCTCACAAGCCGCCAGAGCGCGCGAAACCTCATAGGTGAAATCCACATGGCCGGGTGTGTCGATCATGCCGAGGGTGTATTCCGTGCCGTCGACGGTCCACGGCACGCGGACGGCCTGCGACTTGATGGTAATGCCGCGTTCCTGCTCGATATCCATACGGTCGAGGAAACGGTCGTGCATTTCACGTTGCGGGACGATGCCGGACAGTTGGAGGATTCGGTCGGCGACGGTGGATTTGCCGTGGTCGATATGCGCGATGATGCAGAAGTTGCGGATCAGCGACTGATCGGTATAGCCGGGTTTGTTCTTCGGTTCAATCACTGAGCGTTCTCCTTTTCCCGTACGTTGTGCGCCGGTTGGTTGTCGGTCGTGGGCGGTTGCCGCCCGTCTCCGCATGTCGGGGACATTCCAATTGTTCTAGTCTACCGGCTCCACACGGCAAAAGATTCCGCCGCGTTGCGCTATCGCGCGTCATTGTCGGCGCGTTATCCCGGTCCCGTGGTATCATAAACGCCTGTATGTCCTTATAGCAACCGTCGTTTGGAGTTACATTGGCAAATATCAAGTCGCAGAAGAAGCGCGTCCTGACTAATGAGAAGGCGCACAAGCGCAACGTGTCGGTGAAGTCCGGCCTGAAGACCGTCGTTCGTCGCACCCGTGAAGCCATCGCCGCTGGCGACAAGGCTCAGGCTGAAGAAGCGTACAAGCTCGCAGCTCAGAAGCTCGACAAGGCTGCCGGCGCAGGCGTGATTCACAAGAACCAGGCCGCGAACCGCAAGTCCGGTCTCGCTCGCGCTATTAACGCACTGTGACCTTCAAGCGCTTGCATTATGTGAGCGCTGATGAGGTTTCCGAAACACGGATTCCGAACTGAGGGGTGTCCCGCATCGATCGCGGGGCACCCCTTATGTTTTCTTTCTCATCAGCAGCCATCAGGGTATCATCATGCGACTGGAACTATGCAACGGCGATGTCTGCGCATAGAAACCACTTTTTGTTGCGCGGCTGATATTCGCTGTGTTGAGTCTATGTTATTGCTGCTGCGCGTCATCGCCATGATGATATGGGTGACGCATCGCTTCGGGTATGGAGACCGGGTGTTCCCTTGGTACGGCACCCGGAAGCTTGATATCGAACTTCACGGACAAGACACGCATGAGCACGACCAACACGACAATGGCCACATCGAAAGCGATCTCTTGGGCGTAGGTGATGATTGCATGCATTTCAAGACGATACGACAGAACGGTCAACAGGCATCCGACCAACGAGGGGAAGGCGTACCAGTGGCGGTCGCGGACGACCATCGGCACTTCGTTGAGTAGCGTGTCACGAATAAGACCCCCTGCCAGAGCCGTGAACATACCGAGAAACACGGCAGTCATCCCGCTCGTGCCGTACATCAGCGCCTTCTGCGTGCCGTTCACGGCGAACAAACCAAGCGCAAGCGCGTCAAGAACGAGCATCGGCCATTTCAACTTATCGACTTCAGGATGAATCACAGCGACAATTAACCCCGCGGCGAGTGTCGTGAACACCATATTCCTGTCCGAAATGCCGACCGGAGGAAGCGCCCCAAGCACAACGTCGCGCACTAGTCCCCCGCCCAACGCCGTCAGCCATGTCGTCAGCACGATGGCGAACAAGTCGTAATGTTTGCGTACCGCGGCAAGCCCGCCAAGCAGACCGCAACAGAACACGGCCACATATTCGATGCCGAGGAAGAAGCCATTGCTTTCGAGTGTGACGGTGACAGTCATGGTCATGCCTCCTGGTTGCCGGTGGCGTCGCAGCGGCGGGACACGGGATGGGTCGCGGGCTGATACGTTCGCGGACTTCTTTGTCTATACCGTAACAGGGCGACTCCCCGAAGGGAATCGCCCTGTTACAGAAAGACCGAAACAGTATGGGTTTCAGTCAGCTGATGCGCTTGGTCTCAGCAGACCTTCCACATCCAGTTGTGCGGATCTTCAATCTCGCCAAGCTGAATGCCCAGCAGCTGGTTGCGCAGCTTCATGGTCAGTTCGCCGGAACCGCCGTCGGCGACGGTCACGTCGATGTCGTTGGACTTGAAGCGTCCGATCGGCGTGATGATCGCCGCGGTACCGCAGGCGAACACCTCGGTGACTTCGCCGGACTTGATGTCCTCGACCAGCTGATCGAACTTGATCATGCCCTCGACCACATCGTGGCCGTCATCCTGCGCGAGCTGGATGATCGAGCGACGGGTCACGCCAGGCAGAATGTTGCCCGTCAGCGACGGGGTCTCGAGGTGGCCGTCCTTGTGCACGATGAACATGTTCATGCCACCGAGCTCCTCGAGGTAGGTCTTTGTCGCAGCATCCACGAAGCACACCTGCTCGCAGCCGTTCTTGATGCCTGTGTACTCACCGAGCAGCGAAGCGGCGTAGTTGCCGCCGCACTTGGCGAAGCCCGTGCCGCCAGGGCCGACGCGGAACCACTTGTCTTCGATCCAGATGCTGACCGGCTTCACACCACCCGGGAAGTAAGGGCCGGACGGGGATGCGATCACGCAATAATCGACTTCCTTCGGGGCACGCACACCGAGGAACGGCTCGGAAGCGAACATGAACGGACGCATGTACAGGGTGTACTCGCGGCGGGTCGGCACCCAGTTGGCATCGCGACGGACCAGCGCCGCGACAGAGCCGAGGAAATCGTCGATCGGCAGCTCAGGCAGGTACAGACGCTTGGCGGAGTTCTGGAAACGCTCGGCGTTCGCATCCGGACGGAACAGCCAAATCGAACCGTCGGCGTGATGATATGCCTTCAAACCTTCGAAGCATTCCTGAGCGTAGTGCAGCACCGAAGCGCCCGGATCCATCTTCAGCGGACCATACGGCTCGATACGGCGATCGGACCAGCCTTCGCCGTCCGTCCACGTCATATGAGCCATGTTGTCAGAGAAAATCTGACCGAAAGCCGGCTTGTCGATCAGCTCCTGACGCTTGGCGTCCGAAGCCGGGTGATCGTTGGGCAGGACGGTGAATTCGTCGGCGAGCTTGTTGAGTTGCGCGGGATCATGATGTGATTGTTCAGTCATAATAACTTCTTCTTGAATCAACCGTTATCACGGTATTGCGTATGTTGCGCTGGTACTTGTGGCACCGGCTCTAAGGAGTACTCTCGCACAGGTCTGGGACGAATGTGTGAAGAGGTTCACATTATGAAAGAGCCGATTATGGCGGGACCCCGCACGATGGCGGGGTCCCTGTCCATGATTTGCTGCCGGGCTCTGCGTATCAGCTATAGCGCCCGGCGACGGGTCACTTGTTGTCTGCAGCAGCGTCAGCGGCCGGAGCGTCGGCGGCGTCGGCGGCCGGAGCGGCAGCAGCGTCAGTGGTCTCGGCGGTGGACTCAGTGGCGTCCTCAGGCACTTCGACGGTGACCACGGACTCTTCCGGATCGTCGATGTCGAGCTCAGCGCCTTCCGGCAGCTCAACGTCCTTGGCGAAGACCTTGGTGCCGTCGGTCATGCCGTCAACGTTAATGACGATGCGCTCAGGCAGGTTGGACACGTCTGCACGCACCTTGAGCTCCTGGATGTCAACGAACGCGACCGCAGCGCCCTTCGGGGTGCCTTCGACGAAGACCGGGACCTCGACGTCGATCTTTTCGCCGGCCTTGACCTCGTAGAAGTCAACATGCTCGACGATACGCTTGACAGGGTTGCGCTGGACGTCCTTGACGACTGCGATCTTGGAGTCGCCGCCGAAGTTGATGGTGAACAGGGCGTTGGTGTGACGCAGTGCCAGCGTGGTCTCCTTCATCGGGAGGGTGACGAACACAGGCTGGTTGCCGCCGGCGTAGATGGTCGCAGGGATCTTGTTGGCTACGCGCAGACGGCGGGCAACGCCCTTGCCGAACTGGTCGCGGACTTCGCCTTCGAGGCTGATGGTGTTGGTTGCCATATGGCTCTCCTTCATGTTGGGTTCCAAGACCTGGATTGTTCCCGGTCCGGTGTTGTTTCGGCGCGCCGACGCGCCGATTCCCGGACACCGGAAGGTGCCGTGCCATCAGCCGAGTCGATAACGGAGGCGCGTGCCTCCCTCGCCAAAGCGTGGCGAACAAGTCGCCAAAGCAACTCTTTTACTATACACGAGTTCATGGACGAGGAAAACGATCCGTGGACACGAGACCCTGGGCGCCCGTACAGCCTTACGCGCCATTGCCGTGATTTGCGTAGAATGAACATAGTACATAGGCAAGGATCGGAGTCAATATGTCCGCGACCAACAAGTCAACGATTGAGCATATCGGCATCGGCGCGGCCGTCACGACATCCATCGTCGGCACCGGTCTGTTCGCCCTCGGGGAGACGGTGTTCCGAGCCGCTTGCGATGTGCACTCCCCCTTGTTCGTCAAACACAACGACCATGCGGTTGAAGCGATCGGCGAGCAGCTCAAGCTCCAAGACAACGATGAACAGCGTGACGCGGTACGGTGGTTCCAAGCGACGCGGCAGTCATTGACCACGTACAGTGAGGACGGGCTGCGTTTGCGCGCCTGGGTGTTGGATCCCGACTGCATCGCCCCGAAGCCGCATGTGTATGCGATATGCCTCCATGGGTTTTGCGGTGAACCGCAAGAGATGGCGAGATACGCGTTGCGGTATGCGCGCATGGGATGCACCGTGCTCCTGCCCGCCCTGCGTGCACATGAGCGCAGCCAAGGCAGATATGTCGGCATGGGGTATCTCGATCGCCGCGATGTGATGCGCTGGATCAATCTTGTGGTCAGAGCAGACAGTCAAGCACGAATCATCTTGCATGGCAATTCCATGGGTGCCGCGGCTGTGATGCTCGCCGCGGCGGAGCCGGATCTTCCGGCGCAAGTGAAGGCCGTGATCGAGGACAGCGGATATTCGAGCGCCAATTCCGAGATGCGTTTTGCAGCGAGGTCGATGATGCGGTTGCCGCGGGTTGTCGGGTTGCCCATGCTCGGCGTCATGAGCATGATTTGCCGTATGCATGCGGGATTTTGGCTGGCTGATGGGGATTGTGTACGTGCGGCAGGGCGTATTCGGGTGCCGATGCTGTGCGTGCATGGGACTGCGGATCAACTGGTGCCGCATGAATTCATGGACAGAATCGTCAGCGCGTACCATGGGCGGCATTGCCAGATGCTCAGCGTGGCCGGAGCCGGACACACGTTGTCGTCGGTGAAAGACCCCGATACGTACTGGCGAATGGTGCAGTCCACGGTTGATGAGGGATTGAGTCTGGCGTAACCGCAGGAATCGCCTCGCTGCCTCCCCGTGTTTTCCCCGTCCGCTTGCTTGTTCACATGCGTTCTGCCGCGTTGGTGCGCACGGATTCGGTCGATTGCTGTCGGCAATGATGCGGGCAAAGGAAAGGCGGTGCCGCATGCCCGCCGTTTGAACGGGCTTGCCGACACCGCCATATCACACACACGAACCGGCTTTTGGCCAGCATCGTCGTTCTGTTGCCGTCACACTGTCGCACCCCGTGCCCGCGATACACGTATACACGGCGACGGTCTTGTTCCAGTGGATTGACGGCTTGACGCTTCGCTATGCGATGCTAGCAACCTGCGGCATGCGACCGTCCTGGATGTCCACATCATGGTCGCATTTTCGGACGTATCCGGGAAAACAGACAACAGAAACGGGTCTGAATCCGCCCGTTGAAAGGCGATACAGACCCGTTTGCGGCAATCCAAGGTCGGTCATCATGCGCGCTGGCGCATCATGCCAACAACTCCTTGACCGCTGCGATCACCGCTTGCAGCCCAGCCTTCGCGTCGCCGAACAGCATCTGCGTGTTGTCCTCGAAATACAACTCGTTCTCGATGCCAGCGTAACCGCGTCCTCGTCCGCGCTTCATGACCACCACATGCTGCGCCTGGTCTACGTCGAGGATCGGCATGCCCGAAACCGGAGTGCCGGGACGTCGGGCCGCAGGATTGGTCACGTCGTTTGCGCCGACGACCAGAGCCACATTGGCGGATGGGAACTGCGGATTGATGTCATCAAGGTCCACCAGTTCGTCATATGGGACGTTCGCCTCGGCGAGCAGCACGTTCATATGTCCCGGCATACGGCCGGCGACCGGGTGAATAGCGTAAGACACTTCCACGCCATGCTCCTTGAGCAGCTCCCCGAGGTCTGCGAGCTCGCGTTGGGCCTGCGCCTGGGCGAGACCGAAGCCGGGGACGAAGATGACCTTCTGCGCATACACGAGCTGAACGGCGACATCGTCCGCCGTGGTCTCTTTCATGGTGCCTTCGGGGCCGTCGTCGTTGGCGGAGGCGTTCGAAGCGCCTCCGAATCCGCCGGCGAGCACGCTGTGCAGCGGCCTGTTCATCGCCTGAGCCATCAGGATTGATAGGGTCACGCCGGCGGCACCCACGAGGGCGCCGGCGACGATGAGCGCGACGTTGTCAATGGCCAAGCCACTCATCGCTACAGCGGTACCCGTGCACGCGTTGAGCACGGAGATGACCACCGGCATGTCGGCGCCACCGATCGGGATGACAAAGACCAGACCGTACACCAGTGCGAACACCGTGGTGAGCACCGCCCACAGCAGGCGTTGCCCAGGCTGCACGCACAGCATCACGAAGGACGCGATGGTCAGCACGATGAACAGCAGGTTGAGGAAGCCTTTGCCGGGCAATGTCAGCTTGCGCAGGAACTTCACGCCTTGCAACTTGCCTGCCGCGACCAACGAACCGGTGAAGGTGACCGAGCCGATGACCACGCCAAGCCCGGCGGTGATCAGCACCACCAGCCCGGGCGCCTTGGCGGGGGTGAGAATATCGTTGAGCGCGACCAGTGCGGCTGCTCCGCCACCGACGGTGTTGAAAATCGACACCAGCTGCGGCATGTCGGTCATTTTCACCTTTTTCGCGCTGACGACACCGGCGACCGCGCCGATTGCAATGCCCAGCAGCAACAGGATGATCGCGATATTAGAACGGTATCCGGTGACGAACAAGTGTACGAAAGCCATGATTACGGCGATCACCATGCCGACGGCGGAGATCTGGTTGCCGCGACGGGCGGTTTTCGGTGAATTCATGAAGTGCAGGCCGATGACGAACATTACGGCCGAGAGCAGATATACGAACCAGGCTACGGTATCGATGGCGTTCACTTGCCGGCCTCCTCGTCAGCGTCGGAATCATCCGCGGATTTCGCGGGTTTGGAGCTCTTGAACATCTCAAGCATGCGATCGGTGACCACATATCCGCCGACGACGTTCATCGTGCCCAGCACCGCGGCGAGGAACACGAACACGTATGCAAGCGGCGAATTCGCCTGCGCAGCGACGATGACCACGCCTACAATCACGATGCCATGAATCGAATTGGCGCCTGACATCAGCGGCGTGTGCAGCGTCGCCGGCACTTTGCCGATGACTTCGACGCCGATGAGCAACGCCAGGACGAACAACGTGATGGATACAACAAGCGGATCCATGGGTCACTCCCCTTTCTTTCCGGATTCTTCGGTTGCGGATGCTTCGAGCCCGGCGACCACAAGGGCGTCGTCCAACTCGTCCCCGGCGACGGTTCTCAGACGGCCGTCGCGCACGAAGTGGGACAGCACGTCAGCAACATTGCGCGACAGCAGGTTCGAAGCTGTGTTGGAGACATCAGATGCCAGATACGGTGCTCCGATGATGGTGACACCGCCTTCGGTGACTTGCGTGCCGACCACAGAGCCTTCGACATTGCCGCCGAGGTCGCTCGCAGCGCAATCGACGATAACCGCTCCACGATGCAACGCCTTGACGCCGGCCGCCGTGAGCAGCATCGGCGGCTTGCGGCCGGGAACCTTCGCGGTGGTGATCACGATATCGAACTGGGCGGCCTTCTCATCAACCGCAGCCTGCTGCGCCGCCTGTTCCTCCTTGGTGAGCTGACGTGCGTAGCCGCCTTGCCCTTGACCGGCCGAGAAATCAAGGCCGAGATCGAGGAATTTCGCGCCCAAGGACTCGACTTCGCCTTTCGATGCCGGACGGACATCATACGCAGTGACGACCGCGCCGAGTCGACGGGCGGTGCCAATCGCCTGGAGTCCGGCGATGCCGGCGCCCAGCACGAGGACCTTCGCGGGGCGGATCGTGCCTGCGGCGGTCGTCATCATAGGCAGGAAGGACTGATAGGCGTTCGCCGCGACGAGTGCCGCCTTGTAGCCCATGACAGAATTCTGCGAGGTCATCTCATCCATGGATTGCGCCGCACTCAGCTGCCTGGGCAGGCGTTCGATGGCGACGGCGGTCAGTCCGGCCTGCGCAAGAGACGCGATATACGCGTCATCGGTGAAGGATCCGAGCATACCGATAACCCATTGCCCCGGACGCATCGCGGTAACCAGCGTGGCATCCGGCCGGGATACGAATCCGAAGGCGTCACACGTGGCAAGCACCGTTTGCCGATCGCACACGCGAGCGCCGGCACGTTCGTAATCGGCATCCGTATATTGCGCGGCAAGTCCCGCTCCCTGTTCGATCAGACATCCGACGCCTTTTTTGCGCAGCCTTGCGACAATGTCAGGCGTCAGTGCCACACGCCGTTCATGCTCGGTCGTCTCGTTGAAGACACCGAACTGCACGCCGGCTTCTGGTTGTTCAGCCATAGCAGCCCTTTCTAGCTTCATTACTATTGCGTACGTGGGGTACGGGCACAGTCTACCCCATTTCTCCGGTGTCGATGCCCGGCCTTCCGTCTGCCGGTCCCGCGACCGCCTCAGCTACGCGACCGTAAGGTGACGGAGGGGATTTTTTCGACTATCATGACAAGGTTGATAGCTGAAGTGAATGCCAAGGAGCGAGACGTGTCCCTACTCAATTCCATCAAGGACCAAACGATGAGAGTCACCCGTAAGGCGCTGCGCCTTGGCGGGGATTTCACCCATCCGGTCAGCGACGACCAGCCGGGCGATCCTGACTACATCGATCCGCAGGACATCGAAGTCGCGGATATGCCGGTCAATCTGCCCAATAGCGCAGAATGGGGGCCAGGGTATCCCACAACCACGTTCATCGATCAGAAGACGGGTTGCCTGACAGCCTCCACCGCCGGCAATCCCCCGCTGGACGACGGTTGGAGCATCTACGACATCTACGCCGACCGCGCCAAGCGCATGGGCGACAAGCCGCTGTACACATTCAAGGTCAACGGCGAATGGACGACGAAAACCGCCAACGAATTCCTTCACGAGGTGCGTGTGACGGCCAAGGGCCTCATGCATTATGGGCTGAAGAAGGGCGACGGCGTCGCGTTCATGTGCCGCACCTCTTATGAGTGGGATGTGTTCGACGCGGCAGTGATGGCGTGCGGCGGCGTGTTGGCCACCATCTATGACACTGATTCTGCGGAGCAGATCCGCAATATCGTGGATAATTCCGATGCACGCTTCTTGGTCGTACAGACCACTGACATGCGAGACAAGGCTGACGGCGCGATGGAGGAATGCCCCACGCTCGAGCAGGTCTTCTGCTTCGAAACCGGCGGCCTGTACGAGCTGCAGGCGTATGCGGACGCGGTCAGCGACGAGGAGCTTGACGCCCGCATCGATTCGGTGAAGAAAACCGATCTGTGCTCAATCGTGTATACGTCCGGTTCGACCGCCGCGCCGAAGGGCGTGGAGATGACGCATGAGGATTATTGCGCGACCGCGCTCAACCTGCCGGACTACATGCCTGACCTGTTGCACGACGAAAAGAACACGATTCTGTTGTTCCTTCCGCAGGCGCATTCCTTCGCCCGTGCAATCAACTACATCTGCGTGGCGAGCCAGCTGCATATCTACATCGCCGAAGGCATCAAGACCATGATCGGCGATTTGCAGGTTTCCCGTCCGTCGGTGATGATCGTGGTGCCGCGTGTCCTCGAGAAGATCTACAACGCCGCTTCGCAGAAGGCTGGTCATGGCGCTAAGGGTGTCATGTTCGCAGCTTCAGTGGTCACCGCGCAGAAGTTCATGAAGGAGATCAGTGACCAAGGCAAGGCTTCGACGCTCACGCGCGTGGAGCGTGCTGCCTACGACCCGCTGGTGTACAAGTCCTTGCGAGAGGTGCTCGGCGGCCGCGCCAAGTGGATTGTCACCGGCGGCGCCCCGCTGGATCCGGATTTGCTCGCCTTCTTCCGCGGCGCCGGCATCCCCGTGTATGAAGGCTATGGTCTGACCGAAACCACCGCCCCCTGCGCATTCAATCCGTTGGGTGTTCCGTTCCATGAAGGTTCCGTTGGTATCCCGTTCCCGGGCTTCTCAATTCGTCTCGCTGACGACAATGAGATTCAGGTCAAGGGCGCATCGGTGTTCCACGCCTATCACAAGAACGAGGAAGCGACGGAAACGTCCTTCACCCAGGATGGTTGGTATGCGACCGGCGATTTGGGTCATCTCGACGACAATGGATTCCTGTACATCATCGGCCGCAAGAAGGACCTGATTATCACCGCCGGCGGCAAGAACGTCTCTCCCGGCCCGATCGAGGAAACTATCCAGCGGTGCGAATTTGTTTCGCAGGCCCTGGTGCTCGGCGACAAGCGTCCGTTCATTTCGGCGCTTATCACGCTTGACGAGGATTCCCTGCGTCCTTGGCTCAAATCCAAGGGGCTCAACGCCGACATGTCGATGCAGGAGGCGGCCGGAAACGCTGTGGTCCGCGCCGAAGTTCAGAAATATGTCGATCTGGCCAACGAAGGCGTCTCCCGCGCTGAATCCGTACGCAAGTTCATTATCCTGCCCGAGGAATTCACCCAGGAGAACGGCCTGCTCACCGCTTCGATGAAGGTGATCCGCCCGAAGGTCATCAAGCGGTATGCGACCCTGCTCAACACGCAGATGTACACTAAGCGCAAGCAGCAGTAAGTAAGAGCAGCCTTAAGACGGTTATGATGATGGCCCGGTCCCCCCACTATGGGGGCCGGGCCATCATCATTGTTATACGCGTTCGGCGCTTGACTTCGCGCTCACGGCAGGATCTTTAAGACCTCTTGCCGTGAGCACGTGCAGGCGGATCCGGGACTCGACTGGGAGTTCGGATCAGAATCCAAGTCGTTCAAGCTTCTTCGGGTCGGACTGCCAGTCCTTGGCGACCTTGACATGCAGGTCGAGTTTCGCCTTCTGCCCGACGATACGATTGACTGGCGTACGCAGTTTCTTGCGCACCTTGACCAGATGCTCGGCCTTATGACCAATGATTATCGGCTTCTGCGAGTCGCGTTCGACATAAATCGAAACCAGAACATGGGCTTTGCCGTCGCCCTCGGGGTCATCGGGGTCGGGGTACTCGATGCTATCCACGACGACCGCGAGCGAATGGGGCAGTTCGTCGTCAAGCTCCTCAAGGAAAGCCCAACGCACAAGTTCGGCGATGGTTGATTCGGGCTTTTCCTCGGTCAGCTGTTCCGCCGGGTACATTTGCGGGCCTTCGGGCATGTTCTCGATCAAGACGTCCCGCACTTCAGACACGTTGTCGTGCTCAAGGGCGCTGACGGGGACGATATCCGTAAAATCGGCGAATTCATTAACCTGGATGAGTTTCTCAATCAGCTCCTGACGATTGAGCTCATCGATTTTCGTGACGATCGCAATCAGCGGAATCTTCCATGCGAAGCTGCCGTCATCGCGTTTCTTGGCGAATTGAGAACGCAACCGGCTGAGAATACGTTTGTCACCCGGACCGATTTCCTGGTCGGCGGGAAGCAGGAACGCGATTTCGTCGACATCGGCGAGGGATTCCTCAACGACATCATTGAGCCGCTGACCGAGCAAAGTCCGCGGGCGGTGGATACCAGGCGTATCGACCAACACCAGCTGGGCGTTATCGGTTGTGACGATGCCGCGTATTGCTTTTCGGGTCGTTTCCGGCCTTGATGAGGCAATGGCAATCTGTGTGCCGACCAAAGCGTTCATCAACGTGGATTTGCCGACATTCGGCCGTCCCACGACCGCGACGAATCCCGACCGGTAGACGTCGTGACCCTTGACGGGCTCGTGTTGGGCCGGTTCGTGTCCGGTACTGGTATCGCTTTCGCTCATGCTGCTCCTTGCTCGTGGCGGTTGGCGGTGTTGTCCTGTCCGTCCCGGGATGGATGGCCGTCCTGCGCCGTGTCATGTCGGTCATTGACGTGCTGACCGCCGATTTGCTGTTGTTTACCAGTGTCCTCGCCGGGCTCGACGTGTGCCGGTTCGACGACGATTGTTGAGACCTTTTTGCGCCTGCCAGCCGAATCCACTGCGGTCAGACGCAGTCCACGGGTGACCGCCGAAGCGCCGACAATCGGGACACGGCCAAGCAGTTTGGTGAGCAACCCGTAGACCGTATCGACATCGTCCTCGTCGATATCGACCTCGAAAATATCCTCCAGATCGGCGATTGGCGTCCTCGCGGGCATACGCCAGATATGTTCGCCGATTTGCTCAGGTTCGCTGTGCTGGGTGCGGTCGTGCTCATCCTCAAGTTCGCCGACGATCTGCTCGATGGTGTCCTCGATGGTGACCATGCCGGCGATGCCGCCGTATTCGTCCACCACGATTGCGACATGCTGCCGGGTACGTTGCATTTCGTGGAACAGGTCATCAACCGGCTTGGATTCCGGAACAAGCATAGGATTGCGGATGATGCTTTCCACATCGCGGGTCATCGCATCAGGATTAAAGGCCGTGGCGCGTACGGCATCCTTGAGGTAGGCCATACCGACCAGATCGTCAACGTCGTCGCCGATGACCGGGACCCGGGAGAACCCGGATCTGGAACACAATTGCAGGAAATCCTGAAGATTTTGCCCGCGTTCGATGCAGATCATATCGGTGCGCGGCACCATGATTTCGCGGGTCAGCGTCTCAGACAAGGTCAGTACATTGCGCAGCATCTCGGAGACCTCCGGGTCGAAATCATTGGCTTCGACCAGCCGATCGATGGTTGCGCGCCCCTGTTCGAGCTGCAACTTCTCCAGTTCCTCGTCGTCGGACAGCTCGGATTGCTCATGATGATGCCGTTTATTGACTTTGTCGCCGCCGACCTTGGCAAACGGGGTCAACGCCACAGCCAATCCCACGACACGCACGTGCCTGAGCATGATATCGACCGGTTTGACGGCACCCGCGGAACGAGGACGGACAAGGATGGAGACCACGCCGATAAACACGCCCGCCACGATGCCGCTGACCAGCTGCACCCACAGCACACCGCCGCACAGGGACACGATGCTCGCCACCAGCACGCCGTCGAACACGTTGCACACGATACGGAAGAAAGCACATGATCCAGATGTGGCGAACCGGTCGGCGATAAGCCTCTGCACCTTGTGAATCTTGTCGATTTTCTTCATGCGTGAGAACTGTGTGAGTTCCTGGTCGGTCTGGACTTCCAAAATCCGATTGTTCAGACTGGCTCGGGTGACGCGTGACACCGCGCCTTCCGCCGCCGCCATCGACAAAGACAGCCATACCAGAAGCGCCGCTACCACGGCCAGCAACGCAATCAAGACAATCGTAGTCATATCAGGCATTTCATTCCCCCTGAACCAAGCTGGCCATCGGCGTCACGCCAACAGTCTTACTGTAATACATATCAGCTACGCAGTCACTGATGATGCGCATCATCCGCTCCGCCTGCAGCCCCAGAGTGGGCATGTCCGGCATCATATTCCGCAAGCATGTCGCGTGCCCCGGAAGGCAGGGTCGCCGACGGGACGTCCACTTGGCGAACAGCCATATAGGTGAGCAGCAATTGGCGCTGCAAACCGAACATCTGACGTTCCTGTTCAGGGGTTACATGGTCGTATCCAAGAAGGTGGAGGATGCCGTGGATAGTCAGCAGCATCATTTCCTGCATGGTGCTATGGCCGGCGGCAAGGGCCTGTTGCCTCGCTACCCAAGGGCAGATGACGATGTCGCCGAGCACGCCCTCCATTTCGGTTGATCCGTCGCCCGGACGCAATTCGTCCATCGGGAAACTCATCACATCAGTCGGACCTTGCAGATTCATCCAGCGCTCATGCAACTGTGCGATGGGGTCGGGATCGACGAACAGGATCGTCAGATCCGATTGGATGCTTACTCGCATCTGGCTCATCACCCACACGCCGAGCTGGGAGAAGACCTCCGGGTCGATGTTCCATACAGTTTCATTGGTTACATCAACGCTCATACGTTGTTATGCTCCTCATAATCGGAAAGGTTGTGGGTATTGCTGTCAGCTGCGCCGAGGTTCTCATCGCCGCCTTGGGCGTTCTGCCCGGCGGCTTCACCGTTGTGCTCTTCCGTACGTCCGGCCGGGCCACGCGGCGTATCGTTCCTGCGATGCCCGCGTCTGCCATGGTCCCCGGCGATGGCGGCATGCCGATCATACGCCTGGACGATTTTGCCGACGAGTGCGTGACGCACCACGTCTTCAGAAGCCAAGTGCGCGAAGGCGATACCGTTGATGCCATGCAAGATGTCTTCGATTGTTGCGAGGCCGGAACGTGGCACGGTCAAATCGACCTGCGTGATATCGCCCGTGATGATCATCTTGGTGTTGAATCCCAGACGTGTCAGGAACATCTTCATCTGCTGTTCGGTCGTGTTCTGAGCCTCGTCGAGGATGACGAAAGCGTCGTTGAGTGTACGTCCGCGCATATATGCAAGCGGAGCCACCTCGATAGTGCCGTCATCCATCAGCCGGTGCAACTGTTCTGCGCCGAGCATATCTGAGAGCGCATCATACAACGGCCGCAGGTAAGGATCGACCTTCTCGCTCAACGTGCCGGGCAGGAAGCCGAGATTCTCCCCCGCCTCCACCGCAGGACGCGTGAGGATGATTCGACGGACTTCACCGTCTTGGAATGCACGAACTGCCTTCGCCACGGCAAGATAGGTCTTTCCAGTGCCGGCAGGGCCGATGGCAAAAGTGATCGTATTGGATTCAATCGTATTGACATAGGCGATCTGCCCCGGAGTTTTGGGACGGACCGGAACACCGGCGGCAAAGGTGATGACACCCGGCACATGGGCACGGCGGCGATCCTGGTCGATTCGGCCAACCGACTCGACCATGGCATTCCGAGGCACCGCGGCAGCGGCTCCGAATTTACGGACATCATCCATACGCTGCGATCGTGCTCCATTGCGTAGCACGCGGCGGTCAAGCAGACGGCGAACCGTGTCAGCATCCATCGGCGCGGTATACGCCTCGTCGATCAAGGTGTGCATGACCTCTTCGGCTTGTGCGGCCTGGGCTTCGGTCTGCTTTGACCTGGATACGATTGCGACCCGATTGCCGCGCACGAGAATGGTCAGCTCCGGAAACGCCTGCTCAACTACGCGAATGACCTCGTCAATCGGGCCGAACACGGCGACGGGATCAAGCTCGGGGGGAACCGTAACAACGCGGGTAGTGGTAGCCACTTGCCGAAACCTACTCCTCGAACTTCTGACCGGTCAGAACATGGGCATGGACGTGGAAGACCGTTTGGCCTGCGTCCTCGCCGGTATTGAACACCAGGCGATAGGCGCCATGGAAGGCGTCATCGGCAATATGCTGGGCGACTTCGACAATATGGGCGAGTGTCTTGGGGTCAGCCTTGGCAAGTTCAGCGGCATTCGCGTAATGCTTGCGCGGCACGATCAGAACATGCACCTTGGCTTTCGGCGCGATGTCCTTGAACGCGTACACCGTGTCGTCCTCGTACACCTTGGTGCTCGGAATTTCCCCCGCAATGATCTTGCAGAACAGGCAATCATCGGACTGGCTCATACACACTCCTTACCGAATGGGTCGTTGTACATGCTGTACACCGTCAGCTCCCATACTATTGAACCGTTCGGATAAGCGATGACATTCACGCCGATAACAAAAAAGGCTTCCTTTCGGAAGCCTTGCTTGTGTCCGGAGCGGGACTTGAACCCGCACGCCCGTTTAAAATAGGCACTAGCACCTCAAGCTAGCGCGTCTACCATTCCGCCACCCGGACATGTGCCTTGAAGCAACAGAAAGAAACTATAGCACGACGCGTGCCTGACGCAAATCAGACCCCTCTTGGGCGTGTCGTTTTCCTGGGCGGCGGCGATGCGCCCTGCCGTAATTGCACAATCCAAAGGGATGACCTGCACGGCAACACCGCACTCAAGCCGCGGAACCTGACCCGGTGATAGCCTTGCAACCATGACTGATCCGCTGTTTTTGCTGCACCCCGAATCCGACGACGCGCCGGTGAACACCGACTCGCTTCGTGAAGGATGGAACATCACGCTACCCAGGTCCATCAGACGCCATGCCATCCAGGCCATGCGCCTGCACGACGGCGACACGCTCCAGCTGTCTGACGGCCACGGCCTGCGCATCCACACCACGCTGGTCGACGCCGAACAGGGACAGGCGCAAGTCAGCGCGTTCAGCAAAGAGGAACCGCCTGTCACCCGACTTGCGCTCATTCAGGCGCTCGCAAAAACCGGCCATGACGAGCAGGCAATCGACATGGCCACCCAGATCGGGGTCGATACGGTTATCCCTTGGCAGGCGGACCGCTCCATCGCCAAATGGAAACGCGGACGGAGCGATCGCAAATGGTCACAGACCATCGACGCCGCAACAGAACAGTCACGCCGGGCATGGCGGCCGCAGCTTGACGATTGCATCTCCAGCAAGCAGCTCGTGGCCGTTTGCCGCCGGGCGATGGTATTCGGCGATATCGTCATCGTCCTGCACCAGGATGCGACCGCCAACTGGGAGCAGATTGAACAGGCGGTCGCGCATATGGAACAACGCTGCCTCGAAGACGGTCGTACCCGCACGGTAAATGTCGTCGTCGGGCCAGAAGGTGGAATCAGCGAGCAGGAAGCGCGTCAATTCGCCGATGCGGGGGCCATGTGCACGCTGCTCGGGCATAATATCCTGCGCGCGTCCACCGCTGGGCCGGTCGCGTTGTCGCTGCTGTCACGGGCCATGGGACGATACGCCTGACATCGCACGGCCAAGGCGCCCGCATACTATGATGCAATAAAGGAACCGACGTGCCACGCCTTCGGAACACACCACGATACACAGGCGAACCGGCACGCCATCACTATCGAGACAAGGGAGATCCTGTTTTCATGCGGCTGATTCATGTGGACAACATCGACGACGAGCGCATCGCCGCCTACACCAATCTCACCGAACTCCAGCTCCGCAACCGCCTTGAACCCGCAAAGGGGCTATTCATCGCCGAATCCCCCAAAGTCATCGACCGTGCCCTCGCCGCAGGCCGTGAACCAATCTCCCTGCTGGTGGAGGAGCCATGGATCGCTGGCATGAGCGACGAGTTCGAATACATCGACCAGCATTGGGGGCCGGATATCCCCGTGTACGTAGCCAGCCCCGAGCAACTCAAACGGCTGACCGGATACCGTCTGCACCGCGGTGCGCTGTCGGCGATGAAACGTTGGCCACTGCCGAGCGTCGAAGAGGTCTGCCGTGGCGCTCGCCGCATCGCCGTCATGGAGAATATCGTCGATCACACCAATGTCGGGGCTTTGATGCGTTCAGCCGCTGCGCTTGACGTGGATGCAGTGCTCGTGACGCCCTCGTGCGGCGATCCGCTCTACCGCAGGGCGGCCCGCGTGTCCATGGGCACGGTGTTTCAGGTGCCGTGGACGCGCATCGGCGGCGATGACACGCATTTCTGGCCGGTCCAAGGTCTCGCCCAGCTCCATGAGCTGGGGTTCGCCACGGCGGCAATGGCTTTGGATGACGATTCCATCAGTCTTGACGAGCTTGTCCGTCGGCTCGACAATGATCCAGTGTCCCCCGACCATATCGACAAACTCGCCTTGATCTTCGGCACAGAAGGCGACGGGTTGTCCCATCGCACGATCTCCCATGCAGATCTCACCGTGAAAATCCCGATGAGCCACGGCGTGGACAGCCTCAATGTGGCAGCTTCCAGCGCAGTCGCGTTCTATGCGACACGGGTCAAGCACTGACGTACGCAATACAGAATGCAGCGCTGCAAACAGCAATGCTTCCCGCTGCCTGATGAAAGGCGGCAAGGAAGCATATCAGCACCGGGTTTGTATACGGCGTGCGCCTTGTGACGATCAATATTGCGGCATGGCATCGAGATTGAACCCGATGGCCGCAAGCTGTTCACGCCCCTCAGGGGTGATTTTGTCCACGGTCCAGCGCGGCTGCCAGGTCCAGTCGATGCGGAATTCCTCGACGAGCCCGGCGAGCGTGCTCGCGCATTCGTCCTCGATGAGTTCCGTCAGCGGGCACGCCGGCGTGGTAAGGGTCATCGTGATGATTGCGCGTCCAAGATTATCGATTTCGATGCCGTACACCAAGCCGAGGTCGATGACATCAATGCCGAGTTCAGGATCAATGACTTGGTGCAGTGCTTCTTTCACGTCCGCGGCGGTTGCACGGCCAATATCGTCCACAGCGACCAGCGGGATATCATCCTCGTTGTCCGTCTCGTCCCCGTGCTTGCATTCCTGCTTGCTGTGCTTGCCGCACGCGCAACGGTCGCTTTCGGATGCGGTGTTCTCCTCCCCCGGCTTGGTGTCGGACGTGCTGTCGGCCTGGGTACCCAACGCGCCCAGCAGCTGTGGATTGGCCATGACCTTGCGCGCGGCGTTGTCATTGCCCAGAGCTTGGGAAACGGTATCGAAAATCGTGGATTGTGGTTCGGGGACCAGATTGCCCTGATCTGTCATCTTGCTCCTTATCGGCTCAGTCGGCTTCGCCGGCGGGTGTCTTGTCTTGCGAGGCCAAGGCCTTGGCGACTGCATCTTTCATGCCTTCCCAGCCGAGCAACGCACATTTGATACGCATAGGATACTTCGAAACGCCTTGGAACACCACAGCATCCTCAAGCTGTTCGTTCTCGGCGTCATCGGCAAGCCCCTTGCCTCGGGATTCCATGAGTTTGTGGAATGTGGCGCCCAGGTTCATGGCCTCATCGACGGTTTTACCTTCGACCAGATCGGTCATCACCGACAGGCTCGCCTGGGAAATCGAACAGCCGTGGCCATCCCACTCGAGCTGTTCGATGCGATGTGGCTCGTCTTGCGAGACTTCGACACGGATGGTCGCCTCGTCCCCGCACGTCGGGTTGAATTGATGTGATTGACCGGTTTCGCAGTATTCGTGGTTCTGGCGTACGCTCGCCTCACCTTGGTCAAGCGAGGATTGGCCGGTCGCGGTGTCGTTCTCTTGGGTCAGATCCGGCGCGAAATGCGCTTTCCCGTGCGGATCGCGAGCCGCTTCGAGAATGACCTCCTGATACATCTGCTCCAGGTCATCGCCGCTCATGCCGAAATCATCACTCATGCCTGTTCCCTACTCTCGCTTACATGCTTGCGGGGGCATATCATACCCCCGCAGAAGCGTTACCACCATACCTGATAAGGGATACGCCCAAAGCGCATTCATCGACTGCGAATTGGGCGTATCCGTCAGACCGGTCGGGCAAGCATGTAACATGCTTCGAATGCCCACCAGCCTTGGCATCAGACCTTGAAGAATGGCCTGACCTTAGAAACCGCTTCGACTAGGGCCTGCGCATCCTCAACGCTGTTATACACGCCGGTGGATGCACGGTTGGAGGCATACAGCCCGAAGTGACGGTGCACCGGCTGGGCACAATGATGGCCGACGCGGATTGCGATACCCAGCGAATCGATGAACTGGCCGACATCATGTGGGTGGACGCCCTGCACGTCAAATGCCACGGTACCGATACGATTGACGTTCTCGCGTGGCCCCAGAATACGCACACCGTCGATATCACCGAGTTTAAGCAATTCCGCGGCAATGGTCTTCTCATGGGCCTCGATGTTCTCCATGCCGATCGCGCGCATCCAGTCCGCGGCGACGCCAGCGGCGACCACTTGGGCGACAGGCTGGGTACCCGCTTCGAACCGTGCAGGCGGGGCCATGTACTCAGCCGGCTGATCCATCCAAGCCAATTCGACCATAGATCCGCCGAAATTGGCCGGCGGCAACGCCTCGAGCAGCTCACGCTTACCATACAGGAAGCCCACGCCGGTTGGACCATACATCTTGTGGGCGCTCCAAGCGGCGAAATCGACATCCATCGCATGGAAATCAACCTTCAGGTGCGGCACGGACTGGCACGCGTCAAGGATGAACACCGCTCCGACCTCATGGGCGCGACGGACAATCGGCGTGATATCAGTGATGGCACCCGTGGTGTTGCCCACATGGGTGATTGCGACGACCTTCGTGCGTTCGGTGATGACCTGATCGGCGGTGTCAGAACGGATGCGTCCGTCCTCGGTCAGATCGAACCATTTGAGGGTCGCTCCGGTACGGTAGGCGAGCTCTTGAAACGGCAGCAGCACCGAATGGTGTTCTGCTTTGGAGACCACAATCTCATCGCCGGGCTTCAAAGCGAATCGTTGGGCCGCCTTGCCGCCGCGGCCGAGGCTCGCATTGCCGAACGCGGTCGCCAGTAGGTTCAATCCCGCGGTCGCACCTGCGGTGACGACGATTTCCTCCTCGCCTTCCTCGCTGTTGGCGCCGACCAGGCGTGCGACCTTGGCACGCGCCTCTTCGAATGCCATCGTGCTGCGGGCAGCCAACTCGTGGGCACCGCGGTGGACACCTGCGTTGATGGTGCGGTAGAACTCGCTTTCGGCGTCAATCACGCACTGCGGCTTCTGCGAGGTCGCGGCGGAGTCCAGATAGACCAGAGGATGACCGTGGATCTCTTGGTCAAGAATCGGGAACTGCTGCCTGATTGCAACGAAATCAACATCTGCCATTGTGATCCTTGTCTTTCAGATTGTTCAGGCCAACGCCGATTCCGTGCTGCCTTCCGGCAGATATTCGTCGTAGCCGTTCTCCTCCAGCTCGTCGGCAAGCTCCGGGCCTCCGGTCTTGACGAAATGACCATCGGCGAAGACATGGACGATGTCAGGCTTGATGTACTTGAGGATACGCGTGTAGTGGGTGACCATGAGGATGCCCAGATCGGTGTTCTCCTTGGCGCGGTTGACGCCTTCGGACACAATACGCAGAGCGTCGACGTCGAGGCCAGAATCGGTTTCGTCGAGGATGGCGAACTTCGGCTTGAGCAGTTCGAGCTGCAACACCTCAGCGCGCTTCTTCTCGCCGCCGGAGAATCCTTCGTTGACGGAGCGCATCGCAAACTTCGGATCCATGCGCAGCCGCTTCATCGCCTCGTTGAGCTCCTTGGTCCACGTGCGGATCGAGGGAGCCTTGCCATCAACCTCAGTCTTCGCAGTGCGCAGGAAGTTGGTCATGGATACGCCGGGCACCTCGACCGGGTACTGCATGGCGAGGAACAGGCCTTCCTTGGCTCGCTCATCCGGTGTCTGCTTAAGGATGTCCACGCCGTCGAGCAACGCCTGGCCGGAATCGACCTCGTACTTCGGGTGACCTGCCAGCGTGTAGGCGAGGGTGGACTTGCCGGAGCCGTTGGGGCCCATGATCGCATGGGTCTCCCCCGAATGGACGGTCAGATTGACCCCCTTGAGGATCTGCTTGCGTCCCTCCTTGGTTTCCACAGAGGCGTAGAGGTCCTTGATTTCGAGAGTATGCTGCATGTTATTTTTCCTCCAATACGGCTTGCATGGCCGCGTTCTCGCCTCGTGCCAGGCGACGGTCGATCACATTCATCAGGTGCTGTGCGATGGCGGGAACGCCGATTTCCTCGACGAGTTCCGCGAAGAATCCTTGGACCACCAGTTTGCGCGCCTCGGTTTCGCTGATGCCCCTGGATTCGAGGTAGAACAGTTCCTCGTCGTCGAAACGGCCCACCGAGCTGGCATGGCCTGCACCGACGATATTGCCGTTCTCGATCTCCAGGTTCGGCTCGGAATCCGCGATGGCGCCCGGCGTGAGCACCAGATTCCTGTTGAGCTCGTAGGAGTCGGTGCCGGGGGCGGTCGGTTCAATCAGCGCGTTGCCCACCCATGTGGAATGCGCGCCCTTGCCGCTCAGCGCGCCCTTGTAGACGACACGGGACTTGCATTCGGGGTAGTTGTGCACGACCATCGTCCGATGCTCGATATGCTCGCCGGGATCGGCGAAATAGATGCCGAGCATGTTGAGATCGCCCTGGGCACCGCCGAAATCCTGGTCCATGCGGATACGCACAACGTCACCGCCGAGCGTCACCACGGAATGCCGCAACGAGGCTCCCGCCCCGACACGGATGCGGTGGTTGCCCACATGCTTGGAGCCCTTGTCCCATTCCTGCACGAAGGTCGTGGAGATATGGGAATCCGCTCCTGTCGCGATTTCCACGCCTTCAGCGATACGGGCAAGACCGTCATGCTCGACGATGATATCGCCGTGCGCACGATCCTCCGCAACGATGACCAGATGGACCGCATCAAACTCGTCACCGCCGCCGTGGATATGCACGAGCACCGGCGTGTCGATTTCGCCGCGCAAGCGTATTACGGTAGCCGTCTTGCCGCTGGCCCATTCGACCGCGGAAACCCGGTCGTTCGGCATCATCACGGTTCCTGAGGGCTGCTCCCCCATCGCGACCTGTGTCACGTCAACATGCCCGGCATCGACAGGACGTCCCTCGGTGTCGGTGACCGAGATGCTTGTTTTGCCGCTCGGCTCGAACACGTCGAAGAATTCCTCGATGCGTTCAATCGGCGTGTATCGCCAATCCTCTTGTTTTCGGGTCGGCTGCTTGAAGTCGCCCACCTCGAAGGAACGTGGTTCACGGTCCGCACTCGACGGCATGGCCGCGGGGAACGCATACGGGTCATGCGGGTCGGCTTGCGGGACCTTGATCTCCGTATCCTTCGGCTGGGTTTGCGATTGTACGTCCTGTACGTTCTGCATTGTGTTCTGCTCTTGTTCTGCCATGGATCAGCCTACCGATCCTTCCATCTGCAATTCGACGAGCCTGTTGAGCTCAAGCGCGTATTCCATCGGCAGCTCGCGGCTAATCGGCTCGACGAAGCCGCGGACGATCATGCCCATGGCCTCCTTCTCTTCGAGACCACGGCTCATGAGATAGAACAGCTGGTCTTCGGAAACCTTGGAAACAGTCGCCTCATGGGCCATGGATACGTCATCCTCGCGCACATCGACATGCGGATACGTGTCGGAGCGGGAGAAATCATCAACCAGCAGGGCATCGCACACGACCGACGAACTCGAGCCTTCAGCTCCGTCGACGATTTTCACGAGTCCACGATAAGCAGAACGACCGCCGCCGCGTGAAATGGACTTCGCCACGATCGTGGAGCTGGTGTGGGGTGCGAGATGAATCATCTTCGCGCCCGTATCCTGATACTGCCCCTTGCCGGCGAAACCGAGGGACATGGTGGATGCCTTGGCATACGGCTCGGCGAGTATGCATGCCGGGTACTTCATGGTTGCCTTGGATCCGATGTTGCCATCGACCCATTCCATTGTGCCGCCTTCACGCACGTATGCGCGCTGAGTGACGAGGTTGTACACATTGTTCGACCAGTTCTGCACTGTCGTGTAGCGTACGCGGGCATGCTTTTCGACGACTATTTCGACGATGGCGGCGTGCAGCGAGTCCGTTGAGTATATCGGCGCGGTGCACCCTTCGACGTAATGCACGTAGGAGCCTTCGTCAGCGATGATGAGCGTGCGCTCGAACTGACCCATATTCGGCGTGTTGATGCGGAAATAGGCCTGGAGTGGAATATCGACGTGTACGCCCTTTGGCACGTAGACGAAGGAACCGCCCGACCATGCCGCGGTGTTCAGTGCGCCGAACTTGTTGTCTTCCGGCGGCACGACCTTGCCGAAATACTTGCGGACCAAATCAGGGTATTCGCGGACCGCGGTATCGGTGTCAACGAAGATCACGCCCTGTTTCTTCAGATCATCGCGAATCGAATTGTAGATGACCTCGGATTCGTACTGCGCCGCGACGCCGGAGACCAGACGCTTCTTCTCCGCTTCCGGGATGCCGAGCTTGTCGTAGGTATTGCGGATATCGTCGGGAAGATCCTCCCAACGCTTCGCCTGCTCCTTGATCGGCTTGACATAGTACTTGAAATCGTCGGCGTTGAAGCCGCTCAAATCAACGCCCCACGAGGGCATCGGCTTGTCGACGAAAGCCTTGTAGCCGCGCAGACGCATGTCAAGCATCCATTGCGGCTCGTGCTTGTCGGCCGAAATGGCCCTTACGACGTTCTCGTCAATGCCTTTCTTCGCCGCTTCGCCGGCTGCGTCGGAATCATGCCAGCCGTAGTTGTAGTCACCGAACTGGCTGATGATCTCGTCATCCTGCTTGATCTTGTCCTCGTTGACGCGGGAACGGTCAGCCACATACTGGCTCATTTCCACGTCTTCCGCGGCGTTTGGTGTGTGTTCGCTCGCCACCGTACGCTGCCTCCATTCATTCGTTGTTCCATCGCTAACCTAACAGACCGGGGCGGAAAACACTAGGGGTTGTCCGAACTACGCCTCATGCGAAATCGGATTGTGATACGTATAGGCGTGTCGAAATGAATGCGCCTGCACAACTTGGGATGTGCAGGCGCATTCGTGGTTCCGGTCAATGATGCCGGCTGTTTCGCACGTCAGTCACAGTTAGTCTTGGTCGGCCGCCTGATGATCCAAGGCCGCCTTGACCAGACCCGCGAACAGCGGATGCGGGCGGGTCGGGCGGGACTTGAACTCCGGGTGTGCCTGGGTGCCCACATAGAACGGGTGGACATCCTGCGGAAGCTCCACGAACTCGGTGAGTTCACCGTCCGGGCTTTCGCCGGAAATCCGCAGGCCGCCGTCACGCAGCTGCTGCTTGTAGTTGACGTTGACTTCGTAACGGTGACGATGACGCTCAGTCACGTGGGTGCTGCCATAGAGCTGAGCGACCAAGGAATCCTCCTCGAGGTTCGCCGGGTAGGAGCCCAGGCGCATGGTGTGGCCCATATCGCCGTGGCCGGCGACGATGTCCTTCTGCTCTTCCATTGTGGCGATGACCGGGTTCTTGCAATCAGGCTCGAATTCAGTGGAGTTCGCATCCTCAAGGCCGAGCACGTCGCGCGCATACTCGATGACCATGGACTGGAGTCCAAGGCACAGGCCGAGCGCCGGAAGGCCAGTCTCGCGGGCGAACTTCAGCGCGCCGATCTTGCCTTCGATGCCGCGGATACCGAAACCGCCAGGAATCACGATGCCGTCGACGTTGTTGAGCGCCGCCTTCGCACCTTCCCAGGTCTCGCACAGGTCGGCCGCGACCCACTTGACGTTGACCTTGGCGTAGTTGGCGAAACCGCCGGCCTTGATTGCCTCGGTGACGGACAGGTAGGCGTCCGGCAGATCGATGTACTTGCCGACGATAGCGACGTTCACCTCATGCTTGGGGTGGTGCACGCGCTCGAGCAGATCCTCCCACTCGGCCCAATCCACATCGTGGAACGGCAGGCCGAGTTCGCGCACGACGTAGGCGTCCAGTCCCTCGTCGAACAGAATCTTCGGCACGTCGTAGATGCTCGGGGCGTCCACGCAGTTGACCACGCCTTCAGGGTCGACATCGCACATAAGCGAAATCTTGTCCTTGATGGACTGGTTGAGCGTGCGGTCGGAACGCAGCACGAGCGCGTCCGGGGTGATGCCCAGCTGGCGCAGCATCATCACGGAATGCTGGGTCGGCTTGGTTTTCAGTTCATGCGCGGCGGAGATGTACGGTACCAGGGAGACGTGCACGAACATGCAGTTCTCCGGACCGAGTTCGCGACGCACCTGGCGTGCGGCCTCGAGGAACGGCTGGGATTCGATGTCACCGACCGTGCCACCGATTTCGGTGATGATCACGTCGACATCGTCCGCGGCCTGGGCGCGCATACGGCTCTTGATTTCGTTGGTGATATGCGGAATCACCTGCACGCACTGGCCGAGATACTCGCCGGCGCGCTCCTTGCGCAGCACGGATTGGTAGATCTGACCAGTGGTGACGTTCGCCTTCTGGCTGAGGAAGACATCGAGGAAACGCTCATAGTGGCCGATGTCGAGATCGGTTTCGGCACCGTCCTCGGTGACATAGACCTCACCGTGCTGGAACGGGTTCATTGTGCCAGGATCGACGTTGATGTAAGGATCGAGTTTCTGCTGAAGGACGCGGATGCCGCGGCTACGCAGCAGGCGTCCGAGGGATGAGGCGGTCAGCCCCTTACCGAGGGAGGAAACCACGCCTCCGGTGACGAAAATATGCTTGGTGACGTGTTCCGATGCATTGCCATGTTGTCTTCTTGCCATGGAACTCCAATCTATCATCTCGCCATGACCCGGCGTGTTATGTTGCTGCGAGGAGAAAGACAGCTCAGTGAAAATCTCAATTTCTCGACCATAAGCCGATATTCTGCGAGATTTTGAGAAGAAAGTCTTCAAATCTCGCGTCAGCAGGCGTTTCCCAAGAGACATTGAGATTCCGCTGTGTTTGTGACGAAATGCACCGGTGCCGAAATGCTTGGAATTCAACGAATCTCAGCTTCGTTGAATTCCAGATATCACCCCAGGAATCCAACAATCTCCCGAAATGTACCTTGGGACGGATATATTGAGACATTTCTCTCAATTTCTCGATGAATTCGGCACATCGACGAGATATTCAGAACATTGCTGTGATATTGCCGGTGCCATCGCCAACATGCGTTGACCAACTGACAAAATCCGTGAAAGCAAGCAAATCAGTTCCCGTACCAATCTGGGTCGGAGGCGTCGCGGGCGGCGGTGCCGTGCCAGGTGGAGGGCGTGGCGGCCACGTGGATGGCGATTGCTGAACCGGCGGGCACGGTCGCGTTGAGTTTGCCGTCGATGCCGATATGCACTTTCGACGAGCAGTCGCCGCTGGCGTAGACATTGCAGTAGTCGCCTGCGGGCATCGACGTGGAATACGACACGGTGGCGTCGTTCTCGCCGTTGTTGATCACGATGTAGGCCCGGGCGCCACGGCCGAAGCCGATCACGTTATCGCCGTCGTCATGCCAGTCGGTCATACGTGCGGACCCGGCGACATTGTGCCAGCCGATCATGCCGCGAATCGCCGTCCACCGCTGCGTGCACGTCCAATCCGAGCCTGTGCCGCATGTGGTGTCGGGAACGGATGTCTTGGTCGCCCCTGGGGCTCCGTCGTCAGATTTCTCGTATTCGTAGCCGGAGAAGATGTTCGGCGTGCTGTACGGGTAGGCGAGCATGAAGGCGTTGGCCAGCAGATAGGAGTTTTCGTCTCGGTATGTCAGGGTCATGCCGTTGCGTTCGGTATCCCAATTGGTGACGAATATCGCCGCGTCACCGCTGGGCACCAGATTGCTCGTGATGTCTTTGATTGATTTGGTGCCACCGACCAGCGAATTCGAGAAGAAGGTCTTGAGCTGGTAGGCGTACTGGAATTCGGACACCTGCCCGGAACGCGTGTAGTTCTTCGGCTGGATGGCTGCGGCCTCGCTGACATTGCCGATGACCTCCTGCATCCACCAGATGTCGCTCAGGGAACGTCCGGTCTTCTGCGCCACGAGTTTCTTGATGGCGAGGACATCAGTATTGGAGATGTGTTTGACCGCGTCCACCCTGAAGCCGGCGACGCCGTATTTCAAGAGTTTGGCGAAATACGAAGCGAGCGTGTCACGCACATGGGCGGATGATGTGTCAAGGTCCTGCAATCCGGAGACACGGCAATCCTGCACGTTCTCCTGGTCGGTGTAGTTGATGACATCCGTGTCGCAGGTGTGGAAGTCCTTCGCGGTGTATCCGATGGCGGGGAAATCGCCCTTCGCGTCGAAGGAGCTGCCGCCGGTACCGGTGCCGCTACCCTGGTCGACGCCGGTTGTGTGGTTGATAACGGCGTCGGCGATGACGCCGACCCCTGCGGCCTTGCAGGTGGCGACCATGGATTTGAACTCCTGTTCGGTTCCTTCCTTGGAGTTCAAGTTGTAGCTCACCGGCTGATAGGACGTCCACCATTGAGTGCCTTTGATGGATTCCTGCGGCGGAGAGACCTGAACGTACGCCACACCTTCAGGTCCGAGGGTATCCGTACATTCCTTGGCGACTGACTTCCAGTTGGCTTGGAACATAGTCACGATGACATCGCTGCGGTAGCTTGCCGGATCGAAATCAGCGGGGACACCGGTCGGTGTGCGGAATGTCGCTACGGTAAGGCCTGCGCTGACGGCGATGCACAGCACGGCGACCACAATGGTTCTGATGCGTTGTTTCATGGTTCCTCCGTTGGATGGGCTGACAGCATTGTATGACGGGCAGCTTCGCCATGCAAACGTTCGCAGACGGTGGTGGACGCTCAAGCATATTAGGACACAAACCAGCGCAAACAATGACAACGGGTGACGAACGCTGTCATGCGTTCGTCACCCGTTGGTGGGCCAGCCTGACATGAAGTCAGACTAGGCGTTGTGAGGCAGCAGGCTAGTCACGATGTGAGCCGTTCCTTGCCTTGCGCTCCCCCGCCAGCGACATCGCACCGGCCAGAGCCAGTGCCATGCACACGAGGATGGCACCTGCGACGGAAGCGCCGGTCTTTGCAAGGTCCGCAGGCTTGTTTGCGGCCTGTGCGGCGGACTTGCTGTCCTGGGGTTTCTGTGCCGGCTTCTGCGTAGGCTGTTGGGCCGCCTTGTCACCAGTGTTGTCGCCGGGCGTATCCGTCGCTCCCTTCGGCGCGAAGGCGAGCACCGCGGCGGACAGGGCCGGGACCGTGTATCCGGCACCGGAGACCGTGGCGGTCTTCGCCTCGGACGGATCAGCCGTGACCGCGCCATCGGAAACCAGCAGCTTGTAGTCGCCGGCAGTCAGGCCGGATACTGTGGCATCCGTGTCATTGGCGTTGAGCACAACCACGTACGTGCCATCGTCGTCCTTGACCTGGTAGGCGACCACACCGTCCTTGGCCTCAAGGACCTTGGTGTTCTGCGCAATCTGGTCGTAACTTGACATACGGAACGCCGCGATCTTCTTGCGCAGGGCGATCAGGCCCTTGACATACTCGGCGTTCGCGCCATAGTTGGCATCGTTAAGACGATCCCAATCAATGGCGTTGACCGAGTCGCCGGACTTGTAGCTGTTGCCGTCACCGTTCTTGGTGCGCAGGAACTCCTGTCCGAGCTGGATCTCAGAGATGCCCTGCGACAGGAACAGCGCGGAATCGGCGAGTTCGGCGCGCTTGGTGCGTGTCGCCTCGTCATCGTTCGGCACCGACTTGACGAGCTTGTCGTACAAGGTCAGATTGTCGTGGATTTCCGCGTACTGGACCACCTGGGAGGCGGTCTGGTAGTGGTCCTGCGCATTGCCGTTCCAGCAGGTGGTGGCGCCTTCGGTTGAATCGTACGGGCAGCCGAGCATATTGTGCAGAATCAGCTTCTCCTGGTCGGCCTTGCCGGAAACGAAGCCGGTGTCGGTGTCAGAGAACACGGAGCCCTTAAGACCGTCACGGATCGAATCGTTGAAGAACGAGACGGTCGAACCGGTCTTGGTGCCGTTGAATCCGGTGTTGTCCAGCTCGTAGGCGTTGGGCTGGATGGACATCTTGGACTTGTCCATCGTGGAATTCATATCCCAGCCTTCGCCGACAATGATGATGCCCGGATCGATTTTGTCGAGGGCCGCGCGCACCGCCTTCATGGTTTCGAGATCCTCGAGGCCCATGAGGTCGAAGCGGAAGCCGTCGATATTATAATTCTTCGCCCAATACGTGACCGAATCGACGATGTACTTGCGCATCATCGCCCGTTCGGAGGCAGTGTCGTTGCCGCAGCCGGAGTTGTTGACCATGGAGCCGTCCGCATTGTACCGGAAGTAGTATCCCGGGACAGTGAGGTTGAACGGGTTCGTCGAGGCGTCGGCGACATGGTTGTAGACCACATCCATGATGACGCGCAGGCCGTTGTTGTGCAGCCCGTTGACCATTTCCTTGGCTTCGACGATTCGCGCGGCGGGATCACTCGCGTTCGACGAGTACGAGCCTTCCGGCACGTTGTAGTTCTCCGGGTCGTACCCCCAGTTGTAGTTGGAATCATCCAGTGCCTTGGTCTCGTCGACGCTCGCATAGTCGAACATCGGCTGGATCTGCACGTGGGTAATGCCCAGCTGCTTGAGGTAGTCAAGACCGGTCGCCTTGCCTTGAGAATTCTTGGTACCCGCTTCGACAACACCGAGGTACTTGCCGCGATTGGCTTCTGACACACCGGAGTTGGCGTTCTTGGTCAGATCGCGGATGTGGGTCTCGGCGATCACCGCGTTGGACGACGAACCGAAGGACGGCATGCGGTTGAAGTCCTTGATGGACTTCTCCGCGTCGGACAGCACCACGGAACGCTTGCCGTTGACCACGGCCGCGGTCGCGTACGGATCCGGCGAATAGTTCACCGTGTCGTCGGCGAAGGTGAGGCGGTACTGGTAGGCGGTATCCTTCTGGTCGCCGTCGATGGCGACGCTCCAGACGCCCTTGTCACCCTTGGTCATCGGCGAGGTGTACGCCTGCTCTGCGTCCGCGCTCGTGTCGGACTTGTAGACGACCAGGTCCACGCCCTTGGCGGTCGGGGCCCACACCTTGAAGGTGGTCTTGCTCTTGGTCCACGTGGCGCCAAGATCATCACCGTCGTAGGCATAGGTCTTGTCGAAGTCGTCGGTACGCACGATGGCACCGGCAACCGCAGTGGCGGAACCGATCTTGTCGCCCTTGTCGTTGGTCACGGCCACGGTGTACGCGCCATCGACTGCGAGATCGTCCTTCGTGGTGACGGTCAGGGTCGCCTTGTCGGCTTTCACGTCGGCGACGTCAACGGTTTTGCCGTTTTCGTCTGTGACGGTCGCGGTCACGTCGCTGGAAGGCTCGCCGCTGAGTTTGACGGCGATCTTCTTGGCATCGGCGATTTCCGCGCTGCGCACCGAAACGGTCAGGGACGGTTGTGCGGTGTAGACGGTCGGGTCGCCGGCGACCAGCCAGACCTCAGCCTTGCCTGTCTTGGTGGCGGAGTCGAATAACATAGAGTCGGCCGGGATGAAGTGATTGGCGTCATCGGGGTCCTTGGCTGCCCAGGTGTCCCCGCCGTAGCGGCGCAGCAGGCCGATATCGCCGGCTGCGGACGTCGATGCGGCTGCGTAGTTGTACCCCTTGAGCGTCCATGTGCTGACTTCGCCCCAGTCATCATGGCTGGTGAAGGTCTGGTGCGAATCAGCCGATCCGCTGCCCGACCACGTCCACAGATCCCACTGCGGGGTCTTGTTCGTGGTGTCGCCTGCGTTGAAGTACAGGCCGTCATCGCGGTAGTAATGGACGGTGACGTCCACGTCATAGCCGGTGCAGGAGCTGATGTAGTCCGCCGGTGCGGCGGTGAGCGTCTGCTCGAGGTCCGAGGCGGTGCCGTCCACCCAGATCTCTGCGGTGCCGTCGGCAGCGACCTTCACATTGCGGTTGTTTTGGCCAACCTTGTCCCAGTTATCCTTGCCTTTGACGATGACACCCAAATCGGTGTATGCCCCGTCAATGGTGATATCGGCTACCTTGCCCCAGCAATCGGTACCGGTGAAATCGAACTGCTTGCCGTCGAGGTTCGCGGAGGTGTTGGAATTCGATCCCCACACCCACAGGGCACGCGCCTCGTCATCCGCAGGCGCCTTGTAATGGACTACCAGACGGGTCTTGCCGTTCTGATGGTAGGCTTTCGGCGAACCGACCGTGCTGGCATGATCGGTGACGGTCTGCTGGACGATGCCCGTGGCGGCTTCGTAATTGCCACCGCCGTTCGGGTTGTCCCAGCTGTTACTACCGTCGTTGAACACGTATTGCACGGCATTGCCGCCAGTTTCGATGGTGTACTTCCAGTAGCCGCTCGTCTTGTCGTAGGTCATCGCCTTGCCGGGAACGTCGGTCCAGGTTTCGCCGACACCGTAGTGGATGTACGGCTGTTTGTATCCGTTGTCGTTCTTGTAATACACCGTGAGCGTGGTGTCCGTGGGCTTGACGGCCTCGTCCTTGATTTCGACCTTCGGATCGGACGGGTCGGTGGTCGCCGAGGCCGCCGGATGGCTGGCCTTGGTGGCGCCGCCGTACAGGGCGATTGCCGAACGGGCCGGGATGGTGGTCTTGACCCTGCCGCCGGAGACGGTCACGATCTGGGAGCAATCCTGGGTGGAGAACACATTGCAGTATTCGCCGTCCGGAAGCGTCGTGTCGTAAGTGATGTCAAGCGCCTTGGTGCCGTTGTTGAGCGCCAGGAAGCCCTTGGTGCCGCGGGAGAAGGCGATGCTGTCGTTGCCGTTGGACTGCCAATCCTTGACCGGTGAGGTCGCGGTATCGCCAACGTAGTTGTGGAAGGCGATCATGCCGCGCGTGGAGGTCCAGCGCTGCTCGCAGTTCCAGTCGCCCGTGTTGGTGGAGCAGGCCTTGTTCATGTCAACATCCGGGACCGTCGTGTCGGTGGCTCCTGGCGCACCGGCATCCCTGTTGTCGAACTTGTATCCTGACATCAGGCGCGGTGTGCCGTAGCCGTAGGCCAGCATGAACGCGTTGGCGAGCTGGTACTTGCCGCTGTCCTTGTACGTGATGGTGCCGTCGTTGCGCTCGGTGTCCCAGTTGGTGACGAATACGTTCGCGTCCGCGCTGGACAGGTCGCCGCTCAGGCGGGTGGCCAGATCCTTCAGGGAGGTGACGTTGCCGTTGAACGCCTGGCTCATCTCGCTCTTGAATCCGAACTCGGTGACGGAACCATTCTGCGTATAATGCGGCGGCTGGATGCCGGCTGCCTCGGCGCTGTTACCGATAACCTCTTGGATCCAATAGATGTCGGCGGCGTTCTTACCGACCTTTTGTGCGAGCTTGGCTTTCAGCGCCTTCAGGCTGTCGGTGTTGATGTGCTTTGCAGCATCGATACGGAAGCCCAACACGCCGTAGTTGTACATGCGGGCCATGTAGTCGGCTTCGATGTCCTGAACCTTGTCGGATTCGGAATCAAAGTCGAGCATGCCGAGCAGACGGCACTGCTGAACCTCTTCCTGATTGGTGTAATCCTTGATCTGCTTGGTGCAGGAATGGAAATCAGACGCGGTCAGACCCTCAGGATACGTGGATGTCGCGAAGCCGGGGAACGAGCCGGTATTGGGTGTGTACTCGCTGCCATTCGTGCCGGTGTATGTAATGGTCTTGCCGTCCGTACTTGGGGCAGCGGTGTTGTTCATGACCACATCGGCGATGATGCCGACACCTTGCGCCTTGCAGACGGTGATCATGTTCTTGAATTCAGCTTCGGTGCCCAGCTTTGAATCAAGCTTGTAACTCACCGGCTGGTATGAAGTCCACCAGGAGCTTCCCTTGATGGATTCCTGGGGCGGGGACACTTCGACGTAGCCTACGCCTTCAGGGCCGTAGGTATCTTTGCATTCCTGAGCGATGGTGTTCCAGGTCTGCTGGAACGCAATGACCTGGACATCGCTGTTGACCCAGCTTGCCGCGGTTGAGGCGGTGACACTGGACGTGGACGAGCCGGAGCTCGTCGAGGTTTGATCCTCTGCCTGCGCGTTGACAGGAAGTGTCAACGTTCCGGCACCAAGGACCATCGCAGTGCACACGGCGACGCCAAGCGTCTTGCATGCCGCTGTTTTGAATCGTTGAATGGCCATATATCCTTCCAATTCTCAACTGTGAGATGCCCGTACAGGAAATCGCGCCGGATTGCGCGTAGCCTGCTGTGGCTGTATCGCATGCCCTCCGGCCGTGTGACCACGACCACCTGGGGAGGTCCGTCATCGGATTGCATACGTTTGTATCAGGTATTTTCATGATATCGGGATTGTTCCGCAACACCAATGCAACGGTGCGATTGTTGAAAGACCGCCATTCTTCAACACTGTTTGACATTGTTTCATGAGACGACGGTCAGTGTTTTCTGAATCGCTTCACACAAACGTTGTCATGCCGGTTGTCAACCCGTTGCCGTGCCGGTTCATGGCGACTCACACGCGCGCAATCCTCTGCTGCTACGCGCATGAAAAACAACAAGCCCCGACGATTCAACAATCGTCGGGGCTAAGCTGATAGATCCGGGGTGGAATTCAGGCTTCTTGGCCGATGATGTGGGCCACCGCCTCGAGGGCGAGACGATACCCGAAGAATCCCATGCCTGTGATAGTTCCCGTAGCCACCGGTGAAATGACACTACGCTTGCGGAACTCGTCGCGTGCAGCGGGATTCGAGATATGCACCTCCATCAGAGGCACGCCGGCATCACCAACCATATGCGCCGCGTCGGCGAGGCCGTAGCTGTAATGCGTGAACGCCGCCGGGTTCATGACGACCGGAATGGCGCCATCCGCGGCCTCATGCATCCAGTGAATCATCTCCGCCTCGTCATCGGTCTGCCGAACTTCCACATCCAGACCAAGTTCGCGCCCCCACTGCGTGCAATCCTTGCGCAGCGTTTCAAGGTCCTGATGCCCATACACATCGGGCTGGCGGACGCCAAGACGCCCGAGATTGGGTCCATTGACCACAAGAACATGTCGTGCCATTGCTGTCCTTTCGCTTGTTACCGAATCCTCGGCAATCGCAGTAGGCGTTCAGTGCGCAGAACGGATCCGCTCGAACGCCTCATGCACTGCCTCGATAGGCGGATCGTCCAGATGGATCGGGTGGCCGACACCTTCGAGCACCACGAAACGCAGGGTGTTGCCGCGCGCCTTCTTGTCGCGGTGCATGAGTGCGAGCACGCTGTCCCAATCGCCGCCCGACCATGAAATCGGCAGGCCGAGCGAACCGAGCAGATGACGATGATAGTCGACGAGATCCTGATCGATATACCCGAGGATACTGGACAGTTCCGCCGCGAACACGCATCCGACAGCAACCGCATTGCCATGCCGCCACTTGAAATGCTCGATCTGTTCGATAGCGTGACCGAGCGTGTGCCCATAGTTGAGGAATTCACGTAGCCCGGCTTCGCGCAGGTCGTTGGACACGTGATAGGCTTTGACCTTCACCGTACGCTCAATCAGTTCCGCGACAACATCCTCGAGCGGAGAGCCGAGGAAGGTGGAACCGTTGAATTCACGCAATTGCTGTGCATGATTCTCCAGAATGCTGAGAATCTCAGTGTCGCGGATGAATCCGGATTTCGCGACTTCGCCCAGGCCTTCGATGAAGATATCGTTGGGCAAGGTCTCCAGGGTACGCATATCGGCGAGCACACCCGCAGGCGTATAGAACGAGCCGACGAGATTCTTGCCTTGCGGCGTGTTGATACCGGTTTTCCCGCCGGTTGAAGCATCCACCATCGCCAGCAGGGATGTCGGGCAGTTCACGTAGCGGATGCCGCGCATCCAAGTCGCCGCGACGAATCCGGCAAGATCGGTCGCCGCGCCGCCGCCCAAGCCGACCACGGCGTCCGAACGGGTGAATCCCTCGTTACCGAGCCGCTGCCAGATGCCGTTAGCGACCTCGATGGTCTTGCCGGCCTCGGCGTCCGGAATCAGCACATCGCTGACCTCGTACCCGGCCTGGCGCAACAGCGCGCGCGCACGATCCGAATGCCGCTGTACGGGCGCCGTATGGATCAGGGCGATTCTCACCGGCCGGTCGCCCAGCACTTCGGCGAGATGATTCGACGTCCCGACGCCGATGCGCACATCGTACGGGGTAATCGACGTGCCCGTGACATGCACGTCATGTTCCATGACCATATCCATCACCTTCCTTGCCGCATGTTGCGGCGACGATCCACGGGTATGCACATGCACATTCGCGACGGCGTCGAATACTGGGTCGCGTTCCTCGTACAAGGCACGCCAACGGGCGGCGGCATCACCGGCGAGCATCGGCCTGTTGCCGCCCCGGCGCGCCCGCTCCATCGCTTCCTGCGGATCGGCTTGCAAATAGACGACTTTGCCGCCTTGCGAGATATACCTCTGCAGATTGCGGCGGACGGACTCGGTCATGGGTGCTCCCCCGCCGAGCGAGACGATACCACCGGCCGTGCGCAACAAATCGGCGATGACCTGCGATTCCAGCTCGCGGAACTTCGGCTCGCCGTACTCGCTGAAATACTCGGTGATACGCATGTCAGCACGCTGCTCGATCACCTCGTCCGAATCAGTGAACCGAACTCCCAGCATCTGCGCGACTTCGCCGCCCACACGCGTTTTTCCGGCTCCGGGCATGCCGATGAGCACTGCCACCGGCGGCTCGGCTAAACGAGGCGTGTTCCGTGACCCGCCGGACCGACGACGTTGACCATGCTGGCGATTGCCGTGGCCGCCATGACGATGCTCAGTCATACCATCCTCACTCCGTAATCAGTGAAATCCCTACCGATGTATGCGAACTTGCCGCTGGGCGACGCTCAGCGCAGATGCTCGGGCCAGGAGGCGAGATAGTTCTCGGCGTTTCTACGCGTTTCGGCGATATTGTCACCGCCGAATTTCTCAAGGACGAACTGCGCCAAGGTCAGCCGCACCATCGCTTCGGCGACGACCGACGCCGCCGGGACTGCCGTGTTGTCGGACCGCTGATTGATGGCCTGTGCCGGCTCGCCCGTCAGCACGTCGATGGTGCGCAAGGCCTTCGGAATCGACGGGATCGGCTTCATTGCAGCCCTCACGCGGATGGGCTCGCCGTTGGACATACCACCTTCGATACCGCCGGCACGATTGCTCAGACGACTGATACGGCCGTCATCATTCACCACAATCTCATCATGGGCGAGGGAGCCGGGACGGTCTGCTTCCTTGAATCCATCGCCGATTTCGACGCCCTTAATCGCCTGAATGCCCATCAGGGCGCCGGCCAGTGCCGCATCGAGACGGCGGTCTGATTCGACGTACGTACCCAGTCCTGCGGGAACGCCGTACGCGATGACCTCGATGACACCGCCAAGTGTATCGGCAGACGCTTTCGCCTCGTCGATGCGTTCCATCATGCGCTTTTCGGCGTCTTTATCCAGGGTTCTGACCGGTGACGCATCGAGTGCGTCGAGGTCATCCGGGACCGGCAGCGGAGCATCCTCGTCAATACCGACACCGCCTATGGAGATGACGTGCGCAACCGTGCGAATGGACAGCGCCTGTTCGAGGAAATTCGCGGCCACCGCGCCCAAAGCCACGCGGGATGCTGTTTCACGAGCGCTGGACCGTTCCAAAATCGGGCGGGCGTCGGTAAAACCGTATTTGCGCATGCCGGTCAGGTCCGCGTGTCCAGGTCGGGGACGGCTCAGCGGCGCATTTCGGCCGGTGTCAGGCAATTCGTGGTCAAGCGGGTCGGCGCTCATGACTTCGGTCCATTTAGGCCATTCGGTGTTGCCGATTTCGATGGAGATCGGCGAGCCCAAGGTGGAGCCGTGGCGAACACCGGTCAGCAGGCGCACCTGATCCTGTTCGAATTTCATTCGCGCGCCACGCCCGTAGCCGAGACGACGCCGGGCAAGAGCCGCAGAGATATCCTTCGTGCAGACCCGCACGCCGGCAGGCAGCCCTTCCATCATCGCGACGAGCGCTTCACCATGTGACTCCCCTGCGGTCTGCCAACGCAACATGTCGTCTCCTTTGCTCAAATGCCGGCTTGTCTGTCGTTCTTCGGTATGTCCGTCTGCTGCATGGCATGAATGCATGATTCCGCTCGTGCCCTGCAGCTGGCGCAGCTTCTCGAATAATAGCGTCAACCCGCCCCACGTGTGCATCCGCGTCTTCTATATGGACACGAAAGACGCCGCTGGGCGCGTGCCGTCTGCTCAGTTCGCGTTGCTGTTCGAACTCTTGTATTCGTCACGCAGCTTCCAGAACTCATCCTCGGTGGTGGCGAATTTCGTCTCACCCGTGGTGAGATTCACGGTGACGAAGTACAGCCAATCCCCCTCGGGAGGATTCATGGCGGCTTTGATTGCCGATTCGCCCGGATTGCTGATCGGCGTAGGCGGCAAGCCAGTATTGACACGCGTGTTATACGGGTTTGACGCATCCTGAAGCATGGCGTCGGTGAGTTTGTCGGCGGTGGTTCCCAAACCGTAGGCGACGGTGGAGTCCATGCCGAGCGGCATGTTCTTGGCCTGCCGGTTGAGGATGACGCGCACCACTTTGCCGTAGTATTCGTCAGCATTGACTTCAGATTCGGCGATTGAAGCGATGATCAGCATCTTCTCGCGGTCCGCCCCTGTGGGCGCCCCCAGCGAATCCAGCTTTTCAACGCGCTTGTCAACCATCTCTTTAATGATGTCGTTAGCTGAATTGCGGTTTTTCACGTTGTAGGTGCCCGGCTCGAACCAACCTTCGAATTTGCCGCCAGCTTCCGCGGGAAGGATTCCGGCACCGCCGCCGTTGATGACCGCATTAAAGTCGTCGGCACTGATGCCCGACAGCTGGGCGGCGTCGGCGATGACCTGCGAAACCCGTTCTCCTGCCTTGACCTGCAGGAATCCGGTGGCCTTGGACTGGTCGGAAAGAATCGCGATGACGTCGGCGCAGGCCATGTGCTTCTTCAGTTCGTACGTGCCGGGATACAACGTGCTGTTGTTGGCGGCCACGGCGCTGGTGAATGCGGCCTGCGATTTTACGACATCGGCCTTGACCAGATTATTCCCGATTTCCGCCGGCCCTTCGCCGCTTTCCACCGTGAATTCCACTTTGCCGGTACCCGGTCCGGGATAATCGGCGGTCAACGCCTGCGATGCGCGTTCACGGGCATTACGCCAAGACTTGAGTTTGGTATAGCCGAATACCAGCAGTCCGACAACCATGGCCACGACGACCACAATCGCCACGATACGAATGATCTGCTGGTTACGACGCTTCTCGTGCGATTTGCGCAATTGGCGCCGTGACAGAGGCACTTCATCGTTGGCATCGCTAAGGTCGGCGGTACCGTGGGGATGCGTATGGTCTCCAGAGCCATCGGTATCGGTCCACTGCGTGCGTTCCTCGAAGAACTCGCGGAAATCATCTGGCATGGTCTCTTCTCTTCCTTTCGCCGGCCTACGCAGCCTCGTTGCTGGGTATGGCATCGGCATGACGGGCGTCCAACGCTGATTGAAGGATCAGCACCGCCGATTGCTGATCGACCATCGGACGGTGGTCACGTGTTGAAATCTGGTTATCGCTCAGCTGGCGGTGGGCTGCGACGGTAGTCAGCCGTTCGTCTTGCAGCTCTACAATCGGCACGTCGTTGAGCTGGATTTGCCCGGTGTTACGGTACTCCAGCAGCCGCGACATGAGTTCGCGCGTCCAGCCTTGCGCTTTGCGCGCGCTTTCTCCCTGTTTGCCACTGAGCAGCAGGGGAACGCCCACGATGATGCGTTCCACCTGCTCTCGTTCGATGATGTCGATGACATCCTCGATGGCGTCCATGGCATTGCCGTGGACTTTGATATTGCCTATCGGGTGTGCGAAGGTGAGCTCGGGGTCGGACAATGCGAGTCCGACCCGGGCTTCACCGAGATCGACACCAAGCCACACCATCGTGTGGTCAGCCTCTCATCGCCTCGTCGGCAAGAGAGCTCAACGCGGCATCGATCTTGCTCGCGTCAGCGCCGCCGCCCTGGGCGAAATCAGGCTTGCCGCCGCCACCGCCGCCGAGCATCTTGGACGCACCGCGCACGAGGTCACCCGCCTTGATGCCGAGCTTGCGTGCGGATTCATTGGTCGCCACGGCGACCATCGGCTTGTCGTCGCTGCTGATGCCGGCAAGGGCAACTACAACCGGTTTATCGTCACCAAGACGGCCACGGATGTCGAGGACGGTCTTGCGCAGCGCGTCGAACGAGCCGAAATGACCGACATTCTTCGAGGCGACCGTAACAGGCGCGTTCGAAGCCTGGGCGTTCTTCACAAGCTCAGGGACGGCAGCTGCAAGCTGGGCCTCGTACATGGAGGACAGGCGACGATCGGATTCCTTGAGCTTGGCAAGCAGCGTATTGACACGATCGGCGAGCTCGTCCGGACGGGCGTTGAGCTTGTCGGACAACTGCGAGACCAACGCATGCTCACGGGCGTTGAATTCGTAGGCGCCTTGGCCGACAACAGCATCCACACGGCGAACACCGGAGCCGATTGAGGCTTCGGACATGATGCTGATCTGGCCGATCTTGCCGACATGGTCGACGTGGGTACCACCGCACAGCTCGCGGCTCCAGCCGTCCTCGCCGATGGACACGACACGTACGATATCGCCGTACTTCTCACCGAACAGATGCATCGCGCCGAGCGCAATAGCGTCGTCGAACTTCATTTCCTTGGTGGTGACGGCAAGGTTGTCGCGCAGACGGTCGTTGACTCGCGCCTCCACAGCGTCCATGACGGTCTTGCTCGGGGCCTTGGACCACTGGAAATCGAAGCGCAGACGGTTCGGGGCATCTTCGGAGCCACGCTGGGTAGCCTGCGGGCCGAGCTCTTCGCGCAGAGCCTTATGCACCATGTGTGTTGCGGTGTGAGCGCGAGCGATGGCGCCACGACGCTGCAGGTCGATATTCGCGTTGACCGCGGCACCGACCACGAGCGTGCCTTCGGTCAGACGGCACTGATGGACGATCAGATCCTTGATGGGCTTCTGCACGTCGTCGACTTCAAGCACCGCGCCGTCGTCGGAGATAATCTCGCCCTGGTCTGCGAGCTGACCGCCAGCCTGGGCGTAGAAGGGAGTGCGGTCGAGGATGACCTCGACGTTCGCCGGGCCGGTCACCGCAGGCACCGAACCCTTGCCTTCCTGCATGATGCCGAGCACGGTGGAACGGCTCGAAAAATCGGTGTATCCGAGGAAGTCGATCGGCTTGGCGAGCGTCTTCTTGAAATCGTCGTAGACACTCAGATCAACGTTGTGGCGCTTCTTGAGCGCGTCGGCGCGTGCACGGGACTTCTGTTCGTGCATGAGCTCGCGGAACTTCGCCTCGTCGACCTTAACGCCCTGTTCCTGGGCCATTTCAAGGGTGAGCTCAATCGGGAAGCCGTAGGTATCGTGGAGCTTGAAGGCGTCCTCACCGGAGACTTCGCCATGATTACGCTTGGCCTGATCGACCGCGACGTCAAGAATCGTGGTGCCGCTTTCCAGCGTCCTCAGGAAGGCGTCTTCCTCACCGTATGCGGATTCCGAAACCTCATGGAAGGTGTCCTTGAGTTCCGGATAATTCGGTTCCATTGCCGCTTCAGAGACCGGGAAGAGTGTGGGCAGCACGTGGTCGCGCACACCGAGCATACGCATGGAGCGCACGGTTCGGCGCAGCAGACGACGCAGCACGTAGCCACGACCGACGTTGCTCGGACGCACGCCGTCGGACATGATCATGAGGGCGGAACGCACATGATCGGCCACGACGCGGAAGCGCACATCCGCGTCAGCGTCTTCACCGTAGGTACGGCCGGAGAGTTTCTCCGCGGCCTCGATGACCGGGAAGACCTCATCGGTCTCGTAGATGTTCTGTTTGCCCTGCATGAGGTACGCGAGACGTTCCAGACCGGCGCCGGTATCGATGTTCTTGTGCTCCAGCTCGCCGACGATATGCAGGTCGGTCTTGGACTTGACGTTGTCAACCTCGTAGTTTTCGAAAACGAGATCCCAGATTTCGATGAACCTGTTTTCGTCAGCCGCGGGGCCGCCGTCACGCCCGTATTCCGGGCCGCGGTCAACGTAAATCTCGGAGCAGGGGCCGCCGGGGCCGGGGCCGCCAGTGGTCCAGAAGTTGTCTTCCATACCGAACACCTGCATATGTTCGGGGTCGAAGCCTTCGTTCTTCCAGATCGAACGCGCTTCCTCATCGTCGGTGAAGGTGGTAACCCAGAGCTTTTCGGGGTCGAAACCGTAGCCGCCTTGGTCCTGCGGGGTGGTCAACAGCTCCCACGCGTAATGAATTGCCTCCTCCTTGAAGTAATCACCGAAGGAGAAGTTGCCCAGCATCTGGAAGAAGGTGCCGTGGCGGGTGGTTTTTCCGACCTCGTCGATATCGAGCGTACGCACGCACTTCTGGTTCGAGGTCACGCGCGTGGCGGGCGGCGTCTGCTCACCGAGCAGGTACGGGATGAACGGCACCATGCCTGCAATGGTGAACAGGGTTGTCGGGTTCGGCGAGATGAGCGAAGCCGACGGCATGACCAAATGGCCGTGCTTCTGAAAATACGTGAGGTAACGCTTTGCGATGTCTGCTGTGCGCATAAGCGGGATGACTCCTTGTGTTGTGTGCGGCTCGCGGTTGCGGCGTGGGCCTGCGTTATTGATGCCAGACTGGTGCGGCACCTGTTACTTTGAAATACCTGAATACTGTGCGTTTAACTCCGCTTCGCGCGCTTTGCGGGTCGTGTTGAAATCCTCGATGAGACCGGCGAGCGTGCGTTGCAGGACGTTGTCCTGATCGGTGCCGAGCAGGAACTGCCTTGCGTTATCAGGGGTGTTGGCCTTGACATAAGCCTGGGCTTTGGCGACGGCCACCACACCGATGACCACGCCTACTGCCACCCAGAACGTTCTTTTCATGATGCTCCTTGTCTGCCTGCCCGGTTACTTCGTTGGGGCCTTCGCCCGCGTCTTGGCGTCAGCCGGCTTGGTGGGCACGACCTGCTTGCGTGCGGTTTTCTTGGAGAAGAATTGCTGAACCGTCGACTTGAGCGCATACACCGTAGATGCAGCTTTGATGACCGGCTTGCCGAGGAATGAACCGTACAAATCAGTCAGCGCGGTGATGTTGTTTACCGTGGTGGATGCGGAATCGGAGATGCGATTGACATCAGCCAGGGACTTGTTGACCTGCTTGACTGTGGTGACCCCCTCGTCAATGGCGGGGATGGCGTGGTCACCCGACTCCTTGACGGTGATGGCGATTTGGTCGAACAGCTTGCCCAGCCGAATCAGCGGGTAGATAAGGAAGCCGACAAGAATCGCGAATGCGATTGCCGCAATCAGCCCGGCGATGTCTCCAACACCCATGCGAACCTCTTTCTGCTCACGCGCGTACAGCGCTACGATACCGGGTCAAGCCTAGTAGGCGGGCGAGACGCGCGCCTTGTTGACGAATCTATCGCCCCCGGGCGCGCAGGTCAATTGTTGTAGGAAATTACGCTCAGCGCCGTATCGAATGGGGCTTCGGTGTCAAAGTCAAGCTGTGTCACACTGCCGTTGCCCGGTCGTTCGGACAGGTCATAGCCGTCCGGGGCGAAACGATGCATGAGGCTGAGCAGGGTGTTGCCGTGAGAGATCTGCAACACGCAGTCACCGTCATGGAGCATGTGATTGGACGCGATGAGCCGGTACCCGCCTTCGATCCGGTTCCAGTATTCCTCGTCTGATTCAGCATCATGGAAGGGATCGGCCTGTTTGAGGAAATCACGGGTCGCGGCGAGTCCATACTGCAAGACGATCTTCTGATAGGTTCCGGCGCCGTGAGGAGCCCCCGCCGCCCACCAGGAGGCGGACATATCTTGTCCTTCGAAATACCCGTAGTATTGTTCGCGGAAATGCATATCAGTGATCAGTGTCGGGCGCTTATGGCCGTGGCTTTCGTTCACGTCGAGGATCATTCGTGCCGTCTGTTCCGCGCGCGTGGTGTCAGAGCAGTATGCGGCGGCGAACTGGATTCCTTCGAGCTTGCGGGCGGCGCGTTCAGCGTCGGCGAGCCCCTGTTCGGTCAGCGGGGAATTTGACCAGCCTTGCAGCCGGTTGTAGCGGTTGAAATAGGTCTGGCCATGGCGGACCAGATACAGATGCAACTTCATGACACCCATGCTATAGCCGCGTGTCCGTAGGTGCGCATGTCGCACCGGCGTGTCGTTTTTGGATACGTCTGTAGCGGTTTGTACAAATGTCTAACGCATCGAACGCAAGGAAGGGAACCATGGCAAGTCAAGCCGGTATCAGCGAACACCAGTCGCACGAAGACATGTCAGTGCATGCTGGCGGTCGATACCGTGGCATCGATGGGTTGCGCGCCCTTGCGATTGTGTCAGTCGTGCTGTTCCATACGCGTCCGTCCATGCTCTCCGGCGGTTTCCTCGGCGTGACAGTCTTCTTTGTCATCACCGGTTTCTTGAGTACCCGTAGCATTGAGCGCGCGATCGGACGCGGTGGCTTCCGGTACGGTTCATACGTTCTCAAACGGTTCAAACGGCTGTGGCCGATGGTCTTGACATCCATCGCATTGACCATTCCGCTCGTGTACCTGTTCTCCCCTTCGCTGCTGCTCAAGGCGCGGGCGGACGCGTTGCCTGCGGCAACATTCGTGGTCAACTGGGTTTATATCTTCCGCAAACTGCCGTATTTCGCCGCGGCTGGCCTGCCTTCTCCCCTGACCCCGCTGTGGTTTGTGGCGATTGTCATGCAGTTCGCTGTGCTGTGGCCGGCGATTCTGCTGCTGTTGCACCGCATCTGCCGTTCCCGCTGGATGATGCACGCGGCGGTGCTGTTCCTGATTCTTGGTTCATCCGTCGCCATGGGGGCGCTTTCCTTCAACGGGGACGATACCGCGCACCTATATTACGGTCTTGATACGCGCGCGGCCGAGCTGCTGGTCGGAGCCGAGCTCGCACTGCTGCTCGCGGACCGTGCCGCGGCGCCTGTGTCAAAAGGTACCAAGCCAGGGCTTCGTGCGGCCGCCGACGACCCCGCGAACGACAAAACCGGACAGTGGGTTCCGGCCCGGGCGTGGGTGAACCGGTTGGCCAAGAGTATGACTGCTCGCACCAGTGTAGGCGGCGTGACCATTGGCATGTCCGACATACTTGCGTTGATTGCGCTGCTCGCCCTGGCAGCCGGCGTCGCAGTTGTCGATGGCGAGGCCATATGGATGTACCGCGGCGGCTATCTGGCGGCGGCCATCTTGGCGGCGTTGCTGGTCGCCGCCTGCACAGTACGCGGGTCTGTCACGGCGGCGATTCTGGGGTGCCAGCCGTTGGTCGTCGCGGGATCGCGGACGTTCGCGGTGTACATCATCCATTTCCCGCTGCTGGAGATCATGAATCCGGCGACACGCACGACCACGATGCCGTGGTGGGGCTGGCTGTTGCAGTTCGCGGTGATTGCAGGCGCGGCGGAACTCATCCACCGATTCATCGAAGTCCCGGTGCATCGGGGCATCACGGCCGGAACCGCTTCCGAGGCGACAGAAAAAGGCGCGAAGTCAGCTGCCGGCGGCGGCGATGGTAGCGCGGGTCAGCCCAACGATAACAACGCGGAGCCGAAGGCCATGACAGGTCTGCGGCTGGTGGTGACAGGCGCCGGATGTACCGTGCGCGCATATCTAGCGGATGTGCAGCCGGCGGCGAAGGTGATGGCTGCGGCTGGTTTGGTCGCTGTCATCATCGTCGGGTGCCTGCCGTTCGACTGGAACGGTATCGTTGAACAGCGTTCAATCGAGCTGCGGCCGGAAATCGCAGGCGAAGCCAGCCTCGCAGGGAAGAAGGCCCTCACTGGTGTCCCCGGTTCGTCACCGTCCGCGGGAGCGTCCAAGGCACCAGATTCCGCTGGACACGCCGCTTCCCCATCGTCCAAGTCCTCGGCTTCAGGCTCGTCCAAGAACACCCAGCAAACTCCTTCGAAGGCCCCCGCCACGCCGAAGATGAACGCGCATGCCGAAAAAGTGCCGACAGGCGTCCCGCTGTCGTCGTGGACTTTCGATGCGGCGACCGGTGTGTGTAGCGCCGACCCATTGATCATCGGGGATTCCGTGGCTTTGGGAGCCGCGGATATCATCCAGCAAATCATGCCCAAAGCCGTCATTGATGCGCAGGTCAGCCGGCAGATCACCACAGCGCCGGGAATCTACGCCCAACATGCCGGGGCAGGGCAAGGCGGCAGCGTGGTCGTGGTCGCGCTCGGCGACAACGGCCCGATTCGCGACGAGGCCGAATTACAAAGCATCGTCGATGCGATGGATGGCAAGCCGGTGTACTTCCTCACCTTGCGCGTACCGATCTCGTGGCAGGACCAGAACAACGCGATTCTGCGTTCCTTCGCGGCGAGCCACAGCAATGTCGGCATCATCGACTGGTACGGCACCAGCGAAGGGCACAGCGAATACCTGTACGACGACGGCACGCATCTGACGCCGCAAGGCCGCCCGGTGTACGCCACCATGCTCCGCCAGGCATTCTGCGGCCAATGACGTCCGGATTCCTTCTGATATCTGATCGTGTGCTGTAGACTGACGGCATGAAACGCTTTCTCATCAACTGGCTGATCATGACCATCGCCGTCGGCGTCATGGTTGCGTTATTGCCCGGCATGCAGGCGAAAGGCGAACCGCCGATCCTGGGCATCGCCGCGTTCTCGCTGTTTATGGCGTTGATCAACGCATCGATCAAACCGGTCGTACACCTGCTAGCACTCCCTTTCTCGCTGCTGAGTTTCGGATTCGTTGCGCTGGTGATCAACTGGCTGTTCATGGAGCTCGCCTCGTGGCTCGCCTTCTCGTTCTTCGACGTGGGCGTGGTCATCGACGGGTTCTGGTGGTCGGTACTCGGCTCGCTCATCATGTCCATCGTGTCGTCGATTGTTTCAGGCGTGTTCGGCAAGTAAGCTGACCCCCCCCCGCAGGTGTCCGCGGATCTTCATTGACCCGCGGACCTTGCAGGCTCCGGTTGCCGTTGAAGAATATCGAAGTTTGGTGAATCCTGCGGCGACAGATCCCATGCAATGTCTGTTCCATGCAGCGTCTGTTCAGAGAAGAGTTGCAGATAGCGGAAGACCCCGCCAAAAGCGGGGCCTTGTGCTGTATGTCCTTGAAAAATGGAATGGGTCCAGGTCAGCGAGCGTAGAACTCGACGACGTACTGGATGTTCACCTGCACCGGGATCTCTTCCGGAACGGGCTTGCGGGTCAGGGTCGCCTTCAGGGAAGCGAGGTTGACATCGAGGTACGGCGGAACGGCCGGAAGCACGTCGCGGTGGACACCTTCGGCAGCAGCCTGGAACGGCACCATGGTCTGGCTCTTCGGCTTGACCTGGATGGTCTGGCCGGGCTTGACGCGATAGGACGGACGATCGACGATGTTGCCGTCAACCATGATGTGACGGTGCACCACGAACTGGCGAGCCTGGGCGGTCGTGCGGGCGAAGCCGGCACGCAGCACGAGGGCGTCGAGACGGGTCTCAAGATCGGTGAGCATAGCAGCACCGGTCTGGCCGGCGGTACGGGTGCCCTTGACGTAAGCAGCGCGAAGCTGCTTCTCGGAGATGCCGTACTGGGCGCGCAGACGCTGCTTCTCACGCAGACGCACCGCGTAATCGGATTCGGTGCGGCGACGGGTGCGGCCGTGCTCGCCAGGAGCGTACGGACGCTTTTCGAACAGGCGCTGGGCCTTCGGGGTCAGTGCAATGCCGAGGGCGCGAGAAAGACGCACCTGACGGCGGGAACGCTGAGCGTTAGTCATATTGTTCCTTTTCTGTCGTTATCTGAACGGAACGCGAAGGATATTCCCTCGCGCTGAGCCAGCCTCTCCAGTGCTTCATCGTGCCATGCACGAACGGAGGACCGCTTTGTACGGACCGCCGCCGACCCACTGACGGGCTAAGACTCCAGATAGTGCGTGCGGTTGCACACACGATTCACTAACATACACCACACCTGCGACCTCACTCCCGACTCCCCTGTGACGGCGTGCCTGGAGCGCCGTGCAAGGCGGCGGTTGGTATCAGCAACGCATGCGCTCAGAGTTTCTCGATCGGTGCCGCGCGAAGCATGAGCCGCTTGACGCCGTCGGATCCGAAGTCCACGGTGATCACGGAGTTGCGGCCCTTGTCCTGAGTTTCCAGCACAGTACCGAGGCCATACTTGTCGTGCGTGATTTTGTCGCCGACGTTGAAATCGGCGATATTGAGGCCGTTGTCCTTGCCCACCTGCGATGTGCCGGATGCCGCGCTCTTCTTGTGTGAAACGGCTGAGGTGTGCCGAGTGGTCACTTTCCCGGAACGCCCCGAACCTGATGACGGACCATAGCCGTACGAGCCGTGGGAACCATACGAGGAGCCCGAACGCGACCCGTAGCCGCGCGACGAGGACGAACCGGACCGCGATCCGTAGGATGAGCCGCCATACGAAGACCCGCCGTAGGAGGAGCCGTATGTCGAGCCGCCGGAACGCCGGGACGATGAGGAGCGTCCCGAACCATACGAACCATACGAGCTGCGTGAGCTATATGATCCGAAGGTCGAGCCGCCGAAGCTGGTCGAGCCGAAATCGTCGTCATCGCCCCAGCCGCCGAATTCATCGTCATCGAGACCACCGGACTTCCAGCCGCCGCCCATGCGTTCGGTACTTGCCTCACGCCGCTTCCAGTCGATAAGTTCATCAGGAATCTCATCAAGGAACTGGCTGGGCATCATGTCGTCGGCACGCCCCCACTGCGAGCGGACCGCGGCGCGCGTCAGGTACAGGCGCTGCTTGGCGCGGGTGATGCCCACGTAGGCGAGCCGGCGTTCCTCCGCCAGTTCGCTGGTGTCTTCGAGCGAGCGGGAATGCGGGAACGTGCCCTGTTCCATGCCGGTGAGGAACACAACCGGGTACTCGAGGCCTTTGGCGGTGTGCAGGGTCATAAGCGTGACCTTGCCACTGTCCTCGTTCTCGCCTGGCAGCTGGTCGGAATCCGCAACGAGCGCGGTCGTTTCGAGGAAGCTTTCGAGGGTCGCGTCGGGCGTATTCTGCTCAAATTCGGCTGCAACCGATTGCAACTGCGAGAGGTTCTCCACACGGGAGGCGTCCTGCGGGTCTTCGGAGCGTTGCAGTTCCTCGAGCAGACCGGACTTGTCAAGCACTTCAGCGACGATGTCTGACGGCTGGTTCGCATGGTCGCGCGCGAAGGCGGCAAGATGCTGCATGGTGTCGCGGAATGCGCCGAGCAATTTCGCGGTGCGCGTGGGCAGACCCTCGATTTGTTCCATATTGGCTATTCCTTGCCAGAACGGTACGGCATGCGCATCGGCATACGAGGCGACAATCGCTTCGGCACGCGCCCCGAGACCACGCTTGGGCACGTTGAGGATGCGCCGCATATTCACGCTGTCAGCCGGGTTGACAATCGCCTGAAGATAGGCGATGGCGTCTTTGATTTCCTTGCGCTCATAGAACTTGGTGCCGCCGATGAGCTGGTACGGGATACCCGCGTTGATCAAGGCCTCTTCAAGGGAGCGCGACTGGGCGTTCGCCCGGTACATGATGGAGACATCGGAGTACTTGTAGCCGTCTTCAGCGACGAGACGGGCGATTTCGGTGGCGATCCACAAGGCTTCCTGCTGCGCGTTGTCCGCCGCGTAGCCTGTAATCGGCGCGCCCTTGCCTGCGGCGGTCCACAGCTTCTTGGGTTTGCGCCCCTCATTGTGGGAGATGACCGCGTTGGCCGCGTCGAGAATCGTCTGCGTCGAACGGTAGTTCTGCTCGAGCATGATGGTCTTCGCGTCCGGGAAATCCTTCTCGAAATCCTGGATATTGCTGATATCCGCGCCACGGAACGCGTAAATCGACTGGTCGGAATCGCCGACGACCGTCACCCACGCCGGGCCTACTCTGCCAGCGCCAATCGTCGAGGGGTCAGGCTGCTCATTGGCGTCGATGCCCGCAAGCTCGCGGATCAGTACGTATTGCGCGTGGTTGGTGTCCTGGTACTCGTCGACGAGAATATAGCGGAACTTATGCCGGTAGTAATCGGCGACATCAGGCTGGGTTCGCAGCAGTTCGACGGTACGCATGATCAGGTCGTCGAAATCGACGGCATTCGCCGCGGCGAGACGATGCTGGTATTCCGCGTAGACCACGGCATACAGCTGTTCCTCATTGCCGTACCGGCCCAGCTGGTAGCCGCGCTGGCCGGGACGGTAATCCGGGGCGAACTGCTTGAGCTGACCCTGCCACGTTTGCAGATTGTTCTTGTAATCCGAAATCCTGGCGAGCATCGCGCGCGGGGTATAGCGCTTGATGTCGATGTTCAAGTCGGTGGCGATGAGCTTGACCAGCCGCTGGCAGTCCTGGGTGTCGTAGATGGAGAAACCGGAGTTCAATCCGATGGCCTGCCCGTCACGGCGAAGGATACGCACGCATGCCGAATGGAAGGTGGACACCCACATACGCTGGGCGACCGGCCCGATAAGCGTGGTCAGCCGCTCGCGCATTTCGGCGGCAGCCTTGTTGGTGAAGGTGATGGCGAGGATCTGGCTCGGCCAGGCGTTGAACTGGGTGAGAATCCACGCGATGCGACGGGTTAGCACACGCGTCTTGCCGGAACCGGCGCCCGCGCCAATCAGCAGTGCCGGCCCCTGATACTGGACCGCCTGCGCCTGCTGCGGATTGAGCCCGCCAAGCAGCTCCTGCGCGCTACGAGCGAGAACTGGGGAATCATTGTCGAACACTGTCACCCTCCGAATCATGCCATCGCCGACTGTACGGCGCCCATAATTTCTACCACAGCCACAGGTCAGCACGACGCGCGCCTACTGCCGGGCGGATGTGCGGCGCTCGCGGTATGCTCACTCCATTACACCCTTCCCGGCCAGGCTCGTCGCGCATGTCGTCATGCACCCACGTACCATATCAAACGCATGGCCGCGAGGGTGGCCAGACAAGCCGGGGCCAAGGCTCCACAAGAGAACACGAGGCAGGTCAATGAAAGAACTCGAAGAGCGCATCCGCCGTGACGGTATCGTCAAGCCGGGGAACGTCCTCAAAGTGGACGCATTTCTGAACCATCAATGCGATGTCAAGTTGTTCGACCAGATGGGCCGAGAATGGGCGAGGCTGTTCGCCGGCAAGCAGATCGACAAGATCTTGACCATTGAGGCTTCAGGCATCGGCATCGCCTGTGTCGTGGCGCGTCATTTCGGCGACGTGCCGGTCGTGTTCGCCAAGAAAGCGCAGTCCATCAATCTTGACGGCGACCAGTATGTCACGAAGGTGTACTCGTTCACCAAGCAGCGCGAATTCCCGGTCATCGTGTCCAAGCGCTTCCTGAACCCCGGCGAGCATGTGCTGCTCATTGATGATTTCCTCGCCAATGGCAAGGCGATGGAGGGGCTGATCGAGCTGTGCCACGAAGCCGGCGTGGTGGTCGAAGGCATCGGCATCGCCATCGAGAAGGGCTTCCAGGACGGCGGCGCGAAGCTGCGCGATGCCGGCTATGACCTGCAATCGTTGGCAATTGTGGACTCGATGAATCCGGACACCGGTGAAATCACATTCCGCGAAGCCTGACGGGTTGTGCACAGCAAATACGCAAACAGCACAGAGACCAGGAAAAAAGACAGGCAGGAGACATATGGGCAACCCCATCGAAATGCCGTCGGAGCATGACAAGACGGCAGCCGACCAGAACGTGACAACGACGGCACAGAAAACGGCAACAACAACTCAGGACAACGCGACGCAAGGCAAACCCGTACAAGGTAACACCGTGCAAGACACCGCCACGAAGAAGAACACGCCGGAAACCACGGCCGCCGCCGCATCAGTCGAAACGGAGAAAGCGGCAACATCCAACCCGCTGACCGAACTTGACGGCAGGATCTCCTTCTGGAAAGGCATCCCCTTCGGCCTGCAGCACGTGATGGCGATGTTCGTGGCGAATCTCGCCCCGATTTTCCTCGTGACCGCGGCCGCGAAGATGAGTCCGGAACAGTCTGCGATGATTATCCAGAACGGCTTGCTGGTCGCCGGCCTCGGCACGTGCCTCCAGCTGTACCCGTTGTGGCGTATCGGCAGCCGTCTGCCCATGGTCACCGGTATTTCCTTCACTTATGTGGCGGCGGCCATCGCCGTAGTCAGCGACAAAGGGTATGGCGCGGTTGTCGGCGCAGTGATGGTCGGCGGTCTGCTTGAACTCGTGCTGGGCCTGACCGCACGGTTCTGGCGCCGTTTCGTCCCGCCGATCGTCTCTGCAATCGTGGTCACCTCGATCGGTTTCTCGCTGCTCAGCGTCGGCGCGACATCATTCGGCGGCGGCTCCGGCGCCAAGGATTTCGGTAGCTGGCAGAATCTGACCCTCGGTCTGATCTCCCTGGTTGCCTGTCTGGCGTTCCAGCTGCTGATGAAGGGCACCGCCAAACAGCTGTCAGTGCTCTTCGGCCTCGTGGTGGGCTATGTGGTGGCCTTGTTCATGGGCAAGGTCGATTTCTCGGGGTTCCAGAACCTGGCAGTGCTCAGTGCTCCGCATGTCATGCCGTTCAAGGTGCAGTTCGACGCGGGCGCGATCATCTCCTTCGCCCTGCTGTACGTGGTGTCCTCGGTCGAAGTGCTTGGCGACACCGCCGCCTTGGCGAAGGTCGGTCTCAACCGCGCGCCTTCCGAGCGTGAAACCGCCGGCGCAATCGCCGGTGACGGCCTGATTTCCAGCGTCTCCGGCCTGTTCGGCTGCCTGCCGCTGACATCGTTTGCACAGAATATCGGGCTTGTGGCGATGACCAAGGTCGTCAACCGCAAGGTGATTCTCTCCGGCGGCCTGATCCTGGTGCTCGCAAGCTTCGTCCCCGGCATCGCTGCGGTGTTCAACTCATTGCCACAGGCGGTGCTGGGCGGCTGCACCATCATGATGTTCGGCACAATCGTGCTCTCCGGCTTCCAGATGATCGCCGAGGCAGGCTTCACACAGCGCAATATCGCCATCGCGGCTCTCAGCTTGACCATCGGCATCGGCTTCACGCAGGTGCAGGGCATATTCTCCCAGTTCCCGTCACTGTTCCAGTCGATTTTCGCGAGCAACTGCATCGCGCTGGCCTTCGTGGTCGCGGTCATCCTCAACGCGGTGCTGCCGAGCGAAGAGCATTTCCTCGCGTCGAACGGCGAAGTCAACGAAAAGCGCTGAATCTCATAGACGTTCATAGACGTTCCAAAGCGGCGACACCGGAAGAAACTATCTCTCCCGGTGTCGCCGTTTTCGTTAGCGTATTTCCCGTCTGTAATACCGGATCACCTGGATTTGTGAGACAATGATGGTACCTGGGTACACCCGGCGGCGAAGGGAAGCCTTATGGACCGTTACACGAGCACGATGACCGAGCTCATCGGTCTGATGCGCATCATCGGCAATGACACCCAGCAGTGCGAGGTCAAGGAATGCAAGCGCAAGATGTCCTCGACCATCACCGAGACGCTGTCCGCGTTCTCCAACGGTTCCGGCGGCTGGATCATTCTCGGCTTGTCAGAGAAGAACGGGTTCACACCGGTCGAGGGGTTCAACGCGCGCGCCATGCAGGAGGCGCTCAGCCAAGCGTGTGAACGGCTCACTCCCGTAGTGCGCCCGGTGATCGTCACCTGCCCGTTCGAGGGGACCAACTTGGTGTTCGCGCGGGTCGATGAGATGCAGCCGCGGCTCAAACCGTGTTATATCACCGCGCTCGGTCCGCATGACGGCTCGTTCATCCGCACGGGCGACGGCGACCGGCATATGACCGCCTATGAGGTCGATCGGCTGATTGAAGAGCACAACCAGCCCACGTATGATCTCGATGTGGTTCCGGAGGCCACGATTGATGATTTGGATTCCGCTCTGGTCGAAGCGGTGACCGCTCATGCGCGCGAACGGCATCCGCACGTGTTCGCCGACCGCAGTGACGAACAGGTGCTGTGCGATTTGCAGGCGCTTCGCCATGACGACAGTGATGCGTCCCAAGTCGGCGGCGTGCTGCGCCCCACACTCGCCGGTTTGCTCGCGCTCGGCAGGTACCCGCAGAAATACTATCCGCGGCTCGGCGTGTCCGTCGCGGTGTTCCCCGGCACCAACGCCGATGACGTGTTCCGCGGCGACGAATCGCTGATTGCGACCCAGCATGTGGTCGGATCCATCCCGGTGATGATCGAGGACACCACGGAATCGCTGATGCGTTGGATCGGCGCGCGCAAACCCGAATACCCGCCGGACGCCCTGCGCGAGGCGATTACGAACGCGCTCATCCACCGCGACTACTCCCCCGACGCGCAAGGCACGCCCGTGCATGTCAACGTGTTCACCGACCGCATCACCATCACGAATCCCGGCGGATTGTACGGCACCGTCACGCAGGAGGTGCTTTCCAAACGTCCCCAGGACGACGGGCCTACGATGACATCCACGCGTAACCAGTTCCTGTTCACGCTGCTCGAACTCACGCCGTCACCGCGCGGCGGCATGGTCGTGGCCTCCGAAGGCGACGGATTCCGTCAGATCTTCTCCCAGTTGCGTGAGGCGGGTATCGAACCGGCGGCGGCACGCAACGAGCATGGCATGTTCACGATGACATTCACGAAACGCAAGCTCCATACCGTTGACTCGCCATCCGAGGTTTCCCGGGCGATTCTGGACCTGTTGGAACGCCATTCGGCGATGAGCGCGAAGGAAATCATCCGCGAACTGCATCTGACGCCGCTCGCCGTGGCATCCGGGTTGCGCGAGCTCGTGCGCGCCGGGGAGGTCGCGCAGGCGCATCCGGCGGCCGAGGACGGGACCAAACGCTACCGGCTGCGCGGGCGGTGAGAAGGCATTGCCGAATTGACGAATAGACTGCAACGGGCTTGGAAAGACAGCGTAGTAAGCACGTTTGGCATCGACTGCAACCGTGTGCAAAGCATCAAGGCTTGCGGACGAATCGCTCCCACTGACGTACGCGCACCCGCATGCCGTTAAGGTCGAGCACGCCGCATGCGAAGCCCTTGCGCACCAGTTGCGGCGGCAGGAAGCGGTCGTACTTGTTGAAATCCGGAATCTCGTCGGGGTACATGAGCGTCAGCGGATCGGTAAGTTCGCGGGCTGCCCGCGTGACCGCCGCGTAGAACGCCTGCGCGTCGGCATCCATGGTGAAGGTCATGTAGTAGGGCGAGAAGGCCTCCAAGCCCTTGAGCCCGAGGCTTGGCGCGCACCGCAGAAGCAGCAGGCGTTTAAGCGCAAGGAACGCGTATGTACCGAGCCAAGGGAACAGCGCCCACATGTTGCCGCCCAGGTGGCGCAACGGCTGGTCGGCGAGCCCCATAACCGCCGCGTCAACGCGCGCCTGTTGCAATCTGGCCGCGGCATTGCGCATGAGATACGGGTAGGTGGCCTCCGGCGGCTCCAGAAGCACTTGTCGCATGCGTTCGAGGATCACCGTGTTGATGTCCCCGGGCACGTCGCCGAAATATGCGGGCACTTTGCCTTTGACCATGGTGCAGTAGACGATATGCCGTTTGCGGTCCACCTCGTCGACCACCCACACGTGGCCGGCGATGGCGATTTTCTCGCCGGCGGGAGGCGGGGCCACCAGCGTGCCGATCTCCTGCGATTCGCTGCGTACGCTGTACTCCTCGTTTTCCTGAAATACCGCGTAAAACTTGAAGTTGCTGGTGATGCGCTCCCCTGCCACGCCGACGATCAGACCGCCGCGTTCAGTGGTCTCGATATGGTCGATACCAATCAGGTGACGTAAGAGGATCCGGTAATCATCCTGCGTGACGCGTTTGAACACGGCAAGCGAAAGCACCTGGGACGCCAGTTGCGCAGGCGTCATCTCACCTCCTGACGCGAGCGTGCTCATGGTCTGGTGGTACAGGAGGCTGTAAGGCAGACCATCAAGCCGGGGCGGCTCCACCCAGCGGCGTTCCACGTACAGCTGGATGAGCGCAATGCCTTGGATGAGTTTCCACGGGATGATATCCGGCGCCATTTCACGTGATTGCGGCGGATCCTCACGCATGACGAACCACATTTCCTGCGGCTGGTTGCGTCTGCCAGTGCGTCCCATGCGTTGGAGGAACGAGGAGACGGTGAACGGCGCGTCAATCTGGAACGCGCGTTCGAGCCGGCCGATATCAATGCCCAGTTCGAGGGTCGCCGTCGTGACGGTGGTCATGCAGCTGTTCTCGTCCTTCATCTCCTCTTCGGCACTCTGCCTGATGGGCGCCGAAAGGTTGCCGTGGTGGATGAGGAAGCGGTCCGCCTCATGCCGTACCTCGCAGTACTGGCGCAAGGTGGTGGTCACGGCTTCGGCTTCCTCGCGGGAATTGCAGAATACGAGGCATTTGCGGCCACGCGTGTGTTCGAAGATGTAGCCGATGCCCGGGTCAGCGGACTGCGGGGCGGTGTCCGAGGCGGGTTCGGATTGGGCGAGCGTTCCGGTGAGTGGCATGTCTTGCCGTTCGCGCGGGGATTCTAGCGGGGATTCCATTGAGGATTCGGGTTGGGTTTCACCGGTAAGCGTTGCTTCCGTCTGTTCCAACAATGGTCGGGTTTCGCCGTCAACCGCGTGCGGGTTTCGCGCAAATGCCGGCATGCGTAGTCCCCGCTGCGAAGCTTGCGGGCCGCTATTGAAGAAATGCTCCATGGACAGCCGCCAGGTCTGACCACTGGCGCCGATATTCGGAACAACCGTGCCCTTGCCGGTTCCGGCGCTCAGGAATTCCGCTGCCTGCTTCGGGTCCCCGATGGTGGCGGACAACCCGATGCGGCGCGGGTTGACGCCGGCCATGCGGGACAACCGTTCAATCAGGCACAAGGTCTGCCCACCGCGATCGCCGCGCATCAACGCGTGCAGTTCGTCGATCACGATGAAACGCAGATCGCCGAACAGCGCGGGAATGGCCGCATGCCGGTGCAAGAGCATCGCCTCAAGCGATTCGGGCGTGATCTGCAGGATTCCCGAGGGGTGTTTCATGAGCTTGCGCTTGTGGGATTGCGAGACGTCGCCATGCCAATGCCATACGGGGATATCGCCTTGCGTGCACACTTCGTTGAGCCGGTCGAATTGGTCGTTAATCAGGGCTTTGAGCGGCGCGATATACAACGCACCGACCGATGCCGGCGGGTCTTCAGCCATCAAGGTGAGGATCGGGTAGAACGCGGCCTCCGTTTTACCGGATGCGGTCGAGGCGCTGAGCAGCACGTTCTGGTCGGTGCCGAAAATCGCCTCACCCGCCGCGACCTGCACGCCGCGCAGGCTCTGCCATCCGCGCTCGTAAATCGTGTCCTGGATGAACGGCGCGTACCGGTTGAACACATCCATGCGCGGCTCTCCTTTGCTCATTGCTTCATCGCCTTATTGCCTTACCGACGACAACCTGCTGTATATCTGTTCTCCATATCAGTTACACACCAGCCTTGCCAAGGTGTGAGAAGCTCAGATCGTGAACTGGGCATACTGTCCGCCCGCCTGCGGGCTCATTCCGTCGGACGGGTCGCCCTGCGCGTAGGAGAATTCGTCGGATGCCAGCAAATCGGCGGGTTTCTTGTCGGGATGCTGGTAGAGGATATCCAACAGCTCAATGAAATCACGAATCACCTCGCGCGGCGTAATATGCGAATCCGCTCCAACCCGCTCATATTCCACGCGTATGAACATCGCGAGGTCGTCATCGCCCAATACCGGCTCATACCCGTAGAGCCGGGCGTGAATGTCGGCGAGCTTGCCTGCGAGCACAAGCATCTCCTCTGGGCCCAGCGGGTCGAGGTGAATGACCGGGGCCAACAGGTCACGCGACCCCTCCTTGGAGAATCGCCCGTCGGCGAGCCGGCTGCGCAGCGCCTCGTAGCTGTAGATGCCGCGATGCCGGTCCTCCACGCACTGCGGGGTGCCGCACATAATGATGCCCAAGTGATGCGCCTTGCCCTGCATGGTGTCGTTGTACATGGTGAGCATCTTCTCGTAGTTGTTCTGCCGACTGATGGCGTTCGGGATTTTGTAGATGTTGACCAGTTCATCAATCATGACAATCAGCCCGCGATAACCAGCCTTGACGAGGAAATCGGCAAACAACTTGAGATAGTCGTACCAGTTGTCGTCGCCGATGATGACGCCGACGCCAAGCTCGCCGCGCGCCTCGGTCTTGGTCGCGTATTCGCCGCGGAACCATTTGAGCACGCGTCCCACGGTCTCATCATCGCCTTGTTGGCTGGCATGGTAGTACATGGTCAGCAGGCGCGCGAAATCGAAGCCGTGGACCATATCCTGCATGGATGCGATGGTCTCGGCGATGGTTTGATCCACGCGGGCTGCGAATTCAGGGTCGTCAGGGCCGGGCATAGCACCGGTTTCGCCGGCGAGCGCCGTGGCGGTGTCAGTTTGTACGGTGGCGATCCACCGGTCGAGGATGAGCGGGAGTGCCCCGCCTTCCGGCCGTGTTTTGGTGGACATGTTGCGCATGAGTTCACGGTAGGTGGCCAGGCCTTGCCCTTTGGTGCCTTGCAGGCGGCGTTCCGGGGAGAGGTCGGCGTCGACGACGACGAAGCCGCGGTCCATGACGTGGGTGCGGACGGCTTGTAGGAGGAAGCTTTTGCCGCTGCCGTATCGGCCTTCGATGAAGCGGAATGCTGCTCCCCCGCCTTCGATGATGTCGACGTCGTGGAGGATCGCTTCGATTTCGCGGCGGCGGCCGACGGTGATGTAGGGCAGGCCGATGCGGGGTACGACGCCGCCTTTGAGGGAGTTGATGATGACTCCGGCGATGCGTTTGGGAACTTGTCGGCGTGGCGTAGTCTGCCCTGCTTCCGCACTGCCAGGGGTGTTGGCTGCCGATTCGGTATGGTCCATGTGCGCGTCCTTCACGTTGGTATGGTGGCGTGCGGCTAGCGTGCCAGCCATTGCCGCAGGTCGTCTTCGTAGTCTTCGATGATAACGGGCCGGTCGCCGTCGAATTCGATGACGGTGTCGCCGATCTCGTCCATCATGCGTTCGTTGATCCGGTCTACCAGCATACTCAGGCTTTCGTGCCGGTGGCGCAGCTCGTCCTCGTATGGTTCGCCGTTGAGCAGTGAGCGAACAAGGAAGCGTTCGGGATCGTCGGTTCCGGGGTGCGCTGCGGATTGCTCTCCGGGTTTCGCGGTGGGGTGCGCTGTGGGTGTGGGAGTCGTCGCAGGTGCGGCCTGTGGAGTGGATGGCGGTGTCGGCGGTGTCGGCGGATTGGCTTGCTGTGCTTCCTGTTGCTCGGCGGGTTGTGCCGAAGACTTATGTACCGCAGTCGGTTGCGATGCGGCTGGCTCACTGATGGTTTCCGCCGTGTCTTCGACTTGCGTGTCTTGGTCGTCGACGATGAGCGCGTCCCGGGTGAGGTCGGCGTCGTGGCGGATGCTGGCGAGCACCTGCATGTCGATGGTGATATGTGGCCGGGCGGCTTCTTCGCGTTCGCGTTCAATGGTCTCGATTGTCCGGGCGATGACCGGTGTCAGGCTTGCTGCGATGCTACCTGATGCGGGCGCTTTCATGGGGTGGCCGAAGTGGTGGTGCAGGCGCATTTGTCGGTCGATTTCGCGGGTGATGTCGCCGAATGTGCGATTTATGGAGCCGTTCAGGTTGTAGGCGTGCAGGTGCCAGCCGTCCTCCGGGGTCCACTGGTAGTAGCGGATGGGGTCGATGGTGACGGTTTGCGGTTCATGCCTGGTCAGGCGCATGAGCCCGTAGTCGGGCTGCGGCTGGTAGCGCTGCGTGTCAAGGTAGATCGCATCCCAAAACAGGGATGTGCTTTCTTGTGGCAATGGGCCGAAGCAGGTGTCGGCAAGGCTGGAGGAGCGGGGTTTCAAGTGTTCGTCGATGGCGGCGCAGATGCGGCGCAGGGAGTAGAGCATGATGCCGGCGTGGCGTTTGACGAATGCCGAGGTGTCCAAGTGGTATCCGGACAGACGCATGGCCGCATTGAGGTAGTCTTCGTCGCTGGCGGACTCGGGGTGCGTGACGGTGTCGATCATCTCGTCGTAGGCGATGACCGGAAAGGTGTCCTCGCTGATGTATTCGGTGAGGTTGCGGTCGATGAGGTAGTCGCGAATCCACATGTCGATGGTTTCCGCGTAGCGTCGGTCCTGCCAGGCGTAGCTGTGGGCGATGCGGGCGAGTTGGCGGAAGCCTTGGTCGGCGTCGGGTTCGATACCGCAGATGATTTCGTAGGCGCGGACTTTGGAGAACGCCATGCACGTGTCGTACCAGTCGCGTTCGCGTGGCGTGGGGCCGGCGTCGCTGTCGATTCTGGACCGGTCAGGGTGGTCTGCCTGGTCGGTGCGGTCAAGGAACCGGGTGCGCCAGGCGAAATATCCGCGCAGCTGGTGGTTGTCCATATCCCGGTAAGTGGGGTGCTGCCAGCGGAAGATGCCGTGCCAGTCGTAGTCGTCGCGGTAGTCGGCCACGGATGCGCCTTGCAGGTAGAAGTCGAGGGCGCGGCCGAGCGTCACGTCGCGGAAAGTGTAGTGGGCGCGGATGGCTCGCATGCGGCGCAGGCGGGCGGGCAGGATGCTTTGCCGGGAGTTGCTTTGCCGTGTGGTGGTCGGGCGGGCCGGGCGCAGAGGTCGCACTGGGCGAGACGGGCGCGCGGCGAGGTCTGATTCCTCGGGCATGATGATGGGCTGGTCGCGGTACGGCCGTGGTATGGCTCGCCCCGCGGGCTGGGTTGCTTCGGATGCGATGGAGTCGTTGCGCCCGTAAACCGTTCCGGTATCTGCGGAATCGGGATACGGTTCGTAGCCGCCAGACTGGATGCACGGACGGTGGTGAGTGTTGGCAGGCTGGCTACCGGCATCCTCGACACGCCCGAAAACGCCGGATGCAAAGGTCCTGTCCGATGCGGGAGCGCCCGATGCGGCGGGTTTTATGGGGATGGGCGTGTCAGTGTATACCGTGTCATGCATTCGCACCCGCGTCGAGGCGGCATCATCCGTCGAGATGGATTGCTGCGATGGGTCTTCCAGCGTCGCTATAGGGTTCATTTTCGTTTCGAGCGCAGAGAATCGGGTCGCTTGCACGTCGACATCCTCTGCGGGCTGCGATGCCATCGCGTAGGATGACGTCAGATAGTCGGCCATAGTTGGCAGATCAACCGTCCCATCAAGTTTGATGAACATCCACGTGTCATGATCGGCCTTGATGGTCGGCCCAAACCCCGGAAGGGTGAGCAACGACGCGATATGCGCAGGCTCGCAGCGCACGACGAGATCATGCCTGCCGATCAGCATGGCGTATCTCCTGCCGGTCGCCGGGTGGTCGAAAACCAGACTTCCCGCTATACGCCCGCCCGGGCGGGGTTGAGTATGCAGCTGCCGTAGCGCAAACCGCGCAATCTCCTGCACGAAATCCCGTGTTCCGCCCGTTAATGCCATACCGCCGAGTCTAGTGTGGACGCCTCACCGTGTGAGACGGGTGTTGTCGCAGCCGCATCGCAGCCGATACGATACCGGCATGAAAATCGCGCTGGCACAAATGGGCATGACCTGCAGCATCGAAGACAATCTCAAGACAAGCCTTGCGATGATTGCCGATGCCGCCGACAGCCATGCCGATATGGTGGTCTTCCCGGAAATCCAGTTCTCCCCGTTCTTCCCGCAATACCCGGCATCGGCTTCTCCCCTCGACGCGGGCGGGTACGCGATGCGGCTCGACGACCCTGCGATCGAAGCAATCCGCAAGGCGTGCGCGAACAGGCGGATCATGGCATGTCCGAACGCGTATCTTATGGAGCCAGACGGCCGCCGGATTGACACTACGCTCGTCGTCGGCGCCAACGGCAGTCTGCTCGGCCGGCAGGGCATGGTGCATATCGCGCAGGCTGCATGCTTCTACGAGCAGGATTATTACGCGCCGGATGATGCGATCCGCGTCATCGACACGCCGTTCGGCACGATTGGCGTCTGCGTATGCTTCGACCGCCACTACCCCGAGACGATCCGCACGCTCGCCTTGCGCGGCGCCGACCTCGTGGTCATCCCCACGGCCAACACGAGCGCCGAACCTGAGGAGATGTTCCTTCAGGAGGTGCGCGTGCAGGCGTTCCAGAACAGTGTGAATATCGCGATGTGCAACCGTGTCGGCATCGAGGACGCAATGCGTTTCGACGGGCAGAGCGTCATCGTCGGGCCGGACGGCGAAGTGCTGGCGCTCGCCGGCGAGAAGCCTTGCCTGCTGACCGCCGATATCGATCTTGACGCGGCCAAAGCGATGCGGAACGCCAAGCCGTACACGAGTCTGCGGCGGCCGGAACTGTACGTCTGAAAAGCCTGCACACGGTTGACAACGTTTGCGATTACCCCTGTACGAACGGCCCGAGACACGGCGCCTGTGAATGTCAGACCTGCTGCGTCAACACCCGGTTGCGCAAGTCCCGGATATCGCGTTCGATTTCACGGATTGTGGCGGTGAAAGCGACGTCATCCTTGCCAGTCGGGTCTTCGAGCCCCCAGTCTTCACGCGAGCCGGCGGGCAGCACCGGGCAGGCAACACCGCAACCCATGGTGACCATGACATCGATCGGCGGCAGCTGGTCGAGTGTCTTAGGGTGCTGCCCGTTCGCCGGCATATCGATGCCGTACAGGCTGCGCATGAGCCGCACGGCGTCCGGGTTGATTTCGGATTTGATGGTGGTGCCGGCGGAATATGATTCGAACGCGTCTGCAGCGAGCGCCCTGCCCAACGCTTCGGCAATCTGGCTGCGGCAGGAGTTGTGGGTGCAGATGAATGCGACTTTGGGCAGTGTCATCGGTTCCTTGGCTTTCTGGCTTCTTGACGGAGGATGATTAATGATTAGCAATTAGCAATCGTGCGTGGTCTGTTGTGGTGGTGTCGGCGCTGTTTGATTGCGGTGCGCGCTGTTGCCGCCGGTTACCTGTCGGCCGGTCACGGGCAGGACCGCAGCTCAGAAGGTCAGGCGCATCTCATGCCAGGGTACTCCCCCGTGTGTGGATGTGGACATGCCTTCGTCTTGGAAACCGAAAGCCGCGTAGAACTGCACGAGCCGATCCTTGCAGGTGAGAACCACTCCGCGACGGCCTTGCTCGCGTGCGGTTTCAATCGCATGGCGCAACACGCGTCCCGCATAGCCGTGACGTCGGTAATCCGGGTGAGTGTCCACGCCGAAGATCATCTGCCATGCGCCTCGCGGATCGTGCATGCCGGCATCGTCGTACATCTCGTCGAGCAGATGCGGCTGATCAGTGACCATGCCGTTGACGAAGCTCACGAGCTGTGTGCCGCCGTCAGGGCCGTGTTGGGCTTCCAACAGCCAGAAATGGTCGGGGAATACCGCGAGCCGGCTGCTGATCGACGCGCGACTGGCCGCTTCCGGTGGCGGGAAGCATGCCTGTTCGAGCCGGTCGATGGCGTCAAGATCCTGCACGGTTGCCGTGCGGATCGGCAGCAGGGTGAACGATGGTGTCGGTGTGCTCATGCGGCCAATGGTATCGTGCCTTGGGGTCATGGCAGTCCCACTGTCATTTTCGTCTTGCGGCGAACCGCGAGACAGCCAAGCCCACCGCGATGAACGCGAGCGTGAACAATGCCATGAGACCGGTTGCGGCAGCCCACCTGCCGATGTCGGGTGTGCCGGTCATCGCACTGCCTTGCCCGCCGAACGCTTCATACACGCCGTCCACGTACCACCAGCCGGGCAGTAGGCGTGCAAACGCTTGCAACGATGAGGGCATCAGCCATTGCGGCAGCCACGCGCCGGACAGGAACGCGGAGGCGAGCGTCACGGTGTTGACGATGCCGTTCATCGCGGCGGTAGAAACCCGGCATTGGCCGATGAGGAACCCCAGTGCGCTGACCGTCAAGGAGAATACGAACGTGCCGATAAGCGAGAACAACAATGGCCGCCACCCGATGCCGGCAAGGCCGCCCTGGCAGACTGCGGAGCAGGCGATGGCGACACCGATGCAGCACAGCCATACCACGGCTGATGCGCCGCAGCAGACGAGCAACACCTGCGCCCAGATGGCATGGCCGGGTTCGGCTGACACGCCGACCCTGCGCATGGTGGTCGGCTTGTTGAACGCGGTGATGATGACAATCACGATGAACGCGATGTTGAGCATCAGCGGGTACAGCATGGTAGCGAGGGTCGCGGCGAAGACACGACCGCTCGGAGTGAGACTTCCTGCGGCGGACGAGCCATGCGCGTGGCTTGGGGCAGCCGCAGCCACTTGGACGGACTGGCCGCTTTCCGCGCGCGCCTTGGCCACGGTGGCGGCTGCTTGGGCGAGCGATGCGTCTTGGTCGGCAAGCATGGCTGATTTCAGTGATCCAAGGAACCCGTTGATTTGGATGGTGAGCATCCGCGCCGCCGCAGAACCGGTGGAATCAGTGCCGTTTCCTGAGCCCGCCAGGCTCAGCGCGGGCAGAGTGCCCTGTGTTCGTGCCGCCTTGGTGAACGATGCCGTATAACCTTGCGGGACGATGATGATCACATCAACATAGTCGGTGGCGATCGCGTCTTGGATGGCCTGGGTACTGTCCTCGATGTCAACGATGTCTGCCGAGGACGAGAGATACGAACGCAGTGCGGCGCCTGTGGCGTGACCGCCGGCGCTGTCACGGTCGATGATCGCCAGGGATGCTGTAGGCGGCTCATAGGCGCTGGTCTGGTCGTCGCCGTCGGAGGCGAGTCCGATGCCGATACCGAGTATGGCGGCCATGACCCCGGTAGCCAGCAGGTAGACCAGTAGTTGGAACATGTTTGCGCGCAGAACCAGCCATGCTGCTTTACAGGTGGTCATAGCTCACCTTCCTCAGTTCGAATGCGGCCGCCCCCAGCGCGATCGCCGACATAGCGGCGAGCACTCCTACAGTGCGGGCGAACGGGGCGAGACTGTCGTAATACAGCAGGTCATAGAACAGGTTGGTCACCTGTTTGGCAGGATTGAGGTATTGCATACCCGGCACGGCGCGTTGCACACTGTCCGCGAAGGCCATGTTGCCGTACAGTCCGGTGAAAATCGACAGGACCAGGGAGAAGGCGACACTGATACCGCTTTTCGCACCGAGCGAGATGACCGGGATTGCACCTAGCGCCAGACCAAGACAATTGGCCATGCCGGAGCCGATTGCAATGGCGAGGATCGCGAGCCCTTCCCTTCCCGGAAAAGACACGCCCAAGACCACGCGCATATACGCGTAGACGATAAGCATGCACAGGAAGGTCGCCAGCCATGAGGACAGCATGACCGCGCCGATGCGCGCGAGACGCGACAACGGGGATACGCTGACCCTCGCTCCCAAAGGCGAGAGATTGGCTTGCAGGGCGCTGAGCATGTTGCAGGTCATGGTCATGGCCATAAGGATGCTCATCGCGAGGATTGCGACATGGTAGCGCACCATGCCGTCGGCATGCCTGATGCCGGATGCCTGTCGGGTGATCTCTTCAAGGTTTGCTCCCGCCAGAGCGGCGATCCACGCGCTGTCCGTCAGTTTCGACGGGTCATTGGCGGCCGCCTGCTCGATTGCCTGTGTGACAATGCGCGAACGTTCGTTGTACTGTTCGACCAGCGTGCCGAGGGTGATCAGTGACCATGCCTGCCCGTCGGAGCCACCGGACTTTGTCTGGGCGATATCCGTGGCGGCTCTTTGCGAGAGCGTGAGTCTCAAATCACCGGAATCCTGCATTGACAGGTAGGCGAGCACCTTGCCTTGACGCAGGAGCGTTGTGGCTTCGGTCACGTTTGCGGCGTCGATCCGCTTGAACAGTGCGATAGCGCTGTTCTTGCCGGTGACGGTCGACGAGTCCGAAGATGTTGACGATTCACTTGCTGACGCCGAGAACGCGTTGACGAACGTGTTCGCGCCACGGCTGGTGTTCCAAGCCGTGTCTGAGACCACGGCCACGGATGCCGGCTCGAGGGTGACGTTCCCGGATGCGATAGTGCCGAATACGCCTTGGATGAGCGTGGCAAGGATGACAGGGAACGCAATCATCCAGAACAGGACGGCGGGTGTGCGCAGTGAGCTTTTCAGCTCCATGACGAAGGTATGCCACATGACGATCTCCCTTAGTCGCGCAACGCTGTGCCAGTCAGCTCAAGGAACACATCGTTGAGTGTCGGCGGCTGTGAGGTGACGCGCCCGGGACGGATGTTCCCACGCCGCAGCACGTCAAGCACGTCGACCAGATTGTGTTCGCCATGCTTGCAACGGATGTCCAGCGTATCGCCACTCGCTTTCACTTCGAGGACGAATGGAAGGTTACGGATCCCTGCTGGCACGCTCCCACCCAGACCGGCGGCCTCGATGGTTATGCGTTCCCCGGTGGCGATCTGGGCTTTGAGCTCGTCCGCAGTACCGAGCGCCAAATGCCGGCCGTGGTCCATAATCAGGATGCGGTCGCAGATCAGTTCGACCTCCTCCATGTAATGGCTCGTGTAAACGACGGTCGCACCCTCGCGGTTGAGGCGTTTGATGCCTTCGAGAATCGCATTGCGGCTTTGCGGGTCTACGGCCACGGTCGGCTCGTCGAAGAAGATGAGTTCCGGCCGGTGGACAATCCCACAGGCGATGTTAAGCCGGCGAAGCAGACCTCCAGAGAGTTTCTTCGGCCGGTAGCGCCTGAATTCCGTGAGCCCGACGAACCCTATCGCCTCGTCGACCAGCTGCTTGCGACGCTTGCGGTCCTTGACATACAGGGAGCAGAAGTAATTGATGTTTTCCTCGACGCTAAGCTCATCGAATACGGCGATCTCCTGGGGCACAATGCCAATCCGGCGGCGTAGCTCATAGGCGGACGGGGTCATCTGCTCGCCCAGCACACGGATGTCGCCCGCCTCGAAATCCAGCAATCCCAGAATGCAGCTGATCGCCGTGGTCTTGCCTGAGCCGTTCGGTCCGAGCAGCCCGAAAATCTCGCCTCGGCGCACCTGAAGGTCGAAACCGTCGAGCGCGAGCATGTCCCCGTAGCGTTTGACCAAGTGCCTGACGTTCAAGGCGGTGTCGTTCGTATCGTTCATGATTTCATTGTGTCATGTCGACACGCCGAACGAGGGAAATTAGGCGAGGGTTCGCGAGCCTGTCGGTTGCCGTCCATATCAAGGAAGACGATGGTGGCAGCCGACGCGTACGCGCCGGACGAAAGGAAGCAGCATGGCACGGATCTGCGACGAAATCGACGACGAGAACGGCAACGGGAACGCATTCCCCATGGCATTGCTCACCCAGGGTGCGGATCAGGCCGCGTCCGCTCTGCTCGGCTGCCTGCTGGTGCGCGACTGGCCCGACGGCACCCATAGCGCTGTCCGCATCGTGGAAACGGAGGCCTACGACCAGAACGACCCGGCAAGCCACACCTATCACGGGCGTAGCGAACGCAACCGTGCGATGTTCGGGCCTGCCGGCCACGCCTACGTGTATTTCACGTACGGCATGCACTACTGCGTCAACGTGACCGCCGGCGCGGACGGCTTCGGATGCGGCGTGCTCATCCGCGCTGGCGAACCGGTCGAAGGCGTCGAGCACATGGAACAGCTGCGTGGCGGACGCACGGGCGTCCAACTGACCAACGGGCCGGCGAAACTCTGTCAGGCGCTCGCCATTGACAAATCCTTGTACGGCCATGATTTGTGCTTGCCACCGCTGCGGTTGGTACGGGCGTCGCTCAGGGAAGGCGAGCGGATTGGCTGCACGCCCCGCATCGGTATCAGCAAGGCGGCGGACCGGCCAAGACGTCTGATTATCATGGGCAATCCGTATGTGTCGAAAAGCCCGTTGAATGCGAAAGCCGTGCCGCTGGACGTTGCCGGGCCGATGCATGGGACACAAGCGATGCAAGCAAAGCAAACGGTTGCAGACGACAACGGCGGCCACGGCGACAGCGATGGCAACACCAGCTGCGATGTGAGAATCCGCCGTGTATACGAGGAACCGTCCGCGGACGACGGGCTGCGCGTGCTGGTCGACCGGCTGTGGCCGCGCGGCAGGTCCAAGCAAAGCGCACACGTGGACGTGTGGATCAAGGATATCGCCCCATCCAAGGAGCTGCGCACATGGTTCGGGCATATCCCTGAACGGTTCGACGAGTTCGCCTCCCGCTACCGCGAAGAGTTGGACGCCAACCCGGAACCGGTCAGCCGCCTGCGCGAGCTCATCGCCGGTCATCCCCGCGTCACGCTCCTGTATGGCGCCAAAGACAACGAGCGCAACAACGCGGTCGTCCTGCGCAAGTATCTGCTCGACACGCAGGTCTCACAACAGGAAGCGAACACAAGGAAGTAAGCATAACCCCCGACGCTGCCGGTCAACGACACCCCAAGCATCACCCCACCACCGGCGCACTCCCCTCACAAACTAGCTACGCCAACTGCCTCGTCAGCGTAACCAGTTTGTACAACATCACAAACCAGTTACGCGGAGAGCCCCATCAGCGTAACCAGTTTGTACCCGCTCACAAACTGGTTACGCTTAGCGCCACGTTACCGTAGACAGTTTGTGGGGAGGGGTGGGTGCCGGGTCGGTTTTGTGGGGTCGCTGCGGGTTTCGCTATGCCTTGGCGCGTCTTTTTCTACGCAGTTGGACCGGTTTGAGTGGACAGCCTGCGCATAGCGGGGAATCCGGGTCCGGGTCGCAGCCGCCGGTGGCGCAGCCGTGCGATCCGCGCCACGTAACCAGATCAATTGCACCCTCAGCTTCCAGACTTTCGGCGACCTGCCGCACGAAATCCGCCGGCATACCGAGCACGCGAGCGCATGCGGCGATATCAAGCCCCTGCCGAATCATCACCGCAACCCTGCCGCGGACACCGGTAGGCATGCGGCGAACGGTGTGTTTGGCGGTTTCCGCGGCAGTATCCATACCAGCACTCATTCACATCACCAGCCTGAGCAGTTGGAATGCGACCACCGCAAGCACGTACGCTACCGCCAGCCCCAGCGCGACGCTGCCGGCGGCGACACGACTGCCGTACTGGCGTTTCAATTCGGCCACCGTCGCCAGACATGGCGTGTAGGCGAGCACGAACAACAGGAACGCGATCGCCGCGGCACGCCCATGCCCACCGGAGGATTCATCGAAGGATTCGCGCAGTTTGCTCCCGAGCGCCCCCTGTCCCTGCTGTTGTTCTGACTGGTCGTCCGTGCCGGAGATGCTGTAGGACTGGGACATCGAGCCAACCACTACCTCCTTGGCGACGAACCCGGTGAGCAGGGCGGCCGAGGCATGCCAGTCGTCGAATCCGGCGGGCGCGAACACGGGCGCCACCGCGTCGGCGACCACACCGTAGGCCGAATCATGCACATCCTCGACGTTTCCGAAGCTCCCCGCACCCGCCGTAGCCGGAACGGAGGCGAGCAGCCATAGCACAATGATCACGCTGATGATGATCGAGCTCGCCCCACGCAGGAAGCCCCACAGCCGGATGAGCACGGACCGGACCAGTGCCACGGCTTTCGGCCACTGGTAGGGCGGCAGCACCATGGCGAACGGTTCAGGCTTCAAATCGCGGAACACAGTGTGACGCAACAGCACGCCAATCGCCAGAATCAACACAATCGAGATGACATACATGAGAAAGACGACCAAGCCCGCCGTGGAACGGAAGAACGCGTACGCGAGCACGAGATACACGGATAGTCGCGCGGAACATGAGGCGAACGGGATCAGCATGCCGACCATAACGCGTTGCCGCGAATCAGTGAGCGTACGGGTGGCCGCAAGTCCCGGCAGATTGCAGCCGAAACCGACGACAATCGGCAGGAACGCACGCCCGTCAAGTCCCAGGGCACGCATCAGACGGTCCATGACGAACGCGGCGCGCGCCAAATACCCGCAATCCTCCAGCAGAGACAGCATGATGAACATGATGCCCATCGGCGGGATGAACGTAGCTACGGTGATGACGCCATCAAGCAGACCGTCCACGATCAGCCCGTGCACCCAACCGCTCGTGGCGTCCGGACCAAACAACGACATAACCGCGTCGATCCCGTCGGTCAGCCATCCGCGTACGGTCACGTCGAACCAGTCCTGCATCGGGCCGGCGAGCGTGGTGGTCGCCTGGAACACCAGATACATGACCGCAAGGAACACCGGCACACCCAGCCACGGGTTAAGCAATACGCGGTCGATGCGGTCGGAGACGGTTTCCCGCCCGGCATGGTCCAGACCGAGCCGGTGGATGATGCCGGCAGCCCAGTCGAAGCGGCGGTCGGCGCCCTCACGAACCATGGTTGCAAGCTCTTCGTCATTGCCGGCGTGCATCAGTTGCAAACCGTGCGGAAGCGGGGTGCCGTCGAAACTGCCGGCGACCGTGCTCATAAGCGTATCTGTTCCCTCGCCGGTACGCGGGTCAATCGCAATCACCGGCACGCCGTCAAGCGCCTGTGACAACGTTTGCGGATTGATATCGTCGCCTTGGCGGCGGGCCAGGTCGTTCATCGACAGCGCGACGACGACGGGCCTGCCCAGTTCGAGCACGCCCGCGAGGAAGTACAGGGACCGGACAAGATTAGTGGCGTCCAGCACGGCCACCAGCGCATCAGGCGTCGGCATGCCGTCAATCCCGGTGGCAGCCTGCGCGGCAACCCGCTCATCCGGCGACTGCGGGAGCAGCGAGTAGGTGCCGGGCGTGTCGATGATGTCCCAGATGCCCGCGGAAGATTCGGAAATACCCGGTTTGCCGGTCATGTCAAGCCGCCCACGCTCAACAAGCACCGTGGTGCCCGGCGCGTTCATCACACGCGCGCCGGCGCCCAGCAGCGCGTTGAACAGTGTGGATTTGCCGACGTTGGGGTTGCCGACGAAGACCACGCGTCGTGCGGTTTCGCCAGTCAACGTATGCCCGCCGCCGGAACCGTGGTGGCAGTCCGCATCCGCGTCGGCACTGGGCGTGCGGCCGAATCGAATGGCGTCGAACAGACGTTCCAGCCTTCCTCGGGCGGTCGGAGACGGCATCGACATCATGTCGTCGTGTCCGCCGTGCTGCCCGTCAGGCTGCCCGCCGTGCTGGGAATGTCCGTAATGCCCGTCATGCCCCGTATCCCCGGTATGAGCGGGTTTGGATTCGCCGTCGCCATGCCCGCAACACGCGGCGCATCCGGCGGTATTCGTCGATTCTTCAGGCTTGATATCCGCGCTCATGATTGTTCTCCATGCGTGTTGGGTTCCGCTGGCCGGACGGTGATGGATTGGGCGGTGGCCGCATCGATGGCGATTCTGCCCGTGCCGATGGCGATGACGCGTCCACCGAAATTCGACCGCTGGGTGACACGCACCAAGCCGCCCGCCCTGATGCCGAGTTCCAGCATGCGCAGCACATGCCGTTCATCCATGCGTACGCCGGTGACCCGCATATCCTGCCCCACCGGGCATTCTTCCAACGTCCACTCGCGTGCGGCATCGAAGCCAATGCCAGAGCCTGTGCCGTTACCGGGCTGGGAGCCGTTTCCACCGCCGGGTTCACCATCGGAATCGAAACCGGTATCATGTGCCGGTTTTCCAGCATGTGAAGCTGCTGCCGGGTCATGTGGGTGTGGGCTGTGTGTGCCTGGTTCTCGTTTCATCACGTACCGACAATAACCGGCATGACACCGATTGCACAAGACTTTTTAGGAAAATAGCGTATTTTTACGTTCGCCCCTTTTCTGCGAAAACCACCGATGCCACCTACTGCCGGCGCCCATCCGCCCCCGGCACCGTCCACCCCCGGTGCGTAGAGTATGACCGTCTTCCGCGCTGAATGAGGTGACGCACCACGCCCCATGGGATCGGCGACGAAAACATGCCCCACTCGCAGCGCCCAATGCTAACGCAGCGCCCAAAGCGCCAGTAGCACCGCCGACAACGTCTGCACCCGCGCAAACCGCGCCTCCTGCAAACCCGATACCGGCCGGCACGCGCGAGCAGGCAAGCCGCCGCACAACAGACGACACATGACAGCGCATAGCAACGTATCGGTCCGGACACGGCTCACGACCTGTGACGGCAACCGACGATGCACGACGGCAAACGACGACAACGCCACGACAAGGAGCACGATGCCCGAAAGCACACAGCAACAACCGAAACCCGCAGACAGCACGGAGCATAACCCCGACCTGCGCCCCGCAAACCGCGACACAGCCGACTCCCCCGTCCCTTGGCGCACGCGCGCGGCCATCGCGTCCATCGGCATGCTCTCCTTCGTCGGGATTCTCATCGAAACCTCGATGACCGTGGACTTCCCGGTGCTCATCCGCAGCATGCATGTACCGCTGACCACCGTGCAATGGCTCGCCACCGGGTATCTGCTGCTGGTGACTATCGTCATGGGCAGCACCGCATACTTGCTCAAACGGTTCAATCCCCGCGCACTGTTCTTCTTCGCGCTCGCCACGAGTATCATCGGCTCGCTCATCTGCCTGGTTGCCCCCGGATTCGCCCTGCTGCTGTTCGGGCGCATGCTCCAGGCAATCGCCACAGGCATCGCCACACCCCTGATGTTCCAGACGATTTTCACCCAAGTACCCGTACGCAAGCTCGGCGTGTACACCGGCTTCGCCGCCGTGATCATCTCCTTGGCACCGGCGCTCGGACCCTCGTATGGCGGCATTATGACCAGCGTATGGTCTTGGCGCGCGATTTTCGTAGGCGTCCTCCCCCTGTTCGTATGCATCGGCATCGCCGGCTCGTTCACCATCCACGGTACGGCGCCGGGTGTTGACGGCCAACGCTTTGACATCATCGGGCTCACGGTCTTGTCCTGCGTGTTCTTGGGATTGCTTGTCGCAGTCAACGAGGCCGGACGGGGCGGCTGGCTGTCCCCGCGGTTCTGGATCGGCCTGCTCATCGTGCTGGCATTGATAGCCGTCATGGTGTGGCATGCCCGTCATGGCGCGCGCAGGCTGTTCGATTATTCGATTCTGGACAACCGGATGGTGAGACTGCGTCTGTTCTCATATTTCGGCATGCAGTTCATCAATATCGGCATTTCGATTGTGTTCCCGCTTTACGTGCAGGACGTACTCGGCGATTCCGCGATGACAGTGGGTCTTATGCTGCTGCCGGGTTCGCTGATCGGTTCGTTTGCCGCACCCTTCGCCGGACAGGCCTACGACCGTTCCGGTTTGCGCCGGCCGATCACCGTCAGCATCACGCTCATGGTACTGGCGTTGGGATTGCTCACGGGGTTCGCCGAATCGCTGACCGTTGTGCTGACCGGCATCTTCTATACGCTGCTCAGAATCGGTTTCAATATCGGATTCGGCATCACGATGTCCGACGCAAGTAAATATGTCGCGCCGCGGCAGAAGTCCGACCAGAACTCCTTGTTCTCGATGATGCAGCAATTCGCCGGTTCACTCGGCACCGCGGTCATGAGTGCGGTGATCGCCGCGCAGACCCTGCACATGCCTGTAAGTTCTGCAACTGTGAGTGGCAGCCGTATCGATTTCATCATCCTGCTGGTGTTGGCGCTGGCGATCGGTGCTTGTGTCGCTATCTCCTTCCGCGTGCAGCGGGAAGCGTAAGCAGGCGGATACAACAGCGGCCGGGCCAAAACCGCTGCCCCGTCGGCTCCTGCCTGCATGCACCGGACTGATACAACGGAATACCGCACGCACCGCCATCTGCGGTATCTGTAGTACCTGCTCAGAGCCATCTCGTCTATTTGTGTGCGTCATCGCCTGATATCGCGAGTAGCATCGTTGATATTCCGCGGCCGATACTTGCGATATCGACTTTCATGAACACAGATAGAGCAGATGCGCTTCGGGAAGTACTACAGAAAGGCGAGATGCTCGCCGGAAGTACCCATCACTCACCAACCACCGCGGCCCCCGTCACTCACCTACGCGTGCACCTGCCACAGCTGGGTGACCGCCTCGCGCAGGAACGGCATGTCGTGACTGACGACGATAACCGCCCCACGATACGCGGCGAGCGCCCGGGCGAGTGCCTGTCTGGAGTGCAGGTCGAGGTGGTTGGTCGGCTCGTCCATGATAATCAGATGCGGGTGACGCGTGACGCCGAGACACAGGAGCAGTTTTCGCAGTTCACCCGGCGAGGGTTCGCTGGAGGCGGCGATAATGCGGTCGGGGTCGGCGTTGAGCTGGGCCATGGCTGAGAGCACGTCGCCACGGTCGGTGGGAGTGAGTTGCGCCAGCTGGCCGAACGCGGCGTGTGCGTCGTCGCTTGTGGTGTTCTGCGCGATGACGAGCCGCGGCACGTCGAATGGTTGCGTGTCGAGTCGTGCGAGCAACGCGTTAAGGATGGTTGTTTTGCCGGCGCCGTTCGGTCCGATGATGCCGATATGGTCGTTCGGCCCGACGCTGAGCACCGGTATGCGCACACCGTCCGGGGTGTGCCAGGCGTGTGCGGTCACGGGGATATCCGATGCCGCTCCTGTTGTACCCGCCGATTGCGCTATATCAATCGGTTTCCCTGATTTCCCAACTTCCGCCGTATTACTGCTCTCGCCGCCCGCACCAGCAACAGGGTCGCCAGATTGCGCCGGAACTTGCACTGCCGATGCCCCGAACGGAATAACACCCGCATCTAGGCGGACGAGTTCCGTCGCATGGCTGGGTTCGATGCCGGCGAATGCGGCCAGATCCCCGTCGTAGCGTTTCGCGGCGACCGTAATGGAGTCCGCAGCCTGCCGTGCGGCCTCAACCCGGGCGTCGAGGCGCGCCTGCGCTGAGCCGGCGGAGCCGTCGACACTGGTCATTTTGGCGAGTTTGGCGGCGTTGCGCGCGTCATGGTCTTTGCGGTCGATGGTTCGGTTCGCCCGCCATGATGTCGCGGCGAGTGCCGCATCATGCCGGCGTGATGCGCTTTCGCGTTGCAATCGCGCGGCTTCTTTGCTTGCCTGATCGAGGGCGTGACGCTCCCCTGCCTGTTGGGCGGTCGCGTCGGCGAGCGCAGCCGTGTAGTTGCCGGGACGCATGGTGACTACGGTGATGTTGCTGTGCCCGACGTGACGGCGTTCGAAGCAGGCACATCGCATGGCGACTTGGTCGATGAGTTCGATGTCATGGCTGACGACGATGCCGACGCGTCCCCGGCGGGGTGCGGGCAATGTGGCGGTTTCTTTACCGTTGCTCTCTTCGTGATGCTGCCCGTTCGCGGTGGGCATGGCGGTGGTTGCCAGGGCATGGCGTTGTCCGGTGAAGTCGAGCATGGCTTGGGCGATGGCGTTCCGGGTCGGAGCGTCAACGTGGTTGGTCGGTTCGTCGAGAATCAGGACGTCGGGGTGCGCTGCAAGCGCGCACGCGATTTGCAACCGTTTGCGTTCCCCGCCTGAGAGCGTGTCGTACCGGTACGGCCAGTCGTCCGCGATGCCGAGCGTGTCGCGTATCGCTATGGTTTCCGGGCTCCAGTCGGCGGAGAAATCATCCAAGTTGTCAGGCACGGCGGCGACATCCTGCGGGCAGAACGCGATGACCGCGTCCGATGGGCTGACTTGCCCGCGTTCCGGAGTGAGCTTGCCTTGTGCGATGTGCATGAGCGTGGATTTGCCGATGCCGTTGTCGCCGAGCACGGCGGTCCAGCCGGGTGCGAACGTGACAGTAACGTCTTCGAAAATCGGTTCCGGCGCCCCGGGGTACGTGTAGGTGATATGTGACAGATTCAATGCGGTGATAGACATGCTGTGGTCGATACTGACAGAGACGGTGGACGGGGCATCAGCCTGGCGTGCGATGCAGCAGTCGCAACACAGAAAGATCACTTCAGGAATACCTGCACAGCAGATGCTACCGAGCCACCGTGCGACACCACACTCACGCCACAACCTGATTGCCTGCTCACCTCAACCTCAACAGTGAGACACCTCATCACAGTGCGAGCAGACCATCACACAGCAGCAAGGTAGAGTCATTGCGATAATCGTTACTCGCTGCCCCGAACAATAAGCCCGATCCGGCGTAAGATACTGCCGAAGGAGAGATTGCCGGGAGACGTATCGAGGGGTGAGGGATTTGCCGATTACCTGCATTCTGGTCATTGCCGTCTTGGTAGCCATCGATGCATTCATCGGATTTCAGTCGTCCGGTCGCCAGTATTCCGAAACCCCCGCTACATCGACGACCAAGTTCCGGATTGCATGTGTGTTGATAGCCGTTGTCTCCGGCATCCCCTCGTGGTATGCCGTGCTGTTCGACTTTCTATATTTTGTGTCGATCGCCAACGGAGTATCTACCGGTAATGGTTCCGGCGAGAATACGCTCTACACCTCCAAACCGGACACAGTAATCGCATGCGCATTAATAATCACGCTGCTGCTGTTGCTCATCCCCTGGCATACGGCGACGGCATGCAGACGCCATACCGACGCTGCTTGGCTGAACAAGCATGATCCCGGTCCGCTGCATGACGCCGTCACCGAATATGGCATCGAACCGGCGCCGCCAGACGAAATGACGTATCAGGGGTATCACATGGTGACGCAAGACGCGTCCAAGGAATTGTATGGAACCTCGCTAGGCGTTGCATACCATGCTGCGATGGGCATGAATCTAGGTGAGGCACACTACCGGGGGCAACTGTACGGATTCCCGGGCAGCGGACTTGAACACAGTGGTTACGACCGGCGTGGCATCTCCTCGGGCATGCTTGGCGAGAAGATTTTGGCCGGAATCATCGCTGCATTCAATAAGAACGGCAACCTCAATGTCATCGGGTTTTACAGCCTTTATGGTTTGGACCGCAACGGCCGCAGGACAAACGCCGACATTGACTGCGTGCTGCTCGGCATGGATTATGAAGGACGATTACATGCCTGGTTTGTTGACGCCAAGTATTACAAGGGCGGCAAGGACACCAAATACATTTGCATGGGCAACAGCACGATTGCACGGATCAGCAAATCCCGGCATGCGTTCGTGACCGGGCCGGACGGGCGAGTCACGCTTGCGACATCGTCGAATATGTTGCACCAGCAATCCATGTGGGAGCCACTGCTCAGAGAGCACAACATCGACGCACAATGGGTGATCTGCTTTGTCCCCGGTCCCGAAGGCACGCCGGATGTCAGTAACCTGCAGTGGGCAGCCGACAGGCACGTGCGTTATGACCCTGATTCCCCATCCGGCACGTCCGCCGAATACCAAGGCATTCCAGTCGTGAGTGCCTCACGACTTGTCGGCATTATTCATGCCATGCACCTTGCCGACACCGCGTATATTCCCGATGATGCGATCAAGCTGTTCAAGCGGTACGTGAAGTGGCCGCATGGATCGGGAAGATATCGCAGCTAGCTACTGCAGACTACGAGGATGATGTTATTCCAGAATTTGAATTCATATTCACGAATGTCTAGAACCACAACGAGCCGCCGCATTGATTATCTCCAGTGCCGATAGACTCTCACCGAAAGCGGGCAGGAACAGTAACAACGCGCAAAGACACGCCGTCGGTTGCGGATTGATTGTTCTTTGATACAGTATTTTCTTACATGAACACGGGATGACTCGACCGGTCCTTACGGGTGTGAAGCGGTCTCCCAACAGCGGGAGTCTTTCTAGAAAGGCTCCCGTTTTTATGTTATGTACAACAAAGGAGTTGCAGATGCCGGGCTATAGGAACTAAACGTGG
>JDUB01000006.1 GCA_000771265.1 Bifidobacterium thermophilum DSM 20210
GGACACCACACGTGCCCCCTCCCTTTCCGTATACCCGGACACAACCGCAAACACGCCCGGATGATCACGACAGGGCATGCCGGACACGCCAGGCGAATCCCATACCCACGCACACGCGACACGTGGACACTTGGCGAATCCCATACCCGGACACACGACACCGGCACACCGGGAATCAAAAATCGCACATATGACCCGCAGCAAGATTGCGCACGTCCGTTGCTCAACATGCCTGCTTCGAGCTCTCGTTCTGGTTTTCATGTTTCAGCGTCTATTCTTTGGCAATCCCAATCGTTTGTTAAACCTGTATTCTCAATCCTTGTAAACATGCGCATTGTATTTTGCTTCATTACTCTTGAACCATCAGATTCAGATTTCCGCCCCGGCGTGTCGCCCTCATATCATGAGAAATATATCTTGTTTCTGGTTACGGCTTAGCTTAGGAGAGGTTCTATGGTTCCGTCGAAGTATGAGTCACCTCATGCGGATGTCGATTCTGCAGGCACTGATGTGTATCGTGTTCTGGATTTAGATCTTGACGGCGTCTGCGCGGATTATACGGAAGCCATGCGTCAGTGGCTTGTTCGTGCTGGTCGTATGGCAGCCGATACCTTTCCAGATATGACTAGGTACGAAATGACATTGGCGACCGGTTGGCCGTTTAACACGGTAGAGGAGTACAAGCAGGCTCATAAAGAGGCAGAAGCCGACCACCTTTATGCGACCATGCCAGTCATCAATGGTGTGCCTGAGGCCTTGCAACGTCTTGCAGATGCGCACGTATACATCAGAGTCGTTACCCATCGCTTGTTTGTTTCCGGACAGCATCAGATTGTCGTCTCAGATACGGCCAAATGGCTTGACGACAACCATATCCCATATATGTCCTTATGCTTCACCGGTTTGAAAGACACAATGCACGCGTCCATTCACATTGATGACTCCCCAGCGAATATTCTCGCATTGCGGCAAGCCGGCGAACACGTCGTAGTCTTTGACCAGCCATACAACAGGGACTTGGATGGGCCACGCATGTCAGCATGGGATGAGACCAGTGTCTCTAAGCTCATGGCATGGATGGATCGGTGGCCCGAGTAACGGCATCCTTGACTTGCTAACGAGCTGCGCCGCCGCTTGCTTCGCTGGGTGACACATCTAAGTTGCGTGCATCGCTGAGACCCTCGTCGTTCTAGATAGCGTGGATTCAACTAGTACATGAAATCGCGCGCGACATATGAAATCAGCGTATGAGACCAGCGTATGCCCGCATGATGACGGCACTGTGTCCGTCAAGTCAGGTGTATTCATCGTATACGCTGTGCCAGCAGCAACCATGAATATCAGCGATGGTCCGTCAGAATATCTCGATTACTCGAACCCAGACGGATGATTGAAGCCGCTGAAGTGTCTACAGGTATCACCACGGCTGTTGCATTACAGCGTCGGTCACTATGCTGGTGGAATCACTTCGGAGACACCACTTTGGCTGGATTGCTGCGGTGCCATTGCGACTACGCTTGTTTGTTGCAATCCGGCGCTTCGTTGGCATCATTATTCCGCTGTCCGTTGCGACGGGGTAGTCCACTTCGTCGGTAGCATTACTCCGGTGGCATCGTTCCTGCGTTCACTGTCCAGGAGTCCACAACGTTAGGGGCACTGGCTCGGGGCTTGCTACAATCCGGTGGTCACTATGCCGGTTGCATCGCTTCGGTTTGGTCACTACGACGGCACTACTGCAGCGGCCGCTTCGACTCTGGCATGCACGGCGGATCGGGCGTCCGTTGCGTCAGCAGGTTTACAACAGTGGAGAAGTGCGAGGCTTGGCTGTGGACCCACGCACTTGCAGCTGAACGGGGAAGGTCTCAAAGGGTTCATGCACTGGCCGTCCTTCAATCAATGCCAAGGCTTTTTGCGCCGCTTTGACAGCCATATCGTATGGGCGTTGACGAACTGTAGTGAGCTCCGCCTCTTTTGCGAACGTGCTGTCATCAAATCCCGTTACGGAGATGTCTTCAGGTATGGACAGGCCACTGCGCTGCAGTCGGAAGAATAATGGAATTGCTTGCGAATCTTGGTGGAAACACAATGCGGTCGGCGGGTTGTCCGATGCCATCATCTCGGGAATGGCGACGTCCAGGATATTATCTCCTTCTTGCACTCCCAGAGTGCGGGCGGTCAATCCGCCAATGGCATTGCAGGCTTCTTGAAAACCGACGATGCGATTATGCGAGCCGAAGCCCAGCGTCGACGAAAAATTCTCGTACAGATACAGCAGATTGCGATGCCCCAACTTGACGAGGTGCCGGACGATCAGTTTGATGCCCTCTTTGTCATTGATGCCGACCGTCGCATCGAATCCCTCGCTGGTGGTATTGATGCCGATGATGGGGATTTTTGCGGTGCCGAGACGCTTGACTTCATCAGGGCTGATACCGAATGAAGAGACGAACACCGCATCCGCATTGCTGCGTACGGGGAGTTTTTCGAAGAACGCGTCGCGGGCCTCCAATCCTTCAATCGGGTAGACCACCAAATCGTACCCGGCATCGCGAAGCACATCGTTGAGACCGGCGATGATTTCGGCGGTGAACCACTCGATGGTTCGGCTGCCGACCAACAGGGCTATGCGATACGTCCTACCTGATTTCAGGATGCCGGCTGATCGGGAGACGCTGAAGTTCAAGGCGTTGGCGGCCGCAAGCACTTTCGATCGCGTCGTTTCCGATACCTGTTCCGGTTTGGCATTGCATCGGCGCAGGCGGTCATCCTGTTCCTGTTCACCGGTGCGCTCACCTTGATCATGTTCAAGGTCTCGGGAGATTCGGAGGGATTGGCATGAAAACCCGCAAAATCGGTGGCATCATTCTTACGGCTTTGCTGTTCGTCGCCGCAATAATCACCATTGTTCCATTCATTTGGATGTTCGTCTCATCGTTCGCTCCGAACAGTGAGATTGTCAAAGTGACCGGCGGATTATTCCCCCGACCGTCCACGATCGACAATTACGTGAGCATTCAGGCAAAATTCAATTTCATGCGGTTGTTCGCCAATTCGCTGGTGGTGGCAGTGCTGAAAACCGCAATCGCCATCTACACCAGCGCGGTGCTCGGATACGTGTTTTCAAAAATGCGGTTCCGCGGGCGCAATCTGCTGTTTGGCATCGTCATGAGCACGATGATGATTCCTTGGGCAGTGACCATCATCCCTCAATATGAGATGTTCACGAAGTGGGGATTGCAGGATACCTACACATCGCTGGTGCTGCCCGGCATGATTAGCGCTTTCGGCATTTTCCTGTTCCGCCAGTCCATTTCCGGCATCTCCGACGAATTGATCGAGGCTGCGAAATTGGATGGCGCTTCGGACCTGAGGATTTTCCACAGCATCATTTTGCCGATGAGCCATAACACCATCGCTGCGCTCGCGATTTTCACATTCCTGTGGAATTGGGAAGATTATCTGTGGCCGTTCCTGATGATTACCGACGAGCGCAAGCAGCTGCTCGCCGTCGGCCTGAAAGCGTTCAACGGTCAGTATGGTACGGATTATGGCGGGCTGTTCGCCGCAACGTCATTGGCGATTGTCCCGGTCATCATCGTATATATGATTTTCCAGAAGCAGTTCTCGCCGGCATTGCGACAGGCAGCGGTAAGTGAAGGGAACAACATGGCAGAAACACCAGTCAACGTCGGCCATCAGGACAACGTATTCGTGGCATATGTGCGTTCCACGCATCCGACGATGCGTGCGTCGTCGATTGTACAGGGAGACCATTGGCGCATCGGGATCCTGACCGAATCGCTGATTCGTTTCGAATGGTCCGATTCAGGTGAATTCGAGGACAATCCCACGCAGATGGTCGTCAGCCGTGATTTCGGCACCCAACCGCGGTTCACGGTGACGCATCGCAACGGATTGCTCATCATTGACACCCCGGCCCTGTACATTACATATGATGGCAAACCGTTCAGCAAAGAAGGGCTGAGCGTGGTCGTCAAAGGTATGGCGGACACCCAGTTCAACACTTGGCACTACGGAGACGAACCGAAGCATAATCTCAAGGGCACCGCGCGTACACTTGATGAGGCCGATGGCGAGATCGCGCTGGGAGACGGGGTGATCTCGCGGGACGGCTGGGCGGTGATCGACGATTCCGCGGCGAATGTGATCGTGCTGACGGATGAGGTGAACGGCAAGCCGAACCCTCTCGGTGCTTGGATCATGCCTCGAGACCACCAGGAAATCGACCTGTACTTCTTCGGCTATGGTCGACGCTACAGCGAGGCGGTGCGGGACTTCTACCGGCTCGCCGGGCCGACGCCGCTGTTGCCGCGTTTTGCGCTCGGCAACTGGTGGAGCCGGTATTACCGGTACACCCAGGACGAGTATCTTGAGCTCATGGACCGCTTCAAGCGCGAAGGCATCCCGTTCACCACATCGGTGATTGATATGGACTGGCATCGTGTTGACGACATCGATCCGAAATACGGCTCCGGCTGGACCGGATATTCGTGGAACAGGCAGCTGTTCCCCGACCACAAGGCATTACTGCATGATCTGCACCGGCGCGGACTCAAAGTCACGCTGAATGTGCATCCTCGAGACGGTGTACGTGCGTTTGAAGATGATTACCGGCAAGTGGCCAAGCGGGTCGGCATTGATCCCACAACCGAAGAGGCGGTGGAATTCGACCTGACAAATCCGGATTTCGTGAGCGCATATCTTGACATGCATCATCGTCTGGAGTCCGAAGGCGTTGATTTTTGGTGGCTCGACTGGCAGCAAGGCGGTGTGACCCGTCAGCCCGGGCTCGACCCGTTGTGGGCGCTGAACCACGTGCACTATCTGGATTCAGGCCGTGACCATGGCTGGCCGCTGACCTTCTCGCGTTATGCGGGCCCGGGATCGCACCGGTATCCGGTCGGATTCTCCGGAGATACCGTCGTGACGTGGAAATCGTTGCAATTCCAGCCGTATTTCACTGCGACGGCATCGAATATCGGCTACGGATGGTGGAGCCACGATATCGGCGGGCATATGTGCGGGTATCGAGACGAGCATCTGGAGGCACGCTGGTATCAGCTTGGCGCTTTCAGCCCAATCAATCGTCTGCATTCCAGCAACTCGCAGTTCATGGGCAAAGAGCCTTGGAATTTCTCCGCTGATGTCCGGCATGCCATGGTGGACGCTCTGCGGTTGCGTCACATGATGTTGCCGTACCTGTACACCATGAACTACCGGGCGGCGTTCGAAGGCATGCCGCTCGTCGAACCGATGTATTGGGCCGACCCGAATAATCCGCAGGCATATGAAGTCCCGGATGAATTCCGTTTCGGCACGCAGCTGTTGGTTGCGCCGATTGTCTCGGATGATGACGATTCCGCCCGACTCGGTCGCGCCGACGCATGGTTGCCGCAGGGCGAATGGTATGACTTCTTCGATGGCCGCCGCTACGGTTCTTCCAATCCGTCCGGGCGACGGTTGGAAGTATGGCGCGCCATCGATCGCATTCCTGTGTTTGCCCAGGCGGGAGGCATCGTGCCGTTGCAGGAGCTCGGCGATGGCGATGCCGTCAACGATCTGGACAATCCGCAATCCCTGCGAGTACTGGTGTTCCCCGGCGCGAATGGCCGCTTCGCGATGATTGAGGATGATGGGGTCTTCGTGCCGTCTGCGCAATCCGCGCAAATCGGCGAAGCAGACATCCACACCGCAACTACCCGCATGTCCTTCAATTGGAGGGATGCCGGCCGTACGGATGCTGACGGTGGCGGCAGCTCGCTGTTCACGGTCGCCCCGGTTGAAGGCAAGACCGACGCAGTCCCGTCACAGCGCGACTGGACGATGGTGTTCCGCGGTGTCGCTGACGTCAATCCCGTCGATATCGGCGTCGATATCGACGACACCCCCTGCGACGGTGTGGAAACCTCTTATGATGCACGTACGCTGAGCCTGTCGGTTACCGTACGTCAGGTGCCGTCTTCCGCGGGTTTGAACGTTGCGATCAGGGGAGGCTTGCACATCGCGGACAATCCGGTTGAGCACGATGCGCTCAATGTGCTCATGCACGCGCAAATGCCGTATGGCTCCAAGGAACATGCGATGCGGGCGATATATGAGCAAGGCGTACGTGCGATTGGCGCGTTGCGCACCTTCAAGACGGCACCCAGCTTCGGGGATGGATTATTCGCGGCGAACGGAATGCCTGATGCGGTGATTGGCGCGTTGACAGAGATTCTCCTACGCGACTGATCCGTCCGAGGTTGACGCGGTCCGGATTGACGCGGCGGCTGTGGAGCCGGACATGCGCATACCGTTCGCCTTCCGGCGGCACCCGTGGTTAGGATGAATCAAGTGACAGGGAAATCATCGAATCATGGGCGCGAACAAGGCAAGTTGCCGGTGCCGGTTGCGGTATCTGATACCGCGCCGGTATCCGCAGCTGCCACGACACCTCGTCGCGCAACCGCTGACGCACAATACCGGCGTATGACGGGCGCCCCGGTACGCGGCCTCATTCTTGCATTGTGCCTTCCCGCGGTCATCTCGAACCTGGTCACCACCGCCTATAATCTCGCTGATACATATTTCATCGGGCGGCTGGGCACATCCCAGTCCGGCGCAATCGGCATCGCCTATTCGGTGATGACTGTATTCCAAGCCTTCGGGTTCTTCTTCGGCAATGGCTCCGGCAATTCGATGAGCCGGGAACTGGGAAAACGAAACAACGAGCGTGCCGCGCGTCTGTTAGCGGTCGGTTTCTGCGGAGCTGTCCTTGGCGGACTCGCATTGGCGATTCTCGGTTTGTCCACATTGCCGCATCTGGTGGTTGTACTTGGCTCGACTCCGACCATCGCGCCATACGCCATCGCCTATCTCACGCCGATTCTCATCGCAGCGCCCATGGTGTGCGGATCGTTCGCGCTCAACGGCCTGCTGCGGTACCAAGGACTGTCCCTGTACGGCATGATCGGTCTGGTCAGCGGCGCATTGCTGAATTTCATCGTCGCGCCGCTGCTGATTTTCGTTGCGGGGCTTGGTATCGCCGGTGCCGGCATCGCCACCGCGGTATGCCAGACCATCAGTTTCATCATTCTGGTCACGTTCGCCGTCCGTCGCGGTGTCGTCAGACTCGACCTGCGCAACGGCAAGCCGGACATGCTGCTGGTGCGTGAAATCATCGGTGGTGGCATGCCTTCGCTGTTGAGGCAAGGCGCGGGTTCGCTCGCGACCACATGCGTGAACTTGGCGGCCAACCCCTTCGGCGACGCGGTCATCGCCGCAATGGCGATTGTCATGCGCATCATGCTCGCCATCAACTCGATCATTATCGGCCTGGGGCAAGGTTTCCAACCGGTGTGCGGGTACAATTACGGCGCCGGGCTGTACCGGCGTGTCAAAGAGGGGTACTGGTTCTGCGTGCGGCTGTCCACGATAGCCCTGGTGATTATCGCGGTTGCCGTCGCGGTGCTTGCCCCCGATATCATCGGATTGTTCCGGTCTGACCCACAAGTGATCGCCGTCGGCACAGTGGCGTTGTGGATGCAGTGCTGCACGGTGCCGCTCAACGGGTTCGCGATGATGTCCAATATGATGCAGCAGACCATGGGCAAGACGGTGATCGCGTCATTCGTAGCGGTTTGCCGGCTTGGATTGTTCCTGGCTCCGGCGGCTCTCATTCTCGCGCATTGCTTCGGTGTGCCGGGCGTTCAGGCGGCGCAATCGGTCTCTGACATCATTTCCTTCATCGTGACCGTGCCGTTGCAGGTGCATATTCTGCGTTCGCTGGGCAAACCGCGCAGCACAGTGTGATTCATTCGTCGAGTGGCGTGATAATGTGGCCGTTGTCATCGTGCGGCATAGTGTCATTCGCCGAATAGTGGCATCGAAAAGTGCGGGTTGAGCATGTCCAGCGGTTTGGGCGCGGTGCGGCTTGCAGACTGTCGTCTTGTGCGCGTCGGCGTAACGGTTGTGGCAATGGCGGCTTGTATCATGTGGGATATGAGAATCGCACGTTTCACCAAAGACGACAAGACCCCGCAATACGCCTTCGTACAGAAGGACGAGCAGGATGGCAAGGATTACCTCGTGGTGCTCAGCGGCTACCCGTTTGGCGCCCAGCCGGTGGAGCCGACCGGCGAACGGTTCCCGCTCGATGCGGACGGCTTGCGCCTGCTCGCCCCGGTTATCCCGTCAAAGATTTACGGCCTGGCGAAGAACTATGAGGCACACGCCCAGTTCATGCATGAGACCGGGCATAGCGAGATAGCGCATGCGCCGGAAAACATGGTGATCTTCTCGAAGCCGAGCACGTCGGTGATCGGCCCTGACGATCCGATTGTCATCCCGCCGTTCTCGCATGATATGAATTTCGAACCGGAAGTCGCGGTGATTATCGGCCGTATCGCGAAGAACGTGCCGGTCGAGAAGGCCATGGATTACGTGCTCGGTTTCACGTGCGTCAACGATGTGACCTTGCGCGACCTGCAGGGCGCCGACCCAATGTGGACGCGCGCGAAAGGCTTCGACACCGCGTGCCCGCTCGGACCGTGGATCCAGACCGATCTGGATTGGAAAGACGCAAAAATCTCGTTCACGCTCAACGGCAAGGATGTGCCGGAGGCCAGCGGCACGACCGCGAAGCTGATTCACGGCATCCCTGAGCAGATCGCCGCGATTTCCAGCTTCTCCACACTGCTGCCCGGCGATGTGATCATGACCGGCACCCCGAATGCGTCCGGCAGCCTCAAGCCGGGTGACGAGCCGGTCGTCCACGTGGAGGGTATCGGCAGTCTGCGCAACGTCGTGGTGCAAGGCTGACTGTCTGGTCGGCGGGTTGCTCAATCGGCAGTTGGCGTTGGATTGAGCCTCGTCCGAACTTGCCACTTAACTTCCCACTTAACTTCCCACTTACTTACCAGCTTGTCAGCAAGTGGGAAGTTACGTGGCAAGTTCAGTTTGGCAACCGGTATCCCGGTGTATCCCGGCGCATTGCGCCGGTACTTGCCGGCAATATGGCGGAATCACACGGTGAGTTCGATCTGGTTGCCTTCGAGGGCGATGACGCAGCTTTCGTAATAGCCGTCGCCCGTGGTCCGCGGGCCGCTGATGACCTCGTAGCCGTCGGCCTTGAGGCGCGCGGTGAGCTCATCCACGGCCTGCGCGCTGCCAAGGCTGAAGGCGACGTGCGCGTAGCCGGTGCGTGCGAAGGGCTTCGGGCGGTCCTCCATGCCGGGGCGCGTCATGATCTCGAGGCGGGTGCCGCTGCCCTCGAAGCTCAGGAAGTACGAGCGGAAGTCGGTGACCGGGTTGTGGTAGAGCCTGTTCGGCGTGGCGCCGAGGTAGGTGACGAAGAAGCCCCTCGCGGCCTCCAGGTCGTTGACGTACAGGGCGATGTGGTTGATGGTGGGGGTCATGGCTCTTTCCTTCTGATGCGGTCTGGTGTGTGGCTGTGATCTGCGTCGACGGCGGTTGGTCCATGCGCTCGAGCGGTTGACGGTGCGGGGCGCGGGTGCCGTGTGTTCCAGTATCTTCGATTGGCTGGCCAGCCTTGCCGTGCCCGAACCGACGCTGTGGTAGGCTGGTGGTGTTCAGATGATTGGGTCATCCGGCCGGATCGTAAAGACCGTTTCACGTGACTGCGGCGTCACCACCATCGTGAACCAACCGTAGTGAACCGGCGCAGCCGTGAACTCAACAAAGGGAGTATCTGATGAGCAAGAAGAAGACCACTGTGTCTGCGACCGTCGCCATGGATTTGTTGAACATATGCGTCCTGCTGTGCACGCAGGGCATTCTTCTGCAGTCGGGCAACTGGGTGTATTCGGCGATTTTGTGCGTGCTCATGCTGGTTGAGCTCGGCGTCATGGGATTCCACTTTGCCAAGAGCCGCGAGGCGGGCAAGGAGAAGCAGGACTAGGCCGCGCGCCTTACTTATGGTACGGCTCGTGCGCATTGATCTTGAAGGCGCGGTAGACCTGCTCGAGCAGGATCACGCGCATGAGCTGATGCGGGAAGGTCATGGGGGAGAAGCTGAGCTTCCAGTCGGCGCGTGAGAGGATTTCGGGCGCCAGTCCGAGCGAGCCGCCGATGATGAACTGGATGTGGCTGGCGCCGTGCAGCGCAAGATCGTCAAGTTTCGCGGCGAACCGCTCCGAGCCGAGCATCTGCCCATCAATCGCAAGGGCGATCACATACGCGCCGTCCTTGATATGTTTCGCGATGCGCTCGCCTTCCTTACGTTTGATGAGCTCGTCGGTGCCAGGCGTGGCATGCTCGGGTGTTTTCTCGTCGGCGACCTCGTAGATGCTCAGTTTGCAGAAGCGTGACAGGCGTTTCGAATATTCGTCGATTGCGTCGCGCAGATAACGTTCCTTGATGCGGCCGGGGGCGATGATATCGATGTTCATGGGGTGCGTGTCCTTCCGTCAATCAGTGCCATCGTAGCGGTGACGGGTTCCAAGATGTAGAAGCGGCCGGGTACGGATCCGCCTGTTGGCCCGAAATATCAAGGAAAATACAAAACCTGAGTCAACTAGGCTCAAGTTTGGAATAATCGACGGGGAAATCGGTTGGATACAGCAGATACAGACAACAATGCGTCCCACGGGTGAGGCAGCCCGGAGGTCGCGAATGGAGGAGGAACCATGCAAGCGCAATTCACCAATATGGCCCAGGAGGTCATCAGCGACGCCGTACAGAGCGCGTCCGCCGCGGGCAATGCGCAAGTCGAGACGCTGCACGTACTCGATGCGCTGCTTCGCCAGCAGAACGGCGTTGTACCAAGCCTGATCAAGGCCGCAGGGGGAGACATCAAAGCCATCGGCACAGCCGTGCGCAACGGGCTGGTCAACCTGCCCAGCGCCAGCGGGTCAAGCACTACGCAGGCGCAGCCCAGCCGTCAGCTCGAAGCGGTGCTCGTGCAGGCCGAACAAGAGATGAAGCAGCTCGGGGACGAGTTCATCTCCACCGAGCACCTGCTCATTGCCATTGCCGCGAGCAAACCGAACAAATCCGCTGACATTCTCGAAGCCAACGGGGTGACCGCCGAATCGCTGCGCAAGGCGTTGCCGCAGATCCGCGGCGGCGCGCACGTGACCAGCGCGGACGCGGAAGGCAATTACAAGGCTCTCGAAAAGTATTCGACCGACCTGACCGCCGCCGCGAAGGAAGGAAAGCTTGACCCGGTGATCGGCCGTGATCAGGAGATCCGCCGTGTCATCCAGATTCTGTCCCGCCGCACCAAGAACAACCCGGTGCTGATCGGTGAACCTGGCGTCGGCAAAACCGCCGTCGTCGAAGGTCTCGCCCAGCGTATTGTCGCCGGGGATGTGCCGAGCACGTTGCGCAACAAGAAACTCATCAGCCTCGACCTGGGTTCCATGGTCGCCGGGTCGAAATACCGCGGCGAATTCGAGGAACGCCTCAAGGCCGTGCTCAATGAGATCAAGAACGCGAACGGGCAGATCATCACCTTCATCGACGAGATTCACACCATCGTCGGAGCCGGTGCTGCAGAAGGCTCGATGGACGCGGGCAACATGCTCAAGCCGATGCTTGCGCGCGGTGAACTGCGGCTGATCGGCGCCACTACGCTTGACGAATACCGCGAGAACATCGAAAAGGACCCGGCTCTTGAACGCCGCTTCCAGCAGGTGTTCGTCGGTGAGCCGAGCGTCGAGGACACTATCGCGATCCTGCGCGGTATCGCGCCCAAGTACGAGGCCCACCACAAGGTGACCATTGGCGATGACGCGCTGGTGGCCGCAGCTCAGCTGTCCAACAGGTACATCAGCGGGCGTCAGCTGCCGGACAAGGCCATCGATTTGGTCGATGAGGCCGCTGCACACCTGCGTATGGAACTCGATTCCTCGCCTGAGGAAATCGATGAGCTCAAGCGCCAAGTGGACCGACTCAAGATGGAACGCGCCTACCTGCTGGGCAATCCGAAGAACGAGAAAGCCGAGCAGAAGAAAGCGGATGCGCTTGACGAGAAGTCGCGTGAACGCCTCGCCGACCTTGACAAGGAGCTCGCCGACAAAACCGAGAAGCTCAACGGCCTCAACGCCCGCTGGAATATGGAGAAAAGCGGGCACAACAAGGTCGGCGACCTGCGCAAGAAACTCGACGAGCTGCAAGTGGAAGCCGAACGTTGCGAACGCGACGGCGACTATGCGAAGGCCTCGGAAATCCGTTACGGCGAGATCCCGCACATCCAGAAGGAAATCGCCGCCGCCGAACAGGAGGAACGCGATGCCAAGGAAACCGGCGCCGAGGAGACCCCGATGGTCCCCGACAAGGTCGATGCGGATTCCATCGCGCAAATCGTCTCCGAATGGACCGGCATCCCCGTCGGACGCCTGATGCAAGGCGAAAACGAGAAGCTCCTGCACATGGAGGAGTACCTCGGCAAGCGTGTCATCGGTCAGAAGGACGCCATCCGTGCGGTCTCCGACGCGGTGCGTCGCTCGCGTGCCGGCATTTCCGACCCGAACCGTCCGACCGGATCGTTCCTGTTCCTGGGCCCCACCGGCGTAGGCAAGACCGAACTCGCCAAGGCGCTCGCCGACTTCCTGTTCGACGACGAGAAAGCCATGGTGCGTATCGATATGAGCGAGTACATGGAGAAAGCCTCCGTGTCCCGCCTGATCGGTGCCGCTCCGGGGTACGTCGGGTATGAGGAAGGCGGTCAGCTGACTGAGGCTGTGCGTCGGCGTCCGTACTCGGTGGTGCTGTTCGACGAGGTCGAGAAGGCCAATCCGGAAGTCTTCGATCTGCTGTTGCAGGTGTTGGACGACGGACGCCTGACCGATGGCCAAGGCAGGACCGTGGACTTCAAGAACACGATTCTGATCATGACCTCGAACCTCGGTTCGCAATTCTTGGTGCAGCCTGACTTAGATGAGGAAGCCAAGCAGAAGGCTGTGATGGATGCCGTGCACGCACACTTCAAGCCGGAATTCATCAACCGCCTTGACGAGCTGGTCATCTTCCACCCGTTGACTCGTCAGGAGCTCGGCAGCATCGTCGATTTGCAGGTGCGTCAGGTGGCCGCGCGGCTTACCGAACGCCGGATTTCGCTGCAGGTCACGGATGCGGCTCGCGATTGGCTCGCCAACACCGGGTACGATCCGGCGTACGGTGCTCGTCCGCTGCGCAGGCTCGTCCAGACCGAGGTTGGCGATCAGCTGGCGCGTCTGCTGCTTGCCGGCAAGGTGCATGACGGTGACACGGTGCTTGTTGACCAGACCGGTGGCGAACACCTCGAACTCACTGACATGCCTGAGGATCCGCTGTCCGGCGTGACCGTCGAAGGTGTGCAGGAAGACAAGTGACGGTTGCTTGAACTCAAACGGCCGCCCGCCCAAGCTTTGATGTGGCTTGGGCGGGCGGCCGTTTTTCGTGTTGCGGGGCTGTCGGCGTCAGCAGAAGAGGCTGGGACCTTACTGCTCGAGGAACAGCTCTGGTGCCTTGCTGAAGTTCGCGGCGCAATGCTCGCCGCAGAAGTAGTAGGTCGTGCCGTCGTAGGTGCGGGTGATCGCCTCGTCGTTCACGGCGACGCTCATGCCGCACACCGGGTCGGTCGCGGTCTTGCCGTCGGCGGGGTTTGCTTCGGCCATCTGTCCCATATGGTGCATGTCCATGGTGTTCTCCTTGTCGTTGGTGGTGTTGGTGCTGTGACCGGCGGGCGCCGGTTGGTTCAGCGTTGTGTGCTCATCGATGATGATGGTGGGCTCGCTGGCTGGTGCGGTAGTGTCGGCAGGCCCGGCAGCCAGGTCATCGCTGATATGGGCGTGACGCAGCCGGTTGGCGTTGAGTACCAGGCACACGCTGGACAGTGCCATCGCAAGTCCTGCAATCATTGGGCTGAGCAGCCATCCGGTGAAGGGGTAGAGCACGCCGGCAGCGATCGGGATGCCGATGACGTTGTATCCGAAGGCCCACGCATAGTTCTCGCGGATATTGCGCATGGTCGCGTTCGACAGGTTGATGAGTTTCAACACGCCGCGCAAATCGCCGCTCATCAGCGTGACATCCGCCGACTGCATGGCCACATCCGTGCCGGTGCCGATGGCGATGCCAAGATCGGCCTGCGCCAAGGCGGGGGCGTCGTTGATGCCGTCGCCGACCATCGCAATCAATTCGTCGTTGCGCTTGTCGGCATCACGCTGCGCCTGCAGGCGTTCAATCCAATACGCCTTGCCATCTGGCCGAACCTGTGCGATAACCGTATCGATACCGACCTGCTTGGCGATTTGGCCGGCGACCTCGGCTTTGTCGCCGCTGAGCATGATGGTACGCACACCGGCCTTGCGCAAGGCCGCGATTGCCTGCTGTGAACCGGGTTTGACGGTGTCTGACGTGTAGGACGGGTGGTCCGGGTCGGCTCCTGCGTCGACGGTCCCGCGGGTAATGGTGCCGGTTTTATCGAAGACCACGGTCCTGATATTGCGAGCCTGTTCCAGCGCTTTCGCTGAGGTGACCAGTACGCCGTTCGTGGCGCCCAGCCCGGTCGCCGCGGTGACGGACAGCGGGGTGGCAAGGCCCAAAGCGCACGGGCACGCGATAATCAGCACGCTGACCGCGGTGACCAACGCGTGAGCAAGTCGCGGTTGTGGGCCGAAAGAAGCCCAGATTGCGAACGTCCAGATGGCGATGATGATGACCGCCGGCACGAACACTCGCGCGATACGATCCGCGAGCTGCTGCACCGGGGCCTTGGTGGCCTGCGCCCGGGCGACCATCGCGATGATTTGCGCGAGAACGCTATCCCCGCCGACCTGGCTGACGCGGATAACCGCGTTGCCGTTGAGCGCAATGGTCGCGCCGGTGACAGTGCCGCCTGCGCTGCTGTGTACGGACGCGGATTCGCCGGTGATCATCGATTCGTCGATATCCAGCGTGCCTGCGACGACCACACCGTCGACGGGGATGCGTTCGCCGGCCTTGACGACCACTAGGTCGCCGACCTTGAGTGTGTCGATGTCGACGGTGCTTTGATTAGCCGGATCATGCCATGCACGCTCGCCCTGGTCAAGGACCGCCGAGCTGATGGTCTGCGCGTTGCGGGGACGGAGTTTGATCAATGATTGAACCGCTTCTCCGGTGCCTTCGCGCGCCTTGCTTTCCAAGAGACGCCCGACGAGCACAAGGGTGATGACCACGCCGACCGATTCGAAATACGGCTCGCGCGATCCTGCCGGCAGTGCCGGTCCCGCTACGCAAACAACCAGACTGTAGAGATATGCGGCGGCCGAACCCAGTGATACGAGGGAATTCATGTCGGGGGAGCGGTGGATGAGCGCCGGCCACCCAACCTTATGGATGGGGGCGCCGCAGTAGAACATGACCGGGGTGATGAGCACCGCCTGGAGCCATGGATTGGTCAGCCACGCGGGCATGGAGACATGGCCTCCCATGTGGAGCATGGAGACGATGAACACTGGCAGGGAAAGGATGGTGCCGATGATGACCAGACGGGTGAGCTGGCGGATTTCCTTGCGTCGTTCGTCGGCGGCCTTGCGCTCGTTGTCCAGCGCGTCCTTGGCGTTCGGCATGGGGGCTGCGGGCTGCGCCCTGCGATGTGTGTCGGCGTGATCTTCGCGGTGGTCTTTGCTGTGGTCTTCGCCGTCATCCTCGACACGGAGCATGCCGTGTACCATATTCATGCCGCACGCGAAGGGGTAATCGCCTGGTGCGAGCGCCGGTAGCTGTACGTCGGTATGCGCGTTGCCGGGCAGCATGGCGTCAAGGCCGAGGTCGGAGAAGACGACGTGCGAGGTGCATTCGCCGGTTTCCTGGCGGTCAAAATGCAGGGTGATCGGCACGCCGGGCTTCATGGTGATCAGCGATGGCTCGTACCCGCCTTTGACGATGATATCGGCGCTTTGCATGCCTTGTTCCTGCTTGGCTGCGGTGCCTTCCTGCCGTGCGAAAAAGAACCGCAACGTCAGCCAGGTCAATATGGCGGCGAGTACAACCGCGATGACCGCGGTGAATAGGTCGAATCCCATGCGTCCTCCTTGGTTGTCTTCATCGTCGCAGTCGGTGGTGACCGTACTGCGTGGATGGCGGTGTTTTTCCGTCGGGCCGGTGTGTTTGCCGGGCGTGCCGTCCCGTGTTCCAGCTCCGGCTTTACTGCGTATCCGATGTATACCCTGATGGGGTATAATGCGCCATAGTATTCCGCCCTAGGGATAACGACATGCGCAATTGGCGACAGCAAAAGGAAAACGGCAGGGATGAACGGATATGCGGAAGATAAGAAGAAGGTCCAGACGAGGATACGCCGGATTGAGGGGCAGGTCAGGGCGATCGGCCGTATGGTCGACGACGACCGGTACTGCATTGATGTGTTGACGCAGATTGCCGCAGTCGAATCGGCGCTGAAATCGGTTGCGATGATGTTGTTGGACGATCATCTGGATCATTGCGTGCGTGAGGCGGTCGAGCAAGGCGGGCAGGTGGCCGACGACAAGCTTGATGAGGTGTCGCAGGCCGTGTCGCGGCTGGTGCGGTGAGCCGGCCATGTTTCTCGGCGTTGTGTCGGTGGGGTGTGCCGGCAGGGTGTGCGCTGCGGCGCCTCCTCACGTCCATACCTTGCTGTTGACTAGAACATATGTTCGAAAATGTGGTTGAGGTATTGGCGTTGGTCATCGTCGTCGCGATTCTGGGGGTCGTGGCGGGTTTTGCGCTGGGCAGAAGCAGAGGGCAGCGTGACGCCCGCGGGGCCAACCGGCAAGAGTTGGATGCGGCTCGCGACGAGGTGGAGTCCGCTCGTGTACGCATCGGCGAGCTTACGGCGCAGGTGGCGCAATTCCGGGCGCAGGCCGATGGGTTGCAAGAGCAGTTGCAATTCGTGAAATCCCAGCTGTCTCAAGCCCAGCAGGCCGAGCAGATACGCATCCAGCACGAGCGTGAGAAAGCCCAGGCCGAAGAGGAACGCAAGCGGCAGGAACAGGCGAAGACCTTGAACGAACAGAGCAAGGTGCTGTCCGCTCTTGCTCCGGTGCAGAAGAATCTTGATGCCCTCCAGCAGAAAGTCGCTGATATCGAAGAAGGGCGCAAGCGTGAGATGGGTGCGCTTGGCGAACAGCTCAAGGGCTTGGGCGACCAGCAGGCGCGGCTTGACAAGGAGACCAGCTCGCTTTCGGCGGCGTTGCGGGACAACAAGGTTCGCGGAGCCTGGGGAGAGGCGCAGCTGCGCAACATTGTGGAATCCGCCGGTCTTCTCGAACATGTCGATTTCGACACGCAGGTCGTGGTCAAGGCAGGGAACGACGCTACCCAGCGCCCGGATATGGTGATCCATCTGCCGGGGAACAAGAGCATCCCGATCGACGCGAAAGTCCCGTACTCGGATTACCAACGCGCGTGCGCAATCCCCGATACCGCATCCCCGGAAGAACTCGCTCGGCGAGACCAGCTGTTGCAGGCCCATGCGAAGGCGTTGCGCGAGCATGTCAAAACCTTGGGCAACAAAGCCTACTGGAATGCGTTCGATACCGCTCCGGATTTCGTCATCGCGTTCATCCCGAACGAGTCGCTGCTCCAGGCGGCGTTGCAGGCGGATCCGACCTTGCTTGACGATGCGTTCGCGCAAAAAGTCGCGCTGACGTCCCCGGTCACCTTGTGGGCTGTGCTGAAGTCGGTCGCCTATGCGTGGCAGCAGCAGAGTCTGACAGACGATGCCAAAGAGCTGTTCGATCTGTCCCGGGAACTGTACGAGCGTTTCTCGACGCTCGGCGACAAGGCCAACAAGCTTGGGGCGGCCATCACCAGAACGGTCGGTGCATACAACCAATTCGCCTCGTCGTTGGAATCCCGTGTATTGGTGACTGCGCGTAAGCTGCAGAAAATCGACCAGAACAAAATCATCGACACTGTTGCCGCCATCGAGCCGGAGAAAGCAGACGTCCGCGAACTGACCGCACCCGAGGTCCAGCCCGACACCAGCGAGAGCTGACGGGGTCGTACGGCAGCGTAGGTAGAGTAGCAGTATGACTGAGAACAGCGAGAATCAGACGTTCAGGCGCACCGGATCCACAGATGCCGGCACAGTCGCCGCGGTAGGCATTGCGGCCGGCAATAGCCATGATGCGGGGGCGTTCGCCATGCTCGAGCCCCGCGAACAACTGCGGCAGGTCCTCACCGAAGCGGTCTCGGGCAAACCGTTCAGCGAACTGTATTCGGTAGCGTTTGACCACCGCACTGCCGCGACCATCGGCCATGTTCTTCTCGATGCCCTCGAAGAGCAGGGCTACGGTGTTGACGACTTCGACGCGGTCGGAGCGCTCACCGCGGCGGCCGTCCCGCTGGTATCCGCGGTTATTCTCGCTGCCGCCTCGCGCGGCGAAGACCTCGACGGGTTCGTGATGGATTTCGTGTATCCGTCCGTCAAAGGCCCGTCCATCGCCGGCAAACGCGTGATTCTGCTTGATGCCTGGCTATCCGAGAAATCTTATGTGCAGACCTCCTCGCTGGTCACCTTGCGCAACGGCAACGAACTGAGCCTTGATTTCAGCATCGTCGAGCATGAAGGCGCGCAAGTCCTCGCCGTGGCCTCGCTGATTGGCGGGGTGGGGGACACCGACCATGTCGCCGGCGAACGCCAGCAGATCGAGGTCATCAACCCCGTCACCGCTGAACACACCACGTTGCCGCTCATCCAAGTGTTCGACGAACGGGAGCTGAGAGCGCGGTAAGCCCTATCGGCCGCCTGGCGCGGTCCGGTGTCAAGGCAATCAGGGCAACAACAAAGCAGGCAAAGCAGAAAAAGCAGGCAAGGCAGGCAACAGGTGCACGAACCAAGCGAATACACCAAGCAGGTGCAGGCATCGGGGGAGCCGGAATTCCGCGAGATTGGCGTCGGCCCGTGGTCGCAGGAGCATCCCGGCGAGCCGCGTCCGGATGTGCCTGGTACGCCCGCATTCGATGCTCGCTACGACACCGAACTCCTTGACCGGGGAGACCGCCGCAACGTGCTTGACCGGTACCGGTATTGGACCGTGGAGGCCATCAAGGCCGACCTTGACGCCCGCAGCCGCTACCCCTTCGAAATCGCGGTCGAGAACTGGACACACGACTTCAACATCGGGTCGGCGGTCCGCAGCGCCAACGCCTTCGGTGCCTCCCGTGTCCATATCGTCGGCCCGCACAAGTGGAACCGCAAAGGCGCGTTGATGACCGAGCTGTACCAACACGTCGACTACCACCCCTCGATCAAGGAACTGGCGACATCATGGCGGTACCGGATCGCAGGTGAACTCGCAGCCGAACAGGCGCGCGCCAACGCATACGATATCCGCGCGCAGATCGGGCATCGCCCGCTGTCGGCGGACGAACAACATCGCGAAACCCAGTCGGCACACCGGCTCGAGACCTTGCGCAACGCGAAGATCATCGCACTTGACATCATTCCAGGAGCCGTCCCGATTGAGCGGTACCGATTCCCGGAACGCTGTCTGCTGCTGTTCGGCGCGGAAGGTCCCGGCCTGTCACAGGCGGCGCTCGACGAAGCCGATGACGTGGTGTATATTTCGCAGTTCGGATCCGTCCGTTCCATCAATGCGGGTGCGGCGGCTGCGGTCGCCATGCACAGTTGGGTCGCCCAACATGCAGTGATTGAAGGCCCGGGCGCGGCCGCCGACAGCGGGTCGTCCGCCGCAATCAGGGCATGACATCACAGTCGGTTCCAAGTCAGGGCAATGCGGTAATGAGTATGATGGCACAGCACGATGATGGCATCCCCCGCAGCGGCATTGCGAGCAGCGCCACCGCGGCCGGCGGCGCGCCATGGAGCCAAGCCTTCAACCCGCAGGCCGCCGCGAGCCCTGCCAATGCCCGCCGACGCAGCGAACAGCGGTACTTGCGATCCACCATCGTCGCGTTCCTGTTGTTCACCATGGCGTTCGCCGTGCTGTTCACCCCGTTCATCCTGCAGCAACGCGCGACCGAGAAGGAATCCCAGGTCGCCGATGCCGCCGCCTCCCATGTGATGGGATGGCCGTCCAGCAAGGCGGAACGCATGTTCGCACAGGCGCGTGCGTACAATCGCCGTCTGGCCTCGAGCGGGCAGCCGGTGATCGGCGAAGCCGCAGACCCGTTCACCCCCACTTCTTCCGGTTCTTCCGCTTCTGACGCAACGGCGAACACAACCGAGGCATGGAGACACGATACCGAGTATCTCAGCCTGCTCAATGTCAGCCACGGTGTGATGGGATCGATCCGCATTCCCAAGATCTCCGTGAACCTGCCGATATACCACGGCACGTCGGATGCAGTGCTCGACGACGGTGTCGGGCATGTGTACGGCACGAGCCTGCCGGTTGGCGGTACCGGATCGCACAGTGTGCTGACCGCGCATCGTGGACTGTCCAACAAGACCCTGTTTACGCGGCTTGACGAGTTGCGTGTGGGGGATCCTTTCTATATCAAGATCATGAATGAGACGCTCGGGTATCGGGTAATTAGCATCACGACCATCAAACCGTCGGAAATCAACGGTCTGACCATCCGCAAGGGGCAGGATCTGGTGACGCTGATGACCTGCACGCCGTACGGTGTCAACACGCATCGCCTGCTGGTCACCGGCCGGCGGGCGAATATTCCCAGGAGTATTCCCGAGCCGGATGACGCGACGCAGGACACCAAGCAAGCGAAGACGGTCGCGCTTGCCGTTGCCGCAGTGACGTTGGTGTATGGACTGCTCGCCACGCGTTTCCGCCCACGGCCGCTCCCGGTGCGGCATCGCGCAAATGCATCGCCATTGCGCGGCTCTGGAGTTTGAACGGCCGAGTGTTCGGGGGTCTGGGAGGGGGTGATTTCGCAAGCCGCAATGCCCGACGCCGACACATGCAGGTTTGGTATTCAGCTATCATGTGCTGGGTCCCGTGGCAGCGTTCTTGAATTTCGCCTGATTCGTCTCACCTCATGGGAAATCGACACGCAAAAAACAATATTCACGCGGAATTCCCCCAACGGATACCAAAAGCGACTATCCTGAATAGTAAGAGAACAAAGAGCGTTCTCCCAACGAGGGAAGAGCGTGGGCATAGTCCGAGAAGGAACGGACAGATGAATGGCGAATGCAGACACGGAATGTACCATTGCAGTGCGGTTCGGGGGATACGGGCCGCACGCTCTGGTATGCGTAAAATCGTTGCCGCCATCATCGCTTGGGCTTTGACCATAGCCATCGTGTTCACCGCAGGTCTGCTCAATGCCGACGGTTCCGCGCAGGCGGCCGCCTTGGCTGCCATCGACCCGTCGAACACCATCGAACCTGCTGGCAGCCAACTCGATTTGTTCAACTATCGGTTCAACAGTTATCTCGGTACTGGCTTCGATTATCAGCCGTCGTACGCCAACACTGGAATCAACAGTAATCACGCGTTGAAGTTCAGTGATGGCGAACAGAGCACCATGAAGCCGTTCAACCGTCGCGCTGCTGATGGCTCCCTCACCCAAGGCATCGTGCAATCGCGCCTCGGCAGCGACGGTTCGCCGGTGCTGTCGTCAGCGGTCACCGGAAGCAACGAATCGCTGGGATACCTGTTCAACGCCGAGTATTCGGGAGGCCTTAACAAGCGCGCTTACCCCAGCGTCAGCGGCCTGTTCCAGATGGACTCAACCGGACGCTATTCGTACGACAGCAGCAAGAATTTCGCATCGCTGTTCCCTGCCACCGACGCTGATGATTCAAAACGAGACGCGGAAGGTGGCTATCAGGCTTCCTTGTATTCCGCTCCCTGCACGGATTCCGTGTACGGCGCCCAGTTCCTCCCGTTCAACGCCGTTGCCGGCCTGCCGTCATCGGCATCGGGCGGGTGCTCGGTGGACATCCATACCAAGGGTGCGAACACCAAGCAGAAGATCCGCCACTGGTTCGGCATGCATCTCAACCTCGATTTCACCCAGCCGGACAACGGCACGATACTGTCCGCGGACGGCATTTACCGGCCGATGACCTTCACGTTCTCCGGCAATGACGATGTGTGGGTGTTCCTCGACGGCCACTTGGCCGGCGATTTGGGCGGCATCCATACTGCCGCCGGCTTGACCATCGACTTCTCTTCCGGCAAAGTGGAGGTCACCTCCGGCATCGGCACAGCGAACGCGAAAACCGCATCATCGACCATCAGCTCGCTGGTCGGCCTTCAAGCGCCCAACTATGACAGCAACGGCTTGATGACGAACCGAGACAGCGCGTGGGACGCCGACCGCACCGGCACCTTCGCCGACCGCAGCCGCCACACGCTGGACTTCTTCTATCTCAATCGCGGCGGCAGAGAATCAAGCCTGAAACTCTCCTCGAACATCATGTCGTCGAGTCGGCAGTTCGTGGCGCATAAGACCCTGAAGCGCGGATCTTCCGACGCTGTTCAGCCGCTGCATGCCGGCGAGTTCACCTTCCGCTTGACCGGCTGGTACGGCCAATGGGACGCGGAACAAGCCACAGCCACCGACGCATCCGAGCCTCTGATGCCGACCATCGGTTTTGAAACCTCAACCCCCACCAATGTCACATGCGACGCCTCCGCTGGCACCTGCACAGCCACCCAGACGAACACCATCGACGGCATGGTGATGTTCGGCGACGCGCAATTCGACGCGGCTTCCGTCCACCGCACCTACCGGTACGCCATCCAGGAGCTGCCGAGGTTCGACGGCAAACCCGTCGAGGACGATGACGCCGCAACGCCAGGCTTCCAATACCAAGGCATCACCTACGATCTGGATACCCGCTATTTCACGGCGAGCGTGGAATACCGCGATTACGATTCGCAAGACCTCATGCTTCACATCGTCATGTGCGACAAGACATGGAAACCGCTGGCCCAACAGACCGGTTCCATCGATATTGTCAACCGCTCCTCCCCGACCGTCACCTCGGCGCCGTTGCAGGGGCGTCTGGTCCTCGACAATCGCAAATGGCGCCAAGGCGACCGTTTCCTGTTCTCCATCAACGGTTCCGGCACCGCAACCATTGACGGGCAGACCTATCAGGTCGAAGCGCCCATGCCGTCGAATGTGGTTCGCGCTTCCGATGGTGTCGGCCGTTTCTCGATCGGCACGGGTGGCACAGGCGGCATCGAGCCGTGCACTGCGGCGATGAACGGCACGCAGAACCATTGCGATTTCACCTTCGGCTCCATCGGCTTCAGCACGCCCGGCACCTATACGTACACCATCGCGCAGGCGTGGGAGAACGGCGTGACGGTGCCGGACAGCGGCGTGACCAGTGCAAACGGCATCACCTACTCGCAAGCCGTCTATACGGCGACCTTCACCGTCACCGAGACGAGCGCCGGCACACTTGCCGTGTCTGAACCGGACATCACCGTGAAACCGGGTGCCAGCGGCGACGCGGCAAACGAAGACGGCCGCATGGTATGGACCAACCGATATATACCGTCATTGTCCGGGGACACCGCAATCGGGGTGCAGGCCACAATCGTCGGCCGCCCGTGGCAATCCACGGACTCCTTCACTTATACGCTCACCGCACTGGACGGTGCGCCCCTGCCTGCGGGCACGACGCAGGGCGCGACATCCGCCACTGTGACAGTGAACGCCTCGAGCAAGGACCATCAGGCGAGATTCCCGGACATCGCTTTTCCGAGTGCGGGAACATACCAGTACACCCTCACCCAGAACAGTGCGGGTGCGGATGTGAATCTGCTGCATTCCGCCGCCGTGTTTCATGTGACGGTCACGGTCAGTGACGACGGAAACGGCACGCTGGCGGCGGCTATGAAACTTTCACGCACTGCCGATGACGAAGGCGATTCGATATCAGGCAGCGGGCAGGAGATATCCGGCAGTGTCGCCGACTTCTCCAACCGTTTCCTACGTGTCGTCATGCTGCCTTCGGCTGGCGGTCGTGGACAGGCGCAAACGATGGATACCGCAATATGCGTGGCGGCGGCACTCGCCGTCTGCGCAACCATGTTGTGCGCGGTATCCGCGATACGCCGACGGTGCACACGGCCAAGCGAGCCGCCCGGCGAGCTCGGCGATACATCGCAATCTTCAAAGAGAGAACACAACTAGGGAAAGGAACCATCATGCTCAGCATCAAACGTCTGCTGTCCGCCACTGCGGCAGCAGCCATCGCCGTGGCCGGTCTGGCCATCGGCGCCGCGCCTGCGAATGCGCAGGGCACGGTCGCCACCGATACCGCGCAGTTTATGTTCACCGCGAGCGCGGAAAACCGCCTGAACGGGCACACACTCGAATATGTGAAGATCGGTGACTATATCCGGTACGGCAATACCGAGGGCGGTACCGCGTATGGCGTGCGCGTGAATTCGGATGTCATGACCAAGTCGCCGAATCTCATCACCGCGGCCTTGAACGACGCGCTGAAGGATTCCACGACGACGCAGCAGGTCCCCTCCGGTGTGGACGATCCGCTCGCCTGGGCCCTGTCGCAAGGCGTGCTTGACAGCATCAAGGCCGCCCCATGGGACGGCGTCACGCGCAAATTCGCCACGTATCTGGTCAATCACATGAGTGAGCTGCCCACGCCGGGCACCGCGACGCTGAAGAATGCCACAGCGCAGGGATCTTCGGATTCCTTCGGCGCGTATATCGAACTGCCGGCGGGCATCTACCTGTTCCGTGACGTGACCAGCCCGGTGGTCGAGGATTCCAGCAACGCGGTCCCGATGCTCGTCCATTCGGGAACGGTTGAAAAAACGGTTGACAATAAGTATCGGCTGACGAATATCACGTCCGAAGCGCTGGTCGAGATGAAGAACTATTCCACAGAGATGTCCTTCAGCGTCAACGGCGACACGACAACCGACAGCACCGGCCGTACCGCTTCACGCGGCGAGACGCTCACCTACACGATGAACGGCTATGTGCCCAAGACCGATGAGGTCACCGGCGACAATCTCGACTACGTCAGCACCCCGCAGAAGGGGCTGAAGGTCGATTTGTCCAGCGTCAAGGTCGTCATCGTCAACAAGGATGGCAAGACCGTGACCGCGGCAGATTCGGGATCCGACTACAGTGTGCTGACCTCCGATGGTGCGCAAGTTGACACCAAGGACGGCAAGCAATGGTTCACCGCCGACGGTACGGGCGACTCCTCCACCGGCATGACCGGTCACACCATCACCGTGCAGCTCACCAAGAATACGCTCACCAAGTGGCAGAACTACATCGGCAGCGGTTACGCCATGCGTGTCTCGTACGACGCCGTCGTCACATCCGACGCCACAACCCAGGTCGACAACGAGTTCTACATGAGCACGCTGCCGGACAAGAAGAAGTATGCGCACAGCGTCCTCGCCTCGGTGACCTTCAGGAAGGTCGATGCTTCTGGTAAGCCGCTCGCTGGTGCGCGCTTCAGGATCGAATCCTCCAATCCGAACCAGTTGGTACTGCCTTCCGGCTACGTCAACGCGAACGCGAACCGTGACGCTTCATGCGGCAATAATGAGGCGATTTCCAATGCCGATGGCTGGGTGACCTTCGACGGTCTGGCACAGAACCCGGATGTGGCCTACAAGATCACCGAAGTGGCCGCGCCGAACGGATACATCACGCTGGACCGGCTGAGCTTCGTGGTCAACATCAGCAATCAGGGCGCGAAGGTCGTGTTCGGCGACGACCTGACTTCGGACCCGTACGGTCTGGTCACCCCGACTGCCGTGGACAGCAAGGGCAGCAATGCGCTGACCGTCGAAAACGTGCACAGCATCGCGCAACTGCCGCTCACCGGTGGCGCCGGCATCGCCTTCATGATCGTCATCGCGGCGCTGCTCGGCACCGCGGGCGTCATCGTGGTTGTGCGTTCACGCCGGAACATGACCGTGTGATTGTGTGGTGTGATGGCACGTTGTGATTGAGCGTTGTAATCGCATGCCGGTGTGCCCGACTGCAGATTGAACGTCCGCACAGCGCCGCTCAGGGCCTTGTGCCGGAACCATATCCTGGTTTCGGCACAAGGCCCTTGGCATATGTGCGAGTGGTGTCCCGCGGCTCATTCGGCGAAGGGTTTCCTGCATCGCCACATGCACCGGTACGTCACACTCGGCTCATATAGTGGAGGGCATGGCAACATTCACACGTGAAGAAATCGAGCATCTGGCCGATTTGGCCAGAATCGCCCTGACGGATGAGGAAATCACCCGTATGCAGAGCGAACTCAACGCCGTCGCCGACGCGATCGACGAAGTCCAGAAAGTGGCCACGGACGATGTCCAGCCGACCGCCAACCCGGTCCCGCTCGAGGCGTACCTGCGCCCCGATGTCGCAGTGACCCCGCTGACGCAGGAGGAGGCGCTCGCCGGCGCCCCTGCGACCGATCAGGGCATGTTCGTCGCCCCACAGATCCTGGGAGAGTGATCCATGAGCAACGCCACTGAACTCGTGAAACTGTCCGCCGCACAGATGGCGGAAAAAATCCGTTCCAAAGAGGTCTCCAGCCGTGAACTGACCCAGGCGCACCTCGACGTCATCGAGGCTGCAGAACCCACGGTCAACGCCTTCCTGCACGTCTCCGATAAGGAGGCGCTCGCCCAGGCCGACGCCTTCGACAAGAAGCTCGCCGCGGGAGATACGGAAGGCCTGCCGGAGCTTGCCGGCGTGCCGATTGCAATCAAGGACATGATCGTCACCAAGGGCATCCCCACGACCGCCGCCTCCAAGATTCTCGAAGGCTGGGTGCCGCCGTATGACGCCACGGTTATTGAGAAGATCAAGGCCGCCGGCATGCCGATTCTGGGCAAGACCAACCTTGATGAGTTCGCACAGGGCTCTTCGACCGAGCATTCCGCGTTCGGCAACACCCACAACCCGTGGGATGCGACCCGTGTTCCGGGCGGTTCCGGCGGCGGCTCCGCGTCCGCGGTCGGCTCCTATGAGGCGCCGCTCGCCCTCGGCACCGATACCGGCGGTTCCATCCGCCAGCCGGGCGCGTTCACCGGGACCGTGGGCGTCAAGCCCACCTACGGCGGTGTGAGCCGCTACGGCGCCATCGCCATGGCGTCCTCGCTCGACCAGATCGGCCCGTGCGGCCGTACCGTGCTGGACACCGCGCTACTGCACGAGGTTATCGGCGGCAATGATCGCCGTGATTCCACGTCCATCCCCGCTCCGGTCCCGCCGGTCGCAGCGGCAGCCCGCGAAGGCCTGAAGCGTGACCTGAAGGGCGTACGCGTCGGCCTGATCAAGGAAATCGGTGGCGAAGGCTTTGAAGCCGGTGTCGCCGCCCGATTCAACGAAGCGGTCAAGCTGCTGGAATCCATGGGCGCAGAAGTCAAGGAAGTCAGCCTCCCGCATCTGCCGTACTCGCTGGGCGCGTACTACATCATCATGCCGTCTGAAGTCAGCTCCAACCTGGCCCGCTACGATGGCATGCGCTACGGCCTGCGCGTCATGCCGCCCGCCGGTGTGCCGCAGACTTCCGCCAACATGATGGCCTACACGCGTGAAGCCGGGTTCGGCGACGAGGTCAAGCGCCGTATCATTCTCGGTACGTATGCACTGTCCGCCGGCTACTACGACGCCTGGTACGGTTCCGCGCAGAAGGTGCGCACCTTGGTGATCGACGACTTCAACAAGGCCTTCGAACAGGTTGACGTGCTCGTGTCCCCGACCGCTCCGAGCACCGCGTTCCATTTCGGCGAGAAGACCAGCGACCCGCTGTCCATGTATTTGGGCGATGTGGCGACCATCCCTGCGAACATGGCAGGTGTGCCCGCCATGTCCATCCCGTGCGGCTTGTCGGACAACGGCATGCCGGTCGGCTTCCAGTTCTTCGCGCCGCAGCGTCACGACGAGGCCATGTACAAGCCCGCCGCCGCATTGGAAGCGGCTTTGGAAGAGCAGTGGGGCGGCAATATCCTCACGAAGATGGCCACGCCGTGGCTAAACGCCTGAAACCGGAGGACGAAGACAAATGGCTGAAAAACTGATGAAATTCTCTGAAGCCGTCAAGCGGTTCGACCCGGTGATCGGCTTGGAGACCCACGTCGAACTGTGCACGAACACCAAACTGTTCTGCCCGGCACACATCGAGTTCGGTGGCGAACCGAACACCCAGCTGACCCCGGTGAGCCTCGGCCTGCCGGGAAGCCTGCCGGTGATCAACGAGACCGCCGTCGATTTCGCGATCAAGCTGGGCCTTGCCCTGCACTGCGAAATCGCCGAATGGAGCCAGTTCGCCCGCAAGAACTACTTCTACCCGGATATGCCGCGTGACTATCAGATCTCGCAGTATGACAAGCCGACCAACGGCAACGGCTACCTGGATGTCGAACTGGATGACGGCTCGATTTTCCGCGTGCCGATTGAGCGTGCGCACATCGAGGACGACGCCGGCAAGAACACCCATGTGGGTGGTGCCGACGGCCGTATCGAAGGCGCTGACCATTCGCTCGTCGACTACAACCGCGCCGGCGTTCCGCTTATCGAGATCGTCACCAAGCCGATCGAGGGTGCGGGCGAGCGCGCCGCGGAAATCGCAGGCGCCTACATGCGTACGCTGCGCGATATTGTGCGCGCCCTGGGTATTTCCCATGCCCGCATGGAGCAGGGCAATATGCGTGCCGACGTCAACGTGTCGCTGCGCAACAAGCCCACCGACCCGCTGGGTACGCGTTCGGAAACGAAGAACGTGAACTCCTTCCGTGGCATCGAGAAGACCATCGTCTACGAGATCCGCCGTCAGGCTGCGCTCTTGAGCGACGGCGGCGAGGTGCTGCAGGAGACCCGCCACTGGGATGAGGCTTCGCAGACCACCGCCGGCGGCCGTCTCAAGACCGACGCCGACGATTACCGTTACTTCCCGGATCCTGACCTGGTGATGCTGCACATCACCAAGGAGCATATCGAGCGCATCGCCAAGGATATGCCGGAGATGCCGCGTGAACGCCGCAACCGTTTGCAGGGCGAGTGGAAGTTCTCCGATCTCGAGATGCGTGACGTCATCAACGCCGACGCGCTCGACCTGATCGAGGACACCGTCAAGGCCGGCGCCACCGCTTCCGGTGCGAAGAAGTGGTGGCTCGGCGAGCTGTCGCGTGAGGCGAACGCCAAGGGCGTCTCGCTTGAGGAACTGCCGATCACCCCTGCTGATGTCGCCGAAGTCGAGAAGCTCATCGCTTCCGGCAAGCTCAACGACAAGCTCGCGAAGAAGACTGTCTCCGGTGTGCTCGCCGGCGAAGGCACCCCGGACGAGGTCGTCAAGAAGCACGGCTATGAGGTCGTCCAGGACACGGGCGCGCTCGAAGCCGCGGTGGACAAGGCGCTCGCTGACAACCCCGACATCGTCGAGAAGCTCAAGAGCGGCAACATGAAGCCGATGGGAGCGATTATCGGTGCCGTGATGCGCGCGACCAAGGGCCAGGCTGACGCCAAGGCGGTCAGCGGATTGGTCATGAAGAAGCTGCACTGAGCGAATCGGGTTGAGTGGCCGCGCTGATTGCGCTGCTGGTTGCGCTCAATGAGTGCGGCCGCTCGACATCACCAACGACAGCCCCACAGAGCCAAACGCCCTGTGGGGCTGTTTCGTACCGCCAAACCCGAACCCTTCTACCGACGCCGGCAGATACGTGAGCGTCGGCAGAAAGTGGAGGATGGCGTTCTCGCGGGGCGTACCGGGACATCCCTAGGTGCGTCGAGGGGATGCCGGGGGTATACCGGGGGCGCGCCGGGGGTACGTATTCGCAAGTTCCGTACAGGTTCGCCCAAAATCCTGCAACTTGTTACCCAACTCGGTAGAATGGGACCGTATTGGTAACGCTTATGAGGATGAAAGCGAATGTCTGAACAAACACAGTCAGTGGCGGACAGCACAGTAAACGGTACGGTCACCAGTGCTGTAAATAGTGCGGTCAGCGGCGAAGATCGCCGCGAACTGCCCGCCCGCATCACCATTCCCGAAATTCGCGGGGAGATGGTTCATCTGCGTCCGGCGAGCATCGAGGATTTGGGGCGTCTCGACCAGCTTGACGCGTTTTACAACGCATCCGGGATCACCGGCAAAGACCGCGAATCTGAACGTGCGGCAGTCAACGCGTGGGTGCGTCGTTCCGTCGCATGGGCAGAGGGCCGCGCGTCCGTGGACAGTGGGGTGGCAGACCCCGAATCGCGTCCCACCATCGCGTGGGCGATTCTGACCGACGCCGACCGTGACGGCGATGGCATCGTTGACGCGGAGGCGACGGACAACGTCATTGGCATGATTTTCCTCATCGATATCGACGGATGGTCGCGTTCTGCCAGAATCCAAGTCGTGCTCGGCAAGGATTACCGTGGCCGCGGCTATTCGCGCGACGCGATGCCTCGTGTCATGACCTTCGGCTTCGCTCCGAGGCCCGTCGGCCTTGGTATGCACCGCATTTGGGTCGCTGTGCCGGAGAAGAACACGCGTTCGCTGTCCGTGTACCAGTCCCTCGGCTTCATTCCCTCGGGCACGTCGCGCGACGCGCTGTGGGACGCCGAGAACAACAAGTATCAGGATTTGATCGTCATGGATATGCTGACCGACGAATACGATCCAATTCACTCGTTGGAGGTCTTCGGCATGCATGTGTTCGAAGACAATCCGGGCGTCAAAGAGGCGCTGTGTGCGCGCGAGCATTCGTTGGCGATCCGCAAGCGCGAACATCCTGCGGATGGCGGCGACCATGCGTCACATGCGAGCGGCGAGGGCGACCAGACCCGTCGCGATGGCGCCGATCAAGCCGGCAACGACACGAACGGCCAGGCAGACGGCACGATTGAAGGGACCAGCACGTCCGCAGACGATGCCGCGCCGGGCATCTCGGGAGACAGCCGGCCTGCTGACGACCATTCCGGGCAAGCCGACGCCGCCCAAAGCCAAGCATCTGCCGTCACCCCCGGCCACCACACGCTGGATGGCGAGGAGAATTGGCCGCACAGCTCGCATGACCGTCAGCCCTCGAAGCAGGCGTGGTGGCGCACCATCGGACGCAGGCGCGAGCGCAGGACGGAGGAGGACGCATGAGCGCGGAAGATCTTGACAATTACGAGACCGACGCCGAACTCGCCCTGTACCGGGAGTACCGGGACGTCATCAAGCTGTTCACCTACGTTGTGGAGACGGAACGTCGTTTCTATCTGGCGAACAAAGTCGATTTCAACGTGCGTTCCGCCGGCCAGGACGTGTATTTCGACGTGCAGCTGACGGATGCGTGGGTGTGGGATGTCTACCGTTCCTCCCGTTTTGTGAAAAGCGTGCGGATTGTCACGTTCAAGGACGTGAATGTCGAGGAGGTCCAGAAAACGGATATCGATATCCCTGATTCGTTGACTTGACACGGTTTGCGAGACTCCCCGCCTTTTGGTGGCGGGGAGTGCTAGCATGGCATACGGTTTATTCGTGTATTTTTTCGGCTTCGGCGTCCATGATGCGCCGAATCATGTAAAGTTTCACTGATTTGTTGTGTTGTTCAGGAGGTCATTGTGGCACAGAAGCAGTCTGTCGTGATTATCGGCGGTGGTCCCGCCGGTCTTACTGCCGCGTGGGAACTGGTGAAGAAGGGCGGCGCCGAGCAGTACGACGTGACAGTGCTCGAGGAGACCGGTGAATTCGGCGGTATTTCACGTACCGTGAAGCATAACGGCAATCGTATGGATATCGGCGGTCACCGCTTCTTCTCGAAGGATGACCGCATCATGGATTGGTGGAAGGAGGTGCTGCCGCTGCAGGGCGCACCTTCCTATGACGACAAGAAGCTCGGTCGCCATCACGATTTGGAGCCGGGCGGCCCGGATCCGGAGAAGGAAGACAAGGTGATGCTCAAGCGCCACCGCGTCTCCCGTATTTTCTGGAACCATCACTTCTTTGATTACCCGATTTCTCTGTCAGCCAATACGCTCAAGGCCATGGGCTTCAAGCTCACCATGGTTGCCGGCTTCAGCTATCTGAAGTCCGTGTTCCACAAGCTGCCGGAAACGAATCTGGAGAACTTCTACATCAACCGTTTCGGCCGCAAGCTCTATTCGATGTTCTTCGAAGGTTACACGGAGAAGCTGTGGGGCCGTCACCCCAGCCAGATTTCCGCGGATTGGGGCTCGCAGCGTGTCAAGGGCCTGAGCATCATGGGCGTGCTGAAGAACGCGTTCCAGAAGCTCTTGCCGAAGAAGCGCGATTCCAAAGAGGTCGAGACCTCGCTGATCGAAGAGTTCTGGTATCCGAAGTATGGTCCGGGCCAGCTGTGGGAGACGGTCGAGCACAATTGTGAGCAGGCCGGCGCCAAAGTCATCACCGGCGCCAAGGTTGTTGAAGTGCGGCAGGAAGGCGGCAAGATCGCCTCGGTCGTATACGTCGACCATGAGGGCAACCGCACCGAGCTCAAGGCTGACCAGTTCATCTCGTCCATGCCGGTCAAGGATCTCATCAACGCGGTGGACGAGTCGGACAAGCCGGCCCCGAAGGACATCACCGAGATCGCCAACGGCCTGCCGTACCGCGATTTCGTGACCGTCGGCCTCTTGGTCAAGCATCTTCGCCTGAAGAACACCACCGACATCCCCACGCTCGGCAACCCGCCTATTGTGCCGGATTGCTGGATTTACGTGCAGGATCCGGGCTACAAGGTCGGCCGCATCCAGGTGTTCAATAACTGGAGCCCGTACCTCGTCAAGGACGTCGATGACACCGTGTGGATCGGTCTTGAATACTTCTGCAAGGAAGGCGACGATTTCTGGAATATGACCGATGAGGAAGCCACCAAGTTCGCCATCGAGGAAATGACTCGCATGCGCGTAATCAACGGCCCTCAGGATGTTCTGGACTCGCATCGCGAGCGCGTCAAGAAGGCCTACCCTGCGTATTTCGACACCTACGCGCAGATGCCGGAACTCGTTGAGTACCTTGATTCCTTCGGCAATCTGTATTGCGTGGGCCGCAACGGCCAGCACCGCTACAACAACATGGACCATTCCATGGCCACGGCGATCGAGGCAGTCAACAACATCAAGACCGGCAAGACCTCGAAGAAGAACGTGTGGTCGGTGAATACCGATAAGTCCTATCACGAGCAGAAGTAGCGACGCGTCGCGAATTTCGCGGTCCGGCCCGTCGTCCCGTCATCGGGGCGGCGGGCTTTGTGTTCTTGGCGTCCCGGTGCCGTACTGCACCTGAAGGGTGAGACATCCGACGGCGGCAAGCTGTCAGGCGAGGCGTGCAAGCGCGACGCGTCACGAGGAAGAGGTGTGTTGCGCCGGTCGCGGCGACGTTGTACAGTAAATGAAGTTCGGTTGGGTCTGAAGACCATGATAATCGAACGTTTCATCGCGGTTTTTTCCGCATCTTGTCATACAGCTCGCCGGCGAAGCGTCGGTAGAAGCCACAGAAAGGCAACATTAGGCAATGAGCCAAAATCTTGAGGATATGAAGCTGCCTGAGCTCAGGGAGCTTGCCAAGCAGATGGGCCTGCGCGGTACGTCGACCATGCGTAAGCCCCAGCTGCTCGCAACGTTGCAGGCGGCTCGTAGTGGAGGGCAAGCCCCGGCCGGCGTCACGGTACGTGTACCGAAGCCGGTGAAGAAGGTCACTTCTGCCCCTGAACAACCGCAATCGCAAACGAAACCGCAGTCTGCGGCATCTGCGTCTGATTCCGCATCGGCTTCCAAGCCGGTATCCGAGCCGCAGTCCAAATCCCCCGCCGAGTCTAAGCTCGCGGCCGAGCCCGCATCCGAACAACCGGCAGTCCGCGCCAATCGCGGGCCGTTGCGCGTCCCCCCGATTGCGCATACCGAAGCTATTTCCCCGATGGAAGGCGAGTTGCAGATGCCGCGTGTGCATGAGCGCCGCGCCCATCGTCGTGTTGAAGAAGCAGCGGGATCGTCTCTGCTCGATCAGCTTGATCTAGACAGTAGTGAAGGCATGCGCACGCGTCACCGTGGCAATGAACGTGGCAATGAACGTGGCAATGAACGCGGTGAAATCCATCGCCGCGGCGGCCGTGCGGATTCGAGCGTGCAGGAACGCGAAGAAGAGGCCGTTCGTGATCTTGACGATATCCTTGCGAGCCTGCCTGCGCAGAAGAACGAGGAACATGCCGGTGACGACCGTGCATTCGGACATCGTCGCGGATCGGGTCGCAATGATCGCATCGAGCGCAACGACAGAAATGATCGCAATGACCGCTCCGATCGCGGGGACCGTTCTGACCGTAATGATCGTAACGACCGTAATGACCGTAACGACCGCAGGAACGGCAATCGTCGTCTGCGCGGCCGTGATCTTGACGACCGCCGCGGCGAGGAGCAGAATGAGGAGCTCGTCCCGGTCGCCGGTATTGTCGACGTGCTGGATTCGTACGCATTCATCCGCACCTCCGGCTATCTGCCCGGCCCGAACGATGTGTATGTTTCGATGGGCCAGGTCAAGAAGTATGGCCTGCGCAAGGGCGATGCCGTGCAAGGCACCATCCGCACCCCGCGTGAAGGCGACCGTCGCAACCAGCGGCAGAAATTCGTGCCGCTCCAGGCAATCAGCAGCATCAACGGCATGAGCGTCGACGAGGCTGCGAACCGCCCGCAGTTCGCCAAGCTCACCCCGCTGTACCCGCAGGAGAGGCTTCGTCAGGAAACCACGCCGAATAAGCTCATCGGGCGGATTATCGACCTTGTCGCCCCCATTGGCAAGGGCCAGCGTGGTCTGATTGTCTCCCCGCCAAAGGCCGGCAAGACCATCACCTTGCAGGCCATCGCGAACGCGATTACCGTGAACAACCCGGAAGTCCATCTCATGGTCGTGCTCGTGGACGAACGTCCTGAAGAGGTCACGGATATGGAACGTACCGTGCAGGGCGAAGTCATCTCCTCGACCTTCGACCGCCCGGCGACCGACCATACGATGGTTGCCGAACTGGCGATTGAGCGTGCGAAGCGTCTGGTCGAACTTGGCCAGGACGTCGTCGTGCTGCTGGATTCCATGACCCGTCTCGCCCGTGCATACAACATCGCCGCTCCGGCGTCGGGCCGCATTCTGTCCGGCGGCGTGGACGCACAGGCGCTGTACCCGCCGAAGAAGTTCTTCGGCGCCGCACGCAACATCGAAAACGGTGGCTCGCTGACCATCATCTCGACCGCGCTGGTGGAAACCGGCTCGAAGATGGACGAGGTGATTTTCGAGGAGTTCAAGGGCACCGGCAATATGGAGTTGCGTCTGAGCCGCGATCTGGCGGACAAGCGCATGTTCCCGGCCGTAGACATCAACGCGTCCGGCACCCGCCGCGAGGAGCTCATCACTTCGCCGCAGGAACTGCCGATTATCTACCGTCTGCGCCGGCTGTTCGGCGGGCTCGAACCCGAGCAGGCGTATCAGGCGCTGGTGCCGCGTCTCAAGAAGACGCCCAGCAACCGTGACTTCCTCAAAGCGCTGGTTCAGCAGTCGGGCGCGGGTTCGTCCTCGAACTGATGCCTTGCCCGTCGCCTTAATCGGCGATAGGGGTGCCAGCACGAAAGGCTGATGTTGTTGGCCGGCGTTATGGCTGACTTTGTTGATGGCGGATCGTCCCATGACGGTCCGCCATCAGCGTAGTGGTAATCGGCGGCTTGGCGCGCCCACCACGCTCGGTTTCGCGTCGGCTTGGCGGCGCCTGCCGATCCTTGGTATGACAAGGCTGATAATCTTGGACATTATGAACGATTCCGAACATGGTGATTGGCAGGATACGACCATCGATTCCCAGCAGGCGCAGGAGCATCCGGAAGTCGCACAGGCGGTGCGCAAAATCAAGGCGTTGCGCCAGTCGATTGACAATGTAGACACGGCCATCGTCTCGCTGCTCGCGGAACGGTTCAAATTCACGTCCGAAGTGGGCGTGCTCAAGGCACAGGCGGGATTCGCGCCAGCCGATTGGAAGCGCGAGGATGCCCAAATCAAGCGGCTCCACAGGGTGGCGCAGGAAGCCGGGCTTGATCCTCAAATCGCGGAAATGTATCGGGAATTCGTGGTCACAGAAGCCAAGAAACGTCATCAGCGTATCGCCGACGCTGGAGGGGATCCAGGCGTGCTGGATGTATTCGCATGAGCGTGAGGCCCGGCACGGCCGACGAATCCGGACATGACGGAGGCGTGAATCTGAGTCGATACCACGGAACAAGGAGCAGACGACACTGATGATGGTGACCCGCGGCACAAGGCGTGGCAAGCATCCAGGAAGGATTGCAGGCAGGGTGTGCGGCATGACGGTATCATGCGCGATGACCCTCGCCATAGCAGCCGGGGGAGCGGCACCCGCGCGCGAGGCGGAATATCCCTCCGGCACCGCTGTGGCCACGAAAACGCAAGATGTGTTCGGCATTCTGCACGCGGGAACGATTTCCGGTGAGCTGTATATCGCCAACGATTTCCAGATCGACCAGTCCGGCACGGTCATCGATTACGGGGTCAGCGAGGACGGCGAGCCTGTCGCGCAAACGGTGGGCGGCGAGGAACAGGCTACGGGCGCGGCGGCCAATACTCTGACCCGAGTCAGCAGTGGCCTCAAAGCGATGCCTTGGAGTGTGCATGTGCGCTACAGTCTCAACGGGCCGAATGTCGATTCGTCGGCGGTCAGCGGGACAAACGGCTTGGTCGGCCTGCACGTGACCGTAGCCCCGAATCCGCTTGCCGACACGGATTACGACAACACCACGATTCCTGTAATCGCGTTCACGGTACCGACTAAAGTCACGAGCGAGATCACCGGCAGCAGCGGCACGCTCGTGACTCAAAATGGCACGGATATGCTGGTCGTCGCGGTCGGCAGGCCCGCCCGTACCACATCCTTCGACTTTTTCTTCACCGCGAAGCACTGCTCGATGAGCCCGTTGGCGGTCGCTGCGGTCGAAGCTTCCGATACCGCGGAATTCAGCCGATCCATGACCGCGCTCGCCACACGGGCCAGCAATCTGTCGGATATCGCCATCGGCGGCGGCAAACATGATACCAAGCTGCTCAACCGGCTCAAAGCGATGCGTGACGCAGAACGCGACAAGGCGAAGAGCGCTATCGCCGCTGCGGACCCAGCATACCAGCAGGCCTTCCATGATTACATGGCCGCGTATGTGACCTCGTACACCGGGCATTTGAGCGGCTCGATCGGTGACAGTACGCAGATGAGCGCGCTGCTTGGCACGGCGGGCGAGCTGAACAGCGACACCCCGGTTGCGCGGGCTGTCGCTGATATCTCCAATGCGACCAATGATCGTAGCGCCGCGCGGGCACATCAGGGCGCGGCCGACGCGATTGATGCCACCATCCGGCAAATCGAATTGCGTGGAACGACTGGCTTGGCGGCTGATCTCAAACGCCAGGCGGCTTCTCAGACCTCACGCGCGGCCAAGGATTTCAAGACCGGCCAGAAGATGATGCACGATGCGATGATTCCGTTTTCGATGGCCTATACCGACGCGTATACGCGGCATCTGAGCAAGATGACCGGAGGCACGGCGTCGGGTGCATCCACGTATGCGCAGCAGGCGATTAAGCAGACGAACGACGAATTCGCTTCGAACAAGAACCTCAAGGCCGACAATCAGAAAGTTCAGGCCGCACTGGATACGATGGCTGCGGCGAAAGCCCGTGAGGGGCAGGGCAAGATGCTGCTCACGCTGGCTGCGCTGGTCGCCAAATCCGGTACTGGTGATGTGTCCGGTGCGTCCAAAAGCGCGGCGGCGGATTGGAAGACGGTGTCGGCGAACGGTTTGACGGCTTATGCCTTGCAGTCGGGTGCCGGGGTACGTGCTGACGATAAGGCTGCTGATGGTGCCGGCAATGCTGCGCCTGCTGCCCCGCTTGCATCCACGCGTTCGTTGTATGGCCTCGCAGAGCGGCAATCGCATGGTATTGAGGCGGATATGTCGGGGACGGTCAATGATGTGGTGGCTTTGGAAACGGCAGCCGAAATCATCAAGAATGCCGTGGATACGTTGGCGCCGGACGGGGCGTCTGCATCGTCTGCGTTGAAGCGGGCGATTGACGAGGCGCGTGCCGCCAAAGCCAAGGTTGCGGCTCCTGTCGACGCGCAATCTTCAGTCGGGGCTCTTGAGGCCTCACGCATCGGACGTGAAGGTGTATCGCGGGACGTCGTCACCCCGGTCAACACGCACACCGCCGGTGCCCGCTTCCTGATGGTCACCGACGAACTCTGATCCGCCAAAACCCACCGGTAACCGTCACCACCCCGTGATGCTACCCAAACTGGTTACGCTGGGAGGCTTGATTGCGTAGCTGGTTTGTGGCGTTATACAAACTGGTTACGTTGGCGGCCTCCTACGCGTAGCTGGTTTGGGTAGAAATACAAACTGGTTACGCCGGGCGGGGGCTCAGCGTAACCAGTTTGTGGGCAAGGACGTGGAAAGCGTCAGCGGTTACTTGCGCGGCTTCTTGGCGGGCGGCTCACCGAGCTCGCTGTTCTTGACAATGACGGCGACCGCAGCATCGGCTTCGTTCTTCGCGTCCTCGGCAGCGCTCTTGGCAGCCGCCGCAGCCTGCTTCACGGCCTTGATGGCGGCACCGGCACGTACCAGCGTGATATTGCCGACCACGCGTCCGGCCTCGGCGATGTCGCCCAGCGTGGACTTGATGGAATCGGCTGCATCGTCCACCGCGTCAAGCGTGACAGACAGGATCGGCGTCTTCATCGAGACCTTCGCCTCGGACTTGATCTTGCGCAACGCGGCAAGCGCTTCGCCGGCATAGGTGAGCACGTCCGGGGAGACCTTGAACGCGGCCTGCTCATACGGTTCCGGCTTCGGCCATGCGGCGCGGTGCACCGAGCCCTCGCCCGCGTGCATCCAGGACCACACCTCTTCGGTCGCGTACGGCAGGTACGGGGCCAGCAGACGGGCGAAGGTGTCCAGGCCCAGGCCCAGCGTGGTGCGCGCGGACTTGACCGCCGCCTCGCTCGGGGTCTTGCCCGTCGAATCGGCCGTGCCGTATGCACGGTTCTTCACCAGCTCGATGTAATCGTCGCAGAACTGCCAGAAGAAGCTTTCGATGACTTCGAGCGCCTTCGAATGCTCGTAGGAGTTCAGCGCGTTCGTCGCCTGGCGGATCACAAGCGCCATCTTGGCCATGACCGCGCGATCCAGCGGCTCGGTCACGTCGGCCGGATTCCAATGCGCGACGGCAGGGGAGCCGACATGATGGTTCTCGTCCTCGCGGCCGATGGCCAGCGCGAACTTGGTGGCGTTGAGCAGCTTGATGGCCAGACGGCGGCCAATCTTCATCTGTCCCTCGTCATACGTGGCGTCCAGGCCGAGGCGCGCGGAAGCGGCCCAGTAGCGCACGGCGTCCGCGCCGAACTGCTTGATCGGCTTGTTCGGCACGACGACGTTGCCCTTGGACTTCGACATCTTCTTGTGATCCGGGTCGAGAATCCAGCCGGAGAGTGTAGCGTTCGCCCACGGCAGGCAATGGTTCTCAAGATGCGCGCGGTCGATGGAGCTGAACAGCCAGGTGCGGATGATGTCCTGGCCCTGCGGACGTAGATCCATCGGGAACGTGGCCTTGAACAGCGCCTCATTCTCCTCGCCCGGCTCGGCCCAGTGGGTCACAATCTGCGGGGTCAGGGACGAGGTTGCCCACGTGTCCATGATGTCCTTCTCGGCGGTGAAGCCATTCGGCTGGTCACGCTGGGACTCGTCGTAGCCTTCCGGCACGTCGTTGGTCGGGTCGATCGGCAGCTGGTCCTCGCGCGGGGTGAGCGGATGCTCGTAATCCGGCTCGCCGTTGGCATCAAGCGGATACCACAGCGGGAACGGCACGCCGAAGAAGCGCTGGCGGGAAATCAGCCAGTCGCCGTTGAGGCCATTGACCCAGTTGTCGTAGCGCACGTGCATGAAGTCCGGGTGGAAGTTGAGCTCGTTGCCGCGCTCGATGAGTTCGGCGTTGAGCTTCTTGTCGGTGCCGCCGTTCTTCAGGTACCACTGGCGGGAGGTGACGATTTCGAGCGGCTTATCGCCCTTCTCGTAGAAGTTCGTCATACGGGTGGTGGGCTTCGGCTCGCCGTCCATATCGCCGGATTCGCGCAGATGGTCGACGATGATCTTGCGGGCGGAGAACGTGGTCTTGCCCTCGGTCTCCTCGAAGATTGCGCGGCCCTGCGGGTCCTCGATCCAATCCGGCACGCTCATAATGATGCGGCCGTTGCGCTGGATAATCGGGCGGGTCGGCAGCTTCAGGTCACGCCACCATTCGACGTCGGTCACGTCACCGAAGGTGCAGCACATCGCGATGCCTGCGCCCTTGTCCATTTCGGCCGCCGGATGCGCGAGAATCGGCACCTTGACCTTGAACAGCGGGGAGTAGACGTACTGCCCGAAATACTGCTTGTAGCGGTCGTCTTCCGGGTTGGCGATGAGCGCGCCGCAGGCGGCGAGCAGTTCCGGACGGGTGGTCTCGATGTAAATCGGGGTGCCGTCTTCGAAACGGAACGCGATCTTGTGATAGAAGCCGGGGTATTCGCGGCTTTCCAGCTCGGCTTGGGCGACCGCGGTCTGGAAAGTCACATCCCACAGGCCCGGCGCGTCCTTCTGGTAGGCTTCGCCGCGAGCGAGATTGCGCAGGAACGCCTTCTGCGCCACGCGCTGCGGATGCTCGCCGATCGTGTGGTAGGTCTGCGACCAGTCGATTGACAGGCCGAGCGACCGCCACAGCTCCTCGAACTGCTTCTCGTCCTCCTTGGTGAGGCGCTCGCACAGTTCGATGAAGTTCTTGCGGCTGACCGGCACCTGGTCCTTCGCGTTGATCTTCTTGCCGTCGGTGCCTTCGAATGGCGGCTTGAAATCAGGATCGTACTTCAGGGACGTGTCCACGCGCACACCGTAATAGTTCTGCACGCGGCGCTCGGTAGGCAGGCCGTTGTCGTCCCAACCCATCGGATAAAAGACGTCGAAGCCCTGCATGCGCTTGAAGCGGGCGATGATATCGGTGTGCGTGTAGGAAAACACGTGGCCGACATGCAGATGGCCGGACACGGTGGGCGGCGGGGTGTCAATCGAATAGACGGCCTTGCGGTCGCGTGTATTGCGGAATTTATAGACGCCGGATTCGTCCCACGTCTTGCGCCACTTGTCTTCGAGCCCGTCGACGCCGACCTTGTCAGGCAGCGGGGTCAGGTTCGCGGTGATGGTATTGTCCTGATCAGTCATAACCGCTAGTTTAGGGAGCGATTATGACAACAGGGGAGCGGGCTTTTGGGCAGGAAGACGGGTTTCGTGCCGGTTCCGTTCGGCTCGCGTCGGTTGCGGGCAAACGGCGGCTGATGACGGGTTTCGGTTGATGGCAGATCGTGGTTGATGATGGCGGGCTACGGCTTGTGACAAGCTACGGCTAGCGACGGGTACCGACGCCGACGCTGACAACTGCCGGACGCCGGTCAGTGCTTCTTCAACGCGAGGTCCTCGAGAGGGAGGATTTCGTCGGTCAGATTCACCGGGTATCCGCTCAGCTTCGGGTTGACCGCGATGTTGATACCCCGCTCGTACAGCCATGCTGCGGCAGCGTCCTGGCTGACCGTGCGTGCGAACGTTGCCATATGCGTGGCGTAGTCGGTGGCGTTCGTCGATGTGACCGCCTGCTGGTATTCCTGCTGGGCCTCGCCGTTCTGGTATTGCAGGGTGTTGTCCACGCCGTTGAACAGGTCCACGTTGTCGGTGCCGTCGACCGAAACCAGCGCGATCTTGAAATCGCCGCTCTTTAACCGCTGGCTCAGCGTCGCGTCATTGACCACCTGCATATCAGGATTGATCGCCGTCAGATTCGACGTGCCCTGCTTGAGATGGTCGTTGATTTGCGCGCCGAGCGCCTGGTATTCCTGGGGTACGAGGAAGGTCAGATCGCCGAAATACCGGGTTGAATAATAGGTGAGCATCTGCGCGGCCTTCGCTTGGTCATGCGGGTAGACCCCCGTCAGATTCTCATAGCCGGGTTCCAGCGGGCCGATCGGGCCGCCGAGCGCCTGTTTCGCGTCTGTCGCCGAGGACGCCACAGCGGCGGTGTCAATCAGATAGCGGAACGATTGGCGGGTGCGCAAATCCGACATCGGTGAGTCCGTGCCGCAATTGAAGACGAGCATCACTTTCGACGTGCTGGAGCCTTGGACCGCTTTCATGCCGGTGCGTTTGCTGATATCTGCGATGCTGGTATGCTCCAGCGGCAGCGCGAGTTCCACTTTGCCGTCGGCGGCGGCTTCGAGCAGCGAGGATTCGTCGCCATAGTAGTGCAAGGTGACTTGGGCGCTCGCCGCTTTCTTACTGTCCCAATACCGATCGTTGCGTTGCAGGGTGATGATGGAACCCTGCTTGTATGTCCGCCCGACGATGAACGGGCCGGAACCGAGTGCTTGCGTGGTGTAATCGAGATCCGCTGTGCTGTCGTAGACGATGCCGGAGCGTCCCGACAGCGCGCGTAGCAATGTCGCGTCAGGCTCGCGCAGCGTCAACACCACTGTGCTGGAGTCGTCTGCGGACACGGAGGCGACGGACCCAAGGCGCTCGTAGCCTACATATTTCTTGCTGATGATCTGGTTGAACGACCAGACGACATCGTCGGCGTCGAGCGCGTCACCGTTGGAAAATGTCGTGTTGCCGCGCAGATGGAGGGTCACGGTCCGCCCGTCCTTGGACGTGGACCAGCTGTTGGCGAGCGAGGGGATGAGTTTGTTGTTCTCATCGCGTCCGATAAGCGTTTCGTAGACGTTGCCGAGCAAGGCCTGTTCGACGGCGGTGCCTTGTTCGGTGCGGATATCCAATGATTTCGGGGCGTCGATGAGGCCGACGTCGATGGTTGAATCAGAGCCGATCAGCCTGGTGTCGTCAAGAACCCCGCTACGTTCCGCGATGGATTTGCCGAGCATGATCAGCGCGAACAGGGCGATGACGATGGCGCTGAACGCAATCCACCGTCTGAGCTCTCCCTGCTGCTTCTTCGTCATGATTTGAGTCTACCGCGAACTCCGCCGATGCGCGGCCCGTGCATACCCCCTTCAATCAGACGGCGTCGGTTTTCTGGCGGTCTTTCGGTCGTCCCTGTTATGGCCGATCGCCGCTGGTGTTGTGCTTCACCCGAAGGTGCCGGCGCTGGGACAGGTGTCGTTGAGGGGGCAGGCGGCGCAGTCGGGTTTGCGTGCATGGCATGTCGCCCGGCCGTGCAGGATCAGCCGGTGCGACAGATTGGTCCACTCCTCGGGCGGGAAACACGCGGTGATTTCGCGTTCGATATGCACCGGGTCGGGGTGTACGCTGCGCCAATCGGTACGCCAGCGCAGGCGGCCGGTCACGCGAATCACATGCGTGTCAACGGGGAAGCCCGGCACGCCGAACGCGTTGCCGAGCACCACATTCGCGGTTTTCCGCCCGACACCGGGCAGTGATGTCAGCTCGTCCATGGTGTGCGGGACGGTGTCACCGAACCGTTCGTGCACGTCATGCGCCATCGCGACGATATTGCGAGATTTGGCGTGGTAGAAGCCCAGCGGCCGAATGATATCCTCGACATCCTCCACCCGTGCGGCGGCAAGTTCGGCCGGTCCGGGGTAGCGCGAGAACAGCGCGGGTGTGACTGTATTCACCCGTTTGTCGGTGGTCTGGGCGCTCAGAATCGTCGCGGTCAGCAGTTCGAAGGGGTTGGTGAAATGCAGCGCGCACGCCGGGGCGGGGAACTCCTCGCATAGGATTCGGTACTCGTCATGCATGCGCTCGATGCGGTGTCGTTTGCTTTCGCTGGCCATACCCGCATGATAAGGCACAGTGGGCATTCGCCCAACCGCGGGTTGTATGCCAATGGCGAATTGCTGATGCGGCGGACGTTGATGAGGTGGCGGTGACGGCATTGTGTGAGGATTGGCTCGCACAAGGGCGGTTCGGGTGGCTGGAACGAACTAGTTGGGCGGCCCACACGGACGTGATGTGAGGATTGGCTCACATTATGGCGGGATGCACGGTTGGATTTGGCTGCTGACCTGTCTCGGGTGTCATTGTGTGAGGATTGACTCACAGGATGACGGTTTGGAGTGACTGGAATCGGTTGATTGGGGTGCGTCGGGGGTTCTGTGTGAGGATTGGCTCGCACGATGGGCACTTGAATCAACCCGAAGAGTCAGAATCAGCCTGAATCGCCCGAACCAACCCGAAATCAGCCCTGGGCAGCGTTCGCGCGGGCGGCGCTGTCGTCCTTGTCGTCTTCCGGCGGGTCGAAACGGTAGCCGACGTTGCGCACCGTACCGATGACATGCTCGTATTCGCCGCCGAGCTTGGCACGCAGACGTCGCACGTGAACATCCACGGTTCGCGTGCCGCCGTAGTAGTCGTACCCCCACACTTCCTGCAACAGCTGCGCGCGGGTGAACACGCGTCCGGGGTGCTGGACCAGATATTTGAGCAGTTCGAATTCCTTGTAGGCCAAATCAATCGGGTGCCCGTGCAGACTTGCCGTATATCCATTGGTGTCGACGACCAAGTCGCCGCAACGGATCAGCCCGTCGGTGTCCTGTGCCCCGACCGTATTTGACTGGACGCCGGACGGCATGTTGCCACGTTCCGTGACCAGCCGCAAACGACCTTCGACCTCGGCGGGGGAGGCGTTGGCAACGACGACGTCGGCGATGCCCCACTGCGAGTTAACAACCGTGAATCCGCCCTCGGTGAGAATCAGCACGATCGGCGTGGACAGGCCGGAGGCATGAATCAGCCGGCACAGGGTCTTTGCGGTGGCGAGATCGTCCCTCGCGTCGAGGAACAAGACGGTGCTTTCCGGCATCTTCACCAGGCTCGCTGCATCCATCGGCAGCACGCGCACCCTGTGAGAAAGCAGCGCGAGCGACGGCAACACGGATGCGGGGTCACTGGCAGAGGTCATCAACGTCAAATCAGTCATGTTGCAGCCCTCCGGTCGAATTACGGTTTTCACACAGTTTACAGCTGTAATGTTATGGCAATCAGGACATTCAAGGGCGGTGCTTCCATATGGCGGAGAATGGGCAAGCGCGCGGCTACAATGAGTAAGGAACTCCGTCATGACGTCACATGCCGGTAACATGCCCATAACATTGTGGACCACCCGGTTGCATGACGATGACACATGACGCCGTGCCACGGCAGGAACATCCGTCGGCGGAAGGAATAGATATGGTAGAGCAGACACAACCCGACAGCACCCTCCCGCACCGTCCGTACTGTGGCGTACTCGCCGTGCAGGTTATCGCACTTGTGCTGCTTGTCGGTGCCAGCCTGCTCGGCCAGTTTGCCCTGTTCCTCGAAGTGCCGCTGTGCGTTGCGGCGATGGCGGCGTTCACGATTTTCTGGCCGTTCCGCGGCACTTGGACTGATCGTGTGCTTGGCGTGCTCGCAGGTCTGATTTCGCTGGTTTTTGCGCTCAATGCACTCGGCAGCGGGACACTGTACCCGTCGTTGAACGCGAATGACGCGCTGACGATTGCCGCGACCCCGCTGATTCACTGGGCGTGCGTGTATGTCATGCTGCTTGCGCTGTTCACGGTTATCGGTTTCGCCCGCCAGATGGCACGCAAAGAGCGTACCGATCTGCTGCGCTCGCTCTCGCAGAGTCTGACCGGCGTGGTGGCGATGGCGAGTATGCCCGGCTGGCTGTTCGTGGTGGTCTCGGCGTCCTGCGTGGCGTTCACGGGGCCGGGAACCTGGGCTGCCATTGTGGTGAGTGTGATTGCGTTGGCGCTCATGGTGCTGATGGTGATCGCCTCGCGGTTCTGGCTCAAGGATTTTGATCCGGATCCGGCCGTACCGGCCCCGTGGGTCGGGATTGCCCTGCTGCCGGTGATGCTGCTTGGGCTGGTGGCGTTCGCCGTGACGCTGGCATTGCTGCTGTGCCAGTATGGTCCGATATTTGTGGACTGACTTTCGCGCTGAATTGCTGCGGGAACCCAATGATACGAGGGGATTTGGGGGTTCCTGTGTGCGGCGGTTGTGGCTAGCCTGAGATGGGTTCGCAATTCGCCGTCGCCGGGATATCCTCGGGGCGGATTCCCGTAGTTGCAGTGCTATTTCGGGCAGGATTACGTAGATTCGGCCCTATATGCCGGAGGCTGCGCGGTCGCTGCCCCGGCGTACGGGCGATGTGATGGTTTCTTGGATATCCCGGGTGGAGTGTGCCGCAGCGTCGTGCGATTGGGGGTGTAGTTGCGGCAACCTGTGGCAGGAAGCGTGCGATCTCGGATATGCTGTGCGCGGTGTCGGTCGGGAACTCTGAGATGGTGCGCTACCGGTCGATGCCCGTTGGGAATGCCGCCGGTCGCGCCGTCCGCCCGGCCCATGCCGCCGGTCGCTGCCCGCCCTACCAGGCGATGACGCCGAGATGCTCGAGCAACACCTTGATGCCAATAAGGATGAGGATTACGCCGCCCGCAATCTGCGCGGGTTTCTGCCATCGGGCGCCGAACGCGTGTCCGATATGCAGGCCGGCGGCGGAGAACGTGCCGGTCACCACACCGATGATCAGCACCGACCACAGGATGTTCACCTTCATGAATGCGAAACTCACCCCGATCGCGAACGCGTCGATACTGCACGCCACGGCGAGCGGTAGCATGTGCCGCCAGTCGAACTGCGGTGTTTCGCGCGCGTTCTCGTCGTCCTCCTCGAACGCCTCGCGGACCATGTTGCCGCCAATCAGCGCGAGCAAGCCGAAAATAATCCAGTGATCCACGGCCGTCACATACCCGCTGAAGGTGTCGGCCACCAGGTAGCCGAGCAGCGGGAACAGTGCCTGGAACCCGCCGAACCACAGGGCGGTTTTGAAGGCGTCCAACGGGCGTACCCGGCGCACGGTCAGGCCCTTGCCGATGGACACGGCAAACGCATCCATCGAAACGGAAAGCGCGATGAGAAGAATACCAACCAAAGAGGTGCTTGATGTCATAGTCAGTGCATGGTTCATCCGCAGTGCGGATGGGCCTCGACGGCTAACCGCCTACGCCTTACGGTCCGACACGGCGACTGCCGGCGTAGGGCGGCTTTGAATTCCCATGAATCTGTTCGCATGTCGAAATTACCCGCCCAAGTATAGTCGCTCGCTGCTGAAAGACAAGCCGCGGATTATGCGGACTACGCTCGGCATGCGAACATGCCATACACACGAACTACGTCGGCCACGCGACGCAGGCTGACCACTCCGACCGTGCGATTACGCCGATTACGTGACCACGCGACTACGCAGCCCGCGCAACCCGCACAAACGAAAGGAGCCACCCCAATCGGGACGGCCCCTTTCGTATCCGATATGTACACAGCTCGGTTCGGCGGATGCCTAGGCGATCGCTATCAATCCCATAGCTTCAAGCCGAAAGCCGAACCATACATATGCCTCACTTGGCTTCGGAAGCGGCGAGACGTTCGCGCGCGGCCTTGATCTCGGCCTCGGCCTTGTCAACGCCGGCCCAGAAATCGCCCGGCTTGACTTCCTTGCCCGGCTCCAGAGCCTTGTACTGCTCGAAGAAGTGCTTGATTTCGGCCTTGTGGTACTCGTTGACATCGTCGATGTCCTTGATGTCGTCGAAACGCACGTCGGCAGGTACGCACAGCACCTTGTCGTCGCCGCCGGCCTCGTCGACCATGTGGTACAGGCCGACAGCGCGGCATTCGACCACGCAGCCCGGGAACACGGAATTCGGGATCATCACGAGCGCGTCCAGCGGATCGCCGTCCTCGCCCAGCGTGCCGTCGATGTAGCCGTAGTCATCCGGGTAGCCCATGGCGGTGAACAGCGTACGATCCAGGAAGACGCGACCGGTCTCATGGTCCACTTCATACTTGTTCTTGGAACCGCGCGGGATCTCCACGACGACATTGAAGGTTTCTGCCATTTCGAATCTCCTTGATAGACAGCAGGATTTCCGTTATTCAGGATACTCGGTACCCGGCACGTATGCCACGTAATGTGGATTGTGCAGGGTACCGAGTATCGGGATTCGGGAAAACTACCGCTTGACGCTCAGCACGTGCGCGACGTCGGCCCACGGGGCGAGCGAGACATAGTTGTCGTTCGTCCAGGTGAAGGTACGGCCGGTCAGCTCGTCGGCCACGGTGAACGGCTCGCCGGCGGGCAGGCCGAACGCGGCCGGGTCGAGGCGGATCATGGACTGGTGGGCCTCGTGGCCGTCGAGGTTCACGACCACGATCAGCGTGTCCGGTTTGCCGTCTGCGGTCAGCTCGGCGGGCGTGTGGCGGGCGAACGCGAGGATGTTCGCATCCGAGCTGTCCAGAATCGTCAGATTGTGGTAGCTGCGGGCCGCCGGGTGGCGCCTGCGGATCGCGTTGAGCGAGGTGAGCAGCTTGGCGGTGCCGTACTTGTCGGCCTCGCTCCAGTCGCGCACGCGGATTTCGTATTCCTCGGGATTCTCAGGGGCCTGTGTGCCCGGCTGCTGCTTGTTTTCCACCAGTTCGTAGCCGCTGGCGATACCCCAGCTCGGCACGCCCATTGCTGCGAGCACTGCGCGGATCGCGTAGCCGGCGATGCCGTTGTCGCGCAGATAATCGGTAAGAATGCGGTGCGTGGACGGCCAGAACGTGTCATGCTGCGTGTATGCGGCGTCGCTGTTCGCCTCGAACAGGTACTCTTCAAGCTCGCGCTTGGTGTTGCGCCATGGGAAGTAGCAGTCCGACTGGGTGAAGCCGGAGCGGCTCAGCGCGCCCATCATCGCGGGCGCGGTGAAGGATTCAGCGAGGAACAGCACTTCCGGGTGCGCGTGCCGGGTCTGTTCGATGATCCGCTGCCACGCCTGCGCCGGCCAACGGTACGGTTCGACCGCGCGGAACGCCGTCACTCCGGCTTTCACCCACACGTCCAAGGTGTGGACAATCGCCTTGACGATACCGTCCGGATCGGCATCGAAGTCAAGCGGGATCATATCCTCACGCTCCGATTGCGGGTCGAAGGAATCGAGCGGATCGGCCGGCGTGCCGTCAGCCTTGCGGCGCACCCACTGCGGGTGTTCGGCGATCCAGGGATTATCCGGCGACACGAACAGCGACACGTCAAGCGCTACTTCAAGACCCAGGTCATGGGCTTTCGCGGTGAACGCGCGGACATCATCCATCGTGCCGAGCGACGGATCCACACTGTCCGCGGCGCCGTCAGCCGAGCCGACAGCGTACGGGGAGCCCGGGTCGTGGACGCCAGCATGGGCGACGCCGTTGCGGCCGCGGCGCCCGGTTACGCCAATCGGGCTGATCGGCGGCAGACACACCGTGTCGAACCCTTCGGCAGCGGCGCGTTCAAGGCCGGATACGGCGGTGGCGAGCGTGCCGGGGTGTGTGAAACCGGCCGCGTCATCATCCGCGGCACCTTCGGAACGGGGGAAGAAATCATACCAAGCGGTGAAACTGGACCCCGGACGTTCCACGTGAAACATCTGCGGGGCGCTTTCCGATACGCCATCGCGCAGCGGCTTGGCATCATGCAGGGCGGTGACGTCGTCATTTGTGGCGGCGGCGAAGCGCTCGGCAACCGACAGTTTGCGGTCACCCAGCGTATCGGCAGCTTTCTTCAGCGTGCTGCGCTCGCCGGCGGTCAGATGCGCGTCACGGGTCGAAGCCCAGCGGCGCAGCAGTGAGGCGCCGGCATCGAGGGCATTTTCGACGTTTTCGCGAGTGTCGACGGCGTTGCGCGCTTGCTTGAGCCATGTAGCATACGGGTCAAGCCACGCCTCGATGCTGACCGTCCACTCGCCGAGCTGGCGTTTGACCGCCGACCAGCCAGACTGCCACGGGCGGGCGTCGCTTGGCTCGCCGGCCTGCACGTCGGTTTCCCAGCGGCTGAGTCCCGGGTTGGTGCAGGTCATGGTTCGGCGCATGGTTTCTTTGCCGCGCGGATTGCGCACGATTGCGGTTGCGGTGAGCGTCAGTCCCTGCTCGGCGGCGAGTTGCGCGCTGACATGGAATTGTTCGCCGAGTTCGACGCGTGGGGTCGTTTCACCGTGCGGGGTGGTGTCATAGATTGCGACGCGGCCGAATCCGGCGGCGGCGGCGGTGCGTGCCGAGGTCACCGCGGAGGTCTTGGCGGTGGCGGCTGCGGTTTTGCGTCGTGTCGTGCGCTTGCGTGTCGCGGCGGTTCGGGTGCTTGATGCTGTTTTGGTTGTTGTTGCTGTCGTCGTTGCAGCGGTCTTTCTTGTCCTTGTATCTTCGCTCATACCGCCATTGTATGAGCGAAATCGTTGCCAGTGCATGATTGACAAGCGGGGAATATTGGAATTTCTCTGAAGTACAGCCGCCGTTCCGTCCGCATTGCTGCTCGCCGCTGAGCCCGTTCCACGCCCCTGTTTCTGCCGACGCTGAGCGTGTGGTGAGCGTCGGCAGAAGATTGTACCGACGGTGAGTGACATGTGAGCGTCGGCAGAAACAGGGTGAGGGAGGACGCTCAGTTGCTTTCCAGAGTGATTTCACCGGCGATGGAGCGGCCCATCCATGCGGACAGCTCGGCACCGCCCAATCCTTGCGACAGCAGGAAGATGATCTTTGCGTATGCGGCTTCGAGCGTCATATCGCCGGTGCCGACCGCGCCGGCTTTCGCGATAGCGTCCCCGGTCTCATACCGTCCGAGTAGCACATTCGCCTGTTCGCATTGCGAGGCGACAATCACCGGGACTCCAGCGTCGAGCGTGCCCGCGATGACGTCCGCGAATCCCGGCTCGAGGCTGGGGATGTTCCCGACGCCGTATGCGCGCAGCAATACAGCTTCAGGCAGGGGGTCGAGCATGGTGGCAAGCCGCTTGGCGCTCATGCCGGGGACCGTGTCGATAACCGCCACATCATGCCGTGCATACGGTTTCGGGTTCGTCCAACCCTCGCCCGGATTGTCGAACGATTCCCACTGCCAGGGCGTGCCCGTGCACGCGAGCATGCCGGTGGACGGCGAATTGAACCCCTCGAACGCCCAGCTCGAGGCTTTCGTCACGCGGTTGCCGGCGAACAGGTGATGCCCGAAGAACAGTGAGACGCCTTTCGCGTGGCCGCTCAACGCCGCGTTGAGCGCGCCAGTCACGTTCGCGGTTGCATCGGATTCGATTTTGCCGAGCGGATGCTGCGATCCAGTGAAGATCACCGGCTTGCCGAAATCGGTGAGCGCATAGGACAGTGCCGCGGCGGAGTAGCTCATCGTATCGGTGCCATGCAGGACGACAAACGCGTCTGCCTCCTCGCGGTGGGCATACAGGTCGTCGATCATCGACTGCCAGTTTTCCGGGGTCGCGTTTGACGAATCAATCAGCGGGTCAAGCTCGGTGAACGTCACGTCGCCGTCGCGCAGCTCATCGCTTTCCCCGAGCAAGCGGTGCAGCCACCCGCGCATGTCGGCGCCGGGAACGAGCCCATGGTCGGATTCGACCATGCCGATAGTGCCGCCAGTGTACGTGATATGAATGCGCATCCTGTCTCCTTGTACTTGTTGCTTGGCCGTTGCCGATTCCAGTATCGCGAGTGCTGTGAATATCGTGAATATCGCGGATTCGCTGTGTCAGGCGGCGGCGAAATCGTCGCTGAGCTCCTCGATGGAATCCTCATCCTCGTCATTGTCGAGAATCTCGTCCATCAGGCTGCCGTCAATCCGCCCGCGTACCGCATACCAGCCGATGACCATCGCGACCACGACCACCGCGAACAACGCAAGTGTCCACCTGCCGGACGCGCTGGTGAGATTCGAAATGACGACGATGGCAAAGAACGCGAGCGCCAGATAATCCGTGAACGGCGCCCCCGGCATCCGATACTCAGGCCGCTGTTCCTTGCCCGCCTTGACGCGCTTGAGGAACGCGAGATGCGTGACCAGAATCGACGACCACGTGCCGGCGATGCCGATACCGGCGAGATTCATAATGATATCGAAGGCATTGGCAGGCAGCACTGCGTTGAGGACCACGCCAATCAGGCCGAGTGCCGACGTGATGATGATGCCGCCGTACGGGATATGGTTCTTGTTCATGCGGGCTGCGAATTTCGGGCCGGAACCCGCGATTGCCAGCGAACGCAGCGTGCGGCCGGTCGCATACAGACCGGCGTTCAGCGACGACAGCGCGGCGGTCAACACCACGACTTGGATCACGTCGCCGGCGTGGGGAATGCCGATGCCGGAGAAGAAAGTGACGAACGGTGATTCGTTCGACGAATACGCGGTATACGGCAGCACGAGGGCCATGAGAATGACCGAGCCTACGTAGAAGCCGAAAATGCGCACAATCATCGAATTGATGGCCTTCGGAAGCACCTGCTGGGCTTCTTTCGCTTCGCCTGCCGCGACGCCCACCATCTCGGTGCCGCCGAATGCGAAGACCACGCCGAGTGTCAGCGCGAACACCGGGGCGATGCCTTCGGGGAAGAATCCGCCGTGGTCGGTGATGTTGTGTATGCCGGCGTGGTATTGCCCGACCGGGGCTCCGGTGATGATCGCCCAAATCGCGATAGCCATGAACGCGAGGATTGTGAACACCTTGATGGCGGCGAACCAGAATTCGGCCTCGCCGAAGGCCTTGACGCTCAGCATGTTCAGCGCGAACACCGCGGCGAGCGCGCACAGGGCAAGTACCCATTGCGGCACGGCCTTGAACGCCTGCCAGTAGTGGAAGTAGAGCGCGACCGCGGTGATATCGGCCATGACGGTAGTGGACCAGTCGAGGAAGAACAACCAGCCGGTGATATATGCGCCTTTTTCGCCGAGGAATTCGCGTGCGTAGGACACGAACGCACCGGAGGACGGGCGGCGGATTGCCAGTTCGCCGAGCGCACGGACCATGAGGAACGCGAAGATGCCGCACACCGCATATGCGATGGTCAGGCCGGCGCCGCCTTGAGCGAGACGTCCGCCCGCGCCGAGGAACAGGCCGGTGCCAATCGAGCCGCCGATGGCGATCATCTGGATGTGGCGCGGTTTGAGGTCTTTCGCGTAACCGGCGTCGCTTTTGTCGACCGCTTGGGTGACCGGGGCTGCCGATGCCGATTGATTCGCGGAGGATGCGGATTCGGTCGCGGATGCAGGTGGCTTACTGCCGGACGCGCTCTGCTCTTGGTGTTGTTGTGATGCCATCTGGGTCGGATTCCTGGTTTCTGGTGTGATTGCTGGTTTGCCGCAGGCTTGGGCGTTTGCGGTTTTCGCGCCGGTATGGGCGGAAAGTGTGTGAAGGGATGCCTCAGGGCCGATGCCGCGGTACTCCTTCGCGCATGGCGTGAACGGGTGCCTTGAAATGTGCCCGACCCCCGATTACGTCAAACGTTTGACGTCAATGATAACGCAGGCTGTGACGCTGGCGTCGTGGCGTCTTGAATCGGCCAGTTCAATCGTCGGCGCTCGCGCAGCGGGTTGGCACCGCCGCATCGGCAGCCCTATGGGCGGGCGCGTCGGGTCGTCGGTAGGTCCAAGTCCAGTGCCCCCGACTCGTTGACGGGCCGACCGTCACAAGCGCAGCCCGCTCGTCCAGAACAGAATGCCGCGGTACACCTACGGGTGCAGCCATCATCCGCGCAGTCCACTTCGGCTTGAGCGGAACGTCCGGACACGCCTGTGAGCGCAATCGGCAATCCGACTGGCGTGGCGATTTCGCAATGGACGCCCCGTCGCGTTGACGGATGCAACCGACAATCCAACTGCGTGGCGATTTTGCCATGAACGCCCCGTCACGCCTGCTGGTGCAACGTCTGCCGGGATTGGCGGCGATGTCTTCGGCTTAATCCGCTTTCGATGCAGTGGCAATGCCCTTGGATTCGAAATGCCTTCGAAGCAATCGATAGTCGCGATGATTATTCGACGACTCGTGAATCGGCACTGCTGCTCTGAAGGTTTTTGCCGTTGATCTCCTCGGATTCGTCGTCCTTATCATCCTCGTCGTCTTCTTCGTCTTGAGCACGCGTCGCCCGCATCGCGGCGATGATCCACACGCTCAGCGCGATGCCGATCAGACCGGCGATGGCTTCCGTGATGCTTGGGATGTTCGTGCCTGAAGTCAAGGAAACGATGCCTTGCGCGAGCGATACGATCGACAGCGACCCGAGTGCGAGCACAATCAGCGGTGCCATGGGCTGCAACGGTTGCGAGATGCGCATTGATATCCCCTCTTCGTATTGCTTCTCTTTGCTGTGTTGTCTCTTTGTCTGTTTGTCGGTTTGCCTGAGGTGTCTTCCCATGACGAGCCGGTAACATCCGTACTCGGCGGTTCGCGTTGCCGGTGTGTCGGTCTGGCGTCGCGGATGAGCGCTGACTGAATGCCTCGGACGGTGAGAATGGCCGGGTACACAAAAACCGTGACCGACGAATGTCGAATCACGGTTTTCATTGATGTGGTAGCGGGGCATGGATTTGAACCATGGACCTCTGGGTTATGAGCCCAGCGAGCTACCGAGCTGCTCCACCCCGCGTCGGCTGCTTCAAGCAGCAGTCATCTACTTTATAGGACGACAGGGAATTGTCAAATCGGCGTGCCGTTCAGCCCACAGCGGATTGCGGGGGAGCTGCTTGGCGGCGACGGTCGGGTATTTGCATGGTTGCGCGCTGGGTGGTTACTGGTTGCATGGTCGTGTGTTCTCGCGTTGGCGGCGTTGGTTGGCGTATGTTGCGGCATGCTTGCTCAGCCGTACGCGTGTGGAAGCATCGTTTTATCAAGGGTATTGCGCAAGAATCGTATGTCGTGGTATGCGTGGCCGGTTGGATGTTGGTGGTCTTGCGTTACTGCCGGTTGTATCTGGCGGGTTGTGTATGTCGTGACATACGCAGGTGGCTGTATCCGGAGAGTTCCGGATGGTGACCGTGGGTCTGCCGCACGTTGCGTATGTATCGGTATACGTGAGTCGCTGCTTGTCGGATGGTTGGGGTTGTGCCCGATGGTGTTCCGCCAGTTGTGTATGTACCGGCATGCGTATCGCAGCAGATGCTGGTGGATTTGGGAGAGGACGTGGGGGATTTGCAGGTTGGGTATGCGCGGGCATGCGTGTTCGGCTGGATGTCGGTGGTCTTGCGTTACTGCCGGTTTGTATCTGGCGAGTTGCGTATGTCGTGGCGTACACAACTCGCCAGATGCCGGCGGGCTTGGGCTTTTTGCGGTGATGTTCCGCAGGTTGTGTGTGTCGTAGGATACGTGCCACGCGACTCATATGACTTGACGTGGGCGGGTCGGCCATCCGCCACCGTGCAATGGTGCCAGTGTGAGGAGTGGCGTCGGCGTTGTGTGAGGATTGGCTCGCACGGTGGCGGGTTGGGTGGTTGGATTTGGTTGGTGTGCTTGCGTTGGGGCCCGTTGTGTGAGGATTCGCTCGCACAATGACCGATGCGGTGGTCAGGGCCGGTTATCTGGGTGGCCCTAGGGGTCGTTGTGTGAGGATGGGCTCGCACGGTGGGCCTGCGATGGCGGGAATCGGTGCGTGGGGAGGGTGCGGGGTGCGTTGTGTGAGGATTCGCTCGCA
>JDUB01000007.1 GCA_000771265.1 Bifidobacterium thermophilum DSM 20210
GTTGGGTGGTTGGATTTGGTTGGTGTGCTTGCGTTGGGGCCCGTTGTGTGAGGATTCGCTCGCACAATGACCGATGCGGTGGTCAGGGCCGGTTATCTGGGTGGCCCTAGGGGTCGTTGTGTGAGGATGGGCTCGCACGGTGGGCCTGCGATGGCGGGAATCGGTGCGTGGGGAGGGTGCGGGGTGCGTTGTGTGAGGATTCGCTCGCACTCTGACTGGGTACATGATCTGCCGCTTGCAGTCAGCGGTCGTGCCGCCTGCCCCGTCCGCCGACAATCGCGTGCCTTGCCAGTCTCGTCCGCCAGTAACCCCACCCCGCTCTGCCGCACTCCGCCCTGCCGCACACCGCCCTACCGCGCCTCGCTCTACCAAACCCCGCCCACCGGTCACATTTCAGCCGACACCAAACACATATCGGACCAACAGCCATAATGGAATCATGCCTATCAAGATTCCAAGCGGCCTGCCCGCACGTGCCATCCTCGACTCCGAGCGCATTTTTGCGCTGGAGAAACCTGAAGCTGAGCGCCAGCGTGTGCGCCCGCTGCGCTTGGTGATCTTGAATCTCATGCCCAAAAAGATTGAAACCGAGACCCAGTTGCTGCGACTGATCTCGAAGTCGCCACTGCAGGTCGAGGTCGATTTCATGAAGACTTCGACCCATGAATCCAAGCATGTCAGCGCCGATCATCTGGTCAAGTTCTATGAAAACCTTGATGCGTTCCGAGACAACTATTACGACGGCTTCGTGGTGACCGGCGCGCCGGTGGAACATTTGGAGTTCGATCAGGTCGATTACTGGGACGAGTTCAAGGAGATCCTTGACTGGGCGGGCTCGCATGTGTTTTCGACGATGTACCTGTGCTGGGGAGCGATGGGCGCTCTGCACTACCGCTATGGGGTGCGCAAGCATCTGTTGCCGCAGAAACTGTTCGGTGTCTATCCGCAGTATTTGCAGGACGAGTATTGCTTCTTGACCAACGGTTTCGATGAGATCGCGTTGCAGCCGCATTCCCGGCTTGCCGGTGTGGACGAGGACGATATCGCGGCGAATCCCGATCTTCAGGTGCTCACGTGGGGTCCGGAGTCCGGCCCCGGACTGATTGCGACGCGTGATTTCTCCGAGGTGTTCGCTCTTGGCCATTGGGAGTATGGCAAGATGACGCTCGCCGAGGAGTATGAGCGCGATATGGCCAAGGGGCTGACGAACGTGCCGTTCCCGGAGAACTATTTCCCGCATGACGACCCGAAGCTCGAGCCGTTGTTCAGCTGGCGTGCGCATGCGAACTTGTTGTGGCGCAACTGGCTGAACTGGGTGTACCAGACCACGCCGTACGACCTGCGTGAAGTCCCGCGGTTGCGTGCGGAGAAGCGTTTGGGTACGGACCGTTCGATCCGTCATGCGCCGGGTGCGCCGCGAGGTGACGGGTACGCCCCGCTGATCAAGGACGGTTATGGCCTGATTAAGGACGATTATGCTCAGGACGAACGCGTGCGTTCTGCGACATCGCCCGCTCCCGCCGGCCCGGTGGCCGACGGCGCCGATGCCTGACTGCTGACTTGTGCGCGCTGTCCGGATATCGGACAGCAACGTCCTGCGTAGCGTTCGGCAATTCGGGTCGTTTTATCTAAAAACGGTTCGAGATTGTGAAAGAATTGTTACCAAGCCGCAGGAAAACGTCGTACAATCTCCACGTAGCCGTTCGGAGTTGAAGGCAGGTGCCGGCCCCGTCGGCGCCCGACCTACTCGCCACGCCATGTGAGTTTGCGCCGAAATCTTCCGGTCACATTCGCTCAGGGCGTTGGGCTAAACTGACAGCTGTTACGAGAAGTAGGAGGCGTAGATGGTGTCACAAGTCAGCGCGCAGCTCGTGCTCGCGACCAAGACGGGTCCTGAACTGCCCTCGATCGACGATTTTCTTCCCGATCCGATTCTGTTCCAGGGCACGCCGTTCGCCATTAATCGCATCATTCTTATTCGAATCGTTGCCACTATCGTGCTGCTGCTGGTGATGTGCATCACGGCGAAACGTGCCAAGCTCGTTCCGGGTCGTTGGCAGGGACTGATTGAGACGCTGCTCGAATTCGTCCGCGACAATATCGTCTATCAGGTGATGGGCGAGGAACGTGGACGCCGATATGTGCCGATGATTACCACACTGTTCTTCACGATTTTCGCGTTCAACCTGTGCGGCGTCATCCCTGGCATGAATATGGCGGCCACCGCAACGGTGACGATGCCACTCGTGTTCGCACTGTGGACTTTCGTGCAGTATTGGATTGCCGCTTGCAGGGAGAAGGGATTCTTCAAGTACCTGCGCGGCGAGCTTATGCCTCCCGGGGTTCCGCTGCCGATTGATATCATCCTCGGCCCGATCAACCTGCTCGAGGTGCTGATCATTCGCCCGTTCTCGCTGACCGTCCGACTCTTCGCCAACATGATCGCAGGCCACCTTCTGGTCGCAACCTGCTTGGCGTTCACCCAGTTCTATCTCATCGAGTCGCCGAATTGGGGCATCAAGCCCGTCGGCGCACTGTGGCTGCTGGGCGGTTTCGCGTTCGTATGCTTCGAGATGTTCGTCGCGGCGCTTCAGGCGTACGTGTTCGCGATTCTCTCGACGGTGTACATCAACCAGAGCTATCCGGAGGTCGAGTAATTCGACCGTGCCCGGCGCGCCATACGCGCTGTGCAAAGGATCGCAACGGTGCTAGGCGCGGTCGCCCATAGCGGCCGTGTCCTGACCGGCATCGTGACAACGATGCGCAATAATTGAATCAAGCGAATGCACCGGTGTCTTGGGGCGCCGTGCAGAACACACTTCGGTCCCGTGCCGCGGGGCCGTGTACCATGTCAGATTTCGGTAAGAAAGGACAACACATGGATATCATCACTCTCGCCGAGGTTGCAGGCAACATCAGCGTTCTGGGCTACGGCGTCGCCGCCATCGGCCCTGGCATCGGCATGGGCATCCTGGTCGGCAAGGCCCTGGAGAGCACCGCTCGCCAGCCTGAGGTCTCCGGCCGCATCCAGACCCTCATGTTCATCGGTCTGGCAATGATCGAGCTGCTCGGCCTGCTCGGCTTCGTCGCCTTCGTCATGGCCAAGTGAGCATCTGCGAACGCAAGCTTCACCAATAGTCAAGTAGAAACCCGAGCAAGAAAGGAGAACACCCATGCCACTGGCAGAGAAAAGCGGTATTTCGCTGTTTTTGCCTGAAACGTATGACATCGTGTGGTCATTGGTCATTCTCGTTGTCATCGCGGTCTGCTTCTACAAGTACGTCATGCCGAAGTTCCAGGCTGTCTTCGACGCCCGTGCGGCCAAGATCGAAGGCCGTATGGCTCAGGCCGAGAAAGCACAGAAAGACGCTGACGAGGCCAAGAAGAAGTATGAGGACCAGCTCAGCCAGGCTCGTGTCGAGGCATCGAAGATCCGCGACGACGCCCGTGCTGAAGCGTCCCATATCATCGCCGATGCGCGTTCGCGCGCTGAATCCGATGCGGCCCAGATCACTGAGAACGCCCAGCGTTCGATTGAATCCCAGCAGAAGCAGGCTCTGGTGAGCTTGAAGGGTGAGGTCGGCACGTTGGCCACGGCTCTGGCAGGCAAGATTCTCGGATCCGAGTTGAGCTCGAGCGCCACCCAGACGCAGATGCTCGACAAGATGATCGACGAGATGGATGCAGACAGCAACAAGTAAGCGAAGGAAGTGAGATTACATGCGAGGAGAGGCATCACGCATCGCAGACCGCGTCTCGCGTGACTCACTGGCGCCGAAACTCAAGGCGACCGGTGAGGATGCCTGGCGCGTAGGCAACGAGCTGTTCGCCGTCACCGATCTGCTCGACCACAATGTCCAGGTCGAACGGGCGCTGACCGACCCCGCACGTCCCGCTGCCGACAAGACCACCATGGTGCACACGCTGCTTGAAGGCAAAGCGCATCCGATGACCGTTGAGATCCTTGACGATCTGGTGCAGCGCCGCTGGAGCAAGCCGCATGATATCGCGAACGCGGTCGAGGATTTCGGCGTGGACGCGATGATGTACTACGCGGATGCGACCGGAACCACCATGAAGGTGTCCGTAGAGCTGGCCGAGCTCCATTCGGCCCTGCTCAACATGCCGGTGGTCCGCACCCGCCTGTACGACGAGCATTCCTCGGCTGAGGCGCGCGTCACATTGCTGCACAACGTGTTGTCCGGCAATGAGATCAGCAAAGTTACCATGCGCCTTGCCGAGCACGCCACGGCTAATCCGCGCCACCGTCGTTACCTTGCCACCATCCAGTGGCTGATCAACAAGCTGTCACGGCATATGGGCGAATCGATGGTCACCGTGACCACCGCGGCTCCGCTGTCTGACGAGCAGATTGACCGGCTGACCAAGATTTACACCAAGCGCACCGGCCATGCCGTGCATATCAACTCGGTTGTAGATCCGACGGTGTTGGGCGGCATGCGTGTGCAGATCGGCCACGAGGTCAACGACAATACGGTGATCGCCCAGCTGAACAAGCTCAAGCGCAGCGTGCAGGTCACCGCCTGAACAGGCGAGTGACACAGACGAGTCAGTACGCGTGCAAACGCGAAAGACTTACATGAACAAGAACAATAAGGAGTGATCATGGCAGAACTTACCATTGATCCCGCCGCGGTACGCAAGGCTCTCGACGATTTCGTCGAGTCCTACAAGCCGTCTGACAACCCGACCCAGGAGGTCGGCTATGTCGCGACTTGCGGTGACGGCATTGCGCATGTGACGGGACTGCCTGGTTGCATGGCCAATGAGCTGCTGACCTTCGAGGACGGCACGCTTGGTCTGGCGTTCAACCTTGACGCCCGCGAGATCGGTGTGGTCATCCTCGGTGACTTCGCCGGCATCGAGGAGGGCCAGGAAGTCCGCCGAACCGGCGAAGTGCTGTCCGTGCCGGTCGGCGACGGATACCTTGGCCGTGTAGTCAACCCGCTGGGCCAGCCAATCGACGGCCTCGGCGAGATCAAGAGCGAAGGCCGTCGTATTCTCGAGGCGCAGGCCCCCGACGTGATGCATCGTCATCCGGTCGATGAGCCGTTGTCCACCGGCCTCAAGGCCATCGATGCGATGACCCCGATCGGTCGTGGCCAGCGTCAGCTGATCATTGGCGACCGCCAGACCGGCAAGACCGCCATCGCGATCGATACCATCATTAACCAGAAGGACAACTGGAAGTCCGGAGATCCGAAGAAGCAGGTGCGCTGCATCTACGTGGCTGTCGGCCAGAAGGGTTCCACCATCGCCTCCGTGCGTCAGAGCCTCGAAGAGGCCGGCGCTATGGAGTACACGACGATTGTGGCTTCCCCGGCATCGGATTCCGCAGGCTTCAAGTACATCGCCCCGTACACCGGTTCGGCGATTGGCCAGCACTGGATGTATCACGGCAAGCACGTGCTCATCGTGTTTGATGATCTGTCCAAGCAGGCTGAAGCCTACCGAGCGATTTCGCTGCTGCTTCGCCGCCCGCCGGGGCGCGAGGCGTACCCGGGCGATGTGTTCTACCTGCACTCCCGTCTGCTGGAACGTTGCGCAAAGCTGTCCGACGATTTGGGTGGCGGCTCGATGACCGGTCTGCCGATCGTCGAAACCAAGGCGAACGACGTGTCTGCGTATATTCCGACCAACGTGATTTCCATTACGGATGGCCAGATCTTCCTGCAGTCCGACCTGTTCAACGCAGGCCAGCGTCCGGCCGTCGACGTCGGCATTTCGGTGTCCCGCGTCGGTGGTGCGGCCCAGACCAAGGCGTTGAAGAAGGTTTCCGGCACGCTGAAGATTTCGCTCGCGCAGTATAAGTCGCTTGAATCCTTCGCGATGTTCGCCTCCGATCTGGATGCCGCATCCAAGGCGCAGCTGACTCGTGGCGCTCGTCTGACCGAGCTGCTTAAGCAGCCGCAGATGTCCCCGTACTCGATGGAGCAGGAAGTCGTCTCGATTTGGGCCGGCACGCATGGCAAGCTCGACGATCTCGAGCTCGCGGACGTGCTGCCGTTCGAGAAGGGCATGCTGGACTACGTGGCGCATAACACGGATATTCTCACGACGATTCGTGACACCGGCGATTTCACCGCCGACACGGAGAAGGCCCTTGAACAGGCCGTCGAAGATTTCCGTGCCACGTATGTGACCAAGGCCGGCAAGCCGCTTATCGAGAAGAAGCCCGTCGCCAAGACCGACACCCCGGTCGAGCAGGAAAAGATCGTCGCAGGGGAGAAGTGACCCATGGGCTCGCAACTCGCATTGAAATCAAGAATCGCCTCAACCCAGTCGTTGGAGAAGATCTTCAACGCCCAGGAGATGATCGCGTCCTCGCACATCGCGAGGGCGCGTGAGGTGGCGCTCAACGCCAAGCCTTACAGCGATGCGATTTTCGATGCCGTGCAAGCGTTGGCGGAGCACACCCATATCGACCATCCGATCGTGAAGTCCGACGAGAAGAACCCGCGCGTCGCCGTGCTGGCTCTGACGTCGGACCGCGGTATGGCCGGTGCGTACACCTCGTCGATCATCAAGGAAACGGAATCCCTGCTCGCCCGCCTTATGGACAAGGGCAAGGAGCCGCAGCTGTATGTGTACGGCCGTCGCGGCGTCACCTACTACAAGTACCGCAACCGTAAGGTGGCGGCCTCGTGGGAGGGCGACAGCGATAAGCCGGGTGTGGAAGTCGCCGAGTCGATTTCCAAGACCCTGCTGGACGCGTACATGTTGCCTGCGGACAAGGGCGGCGTCTCCGAACTGTATATCGTGTTCACCGAATTCGTGAACATGGTCGTGCAGAAGGTTCGCGTCCTGCGCATGCTGCCGGTCGAAGTCGTGCCGGAAGCAAGGCAGGACTCCGGTCCGATTCCCGAGTCCACCGCGGCTCAGGCGACCCCGCTGTACACCTTCGAACCGAGTCTGGAAAAGGTGCTCAACGCGATCATGCCGAAGTACATCCAGTCACGCATCCATGAGTGCCTGCTGACTTCGGCTGCATCGGAGACGGCATCCCGCCAGAACGCCATGCACACGGCAACGGACAACGCACGCAACCTTGTCGACGAGCTGACGCGCAAGCTCAACGCCTCGCGCCAGGCATCGATCACCCAAGAACTTACCGAAATCATCGGCAGCGCCGACGCGCTGAACAAAGAGGAAGAGTAGGAACGCATATGGCTGAGAACCAGACCACAGCGGCTTCCGAAACCGACGTCGAAGCGACGAACGTCGGACGCGTGACGCGCGTCCAGGGCTCCGTCATCGACGTCGAGTTCCCGGTAGGCCACCTGCCCGACATCTACAACGCCTTGACCGTGAAGCTCAACAGTGTGGGCAACACCGAGGGCGAGACGCTTCACCAGATCACCATGGAGGTCGAACAGCACCTCGGTGATTCCACCGTGCGCGCGGTCGCGCTCAAGCCTACCGACGGCTTGGTGCGTGGCGCCGAAGTGACCGATACCGGCGGCCCGATTGAGGTTCCTGTCGGCGATGTCACCAAGGGGCACGTGTTCGATGTCTCGGGCAACATCCTCAACAAGAAGCCTGACGAGCATATCGAGGTCAAGGAACGCTGGCCCATCCACCGCAATCCGCCGGCATTCGACCAGCTGGAGTCCAAGACCCAGATGTTCGAAACCGGCATCAAGGTCATCGATTTGCTGACCCCGTACGTGCAGGGCGGCAAAATCGGCCTGTTCGGCGGCGCAGGTGTCGGCAAGACGGTCCTGATCCAGGAAATGATTCAGCGCGTGGCACAGAACCACGGCGGTGTGTCCGTGTTCGCCGGCGTCGGTGAGCGTACCCGTGAGGGCAACGATCTGATCGGCGAAATGGCGGAGGCAGGCGTGCTCAGCAAGACCGCGCTGGTCTTCGGCCAGATGGATGAGCCCCCGGGGACTCGTCTGCGTGTCCCGCTGACCGCACTGACCATGGCTGAGTACTTCCGCGACGTGCAGAACCAGGACGTGTTGCTGTTCATCGACAACATCTTCCGCTTCACGCAGGCCGGTTCCGAGGTTTCCACGCTGCTGGGCCGTATGCCTTCCGCAGTGGGTTACCAGCCGAACCTCGCCGATGAGATGGGCGCGCTCCAGGAGCGCATCACCTCGACCCGCGGCCACTCGATCACTTCGCTGCAGGCCATTTACGTGCCTGCGGATGATTACACCGACCCGGCCCCGGCGACGACCTTCGCCCATTTGGACGCAACGACCGAGCTTTCGCGTGATATCGCGGCCAAGGGCATCTACCCGGCTGTCGATCCGCTGGCTTCCACGTCGCGAATCCTCGACCCGCGCTATGTCGGCCAGGCACACTACGAGTGCGCCAACCGCGTCAAGGCGATTCTGCAGCGTAACAAGGAGCTGCAGGACATCATCGCCCTGATCGGTATCGACGAGCTCGGCGAAGAGGATAAGACTATCGTCAACCGCGCCCGCAAGATCGAGCAGTTCCTCGGCCAGAACTTCTACGTGGCCGAGAAGTTCACCGGTCGCCCGGGCTCCTACGTGCCGGCCGACGAGACCATCGAGGCCTTCACCCGCATCTGCGACGGCGTGTATGACGACGTCCCGGAGCAGGCGTTCTCCGGCATCGGCGGCATCGACGACCTCGAGAAGAAGTGGCACGACATGCAGAAGGAATACGGCGACTGATGGCGGGCGCGACCATGCAGGTGAACATCGTCGCGGCGGACCGCCCATTGTGGTCCGGCACGGCGAAGTCCGTCACCATCCCCGCTTCCGAGGGCGGGATGGGTATCCTGCCTAACCACGAGCCGGTGCTGACCGTCATCAAGGACGGCACGATCGCGGTGGTGGACCCTGATGGTGTACGGCATTCCTTCGATGTCACCGACGGATTCATTTCCTTCGATTCGAACAAACTCACCGTTGCGGTTGAGCGCGGACACGACGTGGTCCAGACTTCCGGTTCCGCAGCCGTAGGCGACGGACAAGAAGCCTGATTAGGCCCCGTTTCGGCTTAGGGCCGGCCTTGTCACATTGGTGACGGGCCGGCCTTTTGCATGCTGTGGACTGGGGCGTGTGGACTGGGGTTGTTGGGGTTGTTGAAGATGTTGGGGGTTGCGTGGATTTGGGGGCCGAGTGCCGGATTTTCTGGGGTTCGGGGATTGCCGGGTGCCACTGTCGGGTTGGATTGCGTGTCACCGGGACGCGTATCACCTGGACTGACAGCGTTTGCGGCTGTGACGGCGGTGGTGCTGTTAGGCTGTCGGATGTGAGAATCATTGTTGCGGATTGCAGTGCACAGTATTCAGGCCGGCTCAACGCGTCACTCCCGTTGGCCAAGCGCGTGCTGCTGGTGAAAGCGGATAACAGCGTCCTGATATTTTCAGAACTCGGATCGTACAAACCATTGAATTGGATGGCAGCCCCGTGCACGATTCGCCAGATTGACCCGCCGGACGCCGACGATGACCCTGATACGCCAGTTCCTGAGCGGGTGTTGCGCGTATGCGCCGAGAAAAGCGATGACGTGCTGGAAATCACCTTGCAGCATGTCTACGCTGACGATACTTACGATTTGGGTGAGGATCCGGGACTGGTCAAGGATGGTGTCGAGGACCATCTACAGCGGTATCTCGCCGAGCAGATTGAGCGGATCGGCGAAGGCGCCAAGCTGGTCAGACGAGAGTATCCGACGGCGATCGGCCCAGTCGATATCATGGCGGTGGACGGCGATGGTATGCATGTGGCGATTGAAATCAAACGGCACGGTGGGATTGATGGAGTCGAGCAGCTGACTCGGTATTGCAAGCTGCTCAACCGCGATCCGCTCATCGCGCCCGTCCGCGGTATCTTCGCCGCGCAGACCATCACCCCGCAGGCCAGAACACTCGCCCATGAGCGTGGATTCGAGTGCATGATTCTGGATTATTACGATATGAAGGGCCAGGAAGACGGGACGTTGCGTCTCTTCTAAGCCCCAAATACACAAACTGGTTACGCTAAGCGCGCGCTTAGCGTAACCAGTTTGTGTAAGCGTGTGGCGGTGGCGCAAAATGGTGTCACCGCCACCGACCCCGCGGATTGCGGACAATCGCCGGGAATCCACCGACAATCAGTAGGCGTAGAGGATATCGACCACGAAATACAGCGTGGAATTGGCCGGGATGGTCACCTTTCCGGTGGTGCTGTCCGTCTGGTCTGTCGATCCGTAGCCCTGATCCGGTGGAATGACCAGCAGCACCTGCGAACCGATGGTTTGCCCGGTCAAGCCGTTCTTCCATCCGGTGATGACCTGGGAGAGCGAGAACTGCGCGGATGACCCGCGGCTCCAAGAGGAATCGAACTGGTGAAGCGTGCCGTTGCTGTCCGCGTACCAGCCAGAATACTGGGCATCCACGGTCTGAGTGGCTTTCACCGCGGCTCCATCGCCCTTGATCAGGGTCTGGGCGACCAGTTTGCCATCGGGCTTATACCCGTTGAGATCGAGCGACGGCTTGCCGTTGCTGGCGAGCGTAACCTTCGGCAAGTTAGCTGGAATGTCCGTGACGGCTTTGCCTTCCGCACGGGTCAGGGCCTTCGCGCGGGAGATGATGGTCAGCACCATGAGATACGACGTGCCGGACGAGTTCTGGTCATTGACGCCGAATGCGATGGTCGTGTTGACTTTCTGACCTTTGAGAATATCGTAATAGGCGGTGTTCGTGGAGGATTTGTTCACGACGATCGAGCAGTCGGGTGTGTTCTTCTCCCACGTGCTCATGATCTGCGAGCCGTCCTTGGCGTTGAGCGCGATGCCCTGGGCGCACAGACGGTCGCCTTCTTTGATCGTCGCGCCGTTGCCCTGCTGAAGCACGGCGTAGGTGTTGTCCTGGACGGTCATGGGGGTGTGGAATTTCACGGTCGGCTTCTTGCCGGGATCGCCGGTCGCCGTGACTCCAGCGATTTTGTTGAGCTTCGTGCTTGACGCACTGGAACTTGCGGACGCCGATGAAGACGCTGAAGACGAGGAGTTGCCTGAACCGCATGCCGCGATGCCAAGGCACATGCCGGCGGCGCACAGCGCGGTAACAAGGCTGGCGGCGGCGTGATGGAGTCTGGGGGAAATACGCATAATCACCACACTAGCGGCCGACCATGATATCGCCGGGACGTCTTTGCCGCCTGCCACCGCCTGCGGGGGACTGTGCGACGGTAGGGTGGAGGTATCGCGCGCAACCCGGTGAAGTGAGGTGGTGCCTGTAGAATAGTGGCGTTATGACGAAGACACATGAATCACACGAAGAGCATGCCGTATTCGAGCGGCCGTCTCATCATGCCAGAATCATGCGTGGCATCGTCGCACCGGTGTTCGGTCTACTCGCCGTCGCATGTGTGGTGTTCGGCGCGCTGAACGCAACGATTTGGCGTCCGTCAAGTGAGATCGCGGCATCGGCAAAAGTTTCCGGCAGATACGCGATGACGGATCCGGGCGTCCTGTCCATGGTTGCAGAACGCTCCACATTGGTTGTCCATACCAATTCGTCGAAAACGCGTGTGTGCATCGCATTGTCCACACGAAAAGATGCCGCCGGATGGCTGGCTGGGAGCAAATACACGCGTATCACCGGCATGTCGGACTGGCAGACCCTGACCACGTCCACGCAGAAAGCCTCGGGGAGTTCCGCCGCGCAGGACTCGGCGGTCGAATTCGAATCATCGGATATGTGGCGGTCGGTCAAATGCGGCACAGGCAACGTTTCCCTGACATCGCGCACAACGTCTTCAGACGTCATCGCGCTGATCGACACCGGCTCGAATTCTGCCCGCACCTCGGTGACTGTCCATTGGGTGCGTGTGAAGCTTCCCGATTTCGCGACGCCGTTCTACTTCATCGCGGCCCTCCTCGCGTTGATGACCGTCCTGTCCGCATCCGTATTCGCGATGCCGGACACCAAGCGCCGCAAGGTTCCCGGTGAACCCAAGCCGAAAGACCCCGATGAAATCAGCTTCTCGGAGGCGCTCGCAGGAAGCTTGAGCATAATCAAACGTACGTTTGCACCTCGTAAGAGCAATAAGCCCAGGAAGCGCCATGCCCCGGGGGCGTCGGTGCAATCCGTCGTCGAATCCTCAGACCAAGAGGAGCATCAGGCAACGGATGCCTCGCCGGCTGAGGGGAGCGGGCAGGCTGCTGCCGAACCGGTAGTGGTCGATCCGATGTCGCGCAATCTTGTGGCGGACATGCAACAGCGGGTCCAACCGACTCAGACGGATTCCGCGCCCGTCGCCTTCCAGCCGCATCAGCATTCACGCCACGCCAGGCATGGCGGACAGCAGCAGCCTGTGCAGGAGCAACCGCAACAAGCCGCGCATTCGTATGCTTCATTGCATAATGACACCGTCTGGTATCCGGATGGGGACATCGATTTCGGCAGCGCCGGGCAATTTGACCACAACGCATCTCCCTCACAGCCGGGGGCGGAGGAATCGCAAGCATCCGCAGCCTCGCAACAGGACGAGGCAGAGAATCATGCCGCCGACGGCACTGCTCCGGAAGCGGACGAATCTCATCCGGCAGTACTCCGGCATGCACGTACCCATGCCCCGGCACCGGTGAACGCCGAAGCCACATCGGTCATCGATCCGAAGGAATTGCAGGCATATTTCGCACGGTGGGCGTCGCAGCAGGAGGAAACGGATGGGGATTCCGCCGACGGCGACGATAATGACGAAGAATCCAAGGAGTAGCATGACCTCACGTATCACCAAAGCAGTGACGGCAGTGCTCGCCGCGGCATGCCTGATGATGTTCGCCGGCTGCGAGGGGCAGGTTCCCCGCCCGGCGGCAAGCGCCGAGCATACGGACAAGCCGGATGTGACCGAAGCCCAGGAGAAGCAGATCCGCGCGAACATCCTGAAAGTCGTGAACGCGGCGAATGAGGCGAAAAGCGTGGACGGGCTCGACGCTCGCATGTCTGGGCCCGAACTCGCCATCCGCACCAGCGAAATCACCATCGCCCAATCCACGGGGTCGCTAGACGCGAAAACCAACATCCCCTCCAAGATGACGCAGGCGGTCATTCCTACGGATTCCGGATGGCCCCGTTCGATTTTCACCATTACTACCACCACGTCCGACCAGCAGTCCCAGCGTCTGCTCGTGATGGTCCAGGACAGTGCGCGTAGCAATTACAAGCTGTGGGGCGTCGCCCGACTTTTCCAGGGGGCGAAGTTGCCGAAGTTCGCCATTCCTTCAATTGGGGCCCAGATGGGCACGGCGAAAGACACCGGTCTGGTGACAACGCCTGAAAAGGCGGTCGCCGAGTATGCTGATGTGCTCCAGAACGGTTCGGCGAGCAAATACGCTTCGAAGTTCGCCGACGATTACTTCCGTCAGGAGCTCGCCAAGCTGTCCCAGACAGTTCAGGAGGGCATGGAACGCAACGCTGGCACGCAGCAGCAGACCTTCCAGGCGGCTGCCGGCCAGATCAAGGTCATGCGCTCGAGCGACGGCGGCGATCTCGTGGTCGCGCAGATTAATTCGGAATGGACCCGTCAGGCGGGCGAGGGACGCGAATCCCAGCCGGCGTCGGACTCCGAAAAGGCGCTGTTTGGGAACGGCACCGCCACCAGCACGATGAAAGTCACGTATGTGAATGTTGTCGCCATGTATGTGCCGCCGGCCGGGTCTCATCAGAAGATTACCGCGGTGGGCGCGGAGCGTCAGCCGGTCAAGGTGGAGGCGCTGTAACGCCGTATCGCCTGCCGATCGGGCTGTTTGGTGGTTGCCGACTGCGGGTTTGCGTGGCAGGCGCTCCACGATGCGTGGAAGTCGTGCGTATCCTTGCGGTCAGCGATAGCATGCTTCGGCAGGATACGGGCTTTAGCTTCGCGAAGAAGGCGATGCGTACGACGTGGCGTCACGGTATCTTGAATGGTATCGAAGGATTGCCAGTCGACGCTGCCGGTCGGCGTCGCTGGGCAAAGAATCATGGAGGCGACATGGCAGACCAGAAGTTCAACCCGGGTATTTCGCTCGCCGGGGCGGTTGATCTTGAATCGATGCAGCATCAGGTGGCCGCGGAACCGGGGCAGGCAGGCGGGGCTCCCTCCGCCGGGGGGTATGTGATTGACGTCACCGAGAACACCTTCGAGGCGATGGTACAGACGTCGGCGACATTCCCGATTCTCATGCTGCTGTGGACTCCTAGCGACGATCGGCTCTTCCCGATGGCCAAGGCGCTCGGCGACGCCGTCAACAAACTCAATGGCCAGATTCAGCTCGCGCGTATCGATGTGTCGAAGGCGCAGAGCATTGCGCAGGCGTTGCAAGTGCGCGGTGTGCCTGCGCTGTTCGGGCTGATCGGAGGGCGGCCGATGCCTCTGCTGCAGGGTCTGCCCAGCGCTGAAGAACAGCAGCAGCTCGTCGACCAGGTCATACCGAAAATCATAGATGTCGCGCATCAGGCGGGTGTCGCCGGCTCGGCACCGTATTCCGGTGATCCGGATGCCGATGGCGATCAGGCGGCTGATGGACAGACCGAGACTGAGAGTGTGCCACCGCAGCATGCCGAGGCGCACCGGCTGGCACAGGAAGGTGATTATGCCGGTGCCGCAGCGGCGTACGAGCGGGTGTTGGAATCTGACCCGCAGGATACGGTCGCTGCGCGTGAGCGGTCGAAGGCCCTGCTGCTGGCCCGTTCCGGAGCGGCTGATGTGCGCGCGGTCCGGGCCGCCGCGGCGGAGCATCCTGATGATGTTGACGCCCAGTTGGCGGTCGCTGATATCGACATGATCGGCGGGCAAATTGAGGACGCGTTCGGGCGGCTGCTGGATTATCTGGCTGCCGGTCACCGCGACCAGATTGAGCCGGTACGCAAGCGTCTGCTCGAGTATTTCGCTATCCCCGAGCCGGGCGATGAGCGGCTGAAGCGCGCGCGTCGTCGGCTGGCAACGCTGATGTACTGAGTGTCCGCGTGCTGCGGCGCGGGGTGCTGCGGTGCGGAGGCTGACACGTCGGTGCGCTAACGAGGCGGCGAATTGATGTGTCGTAATGCCTTCGCATGAGGCGCGGGTCCATGAGGCGCGTGCGTCTGCGTATGCTGTTTGTGCATATCGTTTGCGCATGTCGTCTGCACATGTCGGTATAGTGGAGGGCCGCACGGGTTTGTAGCTCAGTGGATAGAGCGTCTGTCTCCGGAACAGAAGGTCGTGGGTTCGAATCCCATCAAGCCCACAGAACAAGCCGTCGCGCCAGTGTTGCGCGGCGGCTTTACTCATTTCTGGGTTCTGGGTTATCGGCCAGAATGTGTGTCCGGTGGCGGGCAAGTCGGGGGTGCCGTGGCATTGGGGGCATCGTAGAGTGTTCATTCCGCCAACCTGGCACATTCGAGCCGCCCGTATGCCTTGGGCTGCAACGGGTCCGCGCTGATTTCGGACACATATTTTGGCCAATAACCCTCATTCATGCTTGATATATCGAGCATCGCCTAATCCAGGCAGATAGGAACTCAAGCGGGCGTATAGGAACGGGCGTTCTTGCTTGAGATGAGTCCCGTCTGGTTGTGTATGCGGTGACATACGCAACAAGACGCAACGCGCGGAAAATCGGCGGCGTCTTTTGGTATCTGCCGGCTTACGCATGTCTGGGTATACGCGGTGCCACGATACCGGTATGTGGAGGCTTCCGGGTGCATACTTCCGGCGTGCGGCGCATGTCTGGGCATACATGCGATCGGCAACGTCCTGGTCACGCGGTGGGCTCAGTTGCGTTTCCGGCAGCCAGCGAAGACATGAGGGCAAGCTCACCATGTCCTACCACGCCCACGCATGGCAGGTCTGTCGATTGGACTTGCGGGAGAATTCGGCGGATGCCGGGACCTGTGTCTGAACTCCCACGCGAGGTGCGGGAATCCAGTGCGATTCGGTTTCTTACGAGATGATCTCCCACGGGAATGGTTGGAATTCCGCGATTTTTGATAACCGGCGTTGGAGCCGATATCGGGAGAATTCGGCGGATTCGAAAATCTCTGCGATCCCGTGGAATTGCAGAGATATTGAGATTTGACGGGGTGCGGCGGGGCGTGCCGGAGCGTGCGATGGGGGGTGAGCACCGGGTTGTGTCTGGCGGGCGGCTGTATTCCGGTGGGTGTCGTGTCCGGCGTGTGGATATGCTAGGCTGGCGATTGAAGGGTTTTGGCGGCAATGGGGATTGCCGTCCGATTCGCGAATCCGAGCGCCCGCCGGCATATGAGGCTTGAGGGGAGCCAAGTGCGGTTGACGCAGTTCGCGGCGGGCCATGACCGTTCATCTGGTATACGGCGGGGAGCGTGCCGGCACCGGAGAATGCAAGCCCATTGGGGGAATAGTGAAAGCGGCGGCGTTCCGGCGTTGTGCTTTCTGTTGTTTTGGGGGAATGATGAACCGATTTCGATTCGTCACGATAACAGCGGTGACGTTGGTCATCGCATTGATGACACTTGCCATCTCGCCTGGCATCGCCATGGCGGGCATAGGCTCGCAGGGCGCGGGAATATCCGGATCAGGAGGTCCGCTGCCTGACAATGACGCGTTGTTCCTATTCGATAACAAACAGTATGGTTCCACGCCGGCGCAGGGGTGGGGTGAAGCGTCAATCGATCATGCGTACCAGTCCTTGGTACGCAGTGGGGTGCTGTCCACGTGGGCAGGCAACAAGCCGAAATTCTACGGGTCATGCCGTGATGCGGTGTCGCATGCCATCGCGGATCGCAGCGATGGCGAAGCGACGCAAGCGCGTGTAGTGGGAGTCGCGCTGTCATTGAAGAACAAGAGCCTGTATGGCACCAATCCACGCGATTTCCGCGCGCGTTTCGATAGGAATTGGGGCAGGCTCGCAGCCGACGGTTTGGGCAACGACCTCATCGGCTGGGACGGTGGCTGGATCAACCGGCTGCGATACCAGTTCAATGAGCAGATTGAAACGACCGGTCGCGCGTATCCGGCTGGGGTCCAGGTGGTGTGTGTTGCGGCCAACGAATTGCAGCCGACAACACAGTACCCGCTCTCGGTCACTACGCAGCAGCAGGCTCCGGAGGGCATGAGCGTCGGCGACACTGCGCCGGTTCACGACATCATCGTCACCAATGCAGGCGGTTCGCCAGTCAACGAACAGCTGGATGCACAGATTTTCCTGAATTATGACGGGCATCCCGCTGGCATCCATGCCGCCCGTGCCATCGGCAAAACCATGCGAGTACCGAATGCGGGAACCGGGAAGTCACCGCAGTTCGTGCCTACTGATTTCGGATGGGACGGCTGGCAGGAAGGCAATTACTGGTTCGACGTCGTCGTGCCGAAGCAAGGATGGATGGCCGCGGGGGTGAATACTGAAGACCGGCAGGCATCCGAAAGCTTCCGCGTCGGGTCGCGAGCCCCGGGTGTCCCAACCAAGAGCATCGACGACGGAGTAAGCGCCGACGGCATGACCAACCGCACGAATATCGTGACGGGAACCGGACGGGGAGGCTATCGCCTTGGCATCGTCGATACGATCACGCCCGGTGACACGTCGTATCAGGTAGGTGGCTATCAGGTTTCCGATATGACGGACGGAACCGATCGCACCGCCGAATTCACCTTCGACTGGAACAGGGACGCCCACACCGTCAGCGCGCAATGGTCCGCAGAGGCGGGCATGCTGCCGCAGGACCATGCCTTCCGTTTCTCATTCGATGTCACGGTCAGCACACCGGGGCACGGATTGGTCAAAGACACCGCCACCGTGCATTGGAATGATGAGCCGGGACAGAATACTGAGGATCGGCAGTTTCCCACGTGGAAGCCGCAACCGGATACGGTATGGGCGTTGCGCGGTGATGACGGCGAATGGGATGCGGTCATCGACCCCGACCATGGCAATGCGGTCGGAGCCGCCGGACGCTCGCTGCTGGACGGTGACGCCGTGGCAGCCGCCACCAATGCCGTAATCCCGGCTCATCTGGTTGAATCCCCGCAACGTTTGGAATTGACAACCGGCTGGTCGCAGGCAGATTACCTGTTCGACCCGGACGGTGAATCAGCGGTCCGCGTGTATCAGGCGGATACGGCACACGAGCGGGCGTCTGGCGTGTTCGATATCGCGCGCACGGGCAAGGACGTGACGGGCGAATTCACCATCAGTATCAAAGACGGCACTGCGAGTGCGGTCGCCTCGCAGTCCTATCTCAAATCAGTCCAAGGGCTGGGCTCTCATCGCCAACTCACCTTATTAGTGCCGGGACGAATCAATCTGGCGCACGGCAAGGGCGCGGTCCAGGTGCGTAAGGATTACCAAGCGAAAGACGGGCAGCCCGTGCAATTGTGCTCGCAGACGCAGGGAGCAGCGTTCAGTGCCGATGGATCGCACACGGTTAACGCACATCGTGTCGAGGCGAATAAACCGCCGTTGTGTGCGTACGTGCCTCCCGCGAACAAGCAAGTGCTCGCCCACGCGGTGCACGGCGGAGATCGCGCATCCATCGATCAGACCAAGGCGATGCCGGGGCAGCGCGTCACCTATGCGCTCAGTGCAGACATTACTCCGGAAACGGGGCTCGGATATCGGCTCGAGCATGTCGAAGTCGTGGACGAATACGACCAGTACCTCGAACCGGACGAATACAGCGTCATTGTTCGTGACAAGGCGACCGGCACTGTGTTCGGACGGCAGCATTACACCGTGGATTGGGATCGGGGCAATCACAGGTTCCGCATCGTGTTCAACCGTGCCACCATCGATAAAACCTGGAACAACACTCAGACGGCACCCAGATTGCTGGTCGAGTTCGATGGTGTCGTGTCTGAGCATGCCCCGGCGAATCGGCTTATCGGCAACCAGTGGACGCTTGGGCTCAACAACAGTGTGACCCCGTCGAATCGAGTTGTGATCGAGCCGCCGCGCATCACTCCGGAGAAAACCGTGACCCAGGCTGACGCGAGCATCGTCATTGACGGGCGGACCGCCTTGCTGGGGGACACCATCTACTACCGGGTCATGCTTGACGCGTCCGATCTGCAATCCGGCGCCTATGCTGTCCAGCGTCTGGGTGTCATCGACGATTACGACGAACGCTATCTCACCCTTGACACAGACCGTATCAGCATCACAGACGAACAAGGCAATGATTGCACGAAAGCCTTCAACATCCAAGACGTGGGAGGCGTACTCTACGCGTTCTTCGCGACCGTGGACACGGTGGACCGTACGACGGGGCGGGTCATTGCCGCCCGGCAGCCGGATGATCTGAAGGCCTACGCAGCCGCTTCGCTCGACCCGCATGCCGACCCGTTAATCGACCAGCAGGTGCTCGGGCAACGGTACGAGCTCGTGCTGCCGATGACCGTCACCGCGGTTGGCGACGGCGTCACAGTGCGCAACAACGCCACCCAAGTCACCGGAAGCATCCGCACGGATACGCGGACGGTCGTCACGCCATTGCAACCGGTGAATCCGTCGAAAGACGTGGTCATCGCCATGCGTGGGGAGAGCGTCAATGGCGCCGATGTGCTGTTGCACACCACATTCCTGTACCGGCTGGATTCTTCGGACCTACCTGCCAATCGGGCATACGACATCACTTCGTGGAGCATCGATGACGATTATGATGAGCTGCACGACGTGTATCTCGGCCAGTGGGCGGTCGTCGCGCGGCATGACATGGTCATTGACGGCGAGACGATTCCGGCAGGCGATATCATCGAACGGCATCTGGATGGCGAGCTGTCTGGCGGTTCACCGATCGATGCGGTATCTGGCGGGGACGCTACCGACGGCAAGAGCGAACCGCTATTTGACGTCCGTGAGCAATCCGGTACCATGCGCATCGCATTGACGGGACGGGGTGCACGCGTGCTAGGCGGCCGGGACCATGCAGCGGGATGGACGATGTTCATCCAGATGCAGCGCGTCCTGCCGGGAGAGCGCATCACCAACAGATTCACGGAAACCGTTAATGGGGTCGAACGGACATCCAACGAGGTGTGGACGCGCACCATCCATGAACGTGGGGCGATCGAGCTGGTGAAATTCGATGAGGCCTCAGGCGAGCAGAATGGTGACCGCAACACCGCCGAGCAGGCGCTCGCGATCACCGGGGAGGAAACGACGCTGGTGTTCCGCATCCGCAATGTGGGAGACATTCCGGTGACCGGATTACAGCTGAACGATACCGTCACGACCGGCAAAGCGTCAGTCGGAACATGGCGATATCCGACGGAATGGGATGAATTGGTACTCGAACCCGGGCAATCCGTCGATGTGACTGGCGTGCTCACGGGCGTGGATGGCGACCATGCGGACCATGCCACAGTCACCGCGTCAACGGTGGTGACCTGCCCGTTGGTGGACGACAACCCCTTTGACGATCAACCGGCGGTCAAGCAGGAAGGCATATGCCGGGGCGATACGGTACGCGCCGAGGATTTCTGGTACGGCAGACGAACCGTGCTGGCCAATACCGGCGCGGGATTTGTTCCCGTGGCGGTCTTGGGTTCGCTCGCGGCGGCGTCCGCAGCGGGAATGTTTGCCTTGACGGTGATTCGCCGCAGACGCCGGTGACGCCGGTGATGTAGGTGGCGCCGGTGGCACCCGAAACGCCGGGCATTGGCGATTTGCAGTCCGTGCCGGTCCGTCATACGGCGGATCGGCGGGGCGGGCGGAATCGGGATATCAGGGGGTGAAACGGTGACGCTCCCGGCGATCGCGCCGGGAGTACACTGAGCGCCAACGGTCCGGTTCTGCCATGGAACACCCGTGGTCAGGCTGTGTGACAACGCAACCAGACCGTGCCGCCCGGCAATCGCCCGGCATGCTTCACGATATGTCACAGGGAAGGCAATCCACATGAGCGAACTGATTAAGGTCACATCCGAACATGCTCCGGCCGCGCTTGGTGCATACAGCCAAGCCGTCAAGGCGAACGGCTTCGTCTTTGCCTCCGGGCAGCTTGGGCTCGATCCGGCCACTGGGAAACTTGCGGGTGAAACGGCGGGCGAACAGGCCGCACAGGCGTTGAAGAACATTGCCAATGTGCTTGAAGCCGCGGGAACCGATACCGCGCATGTGGTGCGTGCCACCATCTATATGAAGCATGTCGAGGATTTCCATGAGATCGATGCCGCCTACGCCGCGGTGTTCAACGGCGACATCAAGCCGGCGCGTGTGGCGTTCGGAGGCAATGATCTGCCTGCCGGTGCGCTGGTGGAAATCGACGCCATCGCCGCGCTGTAACACGTCGCGGTCATCACACGCCGTTGAGGTGTTCGGGCGTTCTCCCGCCCGGACGCTACGGTGGTGGCGTAGAGCACCCGGACATGATAGGGGACGGCGGACGAGTATGGATATCGCCCGCTGTATTCGCCAGAACACCGTAAACAGGAGCATCAGGCAGAACCGTGACAACCAAACGTGAACCCGCATTGCGACACACCGTAGACGAATCTGTCCATACGATGGATGCGCCGGAGCATGCCGGTCGGAGCGGTTCTCCCGCCCAAGACACCCAGCTTGAACGCAATATGGAATCACGCCATCTGACGATGATTTCGCTCGGTGGGGTTATCGGCACCGGCCTGTTCCTCAGCTCCGGGTACACAATCCACCAGGCGGGGCCGCTTGGTGCCATCCTCGCGTACCTCATCGGTTCGGTGTTGGTCTACTGCGTGATGCTTTCACTGGGTGAACTTTCGGTCGCCATGCCATACGCCGGCAGCTTCCACTTGTACGCACGCCGGTTCATCGGGCCGGGCACCGCGTTCACCATCGCTATCCTGTACTGGCTCAACTGGGCGGTGGCGCTCGCCTCGGAATTCACGGCGGCCGGACTGCTCATGCAGCGGTGGTTCCCGCACTCGCCCGCATGGGTGTGGAGCGCCCTGTTCATCCTTGTGGTGTTCACACTGAATATTCTGTCCGTGAGACTCTACGGCGAATCGGAATTCTGGTTTGCCAGCATCAAGGTGTTCGCCATCGTTGCGTTCATCGTCATCGGATTGCTGGCGATATTCGGCATCATCCCGATCAAGGGGTACAGCCATGCCCCATTGTTCTCGAACTATTACCGTTCCGGCTGGTTCCCCAACGGGGTCCTGCCGGTGTTCTCCACGCTGCTGACCGTCGTGTTCGCTTTCTCTGGCACTGAAGTCGTCGGCGTCGCCGCGGGGGAGACCAAAGACCCTGATACGGCGATTCCGAAAGCCGTGCACACCACGGTGTTGCGCCTGACGATTTTCTTTATCGGTTCAATTGCCGTGATGGCGGCGCTCATCCCGTGGAAACAGTCGGGCGTGGATACCAGCCCGTTCGTGTTGGTGTTCCAGAGCATCGGCATGCCATTCGCCGGCGACGTCATGAACTTCGTCGTGTTGACCGCGGTGCTGTCCGCCGCGAACTCCGGACTGTACGTCTGCTCGCGCATGGTGTGGTCGCTCGCCAAGGAACGGATGATTCCGCAGGTCCTCGCGAAAACGAATTTCCATGGGGTCCCGGTTTTCGCCGTCTTGGTCAGTCTCGCAGGTGGTCTGCTTGCCCTGCTGTCTAGCGTGGTCGCCGCCTCGACGGTCTATCTTGCCCTCGTGGCGATTTCCGGTTTGGCGACTTTAGCCGTCTGGATGTCGGTGGCGGTGTGCCATATCCTCTTTCGCCGCGAACTCAAGCGTTCCGGCAAAACCGTGGATTCGCTCGCCTACCATGCCCCCGGCTACCCGGCAGTGCCGATCATCGCGATAGTCATGTGCCTGTTCGCGTTGGTCCTGGTGGTCACCGACCCGTCGCAACGCTCCACGCTGCTGTACATGATTCCCTTCGTCGCCCTGTGCTATGGCGTGTACTATCTGCGGGCGCGCCTGACGCGCGGTAGCGACCGGCATGACGAGGAAAACATCCCGGACGTCGTCTGAGAGCCCGGCCTGTCGATTGTCCGCGATGGCCACGCTCACATGCGCGATGACGACGGTTGCGGCGGCACTTGGCCAACGCCCTCGCTAGACTTTGAAGAATGAATCCAGAAGCGCTCAGTGAACTCATTTCCCATATTGCCCATGATCTGGTCGCCGCCGGTGAAGCTGGCAGCTTGACCGAAGATCTCATCCCGCCGGTCGAGAAATTCGCGGTCATGCGCCCCAAGGACCGCAGCCACGGTGACTGGGCGTCGAACGCCGCCATGCAACTGGCCAAGAAGGCGGGTATGAAGCCGCGCGATCTGGCCCAGCTGTTCGCCGCGCGCCTGCAATCGGCAGACGGCATTGCCGCCGTCGAGGTCGCCGGCCCCGGCTTCATCAACATCACGCTTGACTCCGCATCCGCCGCGGCGATCGTGGACGTCGTCCTCGCGCAGGGCGCGCAGTTTGGACGCAACGACCACCTGTCTGGCCAGACGCTCAACCTTGAATTCGTCTCTGCGAACCCCACCGGCCCGATCCATATCGGCGGCACCCGTTGGGCGGCAGTCGGCGACTCTATGGCCCGCGTGCTCGAAGCTAACGGAGCCAAAGTCATTCGTGAATACTATTTCAACGACCACGGTGAGCAGATCAACCGCTTCGCCAAGTCCCTGGTCGCCGCGGCCCACGGCGAACAAACCCCGGCAGACGGCTACAAGGGCGCCTATATCGACGAAATCGCCCAGCGTGTGATCGAAGAAGCGAAAGCCGATGGCGTGGATATCCTCGCCCTGCCGCGTGTCGACGGCGGCAAGAACGAAGACGGCGAGCCGCTCGGCGAAGGCGATTCCGAACAGCGCGAGGAGTTCCGCAAGCGCGCGGTCCCGATGATGTTCGCTGAAATCCAGGAATCCATGAAGAACTTCCGCGTGCATTTCGACGTGTGGTTCCACGAAAACAGCTTGTATCAGGACGGCGAGGTCGAGCGTGCGATCGCCAAGCTGCGCGAACAGGGCGACATCTTCGAAAAAGATGGCGCAACCTGGTTCGCCTCCACCAAGCACGGCGATGACAAGGATCGCGTCATCATCAAATCCGACGGCAACTACGCGTATTTCGCAGCCGACATCGCCTACTACTACAACAAGCGTCACCGCAAGACCGACCCGGCTGACGTGGCCATCTACATGCTGGGCGCCGACCATCACGGCTATATTGGCCGTATGATGGCCATGTGCGCGGCTTTCGGTGACAAGCCGGGCGTCAACATGCAGATCCTCATCGGTCAGCTGGTCAACGTGATGAAGGATGGCAAGGCCGTGCGCATGTCCAAGCGCGCCGGCAACGTCGTCACCATCGATGATCTGGTCGATGCAATCGGCGTGGACGCCTCCCGTTATTCGCTCGCCCGCACCGATTACAACACGAGCGTGGACATCGACCTCAACCTCCTGGCCTCTCACAGCAACGACAACCCGGTGTACTACGTGCAGTACGCGCATGCCCGCAGCTGCAATGTGGACCGTAACGCGGCCGAGGCGCAGATCGACCCGACCACCGCCGACCTCGCTCTGCTGGACACCGAAACCGACGGCGAAGTGCTCGCCGCGCTCGCCCAGTGGCCGGCCACGCTCGCCCAAGCCGGCGATTTGCGCGCCCCGCACCGCATCGCCCACTATCTCGAGGAGCTCGCCGCCGCATACCACAAGTGGTACAACGTCGAACGCGTCGTGCCGATGCCGCTGACCGACCTCGAAGAGCGCAAACCCGAAGCTGAACGCGAAGCGCTGCGTATTGCCAAGAACCCCGAACCGGCACGCGCCGCCGCGCGTCTGAAGCTCAACGACGCCGTCCGTACCGTCATCGCCGCAGGCCTTGATCTGCTGGGTGTCAGCGCACCGGAGAAGATGTGATATGACTGAATCCAACACACCAACCACGCCAACTGCAGGACTGGGTCAGGTATGGCCGGCAGGCTGCTCAATCGACGGTGACGGCGCCCTGACTTTCCACGGCCGCAGCGCGCAATCCCTGCTCGACGAGTTCGGCTCGCCGCTGTACGTGATGGACACCGATGACATCGATGCCCGCGCGCATCACTTCGTTCATGCGGCCGCCACCGCGTTCTCCAACGCCACAACCCACGTGAGCTTCGCCGCCAAGGCGTTCATGTCCAAGGAAGTGCTGCGACTGGTGACGAACGCCGGCATGCTGGTCGACACTTGCACGATGGGCGAGATGCGCATCGCGCTCGCTGCGGGTGTTCCCGGGCGTCGTCTCGTGCTTCACGGCAACAACAAGTCGGACGAGGAAATCGAACTCGCCATCCGCGAGGGCTTCGCGAGGATTGTGGTCGACGCCCCGGACGAACCCGCACGCATCGCGCGCATCGCCCATCGCTTGGGCAAAACCGCACGCGTCATGCTGCGCGTCACCACCGGCATCCACGCCGGCGGCCACGAATACATCTCCACCGCGCACGAGGACCAGAAATTCGGTATGTCCCTGCTGCCTGCCGGCACCGATCCGTCCGCGCTTAAGGTACTCGACGACCTTATCGCACAGGAGGACGCACACACGCCAAGCCGCGCGGACGCCACAGCGCCCGCCGGCCAGGACACCCATACGGTGGGACACAGCGGGCAACGCGATCTGCAATACGATATGCGCTCGCCCTACGACCTCGACGCATCCGGCATCAGCAAGCAAGACGCCGCGCTCGCCGAGGCCATGGACCTGGTCGCCCGCGGTCCTGCGCTCGCCGTGCTGAAGGATCTGTACCGGTATCCCGGCGATCTGGAACTCGTCGGCATCCATTCGCATATCGGTTCGCAGATCCATGACGCGAACGCGTTCATCGAGGCGGCCAAGCGCATGATGCTGCTGCGCAAGACCTTCTATGCGACCGACGCCTACACGCTGCCGGAAGTCGATTTGGGCGGCGGGTATTCGGTGGCGTACACCGAAGGCGAGGATTCGATGGACATCGACTTGGAGCTGGGACGTCTCGCTTCGGCGGTCACCGCCATCAACCGTGCGCTCGGCATGCCCATGCCGGTCATCTCCTTCGAACCGGGACGCTGGATTGTCGCCCCGACCTGTGTGACCCTGTACCGCGTCGGCGCCATCAAGCACGTAGGTTTGCCCGAAGGCACCACAGCGAAGGACGGCTCGCCGATTACCGAACGCACCTACGTGTCGGTGGACGGCGGCATGAGTGACAACATCCGCCCGGCGTTGTACGACGCGGATTACACGGCTCGCGTGGCCAACCGGCGGGGGAGCGCCGACACCATGCTGTCGCGCGTGGTCGGCATCCACTGCGAATCCGGCGACATCCTCGTGTACGAATGCCAGTTGCCGGCGGACCTCAAGCGTGGCGACATTCTCGCCGTCCCCGTGACCGGCGCGTATGGCAGAACGATGGCCAGCAACTACAACCAGGCGCTGTTCCCCGCGGTGGTGGCGGTCAGCTCGTCCGGGGCGCATGTGATGCTTCGCCGCCAGACCATCGACGATCTGCTCGGCTACGATCTGGGCTGACATCGGATTGTCATCGGGAGCGTATGAGGGCCGCATCGACCGTGGAGGTCGGCGCGGCCCTCGTTGTAATCGCGGTTCGTGAATGGTGTCCGGCTGCGGTGTGATCCACAGGTCGCATGGCACGCATATTCGGCGAAACGTCAGCTTGTCCCGGTACCATGGGCAAGGATGATGACGACGCATCGCGGCCCCGCCTGCATCTGGTGCAGTGGCTGCGAGCTCACGGGAAGGATCCACTGTGGTACAAGACAATCAAGCCCCCATTCGCATTGCGTTGCTTGGCGCGGGAACCGTCGGCTCGCAGACCGCACGTCTGCTGGTTGAGCAGCATGACGAGCTGGTCCACCGCATCGGCCGCGACTATAGAATCGTCGGCATCGCCACGCTTGACCCGGTCAACGACCCGTGGATCGACCAGTCCCTGCTCACCCGTGATACTGCGGAGCTGTGCACCCGCGCCGATATCGTCATCGAACTGATTGGCGGCATCGAGCCGGCACGCACCTTCGTGCTCAAAGCCATCGAATCCGGCGCTTCGGTCGTAACCGCCAATAAGGCGCTGCTCGCCAAGCATGGCCAGGAAATCTACAAGGCCGCACGGGAGCACGGCGTCGACATCTTCTTCGAAGCCGCAGTCGGCGGGGCAATCCCGATTGTGCGCCCTCTGCGCGAATCCTTCGCAGGTGACAAGATCAACAGCATGCTGGGCATCGTCAACGGCACCACGAACTACATCCTCGACGAGATGACCACCAAGGGCCTCGACTTCGACGTGGCGTTGCATCAGGCACAGGAGAAGGGTTACGCCGAGGCAGACCCGACCGGTGACATCGAAGGCTATGACGCCGCGAACAAGGCCGCCATCATGGCGACGCTTGCATTCCACACCCAGGTCGGCATCGACGACGTGTCCGTCGAGGGCATCACCAAGATCACCGCGGCCGATATCGCCGCCGCGACCGCCGAGCACAAGGTCATCAAGCTGCTCGCCGTCGTCGAGCACAATGAAGCCGGTGTGTCCGCACGCGTCTACCCAGCCCTCATCAATGAAAACCACCCGCTCGCCTCTGTGCATGGCAGCTTCAACGCCGTGTTCATCAAGGCGAAGGAAGCCGACGACATCATGCTGTACGGCCGTGGCGCAGGCGGCGCGCCTACCGCTTCCGCCGTTGTCGGCGACGTGGTGATGGCCGCGCGCAACATCGTGTCCGGCACCACCGCGACTGGTATCCAGACGTACAACATCCTGCCGCTTGCCCCGGCGGATGCGTCCAAGGCCGCATTCGCCGTGCGTTTCCTCATCCACGACAAGCCGGGCGTGCTCGCTTCGATCGCCGAGGAATTTGCGAACCACGGCATCTCCATCAACGGCGTGAACCAGGATCTCCAGCCCACCCAGCATGATCCGGGCTATTCGGGCGAGCTGCAGCAGCTGCGCATCGTCACCCATCTGTGCGACGAGGTCACGCTGCGCAAGACGGTGGACGCCGTATGCAAGCTCGAATGCGTCTCCGGCGAGCCGTCCATCCTGCGCGTGCTCGACTGAACCGAAGCCGCGCAATCCGCGGCGCCGATGCCGGCTGATCGTGACTTCACGGCGGCCGGCATCCGGGACTTACCACAACCAACGCACAACCGACAATCGGCGGAACAGTCGGCACGCATGCCCACTGCCCGCGGAAGGATGACCATGATCCCCGTAGCCAAGCAAGTCCATGTCCAGGTACCGGCGACCAGCGCGAATCTGGGTTCCGGATTCGACACCATCGGCCTGGCGCTCAACTATTACGACGAGCTGACCTTCACATTGAAGGACGATACCAACGACCATAGCGTCACCGTGCTCATCGACGGCGAGGGGGAAGACACGCTGCCGCGCGACGAAACGAATCTCGTGGTCTCCACCTTCCGTAAAGCGTGCAACACGCTTGGATTGGAAAGACTCGGTTTCACGCTTGAAGCGCATAATCGCATTCCGCAGGCGCGAGGCATGGGGTCATCCGCCGAGGCGATTGTGGCCGGCATCTCCGCCGCCGCGGCATTCGCACAAGAAGGCGACCTCAATCGTGACGCGGTGTTTGAGCTGGCCGCCACCATTGAAGGTCATCCCGACAACGTTGCCCCGGCAGTGTACGGCGGTTTGACGGTGTCTTGGGATTACCAGACACCGGAAGGCGTCGGCTCCACCCGCGTGCCGGGCGGTGAGCCGCTCTCCGGCGGATTCCATACCGTGAACTATCCGGTCAGCGAGAACATCCACGCTTCTGTGTTCGTGCCGGACTACGAACTGTCCACTGAAAAGGCACGTCAGGCGCTGCCCGCATCCGTGCCCTACCGTGACGCGGTGTTCAACGTGTCCCGCGTCGGCCTGCTGCCGGGGGCCATGAATCCTAGTGTGCTTCACGGCAGCCTTGACGCGAACGCCGTTTTGTTCAGCGCCACCCAGGATCGCCTTCATCAGCCGTACCGCAAGGACCTTATGGCCCCCTCGTGGGAGCTGATCGAGTCGTTGCGCGACCACGGCTATGCTGCGGCGGTGTCCGGAGCAGGTCCGTGCGTGCTGGTGTTGCATGATGGCGACGCCCGCGCCGACATCGAACGGATTGCCGGCGACCAGCTGGCTTCCGGACATTGGCGCGTACTGCATCTGACGGTCAACACCACTGGAGTGACTGTTCGGCGCAGCTAATCTGGCACCGCGCCCAACGCCGTGTCCGGCCTGTCGTGGCATGCACCAGTCACGACGACAGAACGGCGGGATGCGCTTGGGGAATACGTGCACACTTGGAGGCGGCTTCGGCGCCAATCGAATCGGAGGTATGAACAATGACGATATCGATCATTCTGGCTTCCCAATCCAAGCCCCGACGTGACGTGCTGTACGCCGCCGGGATCTGCCCGACCATCAAGGTCTCGCATGTTGACGAGCCTGCCGCGTTGGAACAGGCTGCCAGCAAGCTCAGCGTGCCTGTCGAGCGGCTTGATGTCGGCCACCGTGTCGCTATCCTCGCCCGTGCAAAGGCGAATGCGGTCTACGAAGCGTACCGAGCGGTCGCTGACACGTCAAAGGCGGCAAGAGGCGAGCGCGTAATCGCTTACCCGCTTGAAGCCGAAGAGGTGCGCGCGCAACGTCGTGCGGATGAAGAACTCTCCGCTGACGCAACTGAAGCTCCTGCCGCATCAGGATCATCTGACGCGGGTACGGGACAACCTGCTTCGGTGGTCTCAAGCGCCATCACCCGCGATTTTTCCGGTATCACCCCGCCTACTCGTGTCGAGCCGATTGACACGCCGGTCAATGGCAGTGAGGGGTTGAACGGTTCCGGCCCTGGCCCGTTGATTGTCGGTTGTGATTCGATGTTCCTGTTCGATGGTGAATGCTATGGCAAGCCGCATGACGAAGCCACGGCGCGGGAACGCCTCCGCCGTATGCGCGGGCGCAGCGGGGAGCTGTGGACCGGTCATTGCGTCATCGATTTCGCCACTGGCCGGGCGGTCCAGGATGCGAGTCGTGCGGTCGTGTATTTCGGCGATTACACCGATGAGGACATTGAACGCTACATCGCCACCGGCGAGCCACTTGAGGTAGCCGGGTCGTTCACGTTGGAGGGTTTCGGCGGCGCGTTCATCGACCGGATCGATGGCGACCCGCATGGTGTCATCGGCATCAGCTTGCCGTTGCTGCGTCGTCTCGTCAGCAAACTTGATATCAGCTGGACAGATCTGTGGAATGTCAAGCCGCACGCCCCGAATCCGGAAGAACTTGACCAACACCCCGGCAGCACCCCGCCTCCGGTGGAGAACGTGCACCAGCCCGGTGACGGTTGGGTTTCCTGCGCATGCGGACGCCGGCATTGGGGTACGCACGGTGCCGCGGGAATCTTGCTCGCTCGGCGGGATGCCGCGGGCGAGGTCACGCATGTGGCCATGCAACATCGCGCCAAGTGGAGCGCGGAAGGCGGCACTTGGGGCATTCCGGGCGGCGCAATCGCCGACAATGAAACACCGATCGAGGGGGCGTTGCGCGAGAGCTTCGAAGAAGCGAACATCACTCCGCAAGATATCGAGGTGGTCGGCTCTTACCGCGAGGACCATGGCCCGTGGGCGTACACCACGGTGTTCGCCTTCGAAAAGCCCGGTCATGAGGTGCATCTGAGGGCGAACGACGATGAAAGCATGGAAATCGCCTGGATCCCGATTGGCGAAGTGACCGACCGTAAACTCCTGACCGCGATGCGCACCGACTGGCAGCGCTTCTCAGACCGTTTGCGCATCCTGTCTGTTGCCAATCAAGGCCGCTGACACCCCTTCCGCAAGAACCACCAAGTCACCTTCTGCTTCTGCCGACGCTGAGCCGTGTCTGAACGTCGGCAGAAGGTTGCGGCTCTGCTGGTGCCGGCCGCGTGCGTTCAGGACAGCAGCGCGGCCACGATTGCGATGAAGATCGGGCTGGTCAGCGTACTGAGCAGGATGCCGTCGCGCGCGAAGGTGAGTCCCACGTTGTACCGCGCCGCATAGTTGTACACGTTCTGGCCGGTTGGCAGGGCCGCGAGCACCACGCACGCGTACAGGGTCGCGCCGCGGAAGCCCATCACGTAGTACGACAGCAGGAACGCGATAATTGGCATGACGATATTCTTCAGCACTGCGACTGTGACGGTCGCTGGCACATCGCTCTTGTTCTGCATCGGCTTGGTGCCATGCAACGACATGCCGAAAGCCATGAGAATCATCGGCACCGCGGATTCGCCGATCATGTTGATTGGGTCGTAGATGAAGTCAGGGATGATGAAATGCCCGGTTTTCGCGGTGATCGCCGAGACGATGATGCCACCGAGCGACCCGATGAGCAGCGGCTGATGCAACGGCTGCGACAGAATGCGTTTCATGGACACCTCGCCCTTGGTGGTCACATCCAGCACGGTCAGTGCCACAGGGGTGAAAATCGCTTGCTGCATGACCAGAATCGGAGCGACCAGTGCGGGATTTCCGAGAATGTATGTGGCGATCGGCAGGCCGATATTGTTCGAGTTGAGGTAGAGCGAGTTGAGCGCGCCGATGGTCGCGTCCGCGGCCTTCATGTGGAAGAACAGCCGGTTGAGGATCAGGAACACCAGTCCGACCAGCATGGCTGAGAAGAACGCCACGAAAATCGAGGAGTGGAAAATCGCGAAAATCTTCTCTTTGGACAGGATTGCGAACATCAGGCAGGGGCTGGAAATGAAGAAGCTGAACCTGTTGAGCACCATCTGCGCGTTCGACCCGCCGATCTGCATGCGGGCGGCCACATACCCGACTGCGATCACGATGCCGATCACGCAGAATCCTTCCATGGCGCTCAGTAAACCTGGCATTCCCACCTCTCCTCGTCTTGATGTTTGTCCTGTCCGATGCTCCAAGCCTTGCGGCCAGCATGTCCGCTATCCGGACACGGTTGCGATACCGGTTCCGCGTTTCGCATGGTAAGCGTCATCGGCGACGATGGCCTTCTGGCGTGCGTCTCGACTCCAGTATCCGTCTTTGCGGTGTGGCGCGCGTCCATGGTCTCGTATCACGGGCATCGCCGGCAGGACACCCGTAAACGCACTGAAAAACGGGAATCTGAGACATTCCGTGCGGGTATCCATGACCTTTGCGATGATGAGACATGACGAAATAGGCGGGTATTGGCGATGGCGTGGGTTGCGAGGCGCGCATGCCGGTCTTCCCGATTGGCCTTCCCTGATTGACGGAGGATGATATGACAATGACGGATAACGGTGGAAACGACAGCGAAACCGAGCGGATGCGTACCGAAATCGAGCGGATGTTCACTGATATCATGAACCGGTATTCCGTCAGCGACGACGAAGGCCCGTTGGCTGACGAAGTCGAGGCGTTCCTGTCCCGCCAACCGCATCTGACGGTGCGGCGGCATGGCGATACCGTGGTCGCGTCCACGAATCTGGGCCGGGAGCGTCGGGTGGTCCTCGCCGGGCATCTGGACACGGTCCCGGTAATCGACAATTTCCCGCCGCGCTGGCTGGAACCGGGCGATCCGCTGATCCGCGAGGACATCGCCGCCGCATACCCTGGCGAACGAGTGATGTGGGGGCGGGGTGCCACCGATATGAAAGCCTCGGATGCGGTGATGCTGTATCTCGCGGCGAATCTGAAGAATCCGAAATACGATCTCACCTTCGTGTTCTACGACCATGAAGAAGTCGCGGCGGAGAAGAACGGTTTGCGCAAGGTCGCACAAAGCCATCCTGATTGGATCCAGGGCGATTTCGCGGTGATCGGCGAGCCGACGGATTGCGGCATCGAAGGCGGCTGCAACGGAACCATCCGTTTCGATGTGATCACGCACGGCGTGGCGGCGCATTCGGCCCGTGCGTGGATGGGCTCGAACGCCATCCATAAGGCGGCACCGATCCTCAATACGCTTAACGCGTACGAGCCGCAAGACGTGACCGTGGACGGACTGACATATCGCGAAGGCGTCAACGCAACGCTGATTTCCGGCGGCAAAGGCACGAACGTCATCCCCGATGAATGCCGTGTCCATGTCAATTACCGTTTCGCGCCCGACAAGACGATTGCACAGGCGAAGGCGCTAATGATGGGCGCGGACGCGGGCGCCGAGCTGGGCAACGGCGAGCATGTGGCGACCGGTGGCATGTTTGCGGGCTTCGGCATCGAGATGAAGGACGAGTCGCCGAGCGCGCGCCCCGGTATGGACGATCCGCTCGCCGCCTCGCTCGCCGCGTTGGTCAAGGAGCGTACTGGCCGCGATCCGCAGGCGAAGCTTGGGTGGACTGATGTCGCACGCTTCGCTCAGCTCGGTGTCCCGGCGGTCAATCTCGGGGCCGGCAGTCCGTTGCTCGCCCACAAGCATGATGAGCAGGTTGCAGCCAGCGAATTGACGCGTATGGCATCCATCCTGCTGGATTGGCTGGCGTAGTCCTCGGTTCCAGCACGAGTTCCGTGCATTCCCTGATTAAGCACCGAGTAGGCACCGCGAAATACCTGCACAATCTCGGTGTGTGCTCAGCGCAATCCTGGCGTATTCACGCGTGGCAGGTCATAATCGCCGCAAGCACGAACAATACTGCCGATTTTTCGACTTGTGCGCGAGCTTCGCATTTTTTGTGTCATACTTGAGTGTGACGGTTCTGCAACAGCCGTCATGCGTTTGATGGCGTCGATCCCCTCGCAATCCGGCTATGGTGGCCAATGCGAGCGCCGGTGTCCGCCGTCGCGCAGCTAGACTTTTGTATGTATTGCCCCGTATGGGCGCGAATGGTGCGCGGCCGCGGTGAGAGCGCGGTGTGACAACTGTGCGGGGCCGGGAAAAGGCGATATGGCTGCAGCATATCGCGAGGAGCATTGTGCCCAGAACAGAAGAACAGGGCTTTACGGACGATTCGAATGAATCCCGCGAAGCGCAGCAGCAGACCAACACGACTCCAACATCGGCACAGCATCAGGCGGCTTCGTCTGAGACGTTCTCGGCCCCGGTTCGCCGGCGTCGCGGAGGCCGTCGTGTCGTGCGTGGCGCAGGGGCCGCAGGCGCGGACCTTGCGCTGAAGGTTGAGGAGCACCCCAAGCCGTTGTTCGAAGAGCCGGCGATTGATCCGGCTCCCGTGCGCAACACTGCGTCTGCGGACAACGCAACGGAAGATGCTGAAACGGACGGGGAACAGCATGCGCCGCACCGTGGCCGCCGCCGGATTTCCCGCGCGGCAGGGTCGCAGGGCACCTCAACGAGGTCCCGCCGTCGTACCCGTATCGCTGCCGATGATGAGCCGTCCGCGCAGCCTGTCGCAGATACTGCCGTTCTGGGCGGCCATGGCGTAGCCGACGCGGAAACTCCGGAGGAGCGTGTCCAGGATGCGCTTGATTCCCTCTCCCACGAGCATGGGGATGCAGCGCCGTCCGCCACCCGGACGCATCGCCGTTCCAAGCCGATGACATCCCTGCTCTTCCAGGAGCCGGTGCTGCCGTCGCATCAGTCTTCCGGGGCATCCGTCTCCGACGCCGATGACATGGAATCCGAAGATGATTCCGACCGTCGTGATGCGCGTGATGCGCGTGACGAACGTGACGAGGAACGCGAACCTCGCCGCACTCGCCGTAGCCGCTCGCGTCGTGGTCGCGGCCGCGGCGAAGATGATGTGGAACGTGATGACGAACGCTCCAATCAGAGTGCGAATTCGCGTGACAGCCGTGACAGCAGTGACGAGTCCGCCGCCGACGATCGGGAAGAAGACGAACCTCGTCGCGGCCGACGTTCCCGCCGATTGAATGCACAGGAGCGTCGTGCTGCCGCCGAGGTCGAACAGATTGAAGAAGACCTCGAATACGACGACATCGCCTATACCCCAATCGCCGAAGTGATGTCCGGCAATCGGAACGCCGGCGGCTCACACAAGGACGACCATGCCGATGACGATGAGGACGCTCAGGACACCCGCACCCGTCGCCGTCGCCGCCGGTCGTCCCGCGAGGAGTCCGAGGACGACAACGAGCAGATTCTCGAGGTGCGCCACCGCCACCGTGACGAGGACGAGGATACGACAGTCACCCGTCGCCGTCGTCGCCGTCGTTCAGGCAAGGGCGTGGAGGAGAGCGAAGAGCCAGTCCGCCGTTCCCGCAAACAGCAATACATCGACGAAATCACCGATGTCGAAGGCTCCACCCGTCTCGAGGCCAAAAAGCAGCGTCGCCGCGACAACCGTCGTGAGCGCAGCCGCCAGAACCAGATCATGGAGCAGGACTTCCTCGCCCGCCGCGAGCATGTCGACCGGCTCATGGTTGTGCGCGAACGCGGCCACCATACGCAGATCTCGGTGATCGAGGACAACGTGCTGGTTGAGCATTACGTCTCCGACATCCAGGAGGTCGCCACCGTCGGCAACATCTATCTTGGCCGCGTGCAGAACGTGCTGCCGAGCATGGAGGCGGCGTTCGTGAATATCGGCCAGCCGCGTAACGGCGTCTTGTACGCCGGCGAGGTCAACTGGGACACCACGCGTCTTGAAGGGCAGCCGCGCCGCATCGAGCTCGCCTTCAAGTCAGGCGACCCGGTGCTTGTGCAAGTCACCAAGGACCCGATCGGTCACAAGGGTGCGCGTCTGACCTCGCAGGTCACGCTCGCAGGCCGTTTCCTTGTCCTCGTACCGTCCGGCGGTATGACGGGCGTCAGCCGCAAGCTGCCTGACCGTGAGCGTGCTCGCCTGAAGTCCATCGTTTCGAAGATCGCTCCGAAGGATATGGGTGTGATTATCCGTACCGCAGCTGAAGGCGCTTCCGAGGAGGCCATCGAGAAGGATCTCGAGGCGCTGCGCCGGCAGTGGGACAAGATTTGCGAGAAGCGCGACCTGTATCTGCACGGCAAGCGTCCGAAGCTGCTGCAGGGCGAGCCGGATGTCGCCATCCGCGTGGTGCGTGATATCTTCAACGACGATTTCTCCCAGATGATCGTCGAGGGCGACCGCGTGTACGAGCGGATCGAGGAATATCTCGACACGATGGCCCCGGACCTGCGCGACAAGCTGGTCAAGTGGGATCCCGAGGAGCATGGCGGCAAGGACGTGTTCGACAAGTGGCAGATTGATTCCCAGCTGCGCAAGGGCATGGAACGTCAGGTCTACTTGCCGTCCGGCGGTTCGATCGTCATCGACCGCACTGAGGCGATGACCACGATCGACGTGAATACCGGCCGGTTCATCGGTAAAGGCAAGAGTCTTGAAGAGACGGTCACCCGGTGCAATCTGGAGGCGTCCGAGGAAATCGCCCGCCAGCTGCGTCTGCGTGACATCGGCGGCATGATCATGATCGACTATGTCGATATGGTGATGCCCGCGAACCGTGACTTGGTGCTGCGCCGCTTAGTCGAGTGCCTGGCGCGTGACCGTACCAAGCATCAGGTCGCTGAGGTCACTTCGCTCGGTTTGGTGCAAATGACGCGCAAGCGCATCGGCCAGGGCTTGGTCGAGGCTTTCTCGGAGGAGTGCCCGACGTGCAAGGGCCGCGGCTTCATCATCCATGACGAGCCGACGGTCAGTGCCGAGTATGACGATCCGTACGCGATGAAGGGCGGCGATCCGTTCGTCAAGACGAACAAGCACGGTCACGGCACTCCCGAGGTGCAGGCGCCGAAGGGCTCGAGCCCGGCGGTCAAGGCCAAGCTTGCACAGATCGCCGCGGCGGCGGTCGCAGCGAATAACGCCGAGAACGCAGAAAACACGGAGCGCGCCGAGCGCAATGCCGCCTCACAGGCTGATGACTCGGCAGACTCGGCAGTCGATGCCGACAATACGGACGGTGCCACTGAACGGTGACTGACGGCCTTCGGGCACCGATACGAGACCGGTGTCCGAAGGCTGACACGCGTTGTTTCATCGACTTGACGGATGTACGCGGGTCGGTGTAGTTTTGAGAGTTGGTGTCTGGCCGGAGGCTCGAACGCGCTGGACAGTAAGCTTTCCACAACATAAGGAACGGAATATGTACGCGATTGTGAAGGCCGGTGGCCATCAGGAAAAGGTCGAGGTCGGTGACGTCATCCTGGTCAACCGTCTCGATGCAAAGCAGGGCGATACCGTGGAGTTCCCGGTCGCGCTCGTAGTCGACGGCTCCAAGGTCACCCTTGCCGCCAAGGACCTTGCCAAGGTCTCCGTGAAGGGCGAAGTCGTGAACGACGAAGCCAAGGGCCCGAAGATCAACATCATGAAGTACAAGAACAAGACTGGCGTGACCCGTCGTAAGGGCCATCGTCAGAAGCTCAGCCTCGTCAAGATCACCGAGATCGCCTGAGCGTTCTTGAGGACCGAAAGGAATTAGATCATGGCACATAAGAAGGGCGCTTCCAGCTCACGTAACGGGCGCGATTCGCAGCCTCAATACCTCGGTGTGAAGAAGTTCGGCGGCGAGTCCGTGCTCGCCGGCAACATCCTCGTCCGTCAGCGCGGCACCAAGTTCCATCCCGGCGAGAACGTCGGCATGGGCAAGGACCACACCCTGTTCGCCCTCAAGGACGGCAGCGTGAAGTTCGGTGTCCGTCGTGACCGTAAGGTCGTCGACGTCGTCACCGCCTGACGCATCAATACCTGAAGCCGCGCCCGTTGTCGGACGCGGCTTTTTTATTGCCCAGTGTGCTCGCGGCGCGGTTTTCGGGGTGACTTCCGGCGCGGCTTGTGACGCGGCTGTTCCAGTGTGTCGCGTCGTGACGGTGGTTCCGTATCGCTGCGGGCTCAGTCTTAGGGCGCATCGCGCATGATATCGCGGTATGGCGGTATCGTTGATTATCCATGAATTCCCGTCCGTCTTGTGCGTTCACCGGCGGTCGGACGACGTAAGGTGACACTATGGCAGATTTTGTTGATCGGGTGACCGTCCATGTCAAGGGCGGCGACGGGGGCAACGGCTCCGCAGGCATCAGGCGCGAGAAATACAAGCCGCTTGCCGGCCCCAACGGCGGCAATGGCGGCGACGGCGGTTCCGTCATCTTTGTGGCGGATGAGAACGCGAACAGCCTGCTGGATTACCGGTTCATTCCCCACCGCACAGCCGACAGCGGCACCATGGGCTTGGGAGATACGAAAGATGGCTCGAAAGGCAAGGACCTGATTCTGCCGGTACCGGTTGGTACGATGATTTTCACTGCGAAAGGTGCCAAGGGCCAGACGAAGCGCCCCGGCGAACTGCTTGCGGATCTGCGGCATGTGGGGGACCGGTTCGTCGCCGCTGCGGGCGGTGCGGGCGGGCTCGGCAACGCCGCGCTGGCGAACCGTACGCGTCGCGCTCCGGGCTTCGCCTTGCTTGGTGAGCCCGGTGAGGAACGCGATGTCGTCCTCGAGCTTAAGTCCATTGCGGACGTCGCGCTCGTTGGCTTCCCCTCGGCGGGCAAATCCAGCTTGGTCGCAGCAATGAGTGCCGCCAAGCCGAAAATCGCCGATTACCCGTTCACCACGCTGGTGCCGAATCTCGGCGTGGTCATGGCCGGCGATTACCGGTACACCATCGCGGATGTGCCGGGTCTGATCCCGGGCGCATCCGAAGGCAAGGGGCTTGGCTTGGAATTCCTGCGCCATATCGAGCGTACAGAAATCATCGTGCATGTGATCGACTGCGCGACCCTCGAACCTGACCGCGACCCGGTGTCCGACTACCACGCGCTCGAACATGAGCTCGCCCAGTACGCGGACAAGCTGGAACTGCCGGTGGGTGCGATTCCGATTCCCGATCGTCCGCGCATCATCGTGCTCAACAAGGTCGATGTGCCTGAAGCCAAGGAACTCGCGGACTTTGTGCGTCCCGAATTCGAGAAGATGGGGTTGCGCGTGTTCGAGGTGTCCACCGCTTCGCACGCCGGCCTCAAAGAACTCGGGTATGCCCTCGGCGAGCTGGTCACCCAGATGCGCAAGGAGGTTGCGCGCCGCGAGCAGGAGCAGGAGGACGAGCGCGTCGTCATCAAGCCGCTCGAACGCAAGGGTCGCAGACGCCCTGCTGCGGCTGCTGAGGCTGATTTCAAGGTCGAGCGCGAAACGAACCGCAACGGCGACGTGTGGTACACCGTCACCGGCACCAAACCGGAACGTTGGGTCGTCCAAACGAACTTTGACAATGACGAAGCCGTCGGCTATCTCGCCGATCGGCTGGCCAAGCTTGGTGTCGAGGACGAGCTGCGGCGCCAAGGCGCGCATGCGGGCGACGAGGTGCGCATCGGGCGGGGCGACCGCGCGGTCGCCTTTGACTGGGATCCGACCATCGCGGCGGGCGCCGAGATGCTGGACGGCTCGCAACTGGGCTCGCGCGGCAAGGATCTGCGCCTCGAGGCGAATGATCCGCGTGCCCAGCGCCGTACGAATGCGGAACGCCGACGCGAATACCACGAGATGATGGATGCCCGCGCGGCTGTGCGCGAGGCGATGATGGCGGAACGCAAGGCCGGCCACTGGGCCGATCCGAGCGTGGACGACGACCGTCATGACCGCGAAAGTCTGTTCGGACGTGGCGAGGCCGGTGACGACCAGGAGCAGGACAGCGAGGAAGCCGGGGAGTAATGGCACAGCCCACGCATGAGAGAGTCAGACGGTCCATCGCGCAAGCGCAGACGATTGTGGTCAAGGTCGGTTCCAGTTCGCTGACCAAGCCTTCGGGGCATCTTGACCCGGCGAAACTGGACGCGCTGGTCGCGGCACTCGCATGCGCGCGGTTGCAAGGGGCGCGCATCGTCCTTGTGTCATCGGGCGCTATCGCTGCCGGATTCGGGCCGCTTGGCTTCGAACGCCGGCCGGCCGATATCGCAACGCAGCAGGCGTGCGCATCCGTCGGCCAGGGACTGCTCATGGCCCGGTATGAGGTGTCGTTCAGCCGTTTCGGCATCCGGGTCGGCCAAATCCTCATCACCGCGGAGGACACGATCAGGGCGACGCAATACCACAACGCGCAGCGCACCTTGGATCGTCTGCTTGATTTGGGCGTCGTGCCGGTCGTCAACGAGAACGATGCCCTGGCGAATAACGAAATCCGGTTCGGTGACAACGACCGCCTGTCCGCGCTGGTGGCGAATATCGTGCGCGCGGACGCCCTCGTGCTGCTCACAGACGTGGACGCCTTGTATACCGCGCCCCCGAGCCAACCCGGTTCGAAGAAAATCGACTTCGTACCCGATGTTGAGCGCGCGCTCAATGAGGTCAAAGTCGCGGGCAGCTCCTCTGGCGTCGGTACCGGAGGCATGGTCACCAAGTTGGAAGCCGCCCATATGGCCGCGGTCTCGGGCATTCCTGCGGTGCTCACCTGTGCTGCGAATGCAGGGCCGGCCTTGATGGGCGACCCGGTGGGTACGGCGTTCGCGCCCATCAAGCGGCGTGGTTCGTCGAGGCGGCTGTGGATTAAATTCGCGTCGCATCCGCGTGGCGTGCTTGTCGTGGACACGGGAGCCGCACAAGCCGTGCGTGCCGGCCGTGCGAGCCTGCTGAGCGCCGGCGTTCTCGAGGTGCGTGGCGATTTTTCCGCAGGCGACCCGATCTGGATTGACGACGAGTCCGGCAAGCATATTGCCAAGGGGCTCTCCGGCTACGATTCCGAGGAAATCCCGCGCATGCTGGGGCGCAACACCGCGCAGCTGCGGCGTTTCTTCGGCGACGAATACGCGCATCCGCTTGTGCATCGCGATAATCTCGTTCTTGTGTAATCTACGGAATTTGTGGGATTTGCGCGATTTGTGGGATTCGCACGAATCGTCATCATATGCTTCGCGCGATTGGAGTGGCGGTGTGACTGCCATTTCGTGACTGTCGTTTGACTGTCATTTCGTGATTTCGTGCTATGTCTGGCATATGGAGGCGTCCCGTTGGCAGCGGCCATACCGCGACCGTCCCGTTGTGCCGTACGAGTGCGTGTCGCGGCAGCGGGACGGTTTTCGCCCGTAGCGATTACAGTAGAGGCCATGACTATGGCTGACTGGCAGAACCTGAGCGACCGTGTCAACAATGTCGCCCCCAGCGCGACCCTCGCTGTCGATTCGAAGGCGAAGGCGATGAAGGCGCAGGGCATCGACATCGTGGCCTACGGTGCAGGCGAGCCGAATTTCCCCACCCCTGATTACATCGTCGACGCCGCGGCAGCTGCATGCCGTGACCCGAAGAACCACCGCTACACTCCGACGGCCGGTCTGCCCGAGCTGCGTGAGGCGATCGCGCGCAAGACGCTGCGCGATTCCGGCTACGAGGTCTCGCCTGACCAAGTCGTGGTCACCAACGGCGGCAAACAGTCTGTGTACGAGGTATTCCAGCTGTTGCTCAATCCCGGTGACGAAGTCATTATCCCCGCCCCGTATTGGACCAGCTATCCTGAGGTCGTCAAGCTCGCTGGCGGCAAGCCGGTTCCGGTGTTCTCCGGCGCCGAGCAGGGCTTCGAACCGGATATCGACAAAATCGAAGCGGCGCGTACCGATCGCACCAAGGCAATCATCATCACCTCGCCATCCAACCCGACCGGTGCCGTGTGGAGCCGTGAAACCATCAAGGCGATCGGCGAGTGGGCCGTGGAACACCACGTGTGGGTCGTTTCCGATGAAATCTACGAACACCTCAACTATGACGGCGTGAAGACCGCTTATGTCGGCGCCGAGGTGCCCGAAGTGCGCAACCAGCTACTCGTGCTTAACGGCGTGGCGAAGACGTATGCGATGACCGGCTGGCGCGTCGGCTGGACCGTCGCCCCGCTCGAGGTCGCCAAGGCGCAGACCAAGCTGCAAAGCCATATGACGTCGAATGTCGCCAATGTCTCCCAGCGTGCCGCGCTCGCCGCCGTCGCTGGCGACCTGTCCGCCGTGGCCGCGATGCGTGAGGCCTTCGACAAGCGCCGTCGCGCCATTGTCGCCGCCCTCAACGAGATTCCGGGCGTGCATTGCCCGATGCCGACCGGCGCGTTCTATGCGTTTGCGAATATCGAGGAGCTGCTCGGCAAGCCGCTGGGCGCAAAAGGTTCGGTTGCCCATACGTCGCAGGAATTCGCCGCGCTGCTGCTTGACGAAGGCCATGTCGCCGCAGTTCCGGGCGAGGCCTTCGGCGCTCCCGGCTACCTGCGCTTCTCCTATGCGCTTTCCGACGAGGATCTGGCCAAGGGCATGCGCTACTTCAAGGAGTGGATTGGCTGATTCCCGGTAGGGGGTGCGGTGCCCGGTCACGGCGTGGGTCGTGGCCGGGCACTTGTCGTTTACGCCGATGCTGCAGTCGCGTCGGTGCCCGCGCCATTTCGACACTCTGATTTTCGGCGGTATGACGCGTGTGGCGGAACCCGATTGGACTAAATCGCGAGTACCCGCTAAGATGACCTCTTGGCGGTTTTGCTCAGTCCCGTCGTTTCGATAGAATGAGCAGAGTTCACCTAGGGATGTGGCGCAATTGGTAGCGCAACGGTCTCCAAAACCGTAGGTTGTGGGTTCGAGTCCCGCCGTCCCTGCCAGTCTTTTGGATGTTCAGTAGCCGAGCGAAGGATGGAAATGGCCAAGGCACGTACAGACAAGCCGCGTAAGCCCAATATTTTCATGCGGATCGGCTTGTATATCAAGCAGACGTTCAATGAGCTGCGCAAGGTTGTGACCCCTACCGGCAAAGAGCTGTTCTCTTGGTCGTTCGCGGTGTTCGTGTTTGTGCTGGTGCTGATGGCCCTGGTCACTGCCATGGACTTTGGCTTGGGCAAGCTCGTGTTGCTCGTTTTCGGCTGATCCGTACACACGAAGGTTAAGTAAGCATGGATGATGAAGTGAATCTCGAGAATCTGGATTCGTTGCCAGACGTGGTATCCGATGAGGATGCAGCGAACGGTGATATTCCTGCGGCCCAGCAGCAGGTGGCGTCGGAAGCTGACGCCCAGCCCGCCGCGGACGACGCCCAGGGCGCCGAGCCGGAGCAGGCCGCTGGTGATGCCGAGGCGACGGATGCTGCCGAAGCATCCGAAGGCGAGTCCGATCAGACGCAAGCCAATGAAGACGAACCGGCTGAGGATGCCGGCACCAAGGCTGTCCAAGAGTTCTCCAAGAGCCTTCGCACACTCGACGGCAAGTGGTATGTGCTGCATACGTACTCCGGCTATGAAAAGCGCGTGAAGACCAACATCGAATCCCGTGTGCAGAGCTTCGGTCTCGAGGATCAGATCTTCCAGGTGGAAGTGCCGATGGAAGAGGTCGAGAAGCACACCGAAAAGGGCAAGAAGGTCATCACCCGCGTCCGCGTGCCTGGCTATGTGCTGATTCGTATGTGGCCGGATGAGGACGCTCGTCGTATCGTGCGTGAAACCGAGGGCGTGACCGGCTTCGTCGGCCCGACCAAGGATCCGGCACCGCTGTCGCGCGAGGAAGTCGTGCAGATGATGGCTCCGATGATTGCTTCCGAAGCGCTGAAGGCGGCAGGAGACAAGCCCGCTGCTGCGAAGAAGCGCAAGCTCGAAGTCTCCTATGCGGTTGGCGATCAGGTCACCGTCACCGACGGCCCGTTCGCGACCATGCCGGCTGTGGTTTCCGACGTCGAGCCGACCACGCAGAAGCTCACCGTGCTCGTGTCCATCTTCGGTCGTGACACGCCTGTGGAGCTCGGCTTCGGACAGGTCGAGAAGATCGACTGAAGCCGAACAATCCGTTCGTACTCAATGGCGGCGGCACCTCACCGGGTGCCGCCGCCATTGTCATTGTGCTCGGCACATCCAATCTGGTTACGTTGGGTGGGGCTGAGCGTAGCTGGTTTGTGGGGAGGAGGAGTTCTGGGTGGTGATTGTCACGGCGCGGTCGGTGTCTTCGTGCCGCACCGCATCATGGGCGTGGCGACACTGATGTTGTCGAGACAAACGAGCATAATGGTGATGTTTGTGTCTGGAGGGGAGACCCGCTAGCACAGCACAGCAATGAACGTTGCGGGAGGAGACTGCGCCTCGTGCGTGGCGACCGTAACCACCGCTTCACAGAAAGAAGAACCAGACAATGGCTCCTAAGAAGAAAGTCACAGCGCTGATCAAGCTTCAGATCCAGGCTGGCAAGGCGAACCCCGCCCCGCCGCTGGGTCCGGCTCTGGGTTCGCATGGCGTCAACATCATGGACTTCTGCAAGGCCTACAACGCGGCCACGCAGGACAAGATGGGCCAGGTCGTCCCTGTTGAGATCACCGTTTACGAAGATCGTTCCTTCACCTTCGTGCTCAAGACCCCGCCGGCCGCAGCTCTGCTGAAGAAGGCCGCCGGTATCCAGAAGGGCACCGAGAACCCGCTGACCCACAAGGTCGGTACCGTCACCAAGGCTCAGGTCCGCGAAATCGCCGAGATCAAGATGCCTGATCTGTCCGCCCGCGACGTCGAGGCTGGCATGAAGATCATCGAAGGTACCGCCCGCTCCATGGGCATCACGGTCACCGACTGAGAGGAGAAGGACAGATGGCTAAGAAGCACTCCAAGAAGTACCGCGAGGCGGCCGAGAAGGTCGATCGTAACAACCTGTACACCGCTCCTGAGGCGATCGCTCTGCTCAAGAGCATGCCGAAGCGTGGTTTCGATGAAACCATCGAAGCCGTGTACCGTCTGAACGTGGATCCGCGCAAGGCCGACCAGCTCGTGCGCGGCGTCGTCAACCTGCCGAACGGCACTGGTAAGACCGCCAAGGTCCTCGTGTTCGCCCGCGGCCCGAAGGCCACCGAGGCCACCGAGGCCGGCGCCGACATCGTTGGCGATGACGATCTCGTGCAGAAGGTCCAGGACGGCTTCCTCGATTTCGACGCTGTCGTGGCTACCCCGGACATGATGGGCAAGGTTGGCCGTCTCGGCCGTATTCTCGGCCCGCGTGGCCTGATGCCGAACCCGAAGACCGGCACCGTGACCATGGATGTCACCAAGGCTGTCAAGGATATCAAGGGCGGCAAGATTGAGTTCCGTGTGGACAAGCACGGCAACCTGTCCTTCCTGATCGGCAAGATGTCCTTCGAAGAGAAGGCTCTTGACGAGAACTTCAAGGCAGTGGCTGACGAGATCAAGCGTCTCAAGCCGTCCACCGTGAAAGGCCGCTACATCACCAAGGCGACCATCACTTCCACGATGGGCCCCGGCATCCCGCTGGATACCGCGACACTCGCCTGATTTCTGGTTCCGTCCGTTATTTCGAGCCTAGGGCGGAACGAGAACGCACAAGCCCCATACATGCCGATTGCCGGTGTGCATGGGGCTTTCCCATTTTTATGGGGGGCGGGTCTTTTCAGTAGGTCTTTCGTGCCCCAGCTGTCAGAGCCCAGCAGATTCGTGTCCAGTACTTCGTAGTCCGGCACGTCCGGGTTACTAAGGTCGGAATTGTCGGTGTCAGTTCCGAAGTTGTCAGGATGACAATAACAAAGGATTCCCAGAAGGTGTCCGGGAAGTCGGCGGTACACCCTACAGCGTACCGTCATCGCGCCACAAACCGGCATCGCGTAGCCGTCCGAGCGTAATCGCCGTCGAGAGCACATATGCCTCGCGTGTATCGGTTGCATCCCAACCGCAAATTTCCGTGGCCCGTTTGAGCCGGTACCGCACGGTATTCGGGTGGACACTCAGCGCCCGGGCGGTCGCATCCAGCGAAGCGCCGGAATCAAGGAAAATGCTGACCGTTTGGAGTGTCGGATCATTGGGATTGTCGCCTTTGAGCGCCTCGTAGATTGATGTGATTAGCTCGTCGCGCGCATCCTCATCGCCCATGAGGGCACGTTCCGGAAGCAGGTCCTCGCATCGCATGGGTTGCGGCACTTCGCGCGTGCAGGCGTTGAGCGCGAACAGGGCGTTGATGACGGCCCGGATGGCGCGGGATGCACCGTCGGCATTCTGCCGGGTTGGCCCGAGACAAATCGGCTCATGCCCATCGAAACACGTTTCGGCGATATGCGCGACTTGGTCCGGGCTGGTTCCGTCATCGACGCGCACCAACGCCACCAGATTCCCGTCATGCTCGCCGATCAGACAATCCTGCGGGGTACCGTCGGCATGAGGCGGCAATTGGCTCCGGATTGACGCCGCGCACGAGGCGACATCGTGCGCCGGGGGAGTGCCGGCGATGCTGCAGCAGACATAATGCGCAGGCCATCCAAGCGTATGCATCAGCGAGACGACCCGCTCGTCGTCCGTGCTTTCCGCGAGACATGCGAACACAATGGATTCGAGCAGGGTCCGGGCGTCGGCAGGGTGTGGCGACCCTGGTGCCGTTGCCGCGGCAGCATTCGATTGGTCAGCAGTTCCGGGTGCTCCGGCTGTTCCGGCGGTTTCATCTGTCGTTCCCACAACACCGGTTCCGGCAACGTCGGCCGGCCGGTCGCGTTCCAGCACATCGTCTCCCAATAGCACGGCGAGACGGGCCATCAACAGGTCAAGCAAATCCTTGCGATCGGAGCCTGACCCGGAGCGTGCAGAAACGGAAACCATAGTGCCAGCCTAGTCCCGCCCGGATTCAGTGTCACGGTGATGTCCACCCGCACTGTCCTCGGGCCCGGCGATACGCGTTTCATGGCAACCCCTGGACTCGCGCCAGTAGGTCAACGCGACGAAACAGAACACGAAAGTCAGCGGAAGCATATGGCGTTCGAAGTTGTTTGCCGGCGACGTGATCATCACGCCCATGAGCAGCAACAACGGCATATGCCACGCCAAAGTGCGCCAACGGCGGCGGACCACTTCCGCGGCGCCGAACAGCAGGGTCAAAATGACATAGAAATTGCCGTGCGTGACCCATCCGAGCACGGGGATCTTGCCCCAGTCGCGCGCGAACCTCGCGATATTCTCACGCCATTGTGGCTGCCAGTCCTTGATCCATTCGGTGTTGTTCACCACGTAATCGCTGGTCACGTAATAGTCCATGGAGACATACGGCAGATCGGCGATGTCGAAATAGCCGAAGCATTCGGCGAAGAACGCATCCGCCGCGATGACCGGGTTCGCCTTGACGATCTGCCACCACGCGCTGTTGAAATCAGCCATATCCTCTTTCGTGACGGAACGCCAACGATAGCTGACTTTCTTGGATTGGATCCCGGAGGATTTCACCGGGTCGGCGTCCTGCTGGAAGTAGGATTCGCCCATCTGGTCAAGGTTGAAGATCGGGGCGAGCTTGTCCGCCGCGTCCTTGGGTATGCCTTCGGGATTGCGTCGGGCAACGCGCGCGATTTGCTGCAGCTGGATGCCGCGGCTTTCGATCGGGTCGCCGTTGATGACCTTGCCGGTAGATACCAGAAGGACCAGGCCTCCATGCAGGATGACCGCCGGCAGCAGCAGGGCAGCGATGTAGGTCTTCCAGCGCCCGCGGTCGGTGATGAGCATAATGACCGTCTGCGCGAGGAGAATGTACCACGCGTATTTCGCGCTAATCAGCATGACGCAGGCGCTCGCGATGAATGCGGCGAGGGTACGTGCGGGCAGCCGACGGGGTGTCTCGCCGCGCTTGACGCGTGTCATATGCAGCTGGTAGGCGATGCCGAACCACCAGACGAATGCGAAGGCGAACAGCGGTGATTTCGTCAGGCTGATAGTGGAGAACACCGCGATCGGGCACAGCAGGAAGAACAGGATGATGATGGTGCGCTGCCATACGCCAGCCTGCGCGACGGCATGCGGATAATCCCCGGGTGTACTCCCTGGTTCGCTGTTCGGGACAACGGTGGCCTCGGTGTCCTTCCCGGATTCAGGTCCAAGCCACGGCAGGTTGAGGAATCGGTGCATCGTGGCCGAACAGCAGAACACCGCGAACAGGAACTGCAACGAGGACAGCACGACATATCCTGCATCGTTTGAACCAGTGAAATACCGGGATGCGGCGGCGACGGCACCGTAGAACACGGTGAGCACGAGATTGTGCTGATCCGTCAGATAGGTCGGGTCTTGCGGCCACAGGTAGTGCGCGGTCGGGTAGATATCCATCGGGACGAAGGCGAAGAACCCGGTATACGGCTGTTGCAAGCCCGTCCATTGGTTCCATGCCCAGCTGAATTCCCGCACTTGCGAGCGGATGTCGGCGCCGAACGCGGACAGCAGGGTGACAGGCACCCACAGCCATCCGATGAACATGATGAGCGCGAGGCCGATCCAACTGCGTGTGCACCGCATGATGATGCGCGGGATATACGTGCGGACGGCGGTCCAGCAACGTCCGACGGCATGCGCGAATCGTGTGGCTGTAAATCGCCGCCACAGGCGTGCCAAGGCGTGCCATGGCTTGCTGATGTTCCGCCGCCATCCAGTGTGGCAGAAGGTTCCGATTGCCGCCGCCACCCGACGACAGGCGGAGCGAACGGATGAGGGGATGGCCGCAAGCCCGCCGCCGACGTGCACCAATGCGATGAGCAGCATCAGGTAGATGGCTAGGGCGAGCAGGAAATAGATGGTGTTGACGAATCCCCAGTCGGCGATGCTGCCGCCGTACCAATAGAACGGTCCAATCGCCGTGCAGAAACTCAGCCACAGGACGGCGAGGATCGCCAGCGTCCACCGGGCGATGGCGCCGGCCAGCGCGCGGTGCGAGGAATGCCTGCCCGTCGTGGCCTTGGAACGCTTTGCCGCTTGATCGGGTTGCACGGATGGTGTGGTCGTGGCTCTCGAGGTTCGCGTGGCTTCGGTCATGTTTGAGCATTGTAGTCTGACGCAAGGAGCCGGGGCTGGGCGCAGGAGAGGCGCACGATGGCCGCGGGCGTAGCCGTGGAGGTGGTTGTGTGAGGATCCGCTCACACAGTGGCCGGCTTGGTGGGCAACGCGTCCTGGCCGCCTGCCGGTTCCGCAGCCGCGGTCAATCCGCAACTTGGGTACATCCGGCGCGTACATCCGCGAAAAACGCGTTGTTCGGCGGTAGGCTGGTGCCATGATGACGAAACAGGGGACGGTTCCGCGCATGCCGCGGACCGAACAGGAGGCTGACCAGCTGATCGCGCTTGCCGAGGTGGATTCGACGAACACGCTCGCCTGCGAGATGCTCGCTGATGGGCGGATCGGGGGCGACCCGGCGGATGACGGGAAAATCACGGTGATTGCCGCGGACTACCAGACCGGCGGTCACGGCCGGCTGGGGCGCGCGTGGGTGAACCGTCCGGGGGAGTCCTTCACGGTGTCGTTCGTCACGGTGATGCCCGCCGATGTCGTGGCTGATGACACGGTCAACGGGTGGCTGCCGACACTCGCCGGTCTCGCTTCATGCGACGCGATTCGGTCGGCGGTGTTCTCCAGCGGCGCCCGTCCGCGTCAGCAGGATTGCACGCTGGCTATCAAATGGCCGAACGACATTTTCTGCCATGGCCTGAAACTCGGCGGGATTCTGGTGCAGCTCGTGCCCTTGGATGAGCATCGCACCGGTGTGATCATCGGCATCGGCATCAATCTCGCCCTGCGCGCGGAAAGCCTGCCGACCCCGCAATCCACATCCTTGCAGCTGCATGTCGACCCGCTGTCGGACGTGCAAGTGCTGCGTGACCTCATCGCGGCAGGAATCACAGCCGGCCTGCGTGAGCGTATCGCCCGGTTTGTGCGTGATCGCAAGGCCTACGCCGCCCAGCTGCTTGAGGAAACCCGGCAGGTGAGCTGGACACTCGGCAGGAGAGTGGAAGCCAGACTTGTAGGGGGCGAGACGATTGTCGGGCGCGCTATCCGCATCAATCCAGACGCCTCACTGGCCATTGTGGACGACGAGGGAGTCGAGCATACGGTGACGACCGGTGATGTCGGTGTTCTTGACTGATGGGCCACTGATGACTCACTGACCGCCAGCTGAAGGCCTGCTGTCCGCAGCGGTGACAGACAACGCATGCACATATGCGAAAGGCCGCCGCCCCACGCAATCGGGGCGGCGGCCTTTCGTTATCGACTGGTGCAACTAGCGCGCCCAGCCGTTACTTGCCGTTATTTGACATTATCTGACGTTCTTCGACATCACTTGGCGTCACGGGCGATACGCGAGGACAGCCCGCTGACGGCTGCAGAGGCGACAACCGCCTTGAGCAGGTCGCCGCCGGCGAACCCGAGCGAAGCAAGCGCCACAGCGCTCAGCGGAACATGTGTGAGCATCGCCTGAATGCTCACACCGAAGGCGTACACAATCACCACGCAGCCGACCAGCGAGGCGCCGAAATATCTCGCGGCGGTCAGCCAGTAGCCACGTGCACCCGTGCCGCGTGCTTTGCCCTTGAGCAGGGAAGCGACGATCACGCCCGGCAGGAAGCCGAACAGAAAGCCGGCGCTCGGGCCGACCAGCGCCAGCGTGGACATGCCGCCCGAGAACACCGGCAGTCCTGCAGCGCCAGCGAGCAGGTACAGCACGACTGCGCCACCGGCTTCGCGCCAATCAAGACTCAACGCGGCAAGCATCAGGACGAAGGTCTGCAAGGTGATGCCGACCGGAGTGCCGGGAATCGGGATGCGCCCGGCGGCGGCCGCGGCCCACAGCAGCAGCGCGAACAGCAGCGACATGCCTGCCGAACGCAGCAGGCGGCGAGCGGTGGTAGGGGCCGCGGAAGCCAGTGCGGCGGATGGTGTCTGATGTGACATAGGAATCCCTTCCTTTCATGCAACTTTCATGCAATGCCCGGTCAGGGGCGTGCTGGCCATCATTCTATGGACCCGATTACGCCCGCCAATGTCGCAGATGTGTCCGGCCGGTTGCGACGAAAGCGCTCAATGGCGGAATACCGCCGAAAATCGCAAGCCAGCTTACGGTGACGTTTGTGGAGGGTTACAAAAAGATTGCCGATTCTTTGTCGTCCATGCCCCCGTCGGGCGCAAGTCTCGCGGCATAGGTTGGAACGTATGGTCAATAATGTCAGCAAACTTCTGGTGGCGAACCGCGGCGAAATCGCGCTGCGCGTCGTGCGCACCGCCCGCGAGATGGGCATCCGTACGGTCGCCGTGTACGCCGAACAGGATCGCGACGAACAATATGTGGATATGGCGGACGAAGCCTACCTGCTGCCCGGCGACACCTACCGCGACACGTATCTCAACGAGGACCTGCTGGTCGGCATTCTGCACAGGAGCGGTGCCGACGCGGTGCACCCCGGTTATGGGTTCCTTTCCGAGGTGCCGTCATTCGCGACCAAGGTCCGCGAGGCGGGTGCCGTCTGGGTGGGCCCCGACCCCAAGGCCCTGGTCGATCTGGGCGACAAGATCACCGCCCGCCGGGTCGCCGCCCGCGCGAAGGTCCCGCCCGTCCCCGGTATTTCCGAGCCGGTCAAGGATATGCGTGAGCTGCTTGATTTCGCGCAGACGCACGGCTATCCGATCATGATGAAACGCACGGACGGTGGTGGTGGCCGCGGCATCACCATCGTGCACAACGACGACGAGCTGCGCAGCTTCTACTTAAGCCATGATGCGCTCCAGGGCGGGGATCTGGACGAGTATTTCGTCGAACGGTTCATCGACAAGGCGCGGCATGTGGAAACCCAGTGCGGGCGTGACAGCCACGGCGAGTTCGTCGTGTATTCGACGCGTGACTGCTCGGTGCAGCGGCGCAACCAGAAACTCATCGAGGAGGCTCCCGCCCCCTTCATACCGCCGAAAGCGCTTGAAGCGCTGGAACGCTACTCGCGCGGCCTGTTCGAGGCGGTAGATTATGTGGGGCTCGGCACCTGCGAGTTCATGCTCACCGAACAGGGCAAGGTGTACTTCCTGGAAGTCAACCCGCGTCTGCAGGTCGAGCATACGGTCAGCGAGCAGGTGTGCGGGCTTGATCTGGTGCGTGAACAATTGACGATTGCCGCCGGCGGGCACCTGACCCGCCCGGAGAGCATCCGCGGCCACAGCTTCGAGCTGCGCATCACCTGCGAGGACCCCGCGACGAACCTGACGCCGAGCTCCGGCACACTCACCGGGCTGCAATGGCCGGCCGGACCGGGGATTCGCGTGGATTCCGGGGTTAAGGCGGGAGACACGATTTCGCCGAAGTTCGATTCTCTGATGGGCAAGCTCGTCGTCACCGCGCAGGACCGCGCGACTGCGGTCGCCCGTGTGCGTCGCGCCCTCGGCGAGCTACGTATCGAAGGCGTGCCGTCGCCGGCGAGCCTGTTCGAGCAGATTTTCAATGATCCTGAATTCACCGCCGAACAGCATCCGTTCAGCGTGTCCACCAAATGGCTGGAACGTAAGTATCTCAACCGCGAACCCGCGGCCGCAGGTGCCGGACAGCCCGCATCCGTGGCCGGAGGGGCCGGGGAGAAGGCTACTGCCAGCGATTCCTTCGTCATCGAAGTCAATGATAAGCGCGTCAAACTCACTGTCCCCCAGACGATTGTCGACGGGCTGACAGGTGCCGCCCGCGCACGGTCCGCGCGACGCGCCACCCAGCCGTTGCGCGGTCAAGGATTGCATGATATCGGCAAGCCGAAGGTGGATGACGGCGCGAAAAGCGGCATCATCTCCTCGCCGATGCAGGCGATTGTCACCCGCGTCAACGTGGCGGAAGGCCAGAGCGTCTCCAAGGGCGACCTGTTGGTCGTGCTCGAATCCATGAAGATGGAGAACTACGTGTACGCGCCGGTCAACGGTACGGTCAAGAAGATCTGCGTCGGCCCGGCGGATGGTGTCGAAGGCGGGCAGACGCTTGTCGAGCTTGACATCCACGCCGCCGAAGGCGCACAGGCATCCGGGACATCGACGGACAAGGATGCGGAAGGAGACCGGCAATGAGCAGCACACTGACCGCAGCGCAGACAACCGCGGCGCCGGCGGACTCCACGACACTTGTGGACTCCACGGCGCATGACGTGACTCAGCCGATCCGCCCCGCTGTGGGGCGGGCCGCCGAACTCGCGCGTGCCGCCGAGGAGCACGCCCGCGAACGCCAGCATGCCAAAGGCAAAGGCACGGCCCGCGAACGCCTCGACCTGTTGTTCGACGCCGACAGTTTCCAGGAAATCGGCCGTTTCATCGGCGGCGACATCAACAAGGGGGTTGCCGGTTCGGCCGTCATCACCGGGTTCGGCAAAGTGTACGGGCGCACGGTCGCCGTGTATGCGCAGGACTTCTCGGTGCGCGGCGGCACGCTCGGCGTGGCTGAAGGCGAGAAGATCTGCCACCTGATGGATATGGCCATCAGCCTCAAAGTGCCGATTGTCGCGCTCATCGATTCCGGCGGCGCGCGCATCCAGGAGGGGGTCGCCGCGCTGAGCCAGTACGGGCGGATTTTCAAGAAAACCTGTGAGGCGAGCGGTTTTGTCCCGCAGATCTCCATCATCCTCGGCCCATGCGCGGGCGGCGCCGTGTACTGCCCGGCGTTGACCGACCTGATCATCATGACGCGTGAGAACTCCGACATGTTCGTCACCGGGCCGAACGTCGTCAAGGCGTCCACCGGCGAGACGATCAGCATGGCGGATCTGGGCGGCGGCTACGTGCACAACGTGGTCTCCGGCGTCGCGCATTATCTCGGCGAAGACGAGGCCGACGCGATTGATTACGCGCGTACTGTGCTCGCCTATCTGCCGTCGAACTGCCTCAGCGAGCCCCCGGTGTTCGCCTACGCATCCACCCATGCCGACCAGGCGGCCGCCTCGCGCGTTTCGACGATCGTGCCGGACAGCGACCGTCAACCGTATGACATGCTCGACGTCATTCACTGCATCGTCGACTACGGCGAATTCGTCCAAGTGCAGGAACTGTACGCGAAATCCGCGGTCGTCGGTTTCGCTTGTATCGAAGGCCACCCGGTCGGTGTGGTCGCCAACCAGCCGAATGTGCTCGCCGGCATCCTCGACGTGGAATCTTCTGAGAAAGTCGCGCGTTTCGTGCGCTTGTGCGACGCGTTCAACCTGCCGGTCATCACCCTCGTGGACACCCCCGGATACAAGCCGGGCAGCGACCAGGAGCATGCGGGCATCATCCGCCGCGGCGCGAAAGTGATTTACGCGTATGCGAACGCGCAGGTGCCGATGGTGACGGTGATCCTGCGCAAGGCCTTCGGCGGCGCCTACATCGTCATGGGTTCCAAGGCGATTGGCGCGGACGTTAACCTCGCTTGGCCGTCCAGCCAGATCGCGGTGCTCGGCGCCCAAGGCGCGGTCAACATCATTCATCGCAAGGATCTGCAGAAAGCCAAGGAACGCGGGCAGGACGTGGAAGCGCTGCGTGCGAAGTACGTGGCCGACTATGAGGCTACGACCGTCAACGCGAATCTTGCGATGGAAACCGGGCAGATTGACGCGATGATCGACCCCGAGCAGACAAGGGAGGCAATCGCCGGAGCCCTGCGCACGCTCGCCGGCAAACGCCGCCACCGGCCGGTCGACAAGCATCACGGCAACCAGCCGATGTAAGCGCTTCCGGCAATGCTTCCGACAATGTCAACCACACCAATCAACAACACACGAATCGAATGGAAACCAGCAAAGGAACAATGATGACCAGTACCACACCTTTCTTGTCCAGGCTTGTTAACGAGCCGCACGCCGTGGTGTTCGGCGGGCAATCCACCCCGTGGACCGCAGCGCTCGCCGATGCGATGGACGACCCGACCCTAGCCGCGGATCTGCATGACCAGGTGCTCGCCGCCGACCGCCTGCTGACCCCGGTGGCCGCCGACCTGCTCGCGGTGACCGGACACCCGACCGACATCTTCGGATTCAAGCCGTCCGGTGCCTCGCTCGGAGCCGCAGCGGATGCGTCCGTGAGCGTCGAAGGCATCGCGCTCACCCAGCTCGCAGCGATTATCGACGCCGTGCATCTGGGGTACAACCCCGCTTCGAAGCCGGTGGCGCTGCTCGGGCATTCGCAGGGCATCATTGGCGTGCATATGGCCCGCGAACTGCAGCGTGCCGGCTCGCTCGAAGCCGCGCAGGAGCCGATTGAGGAAATCCTCGCCGTGGCCCGACTGATCGGCGTCGCCGGCACCCGTCAGGCGCGGCTGCTCGGCCTGCACGCCAAACTCGAAGGCGCAACCCCGATGCTGTCAGTCAAGGGCGCCAACCGCGAGCAGACCGAAACCCTGATTGCGCGCATCCCCGCCACCCGTGGACCGATCTCCATCGCCGTCGAAAACGCCCCCGACCATCAGGTTCTGTCTGGCTATCCGGAGGATCTGGCGCTCTTCGCGCTCGCCGCGGGCAAGGAACACCGCAAGCAGGCGCGTCTGCGCGAACAGAAGGTGCGCGGCGGCTCGGTATTCGACCCGACGCTCGAATACCTTGACGTGACGCTGCCGTTCCATTCTCCGCTGATGGCCGATGCCGTCAATCGGACGGTCGTCTGGGCGCAGGCGTGCGGTTTCGATGGGCTGCGCGCTCGCGAACTCGCCGAGGAAGTGCTTATCAACCATGTGGATTGGACAGGCCGCGTGCACAAGCTGCTTGAGTCCACGGATCCGTCCGCATTGTGGATTGTCGATATGGGCCCGGGCACCACGGCTGGCAAGCTGGTCGCCGCACTCGCCCAAGGCAGCGGCGCCGGTGTGGTCGAGGCGGCAAGCACCGCCGACCGCGCCGCGCTGTCCACGCTGACGAACGACCCCGAACGCCTGCAGAATTGGAAGGCGTACCATCCGCGCGTCATCCACACGCCCGCCGGTGACCGGATTGCCACGAAATTCAGCGAACTGACCGGCAAACCGCCGATCCTGCTGGCCGGCATGACCCCGACCACCGTGGACCCGCAGATTGTCGCGGCCGCGGCGAACGCCGGATACTGGGCCGAACTCGCCGGCGGCGGCCAGGTGACCGCCGAAGTGCTTGACCGGCATCTGACCGAGCTCGAGGACGAACTCGAAGAAGGCCGCACGGTCGAATTCAATGCGATGTTCATGGACCGCTACCTGTGGAACCTCCAGTTCGGCACGCAGCGTCTGGTGCCGAAGAAACGCGCGTCCGGCGCCCCGATCGACGGCGTCGTCGTCTCCGCCGGCATCCCGGAGTTCGACGAAGCCAAGCAGCTCATTGCCTCCCTGCGCGCCGACGGTCTGCCGTATGTGGCGTTCAAGCCGGGCACGGTCGACCAGATCCGCCAGGTGGTGCGTATCGCCAAGGCGGTCGCTCCGGTCACCATCATCGCCGAGGTCGAAGGCGGTTCCGCCGGCGGCCACCATTCTTGGGAATCGTTGGACGACCTGCTGCTCAACACCTATGCCGACGTGCGTGGATGCGAGAACCTCGTGCTGGTCGCCGGCGGCGGCATTGGCACGCCGCAACGCGCCGCGGACTACATCTCCGGCCAATGGTCCCGCGCTTACGGGGAGCCGGATATGCCGGTGGACGGCGTGCTTGTCGGCACCGCCGTCATGACCGCCAAGGAGGCGCACACCAGCCCGCAAGTCAAGCGCATGCTCGTCGAAACCCCCGGCATCACGCTCGAACAGGGCGGCGACGACCCGTTCGCCCCGCGCGGCGAACGCTGGGTGCCGTCCGGCAAGGTGGTCGGCGGGGTGAGCTCCGGCTTGAGCCATCTGCACGCCGATATCTACGAATTGGAGAATTCGTCCGCGCGCTGCGGCCGTCTGCTGGTCGAGATGATGAAGCACCCCGAGCAGATCGAGCCTCGCCGCGCCGAAATCATCGCCGCGCTTGACAAGACCGCGAAACCGTATTTCGGTGACGTTGCCTCGATGACCTACCGCCAGTGGGCACAGCGTTTCGCCGACCTGTCCTTCCCGTGGGCAGACCCGACCTATGCGGACCGCTATCTGCACCTGTTGCAGCGCATCGAGGCCCGCGTGCGCGACCAGGAATCCGGTGAATTCACGCCGTTGTTCGCGGTGCGCGCCGACGTGGAATCCGACCCGCAGCAGGCGCTGAACCGGCTGGGGGAGCACTACCCGCAGATCGACACGCTTGAGGTCGAGCCGACCGACGCCGCATGGTTCATCACCTTGGTCAACGAATACCCCAAGCCAATGCCGTTCGTCCCGGTGATCGACAACGACCTGCTGCGTTGGTGGGGACGCGACCAGCTGTGGCAGTCCGAGGATCCGCGCTACAGTGCGGACGCCGTGCGCATCATTCCCGGCCCGATTTCGGTTGCCGGCATTACGACCGTCGACGAACCGGTGGCTGATATTCTTGGCCGCTTCGAACACGCCGCGCTGGAACGCACCCAAGCCCAGGCCGCGCAGGCGGACGAACCGGCTGTGGACGCGCTCGGCACGCTCGCCGGAGCCACCGACGTGCAGGCCTATGTGCGCAGCTGCCCGAATATCTCCTGGATCGGCCATGTGACCAGCAATCCCGCGTACGGCACGGCTACGGACGATGCGAACTACCGCATCGAACAGGTCGGCACGGATGGCGACAAGACCTTGCTCGACCTCGACATCCACCTCGACACCTTCTGGGACAAGGATCCCGACGGCGGGCTCGGCAAGCATGCGGTGCGCGACATCGTGATTCCGCTCATCGTGGGCGGCGCGGATTGCGGCCGTCTGCCGGTCGTTGACCGCGATCGCCTGCCCGAGCACGTGTACGCGATGCTCGCCGCGGTCGCCGGCATTGGTAACACCGCAATCACCGGTGACAGGCTCGTCGCGATGCCTGAAATCATGCCATCGGATGACACTGAGCGCTACCCCTTCGGCCTGGCACATGCGCAGTACACGCTGTCCGCGAATCTCGGCGTTGACCATGAGGCTGCGACCGCCGGAATCCTGCCGGAAGGCCTCAACGCCTCGCGTATCGCCCCCGACGCGCTGGTCGGACCAGCGTGGCCGGCGATTTACGCGGCACTCGGTTCGGTGAGCGTCGACGGCTATCCGGTTATCGAAGGCCTACTCAACGCAGTCCATCTCGACCATCTCATCGAACTGCAAGTGCCTGAACGCGAGCTGCTGCGCCATACCGGCGAGCAGGTGAGCCTGACCAGCTGGGCAGACCCGTACGCCGAATCCGCCTCCGGCCGCGTGGTTACCATCCATGTGACGCATACCGCCGCCGATGGCACGGTGCTTGCGCATGAGACCGAGCGCTTCGCGATCCGCGGCCGCGCCTACAGCGACGAGCTGCCTGTCGAAGCCCCCGATTATGGCGAATATCTCACTTATCGGGACAATCCGTCTCGCAGCCCGAACGAGGATGACGCCAAAGAACAGGCTGGCGAACTCACTGAGCCGACCCCGCGTCGTTTGCTGCGCCGCGTCACTGTCCGCGCTCCGCGCGAGATGACCGCTTTCGCCCGTACTTCCGGCGATTTCAACCCGATTCACACTTCCGTGCGCGGCGCCGCAATCAGCGGCCTCGACGCCCCACTCGTGCATGGCATGTGGCTGTCCGCCACCGCCCAGCATGTGGTGCAGGCGGCAGATGACAAGGGCATGCACTACGAAATCGCCGGCTGGACCTACAACATGTACGGCATGGTCCAACTGGACGACCAGGTGGAAATCACCGTCGAACGCGTCGGCCATATCCGTCATGGCGGCCTGCTGCTCGAAGTGACCTGCCGCATCGACGGCCAGCTCGTCTCGCGCGGCACCGCCGCAACCCGCCCGCCGGTGTCCGCCTTCGTTTACCCGGGCCAGGGCATCCAGAAGCAGGGCATGGTCTTGGACGAACGCGCGAAATCCCCGGCTGCCCGCAAGGTGTGGGAGCGCGCCGACGCCTTGACCCGCAGCAAGCTCGGATTCTCGATCCTCGCCGTCGTGCGTGACAACCCGAAGGAACTCACCGCCAACGGCGTCACCTACCGGCACCCCGACGGGCTGCTCAACCTCACCCAGTTCACGCAGGTCGCGCTCGCCACGGTCGCGTTCGCCCAGACTGCACGCCTGCGCGAAGCCGGCTGCGACCTGTGGCCGTCCTACTTCGCTGGCCATTCGCTCGGCGAGTACAATGCGCTGAGCTCCTTCGCCGGTATCATCCCGCTGGAAACCGTGCTTGAGCTCGTGTTCCACCGCGGCTCCACCATGCACCATCTCATCGAACGCGACGAACAGGGGCGTTCCAACTACCGGATGGGCGCGCTGAGGCCGAACCAGTTCGGCGTCGGCGATGACGGCGTCGAAGAGTACGTCGAGAGCATCGCCAAGCAGTCCGGCGAGTTCCTGCAGATAGTCAACTACAACCTCGCCGGCCAGCAGTACGCGATTGCCGGTACGGTTGCCGGACTCAAGGCTTTGAAGGCGGATGCCGCCCGCCGCGTGGCGGAATACGGTGGCAAACCGGCCTTCATGCTCGTGCCCGGCATCGACGTGCCGTTCCATTCGAGGCTGCTGCGCAAGGGCGTGCCCGAATTCCGCGACAAGCTGGACGCGCTGCTGCCGCAGTACATCGATTACCAGCGTCTGGTCGGCCGGTACATCCCGAACCTTGTGGCAGTGCCGTTCGAGATGACGCGTGATTTCGCGCGCAAGATCCTCGACGTCGTGCCGTCCGAACGCATCAAGGCTGCGCTCGACGACCCGAAGGTGTGGGATTCTTACGCAGCTGACGAGCAGAAGCTCGGCAGACTGCTGCTCACCGAGCTGCTGTCCTGGCAGTTCGCCAGCCCGGTGCGTTGGATTGAGACGCAGGACCTCATGTTCCGCGCTACTGCGCATGACGGGCTCGGCGTTGAGGAATACGTCGAGGTCGGTCTGGGCAACGCCCCGACGCTCGCAAACCTCGGCACGAAGACCCTGCGCCTGCCGCAGTACACCGGCCGCCATGTGACCGTGTACAACGTGGGGCGTGATGAGGGTCGCATCTACATGACCGACACTGATCCGCTCGTCGAAACCGACACTGAGGAGGACAGCGCCGCTCCGGTGACCGCCCCGGCTGCTCCGGCAGCGCAAGCCGCCGCTCCTGCCGCTCCTGCTGCTGTTGCGCCCGCCCCGGCTCCTGCGGCCCCTGCCGCCGCATCCGGCGAACGCCCAGCTGATCTGCCATTCCGTGCCTCCGACGCAATCGCCGCGCTGCTCGCATATGCGGGCAAGATCCGCCCCGACCAGATCGGCGACAACGACACGACGGACACGCTGACCAATGGCGTATCCTCCAGGCGCAACCAGCTGCTCATGGATATCAGCTCCGAGCTCGGCGTGGCCAGCGTCGATGGCGCCGCCGAAGCTCCGGTCTCCGCGCTGAACAAGCTGGTCGACAAGGTCGCTCCGAACTACAAGCCGTTCGGCCAAGTGCTCGCCGACATTGTGCGCGATCGCATCCGTCACCTGTTCGGTGCCGCCGGCATCAAGCAGGCGCAGGTCGAGCAGCGGGTGACTGATACGTGGCAGCTCGGTGAAGGCTGGGCATCCCACGTGCTCGTCGCGCTCGTGCTCGGCACACGCGACGGTGCCTCCTCGCGTGGCGGCGACCTGGCGACGCTCGGCACTGAGACCGCACAGAACCAGACCGGCGCCAATGCCCTGATCGATGCAGCCATCCAACAAGTGGCCGCCAGCCGCAATATGACGGTCGTGCTGCCCTCCGCTTCCGGCGCCGCTTCGGGTGCAGTGGTTGATTCCGCCGCTCTTGATGCCTTCGCCCAGCAGGTCACCGGTTCCACTGGCGTGCTCGCATCCACCGCCCGCTACGTGCTCGATCGCCTCGGGCTGAACGCTCCTGCAGCTCAACCTGAAGCCGACGATGATGCTGCGGTCGTCCAGACTGTCGCTGCGGAACTCGGAGCCGACTGGCCCAAGCAGGTCGAGCCGCGCTTCGACGCCCGCAAGGCCATCGAATTCGATGACCGCTGGGCTTCCGCCCGCGAGGATCTCGCCCGCTTGTACTACAACGACGACCGGTCGGTCGCGGAGCTGGACTTCACCGGTGCCGGCGACGCGGTCTGCAAGCAGGCCAAGTGGTTCGCCGCCAAGGCCGAGCAAGAGAATCGCCGCGACCTCGCCGCGATCTTCGACACCATCGCCACCCAAGCGCTCGCCGACCCGAAGGCCGATCCGGCGGCATCCCGCTTTGCCGGCGATATCGCCGTCGTCACCGGTGTCGCCCCGCGCTCCATCGCAGCCCAAGTCGTGTGCGGCCTGCTGGCTGGAGGCGCGACTGTCGTCGCCACCTCGCACAGCTTCAAACCGTCCGTCAAGCAGTGGGCGAAGCAGGCTTACCGTACACATGCCGCCGCAGGAGCCCGCCTGTGGCTTGTCCCTGCGAACCTGTCCAGCTACCGTGATGTCGATGCGCTGGTCGATTGGGTCGGCCATGAGCAGAAGAAGACCTCTGGAGCCACGACCACGGTGATCAAGCCCGCGTACGAGCCCACGTTGTTCTTCCCGTTCGCAGCCCCACCGGTTCATGGCACCATGGCCGATTCCGGCGAACTGTTCGAATCGCAGGCACGACTCATGCTGTGGGGCGTGGAACGCGCGATCACCGGCTTCGCGGCCATCGGCTCGGACACCGACGTACAGCACCGGCTTCACGTGATTCTGCCCGGTTCACCGAACCGCGGCATTTTCGGCGGTGACGGCGCCTATGGCGAAGTCAAGAGCGCTTTCGACGCGATCGTCAACCGCGCCCACGCCGAACGCGTGTGGTCCGGCCGCGTCACCTTCGCCCATCCGAAGATCGGCTGGGTGCGTGGAACCGGTTTGATGGGCGGCAACGATCCGCTTGTCGAGGTGGTCGAACGTCACGGTTTGAAGACCTATTCGACCGCGCAGATCGCCGTCAAGCTCCTCGAACTGTCCACGAAGGAAGCACGCGAACAAGCCAAGACCGCACCGCTGGACGTGGACCTGACCGGAGGACTGGGCGGCGAGCCCATCGATATCAGCGCTTTGCGTCGTGAGGCCATGGAAGACGCAACACGCGCCGAATCGCAAGCCTCCGACAATGGCCAGAACGCGGCAGCCACCGTCACGGCCACCATCAAGGCCCTGCCGACACCGCGCGTACCCCGCCAGCCTGACATCAATCTCGACGACTGGAGCAATGTCACCGCGCGGCCAGAAGACGAAATCGTCATCGTCTCCGTCGGCGAACTCGGCCCGTGGGGTTCCGGTCGCACCCGTGCCCAAGCGGAGCTCGGCATCCACTCCGACGGCAGCGTTGACCTGTCCGCAGGCGCTGTGCTCGAACTCGCGTGGAATATGGGCTTGCTCACTTGGCAAGACAGCCCGAAAGCCGGCTGGTATGACACCGACGGCAATCTGGTGCCCGAAGAGGATATCGCTGAACGGTACCATGACGAGGTCGTGGCGCGCAGTGGTGTCCGACCGTTCGAGGACGGCATGGGCTCCGACTACCTGCGTGACGGCGAGCAAGGCGGCAATGACGAGGAAGAGGCTGAAATCTTCCTCGACCATGATGTCGAATTCTCCGTACCCACCGAGGATATGGCCCGTGAATACGTCAAGCTTGACGAAGCACACACCAGCATCCGCGAGGATACCGAAGCAGGCGAATGGGTGGTCACCCGCCATGCCGGCTCGATGATCCGCGTGCCGCGCCGCGCAACCATGACCCGCACGGTCGGCGGCCAGTTCCCCAAGGGCTTCGACCCGCTCAAGTGGGGCATCCCCGCTTCGATGGTCGGCGCTGTCGACCCGATTGCCCTGTGGAACATCGTCACCGCGGTGGACGCCTACCTGTCCGCAGGCTTCACGCCAACGGAGATCTTGCAGGCCGTGCACCCCTCCATGGTCGCGGACACACAAGGTACCGGCTTCGGCGGTATGCAGTCGATGCGCAAGCTGTACCTCGATCGCTTCCTCAACCATGAGATTCCGACCGACATCCTCCAGGAGGCGTTGCCGAATGTGGTTGCCGCCCATGTGATGCAGTCGTACATCGGCGGGTACGGCAATATCATCCAGCCGGTTTCCGCATGCGCGACCGCTGCGGTCTCCGTCGAAGAGGGCGCTGACAAGATTGCCCTCGGCAAGGCCGATTTCGTGGTCGCCGGCGCCATCGACGACATCGGCGTCGAGTCCGTCATCGGGTTCGGCAACATGAACGCCACCGCGAACGCCCAAGAGATGTACGCCAAGGGTATTGACGCGCGCTTCTTCTCCCGTGCGAACGACCGTCGTCGCGGCGGCTTCGTCGAATCACAGGGCGGCGGCACGATTCTGCTGACTCGCGGCGATATTGCGCTCAAGCTTGGCTTGCCGGTCGCGGGCGTCGTCGGATTCATCCACTCCTACGCGGATGGAGCGCACACCTCGATTCCGGCTCCGGGTCTGGGTGCGCTCGCCGCCGGCATGGGTGGCCGCGATTCCAAGCTCGTGCATGATTTGGCGCGGCTCGGTGTCACCCCGGACGATATCGCCGTGGTCTCCAAACATGACACGTCCACGAACGCGAACGACCCGAACGAGTCCGAGCTGCACAACACGCTCGCGCACGCCATCGGCCGCACCGAAGGCAACCCGCTGCTCGTCATCTCCCAGAAGAGCCTGACGGGCCACGCGAAGGGCGGCGCCTGCGTGTTCCAGATCAACGGTCTGACCCAGCTGTTCCGCACGGGCATCGTTCCGGCGAACGCTGCGCTCGACTGCGTCGATCCGAAGCTCAAGCGCGACGATTTCATGGTCTGGCCGACCAGCCCGATCAAGGTCGGTCCGGTTAAGGCGGGATTGGCGACATCCCTCGGCTTCGGTCATGTCGGCGGTTTCGTGGCGATTGTCAGCCCCGGTGCCTTCGAGGCCGCGGTCGCGCACACCGCGGGCGATGAGGCGCTCCAAGCGTGGCGCAAGCGCGCGAACAGCCGTCTGGCCGCCGGTCACCGTCGTCTGGAAGAAGGCATGATGGGCCATGCCGCGCTCTACGAGCCCATCGACGAGCGTCACTTCCACAAGGACGGCCACGGCTATGACGCGCATGAAGTCGAGAAGGCCATGCTGCTCGATCCGAACGCCCGTCTGGGGACCGACGGATACTACGAGGTCTGACCTACGCATGAGGCCGGATTGTCTGGACTGTCCAGATTGTCTGGATGGTTCGGATTGTCCTGACAGTCCGGCCTGTCCGGCGCGTTGATTCCTGCTGCGTCCGCCGGCACTGAGCGATTCCTCAGCGTCGACGGACGCAGCACGCGTTTTATCCCCATGAAACGGTCAGCAGCGACTGCGATGATGGCAACACGACGATGGCGACAGCGCACGGCAGCCTCGCATGCGCGGGGCGCGGCAGGAAAGAGAACACATGAGCAACCAGAGCGATGATGCAGACAAGACTTGCACAAATCGGCCGGAACATGTCGCACCGACCGGTCAGCAGCCGCCGATGATGCAGCCGCAGCAGACCGCGCGGCAGGAATATCAGCAGGTCCCGCCAGCGCAGGCCAGTGCGCAGCCTCAGCCATATCCGCAATTCCCGCAGCCGGCGGCTCCGGCGGCGCCATACCCGAATCCCGCGTATCCGGTCCAGATACAGGTGCCGCCCTACCCGTACCAGCCGTACCAGTATCAGGCGGTCCCGCCCCAGTCATATCAGCCATACCCTTATCCGCCTCAAGCCGCGCCGCCCTACCAGCAGGCCCCGCCATACCCCTACCCGCCGCAGCCGATGCCACAGGCCCAACAGCCTGCATGGATTCCTCGACGCTTCCTCACCTACGCCCAGCAGGTGCGTCGTGCGGTCGGCCGCGAGGCGCGGCTTGTGCTGTTCTATTGCGTGGTCATGACGGCTGTCGCGCTGGTTGCCCAGATGACCATCGCCACGGTGATGATTCTTCAAGGCACCCCCGAATCGGAGGTGTTCAGTGACGCATTCAGCAATCGGATATCCGGCGCCGTCAGTCTGATTGCCCTCGTCGGATGCGCGATCTACCTGGCCCTCATGCGTTCGCACGACCCGTTATGGCGCGGCTTGCCGCACGAGCTGCGTCTGGAACTGACCGGCAGCGGCGAACGCGCGCACCGCAAGATGACGCCTGTCGTCTTTCTGCTTGCCATCATGCTGATTCTCGGCGCTTCCGACGTCTACACCTTCATCCTCGAACCGGCGCTTGACTGGCTGTCCGGCCTGTTCGACTTCCAGCCCAGCACGGCGATGGACAGCATCGACGCCTCGATGGGCACGCTCGCCATGGTCCTGTACGCCGGATTCTTCGGCCCGATTATGGAGGAGTTGCTGTTCCGTGGTCTGGTGATGCCCGCGCTCGCCAAGTACGGCAAGGTGTTCTCAATCGTCACCAGCGCGGTCCTGTTCGGTTTCTTCCACACGGATCTGTTGCAAGGCACCTACGCGATTCTCGTCGGACTGGTCTTGGGCTATATCGCCGCCGAATACGGGCTGGTGTGGTCGATCGCACTGCATATCACGAATAATTTCGTCTTCTCCGACCTGTTCTCCCGCTTGCTGACCGTGATGCCGGAAAATGCGCAGAACATCGTCGGCTATGGGCTCTACATCGCGGTCGGCGTGGGTTCCCTGCTGTACCTTGTCTTGCGGTTCAGGGGTATCCGCGGGTACATGAAGGCCAACCGCAGCCCGCAGGGTACGGTTGCGGCGTGCTGGAGTTCGCCGTGGTTCCTGGTGTTCCTCGGGTTGTCGCTCCTCTTCGCGTTCGTGACCGGATTTACTACGGTGTGATGATGCGCGATTCGGACGACACGGCGGTATCGAAGGCGGCGATGACGTCAAGCGTTGCGATGGCGGCGATGACGGCGACGGATGGGCAGGAACCCGGGGACCGTATTGCCGGTCTCGGCCATGATGTCGTGGCACTGGACGTCTTCGCCGAACAGCTCGCGGAACCCGATGGGGGCATGCGCCGGCTGTTCTCGCCGCGTGAACTGCGGCAGAGCGCCTTGCGCGGCCGACTTAAGGCGGATGGTGACGCTGTGCATCTCGCCGCACGCTGGGCCGGCAAGGAAGCGGTAATCAAGGCGTGGTGCGAGGCGCTGGGGGAGACCTGCCCGCTTCCGTACACCGTGGACAACGTCCCGTGGGCGCGGATCGAGATTCTTGATGATGCCCGTGGGGTGCCGCATGTGGTGCTTGCCGACGATGACGCACGGGCACTGTCCGAGGCCTTGCGTGGTGTCCAACGTGACGTGCCCACAGCGTCGGATGCCGGCGCACAACCGGGGGAGGGGGCGCCGCGCTGGCGTTGGCATATCTCCCTGAGCCATGACGGCCCGGTCGCCTCGGCGGTCGCGATATTGGTCGTTCGCAGATAGCACCGCTCCCGCGGCGTGGAATCAGTGGAATATCGCCGCATCCGGAGTGTCGCGTTGCCCGGCTCGAACCGGTTCGATATACTGAAAGCCACCTGGACCCGAACGAACCGGTCCCAGGATGAGAGACATAGGAGTTTCAGATGGCTGCCAAGCATATCGATACCGTATTCGCCGAGCGTCTCGCGCCGCGTCGCGCCGAACTCGAAGAGTTGTTCCATTCGCTGTACGGCGATTCGCCGGAACTCGCGCATTTTGAACGTGTTATGGCCAAAGCGCACGCCGACCGGCCCGCCGACCTCAAGAGCCTCGACGTCGCCCGCGAGCAGGACCCTCAGTGGTACCGCCGCGGCGACATGTTCGGCATGACCATGTATACCGACCTGTTCGCGGGCAAACTGACCGACCTCGCCAAACATATCGACTATCTCAAAGAGCAACATCTGACCTATCTGCACCTCATGCCGCTGCTAACCATGCCGCATCCGGACAACGACGGCGGCTACGCCATCGAGGATTTCGACACCGTCGACCCGTCCATCGGCACCAATCAGGACCTCGCCGACCTCACTGCGAAACTGCGTAAGGCCGGCATCAGCCTGTGTCTTGATTTCGTCATGAACCACACTGCGTCCACCCATCGCTGGGCGAAAGCCGCGCAAGCGGGCGACCGCGAATATCAGGACTACTACTTCTGCTATGACGACCGCACCATCCCCGACCAGTATGATGCCGTCGTCCCACAGGTCTTCCCGACCGCCGCGCCCGGCAACTTCACATGGAACGAGCGGATGGGCAAATGGGTCATGACCCAGTTTTACCCGTTCCAATGGGACCTCAACTACCGTAACCCCAAGGTCTTCGTCGCCATGATGTCCAGCCTGCTGCATTTGGCCAATCTCGGCGTCGAAGTCTTCCGCATCGACGCGGTGCCGTACATCTGGAAGCAGCTCGGCACCAACTGCCGCAACCTGCCGCAGGTCCACACCATCGTGCGCATGATGCGCATCATGTCCGAAATCGTCTGCCCAGCCGTCGTGTTCAAAGGTGAGGTCGTCATGGCCCCCAAGGAGCTCGCCGCCTACTTCGGTACTCCCGAAAAGCCCGAATGCCACATGCTGTACAACGTGTCCGTCATGGTCAACTTGTGGAGTGCGCTCGCCAACGGCGATACCCGGCTGCTGAAAACTCAGATCGACAAGCTCGACGCGCTGCCCGACAACTGCTGGTTCGTCAACTATCTGCGCTGCCATGACGACATCGGCTGGGGCCTGGACGAGGATGTCGAACGCCAGCTGGGCATCGACCCGCTCAAGCATAAGGAATTCCTGTACCACTTCTATGAGGGCATGGTGCCTGGCAGCTGGTCGATGGGCGAACTGTACAACTACGATCCGGCGTCCGGCGATGCGCGTAGCTGCGGAACCACGGCGAGCCTGTGCGGCATCGAACGGGCGATCGTCACGCATGACCGGCCGCTGTACGAGCGCTCAATCCAGCGTGACCTGCTTATGCATCACGCGATGGGCTTCCTGCGTGGGTTCCCGATGCTCAACTGCGGCGACGAAATCGGTCAGCTCAACGGCTGGGATTATAAGGAAGACCCGGACCGTGTCGTCGACAGTCGCAATCTGCACCGCAGCAAGTTCAACTGGAAGAACGCCGCGAAGCGCGATGTCCCTGGAACCTTGCCGAACCGGCTGTGGGAAGGCATGGCGGATGTGCGGCAGATGCGCTCGGACCCATGCTTCGCCCCCAACGCTTGGGTGACGACGTGGGACGCACATGATGACGGCGTTCTCGCGATGGTCCGGCAGGCGGGCGGGCGCACGCTGCTCGGCGTGTTCAATTTCGCGAACCGCGATGCGACGGCCACGCTCGACAGCATTGAGGGCGTAAGCCTGCCGCGCACGGTGGTGCTCAAGCCGTACGAGTGGAAAATCGAGGCCTGCTGACGCGGTTTGTCATAGCGGCCGATGCGATCGCCAATCCGTCTGTTGTGTGAGCCGGCTGTCGCATGACAGCGGTGGAAGATCTGCGGCGCGCGGCGCGTCGTCGCGGTTTCGTGTATAATGACACGAGTTGCGCCGTATGCTTGCAGATGGTGCGATACGCGGATGTAGCTCAATGGTAGAGCCTCAGTCTTCCAAACTGATTACGCGGGTTCGATTCCCGTCATCCGCTCCACAAGCCCCGGAATCCCGGGGCTTTTCCATTCCCGCGCAGCCGCCCTCCTTCCCCAAACTGGTTACGCTGGGAGCGCTGTTGTCGTCGCCAGTTTGTGTGACTTCGCGGTCCGATATGCCGGCAGTCTCGTGTGCCACGCGGGAAATCTGAAAAAAATCAGCAAACAGCACGGTTGATGAGAGATGTTGAGACTTTTCTCTTAATATCTCGCCGGCACACGCTGATTCTCGCAGATGTTGAGATTTTGTCTGTCCTGATCGCCTGACGATAAGGGAGATGTATGTGACGATGCCCTGCCCCGATTCGTGCGCATCCATCCGGCATGCGGCATACTAGAGTGGATAGCGAAACAACGCGTGTGGCCATCGCGCCGCATGTCCGGACAAGTGAGGCAATGGATGGCGGAGACGAGCCCACACAACAACGCAAACGCGGGCGGGGCGAACACTGACGTGATCGATGTGGATGCGACCAAGGCGTCGGACCGCGTCATTGACCTCTCCGATGCGGGCAAAGCGGCCGTCCCCTCTACGATTGGCGACGCAGACGATTCTGCCGTCTCCTCCTCGGCGCAAGCCACCACCGCCGATTCCAGCACCGCTCCGGACGAATCGAATACCGCGACCGAAATCGTGCGGGGGAAGGTCGAACACGTGGATGTGTCCAAACATCCCGAACCCACCATCCCAGACAGCGATTTGTCGTTGGCAGATATCGAACGCAGCAAGTCACATCCGGTGCAATGGGCGGTGTTCGCAATATTGCTGCTCTTGGCCATCATCGTGCCGTACGGCATCGGCCGTGATATCGCCGTGCGCAATACCTCCGATTTGGTCGCCGCGGTCAGCAAGCTGTCTGTGCAAGGGGTCATGTTCATCTCTTGGCTGGTCACGGTGCTCGCGTTCACGGGTCTTGGCATGTTGATTGTCGACACGCGCCGTTGGCTGTGGCGAGTGGTGTTCGTGCTCGGGGTCATCGCCGAGCAGTTCATCGCGGGCATGTGCCTGTTGCGATTCAATTTCTGGTATTCGACGTATGTCGTGTATGGTTCGGACGCACCGCTGGCGAACGCCGCGAACCTCGGGATCATGGCGGCGGGCGCCGCGGTGGCGGTCTACGCGCTGGTGTTCGTCGGGCTGCTGGTCGCGATCCGAAAGGATTCCCCGCTCAACGCGCTCACGCACAGCTGGGCTTCACTCACCATGTTCTTTGTGATTGAGGTGGCCGCGTTGTGCATCGTGATGTTCGGCGGCCTGCTCGAGGCGGTTTGAACGTCGGTGCATCGTTGACGTCGCCATGCCATAGGTTTTCCATACCTTGGTTTACAATTATATTTTGGCGTGTTTCGCCCGCGGATAGAGAGCGCTCCGGCATTGGGCCGGTGGCACCGCGCAGCTAGAACCCAAGGAGGAAGCCGTGGCACTTACGGCTCAGGACAAGCAGGAAATCATCAGCAAGTACGCGACGCACGAAGGCGACACCGGTTCCCCGGAGGTCCAGGTTGCACTGCTGACCAAGCGCATCACCGATCTGACCGAGCATCTCAAGACCCACAAGCACGATCATCATTCGCGCCGTGGTCTGCTGCTCATGGTCGGCGACCGTCGTCGTCTGCTTGACTATCTCAAGCGCGAGGACATCGATCGTTACCGTTCCCTGATCGACCGTCTCGGCCTGCGTCGATAGAAGACTTACGCCCGTGCCTTGTGCGCGGGCGCTCGTATATCACGCTCGAACTTATAAACGTCCCGCCCACAGGGGGCGGACCGATGTCGGCGGCGGCAGGCAGCATGGCAGCGCCTGTCGCCGCCTTCGAGGCAAGACAACACCAGGGGCCGGCGGGGCATGCACGGGGTGCGATGCCGCAAGCGAAAAGTCAACGAATAAGTGAATAATGGAACTGACGTTCTGACACGAGGAAAACGAAGGATTCGCGGCCAGGTATGCCGCGTGACACGCAAGGCCTGCGTCAGGTCAGTAATGGTTTAGGTAGATAGATAATCAAACAAAGGAGGAACCCTTGGAGGGTCCCGAAATCAAGGCCGTAGAGGCCGTAATCGACAATGGTTCATTTGGCAAGCGCACGTTGCGTTTTGAGACGGGTCGTCTCGCCCAGCAGGCGGATGGGGCCGTGGCCGCCTATCTTGATGATGATTCGATGGTCCTGTCCACCACCACGGCCGGCTCCAGCCCGAAGGAGAACTACGACTTCTTCCCGCTGACCGTTGACGTGGAAGAGAAGATGTACGCCGCGGGCAAGATCCCGGGCTCCTTCTTCCGCCGTGAGGGCCGCCCGAGCTCCGAGGCGATTCTCGCCTGCCGTATCATCGACCGTCCGCTGCGCCCGCTGTTCCCGCACACGCTGCGCAACGAAGTGCAGGTCGTTGAGACCGTGCTCGCCGTCAACCCTGACGACGCCTACGATGTGCTTGCCCTGAACGCCGCATCCGCATCCACCATGATTTCCGGTCTGCCGTTCGAAGGTCCGGTTTCCGGTGTGCGTCTCGCCCTGATCGACGGCCAGTGGGTCGCCTTCCCGCGCTGGAGCGAGCGTGAGCGTGCGGTCTTCGAGATCGTCGTCGCCGGCCGCGTGGTCGAGAACGGTGATGTCGCAATCGCCATGATCGAGGCCGGTGCCGGCAAGAACGCCTGGCACCTCATCTATGACGAGGGCCAGACCAAGCCGGATGAGGAAGTCGTCGCCGGCGGTCTTGAGGCCGCCAAGCCGTTCATCAAGGCGATTTGCGAGGCCCAGAACGAGCTCAAGGCCAAGGCTCCGAAGCCAGCCAAGGAGTTCCAGCTGTTCCCGGAGTACACCGAGGACCTCTACAACCGCATCGACGAGATCGCCCACTCCCAGCTCGACGAAGCCCTGTCCATCGCGGAAAAGCTGCCTCGTCAGGAGCGCATCCACGAAATCAAGGAACAGGTGCGCGAGCAGCTGGCCAACGAGTTCACCGACATGGACGACGCCGAGAAGGAAAAGGAACTCGGCAACGCGTTCAAGGAGCTGCAGCGCCAGATTGTGCGCCGTCGCATCCTGACCCAGGACTACCGCATCGACGGCCGCGGCCTGCGCGACATCCGCACCCTGTCCGCCGAAGTGGACATCGTGCCGCGCGTGCACGGCTCCGCCCTCTTCCAGCGCGGCGAAACCCAGATCCTGGGTGTCACCACGCTCGGCATGCTCAAGATGGAACAGCAGATCGACGCGCTGAGCGGCCCGCAGTCCAAGCGGTACATGCACAACTACGAGATGCCGCCGTATTCGACCGGCGAAACCGGCCGTGTCGGCTCCCCGAAGCGCCGCGAAATCGGCCATGGCGCCCTCGCCGAGAAGGCTCTCGTGCCTGTGTTGCCGAGCCGCGAGGAGTTCCCGTACGCCATCCGTCAGGTCTCCGAGGCCATCGGTTCCAACGGTTCCACCTCCATGGGCTCCGTGTGCGCCTCCACTCTGTCGCTGCTGTCCGCCGGCGTGCCGCTGAAGGCCCCGGTTGCGGGCATCGCGATGGGCCTGGTCTCTGGTGACGTTGACGGCCAGCACATCTACAAGACGCTGACCGACATCCTGGGCGCTGAGGACGCGTTCGGCGATATGGACTTCAAGGTGGCTGGCACTTCTGAGTTCATCACCGCGTTGCAGCTGGATACCAAGCTCGACGGCATTCCGGCCGACGTGCTCGCCGCCGCCCTGCAGCAGGCGAAGGAAGCCCGCGCCACGATTCTCGACTTGATCAACGAGTGCATCGACGGCCCGGCCGAGATGAGCCCGTTCGCTCCGCGTATCATCACCACCAAGGTGCCTGTCGACAAGATCGGCGAGGTCATCGGCCCGAAGGGCAAGATGATTAATCAGATCCAGGAGGACACCGGCGCCGAGATCACCATCGAGGACGACGGCACCGTCTACATCTCCTCCGAGGGTGGCGAGGCTGCCGAGAAGGCGAAGGGCATCATCGATTCCATCGCCAACCCGCATGTCCCTGAACCGGGCGAGGTCTACAACGGCAAGGTCGTTAAGACCACCAGCTTCGGCGCATTCGTGAACCTGACCCCGGGCACCGACGGCCTGCTGCACATCTCCCAGGTGCGTAACCTCGCCAACGGCGAGCGTATCGACGCCGTTGAGGACGTGCTCAAGGAAGGCGACACCGTCGAGGTCGTCGTGCAGGGTGTTGATGACCGCGGCAAGATCTCCCTGGCCATCCCCGGTTTCGAGGACCAGGAGTCTTCGGCTCCACGTTCCGCCGGTCGCGGGCGTGACGAGCGTCGTGGCGGCGGCCGTGGCCGTCGTGATGAGGGCGAGGATCGCGGATATCGCGGTGGCCGTCGTTCCCGCGATGACCGTGACGAGCGTGATGATGAGTATGATGATCGTCCGCGTCGTGGCCGTCGTTCCGACCGTGATGACCGTGACGACCGTTACGATGACGACCGCCGTCCGTCTCGCCGCAACCGTGACGACCGCTATGACGATGAGCGTCCGGCCCGTCGTTCCCGTGATGATCGTGACGAGCGTGATGATGAGTATGATGATCGTCCGCGTCGTGGTCGTCGCTCCGAGCGTTCGGAGCGTGACGACCGTGGTGGCCGTGGCTATCGTGGCGGCCGTCGTGACGACCGCAACCCGCGCTATGCGGCGGATGATCACTATGACGAGTATCGCGCTGACCGCGAGGAGCGTCATGAGCGTCCGCGTCGCCGTGTGCGCCGCGATTTCGATCCGTTCGAGGAGGACTGATCGCACACTAGGCAGGTTGTGCATGGTATGACCGCCCGGTTCCGCTGAACTGATTGGGCCGTCGGGATTTCCCGGCGGCCCTTTTGTGTGGGATGCCCTGTTGTCCCCAACGCCCTATGCTCTGAATACCCTGTGCCTTGAACGTCCTGTGCCTGGAAGGTCCTGGCCGCTCAACGTCCTCTGCCTTGAACGCCCTGTGCCGCCGCAACCGTGGCACTCACTTTCACAAACTGTCTACGCTGATAGGCGGTTTAGCGTCACCAGTTTGGGAAGTACCATGTTCTCGATGGGTAGGCTCTAAGTCCTCGATGGGCAGACCCCAAGAATCCAACGATGTGTCCGTTGGTACAAGGCTTCTGTAATAATTGAACAGTTGGACAGTCCTGCCGGGTTCATGGCGATTCCCGGAATTTCGAAGGAGAGAACGATGGTGTGGATCATCATTGCCGTCATCGTGCTGCTGATCATTGTGTGGATGATCAGCGCCTACAACAATCTGGTCACCCTGCGCAACCGGGTCAAGAATGGTTGGGCGCAGATTGATGTCCAGCTCAAGCAGCGTGCCGATCTGGTGCCGAACCTTGTGGAAACCGTCAAGGGGTATGCCACCCATGAGTCCCAGGTACTCACGCAGGTCACCGAGGCTCGCGCGAAGGCCGTCGCCGTGGCCGCCGACAAGCAGGCAGGTACCGCGGAACGCATCGCCGCCGAGAACGAGCTGACCCGGGCCCTGTTCAACCTGCAGGCCACCGCTGAGGCGTATCCGCAACTTCAAGCGAATCAGAACTTCATGGATCTGCAACACCAGCTGCAAGATCTCGAACAGAAGATCGCCTACGCGCGTCAGTTCTACAACGATGTCGTCATGAAGCTCAACAACGCAATCGAGACCTTCCCGAGCAATATCGTGGCCGGCCTGTTCCACTTCGAGCAGGCGGATTACTTCCAGGTGGACGACGCCTCCAGGCTTGCCCCGCAAGTGAAGTTCTGAGCCGAATCCATAGAGGCTCACAGGTAAGTTCTCCAAGTGGTCCGCGGTGCTTACAGTGCCGCGGACCGCGTGGATTGTCGTCGTGAATTTTCGAGGATTGTCGGAAGGGCAAATATGCAGAACCGGGGTAAGACTTGGCTGAAGACCATTGCTATCATGGTCGCGGTGACGTTGGTCGCCGCCGCCGCGTTGGTCTTGACGACTGGTTGGACCAGCTCCCCGGATCTGTCGTATCGGAGCGTGGACTATCAGGTCAAGGTGATGGCCAACGGTGACCTGCGCATCACCGAGCATATCGATGTCAAGCTCAAAAACCGTGACAGGCCGTGGCGGCAGCTGTACCAGCGCTATACGCTGGACCCTGACAAACTCACCGCGATCACGGACATCAGCGTGAAGAACACCACCGCCGGGGTGAGCTATTCGCAGGGCGATCCTGTCATCGCCGGTTCGCAGACCGTCTCCCAGTGGGACAGCCAGTATGCAGGGCATTGGTATATCGGTACTGTCGACTCCAGTGACTCGCTGCAACAGTACGATCCCGCCTCCACAACCAACGGCACCGTGGAGCTCGGCTGGAATATTCCGGCGGTCAATGCCGCCGACAGCATCGGCTTCGATATTTCTATGACATTCAAAGGTGTCGCCACGGCATACGACGATGTCGCCGCATTCCAGTGGGAGCCCGTGGGCGAATCAAACAGCGTCCCGATCGGCAAACTGACCGGTACCGTCACCTTCCCGGAGGGAATCAACGAGAAGAACTCGTGGGCGTGGCTGCATTATGAGGGCACATCAACCACTGCGCGCGGCAAGGGCGGGTCGCTCAATTTCACCGCATACGACGTGAAATCCGGCATGTATCTCGATCTTGTCACCATGTACGACGTGTCGGCGACCAAAGATGTCGCCCGTCACGCCAGCGGCGACTACCGTAGCACGCTGATGAGCACGGAACAACGCAAAGAGCGGGAGTGGAACTCGAAACGCAGGGTGGAGGCCGCGCTGCTGATCGCCAAGATTGCGCTCGCCGTGATCATCGGCATCCTGATCATGCTCTGCCTAATCATGGCGATCATCCGCAGCAAGCGCAAAGCGGCGTTCCCCCAAGACCCCGGATACCGCCGCGATCCGCCGGATATGAGCCCGAACAATGCCGCGCAGCTCAATGGGGTGATTGAGCACATCTCCTCCGAACAGACCCAGTCGCGCGCGTTGAATGCTACCATGCTGTCACTCGCCTCGAAACACGCCATCAGGATCCTGCCCGGCTCGGCAGCCTCGTATGGCGCCATCGACGTGTCCCATCCGGACGGCGCAACCGTGTCATCCTATGTCAACACCCCGCAGGTAGCGGCATCCGTGACATCGGTCCCGTCCTACTACAACGTGACGATCGCAATCGAACCTGGCAGCTATGACCCTGCGCACCGCGACGCGTTGAACCTGTGCGAGTCGGAGAGCGCGCTGCTCGACTACTTGCAGCTGGTGGGCGAACACCACGCGTCCCGCGTGTTCGACATGCAACAGATGCGCGCCATGATGAATGACTGGGAGGAGGGCGCCAGGAAGCTACAGGACCTGAAACTCAAGTTCATTCTGGAGTACGGCAAGCTCAACGCGTCCACCTCATACGGCGGCTGGAGCAATCTCGTGGCTTGCCTGAGCGTGGTATATGCGATTGTGTGCCACAACATGTTTGCCAGCAACCTGTTCCTGCAATTCGTGACCGTCCTGCCGGTCGCCTGCTGCGTCGGCGCGTACATCGGCCTCATACATCTCCAGGTGCTCACCGACAAGGGCAAGGCGCTGGCCACCCAGATCGACGCGTTCAAGCGCTACATCACCGATTTCAGTGATTTCAAGGATCGCGGCGCTGCCGATCTCGCCTTGTGGGACCGGTATCTCGTGTATGCGGCGGCTTTCGGATTATCCGAGGTAGTCATGCGGCAACTGGCCCATGCGGCCCCTGAGCTGTCCGATGCGCGATGGCTTGACGAGAACGCCACCGATTCGCTGCTGTACTGGATGTACCGCCCGAGCCTGTGGTCCTTCGACTTCGGGCCGAATGCGGGCGCTGCGTTTGGCGGTGCTGCGGCAGGCGCCTCGTTTACGCCATCGTCCTTCACTGATCTGGGTGACCAGCTGAGCGCCGGATTCGCACAGGTCTCGGATGCCGCGCAGACTTTGCTCGCCCCGGCAAGCTCGTCGTCGGGCGGCAGTTTCTCTGGTGGTAGCTTCTCCGGTGGTGGTAGCTTCTCCGGTGGTGGCGGCTTCGGCGGTGGTGGCGGCGGAGCCGGCGGCGGCAGTTTCGGCGGCCGCTGACACCGAGGCGAAGATACCGTGTATATCGTTGATGCCGGCGGCAGGCCGGACCATGCGCTGGATTGGCTGTCGGCTATGCCGTTGCCGCATTTCCTCGAGCATCATCGGGTGCTGCGCGGGGCATTCGCGGGTCTTATCGTGCTGGCCCTCAGCGTGGCAGCCATGGTCTACATCGCCGGTGACCGGTTCCGTTCGGATGTACTGCGTGCCGTGAGCAGTGCGGCGCCGCCGAGCTTGACGACCGGTCAGTTGAATCTGCTCGCGTTGTGCGTTGCGCTTGCGGTGGCCGGACTCGTATCGATGGTCGTCGCCGCGTTAAGCGCACGCGTGGTGAAAAGCATCGGGTATTGGCGCCAGGAACCGGATATCAGTCCGGCAAGCGCTGCTTGGATTCGCGGCATGATGAACGGGCGAGATTGGTCCAGTGTGCTTCCCCGTGCACTGGCCGCGTCGGTGCTGTCGCTTGCTTCCAAAGGCGCAATCGCGCTGCTGCCTGGGAATGTGGGTCGTAACGCCACCGCCGGGGCGGCGGGCCGGAAGCAAACTGCCGGCCATCCAGGCGAATACATCGCCGACGCTTACGGCAACCCCCGCGCTTCTGTCGCATTCGCTGACGTACCGGGCGCGCAGGTCCTCGATGCGATGCCGGGGCAAACGTTCACGCCAGTGTCGTCGCAGCCGTCCACCCCAACAGGGGTGCCCGGACCGGCAGTTGCCGTCACGCCCTCACCGTATGCTCCGGCCGATTCTGATACATCCCCCGGCAAGACAACGCCTGACCCCATTCATCACGTAGCAGACGGCTGGCTGGGATTTGACGGCCCCGAGGGCAGCGTCACCACCATCGTGATCCTGCCCGCTGCTCATGATCCGCACCTTGCCCTGTACGACAGCGAAATGGCTGCGCTTGATGTTTTGGAACGTGTGGCGCAGCATAAGGGCGTCACCATGTTCGACACCTCGCAGATGCGTGAAACATACCGCAATTGGGGTGACGGCACGCAGGCACTCACCGGTTTCTCCGACCGCATGCGGCTGGAATTCCGCGGTTTGCATGCCACCCATCGTGTGGGGCGGCTCGCGCTGGTATGTGGGCTGGTGCTGCTGCCTGTCTCGTTCGTCGCATTAGCTGTGCTGATGGCACAAGGTCTGATTGCATTGCTCCCGGCGGTGACGATGGTGCTTGCCGTGACGATGCTGCTCGGCACGAATCGGTACGGTTTGACGTATACCGGTCGCTACTATGCGACCCAGGTCAACGGTCTTGCCGACTATCTTGAGGATTTCGGCGAGTTCAAGGATCGTGACATCCCTGATTTGAAGTTGTGGAACCGGTATCTGGTGTTCGCCGCCGCCTTCGGTATTGCCAATAAGGCGCTGTGGCGTGGCCGGGACACGATTCCGATTGTTATCGACGAGCAGGAGTTTGAGGACCAGTTCACCTTTGTCGGCATGGCGTTGGACGCAGGCGTTGACCATGCCATCAACCTGTGGAATTGGCTGTTCGGTGACTGACCAAGGCAGCCGAAGTGGCAGGCGTCAGAATCCACAGTACCGGTGGATCAGCTGACAGAATCGCCCTGCGTGATTATCGTGCAATTGCTACGTACTCACTGCGAAATCACCGCGAAATCCATATCCGCCCGTAGGCTGGAACTGATTGCGTCAAGCTGCGATAGGCGAATCGGCGCCGAGGCCGCTTGGCCGACGGACACGTTGTCCGGCAGCCGCCTGCCATGAGGGTATGCGGTGTCCGCGAAGGAGGATTCATGACGTTATTCCGTGATCTGGGACCGTTCCACACCACCGCCATCGGGCATGGCGAAATGCCGCTGACCATCGAGAACAACCGCGGACATGCGGTCGGCATCGAGACGCTGCATGCCTCCCTTGACGCCGGCTGCCGCCATATCGACACCGCGTGGGCATATTACACGCCCGGCGAGGAGGAGCAGACCGGCGAGAAGCTGGTGCGCGAGGCGCTTGACACGTGGAACGGCCCGCGTGACGAGGTACTGGTCGCCACCAAGGTGGGGTTGCGCCGCGCATGGGACGGCGACAAACCGATCTGGCCGCGTGACGGCAAGCCGGAGCATCTCATCGAATACGGCAAGCAGTCGGCGCAGGCGCTCGGCGTGGACGCGATCGACCTGCTGTACCTGCACCGCCATGACCCGGAGGTCCCGTACGAGGAGTCCTGCGAAGGCATCAAGGCGCTGCTCGACCAGGGTGTGGCCAAATGGGCGGGCGTGTCGAACGTCACTATCGAACAGCTGGATATCGCCCGGCGCGTGTTGGGCGACAAGCTGGTCGCCGTGCAGAACCAGTATTCCCCGATTCATCTGGAAACTCAGGACACGCTTGATTACTGTGCGAAACTCGGCCTCGCATTCGTGTGCTGGAGTCCGCTTGGCGGGTATCGCCACCCCTACGACGAGCATCTGTTCGACCCGTTCCGTGAAGTCGCCGCGAAGCATGGTGTCAGCTACCAGCGGGTGGTGCTCGCGTGGGAGCTCGCCAAGGGCGACCACATGTTCGTGATTCCGGGCGCGCATCGACCCGAAACCATCCTTGATTCGCTCAAGGCCGACGAACTCGAGCTCAGCCCCGACGAACTCGCCTATCTCGGCTGAGCTGGTCTCCAGCACCTGCTGTCTTCCACAAACTGGTTACGCTGAGGGGCTTGTCAGTGTAACCAGTTTGTGGAATGGAGCGATTCGTGGGGAGGCGGTTCTGGGGAAAAGACGCTGCAGAACGTTGCAGGACGTGTCATCGTGGCGAGGTTGTTATGCTATGCGGTGATGAATGAACAGATGACGACTTCGCAGACTCCACAGGCCGGACAGATTCCGGCGGCGATCACACCAATGACCGCACAGACTTCACAGACCGCGTCGATTGCGGACGCAGCCGCAGCTCCGATTGCGGCGACCTTACGCCATACTCGCCGGCGCCCCGAAGTGCTGGCGCCGGCCGGCAACCTGCGCAGCCTGAAAACCGCAGTCGATTTCGGCGCGGACGCCGTCTATTGCGGTGGCAAGGCCTTCGGCATGCGTTCGGCACCGAAGAATTTCACGCTCGAGGATTTCGAGGAGGGCGTGCGGTACGCGCACAAGCATGGCGCCCGCGTGTACGTGACCTGCAACATCCTGCCGCATAACGACGAGGTCGCGGCCATGCGCGAGTATCTGGGCCAGCTCGCCGAAGTCGGGGTCGACGCGCTGATCGTCACCGATATCGGCATCATGATGGAAGCCTGCCATATCGCCCCGAATCTCGAATTGCATGTGTCCACGCAGGCAGGCGTCACCAACTACGGTGCCGCGAACGCGCTGTACGAACTGGGCGCGAAGCGTGTGGTGCTCGCCCGTGAGCTTGACTTGGACGCGGTCCGTGACATCCGCGCGAACACGCCGGACGATCTTGATATCGAATGCTTCGTGCACGGCTCGATGTGCATGGCCTTCTCCGGGCGCTGCCTGCTGTCGAATTATCTGACCGGACGCAGCGGCAACCACGGCGATTGCGCGCAGCCCTGCCGCTGGAAATACCATGTGGTCGAGGAGAAGCGTCCCGGCCGGTTCTTCCCGGTCGAGGAGAACGGCGAGGGAACGTTCCTGTTCAATTCGCAGGATATGAACATGCTCGGCCATCTTGATGACCTCATCGACGCGGGAGCGACGAGCCTGAAAATCGAGGGCCGGGCGAAAAGCGCATATTACGTTGCCGCAGTCACGAACGCCTACAAGACGGCGGTGGACGCGTATATGGTCCAACGCGGGTTCGAGGACAGGCAAGGCCATACGCTGCGGCCGTTCGCCGACCGGGTCCGCCGAACGCCGGCAGGACAACCCGCGTTGCTGGGCGATGCCGCGCGCATGCCCGGTGACGCGCCGCATGTCCGCCTGCCGCAATGGGTGCTGGACGAGCCGTATAAGGTATCGCACCGCGAATACAGCACGGGCTTCTACTATCCTGAACATCCGGTCGGGCAAAATACAGACCGCGGCGGGTATTTCCGCGATTGGATCGTCGTGGGCGAAGTGATGTCGTATGACGCTGCGACACAGCGAGTCACGCTCATGAGTCGCAACAAAATCGAAGCCGGGCAGGAAGTCGAGTTTCTGATGCCCGGTCGCGAGCCGCTGCGCATGACCGTGCCGGCGGGTGGGTTCCTTGACGCCGAGGGTCATTGGGTTGAATCGGTGAACAACCCCGCCCATGTGTTCTCCATGCCCTGCCCTGAGCCGGTGACCGAGAACGCCGCGATCCGTTCGCGCGCCCGCAATCGCACGCTGAAAGCCGAATAGTCGGGGCGGGCGGCTCGGGTTCGGGTGGAGCCGGCGGTACGGCTCAGTTCGGCCGAGGCCGGGACGTGGCGTATGGCTGATTGCGTATGCCGCGGCATACACGGCACGCTGGATGGTCGGCATCCGCCGTTCCTCTGAGTTGAACTATCCAGCTGCGTATGCCGTGGCATACACAAGTCGTCGAACCCGATGGCATCCTGCCGCTTTTCGCCGCGGTCCGGCAGGCTGCGTATGTTCCGGCGTACGAAATCTGGCAGAACCGGGCAAAACTAGGCAGGGTGCCACGACCACGCTGAGAGTGGGCAAGGTCGGACGTATGGCGATTGCATGGCATGCCGCTAGGATAGGCGGTATGAACGATCCTGCGAACATCGTGGACAGCAACGCCATCCCGCCGGTAGACGAATCCGGCAATCCAATCCCCGTCACCATTCCGGTCATCCTTGCGCCGGGTATCACCGTGACCTACACGACCCGGTTGGGCGGGGTCAGCCAAGACGATTACGCGGCGTGCAATCTGGGCGGCAAATCCGGAGACGACCCCAAACATGTGCTCGCCAACCGGGTGGCTTTGCGCACCGCGGTCGGCGCTGACCTGTCGCTGATCAGTCAAGTCCATTCCGGGGAAGCAGTGGATGTCGACGGTTCCTTCACCATCAACACACCCTTCGGATTCGATGTATCCGGCACCGTGCGGGCAGACGGCACGGCTGCAGACGCCGCGAACTCTGAGGCCACCGACACAGGCGTCGACACGGACAGGCAGCCTCAGGTGGTCGCCGCCGACGGCCAGGTGACCTCGCGCACCGGCATCGCGCTCGGTATCTTCGCAGCGGATTGTCTGCCTGTTCTCATGGCAGATCCGGTATCCGGCATCATCGCGGGTGCGCATTGCGGCAGGCGAGGGTTGGAACGCGACATTATCGCCCATACCATCGATCTCATGTGTTCCAAAGGTGCAGAACGCTCCCGTATCGTCGCCACGCTCGGACCATGCATCTGTGGCGACTGCTATGAGGTAGGTGGGGATATCGCCGACGCGTTCGACGCGAAATTCCCCGGCACCTACACGCTCACCCGCTTCGGCGGCCCTGGCATCGATATTGCCGCCGCCGCCCGCCAGTGCCTGGACAAGGCCGGTGTAAGCGCCGAACGCATCATCGATTCGCGGCCCCGCGTCGCCGCCGCAACGCAATATCTCGCGCAAGACCAGGAACTGCGCGACTTGTGCCGTATCGACAACGAGGGCGATCCTGAGCTTGACGAGCGGGTCGGCGCCATCAAACACAGCCTATGCACCTTGGAGAACCCGCTGTGGTACTCGCATCGCCGCGCCGCGCTCGCGAAGAAAACCCATGAGGGCCGTATGCTCGCCTTGATCTCGCGCCAAGCCTGACCGTCTGTCGGCCGGCGTAGCGCGTGCGATAAAGATTCGGTGCAGAAACCCGCGGATATCGTGGCATCAGGGCATGGTTGCGTTTACGGTGGGGCGTATGTGCGAAGAGAGTCCAGAATCCCAGCATGACCGGCAGCCCGACCGTGCCCGGCAGTCGCAGGCTTGCGATGCCGACCCGCAAGAGGCAGTCCAATCCCAACCGGCCACCGAACCCGCCGAATCGCCTGTCGAACCTGCTGATTCGGCCGGCGCACCAGCCGAATCAGCCGCCGAACCGGCCGCCGCACCAGCCCAGGTCCCTGTGGTCGCGGTGGTGCTGGCTGCGGGCTTCGGAACCCGTTTCGATGCCCGAAACCCCAAGCAATTGGTCGCGGTGGCCAATAAACCGGTGGTGTGCTGGAGCATCGAGGCCTTCGAATACGACCCGAGAATCACGGATATCGTCGTCGTGGTGAACCCGCAGGTGCGCGACGAGGTCGAGCGTCTGGTGGACGAAGGCGGCTACGCGAAAGTCCGTGCAATCATCGAAGGCGGCGCCGAACGCGTAGACAGCACGGAGAGCGCGTTGCAGATGCTTGCGGATTTCGGTATCCCGCAGGACGCGAAGGTGCTGATCCATGATTCGGTGCGTCCGTTCGTCGAGCGGTCCTCGATCGACGGTTGCATCGACGCCTTGGATGAATTCGATGCGGCGACGGTCGCCATGGCCTCGACGGACACGATTCTCGTCACCGAAGATTTGGGCGACCGCAAAGTAGTGCATGCGGTGCCCGATCGCAGCGATATGTTCCGCGCCCAGACCCCGCAGGCCTTCCGCTTCAAGACAATCCGCCGCGCATACGAGCTCGCCGCGCAAGACCCGGATTGCCATCCGACCGACGATACTCGCGTCGTCGTGGATTATCTGCCGGATACGCGTGTTGCGATTGTCGCCGGCAGTGAAAGCAATATGAAAATCACCACGCAGGACGATCTGGAGATGGTCAAGCGTTTCGCGTTCGAGGCGACCCGCAAACGCGCCATCGACCGCGTGCAGGGCATGGTGCGTCCCGACGAGGCGTAGGTAGGCGTATATCGGCGTAAGCCCGTGCTCACAGGAGTAATGCGGTTGTGGCTAGACTTGAAGGTATGAAGCAGATCAATGTGGTGATGTCCGGATTCGAGCCATACGAGGGCATCGACGTCAACCCATGTCTCGAGGTGCTGTCCGCGTTGGAACGCGACGGGCTTGCCGGGTTCGCCGAGCAAGACCGCCTTTTGGCTGATGCGCAGGTGACCATCCACACGGTGCTGCTCCCGGTCAGTTTCGCCAAGGCGTGGCCGATGCTGTTGGAGACCATCGAGCGCACGCACCCGGATATCGTCATCGCGACGGGTCTCAAACGTGCGGCGCGTGGCATGCAGTTGGAACGTTGCGCCACCAATCTGATGGACGCCGCCAAACCTGATGCAGACAATCGTCGCCCGCGGCGCATGCCGATTGACCCCGAAGGGCCGGCCGCATATTGGACGCGTCTGCCCCTGCGCTCCATCCTCAAGGATTTCGCCGACCACCATATCCCCGCGACTTTGAGCTCCGACGCGGGCACCTACGTGTGCAACTCGCTGTTCTACAACCTGTTGAACTGGGCTGCGACGAAGGACCATGTCATCGGTGGTTTCCTCAATTTCCCCACGGTCAACGAGCAACCGCACCCCCAGCACGGCCTTCCGCTCGCCCAGCAGATCTCGGCGGCGCGTGATGTGGTCCATGAGACGGTGCGCTACTATCTGGAGCCTTCGTCGGGGGAGATTTTGCTCGCATAAGCGGCTTGTCCACGCCTGCGTCGGCGGGTTTCGAACGCAACTGTGAACATGAAGTGATGGCGTTCCTGAACGTCCTATTTTTGGGGTAGAGTTCAATCGGTTGTGTGTTGCGGAGCACTCGCTCCGTGGGCGAAAGGAATATTCATGGTTGATCGGTTCCCGATCGTGTTTCACGGTTACGACAAGGAGAAGGTCGACGAGGCCATCAATGCGTCGCAGGAGTCGCTGAATCGTCTGCGTGAGCAGGTCAAGTCAAGCGATGACACGATTCTGCAGTTGCAGGCGCAGTTGCAGGAAGAGAAAAACAACGTCAAGAAGGCGTCGAAGGGCAATTCCTTCGCTTCTCTTGGCGCAAACGCCCAGCAGATGCTCGCCTCCGCAGAGCAGACCAGCCAGGAGCTGCTCAACCGCGCCAAGCAGGACGCCGCCTCGACGCGCGCCTCAGCCCAGGCGCAGGCTGAGACTCTGCTGAACAACGCGAAGCTCGATGCCAAGCACATCACCGACGAGGCGAATGCGAAGGCAAAGGCCACGCTGGACAAGGCGAATTCCGAAGCTGCGACGATCACCGCGAACGCGAAGGAAGAAGTCGCGCAGATGCGTGCCGAAGCTGCCAAGGCCGTCACCGAGCAGCGCGACACCGTCAAGCTTGAGCTGAGCAACGCCCGTGAAGAGCAGAAGAAGCGTATGGCCTCCGATCTGGCCAAGCAGAACCGTGAGATCTCCGACATGAAGGCCGACGCCACGCAGAAGATTGCGGCTCAGCGCAAGGCTGCGAACGAAGAGATCGCGCATTTGAAGAGCGAAGCCAACGATCAGATTGAGAAGGCGCTCGCCGAGGCGAATAAGAAGCTCGCCGACGTGCGTGAGCAGGCGTCCCGCACGATGACCGAGGCCCAGCGCAAGGCCGGTGAAATCACCGATGCCGCCAAGGCCAAGGCCCAGGAGATCTCCGATCAGGCCGAGGTGTATCGTACGAAGACCATGAGCCAGGTCGATGCCGAGGCCGAACAGATTCGCGCTGACATCGCGGCCCAGCAGGACGATGCGACCAAGAAGGTCAACGAGCTGCTTGACAATCTCGAAGAGCGTCGTACCGCCGCCAAGCAGGAAGCGAACGATCTGATTGGTAAGGCGAAGAAGATCCGCGAGGAAGCCGACGCTTACGCCGACCAGAAGCGCAAGGCCGCCGATGAGCAGGCTGCGCAGATTCTCCAGAAGGCCCAGGAAGACGCCGCCAAGCAGATTGAGGAACGTCGCCAGGCCGCAAAGAGCGAGCTTGACGGGCTCCAGCAGCATATCGCCGAGCTGCAGCAGCGTGAATCCAGCATCACCCAGCGTGTCACCGAGCTGCGTTCGATGTTCGCCAACGCATTCTCCGGCTTCAACTTCGGTGCGCCGAAGGCTGAAAACGACGATGTCGCGGTCACCGGCGTGGTCGCCGACGGCGAGGGGGCGAAGCCCAAGGCCGCCGCGCAAGACCAGCAGTTGCCGGCTTCACAGCAGGCTCAGCTGCCCGCGTCTTCCGCGAACGAGGATGGTAACGCAAACAACTGATTGCTGAACCTGATATGATGTGCCATGGAAAAACCCGCTGACGCCGTCATCACGGCATCGGTCAGCCCATGACGTTCAAGGCATTGACACATGGAGGAGCGTCCGGATTCCGGCGCTCCTCCTGCCGTATGTACCACGCTCGCCATGCGCACGGGCGAAACACAGGAATACCGGAAATCGGGAATACTGGAATACAGACAGAAATCATCACTATGAACAGACAAGGGGTAGGAATGGACCAGATCACGCCGTTGAGCGCTGAAGCATTGGACAATCTGCGTCAGGAATTCGACGCGAGCGAGCATAATCACCTCGCCATGAATGCGGTTACTGTCGCCGGCATCCAGAATGTCGCACGCAACTATGACCGTGCCCGCCGCCTGCAGCGGCGCTTCTCCACGGTCGTTGACAACGGCACCGTCACCCATCAGGACCATTCCGGCCGCTGCTGGCTGTTCAGCTCGCTGAATGTCGCCCGCTTCATCGCGAAGAAGAACCTGGGGCTGAAGGAGTTTGAGTTTTCCCAGAATTACGCGATGTACTATGACAAGCTCGAGCGCGTCAACTACTTCCTCAAGGACGTCGCCTCGTTGGTGCGCGCCGGCGAGCCGTCGGATTCCCGCCTGATGCAGCATCTTCTGCATGACGTGATGGGCGACGGCGGCCAGTGGACGATGGCGATGAACGTGTACAAGAAGTACGGCGCCGTCCCCAAGGACCTGTTCCCGGAGACCGCGTCCTCGAAGAACACCGGCGAGATGAACACGCAGCTGCGTGCGCTGCTGCACACCGCGGTCGCGCATATGTACGCGAACAAGGCGCAGATCGACGAGATTATCGCGCGTACGACCGACGCCGGGCATCGCATCCTCACCATCCACCTTGGCGAACCGCCGAAGAGCTTCGATTGGGAGTGGACCGACACGGACGGCAATTTCCATCGTGACGGCGAGATTACGCCGGTCGACTTCTGGAAGAAGTATGTGAATGCTGGGCTCGAGGACTACGTGTGCCTCGTGGATGATCCGCGCGTCGAACATCCGAAGGGCCGCAAGATTGGTATCGAGCATTTGGGCAATGTCGCCGGGGGAGACCCGACCGAATACCTCAATGTGCCGAACGAGTTCATGAAGGACTGCGTGCGCCGGATCCTGACCGAGCAGGGCATCCCGGTGTGGTTCGGCGCGGATTGTCATCCGATGATGGACCGCGAGTCAGGCGCCTGGGCGACCGACCTGTTCGAGTACGGCCGTGTCTACAATGTGGACTTCGATATGAACAAGCAGGATCGCGTGCGGTTCGCCGATTCCGCGATGAACCACGCGATGGCGTTCGTCGGTGTTGACGTGGCCGATGACGGCAAAACGACCCGTCGTTGGCGTGTCGAGAACTCGTGGGGCGAAAAGATTGCTGACAAGGGCTACTTCACCATGAGCGACGACTGGTTCACCGAGTACGTGTACGAGGTGGCCGTGCCGCGCACGATGCTCCCGGCCGAATACCAGGCAGCGCTGGGCGAGCCCGCCATCATGCTCCCCGCCTGGGACCCGATGGGTGCTCTCGCCGACTGACGACACCTGTCATCTCACGTTCCCGCCTGCCGACGCTGAAACACCAGTAGCGTCGGCAGGCGGTTTGCGTTTCAGCATGCAATCACCCGATGGGTTAGCTCCGCGCCTTGCGATAGGGTGAGTAGTCCATGTCCGGAATGCCGAAAGGAGAGAGTGATGGCTGGTCTGCGTGGTCCCGATAGTGCTGAGGATGAGCGCCGATTCGGCGATGCGGCCGTGCTCCCCGAGACTGTGGACATCAACATACGCCAGCTTGACCCGATTCCCGCGCCGCGCGCCTTCCTGCGTGAGTTGCCGTTGACCGACGATGCGCGTGATCTGGTGCTGCGTTCGCGTCAGGAAATCCGCGATATTATGCACGGTCGTGATGACCGTCTGCTCGTGCTTGTCGGCCCCTGCTCGATCCACGACCCCAAAGCGGCCCACGAATACGCGACCAAGCTTGCCGCCGTCAACCGCGAGTTGAGCGACCGTCTGCTCATCGTCATGCGCGTGTATTTCGAAAAGCCGCGCACGACCATCGGCTGGAAAGGCCTGATCAACGACCCAGACCTCGACGGTCGGTTCAATATCCGCAAAGGCATGTGGCTGGCGCGCAAAGTCCTGACTGATGTGCTGGGTCTGGGCTTGCCGGCCGCCACCGAATGGCTTGACCCGATTACTCCGCAGTACTTGTGCGACCTGATCAGTTGGGGCGCAATCGGCGCCCGCAACACGGAAAGCCAGGTGCACCGCGAGCTGGCGAGCGGTCTGTCCATGCCGGTCGGTTTCAAGAACTCCACGGACGGATCGATTAAAGCGGCTGCGGATTCCTGCTATACCGCTGGATTCGAGCATCATTTCCTCTCGATTAATCTTGATGGCCGTGTGATTTCGGCTGAAACGAAGGGCAATCCCGACTGCCATGTGGTTTTGCGCGGTTCCAGCCACGGCCCCAATTACGACCCCGAGTCGGTCGCTGCCGCGCTTGAGGCGCTCAAGGCCTCGAAGGCGACCGGCGTAAGCGAGGCGGGCGTAGTCATTGATGCCGCCCATGGCAACTGCGGCAAGGACGAGGTCCGCGAAGCAGCTGTGGTCGAAAATATCGCCGGGCGCATCGCACAAGGTGAGCCGGGTATTTTCGGTGTGATGATGGAAAGTTTCCTGAAGGGCGGTCATCAGAAGCCCGCTCCACTCGACCAGCTTGTCTACGGCCAATCCGTCACGGACGCCTGCGTGCCGTGGGATCGCACCGACCAGCTGCTGCACACGCTCGCTGACGCGGTCACTGCACGCCGTTCCTTGAACCAGTAGCCTGGTGGTCCGGTAGTCCCGTGATCAGGTAGTCCGGTACTTCGGTAGTCCGGGCCTGCCGTCGGTCACTGTCTTGCCCGCCTTCTACTCGGTGGCGTTATGCTTGAGTCAGTATGGACGAAAGGGCATGATGAACGACCAGAAGAAGGACCCGAGAACCCCGTCGGCATCAGAGCGGCCGTCAGGCAGGCCAGACAGCCAGGAGGCGCCGCAGCACGCGGCGTATCCTTTGCATGTCGGCCAGCAGCCGCTGAATTCGCCGGAGGATTTGCGCGCGATTCACGAGGCAATCAGCGAAGGCAAGAATCCTTTGGAAGCGACGGATGTTCCGCGCTGGGAGGATCAGGTCGGTGTCAGCCGCATTATCAACCGCCGTGTGCTTGAACTCGAGCCGCTGCCCACGCCGGCGCAAGTGCTGTCGTCGCTGCCGCTGTCGCAGCAGGCGGAGAATCTCGTCGCCTATTCGCGCGATGAGATCCGGGCGTGCCTGTACGGGCAGGACGACCGTCTGATGGTCATCGTGGGCCCCTGTTCGGTCCATGATCCCAAGGCTGCGCTTGATTACGCGCATCGCCTGTCCGCGCTGAAAGACGAGCTGGATGACCAGTTGCTGATCGTCATGCGTGTGTATTTCGAAAAGCCGCGCACGACAATCGGTTGGAAAGGTCTGATTAACGACCCCGACATCGACGGCAGCCATCAGATTCGCAAGGGCCTGCTGCTCGCCCGCCGCGTGCTGCTCAGCGTGCTGGACACCGGGCTTGCTGCCGCGACCGAATTCCTGGAGCCGACATCGCCGCAGTATATCGCCGATGCGATCAGCTGGGGAGCAATCGGCGCGCGTAATACGGAAAGCCAGATTCACCGTCAGCTGGCGAGCGGCCTGTCTATGCCAGTTGGTTTCAAGAACGCCACGGACGGATCCGTCAAGGCGGCGGTCAATGGGTGCTATGCGGCCGCCCAACAGCACACGTTTTTCGGTATCGACCATCTGGGACGCGCGAGCGCTGTCGAAACGCTCGGCAATCCCGACTGCCATGTGGTGTTGCGCGGCTCGAGCCACGGGCCGAATTACGATGCGCAATCCGTCGCGCAGGCGATGGCGGACATCCGCGCGATGCTGCCCGCTGATTCCGCGGCGGCGCATGGGTTGATCGTCGATTGCTCGCACGGCAATTCCGGCAAGGACGAGCATCGTCAGGCGCAGGTCGTGCGCGATATCGCCGCGAGGATCGCCCAGGGCGAGCGCGGCATCACCGGTGTGATGATGGAGAGCTTCCTTGAGGGCGGCAACCAGAAGCCTGCCCCGCTTAATCAGCTGGTTTACGGCCAATCCATAACCGACCGTTGCCTGTCGTGGCCTGATACCGAACAACTGTTGCGTGAATTGGCGCAAGCCGTCGCGCAACGTCGCTGGAACGAGTGATTCGGGCGGCAAATCAACGCACCAACGCACTAACGCGTCGGCACGGAACAACATCAGCGCATCAACACGTCAACACATCAAACCAACGCAACACACAAGAGCAAAGGAACAACAATGACCACCACCATCGCCATCATCGGGGCATTGGATGAGGAAGTCGCGCTCATCGCAGCTTCGCTGGACCACGTGGAGCACCACCGTGAGGCAAGTCTCGACGTCGCGCACGGCACCCTGACCACGAACGCTGGCGAACAGGTCCGTGTCGCCGCAACCGTCGGCGGCATGGGTCTGGTCAATGCGGCCGCGACCACCCAGTACCTCATCGACACCTACCATCCGCAGGCTGTGATTTTCTCCGGCATCGCCGGCAATCTCAACCGCGACCTGCATATCAACGATGTCGTCCTGGGCGGCACCTTGCGTTATCTGGACACTGACATGCGTCTGGTCGGCCAGTGGAAGCCGAAAACCGAGGAATTCCATTCCGATGTCCACCTGTTGGACGTCGCCTCGGCAGCCCTCGATGCGGCCGGAATCAAACATGTTGTCGGCACGATCGCATCCGGCAATTACTTCGTCGATTCGCCTGAGAAGGTCGAGGAAGTGCGGGAGACTACCGGCGCCGACGCGGTCGAGATGGAAGGCGCCGCTGTCGCGCATGTCGCTGCACGCAACGATGTGCCGGCCCTCGTGATCCGCGCGCTGAGCGACAACGCCGACACCGATTATGAAGTGTTCAAGGAATTTGACATCTCCGAGTACGCGGATACCGCTGCCCGCCTTGCCATCGACATCGTGCGCCGGCTGTAAGCGGCTGTAAACGCTGTCAGCGGCGGTCAGCGGGAATACGCTGCCGTAAGTCCGCCGTGCGCGACACAGCGCAGCCGCGGATTCGGCGGTGAATATGAACAGCAGGCGAACTTTAGTCAAACTCGGGTATGCCAAAGCATCTGTGAGGTTACGCTTGACATGGAGTCGCCGCGACTGCGGCACAGGGAGGAACGATGGACGCACGTCAATTGGCCATCGCCGTAATCGTTGTGGTCGCGGTGTCGGCGCTCGCCGTCCTGCTTGGATACCGTTGGGGACGCCGCGCGAGCGCACAGACCCGGCATGATGCGGGCGAATCTGGAGCTGGCACGAAGGGCAATCCGGCAGAGGAACCCGCCAAGGAGACTGCCGCCCAATCGAACGATGTCGGCGGCTTCACCCGGCAGCAGAGCGTGTTCGGCTGCGGAACGGTCCGTCAGGCGGAAGAACAGTTCATCAAGACGATGCCTGACATGCTGGTAATCGCGGATGATCAGGGGCATATCCGCTATGTCAGTCCCGCGGCAGAAGCGCTCGCCGTCGTCAAAGATGGTCAATTCGTCAGTGACGACATGGCGCAGGTTGCGGCGATGGTCGCGGCGGACGGGCAAATCCGGGACCGCGAAATCACCTTGGAAAGCCGGCAGCTGCTCGGCGAAGGAGACCGGCCGGGCCGCGGTGTCAAAGCAGGGACGGCAAGCCCGACGCACACGCGCCATCTCATGATTCACGCAGGGCCGATCGACGAGAGCCGTGTGGCCGTGTTCATCCGCGATATCAGTGAACGCCGCCGGTTTGAAATGATGCGCCGCGATTTCGTGACGAATGTATCGCACGAACTGAAAACACCTGCCGGGGCGATATCGTTGCTTGCCGAGACCATCACCGACGCGGCGGACGACCCGGATGCCGTGCGTTATTTCTCGGGCCGGATTTCGAAGGAATCAGAACGCCTGACCAATCTCGTCCAGCGTCTGATCGAGTTGCAGCGCGCGGAAAGCACGGCCGGCATCGCTTCCGCACGTCAAGTCGACGCGCTGGATGTGGTCAGGGACGCCGCCCAACAGAACGCCGTGCAGGCCGAGCACAAGAATATCGATATCCGTGTGACGCATACCGGTGGTCCGGCGCTTATCATGGTTGATTCCCGTGCGCTGACCACGGCGGTCAAGAACCTGATTGAGAACGCGATTCACTATTCCCCCGAAGGGACGACCGTCACCGCTGATATCGCGCGGCATGACGCCGAGGGGACGGTGACCATCCGGGTGATTGATCAGGGGATAGGCATTCCTGAACAGTCACTGGATCGTATCTTCGAGCGCTTCTATCGCGTGGACCCTGCCAGGTCGCGCGATACCGGCGGAACCGGGCTCGGGCTGGCAATCACGAAACATTGCGTCGAGGAGTGCGGCGGCACGATTTCAGCGTGGTCGCACGAGGGGAGCGGCTCGACGTTCACGATTGAACTTCCGTTGGCCTGTGGCGACGATCATGATGCGTCCGCAAGCAGCCAAGAGGCTGCTGATACGTCCATCCGGGCTGTCGGGAAGCCGCCGTCGCAAGAGCGGACGGACAGGCAGGCCGTAGAGACGGGACAGATGGAACAGCAAGGAGCAGAACAACAGCATGACACGCATTCTGATCGTTGAAGATGAGGAATCCTATCGAGAACCGTTGGTCTATCAGCTGACCCGCGAAGGATATGACGTCGAGGCCGCCGAAACTGGCGAGGAGGGCTTGGAACTGTTCACTCGCGGCGGCGCAGACCTGGTTTTACTTGACCTGATGCTTCCCGGCATCGACGGAATCGCGTTGTGCCGGCGCATCCGCGAGCAGAGCCGCGTGCCGATTATCATGCTCACCGCGAAAAGCGCGGAGATCGACAAAGTCGTCGGGCTGGAAATAGGTGCAGATGACTATGTGACCAAACCGTATTCGTTCCGCGAGCTGTTGGCGCGCATCCGTGCGGTGCTGCGCCGCAATCAGTCCGTAGAACAGGCGTCCGGCGCGCAGGATGACGATGTCGCGCTCGTCTGCGGCGATATCACCATGCATGTGGGCGAGCATCAGGTCACCGTGCGCGGGCAGGATGTGTTCTTCCCGCTCAAGGAATTCGAGTTGCTCGAATACCTCATGCAGAACAAGGGGCGCGTGATGACCCGACACCAGCTGATTGACCGTATTTGGGGGTCGAATTATGTCGGCGATACCAAGACGTTGGACGTGCATGTCAAGCGCGTGCGTTCCAAGATCGAGACCGATCCGTCCCACCCGCAGTACCTGACGACCGTGCGCGGCCTGGGCTACAAAATCGACGACCCCGCCAAGTGACCCCGCGCGCGTCCGCTTTCCCAAACTGGTTACGCAGCGGGCCGTGTCGGCGTAGCTGGTTTGTGTGCTTACCCAAACTGGTTACGCGACGGGCGCTCCCAGCGTAGCCAGTTTGTGTAATTCCTGTTTCTGCCGATGCTCACACCGCCCTCAGCATCGGTAGAAGGTTGTGGGTGGGTAATTTGCAGGAGACGCAATCCTGCGGCGGCCCCCACGATATCGACAAGAGTTCATCTTCCGTTCACCTGATTTGGCCCGTAGCCCCCGCAATCTCCCATAGGCTTGAATTGTCATGAATGGAAAGGTGCCATGTTTATGATGCGGGGTACACGCTCCGAGGCACAGGGCGCAATCGCGCCCGTTGCAATGTTCAGAGGGATTAGAAGACATGCGTAAGAATTTGCTTGTACGTTCCATCGCCGCTGTTTCCGGTGTCGCCATGATCGCGGCACTTGGCGCCTGCGGAAACAACGAGCCTGCGTCTGGTACTTCCAGCTCCGGCTCGTCCTCCTCTGCCGCCGAGAAGATTTCCGGCGAGTTCCAGGGTGCCGGCGCCTCCTCGCAGCAGTCCGCTGTCGAGGCTTGGATTGCCAGCTATCAGGAGCAGAATCCTGACGCGAAGATCTCGTACAACCCGAGCGGTTCGGGCGCTGGCGTGAGCACCTTCCTCACCGGTGCCACCGCGTGGGCCGGTTCCGATGCCTCGCTGAGCGATGACGAGGTCTCCCAGTCGAAGAGCGTGTGCGCTTCCGGCACCGCGTTCGACGTCCCGGTCTACATTTCCCCGATCGCCATCGTATTCAACTTGAAGGGCATCTCCGGCAAGGACAAGCACCTCAACCTCGACGGCGAGACCATCGCCAAGATCTTCGACGGCAAGATCACCAAGTGGAACGATGACGCGATCAAGCAGCAGAACCCGAAGGTCAACCTGCCCGACACCGCGATCACCGTGGTCCACCGTTCCGATAAGTCCGGCACCACCAAGAACTTCCTGAGTTACGTCAAAGATGTCGCTCCGGATGCCTGGAGCTATGACCTCGGCGAGAACTGGCCGAACGAGGTCGGCCAGGGCGCCAAGGGCACTGATGGCGTGATCAACACCGTCAGCCAGGCCGACGGCACCATCGGCTACGCCGACGCCTCCAAGGCCGGCGATTTGGGCACCGTGGCCGTGAAGGTCGGCGAGAAGTACGTTCCGTATTCGGCTGAAGCCGCCGCCAAGGTCGTGGACGCTTCCCCGCTCGACGATTCCGCCAAGGGTGACAACCGTGTGGTCGTCAAGCTCGACCACACCACCAAGACCGATGGCGCCTACCCGGTCGTGCTGGTCTCCTACGACGTCGTGTGCCCGGCCTACAAGGACGCCAACACCGCGAAGTTCGTGAAGTCCTGGCTCACCTACGTGGTCAGCAAGGACGGTCAGCAGGTCGCCGCCGACAACGCCGGCTCCGCCCCGATGAGCGACACGCTGCGCGCCAAGATCACCAAGTCGATTGACGCGATCAAAACCAAGTAACGCGCGCTGAACGGTTCGCCCGGGTAGGATTCCGGGCGGGCCGTGATACGCCCGTCAGACGGTATCATCGATAATGGAATGATGAAACGATTTCAGGCCGCGGCCCAGCTTCAAGCCGGGGCGCGGCCTGAAGCCGGTTCCACCATGTGCCCGATTTACGGGCGTAAGCCCTTAAGGAGAACCTGTGAGTTCCGAGAAATCCACGATCGACCAACCGGTCGGCGGTAAAGCAGCGGACAAGGTGTTCAGATGGGTCGCATTCGCATGCGGCACCCTCATCCTTGTCGTGCTTGCCGCGGTCTTTCTCTTCCTCTTCTTCCGCGCTTGGCCGCTCATCGGCGGCGACCAGAACGCCAACAAGGCGACTATCGAGTCGTTCACCGGCAGCAAGGCGCATAACTTCTGGCAATATGTAGGGCCTCTTGCGTTCGGCACCATCCTGGTTGCGGCGCTCGCCCTGCTTATCGCTTTCTTCGTATCCGTCGGCATCGCGCTATTCATTTCGCAGTATGCCCCCAAGGGATTGGCGACCGCGCTGAGCACGATTGTCGACCTTCTGGCGGCGATCCCGTCGGTTATCTACGGCCTGTGGGGCGGCATCGTTCTGGTGCCGGCCATCTACCCGTTCTGGAACTGGGTCGCCAAATACCTCGGCTGGATTCCGCTGTTCAAGGGACCTGCCGCCAACCCTGCCCGTACGGTCGCCACGGTGGCTGTCGTCTTGGCTGTCATGATTCTGCCGATTATTACCTCCATGGCGCGCGACGTCTACTTGCAGACTCCGCGTTTGCAGCAGGAGGCAGCGCTCGCGCTCGGTGCCACCAAGTGGGAGATGATTAAGCTCGCGGTGCTGCCGTTCGGCAAGTCCGGCGTCGTTTCCGCTTCGATGCTCGGCCTGGGACGCGCGCTCGGCGAGACGATGGCAGTCCTCATGATTCTTTCTCCCGGCCTGCATTACTCGTTCAAGATCCTTCAAGCGTCGCAGAACCAGACCATCGCAGCGAATATTGCCGCCCAGTATCCTGAGGCGAACTCGCTGGGCGTGTCCACGTTGATCGGCACCGGCCTTGTGCTGTTCCTGATCACCTTCGTGGTCAACTACATCGCCCGCAAGATCACGCAGAAAGTGAGCGCATGATGACCGCTTCGGAAGAGTATGCGAAAGCTGCTGGCGAGTCGCCGATGAAAGGCGCGCCGGTTATCGACTTCGACAAGTTCAAACCCACGCGTTCCATGGTCGCCCGCCGCAAGCGTCATGACGTCGCCATGGCGGCGTTGATCTCGGTCGCGTTCGTCGTCGCGCTCATCCCGCTGTTCTCCGTGCTGTGGACGACTATCTCCAACGGCGTGCAGAGGCTCAATCTCAACTTCCTGTCCTACAACATGTCCGGCGTGATTGGCGGACGGCCGACCGCGACCGGCGGGTATGGCGGCATCCAGCACGCCATCATCGGCACGCTGGAAATCACGCTCGGCGCGCTGGTCATTTCAGTGCCGATCGGCATCATGTGCTCGGTGTTCCTCATCGAATACTCGCGTGGCGGCAAATTCGCCAAGTCCATCGGCCTGCTTGTCGATGTCATGAGCGGTGTGCCTTCGATTGTCGCAGGCTTGTTCGCGTTCTCCATGTTCACGATTCTCGTCGGACCGGGTACGTTCAACGGTTTCGAGGGTTCCGTCGCGTTGTCTCTGCTGATGATCCCGACGGTTGTCAAATCCAGCGAGGAGATGCTCAAGATCGTGCCGAACGATTTGCGTGAAGCCTCGTACGCGCTGGGCGTGACCAAGCAGCGGACGATTACCAAGATCGTGCTGCGCACCGCTCTGCCGGGCATCGTGTCGGGAGTAATCCTCGCGATTGCGCGTGTGGTCGGCGAAACCGCCCCGCTGCTCATGACGGCCGGCTACATCTCCACGACGAACGTGAACCTGTTCAGCGGTCAGATGACCACGCTGCCGGTCTACGTCTACCAGGAGTACAGCAAGCTCAAGGTCGCGTGCCCCGCGTCCGCCGGAGCTTCCTGCGTGACTGACATCCCGATGCAGCGTGCATGGGCTGCGGCTTTGATGCTCATCGTGATCGTGCTGATTTTGAACCTGATCGGTCGTCTGGTCGCCCGCGTGTTCTCGGTGAAGTCTGAACGCTGACGCGAATGCAATCGTTTTCGGAAATCCGGAACAAACTGAAGGAAAACAATGGGACAACGTATTGATGTCAAGAATCTGAACATCTACTACGGCGATTTCCTCGCTGTGGAAGATGTGAACATCAACATCGAGCCGAACAAGGTCACCGCGTTCATCGGTCCGTCCGGGTGCGGCAAGTCGACGGTGCTGCGCACGCTCGACCGCATGCATGAGATCATCCCCGGCGCTCATGTGAAGGGTGAAGTGCTGCTCGAGGGCCGTAACCTGTATGACAAGGATGTGGATCCGGTGGCTGTTCGCCGCGATGTTGGCATGGTCTTCCAGCGTCCTAACCCGTTCCCGACGATGTCGATTCGCGAGAACGTGCTTGCCGGTGTGAAGCTCAACAACAAACACCTGAGCAAGTCGGACGCCGATGATCTGGTCGAGTGGGCGTTGCGTGGCGCGAATCTGTGGAACGAAGTGAAGGACCGCCTCGACAATCCGGGTGTGGGCCTGTCCGGTGGGCAGCAACAGCGCTTGTGCATTGCGCGCGCTGTGGCTGTTCACCCTCAGGTGCTGCTGATGGATGAGCCGTGCTCCGCGCTTGACCCGATTTCCACGCTGGCCGTGGAGGATCTGATCAACGAGCTCAAGCATGATTACACGATTGTGATCGTGACCCACAATATGCAGCAGGCGGCGCGTATCGCCGACTTCACCGCCTTCTTCAACCTGAAGGCCGTTGGCCAGCCTGGTCATCTCGAGTATTTCGCCGACACGACCACGATGTTCAACAACCCCCAAAACGAAGAAGCCGAGCGATACGTATCTGGACGATTTGGCTGATTTATCAGCCAAATCGTAGCGTCGGCCCAGTGGGCCGACGCAAGCCGGCTTCAGCCGGCCAGAAAATGTTGCCCCGCGCGCGAGTGCGGGGTTCGATAATTGCACGTGAGGCTGATTTATCAGCCAAATCGTAGCGTCGGCCCGGTGGGCCGACGCAAGCCGGCTTCAGCCGGCCGGGAAATGTGGCCCCGCGCGTCGGCGCGGGGCATATCCGTTGTCGGCTTTCAACCTGCATCTGACTCGGAGCACGTCGTCCGCTGCGCTATGCCGATTCATGGGAGCGCGCCGCCTATCCCGCCAATCCGTCCTAAATTTCCTTGCCAGGCGTCCTACGCCGGGAGTTTATGCGTGTTCTTCTATTTCCACCCTGTTCTCCCGCATCGGCGTGGGACTTCTCGCTTGATTTGCGATTGGGAGCGTAAACTCCCATTGGCGTAATTATGCTCGTGTTGGTATTTCAACGTTCTTCTTGTCGCATCTGTGCCAAATTTCGCCTTGGCAATCAAACTCCCGGGAGTTTAGTCGCTCTTCCACGGATTTGTCGTAAACTCCCACTGCCCTCATTGAGGGAGTGTTGGTATTCCAACGTTTTCTTTGTCATATGAGTGGCAAAACGCGTCCTTGCTCCTAAACTCCCGGGAGCTCAGCCACCATTGTGCGAATCTGCAAGAACTCCCGGGAGCTCGGCACTAGTTTGGCGAATCCGCCCGGGAGTCCCGCTAGTGTCTGCCACTGTCTTCGCTCGACTGCCTGCGTCTCTTTGAATTTTCTCCTCCCGTGCAGCCATTGTTGCCGCGCAACAGCAACATTCGCATCTACTGCGTGCCCCCGCGCTTGATCGCTTCTCCTTCACAACGGCTTCGCAATGGGTCGGAATCCTGACATGACACCGCGCTGGCTGAGCACCCGCGCTACATTGAGCGCAAAGTGCGCCCGGGCGTCAACGGTGTTGATGGTATCCGCGTCAATGGTGAAAATGTGCCACCCGTTCTGTTGCAAACGATTGCGTTTTTCGTGGTCGTTGCGCCATTGCCTTCGATCGGTGCGGTGGTGGTCTCCGTCATATTCGATGCCGACTTTTGCCTCAGACCATGCAAGATCTAGCGTGTACGGCACTCCTGAATTGAAGGTCAGAAGATTGACTGCAAGATTACAATCGGGTCGGGGCAACCCATGTTGGATCAGCGCAAGTCGTACTCGTGTTTCTTGCATGGACATCGATCCGCAAGCAATATATTGCGCGGCTCGGATGCATGCTTTTTTCCCGTGGTACCGTTCCGTGCGACTGACGAATCTACGGATGGTTTCGACTACTGCGGATTGAACTGGAATCTGATGTTGTGCAGTCTGCGATTGTAGCTCCGCTTGTGTGGCGCGCAGTTGCTGCGTCAACTCCTTGCTGAGGAGAGTATTGTTCTTTGCCAGGGTTGTGGCTACTGCATCACCGATGATGATGAGTTCTTCAAGCGTGCGCTGTGTGGCCAGTTGCGCCCACGAGTGGAGCAGATCAAGCGTGCGCAGCCCGCTACGGTGCCGGATTACTGATTCCTGAGTCCCGATGTGCCATCGGTGTTCTCTGATTCCCATGCATCGTGCGCGCGGCATACCGGGCAGACTGGTCGCGTCGAGGAGATTCAGCGTTTCGTCGGGATGTCGAAGTACTGGGATGCATTGAAGTTCCAGAGATGTCGCCGCTGCGAAGATGAGTTGCGCGCCGGCGTTGTTCGGTAGTGACAGACATTGTTGTTGTGCGGCGATACTTCGCGCCTGCAGTTGCTCGTGGAAGCCCTGTGTTTTCGGAGCGGGGTTCGGTGATCGCTGGGTAATATTCATGATGATGTTCCTGTTGTGATGTTCGTTCCCGGATTCTTTCTGATGCAATACATGTGCATATTACGAATGCGCTGCCGGTGGGTCCACCACGCCGGGCAAATGTGGTCGGAAGATGCCCCCGCGTCTTCATGACTTCTCCACATGCTATCGTGAGCATGTCCGATGGGTCGGCCCAGCGTCAAGGCGCTGCCCGCCCACCACGTGAACCTTGCCACCGGCCGTCTGTGCTGGCGACTGGGCGAGTCGCAGTAACCTCAGCACGGCGCCCATCCGCCGCGCGCAAACCAAGAATCCAAGAATCAAGGAGAGAGCGGAACTTATGGAGAAGTTCTTCCATCTCAAGGAGAACGGCACCACGGTATCCACCGAGATCACCGCAGGCCTGACCACGTTCTTCGCGATGTCGTACATCATCGTCGTCAACCCGCAGATCCTGAGCCAGACGGGTATGCCGTGGGGCGGCGTGTTCCTCGCCACCATCATCGCCGCGATTATCGGCACGCTGGTCATGGGCCTGTTCGCCAATGTCCCGTACGCGCAGGCCGCCGGCATGGGTCTGAACGCGTTCTTCACGTATACGGTGTGCTTCGGGCTGAAGTTCACGTGGCAGGAGACCTTGTGCATGGTGTTCCTGTGCGGCCTGATCAACATCATCATCACAGTTACCAAGATCCGCAAGATGATCATCCAGGCGATTCCTGAGGTGTTGCAGCACGCGATTGGCGGCGGCATCGGCCTGTTCGTCGCGTATGTGGGCATGCTCAATGTCGGCTTCATCACCTTCACCCCGAAGGACACGAAGGCCGCGGGCAAGGGTCTGGCAACCGCCGCGACCCCTGGTCTGGCCACACTGAACAACCCGACGCTGTGGCTGTTCCTTATCGGCCTGCTGCTGGCCATCGTGTTCACGGTGACCAAGGTGAAGGCCGGCCTGCTGCTGACCATCATTATCACCACGATCATCGGCATCCCGATGGGCCTGACCACGATGTCGAATTCCGTGTCAATCGGCCAGACCTTCTCCCAGCTGCCGACCACCTTCTGTGCGATCTTCAGCGCCAAGGGCTTCCCGGCACTGTTCTCCGACCCGGCGCGTATCCCGCTGGTGCTGGTGACGATTTTCGCGTTCTCGATGTCCGATACCTTCGACACACTGGGCACCTTCATCGGTACGGGACGCCGCAGCGGCATCTTCTCCGACGAGGATGAGAAGGCTCTGGAGAACGGTTCCGGCTTCAGCTCGAAGATGGATCGCGCGCTGTTCGCTGATTCCATCGCCACGTCGATCGGCGCGATTTTCGGCACCTCGAACACGACGACCTATGTGGAGTCTGCGGCTGGTATCGGCGCCGGCGGCCGCACTGGCCTGACGTCGGTTGTGGTGGCGATCTGCTTCGCCCTGTCCGCATTCCTGTCCCCAGTGATTTCCGCTGTCCCGTCCGCCGCGACGGCCGGCGTGTTGGTGATTGTCGGTTGCATGATGGCGGCAAGCCTGAAGGAAATCGCGTGGGATAACATCGATGACGCGATTCCGGCGCTGTTCGCCGCCGTGTTCATGGCGTTCTCCTACTCGATCTCGTACGGCATCGCCGGCGGTTTCATCACGTACTGCATCGTGAAGACCTGCAAGGGTAAGGCCAAGGAGGTTCATCCGGTGATCTGGGTGGTCTCTGCGCTGTTCATCCTTGATTTCGTCTGCATGGCGGTGCTGTGACCGGGCTATGACCGGCGTTGTGACGGTCTGCCGTCCGGCAGCGCTGTTGGCTTTGCAGCCGATGACGTGCCTCGGCGGCGTAGACCGGCCGCATGAGTCATGATTTCAGTCAGCGGGGTCGTCGCATTGGTGGCGGCCTCGCTGTCGTATATTACGCCCGTGGATCTGGCCACCTGTACGGCACGTCGCTTCCGGTCGGTGGCAAGAACACCCATGCCGTGCTCACCGGACATCGCGGCATGGTCAACGCGCTCATGTTCACGCGCATCGACGAACTCAACAAAGGCGACGACTTCTACATCAAGGTCATGGGGGAGACGCTCGCCTACCAAGTGGACTCGATCACCGTGATCCTGCCGACCGAAGGCGACCGGTATCTGCGCATCAGACCCGGCGAGGACAGGGTCACGCTCATGACCTGCACGCCGTACGGTGTCAACACGCATCGGTTGCTGGTTTCCGGGCATCGAGTGCGGATGCCGGTCCCGGCGCCATACCCGCAGGATGCGCGCGGAGATGCCCGCGTTCTGGCGGTAATCATCGGATTCGTGGCGCTTGCCGTGACCTTGGCCGGCTGGACGGTGCTGCACCGCCGGTTCCGCTGGATGCTCATGCGGCATGCCGCCGACCGCCATGGCTTCTAACGCGACACGCCGGTAGCCAGCAAGTCTGCGTCGCCGCGTATGCTACCCACTTGTAAACCACAGACCGTTGGTGTGACCGCAAGGTCGCCGAAATTGGTTCGCCAAGCCATCGCAGGTTGAACAGAAAGCCGCTGAAGCGGCGAGTGTGCTCTGCCTGTGTGCAGGGCTTTTTTATTGCCCGGCTTGGTGGGTCGGTTCCGAACGTCAACGGTTGACTTAGGAAGGAACGCCATGAAGAGGCCCGAAAAGGAAGCGGTGATCGCCGAGCTTACGGACAAATTCCGTAACGCTGACGCGATTTACCTGACCGAGTACCGCGGGCTTACCGTTCCGCAGATCTCTGAGCTGCGCGAAAAGCTAGGCCGCGATACTTCCTACGCTGTGGCTAAGAACACGCTGGCTCGCATCGCCGCAAAGGAAGCCGGTATCGAGGGGCTCGATGAGCTGCTCGCCGGCCCGACCGCCATCACTTTCGTGAATGGCGACGCCATTGCCGGTGCGAAGGTCCTGCGTGACTTCGCCAAGAAGAACAAGGCTCTTATCGTCAAGGGCGGTTTCTACGACGGAACCGTGTACGACGCCGAGGGCACAAAGCAGCTGGCAGACCTCAAGTCTCGTCCGGAACTGCTTTCCGAGATGGCCGGCGCAATCAAGGGCACCATGTCCAAGGCTGCGTACCTGTTCACCGCACTGCCGACCAAGGCCGTGCGCACCATCGACGCTCTGCGCGAGAAGCAGGAAAAGGCTGCCTGATTTCGCGCGGGCTCGCCCGTTACGATATCGGTATCTCACAAATAAGAAAAAATGTAGGCCGCGGGACACCAACCCAAAACCAACCCGCTGCCATGATTGAAAGGAAGCCATTATGGCTAAGCTCAGCAATGAAGAGCTCCTGGATGCGTTCAAGGAAATGACCCTCGTCGAGCTCTCCGAGTTCGTGAAGGCCTTCGAGGATGAGTTCGACGTCAAGGCTGCCGCTCCGGCCGCTGCTGTCGTCGCTGCTGCTCCGGCTGCTGGCGATTCCGCTGAGGAAGAGAAGACCGAGTTCGACGTCGTCCTGACCTCCGCTGGCGACAAGAAGATCCAGGTCATCAAGGCTGTCAAGGCCATCACCAACCTCGGCCTGGCTGACGCCAAGAAGCTCGTGGACGAGGCTCCGAAGCCGGTTCTCGAGAAGGCCAAGAAGGAAGACGCCGAGAAAGCCAAGAAGCAGCTCGAAGAGGCTGGCGCTACCGTCGAGCTCAAGTAATGATCGCGGCTTGAGCCGCACCATTTCGCTTGAGTTTTGAGCGTAACGACCCCGTATCGTCCATTGGGCGGTCGGGGTCGTTTTTGTTGTGTCTTGGGTGTTGCATCCACCTGAATCGCATCCGGCGGAATCGTATCCGGCGATATCACACCGCGCGGTCCCCGTTCACCCCTCACTAACTGTTTACGCTGGGGGTCTTGTTTGCGTAGATAGTTTGGGGGACTGTCCAATCTGGTTGCGCTGTGTGGGTTGTCAGCGTAGGTAGTTTGTGGGTGTTCGCAACCTGATGGCGTCCGGAAACGACACGTCATTGCGTGGAACTTGTCAATACCTTCCAAGGCTATGAGCGATAATAGGGAGAACATGGCACAATGGCAGGTAGTGTGCAATTGCGCGTACCAGGCGAAAGGAAGGCCGCAAGGTGACTGAGCAGCGATCCGGGCAGCAGTGGATCATCAAGGTCAATGGCGCCGAACAGACGGATGTAAAGCCGGGGGAGAGCATTGAAATCGGTCGTAAACCGTTGCGCCCGCTTGCCGATGACGGCAATCGAAGGCTTGAAGTCCCCGACAGCGAACGCTCCATGTCCAAACGCCATGCCTTGTTCACTGTGCATGAGGATGGTTCCGCGGACGTGCGTGATCTCAACTCCACGAACGGTTCGTATATGATCCGCGAGAACGGCGAACTGACGCGGCTGCAGCCCGGTGTGGAATGCGAGCTGAAATATTCGCCGATTCGCCTGCAATTCGGTGATATTCCCGTCGATTTCATCCGTGTGGACGCGCAGGAGCGGGTCGAGCCCAAGGTGACGGACCTGTTCTCCTATGCCTCTGGTGACGCGAAGCAGGAACCTGATCCGTCTGATATGTCCGTGGACGACATCCTCAATCTGCGCGCAGGTGAGCCGACTGCGATGTTTAGCTCGCAGAATGTCGCCGACCGCCTGCGTGAGTTGCGTGACGCCTCGCTGCATGTGCCGAAGCTCGCCGGCACTGAGCCGGAGCAGCCCGTGGATGGGAATGCGTCGGATGATCAGCTTCAGGCCCAGCCGGGGCAAGAAACAGTGCAAGAGCAAGCGTCCCCCGCCGGGCATACGGTTTCCGGCGCGGATGCCGGTCAGCGCGATTCCGCTTCTCGCCAGTCCGCCTCCGGTGCGATGCCTGTGCAGCGCGAGACTTCGCCGGCGCGTGCGTTCGGCGCGCAGCCCATCCTGCCTGATCCCGTGGTCACTGTCACTCAGCAACGTCAGTTCGCCGAACAGCATCCGCTCGAAGAGCTGCCGTTGACCGTGCAGCCGGGAGGTATGAACGAGCCTGGCCCGCGTGATTTGTTCGCCGATGCCGAGAAGCGCAGCAAGCAGGAAGATCAAGCCAAGCAGCAGCCGTCTGAGTCGGATGCCGGTTCGTCGGCATCGGGTCAGGACGGAGCTGAGGCTGCCGGCGGCCAGCATCAGGCCGAGAACACGACCGCCCAGGGAGATTCCGCGGACAACATGCCCGCCGACATCGCCAATGGTGGCTCTGTTGCACCCGAGCAGAGCGAAGCCCCCGCCTCGAACCCGTCAAAGCCGGATGTGGTGTCAGTGCATGATTTGTTCAGCGCACAGCGAATTCATGAAGTACAGGCGGCGCGTGCCGCGAGCGACCGTGATGCACAGCGCCAGCCGGTCAATGCACAACAACCGACCGCTGAGGGGCAGTCGGCCAATCAATCAGCCGATGAATCTTTGGCTGATCAGTCCCCGGCCCATGAATCCCCGGCATCTGCCGTACAAGCCCCTGCAGAGCAGATTGCGCAAGCCGGTTCTGGTCCCGTGGCGGCGCAACAGCCTGCTCAGGCAGCGCAGCAGCCTACTCAACAGGCGGCGCGTGTGACCTTCACACCGATGGACGCTTCCGCCGCGCAGGCATCTCCAGCGGACCAGTATGCTCCAGCCGCGCAAGGCGCACAAGCTGTCCAGCCTGCGCAAGCTGCCCAGCCCGCGCAGGCCGTTCCGGTCATGCAGGCTACGCAACCCGTTCAATCCGCGCCGCAGCAGGCATCGCAGACCGTTGAATCGCAGGATTACAGCCGTTTCGCTCGTCCCACCGCGGGGCAGCCCGCAGCCCAGCAGCCGGGTATGCAACAGCCGCAGGTATCTGCCGATCCGCAACAGAACTTCAAGCCGGTATTCGAGCCAGGTTCGGTGTTCGAACGTGTCTCCCGCGGGGATTTTGACAAGCAGGAGCAGATGGTGGAGGTCGGCGGATACACCTCGCAGCAGGCGAAGACCACCAGTGATTACACCGTCCAGTTCCAGATCGCGCGGCACGCCCAGCTGCTGCCGTTCCTTGCGATGAACCCCTCGCTGTACGATGACCTGTACACGTGGCTTGCGGCGCAGGGCAACGCCGATGTCGACGCGGCGCTTTCGCGCAATCAGGGCTATCAGGAATACCGCAAAGCGGTAGGGAAGTGAGTCGAAGGTGAGTGAATCCATCCAGTCTGAGGAAGCACTCAGGCGTATGCGTCATTGGCGTGACGACTATCGCAACGCCTTGGCGCCGTCTCCGCTTGAGGATATCAGCCAGCTGTCGGCGCAGCTTGATTTGACGCACGCGCATCCTTCAGGTATCGCCCAGCTGTTCGCCAGTGGCAAGGCGCCGCTTGATTCCCTGTTCCGTGACGCCGGCATGCTCCGGGCTGCAGGGCGTCGTCTGGAACGCGTCTACGAGGACCAGACCACGAAAAGCCGGCTCAGCGGAGTCGCCGAACTGTCCATGGTCGTCGGCGTGGCAACATGGTCGGGCAAATCCGTCCCGGTGCTGCTGTATCCGGTCGATGTGACGCGCAAGCCGGGCGGTGGCGAAACCGACGCAACCATCAGCTTCACGGGTCGCGGCCGGCTCAACCCCTCGTTCGTGACCGCCCTGCATGATCAAGGCGTCAACCTCGACGAAGACGAACTGTTCGACGGCTCCAACTACCCCAACGGCACCCCGGAGACTTCCGCAGTGTTCGCCGCGATAGAACGGCAGGCCCGCAAGGCGTTCACCGATTTCAACATCGATCGGTACATCATCGTCGGCTGCTTCATGGATCCGAGCGCGCAGATTCTGCTGGAAAGCCAGCGGATCATCGACGCCTTGCGCCATGGGGCCAGCGGCAACACCATTCTTGACGCGCTTGCCGGCTTGCCTCAGGCGCTTCACGACATCGAAACCGATAAAATCCCCGAATTCAGCCCGTTCGACGGCGATCCGCATGCCGAATTCGAAATCGGCGATGTAGACAACACCGTGCGGTATGCGGCCAATCTCGCCGCAGCCGGACACTCCATCATCGTGGATAGCGAGGTCGGCAGCGGCACTGCCGCCCAAGCCGCGGCAATCGCCTCGCGGTGCGTAATGAACGGCAAATCCGTGCTCTACGTCCCATGCGTGGCCGAGCAGAAGCGCCGCTTCACCCGGCTTATGGGCGCCAACAGCATGGGCGATATGGTTCTTGACATCGCCGACGAGCAGGGCAACACCGCCATCGACAAGCAGCTGATCGCCGCGGTGGGGTACCGTACGGGCAACGCGGCAAGCCGTTTCGACCAGCTGTCCGACGAGCTGGTGGGCGTGCGCTCGCGGTTGACCCGGTATCTGGGCGACCTGCACGGCGTCAACGAGCGTTGGGGTGTCTCGGCATACCAGACCATCCAGAACCTCGCGAGCATCGCGACATTGCCGACCCACCCGGCGACCCACGTGCGGCTGAGTCAATCCGCTGCTCGCACCCTCAACGGGCATATGGACGAGTGGGCACACAAGCTCACCACCGCGGGCGAACTCGGCGAATTCACGATCGGCCCGGACGATACCGCTTGGTATCAGGCGTCCTTGACGACCGAAGATCAGGCTGTCGACGCGTATCAGCGGGTCGTCGACGTCATGCAGAAACTGCTGCCCGCCACCCGCGAGCAAGTGGCGACCACCGTGCAGACCTGCGGATTCCCTGTGCCTACGACAGCGCAGGAGTGGGGACGTCAGGTGACGGTGTTGAAGAATCTGCGCCGCGTGCTTGACGTGTTCCAACCGGAGATCTTCGAACGCGATATCGACGCGATGATTGAGGCGAGCAAATCCAAGCAGCAACGCAAGGCCGAAGGCTCCGATCTGGGCTTCTGGGAACGTCGCCGCCTCGTCAAGGAAGCCAAGAGCCTGCTGCGTGTCGGCGCCCAGGTTGAGAACTTGCATGACGCCCTTGTCGTGGTCGCCAAGCAATCCGAGCAATGGCATCTGTTCGTGCCTCACGGCGGCTGGCCGGTGCTCCCGCCGAAGCTGGACACGATTCTGGAAACCCAGGACGCTCTGATGCGCGACATCACCTCCCTCGATGCGGTGCTGGCTACCACGCCGAAGGGCGGCAACCTGGAATCGCTTGATTTCAACACGCTTGAGGAACGGCTCAAGGCGCTGTACAACGACCACATGGCATTGGACACCCTGCCCGGCCGGTGCCGTCTCGAACAGGACTTCCGCTCCGTCGGGTTGGATGAGCTGGTCGACGATTTGCGGGCGCGCCACGTTCCTGTGGAAGCGGTTGAAGGCGAGCTTCAGCTGTCGTGGTGGACGACCGTGTTCGAGGACATCGTCAAGGAATCCGCCATCATCTCGAATCAGGACGGGTCCGCGCTGCAGACAGCCGCCGACCGGTTCGCACAGGTCGATACCGAGCATGTGCGCTCGATCGGCCCGATGATTCACCAGGAATCCATCCGCAAGCTGTGCGATCTGCTGTTCTCGAAAACGCAGGAGGCAAACCAGCTGCACACTGTGCTCGCGGGCGGGCAGAACACCCCGTTCAACCGTGTGCTGCACGACCACCCGCAGATTATGGCGCTCGCCAAGCCGGTGCTTATGGGTACGCCGTCCACACTCGCGGCGCTGACCGATCCCGCCCCGCTCGCCGATGTGGTGATTATCGACGCCGCAGCCCATCTGCCGGCGATCGAACTGCTCACCATCGTCTGCCGTGCCCGTCAGGTGGTGCTCATCGCGCATTGTGCAACAGTAACTTCCCCGAGCGTGAAAGCCTTGATCGACATCCTGCCGCATGTTTCGGTGCGATCCCGCCTGACGCGGCGTTCCCCGCAGCTGTCGGTATTCCTGCGCAAGGAAGGCTACGGCGAGATTCGACATGCCGCGCCGACGGAAGGCATGCAGGGCACGGTTCGACTGCACCGGATCGAAGGCACGGGCGTGCCGGTCATCTCCTCCGGACTCGTAGAAAGCAGTCAGCAGGAGATTTCCACGGTCACTAAGCTGATTTGCGACCGTGCCGGGTCATTCACCGTGGTGCCCGTTGACTACATGCTCACCGTCGTGACGCTGACCGAAGCGTTCCGTTCCCGTCTGGGCGCAGAACTCAAGTCCTTGGCGACCAAGGACAAGGCGATGGGGCGGTTCCTCAGGCATGTCCGGCTGATCGGCATCGACGAAGTCGCCGGGGCGCAAACCACCGACGCCATCGTTTCGATGTGCTATGCGAAAACCACGCACGGCAGGCTGTTGCAGCAGTTCGGCCCGCTTGAAGGCAACGGCGGCAAGGGCATGCTGCTTGACGCGCTCGCGCTCGCCGACCGCAATCTTGATATCGTCTCCTCCTTCGGTCCTGAGGATCTGGATGATGAGCGTCTTCACCAGCCTGGCCCGCAGCTGCTCAAGCGATTGTTGCAGTGGGCGGAAACGCTGGATTCCGGTGCGTTGCGTCCGCAGCCTGCGTCGGCCGGCGACAATGTCCTGTTCAACGATTTGGCGGACCGTATTCGCGCCCGCGGGCTGGACGTTGCCGTGGATTACGGCTTCTCCGATGGCATGCGCATTCCGCTGGTCATCGGTGTCAAAGGCAAGCCATACGCGCTGGCCGTACTCACCGATGACGCCCAGTTCATGGGCATCCAGTCCACGCGTACCCGCCACCGCCTGCTTCCGCAGGAGTTGGCTCAGCTTGGGTGGTCGGTGATGACGGTATGGAGCGTCGCCGCATTCGTCAACCCCGATAAGGAGGTTGACCGCATGGTCGCCCGTATCGGCACGCTGTACCGGGAGGCGTGAATGCCTTCGTATGATGCGCACCGTCACACGCCTCGCCGTCATCATCGTGTCACGATGAAGGGCACTGAACGCTTCGATGCTGATGGCGTCAAGCTGGAGCCTTCCGACGTGCAGACGCGCGAACAGCGCGATGCTGACGACGATCAGCGTATTCTCGGCGAATTGCCGCCGCACTGGGCCGTGTTCAACGAGCGCGGTCGGTAATTCGCCGATTTGCCGGTCGCATCGCCGGATTTCACGCGCGGCTGGGAGTTGCCTCTTGGGCGCTGCCTTGGGTGCTGTGTGTGTCGGTTGTCACTGAGCGCCCTGATCTGAAGCCGATTGCGCTGCACGTCGCGCCGCGATGACCGGCAGGCCATCCGGCAAACGCATGAGCGCGAGGGCCTCTTCGGGACGCATGGCGATGGCCGTCTTGCTGTCTGTGCCCGGCGCGACGCCGTCCGAAGTGTCCGAAGGGACAGCGATGACGGTGGCTTCTTGTGCAATCACACACGGTTGGCCGGGCTGGCTGTCAGTTCCCGCCGACGCATCCGCGGGCGGATACTCCTCGGGGGTTTGCGAAGGTGCTTGAGCTCGCGGTTGTTGGGCTTGTGGCTGTTGGGATTGCTGCCCGTCGTCGGTTCCGGCGTGTTCTGCGGTCGAAGATGAAGCCGAATACCCAATCGCATCGCAGGATTGGCCGACAATCAGGTCGACCGTATCGCCCGCAACCATACTGTCGGGTTGACTGGCCAGTGGTGTTTCGATGACTGTGGAGCCTTCCGGTGGTATAGGACGGCCGCGGATATGCGATGCCAGAATGAGTGTGCCGGCTGGCATATCGACGAGCGCGATTGACGATTCAACCTGAGCTGGTGTCGCTGGAGCTTGGGCGAACGAGGCATGCGCGGGCACGCTGGTGGTAGCCAGTTGCGTGGCGCGAAGCCGTTCCCCGCGGCTGATGTGTGCGGTGGTGACGAGCATCGGCTGGGTGCGCACCGTCGCCATCACACATTGGAGCACGCTGAACACCGCCAGCCCTGCGAGTAGTGCGCTTGTCAGTCGTCGCGTCCGGGCAATCAACCGCCGTCGGGCAAGACTCATCCCGCGTCGGTGCTTGCGTTTGGTGGCGTCCCCGGATTTGACAGAGGCGGCTGCGAATGTGGTCTGTGATGATTCCATGTCACCATCCGACCATGCCCCGACGCGGCTGCGCAACCGTCACCGGGGAATGTGGTCAAAAGTTGCGGATTTTTGATTACTCCGTCTGATGGAGTCCGGATTTCGGTTCGTCATCGCCTCCACTGCTGCCGGCGCGGAAACCACGTCCGCCTGAGCCGCTGCGCCTGCCGGTATCGTCGGATACGGCAACGCCCCCGCTGGATTGTCCGCGGGGGCGCCACATGATTGATTTCGCCGGAACCTGACGGTTCAGGACTCAAGGCGGCTACTTCGATGAGCTGCCGCTGTCGGTACGGTAGAAGCCACTGCCCTTGAACTCAATGGACGGCGCGGCATAGACCTTGCGCACACGCTCCTGTCCGCACTGCGGGCATACGGTGATCGGGGCGTCGCTGAACGACTGCTGTTCGGTGAAATCATAGCCACAGTTCTTGCAACGGTAATGATAGGTTGGCACGGTGTTCCCTCCACGAGAATCGACAGGTCGGTACGTTTCGTAATCCGTACATATCCTAGTCGATTCGGTGACACTCATGGTGTTCTCGTATTGCGAACCGGGATAAGCGCGCGAATCAGTCAAATATCGTCAGGCTTTCCGGGGTGAGGATACCGCCGACCGGCACGTCATGCGGGTCGCGCGGCAGGTCGTGCACGTTCGCCTCCCATGGCCAGCACACGCCGATGATGGTGGCCTGGGGGGAGGCGTGCAGCAGCGCCCGGTCATACCATCCCGCGCCGCGTCCCAGCCGCAAGCCGTGTGAATCGATTGCGAACGCCGGAACAAGAATGAGTTCGGCTTGCTCGAGGCTGTCCGACGCAAGGGCCGGACCTGACGGTTCACGTGGACGCAAGCCGCCGGAAGCGCTGCGCGGCATGTCGTGGAGCCGTTCAAGAGCGTCCAGTTCGCTCCATGCACAGACCAGTTCCTTGCTCGATCCAAGTCGGGGAACCAGCACCCGCATCCCTTGGCTGAGCAGGCGTTCGAGCACTCCGTCAATCGGAGGCTCCGTGCCCATGGATACGTACGCGGCGACGGTTGTCCCGCGGACAAGCGGCGAGACCAGCGGTTCGGCTTGACGGGCGAGCGAGGCACGCGCATCGGCGAAGGCTTGGGCGCTCAGCGTTGCTCGACGTTGCAGGGCTTGATGTCTTGCCGCGCGTTTCGCCTGTGCGCGCGCTGCCGCTAGGTTCGCGGCGGGCATTGCGGAGTACGGCGTCGCATTCGGCCCAATAGTCGTCGGTATTGCAGCGGTTGTCGCCGCCGATGCGTGGTCGCTCTGTGTGGTGGTCATACCTCACGGATATCACAACGCGTGGAGACGGCGGTTCATCCGCAAATCGTACGAAGAAACGGCATGATGATGTCTCTGAATGATTTCGCACAATGATATCGCACGATGATCTGACACGGCGCTTCGGCGCGACGGTGTGGCACAATGAAACCGATGTCTGTTCTGCAATCATTCCGCGGCATCATGCACGGCAGACCGCCGCGCGAATTCGTGATGCCGAAGTCCTTGACCGCTCCGGCCGGCGCCACGCCGATTGAACTGCGGCCCTGCACGCTTGACGATGAGGATGAGCTGCAAACCTTGCGCTGGCGTAACCAGGCATGGCTGTCCCCGTGGGATTCCGACGATCCGCTTGGCGGCCCGGGGCTGACCTTCAACCGGTGGGTGTATGAATTGCGTAGGCGGGAACGCGACAGTTCGGGCGCGCTGTTCCTGATCACAGAACACGGGCGTATTGTCGGGCAGGTGTCGCTGGGCGCCATCACGTATGGCGCGATGCGTACCGGTCTGGTGGGGTATTGGGTTGATGAGGCGGTTGCCGGGCGGGGTATCGCACCGCTTGCGGTCGCCATTGTGGCGGATTGGGCCTTTGATTGCCCGGACGGACCGCGGTTGCATCGCATTGAAATCGCGATTATTCCGGACAATCATCGTTCCCGTCGCGTGGCGGAGAAGCTGGGCGCCATCGACGAGGGGGTGCGGCGGCAGTACATGCATGTCAACGGCCGTTGGCGCGATCACAAATCGTATGTGTTGTTCGCACAGGAGCGTCCCTCTGACGGTCTCGCTGCAGCGTTCGCCGCGCGTGGTCAGGTGCCGCCATCTGCCTGATGCGTGGCTGCACGACACGCCCCGGGACTGTGCTGCTATTTTCAGCTTGGTCACCTATTCTAGGTGATTATGGATTATGAAGGTGTCAGCGCTATTGTTGTGCTTGCGGTGCTGATACTTTTCATCGCCGGATGGCTGCCCACAAGGACAGCTGACAGCATGAAGCGGGTGATCAGGCGCCGCCAGGACAAATATTCGCCGTCGTTGCATCTGATTGATGAGCACAGCGGTACGAGGTTTTCGGACGGTCATTCGCCGGTGACGAAAGGGGCTGTGATGCGGCCAGCACAGGCAAAGGGGGCGCGGGTGTCCCATGAGCATATCGCCGAGGTTCGTCGTCTGCGTAGGGCGTCGATCCGCCGTCGTCGCATCATCGCATGTGTGTTGTTGCTGGCTTGCGTTGTCGTGGGTGTGCTGTCGTATTTGTTGCATTTCTCCCCGTTATATGTGTTGATTCCGGCTGGATTCCTGGTATTGACGATTGCTCTGGGAGCGCGGGCGAGCCGCCATGCGCGTGCGTGGGAGACCAAGGTATCCAAGCTGTTGGCGCAGGAGCGTCGCGAGCGCACGCGTTCCGGAAAACCGCAGACCGCAGCAGCGGAACATGTCGCGGCAGCCAAGGCTGTCGATGGTGTGTCGGGCAGCGCGTCCGAAGGTATTGAGGCCGCGGAGCATTCCGCCCCGGCGCCAGCCGATCAAGCGCCGGTCGATCAGACACCGGAAGCCCAGGCGGATGCCGTGGAGACATCGCTGATGGAACAGCAAGAGATTCATCGCGCAGTTGAACAGGGCATGGCCGAACGCGACCGCAGGTTGGCGCGCAAGGCGTTCCGTCAGTCCGTAGACGCTGAAACTGGTCCGGAAACCGGTTCCCATGACCGCAAGGATGCTGCAGGGCAAGGCGGGCAACAGTACGCTGATGCCGGGGCGGTGCGCGATATCCAGGGCGCTCGCGGAGCGAACGGGCGAGATGATGCTGATGCCGCCGCGCAAGCCGCGACCGACGATACGAACGCGCGTAACACGCAATCTGCCGCACCTGCCGAGCCGGCTACCGCCGAGCATGGCGAATCCGCCGGGCCTGCCGAACCCGGTGCGCGCAATGAGCAGGCTGAACAATCTGAGCCTGCCGACCAGACGCGTGAACTCAGCCAAGTGAGTCCTGCATCTTCGCTGGATGTGTTCGACATGGCTGCCGGGCGTCATCAGGATCTCATCTCCTTCTCGTGGGGCGCACCGCGCAACATCGAAGAACATGCGGAACAGGATGCCCCGGAAAGCTTGGAAATCAAGTCAACCCGGCAAGTTGCCAAAGCGGTTCCAGTCAAGGAACATGCGCATGAGCGTACACAGGGCAAGCACGGCGACACGCCGGTGAACAACGCGGAAACCTTCCATCATGCTGAATCGAACGCGCATGTGGATGTGCCCGAGGAAACGACCGATTCGTTGGGTCACGATTTGCGCGCCGTGCTGCAGCGCCGCTCTTCTTGACTCCTGTAATCGTTGTGATTCCTAGGGTTTCACTCTCAGCGTTAGCACTCGAGTTGGCAGAGTGCTAACAACGCGCTACGATGAGGTGTAGCGCAAAGGGACGGCGCCGATAGTGATCGTCAGCCTCTTGAAAGCGATGTCCTGGCGCGGGAAGTATCGATTTCTCTTAGAAAGAGGAGGTCCACAGTGTCGATCTCACTCACACCGTTGGAAGACAAGATCATTGTCAAGCAGGCGGAAGCCGAAACCAAGACCGCTTCGGGCCTGTTCATCCCGGACAACGCCAAGGAGAAGCCGCAGCAGGGTGAAGTTCTGGCTGTCGGCCCCGGCCGTCGCGACGACAAGGGCGAGCGCATCCCGATGGATGTCAAGGTCGGCGATAAGGTGCTGTACTCCAAGTACGGCGGCACCGAAGTGCACTATCAGGGCGAGGATTATCTGATCGTCTCCGCCCGCGACGTGCTCGCGATCCTGAACTGACGTTCCGCGTCTTGTAAGGCCTCGGCTTATGCCGGGGCCTTTTTGTTTGCCCAGCCAGATCCGACGTGACACGCGGCGTGGACCGGGCGGTAAGATGGCTTTGGTCGTGTGTTCCGACACGACATCTGCTACGAGGCAGGGGACAACATATGGTCACTTCGATGGGAACCTCACAGGCGCGGGACGTGTTGCATGCCGTGGCCGACGCGTTGAACGCGGTGCTTGCATGCCCGCGCGAGACGGTGGAGACAACGGTTCTGACCTTCGCTGCCGGCGGTCACGTGCTGCTCGAAGATGTTCCGGGAGTCGGTAAAACCACGTTGGCGAGAGCTCTGGCTACGGCAATCGGCGGGACAGTACGGCGGATCCAGTTCACTCCGGATTTGCTGCCGGGCGATTTGCTCGGCATGAACGTGTATTCGCGCGCCACGGAGTCCTTTGCGTTCCATCCTGGCCCGATTTTCGCCAATATCGTGATCGCCGACGAAATCAACCGTGCCGATCCGAAAGTGCAGTCCGCACTGTTGGAAGCGATGGGCGAGGGGCAGGTGTCTGTGGACGGGCAGACGCATCATCTGGAGCAGCCGTTCATCGTTGTCGCCACGCAGAACCCGATTGAGCTTGAAGGAACCTATCCGCTGCCTGAGGCACAACTCGACCGGTTCATGATCCGCATGGGCTTCGGGTATCCGGTTGCCGGGACGGAGGAGCGGATGGTGATGTCGGATCATGCGTCCAGACCGCTTGAAGGATTGCATCGTGTCGCGGAACTCGACCAGATGCAGGCGATACGCGATACCTGCGCCGTGGTGAAGATTTCGCAGCCGGTGGCCCATTATCTGGTGTCATTGACGGCCGCTACCCGCACGATGGAGGGCGTATCCTACGGCGTGTCGCCTCGCGGCAGTCTGCAGCTCGCCGCTCTGTCCCGTGCGAAGGCGCTGTATGAGGGCAGAGGTTTCGTGCTTCCTGACGATGTGCGTTGGGCGGCGCCGTTCGCGTTGTCGCACCGGTTGGTGCTGGAGAACGCCGGATACGGTACCGCACCGACCGGTCTGGCGCGTCAGCTGGTGGAATCGCTGATTGAGCGCACCCCGGTCCCGCGGTCGTCTGACAGGTGAATCATATGACCGACGAATCGTCAGCTGGCGGCAAGCCCGCCCGCCACGCATCCAGCCAAGCTCGCTTGCGCAGGGCAGGGGTGCCGTGGAGAATGCGCCGCGGGTGCGTCCGCCCGGGTGCCGCGGGGCTGGTGGCCGGTCTGGCGATTGTGGCGTTGTGGCTTGTCGCGTTGACCTTCGACGCCCGTGTGCTGGTAGCCGCAGCCATCGCGTGGACAGCGGTGTGGCTGATGTCCGGGTGCTGGGGTGTTGTGCAATCGGTTGCAGTACGGCGTATTCAGTCTGGACGGCCGGTCGGGACGAATACAGCCGCGGACACGGCCGCGGGAACGGAACGGATTCCCCGCTGGCGTCGGCTCTGCCATGCGGTGATGCTGCCGCATGATATCCGCACCGTCGGCACGTACATCCGGCTCAATCCGGAGGAGTATGTCGGCAGTGTCCCCAATCAGCGTGGATGGTATCGGCGTGTCGGCATGGTATTGTCGTGGCGCGAACCGCTCGGTCTGTTTGTTGTGCGTACGGTCATCCCCGATGATGCGGAACTGGTGATTCTTCCTGAACCGGGGCCCGTCAACGTGACTGCCGGCGAACCTGCGTCAGGTGCGCGTGGCGGGGGACGGGCGACCTTCGGATTCGCGGGTTTGCGTGAATATGAGCCCGGCGACCCCGTACGCAGCATCGCGTGGAAACGTAGCGCCAGCGCGGGCCGTCTCATGGTCAAACGCGCCCCGCGCAGCATGGTGCATGCGGTCATGCTCGTATGCGATATGGCCTCCTGTACTACCGACGCCCAGGTTGATGCCGTCGCCTACGCTGCGATGAGCCGGTATGCCGGTCTGTGTGCCGGCTTGGAACGGCACGGCGGCAAGCTGATTGTCACTGACGGACAGGCAGTCGCCACATCCTCAGGCCAGACCATGCGGCTTATCGCCTCGCTACAGGCCGGAGGGGACGCCGACCATATGGCTGCAACCGTGTGCAATGCCGCTTCTGCGCAACATATGCCGGTCAACGTGGTCGTCATCACGGCAAGCACATCAAGCACGGCAAGCGGCGTAAATACGGCGAACGGCACCAACGCCACAACAGCCCAAGGAATCCGGCTCGTCGCAAGTCTGCGTGCCGCCGGGCAGCCGAATGTGCAGACGGTGTCGGTCCAGGGCGACCACGCCTCGTACCGGTTGCGCTCGTATGAGATGGATGACAGTGAGGATGATGCCGTCGAGGGCAGTGAACCCCTGAGCGGTCGGGCATCCGCGCGCAGACACATCCGTCGGGTCGGTGCGTGGCTGCCCGCCGCCCACGAATCCGGACCGAACCACGACCACACGCCTGCCGGGCAATCCGGCCGACGCCGGTGGGTCGCAGCACAAGTTGCAGGACTGCTTGTGCGAACCACAATCGTGGCGCTCACCATGGAACTGAGCGTGCAGTGGGCGCTGATGCTGGTCCAAGGGAAGGGGTTGTGGTGGCCGGTATTCGCGCGGATAGGCGTCGCGGCGCTTGCCATCACCTCGCAGATTCCGACACCGCGGCGGTTCAAGCACAGGCGGTTGGTGGCAGCGATTCGGGGCATCGCATTCGTCCTGACAGCCCTTGTGACAGGGATTGTCATTGCAGGGCTACGGTTGCGTGAAACCCTCGGATTCCTGCCGTGGCATCCCGTCTACACGCAAGTGTCCGCAGGCGGGGAGCAGACCGTCGTGCACGTCCCGTTCACCCAGGTCTGGGGACGATTCGCGACAACGGTTGCATCGGGTTTCAAGCAGTTGTATGCGCAAGTACCGCCGCTGAATATGGGAGCGGCGTCGGATGCCGCCGTCATCATCGCTGTCGTCGGGGTGATGCTGGTTGTCCGGCTGCTTGCCGGCATTCCCGCTGCAATCCCGTGGATGGGCATCCTCCCCGTTGTCGTGGGTGCGGCGGCGAATGTGTCGATGCTGCAGGAAGTGCCGTGGGTGGGGGTGCTGCTACTGGCGGCATCGCTCGCCTTGGCGTGGTGGTCGGTCCGTCCGCACGCCGCATCTCTGGTCATGCCGTGTGTCGCATCGGTGGTGACGATGGCCTTGGTGACGTCTTGCACGTCGGCGGGGCTTGCGTTCGCGCGGTCCGTCCCGCTCACCTTCGACGCGGGCAACGGCATGTTCAGTTCCACGACCATCAACCCGATGATCGATCTCAAACGCTCCCTGACGACGGGCTCCTCGGCGACTGCCTTGACCTACCAGTCCAACAGGGCACGATACCTGCGTATGGCCACGCTGGATGATTTCGACGGCGATACGTGGAATTTCGATGCCACATTGTCGGCGAGTGCGAATCTGTATCGCCGCAGCTCCTCCACTGCATTCGTCAACTTGCAATCCGATGTGGACAAAGCCGCCTCCAAGCTTGCCGCGTCCTCAGGTGGATACTCGTCCGCAGCTCAGCCGTTGGCCACATATCTGACGTATGACAACGGGTCGCTTGATTCCGCGAACGTCGCGGATAGTTGGCTCGATATCAAAATCGCTGAAACCGATGTCACCATCGACAAGCTCAGCACGCGTCTGCTGCCGGTCGGCGGCCTGCTGCTCGACTATTCCGGAGTCAGCGGCGACTGGACCGACAACTCCTCGGGCGGCATCACGTCGCGGAACGCCACCACGACACGGGGGCAATCCTATACGACGACGGGCATCTATATTGATCCAATCAGCTCGTCCCTAGGCTTCCAACAAATCGACACCATTGAGAAAGCCGTGTTGACCTTGCGCGACACCGGGCATCTGACTGTGCCGGATGCCGCCACGGCGAATGCGGAACGCGCACGATGGGTGTCCTCGGGGGCCGCGCAACGCGCCGGTGATCTGCTGCTCATTCCCGTCACGAGCAGCGACGGCATCCTGACCGTCGCAAATTCCGACACTTTCGACGGAGCGCTCGCCTACGAATGGTCGAAAAACGGGTACAGCGGCGATGCGAATTCCAACGACCCGGGAAGTGCCAGTATGTACACGCTGAGCACGTCGTTCGCCAATGCCGTCGGTTTCAATCCGAACAAAGACAGTGCCGTGCTCGTGCATGATTCGGGCGGCGGAACCTGGATGCTTGCGCTTCCCGCCACCGTGGGTGCAGCTGATTTCTCGGACGCCGATGCTGTCACGTCACTGTTCGCCAAGGCGGGGATGACCGTGTCGTCAGTGATATCGGTAGCGTTGGAAAGCGGGCTGGTCGACGGATCTGACCTGTTCGCCCGCATCGATGCTCTCGACAAAGCTGTGCTCGCCCGCTACCGGTCACTCCCGGCGAAGCTGCCGTCCGGCGTCAAGGCGGTGATCTCCCAAGCGAAGGCCGATGGCATACCATCCGAGGGATCCACCTTCAACGAGCAGGAACAGGCGTTGCAATATCTGGTCAGGTATTTCTCCTCGAACGGCTTCACCTATTCCCTGGACGTGCCGGGCGATGAAACCGGCGACGACAGCAATATCGCGATGGTCGGCAGCTTCCTCAAGCGCAAAAGCGGCTACTGTGCGCATTATGCGAGCGCATTCGCCATCCTCGGGCGAGCGCTCGGGGTGCCCACACGCATGGTGCTCGGCTACAGCACGAGCGGGGTGGTGGATGAGAACGGGTCGTACAGCGTCAGCGCGAAACAGCTGCACGCTTGGGATGAAGCCTACCTGTCGGGGGTTGGCTGGGTCCCGTTCGATGTGACCCCGGCTGCATCCGAGGAATCGTCCGATGCCGGCCAAAGCCCCTCTTCGGCTGCGTCGTCGTCAAGCCCGTCGGAGTCGTCCTCGCCTTCAGCTTCACAGTCCGCTTCGCCGTCGGCTTCCGCCTCGGCGTCGTCATCGGGTTCCATTGGCGGGCCCAGCTCCCGGACGCAGGGTCGCGATGACGCTTCTCAGACGGGCTTACCGGTCCGCCAGTGGATGGTGTTCCTGGTGGCTGTCGCGGGGTTGGGGGCGCTGTGCTGCGTACCGATGGGCATACGTTCGCGCAGGAGACGTCGCCGGTTATGGGCGTTCGATCGTGCGGCGTGTGGGGGAGCGGACGACGACACGCCGGTCCGGTCCGCGTGGATTGGCGCGTGGCGCGAGCTTCAGGACACCGCGTGGGATTGTGGGGCGCGATGGCCTGTTACGGCCACGGATCGGGATATCGCCGATGTCGTAGGGGCCGCGCTCGCCTGCGAGGCGGCCGGAAAGGTCGCCGGTCGGGCAGCAGCGTGCGTATTTGGGCACGGTGATGTTCCAGCGCCGTCGCTCAAGGATGCCGCCGATGTGCGCGCAGCTGTGGAAGGCCGCCGCCGGTTCATGCCCATGTCGCTGTTCCGTCGGCGTTGAAGACGTCTGAAGCGACACGCCGCGGGGCTGATGTCCGCATGGTGACCTTCCGGCCGGTATGTTACGGGGAGATTGACGCCGCCGCGTATAGGATTGAGTCATGGCATACCTACATCGTGCAATCATCGATACCATTCCCAGCTACAAGCAAGGCAAGCCCGCACCGAAGACGCCGGGTCTGACCGCGTACAAGATCTCCAGCAACGAGAACCCGTACGAGCCGCTTGCCAGCGTTAAGCAGGCCATCGTCGACAAGGCCGTCGGCCGCATGAACCGTTACCCGGACATGCGCGGGACAGCGGTTGTGGAGCGTTTGGCCGACCAGTTCGGCGTCAAACCGGAGAATGTCGTCCTGGGCTGCGGATCCACCGAAGTCATCACCCAGCTGGTCAATCTGGTCGCCGGCCCTGGAGACGAAGTCGTCTACCCGTGGCGCAGTTTTGAAGCCTACCCGATTATCGTGGCGAACGCGGGCGCGACCAGCGTGAAAGTACCGAACCGTCCCGACGGCAGCCATGACATCGATGCGATGATCGCCGCCGTCAACGAGCGCACGCGCCTGATTATCGTCAACAATCCGAACAACCCGACCTCCACATCCTTGTCTGATGCGGATGCGCGCAAGCTCATGGCCGCCGTGCCCAAGGACGTGCTGGTTCTGTTTGACGAGGCGTATATCCAGTTCAACACCGCCGCCGACACGAATGTCGCGATGGACCTGTTCCGCGAATACCCGAATATCGTGGTCGCACAGACCTTCTCCAAGGCGTACGGGCTTGCGGGTCTGCGCATCGGCTATGGCATCGCCCCGGCCGATGTGATCGACGGCATGCGCAAGGTGGCCATTCCTTTCGGTGTCACGGAGATCGCCCAGACCGCGGCGCTCGCGTCCATGGACGCCTATGACGAGCTGGACGAGCGTGTCAAGGCGCTGGTCGCGGAACGTGCGCGTGTGGTCGCGGCCTTGCGCGCTCAGGGATGGGAGTTCCCTGAACCGTACGCGAACTTCTTCTGGCTGCCGATCGGTGAGCGTACCGACGAGGCGGCGGAACACTTCGTCAAGGCGGCGTTGTCCGTGCGCGTGTTCAGCGGCGAGGGCATCCGTATCTCGATTGGTGAGCGTGAGGCGAACGACCGGGTGATTAGCGTCTGCGCCGACCTCAAACGGCTTGGATTCTGATCGGCGGACGCGCTGTGGCGGTGTTTCGGATGTGCCGTGGTTGCGTTTGGACTGCTGGTGGCTGTGTTGTCGTCGTGCAGGTCTGATGCGCGGGCTGTGCGGGCCTGGTGTGCGGCCACGGCGTGTCGCCTGAAATACCGCCGATTTGGCGGGGCGATTTCCGGCTTGCGACACGCCTGATTTGCATTTGTCCCGCAAAAATGCCATTATAGCCAAGTTGCCGGTTGCGGCTAGGTCGCTTGCGGCAAGGGCTGGTTTCCCAAGCGGTCAAAGGGACCTGACTGTAAATCAGGCGCTTCGTGCTTCAATGGTTCGAATCCATTACCAGCCACGCCTCGATAGCTCAGTGGTAGAGCACTTCCTTGGTAAGGAAGAGGTCGTGAGTCCAATTCTCACTCGAGGCTCTCATGGCGGGGTAGCTCAGCTGGCTAGAGCGTACGACTCATAATCGTAAGGTCAAGAGTTCGAGTCTCTTCCTCGCTACAAAGGCCGGCGACACCGCCGGTAAGCAATCGACCACAGAGGTGAACCAACATGGCAAGCAAGAGCGCCGACATCCGTCCGGGTATCACGCTGGCATGCACGGAGTGCAAGGAGCGTAACTACATCACGACCAAGAATCGTCGTAACACTCCTGACCGTCTTGAGCTGAAGAAGTTCTGCCCGCGTTGCGGCAAGCAGACGGTTCATCGCGAAACCCGCTGAATCTGTTCGAGCGTGGCATCACGCTTGTGAGAAAGCCTGACTTCGGTCAGGCTTTTTTGTTATCCCCGACCTCTGGCGGGACGCCGTCTCGGCAAGCCTGCGGCTAGTATTGCGGGTATGACCACAGAGCACAGCACCACGACGTTCGCCGACCTGACCACCATTGGTGTGGGCGGGCCGATCCGCACCTTCCTGACTCCCGACACCCGTGACGGTGTCATCGACGCTGTGCGGCAGGCCGATGCCGCAGGGTCTCCGCTTAGCGTCATCGGTGGAGGTTCGAATCTTCTTGCCGCCGATGCCCCCTTCGACGGTGTTGTCGTGCGGGACGCGCGCCAAGACATCCGTTTCGGCTCGCCGCAGGCGGATGATACGGTCGCCGTCAGCGCGGACGCCGGCTGCAACTGGGATGATTTTGTCGCCGAAAGCGTCGCCCACGGGCTTGAAGGCATCGAGGGACTCTCGGGGATTCCCGGTACGGTCGGCGCGTCGGTCGTGCAGAACATCGGCGCGTACGGCCAGGAGGTCGCCTCCAGTGTCATCCAAGTCGAGGCTTGGGATCGTGAGGAATCACGCACGGTGACCCTCGACCCGCAGCATTTGCGTTTCGGATACCGCATGTCCGCACTGAAAGCCAGCATGTACGACGCTCCTGCGCAGCCGTCCGACAGGTTTTTCCCGACTCCGCGCTTCGTGGTCCTGTCGGTGACGTTCCGGCTGCATCGCGGGGCGGAAGGCACCGTCGGCTATGGACAGCTCGCCAAGGCGCTCGGCGTTGAGGTCGGCGATCGTATGCCGGTTGCGGCGATCCGCGACGCCGTGCTCAAGGTGCGCGCCGCCAAAGGCATGCTGGAAGACGCTCACCGCTATGGCATCCCGGTCATGGCTGGCGCCAAACGTGCCGACACCGTACAGGCGGCATTACAAGCCCAGCGTGAGGCGACCGGCTCGGACGACCCGGATTTCAACCGGCACAGTTGCGGCAGTTTCTTCATGAACCCGATTCTTGACGACACGCAGGCGGCCAGGCTGCCTCAGGACGCCCCGCGCTTCCCCGCCGTGTTGCCGTCAGGCGAGCCCGGCACCAAGACTTCTGCGGCATGGCTCATTGACCATGCCGGATTCCACAGGGGGTACGCCGTCGCAGCCGGCGCCCCGGCGAGCCTGTCCACGCTGCACACGCTCGCATTGACCAATCGCGGTTCGGCGCGCGCTGCGGATATCGCGGAACTCGCCCGGACAGTCCGTGACGGCGTCGAACAGGCGTTCGGCGTGCGGCTGGTACCCGAACCCGTGCTCGTCGGTGTCACGTTGTGACCTCCTGGGGCCGCAGCGACCGTGGCAGGCCGGATCCACCGGATCAGACCGGAACAGACCGGATCCGGCATCAGCCAATCCGGGCTCATCAGGTGACAATCAATCGGAAATCGCCGGATTGCGGCCATGTCCTGCGTCCGCCGTTCAGACGGCAGTAGAATCAGACGCCGTGCGAACTGCCACCACCCGTGGCATACCACACAGCGCATTGAGGAGAGGATCTGAGAGCTGTATGCATCTTTTCAGGACGAAATCAGTTGAGCAGACGCTCGCGGAAACAGGCGACAGCGAGCGCAAGCTGGTGCGCACGCTCGGTGTGTGGGATCTGGCGATGATGGGTGTCGCGGTCGCGGTCGGCGCGGGCATATTCTCCGTGGGCGCCCAGGCGATCGCCTACCATGCGGGTCCTGCGGCGATTCTGAGCTTCCTGATTGCCGGTATCGTGTGTGGTGCAGCCGTCATGTGCTATGCGGAGTTCGCATCAATGATTCCGGTCGCCGGGTCCGCATACACCTTCACCTATACGACGATGGGGGAGCTGGTCGCCTGGGTTATCGGCTGGGATCTGATCCTCGAGATGCTCATGGCCGGTTCGGTCATCGCGAAATACTGGGGCGTCTATTTGAATGACTTCCTGCATCTGATCGGCTGGAACACCACCACGCAAGTGCATGTTGGCGGATTGACCATCGACCTCGCCCCCTTGGTGATTGTGGCGTTCTTCACCGTGCTGCTGGTGCTCGGCACCCGGTTGTCCACGCGCGTTGACGGCGCGTTGACGGTGCTGAAGATCGGCATCGTGCTGTTCGTTGTCATTGTCGGTTTCTTCTATGTCAAAGCAAGCAATTTCACGCCGTTCATCCCGCCTGAACAGCCGGCTTCGAGTGTTCGCGGCGCGTCGGCGAGCGGGGCGATGATGCAGCCGCTGTGGCAGTGGATGACCGGTATGAAGCCCACTGTCTACGGCGTGCCGGGGATTTTGTCGGGAGCCGCGCTGGTGTTCTTCGCCTTCCTCGGCTTCGATGTGGTCGCCACCGCTTCCGAGGAGACGAAAAACCCCGGTCGCAACGTGCCGCGCGGCATCGCCTTGGGCATGAGTCTGGTCACCGTGCTGTACATGCTGGTCGCCGTGGTCACGACCGGTATGGTCTCCTATAAACAGCTTGCCAAAGCGGACAGCCCGTCATTGGCGACCGGGTTCGAACTGGTGGGGGCGACTTGGGCGGCCAAGATCATCTCGCTGGGTATCGTTATCGGCCTGACCACTGTCGTCATGGTGCTGCTGCTCGGCTTGACGCGTGTCGTGTTCGCGATGAGCCGCGACGGTCTGCTGCCGCGAGGCCTGTCGAAAGTAGGCAAACACGGCACTCCGGCGCGCTTGCAGATCGCTGTCGGTCTGATTGTCGCGCTGGTCGCGTCCTGCTTCGATATCGATATTCTGGCGGATATGGTCAATATCGGCACGTTGTCGGCGTTCACTCTGGTGGCGCTCGGCATCCCGATTATGCGGCGTAAGCGGCCCGACCTGCCGCGCGCCTTCCGCATGTCCGGCAATCCGTGGGTGCCGGTGCTGATCGCGCTCGCGAACTTCTGGCTTATGCTCAATCTCAGCGTGTTGACTTGGTTGCGGTTCCTGGTGTGGCTCGCCATCGGCTTTATGATCTACTTCGGCTACTCGTACCGGCATTCGCGGCTTGGTAACGGCGAGTTGGTCGATTGTCTGCCCGGCGGAACGGATGTGCGGGCGGACACGCCCACGTCGTCGGTGTCTGCGGCGTCTTCGCCTGACTCGTCGGTTCCCGCGTCCCCTGCGCCCACGTCCCCGACCGTGGGTAGTGTGGATGGCGAATGAGGAGGTAGCCATGGCCTATGTCATTGCCCAGCCGTGCGTCGACGTCAAGGACAAAGCCTGTGTCGACGAATGCCCGGTGGATTGCATCTACGAGGGTTCACGTTCGCTGTACATCAATCCCAACGAATGCGTGGATTGCGGTGCTTGCGAGCCGGTGTGCCCGACCGAAGCCATCTTCTACGAGGACGATCTTCCCGAGGAGTGGGCCTGGTACAAGGACGCCGCGGTGAGTTTCTTCGACGAAGTCGGCGATCTGGGCGGAGCGTCAGCGGCCGGCCCGATCGGCAAGGACCCTGCGCAGGTGGCCGCCCTGCCACCGCAGAACCAGGAGTCCTGAGAACATTCAGGCGTGTTGGACGGCCGCCGCACCTTTCGTGTGACGGCCGTCCTCGTATATCTCGTCAACCCGTCGCATCTTGGCCTGGCTGAGCGTCGGCCGGGCGCGGCGGAAACCCAGACGCAACCCCGCGCTGGGGCGGAGAGGAGCAACATCATGGGATTCGCGGCATTCGATAACACCTACGATTGGTCGAAACTCGCCACATACCGGCAAACAGCCATGAACACGCCGAACGGGCAGATCGACTTGTCCGTCGGCTCCCCGGTCGATCCGGTCCCGCAATCCGTGCAGCGTGCGCTCGCTGCAGCCGCCAACGAACACAACGCCTTCGGATACCCCAAGACCATTGGCACCGATGATTTGCGCGGGGCGATCGCCCACTGGATGCGCGTGTGCCGCGGTGTCGACATGGACGCGGTCGGCGCCGGTGTTGTTCCCACGGTCGGATCCAAGGAAGCGGTGGCGCTGATGGCCTCACTGCTCGGTCTCGGCCAGGGGGATGTCGTCATCCAGCCGAAGGTGTCCTATCCGACGTACGAAATCGGCACGCAAATCGCGGGAGCCTCAGTACACAAGGTCGACGATGTCGCCGACACGGATTCCTGGCGGACCATCCCCGGAGTCAAAGCCATCTGGATCAACTCCCCGTCCAACCCGACCGGGGCGGTGCTGTCCGCCGACCAGCTTGCCGGCATCGTTGCAGCGGCGCGCGAGATCGGCGCTGTCGTGCTGTCCGACGAATGCTACGCGATGATGGATTGGCGCACTGCTTCCACTCATGATGACTCCAACGAGGCGCAGGCTGCGAATTCCTTCTCGCTGTCCTCCACGCCGTGTGTGCTGTCGCCCGCGGTATGCGAGGGGAGTGCGAAGGGTGTTCTCATGCTGTATTCGCTGAGCAAACAGTCGAATATGGCCGGGTATCGCACCGCGTTCATCGCCGGTGATGCGGACATCATCAAGCACATGTCCGCATATCGCAAACAGCTCGGCTTGATTATTCCGGGACCCGTGCAGGCGGCGATGGCTGCCGGACTGCGCGATGTCGCATCCGTGCACAATCAGTGGAAGCGCTACCGGTATCGCCTCGAATCGCTTGTCAGCGCGCTGCGCGATTACGGCTATGACGCGCACATGCCGCAGGGAGGGCTCTACGTGTGGGTCAAGGCGTTGAGCGGTGACTGCTGGAAAGATATGGCGGCGCTCGCTGATTTGGGCATCGTCCCCAGCCCCGGCGAATTCTACGGTGCGCCGGATTCGTTGCGCTTCTCGTCCACCGCGGATGACGAGACCATCGAACTGGCGTGCTCGGCCTTGCGACACGCCGCCTGATTGACGGTTGATCGGGATTGCAAGCGAAAGACAAGCTAACGGCAGTGAGGTGGGCTCGGCGGGTCTCCTGACCGGTCGGAATGTCCGCCGGGGAGGCGCTGCTTGTCGGCGACGGGTCGTACGGCTGTGGTCATGTAGCGGTTAATTCCGATTTCGGGGCTAATCGAGGTTCGATCGATGCGAGTCTGGGGCGGTGCGCGAGTTGGATACCGCGCGATGCCGTGTATCCTGTCCCTCGCCAACGCCAAGGCTGACCGCGCCGAGCCCGTAGCGTTGCCTCACGGCATCCATCGCCTGTTCGGCGTCGCGCAGCCGATTCGACCGCGATTCTCCGCTTGCGGATTCATGCTCCTCAAGCATGTCCTCCAGTGTCGGTTGGATGACCGCACCGCGTGCCTGAATCAGGCCGCTTGCGCTGATGCCCGCCAGTCGGATTTCCTTGGGGAGCGGGGTGGTGTCCGGTGTGTCGGGGGCGAGCCCCAGCGTGGTATTGAGCAGTTCCACTGCCTGGGGGTAGAGGGTGTTTGCCGCGTCCGCCGGATGATCCATGGTTTTTGCCCGTGTCGTGTATGACAAGTCGGCATAGCGCAGTTTCACGGTCAGGGTACGGGCCATCAGTCCACGTGTGCGTAGGGAGCGCGCGACCTCATCGCAGCAGCGTCGCAGCAGGCCGCGCACTTGGCGAGCGTCATGCGTGTCCTCATCGAAGGTGCTTTCTGAACCGATGGATTTCTCAGGCGTATGTGGGGTGACCGCGCGTTCGTCGAGCCCCCAAGCCGCCATGTGCAGATTGTGTGCAGCAATGGCCGAGCCGGTGGCTTGCGCGAGTGCGGTTTCGCTGGTGGTGGCGAGGTCGGCGACGCTGGTGATACCCCAGCTGTTGAGTTTGCGTTCCAAAGACGGCCCGATGCCTGGAATGCCGCGCAGAGGCATCATCTGCACGAACTGTGCCTGACGGTTGACCGGGATGAGCAGCATGCCGTTGGGTTTCGCGTTGGTGGACGCCATTTTCGCGACCAGTTTGTTCGAAGCGATGCCCACCGAGCAGGTGATGTGATAACGCTGTACGACTTGGGCGCGGATCCAGGCGCCGATACGGCTTGGCTTGTCCCACTGGCGCAATGCGCCGGATACGTCCATGTAGCCTTCATCGACGGATACCTGTTCGATCTGGTCGGTGATTTGGCTGAACACTTCGTCGAAGATGCGCCGCGACATCATGCGGTAATAGCTCATATCGACGGGCAGGAACACGCCGTTAGGACATAACTGGCGGGCGCGTGCGGTCGCCATCGCGGAATTTACGCCGTACGCGCGGGCCTCGTAACTTGCTGCGGATACGACGGAGCGTGTTCCGGTGCCGATGATCACCGGTTTGCCTTTGAGACGGGGATTGCGGGCGATCTCCAGTGAGGCGTAGAAGGCGTCCATATCGATATGCAGCACCGTGCAGCCGGTTTCGTCATGTCCCCAGTCTCGTTTGGCGGCTTGAAGTCGTGGTGCGGTGCTCATGCATCCATCCTAAGCCGGAGAGGGGTTTTCGGCTGCAGGTGGCGATGGGCGTGGCGTGATGTGCACTCGTCGGCGAAAGGTGGTATGGTAATGTGATGTTGCGCTCAGCGGCGCAACATGGAGTCATGCCTGAGTGGCCGATAGGGGCACCCTGCTAAGGTGTTAGTCGCATTTAGCGGCTCGAGGGTTCGAATCCCTCTGACTCCGCCCATGGGCTTCCGGATAATCCCGGAAGCCCTTTTTTCATCCCCGCAAAATCCTTGTAGAACCTTGGAATACTAACGATTTTCGGGCTATAGGAACTAAACGTGG
>JDUB01000008.1 GCA_000771265.1 Bifidobacterium thermophilum DSM 20210
ACCACACACCACACACCAAAACACACAGACCAACCAACCAAACACCAAAACAACACCAAAAACACGGCGCGTCGCACCCAACAACCCACCACAAACGGACATCACAGCGTGGTATTCCTGAGGTATGAGCAAAAAGATTGCAGTATTAACCGGAGCCGGCATCTCGACATCAGCCGGCATCCCAGATTTCCGCGGGCCCGACGGCGTGTGGACCAAACACCCCGAGCAGACCAAGGTCTACGACATCGACGCGTTCCTCACCAATCAGAAGGATCGCGAATATTCGTGGCGTTGGCAGAAAGAATCCCCCGTGTGGAACGCCCAGCCTGGCGCCGCACACAAGGCGCTCGTCAAACTTGAGAAGGCGGGGCTCCTGACGCTCCTGGCCACGCAGAACTTTGATGCGCTGCACGAGAAGGCTGGGAATTCGCCGGATATCATCGTGAACCTACACGGCACCATCGGCACGTCCCACTGCATGAAGTGCCACGCGAAATACGACACAGCGGACATCATGGCCCGCCTTGACGAGGAACCTGATCCGCACTGCCATCGCCGTCTTAAGTACCAGGGCAACATGCCTTGCAACGGCATCATCAAGACGGATGTCGTGTATTTCGGCGAGATGCTGCCGGACGGGGCGATGGAGAAATCCATGCGGCTCGTCTCGCAGGCTGACGAGTTCTGGGTGATCGGTTCGACGCTTGAGGTGTTCCCGGCGGCATCACTCGCCCCGGTCGCCGCACAGGCCGGCGTGCCCGTCACCATCATGAATATGGGCAAAACGCAGTACGACAACATCGCCACACGGCTGATTCATGAGGATATCGCCGTCGCGTTGCCGAAACTCGTGGACGAAACCATCGCCGAAGCGCAGGCGGATGAGCGGTAAGCGCTAAAACTTGCGTTTGCGCCGGACGGAAAGTAACCACGGCAACGAACGAAACGGCCCCGGAACCTTGAAATTCCAAGGATTCCGGGGCCGTTGGCATACAGAGGCAGATGGCGGACCGTCAGTAGATGCGCTTGGGGTCGAAACCGGCCTGCTTCAGCGCTTCGAGTACGCGGTCGATGTGGTCGGGGCCGTTCGTTTCGACGGTGACCCCGAGGGCGACTGCATTCGTGTAGTGGCCGGACGCCTTGAACTGGTCGTGGTCGAGGGCGATCACATTGGCACGCTGCTCGGCCAGCACTTGGGCGACCTTGAGCAGCTGCCCCGGCAGATCTGGCAGCTCGACCTCGAAGTTCATGATGCGGCCGCGGGCAATCATGCCCTTCTGAATGACCGCTCCGATGGTGACCGTATCGATGTTGCCGCCCGACATGATCGGGACGACGACATGCGGACCGGGAGCGGACGCGAACTTGCGCGAACGCAGGTTCAGATGTTCCAATGCGGCGAGCGACACCGCGCCTGCGGCTTCGACGACGAGCTTGTGCTTCTCGAGCATCAGCAGGATCATCTCGTTGATATCACGTTCGGACACGGTGATTAGGTCGTCCAGGAATTCGTTGAGCAGTGCGAAAGTCAGGTCGCCCGGGCGCTTGACGGCCACGCCTTCCGCCGAGGTGACCACCTTGTCGGCGGGAACCACGCGGCCGGCGGCGAACGAATTCTTGAACGCCGGAGAACCCTCAGGAATCGCACCAATCACACGGACTTCGGGCTTGAATGTCTTGACGGCGAGCGCCACGCCAGCGCCCAGGCCGCCGCCGCCGAGCGGCACGACGATATCGGTGACATTCGGGACATCTTCGAGGATTTCCATGGCGATGGTGCCTTGACCGCAGATGACCTCGTAATCGTCGAACGGCGGCACGTAGATCATGCCTTGCTCATCGCTCAGTTTCTGGGCGTACGCGGCAGCTTCGTCGAACACATCACCATGCAGGACGACGTCAGCACCATAGGCTTTCGTGGCATCGACCTTGAGCGGAGGGGTGATGGTGGGCATGCAGATGGTTGCTTTCGCGCCACGTTCGCGAGCGGCGTAGGCGACACCCTGCGCATGATTGCCGGCGGACGCGGTGACGATACCGCGCGCCAGCTGGTCCTCAGACAGGGAAGCGATCTTGTTGTAGGCGCCGCGAATCTTGAAGGACCCGGTGACCTGCAGGTTCTCCGGCTTGAGGAGAATCTGATGGCCGGTCATGTCGGACAGCACCGGGGAGGGAATAATCTCCGTGTGCCTAGCCGTGCCTTTGAGCCGCTGGGCGGCCTGCTTCAATTCAGCGGCATGATCGCGCTGCAATGCTTTGAGAACCTCGTTTTGTTCCATGATCGTTATTGTAAGACCGTCAAGGCACAAGCATGTCACAGTGTCTCGCACCTTGAGGCAACTCACCAGCTGTCGTGCGGGAGCTTATCCGGCATCACCCGCACGACGACGAACTATCATCAAGTCTGTGTTCAGCTAGAGCCGGACCGTCACCGCCTCCCACGGGGACAGCGTGCGTGCAGCCAACGAATCGGCGGAATGCTGCGGATCATACGAGGTCAGCATGATGTCGGGCGTTTCGCCGACGGCGGTGAGCGCAGCTTCGGTTTCCCCCGGAATGCGCGCTTCCTTTCCGGACAGGTTGACTGCGATGAGGAGCCGCTCATCGTCCAGCGTTCGCGTGAACGCGTACACCTGCGGGTCGGATTCGTCGAGCAGATGCCAGTCGCCGGCGGATACGACCGGGTCGTCGTGCCGCAGCGCAATCAGCTGCTTGAAGAAGGAGAACACCGAATCCGGGTCATCCTGCTGGGCTTGCGCGTTGACCGTCGTATGGTTCGGATTGACGCTGATCCACGGTTCCTTGGGGGCATCGGCGGCGGTGAAGCCAGCGTAGGTCGAATCGTCCCATTGCATCGGGGTGCGGGCGTTGTCACGGCTGCGCTTGGCGAGCGCGTCCATCATCGATTCGGCGGACTGGATATGCGCCTGCTCGACACGCTGGTGGAACATGTTCAGGGATTCAAGGTCGCGATACTGGTCGAGCCGGGTGAAATGCGCGTTCGTCATGCCAAGCTCCTCACCCTCGTAAATGTAGGGCGTGCCACGATGCATGTGCAGCAGCATCGCCAGCGCCTTGGCGGAATGGACGCGGTTCTCCTCCGTAGAGTCATCGCCCCAGCGGGACACGACGCGCGGCTGGTCGTGGTTGTCGAAGAACAGGCTCACCCAGCCCTTCTTCGCGACCGCATCCTGCTGGGCGGCAAGCGTACGCTTCAGCTTCGGCAGATCAAGCGGGGTCGGATTCCACTTCGTGCCGTTCTCGCAATCAACATCAACATGCTCGAACATGAACAGCATGTCCAGTTCGCGTGCGGCGGGGTCCGTGATCTGCTCATTGCGCTGCGGGGCGACGCCTGGCGCCTCACCAACCGTGAGATAGCCTTCGCGGCCGTCGAACACTTCGCGGTGCATCTCCTTGAGGAACTCGTCAAGCCGCGGGCCGTCGGAGCAGAACGGGAACGGGGACGAGTAGCCGTCAGGGCCGGCGGGATAATCCTCGATTTGGCTGCCAGGTTCGCCCGGAAGCTTGCCGTTGGGGTCGACGCGCTTGGAAATCTGCGTGATGACGTCCATGCGGAAACCGTCGATACCACGGTCGAGCCACCAGTTCATCATCTGGTAGACCGCCTGACGCACCTGCGGGTTCTCCCAGTTGAGGTCAGGCTGCTTCGGGGAATACTGGTGGAAGAAATACTCGCCGCGCTTGGGGTCATACTGCCATGCGGAACCGCCGAAATACGAGCCCCAACGGTTCGGTTCGGCACCCGGCGTGCCCGGCTCATGGCCGGGACGGGCGGGACGCCACCAATACCAGTCGGCGTGCGGGTCGTTCTTGTCGCGGCTCGCTTGGAACCACGCGTGCTCGTCGGAAGTATGGTTGACGACCAGATCCATCACGATTTTCAGACCGCGCTTATGCGCTTGGGCAAGCAGTTCATCCATATCGTCAAGCGTGCCGAACATCGGATCTATGCTCTGGTAATCCGCGATATCGTAGCCGTTGTCATCCTGCGGGGACTTGTAGACCGGGCTCAGCCACAGCACATCAACGCCCAGGTCGGCGAGATAATCCAAGCGGCGGGTGATGCCCTTGATATCGCCGAGGCCATCGCCATCGGTGTCTTGGAAGCTACGCGGGTAAATCTGGTACACCACGGCGTTCGCCCACCACGGGCTGGTGGACGCCCCATTCGTGCGGACACCGGCGGGAAGGGCCGGACGATTGAAATTGGTCATGGCAAGCTCCTTTGCTGTCTGGTGTTTTATTGCTGGGATTATCGTACGATGCATACGTTTTCATTCCTATTGCTGGCGTGCCGGGTGCGCGGGGAAAGATATTCGGGCGGGGTCGCAGGCGGAATCACGCGGTTGTGCGACTGGTCGGTTACACGGCGGACAGATACCAGCAGGCTGATACCGGCGAACGAGGCGGCGGAGGTCAAACCGCCCTCGTCCGCCTACACATATCCGCCCGCGCTCAGAGCAGGCTACCGCCGAGGATGATTGCTGATGCCGCAACACGTGGGGTCCGGGGGCCGATCAACATCAACCAGCAGCGCCTGACCGTACGAGAGATCGAACCGGGCATGATCACCCTGTTGCAGATGAACCACCGAGTCGCTATCCGGCCCGGATACCTTCATGGGCACGTCCGCCGTCAAATCCACATGTTGCATCTGCCGCTGCCTCAGCCCGACGAACAGCATGCGTTCGCAACCGCCGAAACTTGCGCGGATGCCCAAGGGAACGTCAGACGACCGGGGGTCATTCAACAACGATTCCTCAACAAGTACGCCAGGAGCATCAGGATGGGGCACATGACCATCATCCCCAAGGACCTCGCGGAGGACAGACACGTCGGTATGTCCCAAGGCGTCCGAACAGTACACAGGACCACCGCTGAATACGCGCGACAACACGCTCGCCCTTGCATAAGGATGTTCGCTCCAGAACATATCCCAGTCCGGATAGACCAACTCACCAAGCAACAGTGAGCAATAGGCGTTCTGAATCAGATGTTCGTCCAGGGATTTCGGCTCCCGCGGGAGGAAATCATCACTTGTGCGGGCGACTTGCGCACGATCGCTGTGCCAGAAATTCTCCGGCGTCATGGCCATGCAGTTGATCAGCGCGGCATTCATCCGATCCGCCGCATCCTCAAGTCCAAGATGACGGCCGACCGTAGACTCACCGAAGCTTTCAGCCCCCATGGTCATCACGGATATCGAACCTTGGGAATCGACTTTCAGCACGTCGATGCCTTGCTCGCTCATCTTCGATTCCCAAGCGTTCCAGAACTGCGCAGCTTGATCATGAGTCGGCCCCGGCACCAGCGCCCCGGACGGGCAACGTGTCAAGCAGTCGCCGAAAGCGTCGGCGACTGGTCCGTCAGGATCAATACCGTTCCAATAGCCTTGGAACGCCTGCCATACGCCGACATGCTGGACGCCAAACCGTTGTTTCAGCACGTCGACTGTATGCCCCAGCCCTTGCGGGAAACGCTCGGGATCGGCATCGAAGGAACGCAATTTCTGTTGAGACCTGTCGACATCCGACCAACCGTCATCGATCAGCACCCAGGAGATGTGCACTCCCAAATCGTGGAATTCCTGCATCTTCTCGATGATCTGGCGCTCATTGACATCCTGCCCCAGCGAATCCCAAGTGCACCAGCCCAAGCCGGACAGGTTGTCCGGAAAAGATTTCCTCCTGCGAGTGCTGATGCCCGTACGCCCGGCTGCCGCAGATACACACGCCTGGACGGCACGGTACGGAGTTTCCGCCGATGCCATGAACCCCAACGTCGCTTCGATGCGGGTCATTCCCATACGGTTCGAAGAGACCACGAATGTGATGCCTTGCTCGTCTCCTCTGATGTCAGTACGGGCATTGGCATCACACACCGCCAGCACCGCGCTCCATCGCACACTATCGTCACGGCCTTTCCACCGCCAGAGCAGCAACTGGGTGCCGAACGGAATTTGCGTGGGCGCAGAACACCATGCCGGTCGCATCCACCACTCCTTGTGCTGGTACAGCGCCAGAATCTGGCCGTCAGCAACGCCCACCCTGCAACTGACCCGCACCGCATCGCAGGGCGCGAATGAATCACAGGCGATGAATTGTTGCTCACGCTTCGCAGGTCCGGTCTCAGTGCAGATCGACAGACTCCAGACAGCATCGTCCCCACGGACAGGCTCGATATTCACCGCCGTTGCCGGAACGGCGCATTCCTTGCACTCATGCGTGTCTTCTTTCAGAATGCTGGATTGAACACGCACAACATCAATCGGGCATACGTTGTTCATCGGTTCTCCTTGCTACGAGATGCCAAGGTTCCACGGAAATACCAGACCGCGGTTTCAGGCGGAACCTGATTATTCGCACAATCCGTTATTTCCGGGCGCGAATTCAGCCGACGAGCGTGTGGGTGCATATCTCGACACCACCAAGCAGATGGGCCTGCAAAACTGCGGCATGTACCACATCAGCCTAGACGACCCACGATCCGTTCAGCAAGCCATAGCCACCATGCTTTCGCTCCCCGACAGGCCCACCGCGATATGCGCTTGGTTAGATTATTACGCACTGGCGGTCATCCACGAACTCCAGCGAAGCGGCATTCGAGTTCCAGAAGACATGTCAGTTGCGGGGCACGATGGGTCCGATGTGGCGACTGGCTTCGGAATAACCACCATGGCGCAACCCGCCCGCGAAATCGGGCGGATGACGGCCAAAACAACGCTTGCGCTCATCAATCAGGAACCCCTACCAGAAAAGCGCATCACCGTGCAGACCACGTTGGAACCCGGCAGCACCACCGCCGCAATCACGCAGGACAACAACTAGCTCGGCACAACGGGCGCAGGATGTGAGAGGCGAAAAGCGGAGACGGGAGGCGGGAGATACCCCAGTGTCGTGCGACTGGGTGGTTGCATCGGGCGAGGAAAAACAGACCGAGGGGCCTGTGAATGTGCATCACAGGTCCCTCGGCGGGAGAGAACAGATGGATGGAAGTGGATGGGGAGAGTAGGAAGGCGGTGGGCTTTCCTTACCCCACTGGGCTTTCCTTTACTTCACGGGATCCGGCAATTATTGACGGCCTACGGCCGGCGGGATTTTTACCGGGGCGGGGACTATCCCCCGCCCCGGCGCCGTGAACGGAAAGCCCACTGGGCTTTCCTTTACTTCACGGGTCCTGCAATTTTGGACGGCCTACGGCCGACCACATTTTTTCCGGGCGGGGGGCGTACCCCGCCCGGCGCCGTGAACGGAAAGCCCACTGGGCTTTCCTTTACTTCACGGCGCCCCTCATCACACCGCTGACAACCCAGCGCTGGGCGAAGACGTAGACGATCAGAATCGGGGCCATCGCCATCAGGTAGCTGGAGAACGCCATCGGGTAGTTGGTCGCGAACTGCGAGCTGAACACGTACTGGGCGAGCGGAATTGTCTGGTTGGACTGGTCCGTCAGCACAATCAGCGGCAGCAGGAAGTCATTCCAAGCCCACAGCGCGGTCAGGATGCCAATCGTCGCGTTGATCGGGCTCATCAGCGGGAAGATAATCTTCCAGAAAATCTTCCACGTGCTCGCGCCGTCCACACGCGCCGCCTCTTCAAGCGACGGCGGAATCGAGCGGATGAAACCGGTAGCAATGAACAGGTTCGTGCCCAGGCCAAGCGTCATGTACAGCAGAATCAGACCGAACTGGTTGTCCAGATGCCAGGCGCCCATCTGCTTGGCGATCGGCAGCATCACCACCGGGAACGGCACGAACATCGCGGCGATGAAGAAGTAGTACAGGAAGCGGAAGAAGCGCTTATCCATGTTGCGGGCGACGGCGTACGCCACGAAGGTGTTCGTCAGCAGCGTGAGCACCACCGCGGCCACCGTGATGATCGCGGAATTCAGCGCTGCCCGCGGATAATCGACCTTCGCCGAAGCATCTGCGAAATTATGCCACTGCCAGGATGTCGGCAGGCTGAAGGTGCCCGCCTCGGCCGGTGTCTTCAACGCCGTGACGATGGTGAAATACAGCGGGACCAGCACGGTCAGCGACAGCACCACGGTCAGTGCGGTCAGCCACCAATTAATCCGATGATCCTTGTGGAATGTCTTGTCTTTCATGATGTTCCTTTCCCCTCTGTCAGTCGGGCTTCAGCGCACGGCTGTCAGATCTGCTCCTTGCTTCTCGAGAATCCGAGCTGGATGAACGCGACAATCGCGAGGACGATGAAGAAGATCACCGCATTGGCTGTCTGATAGGCGTATTCACCGCCGGTCAGGCCACCCTTCCAGATGAGGTAGGTCACGGTTTCGGTGGAGGAATTCGGGCCGCCTTCCGTCAACGCGACCACCTGGTCGAAGGTGCCCAGCGCGTTCTTGAGCGACAGCACGAGATTGATGGTCACGAACGGTCCAATCAGCGGGAAGGTAATCTTCCAGAACTTCTGCCACGCATTCACGCCATCAATCGACGCGGCCTCGTAGATTTCGTCGTCAATGGTCTGCAAACCGGCGATGTACAGCAGCGTGGAGTAGGCGACGCCCTGCCACACGGCGAGGAACACCACAGGGACCCATGCGTACTGTTCGCTGGTCAGCATCGATTCGGACAGCCAGCCGATACCCAGCGCCTTGCCAAGCGCGGGAAGCGGCGTCATGAAGATGTACTTGAACACGTAGCCGATGACCAGCGTGCCCAGAATGTACGGGATGAAGAAGATCGCGCGGAATCCGTTCTTGAACGCGATCTTGCTGTTCAGCAGCACCGCCAGGAACATCGAGATCAGGTTGATCAGCACCGTGATGATGATGGCGATGAAGAAGGTGAACAGGTAGGCGTGGCCGACGCGGTCATCGCTGAACAACGCCTGGTAGTTGCGCAGGCCGACCCATTTGAAGTTGCCGTAGCCTTGTGAGTTCGTGAACGAGTAGCCGATGCCGCGAATGAACGGGACATACAGGAACACCGCGAAGATAATCGCCGCGGGGACGGTCATCCAGTAGTAGGCGCGGTCGACCTTGCGCTTGGAGAACGCGGTCTTGCGCTTCTTTGCCGGCTTGTCCGACGCCGCCGGCTGCTTCGACGATACGACTGTTGCAGACATGCTATTTCCTTTCTCCGTGTCCGATTACTCGACTTACTCGACCGTGCGAGCTTGGACCTTGTCCCATTCCTTCTGCATCGAGTTGATGAAGCGGGGGACGTTGCCGCTGATCACCATGGTCTGCAGGTAGCCGCCGATGTTGATGGACGACGGGATGTAGTGGTCGCAGAAGTCAACCACGTCGTTGCTTTCGAAGAACGGGCGGACGCCTTCCAGCGCCTTGTTGCCGAAGTAGGTGTCCTTGAGCGGGGAAATAGCGGACTGGGCCTTCGCGTAGGCGTTCAGCTGCTTCTTGCTCATCAGGAACTTGATGAACTTCATGGCTTCCTTCGGGTGCTTGGTGTTGGCGCCCATTGTGAGCATCACGTCATCGCCTGCGGTGAGCTTCTGCTCCTTGACGTTGTTGCTGGCCGGCATCTGCGCGAACCCGAGGTCGATATCGGGGTTGATCATCGTAATCTGCGGGATCGCATACGTGCCGAGCGGGATAATCGCCGCCGTGCCCTTCGCGAAGTTCTGGGTGGCCTCCTGATAGGTGACACCCTTGTCGGACGTCGAATAGGAGTACATTTCGACTTCCTTCTTCGCGGTTTCGGTCCAGATCGTCTTGAAGTCGGTCTTGCCTTCCTTCAGTTTCGTGTACTCGGATTCCGGGACGAGCGTACCGGCGAGCGAGGCGAGCGGCGCCTGGGTGGTCCACGCGTCCGCGACACTGGCTTGCACCGGGTTGATACCCGCAGCCTTGAATTTCTTCAGCATGGCAATAAATTCGTTCCAGGTCTTAGGCGGATTGTTCGGATCAACGCCAGCCTTACGCCACAGCGTCTTGTTATAGATGTAGCCGGATGCGTTGCCGGAGAACGGCAGGCCATAGAGGCGCTTCTTCGCCGGGTCGGTGGTCTGCACCAGGTTCTTGGCGATCTGGACCATGCCAGGGTTGAGTTCGTCAACAATCGGATCGTCTGTGAAATCATGGAACACACCGGAGGCTGCGAACATGCCGAAGCTGATATCGCCGTTGAACGTGATGACATCCGGAACGCGGTTCTTTACGAACCGGGTGCGCAAATCAGTCTGCGCGTTCGCGGAATTATTGATATTGACGCGGATGTTCGGATTCTCCTTCTCGAACTCCTGAGCCATCTTCTTGAACTGGTCAGCGGCCTCAGACTTGAACTGGAAGAAATCCAACGTCACCGTCTGCGCGTTCGACGCTCCACACCCGGCGGCACCGAGCCCCATCACCGCAACGCATGCCACGGTGAGCGCCCTGCGAAGTACCGACCTGAGCGTTCCGCGTCCTGAATGGGAATCCGTCTTCATGAAGACTCCTTTGCCTCTTCCACACCGCAACACCTTCGCTGCGGCTTGTTTGTGATTGCAAGCATACGTGACTGCGGATTTCATTCCCAGCCCCTGCGCGCCTCTTGCATGAGGAAAGAAAAACACGGTATTTTTATGTATTGAGAAAGAAAATGCAGGATATCAGATGCGAGGCCATGAGAACAAGGACGTATCCTCGCACGCCGGCGATGGACCCCACAGGCAAGGAGCAGTGATGACGACACACGAGACAGATACGTGGAAAACCGCGGAATCAGGCGATGAGCATGAACTCACGACAGACGTCCAATGGTTCACCGGCTCCCCGCAAACCCACCGGGTGACCCGCGCCATCACACAATACGGACCCATCGCGCGCACGACCCTGGCCCAACTTCTCGGACTGTCACAAGGGGCGTTGTCACGCATCACCAGCGACCTGATCTACGAAGGTGTCATCGAGGAACTTCCCGGTGACACCACAGAACAAGGCAGACTCCCGCAAGGCTTCATACCGAAAGAATCACGCGAAAAACGCGGCCGCCCGCAGACCAACCTGCGATTGCGCGCCGGCGAGCGCACTTTTCTCGGCATCAATATCCACGGCTCCGAGGTGAGTATTGTGGCTGTGGACGCGCTGTGTCGGCCGGTCGGGCCATGCCGCACGGTGACGCTTGAATCCACCAAGCCGCAGGATGTCGCCGCAACTATCGGCACGGCAATCTGCAAATACCGTTCGGACGTCACGCCAAGCCCGGTGGCCGTAGGGCTGAGCTTCGGCGGGCATGCGGAAGACGACCGGTATGTGACGTACGCTCCCTTCCTGCATTGGGACGGGCGGGTCGATGCCGCCGGGGCGATTGAGCAGACGGGCGGGCTGCCCACAGCGGTGTTCAACGACCTCGATTCGCTGTTACTGTATGAAAGCTGGTTCGGCGCCGGCATCGGCGTGCGACGGTTCGCTGTGGTCACGATAGGCGCGGGCGTCGGGTACTCGCTCGCCGAGGACGGCATGCCTGTGGACTACCCTGATAAAAGCTATGGGCTGGCCGGGCATATCCTCGTGGACCCCGAAGGGCCGCGCTGTTACGCGGGTCACACCGGCTGCTCGCAATGCCTGACCAATGATTCGCTGGCCGAAGAGTATTCAGGCATGGTGGGGCATATGGTCACCTTCGACCAGTTCGCCGCCGACGCGCAGGAAGGGACCGCGCAGGCACGGCAGCTACTCAACCGCCTGTGCTTCCGACTCGGCGTACTGGTATCCACGGTCGCGAACTTCGCCATGCCGTCGAAAGTGCTGATCAGCGGGGAATCATCATTCCTCGCGAAAATGAACCAGGAATCGATCCGCAGCGGCATCAACTGGTACCGCCCCAGCCAGGCGGCGACCGTCGACTTCGAAATCCTTGATTTCTCTTGGGAAAGCTGGGCGAAAGCCGCTGCCGCACGGGCGATCGCGCGGTATATCGGGTGAGGCGAGGTGGCCATGGGATTGCAATCTGCGGGCACACAGACGCCGCACTTCACCATCGGCGTCGTGGACAATGACGCATTCGCACTTGCCGCAATGGGCAACTACCTGTCACGCGCCCTTGCAGACAGCGCCGACCTGGATTGGCTGACGACATCAGCCGCGACCGCGATACACCGTTGCCTGACCGGACCATGCCCAAACATGCTGCTCGTGGACGTGTCCATGTCCGAAATGAGCGGAATCGAAGTCATCCGCACCATCCGGGAACGAGACAGCCGCATCATGCTGCTCGCGGTAACATCCTTCCCTCTTGATGAATACGCGCAATCCGCGGCGGATGCCGGCGCCCAGGCAATCGCGGCAAAAGGCAACGTGCGACAGCTCACGGCAACGATACTCGGCGTGCAGCGCAGGCAACCATATCGATACGCTTCCATCGATTTCCCCCTTGTACAAGACGCATTCACACGACTTGCACACCATCGGCAACGCGATGGCATCGATTCGTTGACGCCCCGCGAACGCACCATTGTCGAACTCAGCGCCGACGGCAACACTTCGGTCAATATCGCGCGGCAGCTGGGTCTCTCCCCCGCGACAGTCGGAACATATATCCAGCGCGCATGCCGCAAATGCGGAGTCAAGAACAGGGTCCAGCTCATTGCACTTCTGGCCAAGCGGAGGAATACCAGATGAGTACGCGACAATTGTGCCAACGCTTTCGTCAGCAGCTCAAATCACAAGGCTATGGCGAAATCTTGCTTTTCGGGCAACCCGTGATGACGCCTGCAACAGGGCAACGTCTCTTCCTTGCAGCCGTCATGGCTGTCTGCCTGGTCGCAGACTGCTACCCAGCGGCAACCGGACTTGCCGACGACCAATCAGGGCCAATCGCCTGGATACTGCTTGTCATGTATACGTGCGCCTGCGCGTTGCTACCTCTAATGCCGCAATGGATGAGCATTGGCGTTATCGCGCTCACCGCAATCTGCATACCGTTGCCGTGGACGCATCTCGAAGATCTGACATTCGGGTGCGCGCTGGCATTCGCTGCGCTGTACTACTGCCTGCCCACGTGGATTGGATTGGCAGTCCAAGTGGCGTTTACCGCCGAGTTCGCCATCTATCACGTATTCTGGGGCCGAGGGACGGCATTCGTCATTATCGGCATCATCTTGCAGGTCGCATCTTCTGTTATCGGATACACCTACCGTCGGCAACGGCTGAACGAACAGAACAAGCGCAACGCGGAGCTCCTGCACCAAGCCGAGGCATCTATTGCACGCACGGAACGCGACCTCTTGCTGGCACGCAACCTTCATGACACGCTGACCAACGATCTGGCGAGTATTTCCATGCTCTGCGGAGCGCTCCTCCTTGACTGCAAGGATCCGGAACAACGACGTACGTTGCAAGCGATTGACGACACGTCCCGCGAAGCCATGCAGTGCGCTCACCACGCCATTGACGTGCTGCGCAATACAGGAGAATCTCGCACAGCTTCAATGCCGGGCACATGGCAGAACTCGTTGCGCGAATTGCTTGACCGGCAGGCACGGCACCTCACGGCCTGTGGATACCATGGAGCGGCAACATTTGAGCACAATGCCGAACAGACGCCGATACGCCAGGACGTGTACGACGAACTGGCATCATTCACCATCGAACTGTTCGCAAATATCGAGCACCATTGCCCAAACGGCGGCGATTTCTCCATCCGGTACCGGATCGAACATGGACGACTGGTCATCGTGCAGACGAACACGGCCGGCGGGGATGACAGACATACGCGATCCGGCAGGGGGCTGACATTGCACCGTCGCATCATCGAGTCAATGGGCGGGGAATTGACATACGCAACGGACGAAGATGTCTGGATGTTGCGCGCCGCTTTCGTGCTTTCTCCCGCTGATGTACCGCGTTCCCGGCACTGAGCAGCACCTCTCGCATCGGATCAATCGCGCGCCTGTCATTGAACAATGACAGAACATGGATTTGCCTGTTCTCACTTCCTACCGTATGTCCCAAGGTGAGGGAATGAGCCCGAACCCGGATTCCGAAAGGAGCGAGAAGTTGAAAAATATCAAAAAACAAGCAACAGCAACGGTGCTCGCAATTACCATGTTGTTTGCCAGCGCAGGGGCAGCATGTGCTAGCACAGTATATTACCGCGGAACACGTGTGAGCTGGGACCATGGGCGCTCATATGGTGTGTACAGCTATTCGAACGTTCAATCGCATTATTATGATCATTCTTCCACCGCGAACACCACATGGTCCGGTTGGAAGAAAGCTGGAACATCAGCGAACGCACGACAATTTGTAGGCACCCATCCGGCAACTGCATATTGGGATTGCCGGGGCTAATCCGAAATATCTGCTTCAGCATAACCACTCATAGGGGCATCAATATTGGTGCCCCACTACACTTTTGTCAGGAGAAACCGATGCAACGGTGGATGAACATCGTCATAGTGCTATTGTTGACGCTGATGAGCGTGGCGACCGCGATGCTTTCATTATCAACGCTAAGCGACCGGTATTCCCGGATAATCAGCGATTACCCGCAGCAGAGCCGATCCGTATTCCTCACAGACATTGCGCAAGAGAGCAGCAACTCCGCTCTCGACCTGCTCAAAACCAAGGTCACGGGTGCCCATGGGATCATTATTCGCACGGACAGCAAGCTCGCCGACAATGATGAGGGAGCGGCTTGCGGGTATCTCATCGGTGTCTTCGGGGATGTCCAACGGCACCCCGATGATGCGCGGCTCACCGCCTTCGGCAGCACCGTGTTCGACGCAACAACACTGTCGAAGCTCCTTCGTGCTGAACAGCATGCAACGTTGGGGCTGGACCAGAATCGCGCCGATATGATCGCCGACCTGCCCAATGTGCGATACGGAACCAGCGTGACCGTCATGCAACTGGACAGACTTGCGGAACGCTCCGGCACAGTGAACGGAGAATACCGGATCATAGGACTATCGCAATCACAATATGATGCGCTCGTCTCCAGTCTGAGTGCGGCGACAGGAATCAGCACCGAACGTCTGCAACAGCCCCTTCATGGCTCCGATACCACCGATAATCTCCAACGTACCATCGCCGAATGCCTCCTCGCCGCCGCCGCGATACTGCTCACCGTCATCCTGGTTCTCGGCGCCTACCAACAATTCAGCACACTGGGAATCCACATCATGCTGGGCTGGTCTCGCATCGGATACGCCTGGATGGAATACCGGCCAATGCTGCTATGGTCACTGGTCACGCTGCCGATTATCGCCGCGGGCGTGTTCTGGGGTGTCACATCGTTCCCCATTTCAGGGCAGCTGACCGCATACTGCCTGACACGCGGCATTGTCGTATGCGCACTTGCCCTTCTCGCAGCCTGCCTCGGATCATGCGTATTCCTGACCGTTCATCCAGTCGATGCCATTCGCAACCGGATATCGAAGCGAGGGCTGCTCGTCGTGCTTGTCATCCTGTATTGCTGCTCATCGGGCGCGTTAGTAGCCGGCGGCACCGCCATGGACAGTCCGATGCGTGAAGTCCAGCATCTCAGCGCGATACGCGCCTCATGGTCGCCCTATCGGTCGATGCGGCTGCTGTACCATGAGACGCCTGGAACGAACCAAAGCAGTTTCACCGGGCAATCAAGCGAGCACTTCAAAGAAACCTACGAATGGTATTCCTCCATCGCCGGCCAACAAGGCGCGTATATCGCGAATATGACGCATTACAACGAAGACAATCTCCAATCGTGGAAAACCATCTACCATGCCGCTCCGGAACAACCGTTCTGGCAGCTCGACGCATCCCCAAACTATCTGACGGATCAAGGGTTTGCTATCCCCCAGGGGGTTACGGACCGGGCAAAACGCGGCGAGCGCATCTTCCTCATACCTGACACGTGGACCGCCCGGCAGCGCACAGCCATGGAAACATACCAGAAGCTGGATAGCGAGCACAACGCCGAGTGGAAAGGATCGATTGTCACGTCGTACATGAAGCATCGCGATATCAGTTTCGTGACCTATCATCCGTCCGTCAAACTGTTCACGTGGAATACCGACGGTACATTGTCCAATTGGACAACCGACCCGGTCATACTCGTATGCACCCCCGAAAACATGACACCATTCGAGGGAGAGAATCTCAGCGCCGTTGGTCTGGACAACAGCATGATCAAGCTCAGCGAGCCGGCCGCGCAACAATATACGACCCGACGGTATTTTGCGCAATATCATCTGGAAGACAACAATCCGCAGTATATTCCGGTCGATGATTTCATCGCCGGCCTGACGAAGACCGCAACCCAGACCATTCAGTTCTTCGGTTTGGCCATGGCGTTCCTCGCAGCGCTCGAACTGGTGCTGTCCATAGCGATGTGCCGGATTTTCGCGGCCACGTACCGTACCCGTATCGCGGTCAAACGGCTGCTCGGATACCCGCTGGTCAGCATCTTTGCGCCCACGTTCCTCACCGTCGTGCTGGTATCGACGATGTCCATCGCCATCGCGGCTTTCATTCATTCCACGGCGGCATTCGCATTCACCGCGCTTCTAGCAGTACTCCAGACCGTCATCCTCCTGTCGGACGCGCGACGAATCGCAACCAAGGAACTGGCCACCATGATCGCGCAGGAATAATGCGCCTACGTACCTTGCCACCGAAAGCATGACCCATCATCCGAATCATCATCCGAAAGGCATCATCATGACGACACAAATCGGGCAGCCCATAGTGGACATCCAGGACGTCTCCAAAACCTTCGCGAACCGAACCGTGCTGGAACATGTCACGGCATCCGTGGCATGTGGGGAGAGCCTAGCGATTACCGGCCCATCAGGCTCGGGAAAATCAACACTGCTCAACATGATTGGACTACTGGACGAGCCGACAACAGGTCGCATCTGCTTTGAGGGCTACGCATATCCCGGCATGAATTCCGCCGCAGCGACCCGTATGCGTCGCAACCGCATCAACTACCTGTTCCAGTCCTACGCCCTCATCACCGATATCACCGCATTGGACAATGTGCTACTCGGATTGAAATATGCGCCAGGCAGTACAGAAGATAAGCGCGACAACGCTGTAAATCTGCTTCAACGACTCGGCTTGGGACAAGTTATCAACGACCGTGTCATGACACTTTCCGGCGGCGAACAACAACGCGTTGCTCTCGCCCGATGCATGCTCAAGCCCGGAGACCTGATTCTCGCAGATGAACCAACAGGAGCCCTTGATCCACATCTTGCCCATGACATGTTCAGCCAGATGCTGCAACTCCAACGCGATTTCGGGAAGACCTTGGTTGTTGTCACGCACGACGAAACAATCGCCCAGCGCTGTGACAGGCGACTGTGCCTCACACGGGAGGCGTCAGGCAGAACCACGCTGGAGGCGGTCTGAGAGGTTGCTGGAACCGGTGCGGCGCAGACGTGTAACGCGGCCGCAAACCCAAAGTAAGGGGCGGCGTGAGCCAACCTTTGGCAGGTCGGCGTGTGAGGATTGGCTCGCACAACAGGCTGTCAGGCGGGCGGAATGACTGAGATCGCGTGTTCCGCCCGCCAGTTTGTGAGCGAATCCTCACACGGCTGCGACCGACAGCCTCCGAAACCGTAGCCCGGGACGCGCAGGCGCCCACTGTGTGAGCGAATCCTCACACAACCACGCTTGACGACACCAAATCAGACTGCCGCAGCCGCTTTGGGGGGGGGCCACATTGTGAGTCAATCCTCACATACCCGCCCTCTGAGGGTCAGATTCTTTCGCCCGGCAGCGTCAGCATGCCATTGTGTGAGTCAATCCTCACACACAATCTCACACACAAACAAGCACAGGGCTGCGCAGCCGGCAGATCGTCGACCGCACAGCCCTGAACCGCATTCAGGAACCGCGCCGCATCCCCTACTGCAGCTGGTAGGTGTGCGAGACCTTGGCGCCCGAGAAGTCAAGGGTGCCACTCACTTCAACATCCACAGGCGAATCATCCTGAAGCACGTAGCCAACGCTCACCTGCTGGGTGGCACCGGGCTGAATCTCCTGAAGGCTGGCGTTGGAATCATAGCCGGCCGGCGCTTCCGTATAGATCGCCATGTCAAGCTCCTTGCCGTTTTGGAAGGCCTTCGCCGACGTGGCCACCGAGAACACTTGGTTCTTGTCGGTGTTATTCGTCCACTCGTAGGTCACCAGCACGGTCGGCTGGCCGTTATAGTCGGCCCCGGACTTGGCGGCAGACACAATCTTGACATGAAGCTTGCCAAGATCGCCCTCGGTATCCTGCGCCCCAGACGCCGCCGCGGAGGAAGATGAATCACCGCTGTCCTTCTTCGCGCCGGACGAGGCAGACTGGGAAGTGGTGGAAGACGTGCCGAGCGCATCATCGAGCGCCTTGCCTGTCGCCTGCTGCATCACCAGTGTGATCACCATCGCGAGAACCGTCAGGATGACCGCGGCAATCGCAAGTCCCCTGCCGCGACGCTTGCCACCCCGCTTGGTCGCGACCAAACCGATAATGCCGAACACCAAACCGATGATGCCAAGAATGAACGCGACATTGTTGATAATCGGAATGAAACTGAAGATGATGCCAATAATGCCAAGGACCAGACCTGCGACTGCGCTGGCACTCAGCTTGCGCGGGACGTCATCATCCGGGTCGCCGCCTGGCACAGGCTGCGGGTACACGGTGTTCGGCGGGAGCGCCCCGGGAGTCGCCGGCATCGTGGGTGCAGCTTGCGGCTGCGGTGAATATACGGTCTGAGGGCTGCCGTACGGCTGAGTCCCATACTGTTGGTTGTCGTCCATGTCATCCTCGCTTTTCTCTTCCGATCAGGACAATCCCCACGCTACGGGCTGGGAAGAGAAGCGGAAAGTGTACGACAGGCCGTGCCGATATGCCCGAAAGGACAATGGCGGCGCGACAATTCACTGAGTACAGTGGACAGCATGAGCGAAGCAGGAGGGTATCCGGGCGGCGAACCCGACAAGCAGATGGGTGCGGGGACCATCGGGTCATTGGGGACAGCAGGAACCCCTCAGACACCTCGTGCTATGCCATCCGCACCAGTCGGGCATCAATCACCATATGGTTACGGTGGCAGCCCATCACAGGGCACGTTCCAAGGTGCATACCAGTACCGGCAGCCGTACACAATACAGCAACCCCGGCGGTTTCAGCAACCAGCGCAACCGGCGCAGCCTCAGCAACCGCAACCACAACCAGCGCAATCGTATATGTTGCAACACCCGTACACGACGCCTCGCCAGCAAGCCGGAAGAACCGATACCGGCGCATCGGGCAACGGGAAAACCCGCCGCATCACCATCACAACGGTGATGCTCGCATGCGCGATTGCCTGCGGAATCGTGCAACCGGCGTTCATCTACGAAGGCATGTCCGCATGGCACAACGATATCGGCATGTTCTGGTCGTTGATTGGCTTGGTCGCCGGCGCCGCACTACCCTTCCTGCTGCGCAACCGCGACGAGAAACCGGAATTCGTTTGCCTGATCACCGCGATAATAACCATCTGCCTGCCAATCAGCCCGCTCACCACACTTATGGCACAAAGCGCGCTGATTGCTCGTCGCGACCCGGATCGCCGCATCTACGGGCTCATCGCGCTCAGCAGCGCGGCAACCGTCATCTCCCGTCTGCGCGATGCCTTGATGCCAGCCGAATATTCCATCATCGGCACCATGTTGTCCAGCACCAACGATCAAGGACACGTCGTCCACGCGGCAAGCCAACCGAGCATGCTGTGGTCAGGCTTGCTTCTCGCCGTGATATCCATCGCCATCGCGGTAATTGTCGGCGTGGCGAACCGCAACACTTCACGTGCCCGACGCGCCCAACGGCAGGCGGCGCAACAGCAGGATCGCGCGCAGATGCTGCAATCCGACCTCGCCAACCAGCAACTGGCGGATGCAATCGCCACGGAGGCGCATGACACGCTTGCGCACAGCCTGTCGCTCATAGCGGTCAACGCCTCTGCCCTGCAAGTGCAATGCGGGACGCTCGAAGCCGGCAATATCACCGACCAGCAACTACACGACATCGCACAGCGCGCCGAAGATATCCGCAAGCAGGCAGCGGGAGCGTTGGACGAAGCGCACAGCATCATTGATCTGCTGCGCAATCCGAACAAAGCCCGGCAAACGCTCGGGCCGGACGATACCACGTCGCTGTCACGTGAATCATTAAGCGGCCTGATTGCCGACGCGAAAGCCGCAGGCGCGCACATCGACACTTGGATTGACATCCAGGACATGGGCGCCATCCACCCGGATATCGCAAAAATCGCCTATCGCACAGTCCAGGAGGGACTCACCAATGCGCGACGGCACGCCCCCGGACAGCCCATCGAGCTCGAGGTCACCTGCTCTGCCGAACGCGGCATCGGCGTGCATATCAGCAATCCGACCGGCATGCAGGCGCAGGGAGATACCACCGACAACAGGAACGGGAACACGAACGGTACTGGCATCGAAAGCACAGCCGGCAACGAGTTGGTCAGCACACCAGCAGGCGGCAACGGCTTGCGCGGCATCCGCCAACGCGTGGTGGCATCCGGCGGTACGTGTACATGGGGAACCGACCAGCGCGGCGTCTTCCACCTTGATGTGGCGCTTCCCTCGGCAGATGCCCGGCAACAGGCATCCGAGGCAGACCCCCAGTAACAGACATCGCACACTGAACGGCAAGATCGCCGGCATCAGCATCTCCGGTATCATGGAGCCGTGCGGACGCAAGAGAAAATCGAACAACCTGATGATACGGTGGCAGGCGACGATGCCCCGATCACCGTGATCATCGCCGACGACGACCCCATGATTTGCCAGACCATGGCGTTGATCCTGCAGGACTATTCCCGCGGTCGAATCCGCGTCCTCGACACGTGCGCGGACGGCATGCAGGCCGTTGCCGCCACCGAACGCGACCATCCAGACGTCGTCCTTATGGACATCGACATGCCCGCCATGGACGGGATCGAAGCCACCGACCGCGTGCGACGCGTCAGCCCGGGCACGCACGTATTGATCCTCACCTCGCTCAGCCCGCAACGCACGGTGGAACGCGCCGTGGAAATGGGTGCGGAAGGCTTCATTTCCAAAACCGACGCACCGCAAACCATCATCGAACGCATCATCGCCGTATGCCTGGGCGAGCCGCAATTCAATCAGGCCGCGCAACGCCAGCTACTGGACGATATGGCGAGCGCACGGTTCAACGCCCGCGAAGACGAAGCGAAACGCATGCTCGACAGCTTGCCCGAGCGGGAGCGGGAAACCGTAATCCTGGCAGCGCAAGGCATGAGCAATCAGGAAATCGCCGAACGGATGTTCATATCCGAACGCACAGTAAAAGCGCATTTGTCCAGCGCCAGCGAACGCTTGAGCATGAACCGGGTGCAGCTGGCGAGGCTGGTGGAGCGGGCCGGACGGTAAGCGTGGAGGGCAAACGTCGTCTGTGGCACCGCTATCAACGCCAGGATTCGCGGTGCGGGAGGCGCTTTGCCAAGGCGGGGGTCACCTTCACGGCGGTCCAGACAGAACGCACGCAAATCACGCACAGATAGATAGCGAACAGATTGGCTCCCATACGAGCGCTGATAGAGCCGGCGATCCACGTGCCGGCGGGGGTCAGACATGCCGCGACCACGCCGATGATCAGGCCGTCACGCAGGTTGACCAGAACGCGGCGGACATTCGCGACGCTGCCTGCGATGGCATTCGGAATCATCATGAGCAGTGACGTGCCGCGGGCCACCAGGTCGCTCGCGCCGAACGCCAGCGACAACGCCGGTACGACAATCGCCCCGCCGCCGATGCCAAGCAGGCCGGACAATGTGCCCACGAACACGCCGAGCAGGACCAGCAGAACACCGGTCAGGAATGTCATGTGAATCGTACCGTCACGCGACGGCGTCCCGACAATCTGCGAGACAATCACAAAGACCAGAAACACGGCGAACGCCCAGCGCAACACCATTTCCGACAATCGTGACAGCAGCCAGCTGCCAAGTTGCGCTCCGACGATTGTGCCGCAGGCGAGCAGCAGCGCGGCAATCCAGTCCACATGTCCGGATTGCGCGTACGAAATCACGCCGGCGATGGCGGTCGGAATGATTGCGGCGAGCGAGGTGGCGACCGCATGCCGCTGTGTCAGGCCAAGCCAGACCAACGCCGGTACGATAATCGTGCCGCCGCCGATGCCGAATAGGCCGGACATCAGGCCCGACAGCACACCCACCATCGCCAGCACCACCACACGACGAACAAGACTGCCCCCGAGTGCATCATGATCCTGTGTGCTGGAATACGCCATGGGTGTCCCTTTCCTGCTTCCCGCTTTCCCGCTTTTCCGTGCGCATGAATGCGCCGCAGTCGGCACTAACTGTAGCGTGTCCGACAGCCGCGCAACGCCCTTGTTCCATGTCAGCCTCCCGACACCTGCATTTCTTCATCGCCAGCGTTTCTTCAGCGTTCGCGAAGATCCTGTTTTCTTGCGCAATGCACACGACACGCGTCCTGAGACAAGGAAAACGCGAGCACATACCATACAACCAACGATGCAGGAGCGGCGCGGCCAGCATACACGCGCCGGCTCCGGCACAGCGAAGGACAACGACAGACCCTACAACCAAAGGAGTGCAATGACGCGCATCACCATCATCCCCGGAACAGCGAACGACGGCACTGACCTGACTGCGGTGTACGCGGAGAACGCCGCTGCCAACGTAGCGTTCGCACTGATTTTCCCAGGCAAGGCCCTCCCCCGGTTCGTCCATTGGGGGCGCCCGCTGACGCACCCGGAAACCCTCGTGCACCTGTATGACGCGCTCAAACCGCAACGCGTGTCCGGCGCATTGGACAACACCGCATGGCCGAGCATTCTGCCCACGCAGTCTGAATCGTGGATTGGCGCGCAACGCATCGATATCCGTCGTGACGGGCGCGAGCTGTTCTGCAACTTCGCCGTCACCGCTATCAGCCCTGCCGCAGGAGACAACGAGGGTGCCTCCATCATCAGCGTCGACGCACAGGACGCCGACCAGCAGATCGCTCTGCAGTGGACCTGCGAACTGACCGATTCCGGCCTGATCCGCCAATCTGCCACCATCACCAATCTCGGGGACGGCACCTTGGACGTCAACGGCGTTGAACTTGGGTATCCGATGCCTCAACAGGCGGTGGAAATCCTCACCACCACCGGCCACCATCTGCGTGAGCGCTCACCGCAGCGCCAGCCGCTCACCGTCGGCCGCTTCGAAAAGCTTTCGATGGCCGGGCGCCCTGATTTCGACGCATCCCTGCTTCTGACCGCCGGCGCCCCCGGATTCGGCTTCGAGCACGGCGACGTGTATTCCGTGCATGTGGGTTGGAGCGGCAACAGCGTGCTGTCTGCAGAACGTCTGCCCTACACGCAGGGTGTGATCGGCGGCGGCGAGAAGCTGTTCGGCGGCGAAATCACACTGGAGCATGGAGGCCAGTACACCACGCCGTGGGTGTATGGCGCGTTCGGCACCGGGCTGAACGAGGTCGCCCACCGCTTCCACGAGTTCGTGCGTGCGCAGCACCCGAATCTCGCCAATAAGCCGCGTCCGGTCATCCTCAACACGTGGGAGGCCGTCTATTTCCAGCATGATTATGACACGCTTGTCCGACTCGCGGACAAGGCCGTGGACAGCGGTGTGGAGCGGTTCGTCGTGGATGACGGCTGGTTCGGCGCCCGGCGCGATGACACCGCCGGCCTCGGCGACTGGCAGGTCTCACAGGACGTGTGGCCCGACGGCGCAAAAAGCCTCAAGGCGTTGGCCGACTACGTGCACAGCAAGGGCATGGAGTTCGGCCTGTGGTTCGAGCCGGAGATGGTCAATCCGAACTCAAACATGTTCCGCAACCACCCGGATTGGGTACTGCGCCCCGCCCCCGGCCGCCTGCCGATGCAGGGACGTTCCCAGCAGGTCGTCGATCTGACCAATCCGGACGCGTACGATTACGTGTTCGGCGCGATGGACCATCTGGTCGGCGAACTGGGCATCGACTACATCAAGTGGGATCACAACAAGCTCGTCACCGAAGCGGTGTCCCCGCGCTCCGGCAAGCCAGCCGTGCACGAACAGACGCTCGCCGTATACCGAATCTACCGTGATCTGAAACTCGCGCATCCCGGACTCGAAATCGAAAGCTGTTCCTCCGGCGGCGGCCGTATCGATCTGGGCATCCTGCGCTACGCCGACCGTGTCTGGGCATCCGACTGCGTGGATCCGGTGGAGCGTGCAGACATCCAGCGCTACACGTCATTGTTGGTGCCGCCCGAAATGATCGGTGAGCATGTAGGCGCCAGCCCCGCACATTCGACGCATCGCGCGACCAGCCAAGACCTGCGTATGGATATGGCGTTCTTCGGGCATATGGGCATCGAATGGAATCTGCTCAAGGAGCCGCAGGAGGACTTGGACAAACTGGCCGCGTGGGTGCGCGCATACAAGGAGCATCGCTCTATGTTCGAAACCGGGACGACAGTGCATGCGGATACCGCGGATCCGGCAGTGCGCCTGGACGGCATTGTCAGCGCCGACCGCTCGCACGCCGTGTACCGTTTCACGCAGCTGACCACGTCACAGACCTACCCGGCGGCACCGGTCGATCTTCCTGGACTCGACGCGGATGCCGTGTACCAAGTCAAGCCGCTGTCGGTCAGCCTTGATCTCGACGCCAGCGGCATCGGCAACGGGCAGTCCGCGCTCGGCTGGTGGACCGCCGACGGTGCGGCATTACCTGCGGTTGCGCTTGAAACCTACGGTATCCGCCCGCCGAGCCTGCACCCGGCACAAGCCGTGCTGTTCGAGGCCGTGCGGGTGTGACTTCGCATGTCACGTCACATGCGTGCGCTTGAGGTGCGCGCGTGTGACGTGACATGACATCTCAGCCGGGGACGACCCGATTCACCGCCTGGGGCTAAAGAAATCCGCGAGAAGACGTGCGCACTCGTCCTCGCATACTCCCCCATACACTTCAGGGAATGAGCCGACATGCGGATCGCGCGGGATATCCCACACCGAACCGCATGCGCCCAATTTGGCATCCCACGCACCGAACACGATACGCCCGATATGGGTTTGCAGGCACGCTCCGGCACACATCGGGCATGGTTCCAAGGTGACAACCAGCGTACAATCGGCAAGATTCCAGTTTCCCAAGGTCTTAGCGGCTTGACGCATTGCCTCGACCTCGGCGTGGGCCAACGGGTCGCCGCCGCGCTCGCGCAGGTTGCGGCCACGACCAATGACAGCGCCGTCAGCGCCGATGACCACCGCCCCGACCGGCACCTCCCCCTCACGCGCAGCCTCACGCGCAAGACCCAGCGCCAGCCGCATCGGCCCGTCCAGCGTCTCGCTTACCGTTGCACGACTTCCCGTTTCCGCCATATCAGCCAGTCTAGCGGCAAGCTTCGCGCACTAGCCACCTGCCCAATCTGCGTGCCGCCTATCTCCAGCTGATGCGCAATCAGCACACGGTCTGCCTACAGTCAGTCCACAACTACTCCTCAGCACGCAGCGAACAAAATTCATCTGCGCCCGGTACGCTGGAAGTATTCGTGCGTGCCATGCGGCAACCCCAATCGGCAACGCAACGCACCACAGCCCACGCCCACTGCTTACCAGTCCAAGGAAGGCGGCATCATGACGGAACTGACCCTCGTCCTGTGCATCGTCGGCGCGGTCGTGGTGTCTTCGTTCCTCAGCCGCTTCATTCCGAAAATCTCCACTCCGCTCGTACAAATCGTGCTGGGGGCCGCCGCAGCCCAACTGCCGTTCTTCCCGGATGTCACCCTCGACCCGGAACTGTTCATGGTATTGTTCATCGCCCCGCTGCTGTATCTCGAGGCGCGCGGCATCGACAAGACAACGCTGTTGAAGAATCTCAAACTCTCGCTGTCGCTGGCCATCGAGCTGGCAATCGCCACCATGGTCGCGGTCGGCTACGTGACGCATGCCGCCTGGCCTGCCGTGCCGCTTGCCGCCGCTTTCGCGCTGGGTGCGGCGCTCGGCCCGACCGACGCGGTCGCCGTGACATCGCTGAGCCATGAAGCCACGCTGAGCGAACGCCAGCACGGAATCCTTGAAGGCGAATCCCTGTTCAACGACGCCTCCGGCATCGTCGGGTTCCAGTTCTCAATCCTCGCGGCGACCACCGGTACATTCTCGGTCGGCGCTGCCGCCGGCGAGTTCATCATCTCCTTCCTCGGCGGCACCCTGCTCGGCTTGGCGTTCGGAGTCTTCGCCAACTGGCTGTTCGGGCTGATGCGCTCGTTCGGCTGGGAAACCACCACGTCACGCATCCTGATGGAATTGTTCCTGCCGTTCCTGCTGTATCTGGGCGCGGAGGCGATTGGCGTGTCCGGCATCCTCGCGGTCGTCGCGGCGGGCCTGATTGCCCGATACGACCGCAGCGGCGTGGGCCCGAATGTCGCCCGTACCAACATCGTGTCATCCAGCGTGTGGGCGGTGCTGTCGTTCGCGCTCAACGGCTCGGTGTTCATCATGCTGGGCATGATGCTGCCGGACGTGCTGGGCACCACATGGTCCGACCCCACGGAAAGCAACATCATGCTGCTGGGAATCATCGTGCTGGTGTCCACCGTAGTGGTCGTAATGCGGTTCGTGTGGGTGGCCGCCATGTTGCGCATCGCCCGCGACCAGCGCACAGGCCGACGCCGCCGGATGACCCCAGAACGTTGGCGTTCCGCCGCAATCATGACCTTCGGCGGGCCGAAAGGCACCATCACCCTGTCCCTGATGTTCACCATCCCGTACACCATCGCCGCGGGCGCTGATTTCCCGATGCGCGACGAGCTGATATTCGTGGCCGCCGGTGTCATCATCGTGACGCTGCTGCTCGCGAACTTCCTGCTGCCGCTGCTCGCACCCACCCACCTGCACAACACCAAGGAGATGGACGACATCACCGTGGAAGTGCTGCGCCAGACCGTGGAGGAGCTTGCCCGCCGCGTCACCCCAGAGAATCGACGGGCGGTGCTCGCAGTTATCGACTCGTATACGAAGCGCATCACCCGGCTCAAACACCGCATCGGCAGCGCCGACCCGCAAGGCTTCGAAGCCCTGCAAATCGAGGCATTGCAATGGGAGAAAGACTTCCTCAAGCAGCGAATCATCGACCTGAAAAACGAGGAGCCCGCAACCCCAGCGGCAACCCATCAGCGCGACCTGCATATCGAAGCCTGCGAGCGCATGCTCGACCAGCTGATGACCACGTTGCGCCATGCGACAGCAGGGTCAAGAAATTCGCAGGCGGTCTCGCAGATTCGCGGACGGTTCCGCGCGTTGCAACGCCGAGCATCACTGTTTGCGCGGCGGGTATACGGCAAAATCCTGCGTACGACCCCGTTGATGAGCGAAGACGAAATCTACGCGGCCGTGCGCGGCACCCAGCTTGAAGCGATTCATGTAGTGATCGGCAAGCTGTATGAGCAGATGCATGCGGGCACCTACAATACCGAGGATTGTTCGGCGCTGATCCTTGATTATCAGCGTGCCGAGGCTTCCCTGCGCAATCGGCCGAATATGGAGCGCAGCGCGGAGACCATCAACGAGGTGGAGGATGTGAAGCGCGACAGCTATGCGATTGAGCTGGGCATCATCCAGGATCTGTTCGAGGACGGGCGGATCAACCGTGCCCAGATGCGGCAGTTACGTCGCAACGTGTATGTGATGCAGGTGGATGCGGACTCCGGTGTGTGAGCCAATCCTCACACAACGACGCTCGTCGCATGGCACAGTGGCCCGTTCGCCGAGCGCCCACGATCCCGCGCCAGCACGCACCGTTCATAGCATGCCGGACGTGATGTTGTGCAGCATCAGCCACTGGCGCAGGTCGTTGAACTCCTGCAGGCTCACCGCGTGATCAAGCCCGCGGTAGCTTTTCTCCGTCAGCCAGGTGTGCTCCTCCAGCCAGGCGGACATCGCGTGGATCTCATACGCGGGAATCACGGTGTCGGCCTGACCGTAACCGAAGAAGGTCGGGATCTGCAGGTCGGCGAGTCGGTCATCCGCGGGAGCGGTGCCCGGAACCTGCGCTGGGGCGAGGAATCCGGACAGCGAAATCGAGGCACGGTACCGTTCCGGATGCACACGCAACAGGTGGATGGCCAGCAGACCGCCTTGGGAGAAGCCGATCGGCACCACGTCACGCTCTGCGGGGATATGCTCCGACACCCACGCGTCGATGGCGTTGGCGGCGGCGAAGGCGTCACGGTCGAGATCTTCGCCGGTCGGCACGCAATCGTGGAACCACGTGTAGGCACCCGGAATCGACCCTCGCTCCTCCTGCAAGACGAGCGGCGCACGCAGTGACACGAAATCGTTGTAGGGTGCCACGTAGCGCATCATATCCGCCAGATCCTGCTCGTTCGACCCCCAGCCGTGCAGGCACAGCAGCACCGGACGATTGGGCTGCGCATTGCCGCCTCCGCGCGACCATTGGGCTTCATGCACCTGCATCGGTTCGCCGAACCGCCCCGGCACTACGTTCGATTCACGACCCACCAGCTGCGAAGATTCACTCATATCGCCCAATATACCCGCTTGCTGCTCGACCTCGCACCAAAACGAACCATACGCGCTCTCGCCACACGAACCGTACCAACACTCGATGGAGAGACGTTCTTTTCCCGTGCGATAATAGCGTTCATCACCACACGGTTTTAAGCCGTTCTGGCATGATTGGGGCACCACATGACGAACATCAACAACACCGCTACAACACACAGCAAAGCGAGCATTGTTACCATCTCAATCATTGCCGTCGTTCTCATCGCGCTTGCGGCGGTTTGCGTTCCTTTCTACCAATTGTGGGGACCTGCCGGAGGGACGTCGCCCTGGACTTCATCGCAAGAAGCGACTGTCACTGTAACGGTGAGTGACAGCGACGGCAAGCCAATCAGCGGATGCACGTGTGATTTCACTCCGCAAGATGGAAAAGTGCACACCCTTGAGTCATATATCTCCAACGAACAAGGGAAATTCGCATCGTACATCTCACCGCTTGGCGATGTGGACGTGGACGTGTCCTGCACTCCCCAGCGAAGCCGGGTTACGCAGACACGCCAAGTGCACAGATCGATTCACCTTTCACGCAGTGGAGAGAGCAAACACATCACCGTTACCGTTCCGGATTGAGTGTCGAAGCCAGACATTACGCATCACGCCGGGTATCCACCGTATGACTCCCGTCGCGCAACTCATCGCACAATCCGTATGGACGCTCACTGTACGGTGCTGATGGTGCCGCCCCACTGGTCGTGCAAGGCTTCGATATCGGATTTCTGCCCGAAGACGATCCAACGTTCGCCGCTGAGGAGACACCAGTCGCCTTGGGCACGCGCGTCGCTGGAATAGCTGTCCAACGTGGACGAGATTTTCGATGTGATCGCGTTGCGGTACATCGAAGCGGCTGATGCGCTGTCGAAGGTGACGAACGCCATCCGCGTGGTTTTGCACACCGCCACGGCGCTGATGCCGGGATATCCGCTTACATCCATGGACTGCCAGCCGTCAGAACACCGCTGGGTTGATGCCTCGATATCGGTTTCCATACGCGACACGCTATTGACCGGAGCATCATCGCGTCCTGAAGCCTTGATGATGCCGTCCGGGAAGAAGTTGCCGACCACCAGCGCGCTGGCGATCAACATGCCGGCCAAAGCGGTCAGCACGATGGCGACGGTACCTGCGTGGCCTCCTTTGCGGTGCTTTGAATCCGCAACGCGGGCGGCGACGACAAGAATGACGGCCAGGATCGCAAACACGCAACCGATCGCGGTGTAACCCGAGACTGGCAACACCGCCAGTTGAGACATCTTGCCGGGTGCGACCGCACGCACTGCCGCGCATGACGCCGCGATGAGCGACACCAACGCGCTCAGCGCGGCACCACCGGCAATCCACCGTTCCGCGGGGATGGGCTTGCGCTGCCGCTTGGGTTTGGGCGCCGCCAACGCGTGCGGGTCCCGCCCCTCGCCGGCGTGAAATTCATGCTCATGCACCGCTGGTTCATCCAGACGATCCGGTTTCTCGCCGGCGGTGTGGCCGCCATCGGCTGATGCCCGCCGAGGATTCGATGGGTTGCCGGCGCCGGAATCGGCAATGTCGGCTGCACCTGTCTGAGCCAGTTGCGGACGTGCGGGCTGTTGGGCGGAATCATTATCCTCCGTCTGTCCGCCGGCGGCAGATATCCCGGCGGCATAAGCCGCCGACGCTTGCGGCGATAACGACAATCCATCGTTCTCTTGTTGCAGTCTGGCCATCACATCGTCGTCCGGCTGAGGAGACGCCTGGGCACGGTCGTACAGGCCATTCCAAGGATGAAGCGGGTCTTGCCACGGATCGTCGTCGGCATAGTCGGCGGAGTCAGCATAGAGATGGTCGTCATCTTGGCTGAAAGCATCCTCACCCGGTATGGTCTGCCGCGACCGGGAAACCTCATCTTCTCCGGTTTCCGGCATTCCGTCCGTCTGCGGATCTGCAGAGCTCCCGGAACCGATGGGGAACGCCTTTCCGTCGTCTGTCATCATGCCCTCATTCACGTTTCAATCATGCTTATGCAAGAGCAATTATCGTTCATGCCCGACAGCTTCCCGGCACCGTGCGGGTCGCTGTCACCATCGTTTCACCATATGTCGTCGCCGACGCGAACACGCCGTGATGGCATGGCATATATGCGAAAACGTTGTACGACGAATGCCGGTCTCCCGGTCGTCGTACAACGTCCCGCAATCAAGCCCTGCACGTCCCGCACACTGTCACGTGCGAATCAGGGCATTCCGCATGATGCCGCCACGTCATCCGCTGTTGCGCTGTTTGCGCTGTATCAGCGTCATTTCACGGATTCCTTGCCGCGTTCCACTGCGCGAAGCACCAGCTTGCGCAGTTCGGAAGCGACCAGCACGATGGCTGCCAGACCGACGCATTCCAGCCAAGCGCCGCCGCTGAGCGGTGTGGTGCCGAACGCGGTGTTGAGGAACGGCAGATAAATCACCGCGAGCTGCAACACAACAGACAGCGCGATCGCACCCCACAGCCAGCCGTTGGAGAACAGGCCGACGAACGCGGACTGGCGCGCCGAACGCGAGGCGAGCGCGTTGAACAGCTGGGCGAACACGAGAATGGTGAAGCCCATGGTGCGCGCCTCAACCATCTGCGCGTCATGCCCGATGGCGTTGACGGAACGGTCGGTGAACAGGCCGCCGGACAGGTGCATATCCATGCCGATCAGCGTGACCGCAGCCATGATGACGCCGATGAATACGATGTCACCCCACATGGAGCGGTCAATCACCCGGTCGGTGAACTTGCGCGGCTTGCGGTTCATCACGTCTTCGGTCTGCGGGTCGACGCCCATGGCGAGTGCCGGCGCGGCATCCGTCAGCAGGTTGATCCACAGCAGTTGCGTCGCCAGCAGCGGAACGGTGACGCCCGCGGAACCCGGCTGGGTGATGCCGAGGAAGCCGGCGAGCACCACGCCGAAGAACACGGTGAACACTTCGCCGACATTCGAGCTGAGCAGGTAGCGCAGGAACTTGCGGATGTTGTCGAAAATGCCGCGGCCTTCGCGCACGGCGGCCACGATGGTGGAGAAGTTGTCGTCCGCCAGGATCATCTTGGCGGATTCCTTGGTCACCTCAGTGCCGGTGATGCCCATCGCCACACCGATATCCGCGGTTTTAACCGCCGGGGCGTCGTTGACGCCGTCACCGGTCATCGCCACGATATTGCCTTGCCGTTGCAGGGAATCGACGATTTTGAGCTTATGCTCCGGGGCGACGCGCGCGTACACGGACACTTCGGATGTCGCCTTGTCGAACGACTGCTGGTCCATGGCATCCAGCTGGTCGCCGGTCAAGGCTTTGCCGCCCTTGTCGATGATGCCGAGGTCGCTGGCGATACGCGCTGCGGTCAGCGGGTGGTCACCGGTGATCATGACCGTACGAATGCCCGCCCGGTGCGCTTCGGCGACACTGTCACGCACTTCGGTGCGCGGCGGGTCAATGATGCCGACCATGCCGGTCCAGATCATGTCACGTTCCAACGCGTCGCTCTGGTCAGCGATATCAAGCACTTCGCCTGCCGCATTGGAAATCATGCCCGGAACATCAGCGATTGAAGGGGTGTCAAGCGGACGGTATGCCTCGCCAAGCGTGCGGTAGGCCTCGTTCGACAGCCGTTCGACCTGGTGCAGGATTTCCTGCCGGTCGCCTTCGGTGATCGGCCGGACCGCGCCGCCCACGGCGATGCGGGTGCAATACGAGAGCAGCACGTCCGGAGCGCCTTTGGCGAATACTGTGAGCTTGCCGGAGTCCGCGTTGTCCTTGGCGACAATCGACATGCGCTTGCGTTCCGAGGTGAACGGCACTTCGCCGACACGTTGGAAGTTCTCGAACCGGCGGTCGGTTTTGGTTTTACGGGCCGCGACAATCAGCGACACCTCGGTCGGGTCGCCCACGATATCCCATGTGCCCGGCTTGTCGCCTTCACGCAACTCGCCGTCGTTCGCCATGGCACCGGCGCCCAGGGTGGCATAGACCTCCGCACGAATATCGGCAGGCACTTCCAAATCGCCATCGGCGGCTCCAACGGCGATCATCCTGCCTTCGGGAGCGTACCCCGTGCCGGTCAACTGCACTTCGCCGCTCGGCGTGACCACCCGTTCGACGGTCATCTCGTTGCGGGTAAGTGTACCGGTCTTGTCAGAGCAAATTACCGAAGCAGAACCGAGCGTTTCGACGGATGACAGCTTCTTGACAATCGCGTGGTGCTTGGCCATACGCTGGACGCCGAGCGCCAACACCACGGTGAGGATTGCAGCAAGGCCTTCTGGTACTGCGGCGACCGCAAGCGACACGGCAAGCAGCAAGGATTCGATGACGTCATCGACGCTGTGGAAGCCTTCCATAATCGCGAGCGCAGCCAGGACCACCGCGGCGATAATGCACACGGCGATACCCAGTACCTTGGAAACGTGCGCCATTTCCTTCTGCAGCGGGGTCTGCTCGTCTTCCGTCTGCGACAACATATCGGCGATTTTGCCGACCTGCGTGTCCATGCCGGTGCCGGTGACGATGGCACGCCCGGTACCTTGGGTGACGGATGTGCCGTTGAACACCATGTTCATGCGGTCGCCTAGCGCTTTGGCGCTGTCAAGGGTTTCGGGTTTCTTCGCAACCGGCACGGATTCGCCGGTCAGGCTGGCCTCCGCGATACGCAGGGATGCGGCGGCGAGCAGTCTGCCATCAGCGGAGACGGAATCGCCTTCGCCGAGGATGAGGATATCGCCCGGCACGACGTCCGACGTGTCGATGCGCATCACCTGACCGTCACGCAACACGGAGGTCTGCGGAGCGGTCATACTGGCGAGCGCCGCCACCGCCTGTTCAGCTTTCGCTTCCTGGATGTAGCCGAGCACCGCGTTGACGATGAGGATCAGCACGATGACGATGGCGTCGAACGGGAGCGCCTCGGTGGATGAGCCGGGCTGCGCGTTCGCCCGTTCGATGAACCATGCGACTAGCGATATGGCCGTCGCGACAAGCAGCAGATAGACCAGCGGGTCGCGGAACTGGGCGAGGAACTTCTTCCATTTGGGCACCGGCGGTGCGCTGGCCAGTTGATTCGGGCCGAACTTTTCCTTGCGGCGTTTCGCCTCCTGCGAGCTCAGCCCGACAGCGGGATCGACATGCAGGGCTTTGGCGACATCCGATGCGTCGGTGAGCGACGGATCGGTGTCAAGAATCGCGGATGCATGCAGGTCACCGGCTTCGGCTGGTTGCGCCTGGGGGGCATGGGATGGGGATTGATCGAGCTGGTGATCAACCATGATGGTCTCCTCAGTCAGCCGCGGAGTAGTCAACCCTCGTGTCTGCTGCGTCTGCTGACGATGCCGGCACGGCAAGGCTGCGCGGTTATGGGCGCCGGGCGATTGCCTACGGCGCAATACTTGTATTCTACAAAGACGCCCCCTACCGAGGCGTTCACGAAACGCTGAAATCCACGATTTTCCGACGACACTCCGGCATCGGCTCCGGCCGCCCTGACCGGCGATTGCTCCATCGGCCATGAGATAATGAAAGGTATGGCTAACAAGAAAGGCCCGACCAAGGGTTCGGGCGGAAAACATCGTAACGCGCTTCGGGGCAAGGGTCCGACCCCGAAGGCAGAGAATCGCGTATATCACAAGGCATACAAGGCGAAGCAGGCTGCGGACCGCCGCAAAGCCGCCGATCCGCGTCTCGCCGCACGGCGTCGGGCCGCCAAGTACACGTCCGACGGCGCCGATTTGGTCATCGGCCGCAACTCCGTCCTCGAGGCGTTGCGCGTAGGCGTGCCGAGCACTCAGCTGTATATCGCCTCGCATATCGAGCATGATGACCGCACGCGCGAGATCATCAAAATCGCCACCGCACAAGGGCTCCACCTGCTGGAGGCCGATCGCTTGGAGATGGATCACATCGCGCATTCCGGCAACCATCAGGGCATCATCCTCAAAGTGCAGCCCTACGAATACGCGTCGTTGCGCGACCTCGCCGACAAGGCCGAGAAGCGCGCGAAGGCCATGGAACAGGTCGATTCCCCGCAGATGCGTATTGCGGCCCGCCCGCTGTTTATCGCTTTGGATGGCGTGACCGACCCGCAGAATCTTGGCGCGGTGATCCGTTCCGCGGCGGCGTTCGGCGCAAACGGCGTGATTCTGCCGGAACGCCGTTCCGCTTCCGTCACGGCCGCGGCCTGGAAGGTGTCGGCCGGCGCTGCGGCCCATCTGCCGGTTGCGCGCGTGGTGAACCTGACCAAGGCGATTGAGGCACTGAAAGAGCGCGGATACTACGTTGTCGGGCTTGACGGCGGCGGGGATGCGCTCGTCGGCGAGACCGGGTTCGAGACCGATCCGCTTGTGGTCGTGCTCGGCTCCGAAGGCAAGGGCATCAGCAGGCTCGTGCGGGAATCGTGCGATGCCATCGCCGGTATTCCAATCGACAGCCAGGTCGAATCGCTGAACGCTTCGGTCGCCGCCGGTATCAGTCTGTACGCCGTGGCGCGCGCCCGTCGCGAAGCCGCGCAACAGCAAGCACAAGCGGCAGCCAAGTAATCAGCCGTCAACCGCACAATCCCCATACACAAACTGGTTACGCTGGGAAGAGTCTCAGCGTAACCAGTTTGTGTATTGAGCGCGATGGTATCGAGGTCGGGGATGGCTCAGGCCGGTCTCTGCCAGTACGCCAGCCAGTTCCGCCTGTCAGTGGCTCCAGACAGCGGCGTCGGGGTCGTCCTCGGGATTGTACCCGTCGCCTTCGCCTTCCGCGCCTTCGCCTTCCGCGCCCTGTCCGCGAGCCGAATCATCAGCGTACGTGAACTCATCGTCGATGACACCGGAATCGGCGTCGGCGTTGATATCTTTCATCGCCTTCTTATCGAGCTTGTACTGCGGGAGCACGTTCTTGACATAGCTTTGCACGGCTTCCGCCATGGGGATGTCATGCCCGGCATGCTCGGCGAGGAACCACCGGTGGTCCAGCACCTCGTGGAAGAACTGCGCCGGTTCGATCTGCGAACGGTATTCCGGCGGAATCATGCGCACGGTCGGCTCGTAGACCTCGCGCATCCAGTCGGTCGCCACCACTTCGAGATCCTCGTTCTGCCGCCACGTGGACGCGCGATACGTGTCAAGGTCGTTGAGCAGTCGCCGAGCCTGGTTCTCCTGCACATCGAGGCCGGTCAGACGCATGAGCTTGCGGGACGCATACCCGGCATCGACCACGCGCGGCCGCACCAGCACGTGGGTGCCGTCCGCGGCGGTCTTCACCTCGAGCTCATCCACGTCGAAGCCGAGTTCGTTGAGCTTGTTGACGCGCTTCTCGATCTTCTTCCACATCTCGTCCGGATTGAAGGTCTCGACATCGGTGAGCGCGCTCCACAGCGAATGGTAGCGGTCCACCAGCCGGTTGCCGACTTCGACTTCGTCCACATCGCCCGGGAGCAGCTTGCCGGAGCTCAAATCCATCAGCTCGCCGATGATATTCGTGCGCGCCAGGTCGATATCATATTCGCGCTGACCTTCGGTGAGATTCGCATGCAGATCGCCGGTTTCGGCGTCCACAAGGAACGCCGAGTACGCGTCGGCATCACGCAGGAACAGCACGTTGGACAGCGAGACATCGCCCCAGTAGAAGCCGGCCAGATGCAGCCGGACCATAAGCACGGCGAGGGCGTCAATCAGCCGTTCCGCGGTGTCGGTGCGCAGGTTCCTCGCGAACAGCGCGCGGTACGGCAGCGAGTATTTCAGATGCTCGGTCACCAACATGGCTTCGAGCGGGTTGCCGTCCTTGTCGTGGCGCCCGGTGACGACGGCAATCGGCGTGACCGTAGGCAGATCGAGCTTGCGCAGTCGCCTGAGCAGCTCATACTCCCGTTCCGCCACGCTGCGCGTAATCTCCTTCATCGCGTAGACGTCATCGCCGACGCGCACGAAGCGGACGACGTGCCGGGAGATGCCTCGCGGCAGGTTGACCAGCAGATCGTCCGGCCACATGGCCAACGGCTGGTTCCAAGGCAGGGTGAACATCTTCGGGTTCGAGCTCGCCGCCGTAATATTCAGCGTCTCGGGTTCCTTCGACTCCTCGTTGCCGTCTTCCGCCTTGACGGATGTCGCGTTCACCGCGCGCGGGTCAAGCTGTGACTGGTCGTTCGTTTCCATGTTCCTCATGCTACCCTTTCCAACAGAAAAGCCCCGCAGCTATGCAGGGCTTTTCCAACGAGGCCGAAAGAGAGGAAGAGAAGCCTCGCGTTACTGGTTGACGGGATTGCTCCCGCCAAGTTCCTAGTTCAGACGCAGCTCGGTCGACGGTGCGAACAGGTGCATCTTCGACGGGTCGATCTTGATCTTGACGATCTCGCCAACGCGCGGAAGCACACGCGGGTTCACACGAATCGTGGTGAGCTTGTTCTGGTCGGACATCAGCGTGGTGGTCTCGGCGACCGAGCCATCGGTGATGATGTTGCCGTAGATGTAGCCGTCGGAGCCGAGATCCTCGACGTTGACGACCTTGAGGGAGAAGGCGTTCGGTTCATCCGGCGCGGCCAGGGAGCCATCCTCCGGGCGGAAGCCGACGACGATCTTGCCGCCATCCTCCGGGGTGAGCTTGTTGACGGCCTCGGCCGGCAGGTCGAGCGTATCGTCGCCGATCTTCGCCTTGCCGTTGACCACCGGGTGGGTGTTGAGGTTCATCGACGGGGAGCCGATGAAGCCTGCCACGAACACGTTCGCCGGGCGATCGTACAGCTCGGTCGGGGCGCCGACCTGCTGGAGCTTGCCGAGCTTGATGACGGCGATGCGGTCGCCCATCGTCAGGGCCTCGGTCTGGTCGTGGGTCACGTACAGGGTGGTGACGCCCAGCTGGCGCTGCAGAGCGGCGATCTGCGTACGGGTCTGCACACGGAGCTTTGCGTCCAGGTTGGACAGCGGCTCATCCATGAGGAAGACCTTCGGCTTACGCACGATGGCGCGGCCCATGGCGACGCGCTGACGCTGGCCGCCGGACAGGGCCTTCGGCTTGCGGTCGAGGAACTCGGTCAGGTCGAGGATCTTCGCGGCTTCTTCAACGCGCTTGCGAATCTCTTCCTTCGGAGTGCCGGCGATCTTCAGGGCGAAGCCCATGTTGTCAGCGACGGTCATGTGCGGGTACAGCGCGTAGTTCTGGAACACCATTGCGATGTCGCGGTCCTTCGGCTGCATGGTGGTGACGTCTTTGCCACCGATGAAAATGCGGCCCTTGTTGACTTCCTCAAGGCCGGCGAGCATACGCAGCGTTGTGGACTTGCCGCAGCCAGAGGGGCCGACGAGTACGAGGAACTCGCCGTCCTTGATATCAAGATTGAGGTCATCGACCGAGGGCTTGTCGTTGCCCGGATAGATACGCGTGACGTGGTCGAATACGACTTCTGCCATAATGTCATCCTTTCAGAGGCAGGTACGTGCCTCACGATCCGTAGTGAGAGGGTTTGGTGCGTTCACTCGTAGCATCCGACTTCGGAAACTGCAAGCTTCGGCGTTTACTTGTTCCGGTCCATTGAAGGTTCTCTTCGTTGAGCCATGGCCCAGTATACACGATGATTTGACATCGGCAAGGGTGTGTCGTTTGACGTGTTGTGCCGGGCCGAAAACAGGGGACGTTCCATACAAACAATCTGCATCGGGATGGTCCGCCGACATTCCGAGAACTCGCTGCTCCTCGGTGCAGGCTCGCGAAAACTACGTCTCAACCTCAACGACGTGATGTGTGTCGAATCCATACGGCATACGATCATCATTCATGCATTGGACGGCAAGCTTTCCAGCAGCAGCAACACGCCTGCGGTGACCAGATACGGCACCAGCGAGTTGATGACGACGACAACATCTGCCATGTTGATCTGTAACATGGTCGTCTCCTCCTTGTTTGTGGTGCATGTCTCGACCGTGTCGATGCTGCTTCCACGCCTCACACCGATGTGTCGCCCGTCTTCGGGAGCGGTCCAACATGCCTTGATGCCATTGCACCAGAAAATATGTCCTGTCGTGCCTCTACGCCCCATCCTGTCATTTCGGGGTGCATAATCTGCACGCTTCCCGTGCATGACCTGCTGACGCGTCATGGCGAGTCCGGCACGCTTGCACCTTGGTATCACTAGGATTGGGGGTATGAGCGATTTGAACGCGTTGAATCTCGAAGCGGGCGAAGAAATCGGCGGTTATACGCTGATTTCACGTCTCGGCAGCGGTGCGATGGGATCGGTTTGGCGCGTCAAAGATGACGGCGGGCAGGAATACGCGATGAAAATCCTGCGCGATTCCTTGGTCGACGAGAGCGATGCGACCGCGCAGTCCGCCCGCGACCATGCGACCGCCCGCGAGCGCCTGCGCCGCGAGGCGATGGCGTTGCGGCGCATCAAACATCCCGGCGTGTGCTCGATTGTGGATATGGAATTGGATGATGCGGTCGCGTTCATTGTCACGGAGCTGATTGAGGGCAGGAACTTGCGCGAGGATGTCGCCGCCAACGGCCGGTATGTGGGCGACGATCTGGAGCGTCTGTCACGCAAGCTGATTGACGCGGTCGAGGCGGTGCACGCGGCGGGGATCGTGCATCGCGACATCAAGCCGACGAATGTGATGGTCGCGGCGAGCGGGCCGATTCTGGTGGATTTCGGCATCGCGATGGGCGAAGGGGAAAGCCATGTCACGCGGACCGGGCTGGTGATGGGCACACCCGGGTTCATTGCCCCGGAAATCATTGACGGCGCCGAATCAAGCGAGGCGACGGACTGGTGGTCGACCGCCTCGGTGCTGGCGTTCGCTGCGACCGGCCAGCCGGTGTTCGGCACGAAGCCGATGATGGCGGTGCTGGAGCGCGAGGCGCACGGCAACGCAAATCTTTCCGGGCTGCCGGCACGCACAGCAGCCGCATTCCGGTCTGCGCTCGACCCCGATCCCGATCACAGGTGCACGCCGAAGCAGCTGCTGCACACCATCGCCGCGGATGCGTTGAATCCGGCCGCTTGGGATGATGCACAAGACCAGATGGTGGACAGGCAGACGGTTGTATTCCCCCCTGCAGACGGCAGCGAGCGCTCTGAAGACGGGGGCGCGATGCTCCCTTTTGACGGGGGCGATGCGGTGAATGCCGGGCACACCACCAGGGACGCCACCATGCAAGCCGACAATCCGAGGTCGTTGTGGGTGGCTGATACCGGCGACGGCTGGGACGACGACAGCCATGAGGAAAACGGCCCAGAATCCGCTGATATCGGCGGTGACCGCGGAACCGATGCCGACGATGATGCCACTGATGTCGTTAACACGGTTGATCCCGACGACGCTGCTGATGCCCGCGCCGATATGAATTCCGCGAAATTTGCAGATACCGCCAGTTCTTCCAACGCCTCGGATCGCGCCATGGTAATCGACGACCAGCCTACTGTTGCCGCACCGGTTCCGATTACCGCGACCGCAGTGATGCCGCATGACGATCCCACGCGTCTGCTCCCCGATGCCGCCGGCGCCCCCTACGCCGCGAATACCGCTAACACCGCGAATACCGCGAACGAGACGATGCCGCCGTCCATTCTCCCGGAAGATGGAGCCGAAACCGGGCAGGCGGCCGGGCAACCGGTCCTGCCGGCAACGCAAGCGGCGGTGCCAGGAACCCAGCATCAGCCCAATCCCGCCGATATCAAGCGTGCACAGTATCTCAAGCGCGGAACGCTCCCGCTCGCTGCGCTGACCGTTCCGGTCGCCATCACCGCGGCGGCGATGCCGCTCATCGCATGGATTCTCGCCGGCGTGCTGATCTGGCTGCTCATCGCTATCGGTCTGAATACCGGTTCACAGCTTGACCGCGAAAGCAAACGCGGCGGGACGCGCAAACGCGGCGATGGCGCGTTGCGCGTGGCAACCATGCCGTGGCATATCGTCAAAGGACTGGCGCTGACCATCCCCCGCGCCCTACTGGCCGGCATCATCGCCACACTGGTGGTCATCATCGCCACACTTGCCTTACATTTGCCGACATTCCCGGCGCCATGGCATGCCAACGGCTGGGTCGTTCCGTTCGTGTTGCTCGCCGGCCATCCGCTGTCGGTCAGCGGCTGCGTCCTGGCAGGCGCCGCCGCCATCGGATGGCTTGTCAGCGTGTTCGCGCCTGGGGCCGCCGCAATCCGATTGGGCTCAGGCGCATTGCGCGGTCTTCCCCGCGACACGGGAAGCACTCTCCCGGCTGAAGGCAATAGTGAGACCGGCCAAAACGACGCGCCGGAACGCAAGGGCGCGGGCGGCCGACGGACAACGCTGCTCGTGATATGGCTGATGCTGGTGGTCGCCGCCGTGGTGGCGATGCTGATGACTGGTGCAATCAATTGGGTACCGTTGATGGTCACTGGCTACATGCACATGTGATAGGCCGGTGCCGATTGCCGGAACCGCAAGAATCCGGGACTTTGCCGGCGGTTCTCGCCGTCCTCGATTAGACTATCCGACAGTGAGCGGTCATGGATGCCGCGGTCGCGGAATCGTGCATACCAGAAAGGACAATCATGCCCCAGAACGACAAGAGGAACGCCAAACGCCGTACCCGTGCGGAACGCCGGGCTGAGGAAGAAGCGCGTCTGAAGGAGCAGGCCGCCCAGGCGGAACACGAGCGCAAACAGCAGACGCTGATTGGCGCAATCGTGGTTCTCGTGGTCGTGGCGTTGGTGGCAGTCATCGGCGTCACGGTCTATCGCAACACGCATCCGTCCTCGACATCCACATCATCCGGCTCTGCTTCGCCCACATCCGTCGCCGCCGCGAAAAAGGCGATGAACGCGGTAAAGACCAAGCCGTCAAAGGCGAATTCCACCGGTGGATTCCTGTTCTCGAAGAACGGATACAACAAGACAATTAGCGACGCCCCCACCATCGCGCTGTATATGGATCCGATCTGCCCGGGCTGTGGGTCGATGCACCGGCAGATTGATTCGACTCTTGCGTCGATGTTCGACGCGGGACAGGTCAATCTTGAATTCCATCTGATGACCTCGCGTGACGCAAGCTCCTCGGACAACTACTCTTCGCGCGCCGCCAACGCCGCAGTGTACATCGTGGAGCACGACGACAACCCGGAGCATCTGCTCAAGTACATCGAAAATATCTACGACGAGGATTTCCAGCCTGACGAAGCCGACTCCTATGTCCCGGTGAGCGACAAGAAGCTGCAGGAGCAGGCGGAGAAAGCCGGGGTCTCAACCGCTGTGGCCTCCAAAGCGTTCTCGAATACCTACACCGCCTGGCTCAAGGCCGCGGACACCTATACGAGCATGCGGCCGGAGCTTGAGAACGTCTCAGGCAATTACGCCGGCTACATGACCATGCCTACCGTGACCATCAACGGCACGTATCTGGATTTGGTGAAGGTCGGCCAGTACAACATGTCGATTAAGGACGCGATTCTCACCTCCATCGGCCTGAAGGAAAGCCAGGTCGGCAAGATCGGCGTCATGCCGTCGATCGGCTCCGGCAAGCCGAAGGCCATCGACACCGGCAAGTAACGGAATCGGCGTCGCGGCTGTATGCGCAGCAGATTCACGCCCCGGTCGTTATGGCCGGGGCTTTTGTCATGCCTGGCGACGCGGGGGTTGCAGGTACGGCGGCGCAACGGCTGCAACACAACACGGTTCGCGACGCTCGTGCTGAATTCGCGGAGATGACCCCTGTGATGTTCATTCTGGGATCCACCCCATGTTCGTCCTGAGCGAACATATCAACAACTTCACACATCATTCACATTTGCAAACGTTGCTTTCCTTGATGCCGACATCGCCCCCACGACACGGTTCCGACCCTATGGTGAGTCGATGTTCGTCAGCACTGGTATGCTAGTTCCTTGTGCGCTCAGGACGCGACAACACTACGGTTGCCGCCGGCGCGCGAACGCCTCCTTAGCTCAGATGGCCAGAGCGGCCGCCTTGTAAGCGGCAGGTCGTCGGTTCGATCCCGACAGGAGGCTCGAAACGTGGTACAGTATTGTTGTGCCATAATGGTGGCGCCACGTTGAGTCTTACTGCGAGTAAGTAAGCCAAGGGCCTTCCCCCCAACTATGACCCTTGGCAACACAAAGGTGGAGCGTCCCCCCAACCAGCTTCACCTTGAGGGGGGCCGGAACATCCCCTTCTCTTCGGCCCCCCTTTCTCTTCCAAGTCCGCCCGCTGTGGGGCGGACTTGTTTTTTCCAGCGCATACGAATTCCGCGAAACCGGCCACGGGAGCCTTCGGGCGAGGCCAGGCTGTGGAATCATCGGCCAACATCCGCATCAGGACAGCCAGATACGCATCGGGCGGTGTGGCAATGCACATCAGCAAGTTCCGCCCTCTCCCCTTCCTCCACAAACTCGTTACGCCAGGACCGCCACGAGCCCCCAAGCAACCGAGCAACCGCAGGCAGCGAACCCTGCGAATGTGGGAGAATGTTGCGAGCTGCGCCGAATACCCCACCGCGCCCGGGCAAGTCGCTACAATGCAAGCCAGAGGCTCTGCCAGACAGGCAACCCGTTCTACGATTTCGGAAGGTGATGGCATGGCGCGTCGTTGGACTCCACAACGCACGGTGATACAGCGTCGCATCAGAGTGGCATGCTGCTCGATCGCGGTCGTACTCGCCTCAGTGTGCACATTCACTGTCGGCGCGAGAAAAACCGTCGCCCTCTCCATCAACGGACAGACCACGACAATCACCACGTATGCCTCCTCGGTGGATCGCTTGCTCAGCGAACGCGGCGTCACCATCAAATCCCATGACATCATCGAGTCCACCTCGAAAGGCGCGCTCAAAGACCATGATGTGGTCACCATCCGCTCGGCATACGAGACGACTATCAACATCGACGGCACCGAGGTCCCGTTCTGGACAGTCGCCACAAGCATGGACCAGCTGCTCGGCTTCTTCGAGCAGAACGAACAGGCCGCTTCGAAAGTGACCGTCGACATCAAGAACGTCTACAACCAGCTCACTGGCGGCCTAGTCATCAACGAGGCCGGCCCGGTCACCGTCATAGCGGACGGCACCACGTCCATCGCGCCGAACGGCAAACTGACGGCTGCGTCAATCCTTGATTCCAAGGGCATCACGCTCGGCAAGGAAGACCGCGTGAGCGTCGAGCGGGACAACGGGACAACCATCCTGCGCGTGCAACGCGTCAAGCATCAGACCGAAACCCGCACGGAAACCATTCCCTTCGACACGCAGACCGTAGTCGACAACAGCCTGCAGGCTGGGCAGACCGTCATTCAACAGGCTGGACAGAACGGCACCAAAGTCGACACGTATGACGTCACGTATGTGGATGGCGTCAAGGAAAGTGAGACATTGACCTCGTCGCAGACCACGGCGGTTCCGGTCATGCAGATCATCGCCGTAGGACCGGAGCAGTCCAGCGATTCTGCGGATTCCGGCAGTTCGGACAGCGGATCGGCGGCGGCAGGCGGTTCAGATTCCGGTAACTCTGGCGACTCCGGTTCCAGTGGCTCAGGTTCCTCGTCATCATCATCATCATCAGGCTCATCGTCACCATCCGCCTCGGCGTCGTCCTCGCCGTCCTCCACGGGCAGCGCTTCATCCAGTACTTCGCCGTCACCATCGCCGTCGAAGACAGCCACAGCGTCACCAAGCCCGTCCAAGACCACGCCAAAACCGACCCCAACACCAACCCAGACTGCGGCGCCGAAACCAAGCCCCAGCCCAAGCAAAACCACGCCGTCGAACAGCGGATCTTCAAACAGTGGGTCATCCAGCAGCAGCGGATCGTCCGCGGCCGGCTCCAGACTGTGGCACCCAACCGTCCAGCAAGCTCAGACCTATGCCGCCGGCGCCGCTGCACAACGCGGTTGGACCGGCGACGAGTGGACAAGCCTGGTGAACCTGTGGACCAAGGAATCCGGTTGGCGCTGGTCCGCCGGCAACCCCACATCGGGCGCCTACGGTATCCCCCAATCCCTGCCGGGCAGCAAAATGGCTCAATTCGGGGCAAACTGGAAGGATGACGGCGCGGTCCAGATCGACTGGGGCCTGTATTACATCACCATCCGTTACGGCAAACCCTCCGTCGCCTGGCAGCATTGGAAAGATTTCAACTGGTACTGATCGATTCCCTCCACCGACCACCACGCAACCGAACTCGACAAGAAGCACGAATGAATACCACAACACCCCTGCAGACGGCGAACAATCGGAAGAACAACGCCCCGGAACATGCCGGGCACCTGCTCGGAGCCGCGGATATCCGCCGTATCGCCGCCGAGGCGGGCATCCACCCGACCAAGAAATTCGGGCAGAATTTCGTCATCGACCCGGGCACCGTCCGAAAAATCGTCCACGAATCCGGCGTTTCGGCCGGCGACACCGTGTTGGAGATCGGTCCGGGGCTCGGATCACTCACGTTGGCGCTGCTGGAAGCCGGAACCGATGTTACTGCGATTGAAATCGACCCACCCCTCGCACAACGCCTTCCCAACACCGTCATGGAGTTCATGCCGCAAGCCGCGGACCGATTGCATGTAATCAACCACGACGCGCTGACCATCACCCCCGAAGACACGCCTGAGCTGTCAACAGCCCCGCACATCACGCTGGTCGCGAACCTCCCATACAACGTGGCCACGCCGATCATCCTGACTCTGCTTGAACGCTTCCCGCAACTGGACCGCTTCACGGTCATGGTGCAAAAAGAGGTCGCCGACCGGCTCGCCGCAAAGCCGGGAAGCAAGATTTACGGCACCCCCAGCGTCAAACTCGCATGGTACGGCATCGCACAGCGTTCGGCGATGATTGGCCGCAACGTGTTCTGGCCGGCTCCGAACGTCGATTCCGCGCTGGTGACCTTCACCCGATATCCCGGCGGGCAGCTGCCGGAGGCCTCCAGCCTAGGGGTCGCACGCGACGATGTCTTCGCACTGGTCGATGCCGCCTTCGGGCAGCGGCGCAAGACCTTGCACGCCGCCCTCAAACACATGGTTTCCCCGGAGGCCTTCACGGCATCCGGCATCGATCCGACCCGGCGCGGCGAGACCTTGACCATTGAAGAATTCACACGCCTTACGGTCGCACGGACCGCGCACACCAGCACCGTCGGAGAGCGGGCATCAGCATGAAGGTGAGCGTGGATTGCCCCGCGAAGACCAATATCACCCTGCGTGTGGGCGCGAAACATGCGGATTGGGGCGGACGGCACGAGCTTGACACCATCTACTGCGCGCTCGGCGTCTACGACACGGTCACCGTGTCCCCCACGCAACCCGGCGGCGGTGTACGGCTGTCGATGGACGGGGAGCATCTTGCAGACCTTGCCGACCTCGCAGGCAACGGCGACAACAGCCACAACCATGCCGTGCGCGCGGTCAACGCGTTGGCGCAGGCGAGCGGGCATAACCCCGATGTCGACGTGCATATCGTCAAGCGCATCCCTGTCGCAGCAGGTTTGGCCGGAGGTTCGGCGGACGCCGCGGCGACCCTGCTGGCGCTCGACACGCTGTGGGATCTGCATTGGCCGATTGACCGCTTGCAGCAGGTCGCAGCAACACTGGGCGCCGACATGCCGTTCTGCCTGACCGGCGGATATGCGCACGGTACCGGATTCGGTGAGCGCATCACCCCGATACCGCCGGACAGCGAATCCGCAATACAGCTGCGCAATCAAGGATTCGCGGGTTTGGTGCTCGTCGGTGCGTACGATTCGCAGCTCAGCACACCCCGTGTGTATGCCGAGTTCGACCGGATTGGCGACGGGTGGCACAATACCGGCGACGTCAAGCCGGCCAACGATTTGCAGTATGCTGCGGTGCAGCTTCATCCACGCAGCGGCACGGCAATTGACTTGGCGATCGCAGCCGGAGCGACCCATGCATTCGTATCTGGTTCAGGACCTTCCGTCGTCGCTTTCGTGCCGAATTCCCGCGTGCTGTCGGCGGTCGCCGAGTCGTGGCGCGCAGGCAATGCCGTCGATCGAATCATCGAAGCACAGGCACCGGCCGTGCCGCGGATCCATGTCGCCCGTGGAGTCAGCGATTGCCGGTAGAGTGAGATGGATACAGGAACGAAGAGGATGCTATGACCGGAATCTATGATGAACGCGCGGCACGCAAAGCCTATGTGCGCCACCGTCAGACCGCGGTGTTTACTTTCACCATCATGGGCATGGTGATTGCGTTGATCATCGCCCTGCTGTTCTCGTTCCATGTATTCGGTCTGGGCTCGGTGTCAACCGCCGAGACGCTGCCGAATTATGGCGTCTCCGCCGCCTGCGCCGTGCCGGATTCATCAGGAACAGCGAAATACGTTGACAACTCGACCGTCCACGTCCGCGTGCTCAACGGCACCCAGCATTCAGGGTTTGCGCGCGCTGTCGGCGAAGCACTCACCAATCGCGGGTTCACCGTGGAGAACGTGTCGAACTACCAGAAGACCGACGTCAAGCGGACCATCATCTATTACGGCAAGAACACCATCAACGAAGCGTACACGCTCAACGACAACTTCACCGATGCAGTTATGAAGATGGACGACCGTCAGGACAAGCTCATCGACGTGGTGCTCGGCGCCACCTTCGACAATCTCAAAACCAAGTCGAAGGTGCTGGGCAAGGGCGCGAAAATCACCGATGTCAGCGGCTGCCTCGACAGCAGCAAGATGACGAATCTGCCCAAGGCCCTAGCCCATGACGCGGTGAACTGACGCATACGCTGACCACACACCAGTCGGCACTTGCTTTCCCCACTCCCCCACTTTCACAAACTGGTTACGCTGGGGACGCGCTCAGCGTAACCAGTTTGTAGAAATAGATCTGGGCACGGAGAAAGTTCAGGTACGGGAAAAGGGCTGGTCGTGTTATGCCATGGCATAACACGGCGTGTCACGGCACGGGCGCCGCGTGCCACAGCATGACACGGCATCACACATGATGGCACGCATTCTTTCCAGCGTTGCCACGCCCGTTCTCACATCACCTCAAGCGTTCTGCGCGGCGGCCCAACGTTTGAGTTCTTCGACCGCCGCTTCATGGCCGACCGGACCGTTATCCAACCGGTATTCCAGCATGTGCTGGTAGGCGACACCCACTTGGGGCCCGGGCTCGAGACCCAGCAGTTGCATGATTTCGTTGCCGTCAAGCTCAGGGCGGATCGCCTCGATGTCCTCACGCTGTTTGAGGTCGCGGACCCTCTGTTCCATTTCGTCCATCGCGTCGGAAAACATCTGAGCCTTGCGCTTGTTCTGCGTGGTCGCGTCAGCGCGGGTCAAACGGTTGAGACGCTCATAAAGCGGCCCTGCGTCACGCACGTAGCGGCGGACCGCGGAATCGGTCCACGGTTCGTCGACATACCCGTGGAAACGCAGATGCATGTTCACCAGTTCGCTCACATCTTGGACGATGTGATGATCGAAATGCAGGGCGCGCAGGCGTTTGCGCGTCAATTTTGCACCGACGGCGTCATGATGATGGAAGCTGACCTTGCCGTGGTCTTCGAACTTACGGGTCGCCGGCTTGCCGATGTCATGCAGCAGCGCTGCGAGTCGCAACTCGAGGTCGGGAGCCGGGACCGGGCCGTCCTGGCCAGTTTCCAGCGCAACCGCACGGTCGAGTACGATCATCGTGTGTTCAAAGACATCCTTATGCCGGTGATGTTCGTCGATTTCCAGCTTCAACGCGGGAATCTCCGGCAGCACGATATCTGCAAGCCCAGATTCCACCAGCGCCTCCACTCCGGCGCGCGGCCGGGTCGACAGCAACATTTTGACCAGCTCGTCGCGTACGCGCTCGGCGGAGACGATGCGGATACGCTCGGTCATTTCGGTGATCGCCTGCGCGGTCTCCGGCTCGATGCTGAATCCCAGCTGAGCGACGAAACGAATCGCGCGCATCATACGCAACGGATCGTCGTCAAAGGATTGACGTGGATCGACGGGCGTGCGCAACACGCCCTTGGCCAGGTCGTTCGCGCCGCCGAACGGATCGACGAACTCCAGATCCGGTACGCGCAACGCCATGGCGTTCACCGTGAAATCGCGCCGCGACAGATCCCCTTCCAGCGAATCGCCGTAATTGACTTCCGGTTTGCGCGAATCCGGATCATACGTGTCGCTGCGGTACGTGGTCACCTCGACCTGTACCGGCGTGCCGTCAGGCCGGCGGCGCATGGCGCCGAGCGTGCCGAATTTGCGGCCCATATCCCAGAAACCGTCGTGTCCCCATGCCCGCAGGATATGTTCAAACTGCTCAGGCCTGGCCGACGAGCAGAAATCAAGGTCGTGGGATTTGCGATGCAACAGCAGGTCACGTACCGGACCTCCCACGAGAGCCAGCTCATAGCCTTCATCCGCGAACATACGACCCAGCTCTATCGCTTCTGGCCAGACTTCGAAATTCAACGCGCGCCCTTTCGATTCAGCACTTTCTACGCCTCCAAGCATACCGTTACTCCACCTGCACATTGGTTTGAGTAATGTGGAAGACATGATTACTCCCGCAGACTTTGCGCGCATGCTCGCCAATGCTGCGGATAAGCATACCCAAATGGGCCCGTCGCCCGACACGCTGATGTACACGTCGCAATCGGAAAAACCCGTGCAATACCAGGATATCGAGCCGGGAACCCCTACTCCCGCATTGATGCCTCATCGCAGGACCGGTGACACGCCCGCAACGTTCGCCTCCTTGGACGCGCAGGAACTTCCGGTCGTCAGAGAGTACTCCGCTGGCGGACTCGTGTTCGACGAACTCGGCCGTGTCGCTATCATCGCCCGGCATTCACGCAGCGGGCATCTGGAATGGTGCCTGCCGAAGGGGCATATCGAGAAGGGCGAAACGCCGCAGGAGACCGCGGTCCGTGAAGTGCATGAGGAAACGGGGATCCTCGGCGAGGTGGTGGATTCCATCGCCACAATCGACTACTGGTTCACCGGAACCAACCAACGCGTGCACAAGCTGGTGCACCATTATGCGCTTCGTCGAATCAGCGGTGAGCTGACGGTAACCGGCGACCCCGACCATGAGGCGGAGGACGCGATCTGGGTGAAGTTCGAGGATCTGGACAATGTGCTCAGCTATCCTAATGAACGCAAGATCGCATGGCTCTACGCCAGGAAACTGAACAGGCAGGCATAACGTTGAACTACCCCGCACATCATGGCATCCAGTCGGCGCGGATGCAGCGTCTGCTGCGCCTGCTGGTCGCCTGTATCCTCGCCGTCGTCGTGCCTTCGATGTTCGGGTATGCTGCCGCAGATGCGAGCGTGGCAAATGCCGCCAGCGCATCAACCAAGCCCACCTCTACAACCACTTCAAAAACCGCCTCGCGCACCACGCAACGGCAGAGTGACTCCTCAATCTCGATGAGCATTGACAGTGCGACCCCGGTGGTCACTGCTTCATCCGGCTATCATCTGCAACTCACCTTGCAGAATACGTCGAGTGTAGCCACCGGTGACGGCACGTTGACGGTCGCCGCGAACGCGCTGTACACCTTCGTTTCGCGCACCGATATCCAGGATTGGGCGCAAGGCCAGTCGCGTATCCCCATGACCAGCCAGCTGTCCCAGATCGATGTTGGCAACATCGCCGCCCACGGCACCGCGACGGTGAACGTCGATGTGGACGCATCCGCCGAACAATTGGCCTCGATCACCAGTTGGGGGCCCAAGCCGGTGCGCATCTCCTATGCGTCGGCATCCGACTCGGCCAACGTCTCCCTGCACACCTTCCTGACCCGTTCGACCGACGGACTGAAAACGGCCGACACGCCGGCGATGAACATCACGGTTGTCCAACCACTGAGCTCAACCTCCTGGCAGAGCAATACGACCATCGTGTCCAATATCGTCAACGCGGAGCGTTCATGGCTGAACTCGTCTTCGGTGGCAGACGCGATTTTCACGGGAACCGACGCGGCGAAACGCGAACGCGCCGAATCCCAGCTCGTCGCCAAGCACGCCAAGCTGCAGGTCGTCGCCGACCCCATATATTTGCAATCCATGTCCATCCCCGCACGGACATCAGCAATCGCCCAGCCTGGCATGTTCGACATCACCGGGTACGCGGCGCTGGACACGCCTGACGCCTATCAGTCCGCCGGCGTCAAATCCTCTGATTGGGATGCCTCCGCAAGCATGGCCGCCTACCGTTCGGCGGTCGGCAACACGAATGCGACGCATACCATCATCGCGTGGCAAGGCAGCGGCCGTTGGACCCGTCAGGCGTTGAATATCGCGCGTCAACAGGGCTATTCGACGGTTATCGCCACCTCCGGCTATGACGCCGACACTTCCGGGACGGTCCACACGGGCAAATACGTCGTTCCCACGGATTCCGGCGATGTGACGGTCCTCACTGCCCAGCAGGAGCTGAGCGGCCTCGCCCAAGGCAAGGCAACCAACAGCGAGGCGGACAGTGAGACAAGCGATGCGGGACGCCTGTCGCGGTTTGTCGCGCAAAGCGCGTTCTACCAGATGGAACAGCCTTATACATCCCGCAACCTGCTGGTGTGTCTCAAACCCGGGGCATCGACCACGCTGATCGACACCCTGATGAGCGCCGTCGAACAATCCACATGGCTCAATCTCACAGACCTGAACACCCTCATCACTTCGGACGCTTATCTCAGCGGCGACGAGACGTCCGACATCGTGCCTCAGAGCTCCGGCATCACCGCAGCGTCACGCAAACGTCTTGAGGCCGCGTTGTCGACGTTCACGGCCAGCGTGAGGAGTCTGAACCAGTTCAAGGAACATGTCCTGTATTCCAATCCGTCGTCGTCGCCTTCCGCAAGCGCAACCGCAAGTACGTCCAACAGCGGTGACGAGCAATCACTGGCACGACATGACGCCTCGAAAGTCGCCGAAAACAACGCAAAAGGCCCTTCCTCATGGATGACATGCCTGAATTCCCTGCAATCACGTATGGGATTGCTTGCGCTATCCGGCAATGCGGCGGTCATCCAGCGTCTGGGCGATGCCGCGACCGGTTTGTCGACCACATTGCTGAACAACGTGTCCATAACCCCGACCGATACGGTCACCGTGGTCAGCGAGACTGCAAGCATGCCGGTCACAGTGACGAACGCGAACCCGTATCCGGTGCGTGTTCGTGTGTCTTCGCTGACCGACTCCATGGAGATTGTGACCAGCCGGTACGCGGATGTCACGGTTCCCGCCCACGGCGAGGCGCAGGTCACTTTCGCCATCCGTGTGGCGACTTCGGGTTCCACCACGGTGCATCTGACGCTTCTGGACCGTCAGGGCTCCACGTTCTCGTCGGCACAGACGACGACCATCACCAGTTCCCTGCAAATCAGTGACAAGACCGGCATCGCGTTCATCGGGGTGGCTTTTCTGCTCGGCGTGGTAGGCCTGTGGCGTCAATTCCATCGGAAGAAAGATCCTGACGAATGAGTTCCTCGGTTGGACATAATTCCTTCGTGATGGCCGTCGGCACGGCGGCTTCCCGACTGACCGGCCAAATCCGTACGATTCTGCTCGCGGCAGCTGTCGGCACCACCGGCATGGCTGCGAACGCGTATCAGGCCGGCTCGATGATCCCGCAGGTGATTTTCACGCTGATTTCGGGAGGCATTTTCAACGCGGTGCTCGTCCCCCAGATTGTGCGCACGCTCAAAGAGGATGACGCCGAGGACCGGCTCAACAAGCTCATCACCTTCGCCATCGCGCTACTGGCAGGCATCACAATCGCAATGATGCTGCTGACCGCCACCACCCCCGCGTTCACGCATCTGTACGCGAACGGCGGCAAGGACATGCTCGCGCTGACGAATGCGTTCGCGCTGTGGTGTATGCCACAGATCTTCTTCTACGGCTTGTATACCGTACTCGGCCAGATTCTGGCGGCGAAAAACCATTTCGGCATGTACGCGTGGAGTTCGGTCGCGGCGAATATCGTCAGCTGCGCCGGATTCACGCTGTTCATTGTGATGTTCGGCAAGGCCGATAAGCAGCCGCTGAGCTTCTGGACCACGGACAAAATCATGCTAACCGCCGGCACGTGGACGCTGGGCGTGGCCGTCCAGGCACTGGTATTGTTCCTGCCCTTGTTCAAACTGGGGTTGCGGTACCGCTGGCGTTGGGGTGTCCACGGTATCGGCTTGCGCTCGATGGGTTCGGTGGCCGCGTGGAGTCTGGGGATTGTCGGCATCGACCAGCTGCTGACCATCATTTCGACCCGTATCACCACAAACGCCCCACTGCGTGCGCATCAGCTGTTCGGCATTGATGAGACGCTGGTCGCCGGTAATGCCACCTACCAAAATGCGTTCACGATTTACATTCTTCCGTATTCGTTGATTGCGGTGTCAGTGGCGACCGCAGTGTTTCCGAGGGTTTCCCGAGCAGTCGCTGATAATGATTTAAACACCGCCCGCGATGATTTGAGCGATGCGCTGCGCAATGTCACCCTGCTCATGAGCTTCTTCTCCGCGATATTCGTCGTGTTGTCCGTCCCGATTTCGCTCGCCTTGCTGCCTTCGATTAGCGTGGGCGAGGCACAGCTGATGTCAGGGCCGATGATTGCGCTGTCACTGTCACTGCCGTTGTCAAGCTCCTATCTGATCATCCAGCGTACCTTCTACGCCTTCGAGGATGGGCGATCCCCGTTCATATTCATGGCTGTCCAGCTCAGCATTCAGATGCTCACCCTGCTGATTACCACCAAGGTGCTTTCTCCTCTGGATTGGACGCTGATGCGCGGTGTCGCCGTTACGCTAGCCTATGCACTGTCCTTCCCTCTGCTGGTGTGGATGCTGCGCAAACGCTTCGAAAACCGCTTGGACGGCCGTCGTATCGCCTTGTCTTATATCAAGGCCACTGCCGCAGCGGTAGCCGCGGCGATTGTCGGTCTATGGCTGCGCGGACCCGTGGAACATCTGCTGGGCGCGGAACTCACCCCTTCCGGCGGGCATATGAACTGGTTGCAATCCGTCGGCGTGTGCGTCGTCATCGGCATTGTGGTGATTGCGGTCTATGTGGGCGCCTTGTGGGGTATGCACACCGAGGAACTGGTCACGATGTTGTCGTCGCTCAAGGCACGGGTCGCCTCCCGACGGTCTGGCAATGCGGCGAATGTCGATGGCGATCAGCCTGCCGGCGACACTGCCGACGAATCCGCGGATTCCACCGACACTACCGACACTACCGACACTACCGAAACCGCCGACAATCGGGCCACCTCCGGAGAGCCAGACGAACCAAATGATTCAGATGAACCGGACGAACCAGACAATCCCGATAATCCGGACGAACCAAGCAATCCGGGCAATCGCGCCCCTGACCGGCCAAGAACCGGCCCACAAGCCGATTCTGCGGAAGACACGGCAGTACCCACCGCCGTTTCGACCACTCCAGTCGTTAGAATGACTACTACTACATCACCCGCGAGCACGCGATTTTCTCGTTATGGAGCCGAAGGAACTATGAAGCCTCAACTGGGAGATACCGTTATCAACCGGTATACGTTGGTGTCACTGTTGCGTGACGAACCCGGCCTGCAAGCGTGGAAGGCAAATGACCGTGTCCTCGCGCGTGATTGCCAGCTGTACATCGTCACCGACGCCGATGCGATCGCCAAAATCGACGCAATCGCATCATCCCTAGCCCTGTCGCGCAACCGTCGTTTCACACAGGTCCTTCAACTCCAGCATCGCGGTGACGTGTCGATTATCATCACCGCTGTGGATAACGGTTTGTCGCTGACCGATTACTTCCATGGACCGGCGTCAGGAACCCTCAGTCATGCGGCCATGCGGTCGATTCTCGGCGAAACCGCATCTGCGATGCGTCAGCTCCTGGTGGACGGGCTGTCGCACTACGCGCTGAACACCGATACCATCCGTCTGACCGCGAACGGGGTCCAGCTCGCCGATGCGACGCTGAGCCCGATGCTCGCCGACACGTCACATGCCCCGGAAGGGCTCGGGGCCGAGCGTCTGGCGACCCGCCAACTCGCCGCCGTGTTGTATGCCCTGATCACCCGCACCCCTTCATCGGTGGATACCCAATTCGATTTGTCCAAGCTCGGCCCGGACGTGCCCGGCGAATTCCGTCTCATCTGCCATCGTGGCCTGGAATCCGACGGGAACGGCAGTGTCATCCCTATGGAGTCGCTTGCCGAGCTCACCGCGCTACTCGGCGACTGGGAACCGTTGTCGCACTTGCAGAACAGTGATATCGCCCTGCCAAGTATCGATGCAGAATGCTCCATTGCCAACGCAGCGTTGAAAACACCTGTCCCCGGGCATATTCTTGATTTCCCGCAGGATCTGTCCTCGTCCTTCGAGCAGCATTCGTATGCGCAAGCCGCCCAGGCGAGTGTCTTGCCGGGTGCATCCGCCGCGATTCCTGACGCCGGCAGCAACAACACCGACCATGCCGAAGCCCTTGCCGCCCGCCAGCAGGCCATTCAGCAGGCGATGCAGCAGGAATCGGCCGAATGGATGAAGAACAGCCAGGCGGTTCCCCGCAACCCCAATAGGCAGACCATTCCCCATCCTGAAGTCACCGACAGCAGCGACTACGACTTCCATGACATCGCCGCTGCGGAAGTGGCCAATATCATGGCTCCGTCCGTTCCCGACCCGGATAACGCGATTTTCCCGAACTTCAACGCGGCGTCCGGCCCGTATACCGACACCCAGGCGACAATGCGATTCGATTTCGCCCGCAAGGCGGCCAAGAACGCCCATCGTTTGCAGCCGCCGTCGGTGAATGAATCCACGAGCAGGATTCCTGTGTACGATGCGAACGGTGTGCCGGTTCCCCCCGGTGACGAATCACGACGCGCCTTGGAGAACGAACAGACGCAGATTCTCGCGGCCAACACCCCGGTGAGCCGTCCGCCGAGCTTCACGCCGACTGTGGAACCGGAGAAGGAAACGCACGAAGACTACAATCCGGTCACCCAGGACGATGTGGCGGATGAGAAACTGTTCGGCCGATTCAGCACGAAGGTTGTGGCGATTGTCGTCGTCATTGTGGTGGTTGCGGCGGCCGCCGGACTCGCCCTGCATAGCCTTTCCGGCGGAAGCACACTCGGTGCCGCGAAGCAGTCGAGTGCATGGCCGTCCCAGAATCTTGACAAGGTGCCATTCGGTAGCAGCACGCCTACCAGTGATGCCTCATCCTCGGGCTCGTCCGGCAAGTCGCACATCATCACCGAGGACAAGGACGCTTCCGCCGTGCCGACGCCCAAGGTTCCGGAGAATAACACCCCGTATTCGATTGATAAACAGGAGTTCCTCACCAAGCCCGGCGGTCAGGATGGCTACGGCTATTACATGCATCTGAGCGAGCCGGAAAGCGTGTACCGCTTCGTAGTGTCGATTAGGTCTTCCGGCGGCACCGGCTACCTGTATGCCAATACAACCGCGGATCCGACGCAGGGCGAGCAGGTCGCTCAGTTCTCCTTTGACGCGAGCGGAACGACCGACGTCAAGCTCACGAAGACGGTGAAGAGCCAGGACTTCCTCATGTGGGTGCCGAGGGATAGCCTGCCCGGCAACCAGTTGTACATCAAATCGGTCCAGCTGTATTAACGGCTGCCTTCACGGCAGTTCTTGCGGCTGTTTTCACGACTGCTCTTATAGCTGCCGGGTGTGTCCTCTCCGGGGCGGTTGTCTGCGCATTGTTGCGGGCGGCCGACCCGGTTTGTTTTCGGACGGTTGTCGATGCCGTTCCCGCGACCATGGTCCTGCCTTGCTCCGTTATCTGCTGGATGTCTCGCCACTGCGCTGACAGCACAATGATGCCCGTCTGGACGTGCTAGGTTAGGACGCATGAGCGAACAGACAACAGACGTGATCATCATCGGCTCCGGGCCTGCCGGCTACACTGCGGCCATTTATCTGGGCCGCGCCGGGTATCATCCAGTAGTCATTGCCGGGGCGCTCACGCCCGGCGGACAGCTGGTCAATACCACTGAAGTGGAGAACTTCCCCGGGTTCCCAGACGGCATCATGGGCCCTGATCTCATGGATGCCATGCGCAAGCAAGCTGAGCGTTTCGGCGCCGAAATCGTCTATGACGACGTGGTCAGCGCGGATGTGCAGGGCGATTCCAAGCGTGTTGTGCTGGACGGTGGGGATACATATACCGCCCGTGCTGTAATCGTGGCCACCGGCTCGCAGGTACGCAAACTCGGGGTGCCGGGCGAAGTCGAATACTCCGGCCGCGGTGTTTCGTACTGTGCCACCTGCGACGGATTCTTCTTCCGCGGCAAGCCCATTGTCGTGGTCGGCGGCGGTGACAGTGCGCTGACCGAGGCTGACTTCCTGAGCCGTTTCGGTTCTTCGGTGACGGTGATCCATCGGCGTGACACATTCCGAGCCTCGCGCATTCTGGTTGACCGGGCGGAAAAGAACCCGAAGATTGATTTCCGGATGAACGCCGTGGTGGAGCGTGTTAACGGCGATGATGAGTCGGGTGCCCACTCCGTGACGATTCGCGATACGGTGACCGGCGATACGACTGAAATCCCGGCCAACGGTGTTTTCGTCGCAATCGGGCACACACCTGCCACTGAATTCCTTCACGGTGCCCTTCAACTTGATGAGCATGGGTATATCACTGTTGATGGTGCTTCGACTCGTACCAGTGTGCCTGGCGTGTTTGCAGCGGGTGATGTGGTGGATGGCGTCTACCGGCAAGCCATTTCGGCAGCTGGCATGGGTTGCCGCGCAGCCCTCGACGCGCAAGCCTACCTCGCCGAACAAGCCTGAGACATTCGGCGCCTGAGTCATTCGGCAGGTATTCGCCCCAGCATACCGCTATTCCCCACCACCCATCTCTCCACAAACTGTCTACGCAAACCGGCTTGCCAGCGTAACCAGATTGTGTGATCTCTCAAACTGGTTACGCTCAGCACGACCCTAGCGTAGATAGTTTGTATATCAACTCAACTGGCTACACTCAGCACCGCCTAGGCGTAGCCAGTTTGTACACTTACTCAATCTGGTTACGCAAACCGCCTTGCCAGCGTAACCAGATTGTGTGATTCCTCAAACCGGTTACGCTCAACACCACCGCGACGTCACTGATTCGTACCATCGCCCAAACTGGTTACGCTCAGCACGACCCTGACGTAGATAGTTTGATTGCCACCCAATCTGCTTACGCCTTGGCCCCGGCGTGACCAGATTGTCGGTCTTTGCGATACGGACGAATTCCGCTATCATCGGCAGAGACATTCCCTCACCTCCACTGATTGCCGGCAGCGGCGCCACAATCCGACTTTCGTCAGCTATCGCCAGCTGAGATTGTCACATCCCCATACCAGCCCGTATCCCGTGTTGTACCACAGCGCAGCGCCGATTGAATGGCATTCGATGCTGAAAATTACCATAAAGCAATCTGATTGTTCCGAATACCTGAAATCCGTTATACGACCTGGCACGCCGTATCACAGCAGATTCCCGACCGAATTCAAGCACGGCCGCACACAGTGCAGTCACCATCACCTAGTGAACAACAGAATCCCCGGATTTCTGCTGCAAATCAGAAATCCGGGGAGACCTGGATTGCGGCCCCACCGCATTTTCAGCTCAAGAGTCCAGGAAATCCGCCTTGTATCACACCCAGTCAGATTCCCCATCAGCGCCTGCAGAAACATTCCCCTCCTGCTGCTGCGGCATCAGAATGTCCAGAATCCGCTGCATATCATCTGGCGACGAGAATGTAATCTCGATCCGCCCTTTCTTCTGATTACCCTTGATCGTCACCTTGGTGTCCAAGCGCTGTTCAAGGTGCTGCCGAATCGGAGAATCAGCCCACGGGTTCGCGACCTTCTTGTTCTCCTTCTTGGGCTTCTCCCCCGCCATGGTCTTCAACGCGACGATTTCCTCCGTGCTGCGTACGGAAAGACCCTCAGCGATGATTCTGTTGGCAAGCTTGTCCATATCTTCCTCATTCGACAACCCAAGCAAGGCACGCGCATGGCCAGCAGACAATACACCCGCGGCGACTTTCTTCTGGACTGAGGCCGGAAGATTCAGCAACCGTAAGGTATTCGCAATCTGTGGCCTGGACTTAGACACGGACTTCGACAACTGTGCCTGGGTCAGTCCAAACTCATCAATCATCTGCTGATATGCAGCCGCCTCTTCAAGAGGATTCAAGGCGACTCGGTGCAAATTCTCAAGCAACGCGTCACGAAGCATCTCGTTGTCGGATGTCGTCTTGACGATTGCCGGAATGGTCTCCAGTCCAGCAAGCTGCGAGGCTCTCCACCTGCGCTCTCCCATAATCAGTTCGTATGGTCGGCGCATCACATCGTTGGTATCGTCGGTATCTGCCTGATGTTCTGCCGATGCCACAATCTGTGATTGAGGCCGCTTACGCACCACAATCGGCTGCAATACACCGACCTCGCGGATCGATTCGGCAAGCTCCCGCAACTCGTCCTCATCAAAGATGGTTCGCGGCTGTTCTTTGTTTGGGCCGATGTCATCCAGCTTTAACTCGGCCAGATAACCGCCCTGCACTGGTTTCAGTTCTTCGTTCCGCCCATCAGTGTCTGCCGCTGTTTCACGTGAAACATTGTCATCCGTAGAACCATTTCTATTGTCGGCATCGGCGATTGCTTCGTCCGAACGAGCGCGGGACGCTTCCTCATTGGCTACAAACGTCGCGTCAGTCGCACGATTCTGCTGCACCTTGTTCTCGTCTGCAGCGCGCTTCTCTACGACCGCTTCCGTTGATTGCATTGCCCCGAAGAACACGTCGCTCGGATGAGTCATTTCTTCAAGCGACGGAATGCTCATCCGATGCTGCAAACGTGACTGCCCATGCGCATGCTGCTTGGTATTGGCAGATGCAGCATGAGTCGATGTTTCAGATGTTGCAGATGTTTCACGTGAAACATCGTCATGCTTCCGCTGATGTTGCGGTCGTGCCTCTACCGAAGCCGTATCACGGGCAGGCGTCCGATTCTGCGCATGCTTGTTCTCACGCTGCGATGTGCCGGAAGATGCCTTGTCCTGCTTTACCAATGTACTGGCATCAGCCTCAACTGCGGCAGTATGATTCGGCTCAGTGGCCTGTTGTTTGGACTCATTTGGATCTCCAGGCAATGCAGGGAACAATGCTCCAAGCCCCTTGCCCAGACGTGACTTCGTTGCCATTCAGTGCTCACCTCGTTTTGCTTCCAAAGTTGCCAAGACCGCCGGAGATCTCCTCGCAATTTCAAGAGCCGCTTCCCCATAGGCAATCGCTCCCATGCCATGCGGGTCATATGCAATCACCGTCTGCTGAAAACTCGGTGCTTCTGAAATCTTAACCGAACGTGGAATCGTCGTGTCAAGTACGATATTGGGATAATGGCTCTTCACTTCATCATAAACTTGACGGCTCAGAATCGTACGCTTGTCAAACATCGTCACCAACATAGTGGATACCAACAGCACAGGATTGTAATGCTCCTGTACCAAACCGATGGTGTTGATGAGCTGTCCCAATCCTTCGAGCGCATAATACTCAGCTTGGATAGGAATCAGTACTTCCGTCACCGCGCACATCGCATTGATTACCAGCAGGCCCAAGCTTGGCGGACAATCGACAAATACATAGTCGTAAGGCTCTTCGCATGATTCTAGATACTCATCCAAGGCATGCTTGAGCAAATCTGTCCTGTCGCCAAGATCGGCAATTTCAAGCTCCGCGCCGCTCAAATCAATAGACGCTGGGACGACATCCATATGATCAAATGACGGGCATTGCTGAATCGCTTCACGAATCGTCGTACGCCCCTCGATGACATCATATATCGAGGGTTCACCGGAGATGTGGTGCGCACCCAATGCCGTGGACGCATTGCCCTGAGGATCCATATCGAGAACAAGTACCCTTGCTCCACTATCCGCAAGAGCAGCCGCAAGGTTCACCGTGGTTGTAGTCTTGCCCACGCCACCTTTCTGATTGGCGACCGCAATACGACGCGTTGATGCCGGCTTCGGGAATGTCACCATATGAAGAGCTTGATACCTGGTGGTTTCCTCGGCGATTTCACTGCCAAGCGAATCCGCTTGGTCGCCAAATATCCGACGGATGATATCCGAGGCGGAATCCATGGACCGACCCCCTTGCTCTGAACCTGTTGAACGCTGTGCAGCCGTCGACAAAGCTCCTCCTTGATATGCAGTTGTTCCAGTTTCCCCACTGCACTGGACATGCCCAGCAAGATATCCACCGTATTGTGGATAAATGTGGACAACATTGCACAACTTTGTGGATAACCTAGTTTCATCTCGTCATAAACCCGCAGGAAATCGCGGAAACAACATTTCCCAAAGGTAAACACGATTATTGTGGATAACTTTTTTGCGACGTGAAAATGTGGATAACCTAGTTTCTTGAAGTGGGAATAAGTGGTGCTAGACCTTGATTTGCCCTATCCGTATTTACATCCGATATCAATCAACAGATGTCAATGTTTCACGTGAAACATTGACTAGAATGTGCGACGATGCTTGTGAGTGGCTATTATCATCCACACAATTCATCGCTGATTGTGTTGTCCAAAACGAATCAATCTTGCCATGTCACTTCAGACATGTAGCAACAACATAGTGTACGTAACTACGTTGCTGGGTATCTAACATGTCTTTACAGATGCCAAATTGTGGCTTGATGGCTTCCCCACTCCGGAAGTATTCCTGCTGTCCACCGTGATGCGGCAGTTTCCTTCATACGCCCACCAAGCACGGGCGCGCCGGTTCTGGATTCTTGATTTTCGCAATCCCTGTGAGATACGACGTCAACAGACCAGTAACACCACCGATCTACCGGGATTCATGTGTAAGCGGTTCATCACACCCACAGCACACAACTCCTGTTGGAGCGCAACAGCATGATGAGCAACAGGATGGATTCCACACATCCCGTCTCACACTATTCGTCGAACCAGCTCATCCACACAATTGATGGAACGATGTTTCACGTGAAACATTCCAATCCTGCAATCCAGCAACCACTGAGCTTTGGGAGATTGCCACCTCACTCCGTTTAACACATCAAGACGTATTTATCCAAACAAAATCACACCAGCGCTGCATCCATCGGTATAAAGGGAACAGAATGCAATTAAGAACACTCTCACTCAACCCGCGATGTTTCACGTGAAACATCATCCTTGATTTGGAATTCGCCTGTCAGATGGCGCACATCGCTACGTATTACTAAACAGTGGCAACCTAGACTCTCTGTATCACTCTCCCTCACACCTTGTTGGATGAGGGGCCAGGTCCCGACGGCGCTATCATTATTAGCACATTTCCCGCCAATTATAGTGTGACTACGTCATCCTATCGGCAAGCAACGAATTCACGGCGGATACTGTTCTCAATACGCCTGCAATATGAGACCTGGAAATATGACACCGACACAACAACCCACAAACGCTGATGAATTTGGAAACCGGCAACAGGTGGCAACTGCCCGACCCTACAGAAGATCCCATCAGCATTATCAGTATCAGGCATGTGATTACAGACCGACACAAGCTGTGTTCAATGCCACCGGTGATGTCATTCCCAACTGTCCCAGCGCAAGTCATTCGGTATCAAGACTTTCTTCATCTGAATGAGTGTGGATCTAATCGGCGAAACATCTATAGTCACCGTTCTGCAAGCCTGTTGATGTTTCACGTGAAACATCAGCCTCGTAGACTAATACGAACAATTCTTGATGTGAGCCCTCACCTTACGGAAATGTAAACACTAGCGAGAGAACTGAGAGAACGATATTGGAAGTAGAACAGTGCAGCAGGATGCTGGTGTACTGGTATTGATTACAACACCCGAACTATCGATGATGTTTCACGTGAAACATCATCGCTTCAACAGACAACTCGTAGTCGAGTTTGTCACAGTATCCACAACTAGCAATATCAGGAAAGCAAGTCAGTGCATCAGTAGTTGAACATTCAAATTATACACAGAAAGCGAAATCATGGCAGAGGCAACAAATGGAGGAATTCACCTATAAGTACATCATCCGACTCTCCTACTCCCAACATTGAGTCGCCAGCGTACAGGGAAATCGTGGTGCCGATGATGCGACTAATCCATTGCAGGAGTGGACATGTCGTGATGCGAGTAATCATTCGCTGATTCATATCTGAAGGTCTGAAATTCGTGTTCGAACATAGTTTCATGCCGGGAACTCGTGTGTCCACAATCGTTTCATGTATCCAATACTTGACGTACAGACGTAACCGAAAGAAGCACACCACATCGACACCCCGACTGCGCCGCGTAATAGAGGCAACGGTGTCACCGCAATCGGCATACAAGCAAACAGGACGAATGCCTCTGCCGTTGAGACGGGACTGTGTTTCCACGAAGGACACGTTGGATGAGAAAACACGAAGTCAAAGGCGCTACGCCGTTCTAGTAATCGTCAACCCACAAAATTCGCAGGCATACCACCCGCACTATCATCGGTACTCAGCCACGGCTGATTCCAACATCGAGCCTTGCCCAACACGACATTGGTGGAATGTTTCACGTGAAACATTCCACCAACATCATCCCGTTCCCGGTATCATCACACACTATCGGTGAGATGTGAAATCAGCGGCATCCACAGTAATGGCCCAAGCATCCATCCACCGAGCGCACAACACCAAAACCGCAGGAATTCCGGGGTTCAACAGCTTCTGGCTATGCTGCGAAAAACCTCGAACCGAACACAGCGCGCTGTCTACATCTTGTCCACCAACACCACATGTGTCGGTTCAAGCCCCTCCCCCACGGGCGCGAGACACACACGGGCATGACCGCCGTGGAATTTTCGAATCATCTTCTCCGCCTTATCAAGTTCAACCTGTGCGGAACGACCTTTCAAAGCGATGAGTTGGCCGTGCGGCTTCAGCAACGGCAGGGTCCAACCGGAAAGCTTGGTCATCGGTGCAACTGCCCGGCAAGTAACCGCGGCGAACGGTTCGATATCATGCTTTCGAATCTGGTTGATGATCTCCTCTGACCGCGCACGCACAATCTTGACATTCTCAAGTCCGAGCTGCTTCACGCACTCCTCGAGCCACTCGACACGACGCTCCATAGGCTCAATAAGAGTGAACTCACAGTCAGGCAGGCATGCGGCTGCGACAATGCCAGGAAAACCGCCACCACTGCCGACATCGGCGACCCGCTTCTTGGCATCATGCGAAGTGACCTTACGAATGAAGGGCACCACAGCGGCCGAGTTCAGAATATGGCGTTCCCAGACAATATGAACATCCCGAGGCCCAATCAAACCACGGGGTTCACCTTCAGCCATGAGCTTGTCATGGAAGCGTTGCAACACCGGGTAGGCGTCGCCGAGAATCTGCTGCGGCAGCGAGGAACCATCAAGCTCGTCAACAACCGCATCTTGAGGTGTCTGTTCTTGTTCAATCATGAATGCACGTCCTTCTGTAATGATTTCAATGTACTCGAATCACCGGATGATACATATACAGCTATTTATCAGCTCTCATTCAGTAGGAGTTAAACACAATCGGCCGCATCGGCCGCATTCCACGATCGATCACAATTCGCGGCAACCGGTTGCACCAAACTCATCCACGACCAACAGCAAACAACAGCAACCAACCGCACAACCATTCCAAACACCAGCAACACCTCTCCACGCGGCCAATCACCGAAGTCAACCATCATCCGTTTCAAAGAGAATGCGGCTGTGCAAACACGCAGCACTCAGCAGCTACGCATTCACACAACCGCATTCAGCATCAAAGCCCATCACCAGACGAGCCAAAAACCACTGAAATCAGGCTTCGACGTCACCTGTTTCATCAGCTTCGTCATCATATTCATCATCGTAATGCTGATCATCATCGACAGCGGAAGCCTTGAGATAAATGGTGACATGACGGTTCGGTTCCTCACCGTGCGAACGGGAGCGCAACCCCTCTTCGCGGACCAGATCATGGACCACCTTGCGTTCGAAGGAATTCATCGGCTTCAAATCGACAGGCTCGCCGGTCTCGCGCACTTCGTCGATGGCATCAAGCGCAATATCGCGCAGGTGCTGACGCTTGTGCTTGAGGAATCCGTCAACATCCACAATGAGATGTGATCGCTCACCCGTCTTCTGCTGCACCGCAAGCCGTGACAGCTGCTGCAGGGCATCCACCACCTCGCCGTTCTTGCCAACCAGATGCTTGATGTCGTCGTCATCATCGGCAACAATCTGCACAACGGGTCGGTTGTTGCGAATGCCCATCTCGATATCACCGTCATAATCGGCGATGTCGAGAAGTCCTTCAAGATAATCCGCGGCGATATCAGCTTCCTCATTGAGCTGGTCGATCGTCTTTTCATCATCCTGTGCCATGTGGTACTCCTTGTCGGCTGTATAGGTCAAGTCTAATGGATGGACGGAAATTCGCCGCATCTGAGCGCATCACAAATGTTGTTCGGCGCATCCGTCTTCATGTCGGGGGTTCAGGCTCCTGCAGGGGTTACACCCGGCGTCGCGGCTGATACCATGCCGTCAACGCACAGGTGGCGCCGGTATAGCCTGACATACCGGCGCCACCATGGGATTATTTCTTTTTCTTGCGCTTCGGCTGCTTGCGCTGGAACCCTTCGGTCTCACGACGGGCGGCCTCATCCTTGGCCTTCTGCAGTTGCTCTTCCTCGAGCGACGGCTCACCGGCGCGCTTACGACGGGCGTTCTCACGCTTGTGATCGCGGATTTCCTTGTCTTCCGCAGCGGGCGACCCCGGAGTTGGGAAGGTGTAAATCTGCCACAACGACCGCAGGAAATTGCACACGTTGTTGGTAAGCCAGTAAATCAGCACTGCGAACGGGAAGTTCAAACCGGAGAAGATGTACATGATCGGGAACATCCAGGTCATCGCCTGCTGCATGCGGTATTGCTGGCCCTGCATCGAAGCTCGGGGCAGGTTGCGCCGCATGTTGTAAAACTGCATGAGCCACATAAAGAAGCACATGAGCGCGATGAAGATGCCGATGACAATCTTCGCATGCATATCGGCGTGCATAAAGCGCGTGGTTATGTTCACACCGAAGTTCGAGCTGTCGGAGAACTGCTGCGCGGTGGCCTTATCAAAGGCGCCGAGCGGAGCGCGCTTGCCCTTGGCGATGTATTCGATGGCGGAGAGCACATAGAACATGCACATGAACACAGGGCCCTGGATGAGCATCGGCAGGCAGGATCCGGCGGGGTTGGCGTCGTTGTCCTGATAGAGTTTCATGAGCTCGCGGCTCATGGCGTCCTTGCTGGCCTGGTCGTTCTTGCCCTTGTACTTGTTCTGGATGTGCTGCATTTTCGGCTGGAGCGCCTGCATCTTGCGCATCGAACGCATCTGCTTGATGAAAATCGGCAGAATGCACGCATGCACCACGATCACCAAGAAGATGATGGAGAGCACCCAAGAAACACCGACGGCGGGCATGCCTAGCAGTGTCAGGAACTTGTGGAAGATGGCCATGATTTGGGTCATCAGCCATTCGACCGGGGTCAACAGCTTGTACAGCCAGCCCCAAAAGCCGCTGTCAAGCAAGAACTGATCAGTATTGGTATTCATCGATCAGGCCATCTCCTTCGTGTGCGAGGCCAGTGGCGTCAGTCGTGGCTCCTCATGGGCCTTCGACCAGGAATATCGATAGAACAGCGAGAAACGCTGCGGAACGTCGTCAATACCGCCGCGACTCCAGGGGCGACATCGCAGCAGACGCAACAATGCCAGTGTTCCGCCACGCACTATGCCGAAACGTCGAATTGCTTGCAAGGCATAGTTCGAGCACGTCGGATAGTACCTGCACCGTGCCGGCGTATTCGCAGAGATATTCCTCTGATACCAGTGGATGGCTCGAATCGCGGCTTGCGTTGCAGTTGACATATCGACCGCTTACTTACCTTGGGCCACCCGTGCGCCGACGGACGCGAACAATCGCTCGACCTGGCGGTCAAGGGATTCAAATGGCGCGTGCGCTGCTGATGGTTTCGCCCGCATGACGATGTCGCAATGATCGGGCAATAATTGCTCGTGATTCCGCGCCAAGACGCGGAACCTGCGTTTTACCTTGTTGCGGGTTACGGCGTGCCCCACCGATTTGGATACGGCGAGCCCAAGACGTCGGTGCGATGGTGTTCCAAGCGTTGAGCCAGTGGAATCCATACGCCCGGCCCTCTCAGTGGACTGGGCGTTTGGGGTGCTGATAGCGCCCAATTGGGTGCATGAATGTGAATCGTCGCGCACCAGATAGTGCACGACGATGTCATGGTCGCTGACTTTACGGCGACGTTTCAGCACGGTGACGAAGTCACGGTGACTTGTAAGCCGCTCCACTGCTCAGTTCGCCGGTTCAGGCAGACAGGGTCTTGCGGCCCTTGGCGCGACGACGGTTGATGACGGCGCGGCCGGAACGGGTACGCATACGTGCGCGGAACCCGTGCTTCATGTGACGACGGCGGTTATTGGGCTGGAATGTCCTCTTCATAATTTACGCTCCCGGTTTTTCAGCCATGCAAAAGCACGGCTCCTCATGAGTCAAGCTCTACTAAACTACTCTCACCCCTACCCATTCGTCAACACGACACAGCATGTGGATAATTCTTCGGAGTTTTCCACATCGCTTACCAACCGGCGAATCAATCCCCACAATTCCCGAAAAACGTTGCAATCACAACGAAACCGAGGGGAAAGTTATCCACAAATTACACTGATGTTATTCACATTTCAGCAATTTCAACACGCAAGGCTGTGGATAACTTCCCGGATTCGGTGTAAACATACACTACGGTATTGTTCTCATATACGGACGGGAACACGAGGTATGCACGAAAGGATGGCCGCATGGCGAACAGCTCGCAAGATCCGGCGACCCAGGCCGTGCATATCTGGTCGGATGTGCTCGCCGTTCTCAAGCATGATGCATCATTGACCGCACGGGACAAGGGATGGTTCGAAGGTGTCATTCCCGAAGCCGTGTTCGGCACCACCATCGTGCTCACGGTCACCAACGCCGCGACGCAGAAGGCGTTACAGACCGACCTCAACCAGCCTCTGCTCAAAGCGCTCAAATTGTGCACCGGAATGGACATGTTCCCGGCGTTCAAGATTGAGCCGCACCCCGAGCCGCTCGCCCCGCAGCCGGACATCACCATGCCCGACGCCACGCCGAGGCCCGACGCCCAAGGGGAAATCTCTTACGCCGGCCACACCAATGTCCCAACCGGGCAGCAGCAGTCGGCCGCGCAACAACCTTCCGTCCAGCAGACCCCGGCATGGGGATCGGGACAGGCTTCGCAGCCCCAATTCGCCGAGTTCCAGCAACCCGCGATGATGCCTCACCAGGCCACGCATCCGGTGCAGTCCGAGACGACGATGCATCAGGACCGCGGCCAGATGCCTGGCCAATATCAGCAATCATCCGGATTCAACGAACAGCACGGCGCCGATGCATATAGCCCGTATGCCCCCGGATATCAGCAGCCGGCAGCCCAGTCGCAACAAATGGGGCAACCGACCGGCGCCGCGATATACGAGCAACAACCAGTGCACTATGGCGCAGACCAACCGGGCTCTGCAGCGGCCATGCCGTCTACTGCCGCCCAGCACCAAGCACCGGCGCCCAGCACGAATCAGCCCGAAATCCCGCCAACCGTGCCCTCCGGCGTGCCGAATCGGGAGAATTTCAATATCGACCAGCATCGACCCGCCCTCGATCCGGAAACCCATCTCAACAAGAACGCGACCTTCGAAACCTTCGTCCCAGGCGATTCCAACCGTTTCGCGCGTACCGTCGCCATGGCGGTGGCAGAGGGATCTGGCAAGGATTTCAACCCGTTGTGTATCTATGGCGGCTCCGGATTGGGCAAAACCCATTTGCTCAACGCCATCGGCAATTACGCGCTGATCAAGGACCCCACGCTCAAAGTGCGGTACGTCACCAGCGAGGAATTCACCAACGAATTCATCGAAGCGCTGCAGAACCCGAACCAGTCCCAAGGCCAAATCGCCGATTTCAACCGACGTTACCGTGAAGTCGACGTCCTGCTCATCGACGATATCCAGTTCCTCGGCGGCAAGGAAGCGACACTCGACAGCTTCTTCCACACCTTCAACACCTTGTATCAGGCGAACAAGCGCATCGTAATTGCATCCGATGTGGCGCCGAAGAACCTCAAAGGCTTCGAGGCCCGCCTGATTTCACGATTCGAATCCGGCCTGACCGTGGATGTCAAACCGCCGGATCTGGAGACCCGCATCGCGATTCTGCGCATGATCGCCTCGATGAACCATATGCAAATACCGAACGATGTGCTCGATCTCATCGCCGAACGGTTCACTGAGAACATCCGCGAGCTGGAAGGCGCGCTGACACGAGTCTCCGCAGTGGCGTCACTGAATAACCAGCCGGTGACTCGTGCGCTTGCCGAGCAGACCCTGCAGGACTTCTTCTCAACGGATGTGGAGATCAAACCCACCGATATCATCACCCAGGTGGCAAAGTACTTCCACCTGACCTTTGACGATCTCGTGGGGCGCGCACGCACGAAGAACATCGCGCTGGCGCGGCAGATCGCCATGTATCTCGCCCGTGAGATGACCAGCATGAGCCTGGTCGATATCGGCGAGGTATTCGGAGGGCGCGACCATACGACGGTGATGCACGCCTACACGCGTATCAGCGACGAGATGAAAGAAAAGCAGGAGACGTACAACTACGTCATGGAGTTGACTGTTCGTCTCAAGCATCATTCCGCCGAACAATAAGCCCTGCCCCCGCCCGGTCAACCAAGCTGTGCCCGGGACGCGTGCCGGTTTGAAATGCGCCTTACGGGCAGTCCTATCAGGTGTCCTATCAGAGTGACGTCTTGCGTCCGATCTCACGTTCCATGCGAGACAACGACGCTCACAGCAGGATTTTCCTCTTTTCCAAATCATCCACCGTGGTGGATACGACACACCGGGACTGTGGAGAAATCAGAAAAAAGTTATCCACCACGTTATTCACAATTGTGGGTAAACTGTGCGAATAACTCGTGGGCAACCTCAGAAAAGCTGTGGATAACTCGTGGATGATTCGGCTTCCGGTGTGGATAACTTTTCGACGACCTTCTCGCTGTGGATAACTCTCAGGGTTATGCACAGAGTATTCAGAAGTTATCCACATTTGACAGGTGATTGTGAAGTCTTGCCGCTGTAGGCCTGCATACACTTATCCACACTATCCACCGGAATTATTACGAAGGCTATTGTTCTCTTACGTATCATCATCGACATCATCATGGCGCATGCTTCGCACGAATGATTCTGGCCGGAAAGTCCGGCTAGAATAGCCACAGAACACCAATCGAAACGAGGAAGCATGAAAGTCGAAGTGAACACGACCTCGCTTGCGGACGCTGTCGCATGGACCACGCGGGTCATCGATGCACGTCCAGCAAGCCCTATCCTTGCAGGCATCAAGCTGGAGGCCATTGACGGAACGCTCCAACTGTCTGCATTCAACTTTGAGATTTCGGCGCGCGATCACATCGAAGCTGGAGTCGATGAATCAGGCAGCACCGTGGTCCAGGGCAAGATTCTCGCGGACATTACCAGGTCGTTGCCTTCCGAGAAGACATATCTAGCCACTGAAAACTCGACGCTGATTATCACTTCGGGCAAGAGTAAGTTCACCATGCAGCTCATGCCGGAAAGCGAATATCCCGATCTACCGGTCGTTCCGCCGATTTTGGGCAAAGTTGACGGGGAAACCTTCCATCAGGCGGTGGATCAGGCGTGCGTGGCCGTTTCACGCGAAGAAACTCGGCCGGTACTGACCGGCGTATTCATGCAGTTCGAAGGCGACAAGGTCATCATGACCTCGACCGACCGGTTCCGTCTGTCCCGCGCGACGTTCACTTGGTCGCCGGAGAATCCGGATGTCTCGACCAACACCTTGCTGCGCGGTTCGCTGTTGCGCGACATCGCCAAAACGTTGAACGAAAGCCAAAACGTCACCATCAACTTCAGCCAGGACAACCCCTCACTCATCGGCTTTGAAAACGCCGGCCGGGTGTCCACTTCCCAACTGATTGATGGTGAGTTCCCTGCAATCGACAGGTTGTTCGCCGACGAATATCCGATTCAGGCGGTCATCGACAAACAGCAGCTGATCAACTCGATCAAGCGTGTCTCGCTGGTAGCAGAGCGCAACGCACCAATCCGCATGGCGTTCTCCGGTAGCGAGTTGACGCTGAGCGCCGGTGTCGCCGACGAAAATCAGGCGAGCGATGTGCTCGATGTCGATTTTGACGGCGATGACATCACCGTTGCATTCAATCCGTCCTATCTGATTGAGGGATTGAGCGCAATCGCCGAACCGTTCGTGCGCATGAAGATGACGACAGCGGTGAAGCCGGTTGAGTTCAACGGCCAGCAGGAGCAAGATTCCGACGAATCGATGGATTACCGGTATCTGCTGGTTCCGATGCGCTTCAGCAACTGAGTCTGGACTGGGCATCTGAGCCCCAATCAGGCAATCGCCGTCGGCAAGGTGGTGTGGATAACCCTGCCGACGGCGAAATCCTTGTCTGGGCGCGATCGTACTGAACGGCGAGGCGCTGCGGAATTCTTCCGCTGCCGTACCGCTATGGCGGTCGTCCACGGGAAACCCTCTCAAACACGGAATATGACAATTCGACAGTTATCCACAGGCTTTGGTGGCCAGCCAAAAGACCTAGAAAGGACAGGCGGCGATGAGCGTAATCGTCTCGCGACTGGCGCTCGACCATTTTCGGTCGTGGAACCATTGCATCATCGACCTGCCTGAGGGGGTCACGGTAATCCAAGGCGCCAACGGCATGGGCAAAACCAATCTGGTCGAAGCGATCGAAGTGTTGTCCACCGGGTCGAGCCACAGAACATCAAGCTCGCTTCCACTCGTCCAACGAGGATACGACTCGGCCACGGTCCGGGCTAATATCGTGGATACTAACGTCGCAGACGGCGAAGCGGCCGGGGCGCAACTGCGGAATATCGCAGAATCAGCCAATACTGAATTGGCATCAGATTCCTCTGAATCGAGTTCGGAAGAGCAAAATGGAAAACTGAATTCGAATCAGGATTCACTTCAGAATTCATCCTCCGGCCATGGCGATGCGGCGCAACCAGACCGCAACACCCAAAATCGCGCCCCCTATACCACCATCGAGCTGACCATCCGCGCCCATGGGGCGAACCGGGCACGCATAGACGGCGGCGCCTCGATGTACATGCGCGACATTCTCGGCCGGATTCCCAGCGTCTCGTTCACGCCGGAAGACCAGCGCCTGGTGTCGGGCGACCCTGCGACCCGACGTGGATTCATCAACCAGGCAGGGACTCTGCTCATCCCTGGATACGACGAAGTCCACCAGACATGTGCCAAAATCGCCAGACAACGGGCCGCGCTGCTCAAACAGCTGGGAAAATCCTCCGTTCAGGACGGGCGATACAACGATCGGTACGGGCAGGGCGCCCCAAGCGATGCTGATGCCGGACAGGCTGCCGCGATGCAACCTGCGCTCAGCGGACTGGAGATCTGGACCGGGCAGTTCATCGAGTCAGGCGTTGAACTCACGCGTATGCGCAAGCGCCTCATCGACCAGCTCGCTCCCCTGTTCTCCCAGAACTACGATGCCTTGTCGGGAAGCAAACAGCACGCCTCGCTCGTCTATCTCCCCTCATTCGACGAGGTGCTGGAAGACGGTGAGCCGCATCAGCTGATCAGCCGGCATTTCCAACGAATCTATCCGGGCGAAGTGGCGCGCGGCCAGAATCTGATCGGTCCTCATCGCGACGACATGGCCATGACGTTGGATGGCGTGCCGGCCAAGGAATTCGCGTCCAACGGCGAAATGTGGACGATGGCGTTGGCGCTCAAAATGGCGCTTGCCGCCTTGGTTGAGCGGGCTACAGGTAACGCTCCGATGGTGATCCTCGACGATGTGTTCGCCCAGCTTGATGAGACGCGTCGGCGGCAGATCCTCGAATTCGCCGTCCGACGGGACCAAGTGCTGATCACCGCCGCCGCGGCCGCAGACGTGCCTGATTTGTCGCAGTATGGCACGCATGCACGGATCGTCGATATCGCCGCTCTCCGGCGTCAAAGCGACAATGCACAAGCCGGGCAGCTGCTGACGGACGAGACCGTCGCGCGAATCAAGGCCGCCCGGCAACAGGTCGACGCGGAAGGCGAGGCATCGGCATGAACAAGCCGGTCGCACGCATGCTCAAGCTTGATCCGAGAAAGCTGCCGGCGCAGGTGTTCCAACGCTATGCCGCGCGGGCGGGCATCATCCGCGACAGGCAAGAGCGCGAAGCAAAGGCCTGGGAGAGCTTCGGCAAACCGGGCAGAGACCCCAACACCCTCGGATCGTTGGTCACCCTGCTGGCGAAAAACGGCAACTGGACCCCGCATCTCAAGCTCGCCCAGCTGCGCAACCATTGGGATCAAGTGGTCGGCCCGCAGATCGCGCAGCACTCGGTGGTCGCCTCGTTCAATGATGGAATCCTCGTGATTCGGGCGGAATCCCCAGCATGGACCACGACGCTGACGTATATGATCCCGCAGTTGACCGATACGATCAAGGAACGTCTTGACGGGCTTGATATCTCCCAGATTCGCGTGACCGGGCCGCAGGCGCATCCATTCACCCGTGGCCGCTACGGCAGATACCGGCGATAGTATGGGATGGAGGGCTTAAAAACCGCGAAATATCGCGGAATGCCTTGTATTGCCCTCAGAGCCGCAAAGTCCCCCTTGATGTGTAGAATCACGTACAGTACTGTAAAACGCCTAGAAGGCCCCGTTATTTTCGTTCTAGGGTATATCGACCGTGTCGGCAGGGGCGCCGCGCGGTGTGCTGGAAGGAATTTGTGTGGCAGACGCTGAAGCTGATTCGCTGAACAATGCTGCGCCCGAGCAGGGCGGGGTACCATCGCAGACAGGTAATGAATCCAAGGCCGAACTCAACGACAAGGTCAACGACGCCATCGCCAACGACAAGCTCGAGAATGCCCAGCTTGACGATTCGCTGTCGCCGGACCATTACGACGCCAGTGATTTGCGCGTGCTGGAAGGGCTTGAGGCGGTGCGTATCCGCCCGGGCATGTACATCGGCTCGACCGGTCCGCGAGGCCTGCACCATCTGGTCTACGAAATCGTCGACAACTCAGTGGACGAGGCCTTGGCCGGTTTCGCCACCCATATCGAAGTGACCATTCTGCCGGACAACGGCATCCGCGTGGTGGACGACGGCCGAGGCATCCCGGTCGACATCGTGCCGGGCGAAGGTGTCTCCGGCGTTGAGACGGTTATGACCAAGCTGCATGCGGGTGGCAAGTTCGGCGGCGGCGGCTACGCGGTCTCCGGAGGTCTGCATGGCGTAGGCATCTCCGTGGTCAACGCGCTGTCCACGCGTATGGAGATCGAGGTGCGTCGTCAGGGCTTCCATTGGACCCAGACGTACATCGACCAGCATCCGACGGCACCGCTCGCCCAAGGCAAGCCCATGGAGGACGGCGAATCGACAGGCACCTCCGTGACCTTCTGGGCCGACCCGAAGATCTTCGAAACCACGGTCTACGATTTTGAGACCCTGCGTTCGCGCTTCCAGCAGATGGCCTTCCTTAACCGCGGCCTGCGCATCTCCCTGACCGACCTGCGTGAGATTGACCAGGCGGGCGACGAAGTGACCGGCGACGGCGACAACCCGGTCGAGGAACTCCATCGTTCCGTGACATACTGCTACGAGCACGGCATCAAGGATTACGTGGCCTATCTGGTCAAAACCCGCAAGACCAACCCGATCGAGGAGGAGGTCATCGATTTCGAGGCCGAAGACCTCAAAATCGGCATCTCCGCGGAAATCGCCATGCAATGGACGACCGCCTACTCCGAATCCGTGCACACCTTCGCCAACACCATCTCCACAACCGAAGGCGGCACCCATGAGGAGGGCTTCCGTGCAGCGCTCACCACGCTTGTCAACCGGTATGCGCGCGAGAAGAACATCCTCAAGGAGAAGGACGACAATCTCTCCGGCGATGACGTGCGCGAAGGCCTGACCGCCGTCGTGTCCGTCAAACTCACCAACCCGCAGTTCGAAGGCCAGACCAAGACCAAGCTCGGCAACTCCGAAGCGAAGACCTTCGTACAGCGTGTGATGACCGACAAGCTCGGCGACTGGTTCGACGCACACCCTGCCGAGGCCAAAAGCATCATCCAGAAGGCGATCGAGGCCTCCCGCGCCCGTATCGCCGCGAAGAAGGCCCGCGAATCGACCCGGCGCAAGTCGATCTTTGAATCAGCCGGTATGCCGGACAAGCTCAAGGACTGCCAGTCCAACAATCCGGAGGAATGCGAGCTGTTCATCGTCGAGGGTGATTCCGCAGGTGGCTCCGCCATCCAGGGACGCAACCCGATTACCCAGGCGATCCTGCCGCTTCGAGGCAAGATCCTCAACACCGAGCGCGCATCCATCGACCGCATGCTCAAGTCCGACACCATCGAGTCGCTGATCACCGCGATCGGCGGCGGCTACGGCGAAGACTTCGACGTGAGCAAGGTGCGCTACCACAAAATCATCATCATGGCCGATGCCGATGTCGACGGCGCGCATATCGCCACGCTGAACCTGACGCTGTTCTTCCGCTACATGCGGCCGATGATCACCGCCGGGTACGTCTACGTGGCCATGCCGCCGCTGTACCGCATCAAGTGGACCAAGGGGCCGCACTCCTTCGTATATACGGACGCCGAACGCGACCGCGTGCTGCGCGAGGGCAAGGAGTCCGGTCGCCAGCTGCCGAAGGGCGAAGGTATTCAGCGCTACAAGGGTCTGGGCGAGATGACCTATCAGGAGCTGTGGGAAACCACCATGGACCCCGACCACCGCATTCTCAAGCAAATCCATATCGAGGACGCGGCACAGGCGGACGAGACCTTCTCCATGCTGATGGGTGACGAGGTCGAGCCCCGGCGCCTGTTCATCCAGCGCAACGCGCACGACGCACGATTCATCGACGCGTGACCGTACAACGCCGGAATCCGCGGTTTTCCAAGGATTTCGGCACGGAAACCAGCACACTTCATCACTAGCCGTGCATCAGGCTAGCCATCCGAAGAGGATGGACAAGAACACGAAGGATCTACCGTGGCAGACGAAAACAACACCAACACCCCGGAAGACGGCGGGTCGAGCAATGACGACCAGCTCAACGGGCTGGACAACAACCACGAGCCGTTGAGCCCGCAGGAAGCCGACAACACCGATTACGGCCTGATGAAAGGCCAGCGCGTCCAACCGATTGATTTGCAGCAGGAAATGCGCGAATCCTACCTCGCCTACGCACTGTCCGTCATCGTGGAACGCGCGTTGCCGGACGTGCGTGACGGCATGAAGCCGGTCCACCGTCGCGTCATCTACGCGATGTACGACGGCGGATACCGCCCGGATCGCGGCTACAACAAGTGCTCCCGCGTCGTCGGCGACGTTATGGGTAAATACCACCCGCACGGCGATGCCGCCATCTACGACACGCTCGTGCGTATGGCCCAGCCGTGGTCCATGCGCTATCCGCTTGTGGACGGTCAGGGTAACTTCGGCTCCCCGGGCGACGACCCGGCGGCCGCCATGCGTTACACCGAATGCCGTATGGCCCCGCTCGCCATGGAAATGGTGCGCGACATCGACAAGGACACCGTCGATTTCGTGCCCAACTACGACGGCAAGACCCAAGAGCCGACCGTACTCCCGAGCCGTTTCCCGAACCTGTTGGTCAACGGTTCCGCCGGCATCGCCGTCGGCATGGCCACCAACATCCCGCCGCACAACCTGCGCGAGGTGGCGGACGGCGTGCACTGGGCGCTCGATCACCCGGAAGCAAGCCGCGAGGAGCTGCTCAACGCGCTGATCGAACGGATCAAAGGACCGGACTTCCCGACCGGAGCGACCATCCTCGGGCATAAAGGCATCGAACAGGCATACCGCACCGGCCGCGGCTTGATCACCATGCGTGCCGTGGTCAACACGGAGGAAATCAACGGGCGTATGTGCCTGGTGGTCACCGAGCTGCCATACCAGGTCAACCCGGATCGTTTGGTCGTCTCCATCCGCGAAGCGGTGCGTGACGGCAAGATCCAAGGCATCGCCGACATGCGTGACGAGACCTCAGGCCGTACCGGTCAGCGTCTGGTCCTGGTGCTCAAGCGCGACGCCGTGCCGAAGGTCGTACTCAACAACCTGTACAAGCATTCCCAACTGCAGCAGACATTCGGCGCCAATATGCTCGCCTTGGTCGACGGCGTGCCGCGCACACTGAGCCTGGACGCGTTCATTCGCCATTGGGTCTCCCACCAGCTTGATGTCGTCGAACGCCGCACCCGGTATTTGAAGCGCGAAGCCGAGGAACGCGATCACATCCTGCAGGGCTATCTCAAAGCCCTCGACATGATCGATGAAGTCATCGCGCTCATCCGCTCCTCCAAGGATGTGGATACCGCCCGTGAAGGCCTCAAAGATCTGCTGGACGTCGATGATGTGCAGGCGGACGCGATCCTCGCCATGCAACTGCGTCGTCTCGCTGCTCTCGAACGGCAGAAGATCCTCGACGAGCATGAGGAATTGCAACGCAAAATCGCCGATTACAACGACATTCTCGCCAAGCCGGAACGTCAGCGCCAGATCGTGGGCGACGAACTTGACGAAATCGTTGAAAAGTATGGTGATGAGCGCCGTACACGCATCCTGCCGTACTCGGGAGAGATGAACGTCGAAGACCTGATCGCTGAGGAAAACGTGGTCGTGACGGTCACCCATTCCGGGTTCATCAAGCGCACCAAGGCCGACGAATACCGCGCCCAGCACCGCGGCGGCAAAGGCATCAAAGGCACCAAGCTGCGCGAAGACGACGTGGTCGACCACTTCTTCCTCACCAGCACGCACAACTGGCTGCTGTTCTTCACCAACAAGGGTCGCGTCTACCGGCTCAAGGCCTACGAGTTGCCCGAAGGGTCAAGGGATTCCAAGGGCCAGCATGTGGCCAACCTGCTGCAGTTCGCCCCCGACGAGACCATTCAGGCGGTGCTGTCGATTCCGAATTACGAGGTCGCCAAGTATCTGGTGCTTGCCACGCGGTCCGGCAAGGTCAAGAAAACCAGCCTCGCCGAATATGATTCGCCTCGCCAGGGCGGCCTGATTGCAGTGCGATTGGCCGCTGACCCCGAGACCGGGGAGCCGACCGATGAGCTGATCGGCGCCGCGCTGTGCAACCCGGAGGACGACATTATCCTCGTCTCCAAGCACGGTATGAGTCTCAAGTTCCGTGCGGACGACGAGCAGCTGCGTCCGATGGGTCGCCAGACCGCCGGCGTGCAGGGCATGAAGTTCCGTGACGGCGATGAACTGCTGTCCATGGACGTCATCTGGGGTGACAGCGACAAGGATCTGTTCGTGGTCACCAACGAGGGCTTCGCCAAGCGCACGGCCATCAGCGAATATCGTCTGCAAGGCCGTAACGGCTTCGGTGTCAAGGCCTTGCAACTGGCGGAAGGCCGCGGCTCACTTGTCGGTGCGCTCGTGGTCAGCGAAGACGACCAGGTCATGGCCATCATGAAGTCCGGCAAGGTCATCCGTTCGGATGTGTCCGAAGTCAAGCGGACCGGCCGAACCACGCAGGGCGTGACCTTCGCCAAACCCGACAAGGGCGACGAAATTCTCGCCATCGCGCGCAACGCCGAGAAGGATGACGACGACGAGAACGACCAGACCGATGCCGATCAGCATGATCAGCACGATCAGCACGCGGATGAGGCCACGGCCGCACAAGGCGCGCAGCAGTGAACTGGCGGCGGGCCGCGTCGAAATACCATGGCGCGGCCCGTCGGATAGTGTGCAGACCTTGCCATCAGAGCGGCAATCGTCCCCGAACACTGGTAGGTTCACTAATCAGGCGAAGGCAGTCGGAACGTCCAAGGAGAAACAATGAGCGAATACGTCGACGACGAGGGGCGCCGCGAACCACGCGTAGGCAGGACCGTCTCGAACCAGCCGATCAGTACCGGCAACGAGGCACCGATGCCGTCTGCGGCGCGTGCCGCAGCTGCGAACAAGCGTCGGCACCATACGCCGCGCGCACGGCGTATGAGCCTGTCCCTGACACGAGTGGACGCTTGGTCGGTGGCCAAGGTCACCTTCCTGCTCAGTGTGGCCGGGGGCATCATTCAGATTGTGGCGGCGGCGCTGTTGTGGCTGGTGCTGAACATGGCGGGCGTGTTCGACCAGGTCACGCAGATCGTCTCTTCGACAGGCCTTGATTCCAGCGGATTCAACCTCGCCGACGTGCTCTCGCTGAGCACGGTGCTGAGCACGGTGACCATCCTCGCCATCATCGGCGTGGTGCTGTTCACTCTGCTGGCGACGATTTTCGCGCTGCTGTATAACGTGGTCAGCTCGCTTGTCGGCGGCGTCCACGTGACTTTGGGTGACGACTGACAGCCATTCCCACATCCATGGTCTTTTCCGCCAATCAGGGGCGGTTCCGGTACTCCGGGCCGCCCCTGATCGTATATGCGGCCTAGGGTAATGCGGTCTTGGGGGCAATGGTTTGTCGGTTTGTCGGGCATTTCCGAGCCAAAGGTATTGCCGGAAACGTTCCGTCAAGTGATGTATGCGCTGGCATGCGTGACCGGGCGGAAGGTGCGGGGGAATGGCGGAATCCTTTGACATCTGTCGGGTTGTGTATGTCTGGGCATGCGCGACCTGATGGAGAGCACAGAGGAACGGCGGAATTCCCCGGTATTTGCTGGTTTGTGTATGTCTGGGCATGCGTAATCGAATGGAGGGCGTAGAGAGATGACGGAGTCTTCTGGTATTTGCTGAGTCGCGTATGTCCTGGCATACGCAACTGACACCACCTTGGTGCTATGACGGCCCAGTTCGCGTTCGCGATGGCGGGGGAAAACACGGAACACAGATTCAATGACTGACACGCCCTACGACCACAATCAAGATGCAAACCGCGCGGTCGCTCTGTGTGGAATGTACCTGACACGTCTACGGCTGCAACGTTCCTCGGAACACGTGATTGCTTAAACGGCTGGCGGGACATGCCGACGGCGAACGTCATCGTGCCCTGCGTAAGATGACCGAAGAGCAGGTCATACGAACAAGGAGGCTACCATGTCGAATACCGGACAGCCCCCAGTGTCCAGCATCCCGGATAATGCAGCTGCAACGGGCAACACCTCCGCGGCGGTGTTGCCGGACAGTGCATTGGCCACTCGGACGGCATCATCTCCGACGGCATCATCTTCGATGGAATCATCCTCGAAAGACCCGCAGGCCTCCTACTCCTATGTGGACCCGTGGAAGCCCGATTCCGTGCTCGAAGGGTATCAACAGGCCACCGTCCACCTCGGTGAGGACGCCGAGGGTGAGATTGTGGCAACCTTCGTGCGCAAGGACCCGTCGAAACTCACCTTGCAAGAACGGTGGCGGCGCTGGCATTTCAGCGTGCGCGGCCATCGTCTGGCCATCATGTACGTGCACGGGTGGAACGACTATTTCTACCGCCGGCACGCATCCGAATACTGGGAATCGCTGGGAATCCCCTTCTACGCCGTGGATTTGCGCAAATTCGGGCGATCCTACCGTCCCTACCAGACCCCCGGATATATCGAGGATCTGCACGAATATCGTCTGGAATTCAACGCCTTGCGTGACCAGATCGTCAAAGAGCAAGGCAAGGATGTTCGCATTCTGATGATCGCCCACTCCCAAGGCGGGCTGAGCGCTTCGTTGTGGGTCAACGCCGAACATCCTCACCATGTCGAGGCACTCGCGCTGAATTCCCCATGGCTTGAATTGCAAGGCAACCGCATGTTCCGCTTGCTGTCCACGCCGGTCGTGCAGATGTATCGGCTGCGCGGCGGCAAAACCGTGATGCCGATGCGCGACCCGGGATTCTATGCCCGGTGCATCAAACGGTCGACCGGAGGCGAATGGGACTATCTTGACCACCCGCTCAATCCTGGTGTTGAATTTCTCACGCGGGCAGGCTGGATGCAGGCAATCTACAACGGGCAGGACGAGATTGCGAAGAATCTTGACATCCAGATCCCGGTCCTTGTATGTACTTCGGACAAGTCAATGATGCTGCAATCCACATGGGATGAAGGTATGCGCGAAGCCGACAGTGTGCTGGACATTACTGCAATCCGTCAGGCAGCGCTGCATCTGGGCGATGTGGTCGCGCTGGCGACGATTCGTGGCGGTTTGCATGATTTGAGCATGTCCAAGCCGGATGCGCGGCGCAAGTATTTCCGCATCGTCACCATGTGGGCGTCGATGATGGCGTGGCGGCGTGTCATTCCCACCAAATGGGTGGATGAAGCCTTGGCGAAACTCTGATTTTTCACCGGATGCATCTGTCGGCATGCTCTCAGGAATCGCCGTGCCGCTTGGAAGATATCCCCCAGCCCTTGCGCTAGTGTTGTTGCACGATGAGTATCGTAACCCTGTACGCCAAGACCTTCGGCACACCGCTGCTGATTGCGCTGCTGCTCTGGCCGTTCATTTCAGCGTTCCTGACCCTGCCGATTCTGGCGCTGCTCTACCATCACGAGCACCGTCTGCGGCTCGCCTCGACCATCGGCTCGTATCTGAGCGTGCTGTACGTGGCCGGTCTGCTCACCTTCACGCAGTACCCGATGCCGGACGAACCGGACCGGTATTGCGCCACACATCATCTTTCGCCGCAGCTCAACCCGCTTGAATTCATTCAGGACGTCGCCACCGGCGGAGTATCGGCGGTGATGCAGCTGCTGCTCAACATCGTGCTGTTCATGCCGCTCGGATTCCTGCTTATGCGGTTCCTGCGGCGCAATATCGGCCATACCATCATCGTCGGTTTTCTGCTGTCACTGGCAATCGAATTGACGCAGCTGAGTGGATTTTGGGGTATCTACCCGTGCTCGTATCGGCAATTCGATGTCGATGACCTGCTGACCAATACCTTGGGCGCTCTCGTCGGGTACGGCATCGCGAAGCTGTGCGACCGGCGGTGGCCGCCAAAACCGGTTGACCGTGCGGAAATCAACCACCGGCCCGGCATTGTGCACCGCGGGGTGACTTTCGCAATCGATATGATCATGGTGATCTTGGGATACTACCCGTTGGGCATTATTGTCGTCTGGCTGTTCCACGCCATCGCCAAGCCGCTGCCCGACGGGACGTTCCAGCTGGCAAGTGCCGTCATCCACGTCGAATCGTTGAACACCATAGTCACCGTGCTCGGCATGGCATCATTCCTGATATTCGAATTGTGGATTCCGGCGACGCACCGCGGGCAGACACTCGGAGGCATGTTCACCCACATGAGTATGGAAACCCGTGAACGCCACGGATGGCAACGGGTATTGTTCTATACGATCCGCACAACGATTATCGGCGGATGGTTCCTGCTCACGCTGCTGCAGAAGGACACACACAGTGGGTTGCTGATCATCGCGGTCGCGGTGTTCGCACTGATATTCAAGCAGATGCCTTGGGATTATGTTCCGGGTGATGCCGAATCGGAGCGCGCGGATGCCGATGGCGTCGGTGATGCCGAAGATGCTGGTGATGCTGACGGCGCTACTGTTACTGCTCTTACTGAGAACGCCGTCAACGCACCGGCGTCGCCGATATCCAAGAACCGGCAATAGCGAAATCAGCGCAATAGCGGGCAAAATCGGCGATTCCCAGACAGGAACCGAATGAAAATCCCCGCTGTCTGTTGTGTCAGACGACCTGCCGGCGCAGACAGACAGCGGGGAACGTGTCAGAAGATGCCCTGTGCGACCATGGCGTTTGCGACCTTGACGAAGCCGGCGGCGTTCGCGCCCAGCATCAGGTCGCCCTCACGGCCGTATTCCTTCGCGGCGTCCAGGGAGTTCGCCACGATATCCTCCATAATCTGCTTGAGCTTGGCATCGACTTCGTCGAAGGTCCAGCTCAGCCGATACGAGTTCTGACTCATCTCCAAGCCGGAAACAGCCACACCGCCCGCATTGGCGGCCTTTGCAGGGCCGTACAGCAGCTTCGCGCCCTGATACACGGCGATCGCCTCCGGCGTGCTGGGCATGTTCGCGCCTTCGCACACAACCGTGCAGCCGTTGTCCACCAACGTGCGGGCAGATTCGCCGTCAATCTCGTTCTGCGTGGCGCACGGCAGCGCGATATCGCACGGGACGGTCCACACGTCACGGCAGCCCTCATGGTATTTGGAACCGGGCACGCGCTCGGCGTATTCCTTGATGCGGCCGCGGTGACCGAGTTTGATGTCCTTGACCACATCGAGGTCAATGCCCTTGGGGTCGTAGACATAGCCGTTGGAATCAGAGCAAGTGACGACTTTCGCACCCAGACGCTGTGCCTTCTCGATCGCGAAGATCGCGACATTGCCGGAACCAGAGACGATCACGGTCTTGCCCTGGAAGGAATCGTTGCGCAGCACGCGCAGCGCCTCCTGCGTGTAGTAGCACAGGCCGTAGCCGGTCGCTTCGGTGCGTGCCAGCGAACCGCCGAATTCCAAGCCCTTGCCGGTGAGCACGCCGGAATATTCGTCGCGGATGCGCTTGTACTGGCCGAACAGATAGCCGATTTCGCGGGCACCGACATTGATATCGCCGGCCGGAACATCAGTGAACTGACCGATATGACGCTGTAGCTCGGTCATGAACGCCTGACAGAAGCGCATCACCTCGCCATCAGAACGGCCCTTCGGATCGAAATCGGAACCGCCCTTGCCGCCGCCCATCGGCAGGCCGGTCAGGGAGTTCTTAAGAATCTGCTCGAAGCCGAGGAACTTGATGACGGACTCGTTGACCGTCGGGTGGAAGCGCAGGCCGCCCTTGTACGGACCGATTGCGGAGTTGAACTGTACGCGGTAGCCGCGGTTCACCTGGACACGGCCTTCATCATCCGTCCATGCGACGCGGAACTTCACCACACGCTCCGGCTCGACGAACCGTTCCAGCACACCGTTGCGCTCATATTCCGGATGCTTGACGACAACCGGCTCCAGGCTTTCGAACACCTCTCGAACGGCCTGCAGGAACTCAGGCTGGTCACCGTCGCGGCGTTCCACTTGCGCATACACGCGCTTGACATACTCTTCAGTGAGCATAGCTCTCCCCTCATTGGTCGGGTTATTGATAAGACGGTTTTATTCTAAGCGCGGGTGCAGGGGGCCGGCAAGACCGCGGATGCTGTTTTCCGCCCCTTGGACAGGCGGCAGACGACGATTCCGGCGTGGCTACAAGGCAAATCGGGATTTCTCAGGCGTGTCGCGATGTCGATTCATGGATACCGGACGGTACGATACCAAGCAGAGCTGTTTTAGCCCCACGTCGACTGCATCTTCCTTGGCGGACGCCGACGGCGTGTCACCTGTCGAATAGGCATGTTCAACGCCTGTCGACGGACAATCACCAATAGTTGGTCAGTATGGCCATCAATCGACAATCACAATCAGCAATCATATGAATCGAGAACAAGAATGATAGACGGATTCAAGAAATTCATCGCACGTGGCAACATGATCGACATGGCTGTCGGCGTGGTGATGGGCGCCGCGGTCACCGCTGTGGTGAATTCCATTGTGAACAACCTAATCAACCCGCTCATCGCCATGATCTTTGGCAAGCCGAATATGGACGGGCTGCTCGCGTTCACCTTCAATGGCGCGACCGTGTCCTTCGGCGCGATTCTCAGCGCGGTATTGAACTTCCTGATTGTGGCGGCGGCTGTGTACTTCTGCATTCTGGTGCCGATCAATAAGCTGCGGGATATGTCCGAGGCATTGATTGCCAAGGCCAAGGGTGAGGAAGACGCCAAGGCCAAGGAAGAGCAGGAAAAGAAGCTGAGCAGCGAGGAAGAGACCGTGCTGTTGCTGCGCGAAATCCGCGACCAGCTTGCCAAGCAGGGTGGCGGCAACACCTCTGACATGCCATCTGGCGTGCGCTGACACCCGAGACCTGAGACCTGACCTTCCCAAACTGGTTACGCCTGCGTGCCCGCTTGCGTAGCTGGTTTGTGGGGGTAGGCAGCAGGTGTACTGGAACTGTCGCCCCCGCCTGCTTCTGCCGACGCTGAGAGCCTCGTCAGCGTCGGCAGAAGGTTGGGGTTCGATAGGCGGCGGTTGTGCGTAGCTGGTTTCTGGGATGGAAGACGCGGGAAATATGATAAACCCCCGGAACTCTGCCGAATTCAGGGTTCCGGGGGTTTGCTGTGGAGCTAGCCGGGTTCGAACCGGCGACCCTCTGCTTGCAAAGCAGATGCGCTACCAGCTGCGCTATAGCCCCATGTGAAAAAAAGAGCGGCCCACAAGCCGCTTGATTTTTCGACGTGGGCCCGGGAGGACTTGAACCTCCGACCTCATCCTTATCAGGGATGCGCTCTAACCACCTGAGCTACGGGCCCGATCCGTACGCTAAAAGCGCACAAGCAGATATAGTACCATATTTGAGACTTCCGTCAACCCATGGGTATCCGGCGTGTCGTTGTGCGCGGAATGCGGTACCGCTCGCACTTCTTCGGTGTCGACTACGCTGATGGGCATGTGTGGACGATTCGCCGCGGAGCTTGATTACCCAGAGATTGCGCAGATACTGCACGCGCAACCATCCGCCGGATTGCCCGGGAAATCATGGAATGTCAGCCCCACGCAGACCATCGCCGTCATCGGGCAGGACGCGCATGGGGTCAATCATCTCGCATCCGCCTACTGGTCACTCATTCCACCCACCGCCGAATCGAAGAAACTCCCCTATCCCACGTTCAACGCCCGCATTGAATCAGCGCTCGATAGGCCGACCTTCGCGCAGGCCGCGCGGCATAATCGCGCGATCATCCCCGTATCCGGCTACTACGAGTGGACGGCGGAACGCAAACCCTACTACTTCCACGCCAAAGACAATCGGCCGTTGCTACTGCTGGGGCTATACTCCTGGTGGCTGTCGCGGGAACGGGCGAATGCCACTTGGCTGCTCACCGCAACCATTTTGACGCGTGACGCGGTCGGTATCGCCGCCCAGGTCCACGACCGGATGCCGGTGCTCTGCGATCCGCAACACGCACAGGAATGGCTCAATCGCAGCGTTTCCGGAGACACGATTCTCCCCGAGGCGTCCGCGTATGGGGCTCGGCTGTCGCAGTCATTGCTCGCAAGTCACGAGGTCGCGCCATTGCATGGCGATGGGCCGGAACTCACCGAGCCGTATGATGAGATGATGCTGCGCTTCTGATAGCCGGGCCATAGCGTCCACCGGCTCTGTGGCCGCATACAGGGAACAGAAAGGACCATGCCGTGACCTACCGACGCCGCACATCAAGACGCGTCACTTCGACGGACATCATAGATATCGGCGGGATGACGGTCACGGTGATCCGCAAGCCGATTCGCAACATGTATCTGCGCGTCCAGCCGCCGAACGGCGACATCCGGGTGACGGCGCCCACGCGGATATCCACGGAGGCCATCGAGACGTTCATCAGCACGCGCAAGACGTGGATTCGCGCCCAGCAACGCAAAATCCAGCGGATGCAACGCGATACGATGCGGCTTGTCGGTGGGGCGACGGGCGAGGAACACCCGGAAGGCCAATCGCAGCACCTGAACGATCAAACGGGAAGACAACCAAGCGTGGGTGAGCAGGATTCATCCCGAATCGGTAGTCGCGATACCGACAACCGCAACATCGGTAGCCGTGACTCCGCGACCGTGTGGACTGCCGATGTACAGCGACGTGCCCGCCAATCGCTCGAATGGCAGCTCCCGGCGTTGCTGGACCATTGGACGCGTGTGATTGGGCGCTCGCCGACACGGATCACCTTCCGCATCATGCGGTCGCGATGGGGATCATGTACCCCGGCGACAGGGCGGATTCGGCTCAATCTTCAGTTGGGACTCATGGAACTACGGTTCCTTGAGTATGTGCTGGTTCATGAGATGACCCACCTGTGGGTGGGTGGCCACGGGCCACGGTTCCAGCAGTTGATGGACCGGTTCCTGCCTGGCTGGCGCGATCTGCGCCGTGAACTCAACCGTTACGCCGTGCTGTGAGATTGTGCGGGCAGTCGATAATAGCTCCGATAACAGAAAATCTAACATGTTAGCGAATAATTCTTACATGTTAGAATTATGCAAGTGAGCAAGGCCGGGCAGCACGAAATAGGAAGTCCGGGAGTAATGAAGTGTAAGAAGAAACCGCATTGGAAGTACTGTGAGGGGGCAACCTGAATGGAAGCACATCGCAACACGCAATCTGCGTCACATGTTGTTGAACGTGATTCTTCTCGCCGAATTCCTCTGAAAGAGAATCTGTATGTCGAATTCAAAAGCGAGAAGCATCGACCCCAAAGTGATGCCGAGATTATTGATAACATCGTGGCCTTTGCGAATGCCGAAGGCGGAACTTTGTATCTGGGGGTAGAAGACGATGGGACAATCACGGGTGTTTCTTCTCAGCATATAGATATTTCTGGGCTGGCTGCATTTGTTTATAACCAGACTGTTCCGCCGATTTCTGTTCGCGCTGATGTCGTGGTCATCGATGATTGTGATGTTGTAGAGATTGAGGTGCTCCCATCTCAACAAATTGTGGCTTCGAAGCGGGGCAGGATTGTACAGCGTCGGCTGAGATCCGGTGATGTTCCTGAGGTCGTGCCAATGTATCCGAGCCAGTTCATTGCCAGATTGTCGCAACAGCGCGAGTATGACTATAGTGATCAGCCTGCGCCAGGGGCAACCATGGATGATCTTGACTCCCGGGCAAGAATATTGCTGAGAGAACGTATCCGTCAGAGTCACGGTGATCGGCATTTGCTGGCGTTGTCGGATGAAGATTTTGATAGAGCTCTTGATCTTGTTGTTGAAGGTAACGAGGGTATGCAGCCATCGATATCGGGATTGTTGATGATTGGTACGGTGGAGAGTCTGAGGAGATGTGTTCCGACCGCCCAAGGGTCATTCCAAGTTCTTTCAGGTACTTCGCCTCGGAAAAATGATGATCCCTTTATCTTGCCTTTAGTGCAAATGTTTGATTACGTCGATGCGTTAATGCAGCCTTGGAACTCCAATCATGAAATAAAGAGTGGTCTTATTCATGTAAATATCTCTGATTTTGATCATCAGGCATTCCGGGAAGCTATGGTTAATGCATTCTGTCACCGTGATTATACGGAAATGAGCCCGGTAAGATTTCGTATTGACGATGAAGGGTTGACAATTTCCAATCCGGGAGGTTTTATTCAAGGAGTTGATAAAAACAATCTTCTTTCCGCTCAGCCCCATTCACGTAATCGTCAATTGTCGTCGATTCTGAAAACGGCTGGATATGCGGAGCAGATTGGCCGTGGGGTGGATGTTATATATCAGGGTGCTATTTCATCTAGTGGAACGTTGCCAGATTACTCGCAGTCCAATGTGGGTGAGGTCATATTGTTCCTTCGTCGTGCGGTTCCGGATGCTGCATTTGCTCGTATGATTACCGGAATTGAGCAACGGAGAAATGCATCGTTGTCACTCTGGGAACTTATCGTATTGTCACTTGTTGCCGAATACCATCGATTGACTGTCGATCAGATGCATGAATATTCTCATGTCGAAACCAGAAGACTAAATTCTGCTATTGAGGGGTTGGTTGAAGAAGGGGTGGTTGTGGCTTCGGGCAGCGGGACTTCGCGAAGTTTCATCTTGGGGGCATTGGCATATGAGGAGGCAGGGAATCGCGAGGGGTTTCTTCGACAACGTGAAATGTCGAGAGGGCAACGGACGAATTTGATTGTCGAATTGGCGCGTGCTCATGGTGGTGTCATCACCACTGCTCAGGTGATGGATCGATTGGGATTGTCGTATATCAGTGCTTACCGGATGCTGAAGACGCTTCAGAATGATGGAATTCTGAGGCATGAAGGAAGCGGCCCGTCTTCGCGCTATAGGATTGTAAAATCATGTTAAATATTGTCTTGTAGATAATATTGATACATTTTGCAAATTATCATCTATTTGATAGATAAAATAGAGTGACTTCCTATATTGACCTATAGCGGTCTATAGGAAGAATCATGGTGCTGTAGAATTCATTGTTTGGCAATCCGGCGTATCTTGTGTGAGGCTGGGAATGATGACTAGGGCGGCATATGGGCCGATTACGTATGCCAATGCATGCATGACTTGATAGAACCTTGTCGTTGGCTGTGGTGTCCGATGGGATTCGAGGCGTTGTGTATGCCCAGACATACAGAATTGACCGCGTTGGCTTCTTGAGAAAAGGTCCACGGCGCAACTGGCTCATCGTGTATGTCGGAGCATACGCGTAGTGGCGTGGTGCGTATGCCCGGAACATGCCAGAGCCTGCCGTCCCCTCCAAATCCTGATTCATCGCTGTATCGATGCGTCGCTGATACCATGCCTACTCTCATCATGGCCCAGCCATGGTATAAGAATCACGATGTTCTTATTGATCCATATCGGTTCAGTGGGCCGCCGTATCGCTGTCGTGCGATTCGCCGGTATCTGCCGCGGCCTTTCCGCTATCTGCGATATCCGCATGGTCGGGCGAGCCGCTTTTGCGTACGTCGATGGTCTCAATCCGCCGCCCGTCGACTTTTGTGACGATCATGTCGTAGCCATCATCGGAGTGCAGAACATCACCCACAGCGCCCATTTTTCCGGTGTGCGCGAGGAAATACCCGGCGACCGTCTCATACGGGCCGTCTTCAAGTTCGATACCGGTCAGATCGGCGAAATCCTCAATGGTCATTCCACCGTCAATCGTCGCCACGCCGTTGACGAACGCGGTGTCCGGCGCGGTCTTGCCGTCCTTGGTTTCCGGCAGATCATATTCATCGTGGATATCGCCGACCAGCTCCTCGGTCATATCCTCGAGGGTCACGATGCCGTCCGTACCGCCGTATTCATCAATGACCACAGCGAGGTGGATACCGCTCTTGCGCAGCAGCTCAAGGCTGGGCAGCAGCTTCGACGTACCCGGCAGAGAGATGCCTTCACGGGTGATATCCGCCACGGTTTTCGCATGGGGGTCGCGCACATCCAGCAGGTCGCGCACGTGCACGAAGCCAAGCACGTCGTCGAAATCCTTGCCGGTGACCGGGTAACGCGAATATGGCATTTCGCGCACGTAGGCGGCGGCATCCTCGATGGTCATATCGCCCTCGAGGAAGATGACATCGGCGCGCGGCCGCATCACCTCGGCCACAATCGTTTCGGAGGCATCGAACACATCGTCCAGGATTGTGCGCTCGTCCTTGCCAAGCCGCGTATTGGTGTTGACCAACACGCGCAGCTCCTCATCGGAAACCTCGCTTTCCGTCTCGTTTGGGTCGAAGCCAAGCAGACGGACCAGACCGTTGGTGTTCTTGCCAATCAACCAGATAATCGGCTTGCAGATCTTGGCGAACACGTCAATCGCCGGCACGACCGCGCGGGCGATCTGCTCAGTGCGTTGCATGGCGATGCGTTTCGGCACCATTTCAGAGATGACGATCGAGCAGTACGAAATAATCAGCGTCAACACGATAGTGGTCACCGGAGCGGCTATATGTTGCGGAATGCCCCAGCTGACCACGACAGGCACGATCATCGGGGAAATCGCCGATTCGCCGAACGATGCCGACAGAAATCCAGATAGGGTGACGCCGAGCTGCACAGTGGACAGGAAGGTGTTCGGGTCGCGTGCGATGCGTGCGACCCGTGCTCCTCGCGCGTCTTCCTGCTCCATCTGGTCGAGCTGCGAACCGCGCAGGCTCACCAGAGCCAGCTCGGTGCCCGAGAACACCGCCCCGAGTACGAGGAAGATGAAAATCAGCAGGACGTTCAACCACAATGACGACATACTTCCACTGTAGAAGATGCGCCGGTCAAGGTGATACGGGAGCGGGCACGCTGCCGGCGTGGAAAACCGGTGGTGTGTGCAGTCCCGCCTGCAGGTGTGCTTAGAAGCTCAATACCTCCACGAGCCCGGTGTCCATGCAGTAGCGTGCGCCGACGATTATCAGTCGCTCATCCGCCAACGCCTGCTGGATCGGTTGCGAGCGGTCCACCAATTCCTCGATGGTATGGGCGATATGTACGCGCTCGATATCCGCGTGGTCGCGCAATTGCGCCTCATACGCCTGCAATACAGACGGACCGACCGACCGCACAATCGGGGATTGCGCCTCGGGAAGCAGATTTTCCAAGGATTCTTCAAGCTGGTCTTGTGCATCCTGTGCTGCTTGGGCATCACCCATCGCTTCGATGTCATCGATGACGGAAGCCAGTGATTGCGCAGTTTCAGACGAATCATCGCCGTGCCTCACGCGCGACGCCAGTACTCCAAGCTGTTTTTCCGCGGCTTGGACGGCACCGCAGTTCTTGTGCCCGAGGATCACAAGTAGGCTGACGTGCAAGCTTTCGACGGCGTATTCCAGTGAGGCGAGCACGCTGTCGTCAATGATTTGCCCTGCGGTGCGGACAGTGAACATGTCGCCGAGACCGGCGTCAAAGATGATTTCAGGCGGCACCCGGGAATCCGAGCAGGACAGCACGGCCGCGTCGGGATGCTGAGAATCGATGAGGGATTCGCGGGTTTCACGGTCCTGCCAGGCGTGTGTCATCTTGCCTTGGGCGAAACGCCGGTTGCCGGCCAGCAGACGGCTCCACGTGGAGGTTGCGGTCGGTTCGTGTTGGACGTCGTCGTCATTGAATGTCTGGTCTGCCATGTGGCCTCCTGCCTGTGATGTGCGTTGCCATCGTATCGCGGATTGCACTATGCCGTGGGCTGAGCGGTTTCGGCGCGGTACATCCGGGCAGATGCCGGTACAACACGGTTGCCGCGCAACCCAGTGTGACGGACAACACACTGTGATGATTACCACAGCGGAAATCCGAGTTTTTCCATCCGTCATGGTCTAGCATGAGAGCCACACGGGGTCGGAACCTCCGGGCCCGTACATAAGGCGGGCCGTGCGCGAAGCCCGCCGGAATCGAACAACGAGACGACGAGGTGCACCATGACACTACTGCAACACGAACTCACCGACTTTACTGTCCAGGCGTTCCAGAACAACGATTTCCATGAAGTGACCAAGGCTGATGTGCTCGGTCACTGGTCGCTGTTCTTCTTCTATCCGGCTGATTTCACCTTCGTGTGCCCGACCGAGCTTGAAGACCTCGCGGACCATTACGAGGAGTTCAAGAAGATCGGCTGCGAAATCTACTCCGTCTCTCATGACACGCACTTTGTGCACAAGGCATGGCATGACGCGAACGAGAAGATCGCGAAGATCCAGTATCCGATGCTTGCTGATCCGACGGCGCTGCTCGCCCGCGACCTCGACACCTACAACGAGGAGCTGGGCCAGGCCGAACGCGGCGACTTCATCATCAACCCGGAAGGCAAGGTCGTGGCCTACGAGGTGATTTCCTCCAACGTCGGCCGCAACGCCGAAGAGCTGCTGCGTCGCGTGCAGGCGTCCCAGTTCGTTTACGAGCACGGCGACCAGGTCTGCCCGGCCAAGTGGGAGCCCGGTGAGGCGACCATCGCGCCGTCGCTGGATCTCGTCGGCCAGCTGTGACCTTCGGCTGATTGGCTGAAACGGTTTTCATTCCCTATCACGGATGCCGTCACCGGTCGCAGCACACCGCAATCAGTGAAGGTTGTGGACGCGTCGGGTGGCGGCATCCGTCATATGAACCCGTAATCGTTGCGATGACGAGGAGCTGACAATGCAACAGCAAGATGATTTGTATGATGTCGTGGTGATCGGCGGCGGCCCGGCAGGCCTGACCGCAGGACTATATCTGGCGCGTGCGCGATACCGCGTATTGATCTTGGAAAAGGCGGATTTCGGTGGACAAATCACCATCACGTCCGAAGTAGTCAATTATCCGGGTGTCGAACGCACCGATGGCCGCAAACTCACCGCGACCATGCGCAAGCAGGCGCAGAATTTCGGGGCGGAATTCAAAGTCGCCGAGGCGACAGGACTGGACGTGGATGGTGATATCAAGGTCGTGCACACGAATCGCGGAGATATCCGCTGCTTCGGCATTCTCATCGCCACCGGAGCCTCCCCACGCAAAATCGGTTTCACCGGCGAACAGGAGTATGCAGGCCGAGGCGTGGCCTACTGCGCCACCTGTGATGGTGAATTCTTCAACGGACGTGAAGTCATCGTGGTCGGCGGCGGATTCGCGGCGGCCGAGGAATCGGTGTTCCTGACGAAATACGCCAGCAAAGTCACCATTCTTGTGCGCGAAGGCGATTTCACTTGCGATGCTGCCGTTGCCGCCGAAGCCAAGAACCACCCGAAGATCGAGGTGCGGTACCATACGCAGCTTGACGGGGTCGCAGCCGGTTCCGGTGGGCTGACCGAAGCGACGTTGCGCGATACGCGCACCGGTGAGACGAGCGTGTGGAAGCCGGCTGATGGCGGTACCTTCGGCGTGTTCGTGTTCGCTGGCTATGTGCCGCAGACCGAACTGGTCCGTGGCGTGGTGGAACTTGACGACCACGGGTATGTGGTCACGCACGGTTATCTGGAGACTTCGGCCCCCGGAGTGTATGCGGCCGGCGATTTGCGCGTCAAGAATCTGCGCCAGGTGGTCACGGCGACCGCAGATGGCGCCATCGCCGCCGTTGAACTGGAACGGTATGCCAAGCAGCTCAGTGAGAAAACCGGGTTGGTGCCGCCGCGCCCGACCACATCCACCTACGAGCAGCAGGAAGCCAAGGCCGCGAAGGTCGCCAGCGCATCGGGCACGTCCCCGGCACCGGCGCCGCAGCGTCCCGGTGCTGCTTCTGCCGCGCCGACCGGTGGCAATCATGCATTCTTCGATGACACGATTCGCCAGCAGCTTGCGGTCGTGTTCTCGCGGATGGCGCGTCCGCTGGTATTGAAGCTTGAGCTTGACGATTCCCCGCTGTCCAAGGAATTGCAGGCGTTCATCGGCGAGATGACCACGCTGAGCGACGGCAAGTTGAGCACGGTGGTTGGTACGGCTCCGGCGACCGGCGGCGATGTCTCGCTAGATGATCCGCTGCCGGATGCGCGGCCGAATGTGCGGTTGTGCACGATCGGCGCTAACGGTGAACCACAGGAAACCGGCATTGCCTTCCATGGCGTTCCGAGCGGGCACGAGTTCAACTCCTTCGTACTCGCCCTGTACAATGTGGCCGGTCCGGGGCAGGCACTCGACCAGGACACCGCCGAACGGATCGCCTCGATTGGCCAGCCGGTCGATGTCATGCTGCTCGTCTCCCTCACGTGCACAATGTGTCCGGAAACCGTGCTCGCGACCCAGCGCATCGCCGCGGCGAACCCGAAGGTGCGGGCGGAAGCTTACGATATAGCGCACTTCCCTGAGCTCAAAGACAAGTTCAACGTGATGAGCGTGCCGTGCATGGTCATCACCCGGCCCGGTGCCGATGCCGCGTCCGAAGCGCAGCAGACCATCGAATTCGGCAAGAAGTCGGTCCCGCAGATGCTTGATTTGCTGGGAGCCTGATTTCTTTCGTGCGGCTGTTGGGCCGGCATCGTACCCGTTTGAAATCGCGCCCGTCGTGTGGATATCGTCCCGCGCGACGGGCGCTTGCTTTTCCGGCAGTTGCTGATGGGGGCGAGAGCGCGGGAGTTTTGGATGGATTTGTGGGGCGGTGGTGATCTCCCGGGAGTTTTGGGCGGACTCGTGGGGCGGTGGTGATCTCCCGGGAGTTTGGCTGTGATGGCCGGGTTCGGCGATATTGTGCCAAGGAAATCGTTGATATACCAATGCGACTCGAATCGGCCCGATGGGAGATTATGGCCTGAATCGCGCATGTTGCGAGAAGTCCCGCGCAAATGCGGGAGAACTCGCTGTTATCGGTGAACATCATGCAAACTCCCGGCAGGCGGGCTGGACGATGACATTCCCGAGTAGTCAAATGCTGATGAGTGAAGTCATATCGTCATGACATGTGATGAGTTGAGTTGAGTATGTCATCGTATGCTGAGCGGACCACGTTCGCAGTATCGTCTTCGAATCGTTGCGGTATCTGACAGGTTGTGTATGCCATCGCATGCGCGGTGAGGCGGATTGTGCGCTCGGAGACCGAATCGGTGGCGTAACTTGCGGGTTGCGTATGTCTGGACATACGCAACGTGCGCTTCCGGTTCATTGTTACCGGATTGCCAAGGTATCTGACGGATTGCGTATGCCGGTGCATGCACAACGTGACTATTCGTGGCCAACGTCACTTGATAGTCAAGGCATGTGACGGATTGTGTATGTCGTCAGATACGTAGCGGGTGGTTTCCCGGTCGTCGTTGCCGAAACATCAGGGAAACTGGCATGTTGTGTATGTCGTCAGGTACGCGGCGCAACATTTCCTGATGATTCACTCGAATCGTCATGGGCTTTGATGAGTTGTGTATGCCGGCGCAGACAAGTCGCGCAGAGGTGTCTCGCATGTCACCCCAAAACGCGAGAAGGCCCCGCACCCCGCAGGGTACGAGACCTTCCCGTTGCACTGGTCGGAAATCGGAATCAGCCCGTGTTCTGCAGGCCTGCAGCGACACCCGAAACGGTGCACAGGATAAGGTAGATGAACTCCGCCTGTTGGCTTTGGCTGAGTTCTTCCTTGTCCACCTTGCGACGCAGCGAACGCAGCGCCAGCACCTGGGTGACGGAGAGCGCGTCCACATACGGGGAACGCACCCTGATGGCCTGGCCGAGCACATGACGGTGCTGCAGCGGCCAAGCGTCGCCGACAATGCGCAGCACCCACTTGCGGGTCAGACGCATCTCGTCGAGCACCTTGTCGCGCAGGTCGTCGCGATCGCCGAGAGCCAGATACATCTTTGCGATGCGCTCATCGGTCTTCGCGATCGACATCTCGATGTTGTCGATGAACGTGGAGAACAGCGGCCACTCCTCATACGCCTTGCGCAGGGTATCGAGGTCGCCGAACTTCTCGCACGCCGTGCCCAGACCGTACCATGCAGCCAGGTTGATGCGCGCCTGAGACCAAGCGAACACCCACGGGATGGTACGCAGATCGTCGAGCGACTTGGCGCCCAGACCGCGCTTGGCAGGACGGGAGCCGATCGGCAGCAGACCCACCTCGGCAAGCGGGGTGACGGTCGAGAACCATTCGGCGAAGTCCGGTGTATGCAGCAGATCTAGGAAGCGCTCGTGCGATGCCTTGTTGAGTGCGTCGGCCATCGGCTTGTACTTCGCGGTCATCTCCGTGTTGATCTTGTCGATGCTCGGAGCGGACTGCAACAGCGTTGCCGCGGCGACGGACTCGATGTGGCGCAGGCCGAGCACCGGGTTGCCGTAGCGGGCGAAGATGACCTCGCCCTGCTCGGTGAGCTTGAACCGGCAGTTGACTGAGCCGGCAGGCTGCGCGAGCACCGCACGGTTGGCCGGGCCACCGCCGCGGCCGACAGCGCCGCCACGACCGTGGAACAGCGTCAGATCGATGTCGTGTTCCTTGGCCCACTTGGCGATACGGCCTTCGGTGTCATGTAGCGCGAGGATGGAGGTGGTCGGGCCGGCGTCCTTGGAGGAATCCGAGTAGCCGAGCATGACTTCCATCTTGCCGCCGGTAGCCTTCAGACGGGCCTGTACCTCCGGGATCTTGATGATCTCGTCGAGCACATCCACCGAGTTCTCGAGATCCTCAAGCTGTTCGAACAGCGGGATTACATCGATGGTTGGCACGTCCTCCGGATGGGCGAAGGCGAGACGGTTGAGCTCGTACACATCACGCACGTTCTGCGCGGACTTCGTGAAGGAGATGATGTAGCGGCGGGCGGCCTTGATACCGTTGCGCTTCTGAATGGAACCCAGCGCGCGGAAGGTGTCGAGCACCTCGTGCGTCATCGGCTGCAGCTCGCCACGCTCGCCATGCAGACCATGCTCGCGGATGTCCTCGAGCGCGCGGGAATGCACGACAGAATGCTGACGGAACTCCATCTCCACCATGTGGAAGCCGAAGGTTTCGGCCTGCCAAATGAGATCCTGCAACGGGCCGTAGGCTGCGCGCGGATCGCCGGCTGCGGCGAGCGAACGCTGCACAATCTTCAAATCCGCGATGAAATCATCGCAGGACTTGTACATGAGATCGGCGTCGCGCTCGATGGTGTAGTGCAGACGATCGGCCATCACCAGCATGACGGCGCGATGCATTTCCTTGGTGGAAATCAGCGCGGCCTTGGACGTGAGCCGTTCGCTCATTTCCTTCTGGTGGTTCCACAGGTTCTTCAGCTCGGCGCTGGGCGGCGTGGTGCCGGATTCCATGGTGAGGTTACGGCCGACGGTGCGGCAGGCCTCTTCAAGAGCGGCAATTACATGGTCGCTGAACTTGCGTGCGACCTGGCGGCTGACCTTCGCGGTGACGTTCGGGTTGCCATCACGGTCGGAGCCGATCCAGCTGCCCGGATGGAAGAACGCGGGGCATACCGGCGGGACGAGACCCGCCTTGTCGCCGAGGATCCAATCGTCGAAACGACGGTAGACGAGCGGAATCGTGTGGAACAGCGTGTTGTCGAAGATATCGAGGATGGTGTCGGCCTCTTCAACAGGCGTCGGCTTCTTCAGGGCAATCGGCGAGGTGCGGAACAGCGCGTCGATCTCGTTGTACAGACGACGGTAGCTTTCCTTCTTGTCGGAGCCGCCGAGCATCTTGCTGCTTTCCAGCAGCTGGGCGATGCGGCGGATCTTGCCTTCGACGGCCTTGCGGCGTGCCTCGGTCGGATGCGCGGTGAACACGGGGTGGAACTCGAGTTTGTTGAGCAGTTCCTTCGCCTTCGCCGGGCCCATTTCAACAATGAGCTTGTGATAGGCGTTGGTCATCTCATTGACCGGGTCGACCGCCTCGTCATCGCTGACTGCCGCTTCGCGCTGATGCAGCACGGATACGCGGTAGTTTTCTTCGCACAGGTTCGCCAGATGGAAGTAGGTGGTGAACGCGCGTGCGAGCAGCTGCGCATCATGCAGATTCATCGCGTCGATGGTTTCGACCGCCTTGTCCAGCTCGCGCTGCCCCTCACTCGGGTCGGTGTGAACACTGGTGAAATGCTCGGCGCTGGCGTCAGCCACATATTGGCGGACGGTATCGAATGTTTCGAGCAGTTTGGGATCGAATTCGCCAAGCACTTCGCGCACGATCTGCAGACACAGATCCATGTCGTGCTTCAGCGAATCAGGGAGAGCACGCTCTTCCGGGCCTTTGGTGCCCGTGCCGGACGTCACGATACCGGCGTCGGCTGGCGTGATTTGCTGATTTTCTGTTGTCATTGAACCTCCTTTTCCAAACCTTCGGTTGTTCGGTCTGCCGGTCTTCCGTGGCTCCTCCACGGTTGTGGTGCCGGCCGTTGCGAACCCAAAGCCGTCGGTTCAGCGGTTGCAGTGGCATTATACGGTCGTGTTTTCGACGGGCGTGTAACATGTCCGAAATCTGCCCGCAGATTGACCGAATGGTGGACAGGATGGTGAATCGGCTGTTTTCCGGTCATTCTGCCGACGCCGCGGACCGCACGGGGTACGGCTTGCGATAGTAATGGAACCGTGACTTCACAGCATCCTTCACAACAAGAACATCAGGGAACCGGACTGCGGGACAACGCGCAGACAGGCGGCGTCGAAAACGCCGCGGCTGCGGTGAGGAAATACCATACGCATTCCATTCCGCTCGACATGGAGGATATCGAGCGTGACTGGGACAAGCCGATCACCGAGGCTGGAATCGCGGCGAAAGCCAGTGTGATTGTGCGCGTCGGCATGCTGGATTTGGGGGCGGGCACCGGCAGCTTCCGTGTGCGCGAAATGATGCACCGCATCGCGTACCCGTTGGGTGTGCATGTGCGCGCCGACGTGAATCTGACCGATATCGAAGCGGCCTGCACGGACGGCCACGACCGGATCACCGAAGTGGTGGACCTGCCTACCACCGGTGTCAATACCGAGCGGATCTGGCTACTCGAGCATTTCGCTGACTGGTTTAACGTCAATCTCGGCACCGGATCGATGTATCACAGCCGCACCGAAGTGTCCGAAGGCTTGATGCAGCATCTCGATCAGCGTGATGCCTCCCAGGTGTCCGCCGACCTGTCCAAGCAGCTGCGCAAAGAACGTAAGGAAATCAAGGAAAACAAGGGCAGTGAGGCCCAGCGTGAACTGTGGGATCAGGCGGCCGAAGCCGATGACGACCCGGTGCTCGACGCGCTCGAACACGCCGAGCAGGTCCGTCCTGGCACCCAGGACGCCCAGACGGCGACGCCGCTGGATATGCGGGGTATCGATCGTGCGGAACGTGAACAGGGCGGTCAGGCGGGACGCAAGGCCGAATACCGCGCCGAACGCGGACAGAACGCGCAGTCCCGCGGTGAGCGTTGCGATGATGCCCGGGAGCGCCGAATTGCGCGGCGGTTCGAACGCACCCAGCACCCCCCGAAAGGCGAGTACGCAAGCCATTTCGACCACGTCGGCCAACGTCCGGAACACCGGCGTGGGGTTACTGTACGTCAGGCGCATGAGCGGCTCGACATGATCGAACATCGCAAACCCTTGTATTCCCCGGCGTTTGCTGGTCTCGCCTCGGCGTGCGCATGCGCGGCCTTCGTGTTCCTGCTTGGCGGCGGCCCGTATGACATGATCGGGGCCTTCGTCGGCGCGGGGCTTGGCCATTGGCTTCGTCGGCGGATGTTCGTCCACCATCTCAACCAGTTCTTCGTGACCTTCATATGCGTGAGCGTGGCGGCGCTGGCCTGCACAGGTATGCTGCGTCTGATCGGCTTGTTCGACCCCGTCGCCTTGCAGCATGACACTGCGTATATCGGGGCGATGCTGTTCGTCATCCCTGGCTTCCCGATGATTACGGGCGGGCTGGATATGGCGAAGATCGACTTCCCGTCAGGCATCCAACGAGTGACATACGTGCTGTGCATCGTGCTGATCGCCACACTCGCCGGCTGGATGGTCGCCTCGATTGTGCATCTCAACCCGCAGGGATTTGAGCCTTTGGGACTCAGCCCGGTAGTCAACTGCTTGCTGCGCATGGTGTTCGCGTTCATTGGCGTGTGGGGCTTCTCCGTGATGTTCAACTCGCCGCAGCGCATGTGCCTAGTCGCAGCCGTGATCGGCATGATCACCGATACACTGCGTCTGGAAATCGTGGATATGGGTGTGCCGGCCGAAGCCGGTGCGTTCATCGGCGCTCTGCTTGCCGGGCTGCTCGCCTCCGCGTGGCGGTCGTCGGTCCGGCGCGGATTGCTGCCGCCACACTTGGGGTATCCGCGCATCTGTTTGACCGTGCCGTCCATTGTGATCATGGTGCCCGGCATGTATATGTATCGCGCGATGTTCTACCTTGGGGCTTTCGACACGCTGCATGCGTTGGACTGGGCGTTCCGTGCGTTCATGGTGATCATCTGCCTGCCGATCGGGCTGGTGATGGCTCGCGTACTCACTGACAAGAGCTGGCGGTACGACGTGTGAGGCGTGTTCGCGTTGAGCTCTCTGTCTCGCGATGCTGTGATTTTGATTTCGTGATTTCGATGTCGTGATTTCTCGGACACGACGACCCGAAAACGGAGATATCGGGAAGAATCTCTCAATATCTCGCACGTTTTGCCTTTGGACGCGAGTTTTTCAGATGTCGGCATTGGAAGTCGGCAATAGGCTGCGGGTGAGTGGCGTGCGGATGGGCAATGGGGGAATGCGGCCGATAAGGACAATCCCCGCATCCGAAAAAGAAACCCCGGTGGAGGATGCCACCGGGGAGGAGAGAAAGGAGAGAGAAGAAGAAAAAGGGGTTGAATTATCGGGAACTGGTGTTCCTGATCAGCTGTTTGCTGACATGTTCTATGAGAACTCACGATGCTGTGGGCAACTCGATGTTTTCCTGAAAGTATTCTGCCAAGACTGTGCTGAAGTCGTGATAGCGCGTGAGCGGATCCGGCAACCGATGGCCGCGCCGCCGCGTACACTGGCATACAGTGAATCCGTGGCCGCACCCGCAAGCCGGCGGCCGCAATGAGAGCATCGTACTTGCCAAGGAGAATCTCATGCTGCTGTCCGACCGTGACATCCTCGCCGCACAGGCCGACGGTCATATCTCGCTCGACCCGTGGACGCCCGAGATGGTGCAGCCCGCTTCCATCGACGTGCGTTTGGATCGTTTCTTCCGCCTGTTCAACAACCACGCCTACACCTATGTCGACCCGGCTGAAAACCAAGGCGCGCTGACCGAACAGTTCGAAGTCCAGCCCGACGAGCCGTGGATCCTGCACCCCGGCGAATTCGCGCTCGCCTCCACATGGGAGTATGTGAAGCTCGACCCAACCATCGCTGCCCGTCTGGAAGGCAAGAGCTCGCTCGGCCGTCTGGGTATCCTCACCCATTCCACCGCAGGTTTCATCGATCCCGGTTTCGAAGGGCATATCACGCTTGAGCTGTCGAATGTGAGCACCTTGCCGGTCAAACTGTGGCCGGGCATGAAAATCGGCCAGATGTGCTTCTTCCAGCTGAGCTCCCCCGCCGAACACCCATACGGGTCGAAGGGTACCGGCTCGCATTATCAAGGACAGCGCGGGCCGACTCCGTCGCGTTCGTATATCAACTTCTACCGCGCGAAAGTCGACGACTGAGCCCCGGCAGTCCCCGCATCCCTCACGTGCCGCTGGTATTCCGACGGCACGTTTGCGTGTCTGCGGTTTGACCGTCTGCGGTTTGCAAGCCGGCAGCCAGCTGATTTCGATGACTGAGCCGCCTGTAATCGCTTGCAGATGCTTGAAGCCGTTCGGAACCGCCCGCACGCGTGTCATCATGCGCCCCGCCGCCCGTGCCTTGCCGTCACATGACTTGTCATCCCGTGACATATCGGCAATGCGTGCGAAACGAGATTCGCCTACTACGGCAAGGGTATTCGGATTCCCTAATGTCTGGAATTCCGGGACCCCGCCACAAACCACACCCAAGGAGAGTTTGGAATGACCTACGATTTCACGTCGCTAATGGAACGGCACGGCAAGGACGCGCTCGCCGTCGATGGTCTGGGTTCCCAGCCGGGATTCGCTCCGGATCCGCCAAAACCCGGCTTCGACGTGATCCCCATGTGGATCGCCGACATGAACTTCCCCACGGTTCCCACCATTGCGCAGGCGATTATCGAGCGCGCGAAGCATCCGGCTTTCGGATATTTCCAGATGAGCGACGAGTATTTCGATGCGATCGCCGGATGGCAGCGCGACCGCAACGGCGTCAGCGACATTCCGCGGGAGGCGATCGGCTATGAGAACGGCGTGCTCGGCGGATTGATGTCCGCCGTCGCGGCGTTTGCGGCTCCCGGAGACAAGATTCTGCTGCACAGCCCCACTTATGTGGGATTCACCATGGCACTTGAGAACGCGGGATACGCCATTGAGCACAGTCCGCTCAAGCTTGACGAGCACGGTGTGTGGCGCATGGATTTCGACGATATGGACCGTCGTCTCAAAGAGCATCACATCCATGTGGCGGTATTTTGCAGCCCACACAATCCTTGCGGTCGCGTATGGGAGCGGCGGGAAATCGAAGAAGCGATGGAAGTGTTCCGCCGCAACGATTGCGTGGTTGTCTCCGATGAAATCTGGTCAGATATCTTGCTTGACGGGCACCGGCACATCCCCACGCAAACGGTGAACGAGGATGCGAAGCGTCGGACGGTCGCCCTGTACGCGCCATGCAAGACCTTCAACGTGTCCGGCTTGGTCGGCGCGTATCACATCATCTACGACAGCTATCTGCGCGACCGGGTTGAGGCGCAGGCGTCAAAGTCTCATTACAACGAGGCCAATGTGCTCGCCATGCACACGCTGGTCGGCGCCTATACGCAGGAAGGCCGCCAGTGGCTTGACGAGCTGCTTGCCGTGTTGTCGCGCAACGTGGGGCTCATGTTTGATTACCTCTCGTCGGTGGAAGGCGTGGAGCTCGCCCGGCCGGAAGGTACGTACATGCTGTATCTGGACTGCTCACGCTGGTGTCGGGAGCACGGCGTGACCATCGGGGAGCTTGAGAAGCGCGGCTGGGATGTGGGCGTCGCCTGGCAGGACGGTGTGATGTTCGGCATGCCGGACTCCATCCGCATGAACGTGGCGCTGCCGGAAAGCCGTGTGCGTGAAGCGATCCGCAGACTGCAAGAATACGTGTTCTGAGTGGCTGCGGTCTGAGTGCTTGCGGTCCGGGTGTTTGCGGATTGAAATCCTGGTGTGGGTGAGTTCCTGGCATGGCTGTGAAATTTCTGATGCTGGTGAGTTCCGGGCGCAGCTGAAATCCCGGGGTGCGGGGCAGTTGAGCGTCGTTTCACTGCCGGCCCGCCGCTCGCTGTGCTTGTTGCGCTCGCCGTGTTCGCTGTCGGCGGTGGTTGTGTCGGTATTACGGCGGCTAGCATGGAAGACATGGCAGATGTGAAGATGATGGGCCCGAACGAGTTGCGCGAATACGCGAAACGCGGCCAACGCGAGCATGATGAGGTGAACAAGGAGCTGGAACGTCGTTGGCATTCATACGACGGCTTCCTGCCGGACATGCCCTTCAAGTCGATTCTCGACAGCAGCGACGACGGCGAGTGAGCGGCGGCGGGCTGGTATCTGGTCGTGGTGCGATTACCGTGCCGCATAGCAGACGGGTGCCGCAGCAGTGTGCCACGTCAGTGATTCAGCTCGTCCGCATCCGCATAGAACGCGAGAATCCGCTCAAGATAAGGCCCAAGGATTTCGTTCGGCATGCTGAAGATTTCGTGCAGCGCGCTGGGGACGCGCACGAGTTTCGCGTTCCCCCCGGCGTTGAGTACCCAGTGGATGAAACGGTTCTGCGCCTCATTGAGCACCCATTGGTCCCGCTCCGCTTGGAACAGGAGCAGTGGGGTGTCGATATTCTCGCATGCCCGCGGCTTCTGCACCGCGTGTGACAGCTTGAGTGACTGCCGCACCCATTCGAAGGTCGCCGCATACGTCTGATTGTGTACATCGTCGATGCGTTGCTGCTGATACCAGCGTACTCGCGCCTCGCATGCCCCTTGATGGTCGCTCATATCGAGTTCAGGCGTGAACTCGCTCTGTCCGAACACGATATGCTTGCCTAATCCGCAGACGCACATCAGGCTTGAGAGCAGATACGCGATCCAATTCGGCATTCCCGTCTGCGGGGCGATCATCGGGCTGGACAGCACAGCCCGGTCAAAGGTGTCGGGATATGTTTCCAGCAGTGCGGCGCCAATGCCGCCACCCATCGAATGACTGTACAGGAACAGCGGCCGTCCGCCCGCGTATTCCCTGCCCACGTCGAAGGCGAATTTGTTGAGATCGGCGACGTATCGATGCCAATCATCAATCCACACCAGGGATGGATTGTCGATATCGCGTACGGAACGGCCATGTCCGCGGTGTTCCAGGAAACACACGGAATATCCGGCGAGCATGAAATACCAGATCATTTCGCTGTATTTCGTCGCGAATTCAGTGAAACCGTGTGATATGACGATCGCCCCGTTGAACATCGCCGTGGCGCCTTCGATATTGAGCTTGTCGAATTCCTTGGCATCGTAGCAAACGTAATGGAGTTTGCCTTCCGTTGCCGGCTCGCCGAGCCCGGGCGCCTGCGCGGGGTCCATCCATCCCTCGGTGCTGCATTGCTTGAGCGCGGGCATGACCACAGTGTCCATCTGCGCTTGGTAATGGCTTTCGTCGATCAGCGGAATCGTCATGACATCTACTGTAGTCGAAACGGATTATCCGGGTATTGGTCATCCGTGGGGCGAATGGCCAATACCCAGGCGTTATTCAGCTACCACACCGCTTCACCGCGACAACGCGATATGGCGATGCCGTGAGTTGCTTGATTCATGCCCTCGGCGTCATGCCTAAAGCCTGGATCAGGAAATCGCGTTGCAGGATCAGCAGATTGCGTGCGACGGTCGGGTCGTTGGTCATATGGGTGATGCCGGTGAGCGGCAGGAAGGTGTGTGGCTTTCCGGCCGCCATGAGTGCCTGCGATAGGCGCAGAGAGTTGGCGATGCTCACGTTGTCGTCCGCGAACCCGTGGATCAGCATGAGCGGACGGCTCAGCCCGGGCGCGTCCTCGATGATGCTGTTGGACCGGTAGGTTTCCGGGTCGAGGCCGAGATACCGTTCGGTGTAATGCGTGTCGTACAGGGTCCAGTCGGTGGGCGGGGCGCCGGCGCACGCGGCCTGCACGGTTTGTGGCGCGTCAAGCACGGCGAGCGCGGACAGGAATCCGCCATATGACCAGCCGATCATCGCGACGCGGTCGGTGTCCGCTTCTGGGGCCGCCTCCTGCAAGGCGTGTACAGCTTCGACTTGATCGGCGAGCGTGACGCGCTTCATATCGTGGAAGATTTCGCGATCCCATCGCGGTCCGCGGCCGGTGGTGCCGCGCCCGTCGGCGGTGACGACCAGGAAACCTTGGTCCGCCCACCATTGCGCATCCCAGTATGCTGCTTGGCTGAGAGTGACTTCCTGATGGCCCGGGCCACCGTACGGTTTGAGTAGGACGGGCAGTCGTTGTGCGCCTGCGTACGGGCTGTCGATGCTCGGCCGGGTGATGGCGGTATACAGCCGGTGCTCGCCCAATCTGACGAACCGTGTATTCGGCGTGAATCCGGGTGTTTGAGCATAATTGGCGATGTCGGCGCGCAGATGGTTGTCAAGTGCGGGGAACCGGTTCGCGGTCGTGGGGTCGCCGTCGGCGTCGAGCGCGAAAAGATGGACCATCTGTGATTTCGCATGATCCATATCCCTACCGGACACGACGATTCCGCGTCCTGTGCGCGATGCGGTCCATACGCCTGGCGACATGGTGACCGGCGTGATCGAGCCATCATAGCCGAATCGCACTACGTCGAAGCTGCGGGCGTCGTGCTCGTCCGCCTGGTCGGCCCATGCGTCCGGAACGTCGGTGGCCTGCGGATTATCGGTTGTACGTTGCACGACGGCAAGCACGTCGGTGTCGCCGACGTCCAGAACCGTGCGCACCTGCCAGCCGACCGGGGTGAACGCCTTGCCGTCGACAGTGAGACGGTTGGTGTCCGTATCCATGTCGTTAAACGCGCATACCAGGCGCCCATCCGGGGTGAATGCCGGCGTTCCGGCGATCAGATCGAGCCACTGGGGGTTCGTGTGTTCTTCGAGCACGGTGGTGGTGCCGTTGTGCTCGACTTGGAGCACCTGGTCATGGTTCTGCAGCCGGTTCTGCACGAGCAGCAGCGGACGATGCCCTGCCGTCCACCGCACGACGGCGAGATACTCGTACGCCTTGCGGTCCCATGCGATGCGCCGGGCGTCCATGCCGCTGTACTGGCCGTGCCCGTCGAATTCAAGGTCAACCAGGGTGAGGAAGACGTCCGCGTTGCGGGTCAGAGCTTGTGGATAACGACGTGAGGTCGCGTTGCGGTCGGGGTTCGTGGGATCGCTGATATACCAAGTCGGTTCCGCGGAGCTGTCGAAGGTTTCGAAGATGACGGCGTTGGAGTCGGGCGACCACCAGAATCCGTCATACCGGTTCATTTCCTCGCCGGCGGCGAATTCTGCGAGGCCGATGCTCCACGTGTGTTCCGCGGGGTCAGGGCCGTTGTGGACGCCCCAGATTGCGCGGATGCCGTCGTGAAGAGGTGTGATGGCGTTGGGGCTGTCGGGTGTGTTGGGCGCGCCGGATTCGTTGGATTGCGGCCAATCCGCGATATCCACCATGACCAGATGCTCGCCGGTTGTGTACAGCACATGACGGCCGTCCGGGCTGATGCGGGGGTTGAGCACCGGCAGCAAGTCGTTCGGATCGGTGTCGTTTACGGTGTCGAAGGCGTCATTCTCGTCAGCGCAGGTGTGATGGGTGTGCGCGTCATCGATGTGCGGGGTGTCGTCAGCGTCCGGTGTCGCAGACAGAGCATCTACTGCAAGCTGTCGTGTGTGCGCACCGCAGCTGTCATCGTCGATTTGCGTGAGGAACAGCTGACCGTTGATGGTGAAGACCACGCGGTTGCCTGCAGCATCGACCGAATACGACACGATGCCTTGCCCGCCTTCGCGTGCGCGTTCGCGACGGGCCCGTTCCGCGGCGGGAACCTCTTCGGCGTCGGCGTTGGGGAGCAATTCGCGCGGGTCGGCGAGCAGGATTTCCTCGTGCGTGCCGGCGGCGGTGTCGAATGTACTCAGCCACAGGGATGTGACGCTGTCCTCCGGGCCGTCGGAGCGCAGGAACAACGCCCGGGAACCGTCCCCGATTACGGTTGCCGAACGCGGTGCCCCGCAGGTGAACCGCAGGGTGCGGGCTTTATGTTCCGGGAACTGTTCGATGGCGGATTGGATGGTTGCCGCGGCGGCAGATGTCGTCGCTGGTGTCGTGACCGCTGGCGTCGTGACCGTCGATGCAGTGATTGCTGACGTGTCTGCGGAAGGCCTGTCGTCGGCCGCCCGCTCCGGCTTGCCGCTGACGGAACCGATGGTATGCGTATGAAGTTCACTCATGCTTTCAGCCTACTCTGGTGTGGGCTTGCGAGGAAGGCACCGCGATTGAAGGCCGAGTGCAGTCTGTCGCTGTTGAGGACCGGTTCCGATTTCGTCCCGTGTTCTCCGATTTGGTCCATGGATTCGGGCCTGTTGACGGGTTGCGGGCTTGCGGTTTGATGACCGGCGCGGATGGATTGCTGATATTCCACGGTTTTGTGATGTGGCTGTTGTGGGTGGGGCCGTGAAGGTTGGTGCAATTGTGGACTGGATCGGTTTTGGAGTCTTGTTCTCTGATTTGGTCCATGATTTGGTGGATTCAGGCTGTGGGGCCAGCAATGGCTGATTGTTGTGATGTGGCCTGAACGTTGGAATTCCAAGGTTTTGCGGTGTTGCCATGGGTGGTGGCCGGGCGCGGTCCTGCTTCTGCTCGGACTGGTTCCGATTTCGGCGTGCGATTCCCGATTCAGCGCCGGGGTGTCCGGTTCCCTCAACAATTCCGCCCTTCCCCCTGATGGCCTAAAGAATCCTCTCGCAATCCCGGCCCCGCTCTCCGCCCCGCAAACGCAATGATCGAATATGCCGCCCTGGTAAGCCCAGTGAACTACTTTCATCTCTCCCACCTCAACCCAATCCATCTCTCCCAATCCACCTCTCCCACCCCGACCCCCACCTCACCTCACTTCAGCCCCGCCTCCCCGAACCTCACTCCTCCCACCTCAATCCAGCTCTTCCAATCCCCTCTCAACCCAACCCACCTCCTCAAACCCTGCCTCCCCCAACACCAAGCCCTCCAACTCAATTCAACCCACCTCTCTCCTAACCCACCTCTCTCAAATCCCACCTCTCTCAACCCTCCCCAACCCCTACCCCCACCTCCCAGCCCCCACCTCGCCCGGTCCTTCCCACGAATCCCCGCGAACGCAATTCCCGTCCTCTTTCTGGGCGGCATCACCATCCGCGCACCGTTGAATGAAGAAATTGCAAGTATTGGCGTCTGATTTTGGTCGTGGTGGTGACACAGCGTAGGATGGACGAAGATATAGAAAGGGATCACTATGAGCGTTCTCGACCGTTTTGAAAAGAGCGTGGAAGGCGCCGTCAACGGTGTGTTTTCGAAGTTCGGGTCCAAGGACCTGCAGCCCGTCGACCTGTCAAGCGCCCTCGAGCGTGAGATCGACGCTGAAGCCATGCCGGTCGGCCGCGATCGCACGGTGGCCCCGAATGAGTACCGTTTTAAGCTGAGTACCCCTGATTTCGATCGGATCGAGCAGTGGGGCAGCGAGGCGCTTGCCAATGAGCTTGCGGATAATCTCACCCAGTACGCCAAGAGCCAGAATTACGCTTTTGTCGGTCCGGTTGTGGTGATTTTCGAAGAGGATCTTGACCTGAGCAAAGGCAACTTCAAGCTGAGTTCGGAATCCGTGCAGGGCAACGCAGTACCCGTCACAACCGACAACCAGTCGCAGGATAGCCCGATGCTCGAAATCAACGGCAGCCAGTATCTGCTGACCAAGCCGAAGACGGTAATCGGCCGTGGTTCCGGCTGCGACATAGTCATTGACGACCCGGGCATCTCCCGCAAGCATCTTGAAATCGACATCACCGATAACGGCGTGATCGCACGCGATCTCGGCTCGACGAACGGCACATTCGTCGAAGGGCATCAGATTCCCGCGGCCACGTTGCTTGACGGCAACACCATTACCATCGGCCGTACCCGCATCCTGTATTGGGCTTCGTCGCAGGATCAGGACTGACCCAGCCTGAGAGCGAGTTTCGTTATGCCCACCGAACTTACCTTCGCAATCCTCAAGTACGGGTATCTCATCCTGTTGTGGGTGTTTCTCTGGCTTGTCGTGCGTTCCTTGCGTCGTGACATCGAGACGTTCAGTCCCCACAAATCAATGTCGCGTCGTCGCCGTGATCGTAAAGCGCGCAAGGCGTCAAAGAGTCCCACACCCGCAGCGCCGTCTGCGGGCAGATCATCCGCGCCAACGCCGCGTCAATCCGCCCAACCGACCTTGCTGGTCGTCATCGACGGCCCGCTCGCCGGAAGTTCCGTTCCTCTGGGGAACGCGCCGATTACCCTCGGCCGTGCGGCGTCCAATACCGTCGTGCTTGATGACGAATTCGTCTCCTCGCATCACGCCCGTGTCTATCTTGATTCCACAGCCGGCTCGTGGGTGATTGAGGATCTTGGCTCCACGAACGGTACGGTGGTCAATCAGCGCCGTATCAGTGCTCCGACGGTGTTGCCCGCTCGTGTCCCTGTCCGTATCGGCGCCACGACGTTCGAGCTGAGGTGATGCCTGATGCCGAATGCAGCCAAACAGACGTTGTTCCTTTATTCGACCACCGTTTCCGATGTCGGTACGGTTCGCAGCAATAACCAGGATTCCTCCTTCGCCGGGGAACGCCTGATCGCCATGTGCGACGGCATGGGAGGTCATGCCGGCGGCGATACCGCGTCCACCATCGCCATTCGTTCGCTTGCTCATATTGAACAGGATGACGAGCAAAGCAGTGTGGAAGCTGTGGCGCAGATGATGGAAACCTCCGTGATGGCTGCGCATGATGCGATTGTCGGCAAAGCGAAACATGAACGCAAACTCGCCGGCATGGGCACGACGGTGGTCGCAGTCGCTTTGGTTTCCGGGTACTGGGTGCTGACGCATATCGGCGATTCCCGCGCGTATCTGCTTCGTGACGGGAAACTGTCGCGTATGACCACCGATCACAGCTACGTACAGCATCTGATTGATACCGGCCGCATCAGTCCAGCCGAGGCGCGCAATCATCCGCAGCGCAACGTCGTGATGCGTGTGCTCGGCGATTTTGACATCGACCCCCACCCGGATATCGCCATCTGCGAAGCGCATCCTGCCGACCGTTGGCTCTTGTGCTCGGACGGCTTGTGCGGCGTGCTGGAGGATTCGACTATCGAAGAAATGCTCAGCACGGTCTCCGATCAGGAGGAATGCGCGCAGCGCTTGGTATCCATGGCATTGAAGGCCGGCAGCACGGATAACGTGACTGCGGTGATCGGCGATGCCACGCTCGCTCTTGACGCCGATGCCTTCGATTTGCCGCATCAGACCCCGTTGGTCGGCGGAGCGGCAAGCGCCAGCCTCGAAACGATTGCCGATATTATGCATAAGCCGGTCGCTTCGGCTCCGGTTCTGCGGGCGGGCAAGAACTCACCTGCGCAGCGTGCGGCGGCGCTGGTCCAAGGCGCGGTGCACGCAGGAAAAGACAAGGCGGCCAAGGAAGAGGAGCAGGGCCCGAAATCCCGTGTCGCGCAGCCTTCGCAAGTGCGTGAGGAAAACGGCGAGATTCCCAATACCGACACCGGTGAAATCCCTGTCGTCAAGAAGCGTGACGGCCGTATATCCGCCGATCCCAACGATCCGGAGGTGGCGAAGGCCATCCAGCGCGAGCAGGCGCAGCAGAAGCGGGCGCACCGCAAGCGTGTCCATCTGTCACGTCTTGGCATCATCGTCGGCATCGTCGTGATCATCGCCACGTTGCTCGGCTTGGCATTCGCCGGCTACCGGTGGAGCCAGACCAAGTATTACATCGGCGAGCATGACGGCGTAGTGTCGATCTATCAGGGCGTTCCGACGAATGTGTTCGGCGTTGAGCTGTCCCACGCCATCCAAGACACCGACATCAAGGTGTCGTCCCTGCCGCAGTCTTGGCGCGACCAGTTGCATGACGGAATCTCCGTGGACAGTTTGGACGAGGCGCGCAGCCACGTCAAGCTGATTGAGCAGGAGATGAAAAACTTCAAGGCGACCGAACGGGCAAACAACAAGGGGTCTACGGATTCCAGCGATTCCAAGTCGGCGAGCCCCTCGGCTAGTCCGTCGGCCAGCTCTTCCGCGAGCCCCTCGGCAAACGGATCGGCAAGCCCGTCCGCCGCATCCAGCCCGGCTGCGGTGCGCGTTCCCCTGGTCCCCATATCAGGCGCGGCCGCATGGTCCGCCGATGCATGGGCGGTGATTGGATGATCGTCACTCGTCTGCGCCAGATGTCGTTGATGCTGTTCGCGATGGCAGTCAGCTTCATCGGCTTCTTCCAGATGTTTGAACGCACCGCCGGGTCGTTCCCAAGCGAATACATGATACTGCTGGGCGTTGTCGCGGTGCTGTTCATCATCTTGTGGTCGCTGTTGCTCAAATTCCAGCCGTACGCCAGCCAGTCAATTCTGCCGTGCGTGCTGCTGCTGACGGGAATCGGCATCACGCTCATCTCTCGCATCGACCAGCAGAAAGGTACGCATGTCGGCACGAGACAGTTGATTTGGCTGTGCTTGGCGTTGGTGCTGTGCTGCATTCTTGTGATCTGCCTGCGTGATTATCGCGTGCTCAGACGGTTCTCGTACGTGAGCATGGTGGCCGGTATCGTACTGTTGCTGTCCCCGATGATTCCAGGTCTGGGCAAGACGATTGGCGGCGCGCGAATCTGGATCGGCATCGGCTCGTATTCATTGCAGCCGGGTGAATTCGCCAAGCTGTTCATCGCGTTCTTCTTCGCCGCGTACCTGTTCGACCACCGTGACCAGCTCGCTGTCGGCGGCAAGAAGGTGCTGGGTCTGCAACTGCCGCGCATTAAGGACTTAGGTCCGATCGTAGTGGTCTGGGCCATGTCGATGGGCGTGCTCGTGATTCAGCGTGATTTGGGTACGTCGCTCATGTTCTTCGCGATGTTCGTGTGCATGCTGTATGTGGCGACCGGCCGGAAGAGCTGGATCGTCATCGGCATTCTTGCATTCGCTGCGGGTGCGGTCATCGCCAGCCGCATGTTCGCGCATGTGGACAACCGTATCGACGCTTGGCTGCACCCCTTCGACGCGAAGGTGTACAACCGCCAGGGCGGCTCCGAGCAGTTGGTGACCGGCCTGTTCGGCCTTGCGTCCGGCGGTTTGATGGGCACCGGGCTCGGGCAGGGGCATCCGAGCCTGACACCACTGGCGAATTCCGATTTCATCTACTCGTCCGTGGGCGAGGAACTCGGTTTGACCGGTTTGCTGGCCGTGCTCGCCCTGTATCTGGTGATCATCGCCTCCGGTTTGATTACCGCGATGAAAATCAAGGATGGATTCGGCAAGCTGCTCGCCTCGGGACTGGTGTTCACGATGGCCGTGCAGGTGTTCACCGTCGTGGGCGGTATTACATTGGTGATTCCGCTGACCGGTCTGACCATGCCGTTCATGGCCGCCGGCGGTTCTTCACTGATTGCGAATTACATTCTGATCACCTTGCTGCTGATCATTTCGAATGCTGCGAACAAGCCCGAACCCGAACTGACTTCTGACACCTTCCAGTATGAGGCTTTGGCCGTGCTGCGCGACCATGAGCTCAAGGAACGCGCAAAATCAGCCGCGCAGACTGCCAAGGACGATGAAAATCAGCCTCGGCACGGTGCTCACGCAAGCCATGCGGCCCACGCCGAAGACGCCGTGCAGGCAACCCAAATCGAGGATGCCCCGACCATCATGGTTGACGACGCATCGCAGCCGGAAGGGCTGTATGATGCCGAAGAACAAGACGATCACGATGAACAAGGCGATTGGGCCGATTGGCGTGATTTCGCCGCCGATGATGATTCCCCGGCTACGACGACCAGCCATTGGCCGACGCGCGGGGCCCACGCCGAACAGGTCGAAGACGCACAGAACCAAGCCGCGCAAGACGGGAACGCCGGCACTCCCCCGACTCCGCCGGCGCCGCCGCAATCCACGCCACGAACGGTGAAAGGAGGAGCCCGATGAACAAGAGCCTCAGGCAGATTTTCACCATCGTTGTCATATTGTTCGTGATTCTGGGGTGCTCCACCACGGTATTCACCGCATTCCGCGCGAACGAACTGAATTCCGATCCGCGTAACCGTCGTGCGCTGTACTACCAGTTCGGCGCCCCGCGAGGGTCGATTCTCGCATCCGACGGTACCGTCCTCGCGAAGTCCGACCCGTCGAACGACGCGTTCTCCTACCAGCGTTCCTACTCGAGCGGTGAGGAATACGCGCCCGTCACCGGCTTCTTCTCCATCAGCCAGAATGCCGACCGCGGCATCGAAGCGTCGAGGGCCACGTTGCTCAGCGGTACGTCAAACGCGCTGGCGGTACAGAAATTCAAGGCGCTACTCACCGGAACCGAAAACAAGGGCGCATCCATCGAGACATCCATCAGCACAAAACTTCAGGATGCCGCCTATCAGGCGCTCTCCAGCCAAGGCTATGACGGCGCGGTCGTCGCCATCGTGCCGAAGACGGGCAGAATCGTCGCGATGGTGAGTACGCCCAGTTACAATCCGAACGTGCTCGCGCAGCATGATACGACGAAAGTTAACAACGCTTACGCCCAGCTGACATCGAACTCAACCAATCCAATGCTCAACCGCGCGACTTCCGAACTGTATCCGCCCGGGTCCACGTTCAAGACGGTCGTCGCGGCGGCGGCGTTGGAAAGCGGTAAATATCAGGCGGACACGCAGATTCCCGCCGGCAGTGCGTATACCTTGCCGAACACGGCAACCCAGCTGACGAACGCCACCCCGGCGGCGAACGGTACCAACGGGCAGTTGACCCTGTCCGACGCCCTCGCCTACTCGTCCAACACCGCATTCGCCCAGCTCGGGGTCGCACTCGGTGGGGACGCCATCGCCGAGCAGGCGAAGAAATTCGGATTCGGCCAGTCAATCACCGTAGATGGTTCCGCTTCCACCGGCAGCCCGATGAAGGCAGTCGCCTCCACCTTCCCATCGAATCTGCCTTCGGACAAGCTCGCCCTCGCGTCTATCGGCCAAGGTGATACGCTCGAAACCCCGCTGCAGAATGCGATGATCGCGGCGGCCATCGCCAATGGCGGCACCCTGATGCAGCCGACGTTGGTCGACCGTGTGCGTGCCAGCGATTTGTCGACCATCTCGGAAACCAGCCCTACGGTCATGTCCCAAACCATGAGCTCGAACACCGCTTCCGCTCTGACCGGCATGATGGAGGACGTGGTCACCAAGGAAAGCCCGACGCTCGCCATCGACGGCGTCAAAGTGGCTGCGAAAACCGGCACCGCGCAGATTGGCGCAGGCAACCAATCGACTGACGCGTGGGTGATGGGCTTCGCTCCCGCAGACAACCCGCAGATTGCGGTCGCTGTTGTGGTACATAATGTCAATACATTCGGTGTTACCGCTGCCGGGCCGATTATGAAGCAGGTGATGGAGGAGGCGTTGAAGCAGTGAAACTGATTGAAGGACAGCTGATTCATCGCCGCTATCGCCTGGACCGCAGACTTGCGCAAGGTGGTATGGGCGAAGTCTGGAAGGGCTACGATATCCAGCTTGGGCGCCCTGTCGCCATCAAGGCGCTGCGAAGCGACGCGGCCAACAGCGAGGCGAAGCTGCGTCGTTTGCGTGCCGAGGCCCATAATTCCGCGAACCTCGCCCACCCCAATATCGCCGCGCTGTTCGAATACTACGAGCATGACGGTATCGGCTTCCTTATCATGGAATACGTGCCGAGCAAATCCTTGGCGGATATCTATCACGAAAAGGGTGCGATGGATCCCACCGAGTTGCTGCCGATCCTGATTCAGGTGGCGCGCGGACTGTTCGTGGCGCATTCGCATGGCGTGATTCACCGCGATGTCAAGCCGGCGAACATCATGGTTTCCGATGATGGAGAAGTGAAAATTACGGATTTCGGCGTGTCGTACTCCACAAATCAGGAGCAAATCACCCAAGATGGCATGGTGGTAGGTACAGCGCAATACATCTCGCCGGAGCAGGCACAGGGCAAGCAGGCTACAGCCCAGTCGGACATTTATTCGCTGGGTGTCGTCGCCTATGAGGGGCTGTGCGGGCATCGCCCGTTTACGGGAGCGACCCCGGTTGATATCGCGGCAGCCCATGTGAACGAGGCTGTTCCTCCGTTGCCTGACACGGTTGATTTGCAGTTGCGGCAATTTGTGATGTCCATGCTGGCCAAGGACCCGCGGGATCGTCCGAAAGACGCTCTCGTGGTGTCGCGCACGCTGTCACGTATTGATCGACGGCTGATGGACCAGGAAACCAAACTGAGCGATGACACGACCATCGTGCCGTCCCACGGGCGTCTGCCCCGAAGGGTGAGCAGTACGCCGCATGCCGGCGCGGCGGCCACGGCAGATATGCCGGACGGGCAGCAGCCGAAACAAGTATTCATTAGCGGGACTGCGGAGCCGCGGACAGTGAGTTCGACATTCCGCCCGCAATGGAAGGAGCAGCAATGAGCAGCAGTGTACCCACTTCGTTGGCGAACGGCCGATATCAGCTCGGCCAGCTCGTTGGCCGAGGCGGCATGGCGGAGGTGCGCGTGGCGCTCGACAAGCGTCTGGGGCGTACCGTCGCCATCAAGATCATGCGCTCCGACCTCGCCAATGACGAGATCTTCCTCACAAGGTTCCGCCGTGAGGCCCACTCAGTTGCACAGATGAACAACCCGAACATCGTGAACATCTACGATTCGGGCGAGGAGACCATCGTCAACGAGAGCGGACAGACCGAGCGTGTGCCGTATCTGGTGATGGAATACGTCAAGGGGCAGACCCTGCGCGACATCATCAAAGCCAACGGCCCGCTCAGCCAGCGTGACGCCGAGCAGGTGATGCTTGGCGTGCTCAACGCGCTCGAATACTCGCACCGCATGGGTATCATCCACCGCGATATCAAGCCCGGCAACATCATGATTTCCGACCAGGGTGTCGTCAAGGTCATGGATTTCGGCATCGCGCGTGCCTTGGACGATTCCGCAGCCACCATGACCCAGTCGCAGGGTGTGGTCGGCACAGCCCAATATCTCTCCCCCGAGCAGGCGCGTGGTGAGACCGTAGATATGCGCTCCGACCTGTATTCCGCCGGCTGCGTGCTGTATGAGATGCTGACAGGCCGTCCGCCGTTCACCGGCGATTCCGCGGTCGCCATCGCCTACCAGCACGTCTCCGAGGCTGCGACGCCCCCGAGCGCGGTGATTCCAGGCCTGCCGAAGATGTGGGACAACATCTGCGCGAAAGCCATGGCGAAGGACCGTCAGAACCGGTATGCGACCGCGACCGAGTTCAAGAACGACATTCTGACCTTCATGAACGGCGGCGTGCCGATTGCGGCGACGTTCAACCAGTTGACCGATTTGGCGAACCCCGTGGCGCGCGGCGGCGAGACTGCGACCCAGGTGATGACCCCTCCGCAAGTCACCACGCAGACCAATCCGGTGATGCCGGTGACCACGAATCCTTTCGTGGAGACGGGAGATGGTGAAACGCGTGCGCAGCAGCGTGAGGCGGAACAGCAGCGCAAGAAGAAGCGCATCATCATCGCTGTGGTTTGTGCCATCGTCGCGATTGCCGCAATCTGCGGTATCGTGTTCGCTCTTATGCATTCCAAGAAAACGCAGATGGTCACGGTCCCGACCTTCTCCTCCTCCACCACCGAAGCGGGTGCCGAGGCGAAGCTTGAGGCGGCAGGGCTGAAGATCAAGGTGGAAACAGATACGAATTCCACCGAGCCGAAGGGCACGTTCACCAAGCAGTCCCCGGCGGGCGGCAAGAAGGTGGCCGCCGGCTCGACGGTCAAAGTGTGGTTCTCGGCCGGCCCGTCAACGGGAACGGTTCCTGATGTGAGCGGCAAATCGCAGGATGACGCGCGTTCGGCGCTGGAGGCGGCTGGATTCAAGGTGGCCGCGAGCACGCAGACCGAGGACAGCGACACGGTGGCCAAGGACAATGTGACGCGTACGAGCCCGGCTGCCGGGTCCAAGCAGTCGAAGGGCACGACGATTCTGCTGTACATCTCCTCGGGCATGACCAAGGTGCCTGATGGGTTGGTCGGACAGTCGAAGGACACGGTGCTCAGCACCTTGCAGAAACGCGGCTTCAATACGTCGGTTGAGGAGGAAAACTCTGATACGGTGCCGTCCGGTGCGGTGACGCGCCTCGACCCGGTGCCTGGAACCTCGATCGAGCAGGGGTCCACGATTAACGTGTATGTGTCCAAGGGCAAGGAGCAGGTGACTGTCCCCTCGGTTGTCGGGGCAACGTATGCGTCGGCGAAGGCCACGCTCGAAGGCCTCGGCTTCACGGTGTCCAACTCCACGCAGGGTGCGAAGGACACTGATCTGGTGACCGCGCAGAACCCGGCTGCCGGAACGCAGGCGGATAAGGGCGCCTCGATTACGCTGACCACCAAGTCTGCGTCGTCATCGTCGTCGGCGTCAACGTCCTCATCCGCGGGCTCGACGTCGCAGGGAACGGATAACCAGCAGGGAAGCGGTCAGAGTGGCAATAACGGCTGACAGCTATCTGCTAGCAAACGCGTGATGGCCCGGAACACTGCATCGGTGGTGTTCCGGGCCATCACGTTGTTGTGGGTGTTGCGTTAACCGTTGTGGGTCTCCTGCTTCTGTGCCCAGCCGGTTACGCTGGCGGGCCGGGTACAGTCCGGTGCCGGTGCGGACTGGATCGGGTTTCGGGCGTCGTTATCCGATTTGGTCCGTGGTTCGGGTGGTTCAAGCGGCTCGCTTGGCAATGATTAATTATCGTGGTGTGTGCGGATTATTGGTATTCCGTGGTTTCGTGGTGGTGTCGTGGTTGGTGGCCCGGTGTCGGTGTGGACTGGATCGGTCTTCGGCTCTCAATTTCGGATTTGGTCCGCAGGTTCGGGTCGCTGCGAGGCAGGTGTGCCGGTGGCTGGTTTTGAGGTGTTGGTGGGTTCCTTGGTATTCTGCGGGTTCGTGGTGGTGTCGTGGTCGGCGGGCATGTTGCGGTCGGGCATGTTGTGGACTGGATTGGGTTTCGGGTGTCGTTTTCTGATTCGGTCCGTGGTCCGGTCGACTTGGACACATGGTCTGGCGTCATCCACCCGTGCATGGTACGGGCAAATCATTGGAATTTCGCGGTTCTGTGGTGTTGCCATGGCAAATCCCTGATGCTAGGCACTATGGGATGCAAAGACTGATTCCGATTCAGCCTGCCGTTTTCGGATTCAGTGCCGGAGTGCTCGGTCATCCGCCGAAATCCCACTCCCCTGGATTGATCCTCGAACAACCCCGCCACTCAACCCGTTCAGATTGAACGACGAAACCGTCCAGAAAAAGTGATGACACCGAACAACTCAAATGAACAGAACACGCTGAGGAACAGTCGTTCCCGCCGCTCTCGACCACTCAATCTGGTCGCACTGGCGCCGCGCTCAACGTAACCGGCGCGACAGGCATGATCAGCCGCCTCAGCTTAACCAGTGTAACCAGTTTGCGGGAGCATGGCTCTCTCGGCGCGTGCTTGCCTTGACTGCGGCTGATAACTGAACTTCGCGCTTCTGTACGAGTCTCCTGCTGAGGAGGGGGTGGGGATTGTGGTGAGCCCGCTGATAACTGCCGTTTCGCCCTTCTGCGCGTGTCTCATATCGCACGTACGCGCGAATCGCACTCGCCTATATGCACCGCGACTACCGCGCCCGCCGCGCCGATAGCGTCCCGCCGCGACCCCACAGGTACGCGAAGAAATCAGCGGGTCTTCATGATTTTCGGTTGACGCCCCTGAGCCTTGTCCACGGCGTTCGTCTGTCCGCACACGGCGAGCCAGTTCGCCAGCAGCCGGTAACCATCCTGCGTCATGACCGATTCGGGATGGAACTGCACGGCATACATCGGCAGTTCGCGGTGCTTGATGCCCTGAATCGTGTGATCGTCGAGCGCACGCGCGGTGACAACCAGCTCGTCCGGCAGCGAATCTGGCTCAATGGCGAGCGAGTGGTAGCGGGTCGCGGTCATCGGGTTCGCGACACCGGCGAAGATTTCATCGTCGATATGCTCGACCTGGCTGGTTTTGCCGTGCATGATGGTCGGCGCATGGTCTACGGTGGCCCCGAAAGTCTCGGCAAGTGCTTGCAATCCAAGGCAGACCCCGAACATCGGCTTGCCGGTGGCCGCGCACAGTCGAATCATGCCTTCGCTCGCCCCGGATTCCGACGGGGTCCCCGGCCCCGGCGAGATGAGCACGCCATCGTATCCGTCGGTGACACCCGGCGTCGACGGGTCGATGGCGTCATTGCGCACGACATCCACGGTGGCGCCCAAGGTGCGCAGATACCCCACAATCGTGTAGACGAAGGAATCGTAGTTGTCGATGACCAGGATATGCGCTGAATCCGTCATTGCCTCTCCTTTACCGTTCTGTGTCGACTGTGTTGTGTCAACTGTGTTGTGTCAGAAGGCACGTCATCAGCCAGCAGCAAGCCGCCAGTATTGCAAGCCATATTACACAGCGACATAGTTCGACATCTGCTGGAGTATCGGGATTGTGGACGCCGCCCACGGGTACACCCATTGAAGCAGGGCGGCGGCCGCGGCGACGGCGAGTAATGCCATCAGCAAGATACGAATCGGCAACACGCCCGGCTGAAGCCGAAGAATCGTGCCGTAAATGCTTGCATCCGGCCGCTGTCGACGCCCCTCGCGGATGGCTTTGAGCACCGGCCAACGCCACACGATGGCGGCTGCGATGAACAGTACGGCGTAGATAATGAGCGCCCACTGTACAACCGGCGTGAGGGAATCGAGCTTCGAAGCCGCTGATGGTGTCGGCGTGCTGGAGAAGCTGACTGCCCCGGAAGCGTCCGAAGCGAGTTCTGCGGGGACGCCGTCGGAGACTTTCGCCCAGTACGCGAATTCGGCGTAGGCAATCCAGCGATGTGTCGGCGTGGAATACCGCGGTGTGCATGTCGTCATGGTGAGCATGCGCTTGGTGGGTGCGCTGCCCGGGTTGTCCGGATTGGCGGCGACCACTTGCGTTTCGGTCGGTAGTACGACAAGATGCCTGGTATACCGGTACACGTACCAGTAATCTTGGGTGCGGATGATGATGGCGTCGCCCGTCTGCAGTTTATCGATGTCTGCCAGCGGCGATCCGTAGCCGGCGCGGTGGCCCGCGAACGCGAAATTGCCGATTGCGCCCGGCATCTGGCTGTTGTCGTAATGCCCCATACCATGCTTGTTGAGCTGTTCGAGACTGGTTCCCTGCACAATGTTGCGCACCCATTGGTTGCCGAACCGCGGAATGTAGACTTCCGCGACGAGCTCGCCCTCGTTTGCGCTGGCCGGCTGTACTGGAGGGTCGCCCGCCTGTTCTTTGGCGATTGCCGTGCCAGATCCGTTTGTTGCGGGCTGTGTCCACGTGCTGGTGGTCGATTCGCGGGTTTCGGCCTGAGTGTGTTCTGATTGCACGCCGGTCCACCAGAACAGCCATACGATGTACAGCGCGCAAATAACCGCCGCGGTGATGAGGAGTTCTGCGATGATACCGATAATTTGCCAGCCGATGCCGAGGCGCTTGGCAGGCTCGGAATGAGCGGTGCGATTGGATTGTGAGGAAGATTCGGATTGCGCGGCACGCCTGGAGCGTAGAGCCTGCCCGGATTGCGCGGCGTCAGGCACTGATTGTGCGGTGTAATCGGCATCAGCTTGTGCCGGCGCGGCGTTGTGCTGACGCGGCTGTGCGGATTCGTATGACGGTGATGTCGGGTCGCTCATGATTGATTGTCCTAATGGGTGATGGTGGAATTGGGTGTCATGCGGTCAGTCCCCTTGTGTGCTGGCCGAAGATGGGCTTGACGTGGTCGTTCCGGTGGAACCAGAGGCGTCGGTATTACCGGAGTTGCTTGTATTGTTACTTGTTGCGTTGTTGCTGCTTGCTCCGGCATCGGACGAATCGCCCGATGCGCCTTCGGAACTGCCGGTGCCGGCTCCTTCGGAACCGGAGCTGGAACCGCCGGAATTCTCAGTCTCGGCATTCCCATTGCCGGTCGCTGTGGCGTATTTCAGTGGCTGCATCGCCAGCGGCGATTCCGGGAATTTCAGCGTATCTTTCGTTTCGACATTCCAGCCGAGCCCGAAAGCACTCACATATTCTTGATACACCTGCACGGCCTGGGAGTCCGCCAGCGCGTCGATCATGTCCTCGGTCGGCCCGATTGCGGAAATCGTGTACGGCGGCGAATACTGCTTGCCTTGCAACATCAGGACATTGCCGACGCAAATCACAGCGGAGTTGAACAACACGCGCTGATCCTGAATCATCATCGCCTCTGCCCCACCGGCCCAGAGCGCGTTGACCACCGCCTCGATATCCTGCTGATGAATCACATAATCGTTGATATTCGAAGCAGAACCCGAGCTGTTCACCATCGTTTTCCACAACGGCGAATCGTCAAGCGTGACGGTGACGCCCGGCCCCTGAACGGCAGGAAGGACGGTGCTTGAGCCGGCGTCCTCGCTGTTGGAGGAGTCGCTGCTGCCCGTGCCAGCGAGTTTGTTCAATGTGTTGATCTGCGAGTTGAGTTTGCTGACTTCACTGCGCAGTTTGTTGGCTTGTTCGACGCGCTGTTCAACCATCTGCGCCGTATCGGAGGTGACGGTTGCGGTGCGATTCACGCGGATGTTGGTGGCGAGCAGGAACCCGGTGAGGGCGACGACGACGAACACGGCAATGCCGCCCAGCATGGAGTGTTTGACCCCATGTTTTCCGGTGTGTCTGCTCATTTCGCCTCCGCCGTGTTCGCTGCTTTCGAGTGTAGCCGCTATGATGACTTTTTAGCCTATTCGAATGGAGACTATGCACATGGCTGACGAAGAGCTGCACGAAACCGACGAGCAGTCGGTCGACAACGTGTCGGACGCCACCGCGTCCAATGATGGAGCGAGCGACGACGATTACGGCATCCCGATGGATGAAGTCGAAGCCGTGCTGAATGCCACCGCCGACAAATCATCGATGACTCCGCAGATGCAGCGCATGATGAAGCGTCAGGCTGAGAACACAAAGCGCGTCGAGGAAAGCATCAAGAGCACCAAGTCGAACCCGCGTTGGTTCGTGCCGCTGTTCTGCGCGCTGATGATTATCGGCTTGGTTTGGGCGGTGGTGTACTACCTGACTGGCAAGTATCCGATTCCCGCCATCGGCATGTGGAATCTCGCTGTCGGCGGCGCGCTGATCATGATCGGCTTCCTGATGACCATGGGGTGGCACTGACCGCTTATGGTTTCTCGGTGGCCGTCGCGTAGCGCGTAACGCACAGCGGTGGCCGCCGAGAGACATGCGTAGTCGGCGAACGCCGCAATCCCGCCTCCCGCGCCGGAGTGTGGGCAGACAGGCGGCGTGGTGCAATGGGGCAGTCGGGGGACAATCGCCAACTCAGAGATTATCTACAACATACGGGCAGATTATCTACGCTTTCACGCACACGAATGCCGTTTTCTTCCCTGACATGGTCGTCAGAAATACGAAAGTATCTCCCCCATCCGCGATGTGATAACGTTTGCGCACCTGCGCCACGCTCGCGGGATAATTCCGTACCGCGATATTCGCTTGCTTGATGCCGCGCAGCGTGTGTTTGACCGGTCCATATGCGTTGATGGCGAATGCTCGTCCCGGGAACGCATCAACCTGCTTGTCCGACACAAACAAGTGGCTGTTACTGTCGATTTGCGTGACGCCGAAACGCTGCGCGAGTAGGTCAAAGCAGCTGGCTTTCATCAGCGATGCGTTCGGCTCGTAGAGGTATGCAGGCTGGTCCGGGGCCGTCGGCTGGGTGTTGTGTCGCAGCTGTTTGCGTTCCTGGGCCTTTGTGCCGGCTGTGTCTTGGGCGTGGAAGCTGAATACGGTGTCGTCGTCGACGCAGGTGACTAGCGGGAAGGTGTCGGTTTCGCCGTCTTCAGCGCCGTGTCGGGTGATGACGAGCAGCAGCTCCTTGCACTCGTTGTGCACGGAGACGATGTGGATTTCTGATACCGCGGCTGGCGTCGCCGCGTCGTCGAGCGCGCGATTGCAGTCCTGAGCGGCTTGATGCCAATCCAGCATCGGGGAGAGTTTGATGATGATGGGCGCGATGCCGGCCAGTTTCGGCAGTATCGCAAGCATGTTGGGTGTGCAATCCGCGATTGCGTAGGTTCGGGAGCCGTGGGCGTCCCGGCGGGCGGGATCCGCCATGATGAGCGTGGCTGGGGGCAGTTCGTCTAAGATTGCGGCCGCATCGGCGTTCACGATCCTGGCGTTGCCGATGCCGAGCGCACGCATGTTGTGTTCTGCGAGCTCACACAGGTGCTGTTGACGTTCGATGTAGACGGCGCGGTCGAATACGCGGGACATGTACGAGAAGTCGACGCCGAATCCGCCGGTGATGTCAATCAGCGTGGTGGGGTGCGGCGCCCCGGATGAGAGGCGTTGCGCGAGGTCTGTCTTGTATTGTGCGGTGGACTGGGATGAGCATTGTTCCATGGCCAGATGCGGGGGATAGATGATGTCCTCGCATGCCGCCCATTGTGGGAGTTTGGTGCGCGCGCGTTGCCAGCCTTCGATGCAGTCGAGCGCGACGGCGAGGTCGGTTCCGTCCTCGGGATGCGCGTGAAGCGCGATATCACGCACCTGCTCTGTGCGGTGGGCGGCGATGAAGCGTCGTGTCTGCTCGTTGATATCCATGCCGCCATCATACGTGGGTGACACGGCGGATGGTTGTTGTGACGGTGACGGTTGGGGTGGGCTGGTTGGCATTAGTCGGGGAGGGCGGGCGATTATCCACCAAATGTGGATAAGTGGACAACTCGGTGGATAATCTGTGGGCAACACCACATCTAGGGGTCTTGGCGTTGGGGGACCACTAGAGAAATCTATCGAATATCGATAGATTTTGAAATTGTGGATAACTATTTGTGCACATCGTCCACACCTGAAAATCCTTGGAAATGCACAATTTGTGGATATGTATGTGGATAACTTGCACAGTTTTCCACGACTTATACCCCACTTATACCCAAGTTATCCACCGTCTTGTCCACAGATGTGGAAAACTACACCGGTGTAATTCCGTTTTTGTGACTATTGCGCACTGTTATGTCGCTGCGGCACAAGCCTGAGAATCAGCAATCGACGGATGTGGGATTCCCATATTGGCCCAACTGCCCATATGCAGCACAGCTGTCGCACTGCGGCCTGATGTCGGTCGTATCACCCTGTGAATCGGCGGCAAACCGTCTGTCATGTGACACGGCTATCGCACCGCGGCTTGGTGCCGGTCGCTGAACGCTTCTGGTTGGTGGTATCTCCGTGGCATGCGACCGCGAAATCGCACTGCGGCGAGATACGGCAGCTGCCACCCGCTGCCAGCCATCACGCCGGCCGGAACGTCAGCTGTCCAGCAACCGTTTACGCGACCTGCCCAATCGGCGGCACGCACAAGATCAACGCAGCCACAAGCACAACCGTCACAGCCGAGCCATATATCCACATTCGACGACTGGCGGATTGCCCTCGCAGCGCAGGCACCCCGTCCACCAGCAGCCACGTCAGCAGACCGCCGACCACGAAACCGCCGACATGCGCCTGCCATGCGACATTCGGCATGATCACCGGCAGCGCGAAGTTGATGACCATACACACCAGCATCGATCGAAGATCGGCGCCACTTTTCATAAAGACCACCAGCAGCGCTGCGAACAGACCGAATATCGCGCCGGATGCCCCGTATGCCGCCATCAGCCAATTCCCGGTCACCCGGCACCACAGGGTGAGTGCGGTGGCGCCGCCCAATCCGCAGATCAAGTAGAACGCCAGATACTGCCAATGGCCGAACATCCGCTCCAATACCGGCCCTACCGACCACAGCGCCATCATGTTGAACGCGACATGCAGGAAGGATGGGGAATGCAGAAACATCGAGGTCAGCCAAGTCCACGGATGCTCCACTGCCGCGATGGGCATGAACATCCCCTGCCCCAGCATCGCCGTGAACAAGCTGGGGGACACGTGCTGAAGCAGGACCTCCAGCAGCCACACGATGACGCAGACCACACAAATCGCCGCGGTGACGACAGGTCCTCCGCCACGCCACTGAGCTGTCACGGACCGACGATCGAGGGTAAAGCTGCCAATTCGCATGGTCCCACTGTAACGCCCGCCGGCGCACTGTCGGCGGGAATACGCCCCTGGCAGGTGGGCTCTTGCCGCTCTTCCACTCAATCGTCACAATCGAGGCCGTACTATGGTAGCTAGAGTTGACTTGGATGGGCAGGTCACCTGGTACCTGAAAGGAGCCGTCATGGAGCAGAAGTCTTCTAACGGTTGGAAGTTCTTTGCGCTGCTTTTCGGAGCGCTGCTCGCCGCTGTAGCGGGTATGTACATCTACAAGCAGCAGAACCCGGATTACGATCCGTGGGAGGAGCCGTGGGAGAACAGCTCCTCGCCGGTTGATTTGGGCCTGAACAAGGATGACGACGAGGCTGAAGGCGAGGCGGATGACGCCGCCGAGCCTGAGCAGGCCTGATCGGCTGCCGCCCATTCATTCGGAGCATTCGTCTGGCGCATTCGTCGCCTTCTATATTTTGGCGGATTGACGTATCCAACCTCACCGTCACCGTCATCCATCAAGGATTCCGCATGCTTTGAGCGTGCCGCACTGTACAGGGACGTCCCGTTCGGGGCGCCCCTGTTTGCGTTATTGAGGACTGAGCATAACCAAAGGTATTGCTTTTGACGTTCCATCTGGTTGCGTATGCGGTGTCATACGTAACCAGATGGAAGGCGCAGCGGAACGATACAATCGCTTGGCGTCTGCCGGCTTGTGTATGTCCGGGCATACACAACGACGCGTTATCGGCGTATCAGGGCTGCCGGATGCTTGCTTTCCGCGCGCAGTGCACGTCCCGGCATACGCGATTGACAACTCCCCGGGCCGCACGGCAAGCTTGATTGTGTCCTTTGAGGCCGGGCAAGGCGTGGGGAAGCAAGTCCGATGCCCCAGCACGCTTACGGCCACAACGCCTGCGGGGATGATAAGCAATAACTTTGGTTCCTATATGCCACGGTTTGTTTCCGATGGCTTCGGAAAGTGGGCGTATCGGAAAAATCGTGGTGCTAATGGTGTGACTGAGCCATTGCGGGAGTAGTCGTATCGTGGGGTGATTAATCGTTTGCTTAGTAATCTCTGCCTCTCGGGATGACGTATTGTCTGTCGTCGTTGCATATACCGATGAGGACAGAATCAAGAAAAGCGCTCCGGTAGCGGCGCTCTTCGCGGTCGCACGATGGCGGTCACATGATGGGCGTGTCGCTTTTGCAAACGATTGCTTTCATCTTGTCGGCCTGCGCGTGAACCGCACGAGAATGGGTTTCATGCATTGATTAATTCAGTAAAGACAAAGATGGCTCGGCTCCCTGATGCAGGGCGATTGCGCGTGGTTGAGGGGGTGATGTTAATATCAACCTCTGAGAACGTATGCAGAAAGGGGCGCACCGCGCTTGTCAGGCCGTGCCAATGCCGAGACTTTCAGGCATAATGGTTCTTGGAATAGGTTCCGTCAAAGGGAGTCAGATAATGACCGAAATCACTGCACCGAAGTCTTCGCTTACTTCCGGTGAGTTCACCGACGAGATTCGCGAGCAGCTCAAGTACACCCAGGGCGTGACGCCGGAGCAGGCGACCGCCGCTGATGTGTATGTGGCCACCGCTGCTGCCGTGCGCCGCCACCTCGTGGATTCCTGGATGAAGACCCAGCACGACATGGTCAACGGCGACACCAAGGCCGTTGGGTACCTGAGCGCTGAGTTCCTCATGGGCAAGCAGCTGGAGAACGCGCTGCTGAACGCCGGCCTGACCGAGCAGTTCGAAGGCGCCATGAAGGAGCTGGGCTTCGACACCAAGGACGTCATCGACGCCGAGTACGAGCCGGGCCTGGGCAACGGCGGTCTTGGCCGTCTCGCCGCCTGCTACATCGATTCTCTCGCCTCCATCGGCGTGCCGGCCTTCGGCTACGGCATCCGCTACCAGTATGGCATCTTCAAGCAGGAGTTCGACGAGAACGGCAAGCAGATTGAGACCCCTGACTACTGGCTCGTCAACGAGGAGCCGTGGGGCCACGTCGATTACAACCGCGACCAGCGCGTGAACTTCGGCGGCGAAGTCGTCGAGGAGAACGGCAAGCGCGTGTGGAAGCCGGCGTGGGCTGTCCGCGCCGTCCCGTGCGACTACATGGTTCCGGGTTACAAGTCCGGCCGTGTGAACACGCTGCGCCTGTGGACCGCGAAGTCCTACGACGAGTTCGACCTGCTCACCTTCAACAAGAGCGATTACCTCGACGCCGTGATCCCGAAGGTTGAGGCTGAGAACATCTCCAAGATCCTCTACCCGGAGGATTCCACCCCGCAGGGCAAGAAGCTGCGCCTCGAGCAGCAGTACTTCTTCGTCTCTGCATCCATCCACGACGCGATCCGCGTGTTCTACCCGGGCGAGAAGAACCCTGACCTGACCACGCTGCCGAACAAGATCGTGTTCCAGCTCAACGACACCCACCCGGTGATCGGCATCCCGGAGCTCATGCGCGTCCTGATTGACGAGTACGGCTACGACTGGGATACCGCTTGGTCCATCACCAACAAGACCTTCAACTACACCTGCCACACCCTGCTTCCGGAAGCTCTGGAAGTGTGGCCGGCCTCCCTGATCGGTGAGCTGCTGCCGCGTCACCTTGAGATCATCAAGAAGATCAACGAGCAGTTCATGTCCGAGCTGAAGGCCAAGGGCGTCGCCGACGATCAGATCGAGCGCATGCGCATCTACACCGACGGCAAGGATGCTTCCGTCCGCATGGCGTACCTCGCCACCTACGGCGGCTCCTACGTCAACGGTGTGGCCGAGCTGCACTCCGAGCTGCTCAAGGACGTCACCCTCAAGGACTTCTCCTCCGTGTACCCGGACAAGTTCACCAACGTTACCAACGGCGTCACTCCTCGCCGCTTCATCAAGCTCGCCAACCCGCGCATGTCCGACCTCATCACCGAGGGCCTGGGCACCGACGCGTGGCTGTCCGACCTCGAGCAGCTCAAGGGCCTCATCCCGCTGGCTGACGATCCGGAGTTCGTCAAGAAGTTCGCCGCCGTCAAGCAGGCCAACAAGAACGACTTCGCTGCGTTCGCCAAGCGCAAGTACGGCTTCGACATCGACCCGAACACCATGTTCAACACGATGATCAAGCGTCTGCACGAGTACAAGCGCCAGGCCCTGAAGATCCTCGCGGTCATCGCCACCTACGCCGACATCAAGTCCGGCAAGGTTGATCCGGACACCCTGGTTCCGCGCACCGTGTTCTTCGGCGCGAAGGCTGCCCCGGGTTACTACCTGGCCAAGCAGACCATCCAGCTGATCAACAATGTGGCCCGCGTCATCAACAACGACCCGGCCACCAAGGGCAAGCTGCACGTCTACTTCCCGTGGAACTACAACATCGAGCTGGCCCAGAACCTCATCCCGGCCACCGACCTCGACGAGCAGATCTCGCAGGCCGGCAAGGAAGCTTCCGGCACCGGCAACATGAAGTTCGCCCTCAACGGCGCCCTGACCGTCGGCACGCTCGACGGTGCGAACGTCGAGATCCGTGAGCGCGTCGGTGCTGAGAACTTCTTCCTCTTCGGCATGACCGAGCCGGAAGTCTCCGCCCTGTACGCCAAGGGCTACGACACCAAGGGCCTGTCCCGCGAGTACTACGAGAAGGATCCGCAGCTCAAGCAGGCCATCGACATGGTTGCGGACGGCACCTTCTCCAACGGCGACAAGGACACCTACAAGGACCTCGTCAACGACTGGCTGAACAAGGATTACTTCATGACGCTCGCGGACTTCCGCGCGTACATGGACATCCAGGCCGAGATCGAGGAGACCTACCGCGATCCGATGAAGTGGGCTCGTATGGCTGTGCTCAACGTGGCCAACTCCGGCTACTTCAGCTCCGATCGCTCCATCGAGGACTACCTCGAGCGTATCTGGCACACCGGCGCCCTCAAGTAAGCGCCAGTACCGGCCGGTATGGGCGTGAACGCCTGAATCGGTAGGCTAAGACCGGTAGACGCCGGTCGACCAAAGAGGCGGAAGCTTTGCGCTGCATGTGTAATGTGCGGTGCGGGCTTCCGCCTCTTGCGTTATCGGCGAATATGCGTGTCCGGGTGGGCGTGGGGGAGTCTGGATTGCTGTATTGGTTTCCATGTCCGTCCTGTATGTCGTGGCATACGTAAGTCTGCATTTCGGTTCCCATGCGGGGCGGAACGTCTCCCATCCGTTGCGTGACGTATGCCGCGGTATGCGCAACGAATCAGATTTAGCCGAAGCGTGCCTGCGCCGGTCCGTGTTCTGCAGTTTGCGTATGTCGTGGCATACGTATGTCGGCATTATGGTTTCCAGGCAGGGCGGGACGCTTCCATCCGTCGTGTGACGAATGCCCGAACATACGCGGTGCAGCACAGCACATTCGAACCGCCCATACGCCATGTATCATGCCATGTTGCAGGTCTACCGTGGCACAATGGGGGTATGCCGGTAATCAGGGAACAGGATATTGATAAGGGCCGTGACGGGCTGCAACAGTGGCGCGACAAGGCGCGGGAGCTCGCCGCGCAGGATGACAGTGAGACAGGGCGTCTGACCGTGTCCCCGAACAATCTGCCGCGTCCGGTGTGGGCGTGGGCCGTGCGGTATTCACTGTATCTGTTGGAGCGCAAGGCGCCGGGGGAGGGCGTAGAAGTGCGCGTGGCACCGTGGGGCGCCATCAAGATCCTGGACGGGCCGGCGTCTGACCCGCATAATCTCACGCCGCCTGATGTGATTGAACTCAAGCCGGATGTGTGGCTGCGCCTGGCATGCGGCATTACCACGTGGGACGAGGAGAAGCAGGCCGGCCGCATCAGCGCAGTCGGCGAACGTGACAATCTGAGCGGCCTGCTCCCGCTCGTTTGAGCGTGTGTGCGTGAGAATTGCGCGCGAAGCTACGGTGCTGGTGCTATTGTGCGATACTCGCGATCGCTTCGCAATACACTCACGCTAAGACCTTCCTCTGCTCACCATACGCAAACTGGCTACGCTAAGGGCCTTCTTAGCGTAGCCAGTTTGTGAGGGGCAGCGAGAGCTACCTGACCCCGGGTCAGTACTTCATGCCCATGGCCTCGCGGACTTCGTCCAGGGTCTGTTCGGCGATTTCGTTGGCACGCTTGTTGCCGTCGTGCAGAATGTCGCGGATCGAATCCATGTCCTTGGCGAGTTCGGCGCGACGCTCACGGTGCGGTGCGAGGAACTCGTTGACCGACTTGGTGACATACGCCTTCAGGGCGCCGGCGCCGGCATCGCCGATCTCCTCGGCGATATCCTTCGGGTCGCGGCCAGTCACAAGGCCGGCGGTGGTCAGCAGCGCGGACACTTCCGGACGGTTCACCGGGTCATACGTCACCTTGCGCTCGGAATCGGTGCGGCTCTTCTTGATGAGCTTCGCGGTCTCCTCAGCGGTGGCGCCCAGCATAATCGAATTGCCATAGGACTTGCTCATCTTGCGGCCGTCAAGACCTGGGATTTCAGGGGCTTCGGACAGAATCGCGTTCGGCTCGGGGAACACCGGGTGCTTCTTCGCATACCGCTCGTTGAACCGGCGGGCGATGGTGCGCGTGATCTCCACATGCGGCAGATTGTCCTTGCCGATCGGCACCACATTGGCCTTGCAGAACAGAATGTCGCACGCCTGATGCACCGGGTAGGTGAGCAGCAGACCGGTCAGCGCGTGGCCGGAAGCCTCCATTTCGGACTTCACGGTCGGGTTGCGGTGCAGCTCCGCCTCGGTGACCAGCGACAGGAACGGCAGCATGAGCTGGTTCTCCGCCGGAACCGCGGAGTGCGTGTAAATCATGGTCTTGTTTGGGTCGATGCCGGCGGCCACATAGTCAAGCACCAGGTTGAGCACGTTGTCCTGAATATGCTCGGTGGTGTCGCGGTCGGTGATCACCTGATAATCAGCGATGATGATATTCGTGTTCACGCCCATGTTCTGCATGGCGACACGCTCGCGAATCGAGCCGAAGTAATGGCCAAGGTGCAGTCGTCCGGTCGGCCGGTCGCCGGTCAGCATGGTGAACTTGCCCGGATTCTCTTTGAGCGCAGCCTGCGTCTCATCCGAACGCTTCTTCGCAGCGAGGAAACTCGCGCTCATCTCGTTGCCTACAGCAGTCACTTGCTCATCTGCCATGACCATTCCTTTGCCTTGAAAGCCCAAGTAAAACTTGCTTTTATCGTAAAAGTCTCAGCAGACAACCACCACGTGCATAATAAGTGGTACTCTCTTATATGATGATTCAACAACTATAAGTATTGCAGGGGGTCAGATGGGCCGCGGACGTCAGAAGGCAAAACAGCAGAAAATAGCCCGTAAGCTCAAGTACCTGACTACCGATACCGACTACGATGAGCTCGCCAAGGAGCTCAATTCCCAGGAGCCGGGTACCGGTTCGTTCGATCCGTTCGCCGACGTCGAAGAGCAGTATGCGCATGAGTCGGGCGAGGGCACAAAGAGCGAGTCATCACCAGTTGATGACGATCTAGATGAATACGCCAAGTGGGCGGCGGAAGCGGCGGCGAAGGCCGCGAGCGACGAGCCACCGGCACAGCATACGCCGGTCAAGCCGCATAAGCCGATTCACATGCCGCTGCCGAGCGCTATGAAGCCGAAGCCGCATCCGAGCGACGAGTCGGCGGCGAAGTAGCTGTAATCGCATCGGTAGCTGGCAGCGGCCGCTGGTGGTTCTGGCGGTTGCTTGCGATTGTGCTGGTGCTGTGAGCCGAGCCAGAAGGCTGGCGGCGATACACCAGCTCAGCACTACGCAATCTGACCGCGTCCGGTTGATATGCCGGGCGCGGTCAATTGTGTTGTGGGCGGGACTTTGTGCCGAAACCGCCCGCCAGCGGATGAACTCCCGGATTTGCGTGGGAGATTATCACGGATACTGCGTTTGGTGAATAAACTCCCGCAGAGTGCTCCGGAGCCGATTTTTCTGAATCACGGAATTCCAACGTTTTGATTGGGAGGTTATCGTCCGTGTCGAGGAATCGCGCCAAACTCCCGGGTTCTGTGTGGGAGTTTATCCGCGAATCATGGAATCTCGCATAAACTCCCGTGAAATCCGGGAAGTTACTCGCTGACGGCCCTTATGAGCGTAAAGTTCCGCGCAGCTATGCGACGGGACGCCGGGCATCGTCAGGGTGTTATTGGGGCATCATCGGGACATATGCGTGCGAACGGACAGCGCGCGAATTCTGCCGCGAACTGCCTTTTCCCTAGGTTCCGCCTAAAGTAGCGGCTATGACTAGTCTGCTTGAACACCCCCGTGGCGCCGAGCCCGGCAAACCCGGTGACCGTAGCGCGTTCTGGTTCGAAACCATCACCCGTCTGCCGGATGCCGCGAACGGCAAAGGGCGTGGCGGCGCGCGGTACGGGCGCACCGGCATCATCCACACCCCGCACGGCGACATCCATACGCCCGCGTTCGTGCCGGTTGCCACGCAGGGAGCGATGAAAGCCGTTCTGCCTGAATCCATGAAGCAGCTTGGCGCGCAATGCCTGCTGTCGAACGCGTTCCACCTGTTCGAACGCCCGGGTGAGGATGTGCTTGATGCGGCCGGCGGGCTGGCGAAGTTCATGAACTGGGATGGCCCGACCTTCACGGATTCCGGCGGATTCCAAGTGTTGTCGTTGGGCGCGGGCTTCAAGAAGACGCTCGCCATGGACGTGACCGGCATGAAGTCGGACGACGTGATCGCCGAAGGCAAGCAGCGCCTTGCTTTCGTGGACGAGGACGGCGTGACGTTCAAATCGCCGCTCAACGGCGCAAAACACCGGTTCAGCGCGGAAATCAGCATGGGAATCCAGCATAAGATCGGTGCCGATATCATGTTCGCCTTCGACGAGCTGACCACGCTGATGAACACGCGCGGCTACCAGGAGCGTTCGGTCGAACGCACGTTCCGGTGGGCGAAGCGTTGCGTCGCCGAGCATGAGCGGCTCACCAGGGAGAGGCTCGGCAAGCCATACCAGGCGTTGTATGGTGTGGTGCAGGGCGCGAACTATGAGGATTTGCGGCGGCATGCGGCACAGGAGATCGCCTCGCTGGACTTTGACGGCGTCGGCATCGGCGGTGCGATCGAGAAGCGGATTATCGGCGACACGTGCGCGTGGATCTGCGACGCAATGCCGGAGAATCGGCCGCGTCACGTGCTTGGCATCGCGGCGGTGGATGACATCTTCGCATGCGTGGAAAACGGCGGCGACACCTTCGACTGCGTGGCCCCCGCGCGTTGCGGGCGAAACGGCGCCATCTTCACTCGCGACGGACGGTACAACATCAAGCGCGCCGCCAACAAGTTCGATTTCGAACCGCTCGAACAGGGCTGCGACTGCTACACGTGCACGCATTATTCGCGGGCGTATGTCGACCATCTGCTGCGCGCGAGGGAGCTCAACGGCTTCACACTGGCGACGATTCACAACGAGCATTTCTTCGTGAAGCTGCTCGACGATATTCGCGCGTCGATTGACGGTGGGTATTTCGACGAGTTCCGCGACGAGACGCTGGCGCGATTCTATGCGAACGGGTCGCGCGGGTGAGCATCTGGGTGCGCGGGCGAGCTAGCCGCGCGGGCGATTGAGTGGGCCGCGTGGTGACCTGATGACGCCTCAAGCCGGCAGCCTGCTGATATTTGCGTTGGTGACGCTGGAGACGGCGTTGGCGTTGATGCTGATTGGTGATGCTGCGTATGACGACAGGAGCAACGCCGGCCGGCGGGTGCTTTTTTTTGGGGGGGGGGGG
>JDUB01000009.1 GCA_000771265.1 Bifidobacterium thermophilum DSM 20210
GGGGGGGGGGGTGCCTCATTATGGTTGCTTCGCGGCGCCCTTCTGCGTGTTGACAGTAGTCGGCTGGCATCTATGCTCGCGACACGCCGATGATGCTAGCTTGCAACAGATGGTCAATCATGGTATCTTGTCTATTTGTCTGCGAGCGTGGCGGAATGGTAGACGCGCTGTCTTCAGGTGGCAGTGAGCGAATGCTCGTGAGGGTTCAACTCCCTCCGCTCGCACGAACAAAACCGGAGTTTCGGCTCCGGTTTTTTGTTTTCCGGCCGTCGTCCGTGCGAATTTTCGACCGTCTACTAATGCCAAGGAGTGTCTCGGTGTCGGCGGAGGCAGAGAGGCTGGACAGGCTGACGACTCATGGTCGGTGTGGAAGAAATGACAGATTTCCGTGATTCGGGTCAGTTCTCCCGTGTGCGGTGTGGGAGTTTGTCGGAATTCGGGATTCTCGCAACAGAACTCCCAACGGAAACGTTGGAAATCCGCGATTCTTGAAAATCGCCTCGGGGCGCGGGACCGGGAGAACAACGCCGAATCTGTACATCGGCGATAAACTCCCATGAAAACATGGGACTTTGCATGCGAGCGGCCGATGTGCGCGTAATCTCCCGCGTCGGCGGTAGGAGATTGCGTGGATATGGGCTATTGCGTCGTAATCTCCCGTGTCGCCGGTGTCAGTGCCGATATCTCGCGGATTCATACGGCTTGCACAAGACAGATTCGTCGTGCCGAGCGCTCGCTGTGCGCAGGGCCCCAATGATAGGATGTCACTGTTATTCAGCCGTTGTCCTACTTACGATTCGAGGCGTATCCATGCTCGTGTTCCAGAACGATTACAGTGAGGGCGCTCATCCCGCGATCCTGAAACGTCTCGCCGAGACGAATATGGAGCAGCTGCCGGGCTACGGCACCGACCATTATTGCGAGGCCGCCCAGGAGAAGATCCGCCAGGCGTGCGATTGCCCGCAGGCGCAGGTCCGCTTCATCTCCGGTGGCACGCAGACCAATCAGCTGGTCATTGACACGATGCTTCAACCGTACGAAGGCGTGATCGCCGCAGATTCCGGCCACGTGAACGTGCATGAGGCTGGCGCGATCGAGGCGACCGGGCACAAGGTGCTCACCCTCCCGCAGCACGACGGGCTGATTGACGCCGGCGAGCTACGCGAGTATTGCGAGACTTTCTACGCCGACGGCAACCATGAACATATGGTCTTCCCCGGCATGGTGTACATCTCGCACCCCACCGAATACGGCACGTTGTACACGAAGGCGCAGCTCGAAGCCATCGCGGAAGTCTGCCACGACTATGACATGCCGCTGTTCATCGACGGCGCCCGTCTTGGCTACGGGCTGGTGGCATCCGGTGCTGACGTGACGCTACCGGATATCGCGCGGATCGCGGACGTGTTCTATATCGGCGGCACAAAAGTGGGCGCGCTGTTCGGCGAGGCTGTGGTGTTCACCAAAGACAACATGCCCAAGCATTTCACCACGCGCATCAAGCAGCACGGCGCGTTAATGGCGAAAGGCTGGCTCATGGGCCTGCAATTCGACACGCTGTTCACCGACGGGCTGTACGCGCGGATTGCCCGAAATGCGGACGAGATGGCCGACCGCATCCGCGAGGCCTTGCGCGCCAAGGGCTACCGGATGGTGTACGAGAACACGACCAACCAGATTTTTGTGGTTCTTGACCATGCGACCATCGACCGGCTGGAACGTGAGGTCCGTATGGGCTTCATGGAGCGGTATGACGACGATCATACTGTGATGCGAATCTGCACCAGCTGGGCGACGACCGCCGAATCGGTGGACCGCTTGATTGATTTGCTGTAACGCGATGTGCTGCTGTGTGGCGCGGGTTGATGCGGGGTGGTGTGACGTGTGTTGTCGGTGTGACGTGAACGTGCGCCCATCGCTCTCAGCTGATTCGTATGGTGGATAAGGCCGCGATGAATCAGCTGATATCCCTGATTTTTCGCGTTTTTTGGATATCCGGGGACAATTTTGAATCCATTTCCAAAAAACATTCAGGAAACGTGGAGAAGCTGCGGCTTTACTCATAACTAGTGAAAAGGCCGGACATGCCATATGGGGCCGGCCGTGAGTCAGGCAAGGAGTGATTATGGCTGATACCAATAATGGTTGGGAAAACCAGGCCGACCAGCCGCAGGACGACGTCCAGCGGACTGCGCCGCTGCCCCCGACCGACCATACGACAGACAACGGAACGGGCTGGAACGCGGATCAGAACGCGGCGGATACCGCGCAGCATAGCGATGAGCAGCCGACGGTGTACACCCCGGCGCCGGAATACGGAGCATACGGCCCGGTCCCAACGCAGCCCGCCCAGCAGACGCCGGAGACCCAGCGGATGCCGCCGCAACACCAGCAGAATCCGTACGGTGCCTACTACGGAGGGTATTACGGTGACAATGCGAACAACGTCAACAATGCGAACGCCCAGCAGCCCGTCGGCTCGCCTGTGAACGGCGAAGCACCGAACGCGCCGCAGGCCAACGGTCCGCAGGCCCCGGCGTTCCCGCCACAAGGCCCGCAAGATTCGAATCGTCCGCAGGGTCCGGGTGCCATGCCTCCGGTGGGCCCGAACGGACGCCCGGCAGCGCGCAAGACCGCGAATAACGTGGTCGTCGCCGTCGTCGCGGCCTTGGTCGCGGCGGTTCTGTGCCTCGGATTCGGGTATGCGGCCATCACCAACGGTTGGGTGAAAGTCCCGACCACCAGCTCGCTCAGCGGTGTGTCCTCGAACACATCCGGCTCCGGCAGCACCAACAGCAAGACCACCAGCACTGACTGGACCACGGTCGAGAAGAAGGTCTCGGAATCCGTGGTGTCCATCCAGGCGACCATCAGCGGTGGAGTAGCTAAGGGCTCCGGTGCGATTGTGGATACCAAGGGCTATATCGTCACCAATAACCACGTGATTTCCGGCGCTTCCGACATCCAGGTAACCCTCGCCAACGGGGATATCTACTCTGCGACGGTCGTCGGCACCGACAGCACCACTGATCTGGCGGTCATCAAGCTCAGCAACCCGCCAAGCGACCTGACCGCGGTGACGTTCGCCGATTCCGACAAGCTGGCGGTCGGCGAGTCCATCATGGCGATTGGCAACCCGCTTGGCTATGAGAACACCGCCACCACCGGCATCGTGTCCGCTGTGAATCGCCCGGTCTCCGTGACTGACGACAATAACAACGAGGTCGTCACCAACGCGGTGCAGATTGACGCGGCCATCAACCCCGGCAACTCCGGCGGCCCGACCTTCAACGCGGCCGGTGAGGTCATCGGCATCAACTCCTCGATCGCCACGGCGTCCTCCAGCTCCTCGAGCTCCGATTCCAGCGGTTCGATCGGCATCGGCTTCGCCATCCCGTCCAACGTGGTTAAGACCATCTCCGACGAAATCATCAAGGATGGCAAGGCGACGCACGTCGTACTCGGCGTGACCGTCAAGAGCGCGACTGTGGAAGCCGACGGCGTAACCCGCGGCGGCGCCGAAATCACCTCCTCCGGAACCAACTCCGCAGTCACCTCCGGCAGTGCGGCGGACAAGGCCGGCTTGAAGTCTGGTGACACCATCGTCGCCTTCAACGGCAATGCAGTGACCAACAGCTACTCTCTGCTCGGCTATGTACGTGCTGCGACGCTGAACGAGAAAGTGACGCTCACCATCGTGCGCGACGGCAAGACGATGGATGTGGACGTGACCCTCGACCAGGCTGAAACCGCTACGAGCTCCAATAGCTCGAACGGTTCTGGCAGCAGCAACGGCAATAGCGGCAACCGCGGGAACGGCGACGGCAGCGGCAGCGATGGAAGCGGCAACGGTTCCAACGATGACGGCGGCGGCGTGTTCGATCCGTTCGGCCTGTGGTAAATTCCACGGTCTGCGGAAAACCCGCTGACTGGGCGCCCCGGATAACGAAGACCCGGTACGGACTTACGAGTCCTGCCGGGCCTTTCGTTTGCGCGTGTGTTTGTGGGTTGTGCTGGTGCGCGCGCTCGTACTCCCGCCGTAACCGGGTTAGTGGTTACCCAAACTGGTTACGCTGGGAGGCGTGTGAGCATAACTGGTTTGTGAGGGGACTGGGAGTGGACTACAGAATGACCATTGCTTGGGCGCTCGCCGGCTCGTCGTAGTGGATCATCAGATCGAAATCAGCCTGTCGGATTGGCAGCTGGTAGGTGTCCACCAGCGTTTCGCCGTAGGGCTCGTCAATCCACGGGTCGTCGACCAGCAGCGTGCCGTCGGCAAGTTCGCCGGTCACGGTCACCCAATGCGGGCAGGTTACCCCGTGCATGACATGCTCGTCAATCAGCACGAGTGCCACATGCCCGCCATCCAGCCGCCGCGCGACATTCGCTGCGGTGAACGACGTGATATCGATGGGAACGCCTATTTTCCGCGCCTCAGTTGCGAAATGCTCCTGCACATCGCGTGACATTGCGGCATCGATCATACCCATCGCGCCATGCGCCGGATTGAGCACCGGCCCGGTTTTGGAAACGACGATGCGTGGATTCTCACCGCGTTTCGCCGCACTCAACGCCAGGCCATATGGTTCGCATGCCACGGCAATCGTCGCCTCGCGCCAGATATGCAGCTCGTCCACTCGGTTCGCCGCCATCTGCGGATGCAGCCGGTGCATCGCGTTGAGCAGCGAAACCGGACCGCAGGTGAATTCCGTGGTCTGGCGGTAGTGGTCATGCTCGCCCAGCACACGCCAAGATTGCCCGTCGTATGTCGTCATTGCCTGTTCGGCATAGACTCCCGGCTCTGTTTTGACTGTGATCGTGTGTGAATCATGAATCGCGTGCAGTGCCGCATATTCGACAAGTCCATTCCGCAGGCGTTCACAACCGCTGAACGCGCATAGCTTCTCTTGGGCGGTGTGAGGGCGGTGATACCCCAGCAGGAATGCGGTGTTGTGGCCGTCGTTCGCCATGTACACCGTGCGCTCCAGCGCGCCCTGCGCCTGGACCAGTGCGGCGCGCGTGGTTTCCGGCAGTTTGAGATAGATCGAGCGGATATCGTCACACGCCTTGGGGCCGGCAGCGCAGATTGTGCCCATGTGTTCGGCTTCGCGGGGAATATCTTGCGTCCGGCCGCTTACCGATTGTGGGACGGCAATCGCGCGGTACAGAACTTCTCGCATGTTCTGTGCGCTTTGTGCGTTCTCTTCGGCGCTTATCATTGACGTTCCTGTGTCGTAGGGGTCGCGGACAGCGCCCGCGGCACTGAGGCGATGAGCTTGCGTGTGTATTCGTGTTTCGGATGATCCATGACTTCGGCGGTGGCGCCCTCTTCGATGATCCGGCCGTCGACCATGACCGCGATCCGGTCAGCGATACGACGAACGGTATCAAGGTCATGCGAAATGAACAGAATCGCCAGATCTGTGTGTTCCCGCAGCGAAAGCAGGGTTTCGAGCACATGCCGTTGCACATTCGCGTCCAGCGCGGTCACCGCTTCATCGGCCACCAGCAGTTTCGGCTGCGGCGCAAGGGCGCGCGCGATGGCCACACGCTGGCATTGCCCGCCGGACAAGGTACCCGGTTTGCGGTCCAGATACTCGGTCTCCAGCCCGACAACATCCAATAGCCGGCGGATATGCGTGTCATCGGCTGTCTCCCCGGACGCGCGCAGCGCCTCAGCAAGCGTCTGTCGGACTGTCATCGTCGGATTCAACGACTGATACGGGTTCTGGAATACGAGTTGCGCCACATGCATCGACCAGCCGGTCGTGCCGCCCTTGCCGTCCGCATACCGCACATCGCCGGAATCCGGGCGTTCCAGATGGACCAGGCAGCGCGCGACCGTGGACTTGCCGGAACCGGAGGCGCCCACCAGACCGAGGATTTCGCCGGCATGCACCTCGAGTGAAACGTCGTCGACCGCGGGTCGGGGAGTGCCGGCGAAACGCTTCACCAGATGTTCGGCCCGGACCACGGTCTTGCCGATGGCTGGACGTGCTGTTTCGCCGATGCCGGCGTGGGCGGCAAGCAGTTCGCGCGTATACGCGGTTCGCGGGTGCCGGATGATGTCATCGCGACTCCCCGTTTCGACCACCCTGCCGTCGCGGAACACCACCAGATGGTCGGCGCGCTGTGCGGCAAGCGCCAGATCATGCGTGATTAGCACAAGCGTCAGCTGGCGTTCATCGCGTAAACGGCCCAGCAAATCCAAGACGCCGCTTTGCATCTGCGCGTCCAACGCGGTGGTCGGCTCGTCGGCGATCAGGACTTGGGGTTTCGGCGCAAGTGCGGCGGCGATCGCCACACGCTGGCGCATACCGCCTGACAGCTCATGCGGGTAGCGGTCGGCGATACCAGCGTCAAGCCCTACATCCGTCAGCAGCTGACGCGCGCGATTGCGACGCTCGGCACGGGAGCCGCTACGCATACCGGCGGCAATCTGAGTTCCGCACGTATGCAGCGGGTCAAGCGAGGAGAACGGGTCCTGTGGAAGCCACACGATTGCGCCGCCGCGCAACGCACGCCATGAGCGCTCGCCGCCAGCCAAATCCACGGTGTCATCAAGTAGGCTGTATAAACCCTGTACAGTCGCATATCGCGGCAACAGGCCGGCGAGGGCTTTCGCGGTCAACGATTTGCCCGAGCCGGATTCGCCGACGATTGCTGTGGTGTCGCCGCGCGGAATATCCAGATCGACGCCGTGCAGCAGCTCAGTGTCGCCGATGCGCACCTTAAGACCACGAAGCGTGATGGCGGGGTTCTGCGGATTCTGGCCTTGCTTCGAGGTCGATTGCAGGCTGTTGTTCATGATGCTCATCGTTCACCCCTATCCGCACGAGCGGTGATCCAGTCGCCCACGATGTTCATTGCTACCGAGACCACGATGATTGCGATGCCCGGCGCGATCGCGGTCATCGGATTGTTGAACAGCTGGTCGCGCGCATCCGAAAGCTGACGGCCCCAATCGGCGGCCTGTGGGGAGATGCCGAGGCCAAGGAACGACAGCGACGACAACGATACCAGCGCATTGCTCATGTCGAGGAACATGGCTGCCCCGACCACCGGCCGGATTACCGGGAATACGTGGCGTGCGAGGATATGCGCCGGGCTGAGTTCCAACAGTCGCGCGGCATCGAGGAACGGGTCGTGCAGGTGCGAGAGCGCGGCGGACCGCACCAGGCGGATTTCGTAGGGTGCGTACAGCAGCATGAACACGAGCACGTTCACCCAGTAGCCGCCGCCGATTAGACCGGCGAGCACAATGGCGAGCAGCAGCGTCGGCAGGGAAAGCATGAGTTCCACTACGCGGGAGATCAGCCAATCTACCCAGCCGCCCGTATATGCGGCAAGCAGACCGAATACGAGGCCGATCGCCATCGCGCCGACCGCAATCACTACCGGGCCGGCGATGGCTGTGCGGGCGCCAGCGATGGTCAGCATGAATACGTCACGGCCCAGTGCGTCAGTACCCCATATGTGGCCATCCGTGCCGGCAGGAACGGCGCCAAGCACGATATCCTGCTTCAACGCCTGCGAATTGAACGATGGAATCAAGCCGATAACAGCGGTGGCCAGAAGAATCAGTGTGGCGATCAGCATGGCCCACGAGCCGCTCATCGCGCGGCGGATGCGGGCGGGCAGCGGTAGCAGTCGCGGGTGCCGTGGTGTTGTGGCGGGTTGCAGTGTTGCGGGCTGTGGTGCATTCGGCTGTGGTGACGCGGCGTGGTGCTGCGCGCTCGGTTGCGCCGTGGCTGGTTGCGTCGCGGCGAGCTGGGATGCCGGTTGAGGCGCTGACATCTGCTGGTCCTGCGGGGTTTGACCCGGTGCCGAAGTTTGTGTCGTATCGGACATCACGCCTCACCTTCCTTGTTCGTCGGCGTGTCTGCGGAATTACGGTGTCCGCCATTCGGACGCAACCGTGGATCAGCCAGCGCATACAACGCGTCGATGATTGCCGTCGTCACACAGATGACGGTCGCCAGCAGCAGCGTCACCGCCTGCACGACCGGAATATCCTTGAACGTCACCGATTCCTGCAGCAACGTGCCCAACCCGCCAATCGAGAAGGTCGTTTCCACAATCACCGTGCCGGAAATCAGCGAGGCGATCAGCAAGCCCGACGACGTCATAATCGGCAACGCCGCATTGCGCAACTGCCAGCGGGTAATCGTGCCGCGGGGAACGCCGCGCGACTGGGCGAACAACGTGTAATCCGACTCCACCTGTTCGAGCAGCGAGGCGCGCGACACCTTGATTACCGCGGCGAATAAGCCGACCGCAAGCGTGATCGCCGGTAACAGCAGATGTGGCAAGGCGTCGGCGAAACTCCCGTCGCCCAGCCCGTACACGGGGAACCAGCCCAGCTTGACCGCGAACACGTACAGTAACAGCAGGCCGACAGCGAAACTCGGTGCGCTCAGCCCGACGACGGCCAGCGCGGTGATCAGCCCGTCACGCCATGTGCCATGCCGTTTTGCGGCGACCACACCAAGTGGCAAACCGATGAGCAGCGCAATCGCGAGAGCCAGCAAGGCCAACGTCAACGTGACCCATGCGCGCTGCCCTATCATCTGCGACACCGGCAACTGCGTGCGGATTGATGTGCCGAAATCCCCGTGAACCGCGTTGCTGAGCCAAATCATGTACTGCTTCCACAACGGTTCGTCAAGGTGATACTGGTGGCGGATCGCCGCAAGCTGCGCAGCGCTGACTTTTTTCGCGCCGGCCAATGTGCGTGCCGGGTCGCTGTTCGTCAGGTACAGCAGGCCGAACGTGACCAGCGACAGCACGAATAGCAGAATCACCAGATTGGCGAGGCGTCTGCCTATGAACTTCGCGACTTTCACAAATCCGCCTTTCGTCATATACGCATCTGGGCTGGGCCCGCCGAAGCGCCGGTGTGCCGGTGCGATGCGAACGGCTTGTCGCCCGTGACGGAATCCGCCACGGGCGACAAGCCGTCAATCGCCGGACTGCTCGATCGCAGGGGCCTGCGGATGCGGATGCCAGTATCAGGCTACGCGTTCTTGCTGAAATCCGCTGCCCAATTCGTGCCGAGCCAATACGTGCCGATTTTCGCGAGCTTCACGCCCTTTGCCGTGGCGACCACCGACTTGCCCCAGTAAATCGGCGAGTAGATGTCCTCGTCCAGTGCGGTGGTGGTGCTCTTGAGCACGAGCGCCAGCTTGTCGGACTCCTGATCCAGCGTGCCGACTTTCTCGGTTTCCGCGGCGACTTCAGCGTTGTTCCAGTTTGCCGGGTTCGTGCCGGAACCACCCGCCGCGAGCAGCCAGGACGTGATTTCGTTCGGTTGCGGGGTGGTCGGGTTGTAAATCATCCAGCCGACGCCCTGCTTGCCGTTGCCGATTTCGCTCAGCCACTGCTCAAGCGGGATTTCCTTCACGTTGAGCGTAATGCCGAGACTCTTGAGATTCTGCGCGATGGCGAGCGACGCCTTGCCGACCTGCGCGTAGCCTGTCGGGTAGGTGAGCGTCGTAGTGAAGCCGTTCGGCTTGGAGGACTGCTTGAGTTCGGACTTCGCTTTCTTCAGGTCGTAGCTGATGGCGGGAAGCTTGGCCGTCTGCTTGGACGCCTTGCTCGCATCGTTGCCGGTCCAACCGGCGAGCTGCTCCGGGGAATCGATGCCCGTGGCGACCTCGCCGTAGCCCTTGAGAATGCCGGAAACAATGGACTTCTTATCCACCGCGTACGAGACGGCCTTACGCACGTGGATGTCGTTGAACGGAGCGACGTTCGGGTCGAAAGTCAGACCGTAGTAGGAGCGGTCGGAATACGCGGTGGTCGAGCCGCCGTTCGTCTTCCACTGGGCGACACTCGTCACCGGCACGTTGAACGACACATCAACCTTGCCGCTGGTGAACGCCAGCTGACGGGTTGAATCCTCGGTCACGAAATCGATGCGGACTGTCTGCGGACCATCGTTCTTGCCCCAATAATCCTTGAACTTCGTGAGCGTCACATGGCTGGACGGGTCGAATTCGGTGACTTTGTACGGGCCGGTGCCGACGATGAGCTTCTTGGATGAGCCGTAATTCGAGCCCGCCGAATCAAAGAACTTCTTCGACGTGACGAACAGGCCGGCCACATTGGATACCTGGATCGGGAAATCGCTGTGCGGGCTGGACAGGGTGATGGTGATCTGGTTGTCACCGGTCTTCTCGGCGGACTGCACATAATCAGGCCAATACACCGACAGGCCCGGTGATTCCTTCGAATCGCGTGCCACGTTGATCGCGTACACGATGTCGTCGGCGGTCAGCGTGCTGCCGTCGTGCAGCTTCACGTTCTTGCGCAACGTGAACACCCACGACTTGTTGTCGCTGGACTTCCAGGACGTGGCAAGCGCCGGGATGACCTTGCCCGTGCCATCGACGCCGGTGAGACCCTCCTGATAGAGGGCCGCCAGCTGGTAGTTCGCGCTGCCGGCCTCCTGATTGACGCTCAGGGTGCTGACCGCAGATGAGATGGCGACCGTCAGCGTGTTGGGGTCGCCCGACGATTTGGCCGTGTTGGAGCCGCAACCGGCGAGCGTGAGGGTGAGGGCGGCGATGGCCGCGATGAATATTGCGAATGTCGACCGATTGATGCGGCCGGAGCGGTGTGTGTGACCCATAATCGTATCTGTTCTCCCGTGTCTTGTGCCTGTTCGCTCGAAGCGCTGTTCTGCATGCAGGATGTGTGCGCTTTCCAAAGTATTCCTGTCTCGCATAACGAGGAAATTACCGGCACGCGCGATGTGCGGCGGTATGGCGGCGGTCTCGCGCTTGCTATAAGTAATTCGTATCGCTGGGGACGGTCGATTTAGCATACCAGACGACACGCCGGTGCGGGGGCTTCTGTCGGCGGCGGAAGGCGGGGGTGTGTCGCGGGGAATTTCGGGAGTGATGCGCGGGTCGTGTGTGTTCCGGCATACGTAAGTCGACGGATATTGACTGATATCTCGGCTCGGGCGGTGGGCTTGTCGTTGTGAGTGTGCGTGGACATACGCGAGGTGACAGATGCCGGGAGATGCCTCAGCCCGGACGGTGGGGCTGTCATCGTGCGTATGTGTGGGCATACGTAACTTCCCGGATGCCTCCGGTGGTCCTAGTGTCGTCTGTCTATCTTGCCGGTTGCGTATGTCTTGGCATGCGTACCTGTCCGGATATGTGATGTCTGGCGCTCGCCGCCGCGTCCATCCGTGCCTTGCGCCGCCTCGGCGATTGTGTCGCACAGTAACCGGATCCCCGGCGCGATCTGCCGAGAATCAGGCCGCACAAAATTCAGCCGGATATGACTGCTGTCATCCTCGTCGACCGCGAACATGTCACCGGGCATGAACGTCACGCCCGCGTGCCGCGCGTCATCCAGCAACCGTGCGGCACGTAAGCCATCCGGCAGCCGTGCCCACAGGTAGTAACCGCCCAGCGGCGTGTTCCAGCGCATCCCGTCCGGTGCGTACCGGTGCAAGGCATCGAGCATCAGGTCGCGCCGATGCCCGTAGATTTCGCACAATCGCCCGATATGCCGCCCGATACGCCCACTGCTGAGCAGCTCCATGCAGATCAGCTGCGATGACGAGCTCGTGTGCTGGTCGATCATCCGCCGCAGTGCTGCAATCCGCGCGATGACATGGCTGTCAGCCACCAGCCAGCCGGTTCGCAGCCCCGGTGTCACTGTCTTTGAGAACGTTGACAGGTAGATCACGTATCCCGCGTTTTCCATGCCTTTGAGCGGTGTCAGCTCGCGGGGACGCTGGGAGGGTGCGCCGCTTGCTTTGCCTGCGCCGCTCGCGTTGCCGGGGATGCTTGTGATGCCGGCGTTCCCGGCATTGCCGATGCTGCCGATTCCGTCGGTGCGCCCGCTGTAGCACAGTTCGCCATACGGGTCATCTTCGATGACCAGGCATTGGTAGCGCATCGCGGTTTCGACGATTTCGCGCCGTCGACGCAACGGCATGGTCGCGCCGCTCGGGTTCTGGAAGGTCGGAATGGTGAAGATTAGTTTCGGATGGAATCGTTTGCAATACCCGTCGAGCAGGTCGGTGCGCATGCCGTGTTCGTCGATCGGCACGCCGATCACCCGCGCGTCCGCGGATCGAAAAGCTTGCAACGCGGGGAAAAACGTGGATTGTTCGACCAGTACGCAGTCGCCGGGATTCACGAATGCGCGCACACACAAATCCAGCCCCTGCTCGGCGCCGGACAGCACCATCACGTTGTCGGCGTCGCAACGCACGCCGCGTTGCGTCATGTGGTCGGCGAGCAGTTCGCGCAGCTGGGGGAACCCTTCGATGGGGGATTCCTGCGTGCTGTGGAAATCCGCCGATTCGAACGCGCGAATGCTGACGCTGCGCAGCAGATCATCGGGGATATCCGCCGGATTTTGCGAGCCGGTCGCGAAATCGATGGCGTCGGGCGCTTGCTGTGCCTGATCGGCGGCGGCGATGTCATGATAGGTGAAGCGGTTCGAATAATCGCTGAACAGAATCTGCCACGGCGGCGCGCCGCCTTGCCGGTCATCGCTCGCGCACACGAAAGTGCCGCGCCCCACGTGCGAGGCGATCAGGCCTTCTGATTTCAGTTGTTGGTAGGCCTGCAGGACGGTCGCGCGGTTGACGCCGAGCCGTTCAGCGAGCTCGCGTTCGGGCGGGAGCTTGTAGTTCGCGGCGAGCGCGCCGGAAACGATGTCCTCACGCAGGGCGTTGACCAACTGCCGGTACAGTGGGACGCTGCTGTGGCGGTTCAGTGTGATTGGCATCGGCGGCGACCCCCTTCCGGTTGTCGGGTTCTGGCTCTTGGTTTGTTGGCTGCCAGTTCCCGGCGTGATGTCTTGCGCGATATTTTAGCTGGGACTGGCCGTGTGCGGTGCCGCGTGAACGGCAGGCGGACGGCGGAGGGACGGCAGCCACCCGTGCATCAGGCACCGCCGGAAATCCCAGCATTCCTTCCACAACGCGTCGGGCGCGGTGTGCGGCGACGGTTCCAGCTTCCACGACCAATACATCCACCCTGCGGCCTGCTCGAAACAGTTGAGTTGCATGCGCGTGACATGTGCGAAGCGTCGGCGTTGCGCATCATCGAACTGGTCGAGATTCATCTCTTCGGGATCAAGATTCTTCGCCCACTCGTTCTCCACACACCATTCGCCGACCAGCACCGGCACCACGCGTTGCATACTGCGGATTCGTCGCCGTTGCCAACGCAGAAACAGCCGGTACGCCCATGGACTGTGCACGCGGGCGATCCGCTCGGCGGCCGACAAATACACATGCGCGTCCACGTACACGTTCGTCATCTGGTTGCGTTTGAAGAAATCCCGCCATAAGCCGAAACGGAACCCGTCGTGGAACACGATCGCCTTGTCGTCCGGCAGGTAGCGCCGCAATCGCTTGTAGGTCGCGCGGTAATACTGCCGCAGGAAGCTCATTGGCACGTAGCTGGAGTAGCGCTTGTCTTTCGGGTTGCGTGCCACCAGTTTCTTGCGGTTGGAGAAGAACACCGGCCAGCTGACCGGTTCGTTGATGACTTCGATGCCGAACAATGCGGGATCATGCCCGTAGCGGTGAGCGAGCCCTTCAAGCACAGTGATGGCTTTCTCCACGTTCTGCGGCTTCTTATGCCACGTGACTGCCCCGATCAGCCCGGAACTGTCGAAACCGTTCTGCCCGCCCGGCGCGGTATGCAAGTCGAGCAACACGCGCAAATGGTACGTGCGTGCCCATCTCATCGCTTTGTCCACATAGCGCCATGCGCCACCCAGCGGTGGCTCGGATTCGAACACGGTGTACGGCACCGGCAGACGCACCAGGTTCATACCGCAGGCGGCGATTTCGCGGAAATCCTGTTCAGTGATGTATGTGTCGCGATGGTGCCGGATGCGTTGCGCGAGTTGGTCTTTCGGGGCGACTGTCGCGAGCGTGTCTTCGTCTTCGGCTGGATAGCCTTCGAACAGCGCCGGTTCCATCCACTTCTCCAGAACCAGCCAGTTGCCGAGATTCACGCCGCGAATCGGCGTGGGGGAGGGTTGCGTGGAAGCGCTGTCTGATGTGGCGCCGGCGGTCTTGTTTGAGCGGAATCCGCGTGCTGTCCTGACCGTATTGGCTGTTCCTTGGGTGGAAGAACCGTCAGCTTGGGGTAATTGCTTCATCGCAGGCTCCTGTCTTTCCCCTCACTGTAGTACACAAGCCGTCGCGAAAACGCGCGATAATAGTCGATATCAGCGATTGACGAAACTCATGACCGACGAGATCGATTGAGGATGGGACCGGAACATGGAGCACAAGACGCAGGAGACTCAGGACGTGCACAAGATGCAGGACGCGCAGAAGACAGGGCAGACGCCTGGAATGCGGGACGATGACGCGTTGACAACCGTGAATGTCGGCGGAACCGTGGCATTTGACGGCTTGCCGGCTGTTGATGCGAATGCCGGGGTTCCGACTGCTGACAGTCCAACCACCCCAGCCCCGACGGTCAGCATCATCGTTCCGGTCTACAACGCCGCCACCGCGTTGCGCCGCTGCATCGACAGCATCCTCGGGCAGGAATACCGCGATTTCGAGCTCATCGCGCTTGATGATGGCAGCAAAGACGAATCCCCCGCGATCCTCGACGAATACGCCGCCCGCGACCCGCGCGTCCGCGTCATTCACAAGCCCAACAGCGGCGTATCCAACACGCGTAATCAAGGCATGGCGCTCGCCCGCGGCACGTACATCCAGTTCCTCGACGCCGACGACTGGATCACCGAGGACGCCACCAAGCTGCTGGTGCGTGCCGCGGAACACAGCGGTGCCGATATGGTGATCGCCGATTTCTACCGGGTGGTCGGCGAGGGCACGTCCCGTAAGGGAGGGTTGTCGGGCATCGACCGCGTGATTTCGCGCGAGGAGTATGCGGACGAGCTGCTCAAGGATCCTGCGGACTTCTACTTCGGGGTGTTGTGGAATAAGCTGTACCGGCGCGACATCATCCGCGACCACCAAGTGAGTATGGATACGAGCGTCAGCTGGTGCGAGGACTTCATTTTCAATCTCGACTATATGGTGCATGCGACGAGTGTGTACCCGATTCACGTGCCGATGTACTACTACGTGAAAACCGAGGGGTCGCTGGCGAATCATGCGATGAAACTGTCAGAAACCGTGCGGATCAAACGCTACGTGTTCGACTATTACACTGAGTTCTTCCGCCAGGTGTATGACGAGGACACGTTCGCGCGCAAGCGGGCCAGCATCTACCGGTACCTGATTGCGTGGGCGTCGGATGGTTCGGCGAATCCTGCGCTGCCCAGCACCAAACGGCTTGGCGAGGAGCGGCTTCCGTTGATTGTGCCGGACGGGATGCGTGACAACCCGTTCATCGCGGCGCATCAGGCGTCTCGGATTTTGGATAGGTATTTGGAACGCATTGCCACGCAGTTCGGCCTTGAACTTGGAGAAGTGCGGGTTATCGTGTTCCTGCACTACGGCGGTGATACCGCTGATTTCAAGGCGTTGCAAGATTATCTTGACGCCGGGCGCGTGTCGGCGACCCGGTTGGCTGAAAGTTTGGCGCTCAAAGGGTACGTGGATTCCAGCCTCACCCTTAAGGGTGCGAAACTCGAACTGACTGACAAGGCTGCACCCGTGGAGCATATGATCGATCAGGCGGCCGCGGACTTCGAGCGGCTCGCGATGGGCGGATCGCAAGCCGGTGCTGCGTTGATCGCGGAAATCCGGGACGCCGCAGCGCGTGCCGAAGCCGAGACCCGGGAGGCCGTGAATACCGCCGAACAATCGGAAAAATAGGGGGGAGGGCGTGCATGCGCCTATCCAACCCGACAATACATGGTTCATGACGACACACCGGACTGACGGAATGCAGTATGCCGTCAGTCCGCTTTCGGCGCGTGGGAGTTGCTCGTCTATTTGCCGGTTGCCGTGGGCGGGGTGTCGCGGGAGATGCCGGTGAACGGGAGATGGTTGTGTATCTTGGGACTCCTGCGGTGGCGGCTGTTCGGTGATCGCGGGATGGACACGTTTCTGCGCGGTGTTGTGTTGGGTGTGCGCCTAAATCCGTGATTCTGCCGGCGCGGCATGACAGGAACCGGGAGATGGCGTCGTAACTCCCGGCTCCTGCTCTACTCGCGCACTCTACAGCGACAGGAACAGTTCGTGCACGCGCGTATCGTCGGTGAGTTCCGGGTGGAACGCGGTGGCGAGAATGTTGCCTTGCCGCAAACCGACCACATGCCCGTTCACTTCCGTTTCGACGGTGGCTTTCGGCCCCACCTGCGCGACGTACGGCCCGCGGATGAACACGAGCGGCAAATCATGGATGTCGCCGAACGAACCGACCGTCTGGAAGCTGCCCAGCTGCCGACCGTACGCGTTGCGATGCACGACCGCGTCAAGCTCTCCGAAGTAGACATTGTCATCGTTGTCGAGCTTGCTGGCGAGCAGAATCATGCCCGCGCATGTTCCGAGTACCGGCTTGCCTGCGTCGATATGCCGTTTGATCGGGTCGAACAATCCGGTCGAATGCAGCAGCTTGCCTTGCGTGGTGCTTTCTCCACCGGGCAGGATTACGCGACTGATGGACTCGTCGAAATCCTCCGCCGCCCTGAGCAGACGCCAAGATGCGCTCAGTTTGTCGAGGGTCGCCGCGTGTTCGGCGAATGCCCCCTGGACGGCGAGAATGCCGGTGACGTCATGCGTCTGGTCGCCACCTTGCTCTTTCTCGATGTATTGAACCGCTACAACCATAGGGTCCTCCTCTCTTTCATGCTCTCTTCGGCATCTCTGAGCGCGCATCTTGACGCCGCTATCGCGCCCGCCCGTGTCTCACCCGGCTGCGGGCCGACACAGGCGAAGCGCGTCGGCGTCGGACTGCGCTACGCCCGGATCACTCTCCGCGAGCAGCCATGATGGTCTTGATTTCGTCCTCGTTGATGCCGACCATGGCCTCGCCCAGGTTTTCGCTCAGGCGGGCGAGCAAGTCCGCGTCCTGCCAGTTGGCGGTCGCCTGCACGATGGCGGCGGCGCGCTTGGCCGGGTCGCCGGACTTGAAGATGCCGGAGCCGACGAACACGCCTTCAGCGCCCAGCTCCATCATGAGGGCCGCGTCTGCCGGGGTCGCCACGCCACCGGCGGCGAAGTTCACGACGGGCAGACGGCCGTTATCGTGCACATACTTAGCAAGATCGTAAGGGACTTCGAGCTTCTTGGCGGCTTCGAAGATTTCGTCGTCGCGCAGTGCCTGCAGTTCGTGGATTTGGCGATTCATCGTGCGCATGTGACGTACGGCCTGGATGACGTCGCCGGTGCCGGGCTCGCCCTTGGTGCGGATCATCGCGGCGCCTTCGGCGATGCGGCGCAGCGCCTCGCCCAGGTTCTTCGCGCCGCATACGAACGGCACTTTGAACTGGGTTTTGTCGATGTGGTACACGTCATCGGCGGGGGAGAGCACCTCGGACTCGTCGATGTAGTCGATATCGATGGCTTGCAGGATGCGCGCCTCGGCGATATGCCCGATGCGCACCTTCGCCATCACCGGGATGGTGACGGCCTCCTGGATGCCTTTGATCATGGCCGGGTCGCTCATGCGGGAGACGCCGCCTGCCGCGCGGATGTCTGCGGGGATGCGTTCGAGTGCCATAACCGCGCACGCGCCGGCATCCTGGGCGATTTTCGCCTGTTCCGGGGTGGTGACGTCCATGATGACGCCGCCCTTGAGCATCTGGGCGAGGTTCCTGTTGAGTTCCGCGCGATTTTCTTCGGCCATGTCAATCCTTTCCGATTCGGACGGGCTGGGCGTTTGCCGCGTGCGTGTTCGCGTTGCGAATCTGCGATTTTCTCGCCCGTCATGAGTGATTACGCATCATTATGGCGGGCTGATTGTTTGAAATCCATTACGGAATCGGGCCAATCCGCGATTTTCTGACCCAGCCAATCCGCGGTTGGATTGGTTGGGGTGTGCGGCCGGTGGTCGTCGGTGGTTGTGGGTGTGGTGTGTGGCGGATAGGGTGTGGTGGGTGCAGCGGATGACGGACGACTGTGGCGTGCGCGGCGGGTGGTCGTTGGTGGATGTGTACCGGAGCAGTGATGACCTGTGGCTGGTGGCTGGCAGCTGGGGCTGAGGTTAGTCAGGAGCGGTCGGCGAGGAACTGGTCTGTCCCCCGTCGTGTGAGGATTGGCTCACACAGTGGGTGGTTGGGGAGTGAAGATCTGCTGTTTTTGCGGTACGTGTACCAGGTTTGTGAGGATTGGCTCACAAAGTGGGTGGTTGGGAAGCAGGAATCTGCTATTTTGCCGGCTCGTGTACCCGGTTTGTGGGGATTTGCTCACACAATGGGTGGTCGGGAGGTCGGAATCCACTGTGTTGTCTGTCTTGGTGCTGGTTTTGTGAGGATTGGCTCACAAACTGGGTGGTATGGCCGTCTTGGGTTGGTGTTTTGGGTGGTCTGGGTGCTGTTGTGTGAGGATTGGCTCACACGGTGGGTAGTTGGGGTTGGTTCCGAGATGGTGTCCCGCACTCATACGCTCGTTCTGCGTTTGCGCCCCACCCTCGCCCCCACACAACGACACGCCCGCCCACTTACGAAGTTTCAGATTTTCCATTACGTTAAAACGATGCGTGTCACGAGACACTGCGGCTATTTTTGTAGATTTCGCCTTTCATTGATGCAGCTTACGCATCTCGTTTATCAGGCATGTCGAGGAAAATCAACGGATTCGGGATTTCCCGGTCCGGGCTTCGCTGTCTGAATTCACGCCCGTTTCGGCAACAACCTCGCGCGGCAAACGCGGCGTTCATGCGCGCAAACCTGGCGATTGTGCCGAAACGATGAGCAAGAAGCAACAAAGAAGCAAAACGCAGCAAACAACGAGCAGCGTCAAGCGCTGAGAGAGAAGAAAGGACAACACGTGACTTCGACCATCAGACCTGGCCGTGTTCTTTTCGTGGCTGGATTTGCCACATTCCTTGCCACATTCAACGAAACATTCCTCAACGTGGCATTGAATCCCATTATGCGGGACATGTCGGTGAACGCCGGCATTGTGCAATGGGTAACGACGGCATACATGCTCGCCGCCGCCGTGATGGTTCCGGTCGCAGGATTCCTGTACAAGAAAGTCCGCACGTCGCGTTTGATGGCGCTATCCCTGGTTTTGTTGGTCGCCGGCAGCATTGTTTCATAGGGGAGAAGTTTACTCATAGTCATTTCCCTCCATGAGCCGCCTTAACCGCTGCAAGGCAAGCCGGATATGCCGCCCCGCTGTGCTGCGTGTCCGGCCAATATGTACGCCGATCACTCGCTGCGGCTGGCGCAGGAAATAGTAACGAAAAATTTCTTCCTGCGTCTGCTCCGGCAAAAGGGCAAGGGCGGCGGCAAGCTCCGCATGATACAGAACGGCGGTCTGGCCGCAGGCGGTAAAAAGATATTCTTCAAGCTACTCCGGCTCGGCAAGCTGGACAAACTTTTCACTCATCAGATAATCAAGGGAAACTTCCCGTTCCCACCTCCGGCGCAGCTTCAAGATTTTATCTATGGCTGCGTGACGAATGACTACCTTGCAAAAGGCATTGAATGTGTACTGGATATGCACCTTGTAGGCTTCATCTTCGGTCATGGAAATTCCCCCTCTCTGAATAATAGTGCGGGGCGGCAGTACTCCTTGCTGTCGCCCCTTGATTGCCTACCAGCAAAGACGGGCGGGGCTGTCAACGACGGCGCGAAGCGGCGTTCATTTTATCGTTGACTGGCTCGGCTGGGTTTGCTATTTACCCGACAAACTTGAATTTATTTTAAGCTATCACGTTTTACCTTCTTAAGCCTTACTATCATTACCATAGGAATTTCTTTGTTGGTTTTGAAACATTCTTCATAAAATCCATCAATGACAAATCCAGCTCTAAAACAAAGGTTAAAAATATCTTGTATGGAACGATGATAATAAATCTGCTCTTTCGGTTGCCCTTCAATCGCTATATCATAGTAACTGTGCGGTGTCATATATTTTTCAGTCAACGTGACAAAACAAGGGTGTTGCGTTGCAAAGACAAAAATTCCGCTTTCCTGCAACAGTTCATAAACAGCCATAAGAAGTGGTTCAATGTCCGTAATATCCATAATTGCCATATTAGAAACTGCTTTCGTAAAGGCTCGATTTCTTTTTAATTCTAATATACTTTTTCTATCGGTCGCATCCGCCACACAAAATTCAATTTGTTTTGCATATTGTGATTGCCGTCTTTTAGCCAATTCTATCATTTTTTTGCTGTAATCAAAAGCGACAACCGAAGCACCTCTTTGTGCAAGATACGAAGAATAATTTCCATTGCCACACGCAATATCCAAAATGTAATCCGCAGGATTAGGAGATAGAAGTTCCGTTACTTTGGGGCGCACTACCTCTCTGTGAAATTCATTAGATTCGTCACCCATTGCATTATCCCAAAATTGTGCGTTCTCCTCCCAGATTTTTTTACTTTCCTCTGTTCCCATGTTCTCTCCCACTCCCCAAATTTGCTTTTTTGCTTCCATTAAATCTTCCTTACTATATTCCATTGTTACCCTCCATAACTTCTGATTGTTGCCGTCTTGACGATTATGTATCTTTACATTACCTTCTGAAACATATGGCGCACCTTGTCCAGGCGGCTGTTTGGACGGCGGGGCTGGATGACTGGCTTGCCGACAGCGGCCTGATACCCTTTCAGTTCTGTAAGGCATACGCTCTGCCCGTTGGTGTAAAAGGCCAGATCAGTACGGTATGCCTGTATACAGCGGGCGGGAATCTCGCCAGTAAAGACAACTTCATCCTTTTTTACCTGGACCGTTTCGATGGTGGCACAGTATTTCGGTGCATCATGATAAGCCCTGGAAAGATATTCCCGGGGCGCATAGAGGGTGAAGGAGAGATAAGGTTCCAGCAGTTGCGTCCCTGATTCCTTCAATGCCTGTTCCAATACAATCGGGGCCAATGAGCGGAAGTCCGCCGGCGTGCTGACCGGACTGTAATAAAGCCCGTATTCAAAGCAAATCTTACAGTCCGTTACGTTCCAGCCGAACAAGCCCTGCTCCAGCCCGTAACGGATACCATCCCTGACAGCGTTTTGAAAACTCTGGTTCAAGTATCCCAGCGAAACCCGGCTCTCGTATTGTACACCGGAGCCAAGCGGGAGTGGTGTAACAGACAGTCCGATGGATGCCCAAAACGGGTTGGGCGGCACCTCGATATGGATGGTGTGGCTGGCTGCTTTGAGCGGCCGCTCCATATAAATGACGGTGGGTTCCTTTACCACTGTTTCAAGCTTGTATTTTTCCGACAGCAAAGCGGAAACAACCTCCAACTGCACCCGGCCCAAAAAAGAAAGAATGATCTCATGGGTGATGGAATCCACCTCGCAGCGCAAAAGCGGGTCAGTATCCGCAAGTTGCGTAAGAGCGTCCAGCAGCCGTTCTCTTTGCGCTGCCGTTTTCGGCGCAATCGACGTCCGCAGCATGGGGAGGGGGTCCTCACGCCACCTTTTACGAGGGAGCCGGGTTGGGTCCCCTAATACATCGTTTAACCTCACGCTGTCGCTGGGAAGGATAACAATTTCACCCGGATAAGCGGTGTCTGTCCGAACAATTTCCCCTTTGGATGGAATACGCATCTCTGTGATTTTCAGCTTTTCTCTCCCGGCCAGGGCCACCGTATCCCGCAGGCGCAGCGTTCCGCTGTATAGCCGTAGATAGACACGCCGCTGGCCGCAATCTGTATACTCCACCTTGAAAACGCTGCCGCATAGGGCGGCGCTCCCCTGTTCCCCAATCGGTTGGAACAGCCCTGTCACCGCATCCATCAACGGTTGAATGCCAAGGCCCTTTTTGGCGCTGCCATAATAGACCGGGAACAGGGAGGCGTCTTGAACCCGCCGCTGTTCCTCCCGCACAAGTTTTTCCCGGCTGATTGGTTCTCCTGCGATATACTTTTCCAATAATTCATCGTTATTTTCGATGACCGCATCCCATGCTTCTATGTCGGTATTTTCCTCCAGGACTATTTCCGGGGACAGCGACACCGTCTGCTTGATGATAATATCGGCGGAGAGCTTATCCCGAACAGACTGAACCACGCTCTGCAAATCAACGCCAGCCTGGTCGATCTTGTTGATAAAGATAACGGTGGGAATGTTCATTTTCCGCAGGGCATGGAACAGAATACGGGTCTGGGCCTGCACGCCATCTTTAGCGGAGATCACCAAGATGGCCCCATCTAAAACAGCCAAAGAGCGGTACACCTCCGCCAAAAAATCCATGTGGCCGGGCGTATCCACAATGTTAACTTTACATCTGTGCCACTGGAAGGAAGTGACTGCCGCTTGAATGGTAATCCCACGCTGCCGCTCCAAAAACATGGTGTCCGTCCTCGTTGTCCCTTTTTCGACGCTCCCCGGTTCTGAAATGGCTCCGCTGGCATATAGCAGGCTCTCCGTCAAGGTCGTCTTTCCAGCGTCTACATGGGCAAGAATTCCAATATTGATTATTTTCATGTGATTGTCCTCCCTTTACAGCCCCAAAGGGCATAAAAATCCCCAGCAGTAAAATACTTTTACCACTGGGGATTATAAGTTGCTGACATACACATATACAGCATACACCTGTTTGTGATTGCTGTTTTTGGGGATATGTCAAAATTGATAAGGCAAAAGTATTCTTAAATTGGGTACAAAAAACTAAGCCCCTACAAAAGGAGCTATCATAATCCTTTGTTCCCACTATTTGATTATAGTTTTATTTAAGAATACCTTGCCGCATATTTTTTACTCCTTTTCTGGATTAAATCATTGTATCACATCAGTTTTAGGAAAGCAAGTACCTAAAAGAAATTTTTCTTCCCCTTATATGTAACAATCATACCGGCTTCCTAGCGTTCAGAATGTTTTCTGCTGTCTGCTGTGGTGTTTGGTTGGAATTGTCCAACCAAAAGCCGATCCGTGGTGTTGTCTGCATTTTACTAAATACAAATTCAATGTATACAGAAAGATATAAGGAGTGGGAGGGATTCCGCCGTAGTTGGCATTGTAGGAAAATCCAAAAGTTTAGATTTTCCCACAATGCTTATCTTTTGGTCTTTGGTTCGGAATAGTGTAGTGCTGGCGTTCTATCTCTTGTTTTCGGTTGCTTGCTTCCTTACCGTACATGAGCATTATCGGCGGAGTCGCACCGAATTTCGCGATTCTGGTTGTGGCGCGCGTCGTGCAGGCGCTTGGCACCGGTATGATCGTGCCGGTCGGTATGAATCTGACGCTCGCTGTCGCGCCGAAGAACAAGATCGGCGTTTACATGGGCATCATCGGCGCGATGACCACACTTGGCCCGGCGTTCGGCCCGATTGTGGCAGGCGCGCTGCTGGCGCATGGCACGTGGCATACGCTGTTTTTCGCGCTCGCCGCCTTGTCCGCGATCTGCTTGGTGTGTTCGATCCTGTGGGTCGGTGATATCGCGCAGCTGACGCACCCGCATATGGATGCGTTGTCGGTGGTGCTCGCCGCCATCGGTTTGATCGGCCTGCTGTACGGCGTGTCTACGGTGTTCTCCGGTCAGCTGGTTGCCGCTGTTGTCGCGTTGGTTATCGGCGTGGTGGCGCTTGCCGTATTCGTGTTGCGCCAGCGTCGTATTCCTGAGCCGTTCCTGAATCTGGAGCCGTTTGGCAACCGCGCGTTTGTGCTGGGTGTGCTGCTGGTGATCGCCGCGCTGATGACGGTCTTTTCGATGAATATTCTGCTGCCGCTGTTCATGGAGAGTGCGCTTGGTTTCACTCCGTTGCAGGCGGCGCTCACACTGCTGCCGGCGTGCCTTGTGTCGTGTGTGCTGTCGCCGGTGGCGGGCAAGGTGTTTGACCGTTTCGGCGTGGGCTGGCTGGTGAGTGTCGGTATGGCGGTGATTGCGTGCTTCGTGCTGGCGTTGTCGTTCACTGGCGGTTCGACGACCAGCGTGCGGATTGTACTGCTTTACGCGCCTGCGATTGCCGGTTGCGCTTGCGTGATGGGGCCTGCGCAGTCGTATGCGCTGTCCAGTCTTGACCGCCGGATGTATCCGCATGGCGTGACGATCGTGTCCACGACTTTCCAGATTGCTGGTTGTGTGGGTTCGTCCGTGTTTGTTGGGATTCTGTCTGCGGTGTCCGCCGCTCATGAGGCGTCTGGCGAGTCTGTTGCGGTCGGTACGGCTGCGGGCTTCGATATCGCGTGCCGTGTCGCGTTCGTGGTGGATGTGCTGGGCTTTATTGCTGCGCTTGCGCTTGCTCGGGTTGAGGCTAAGGCGAAGGTGGCCGCGGCTGCCGGCGTTGAGGTTTCCGAAGCGCGCGAACAGGATTTGGAGCATGCCGGTGAGCCGTCGCTTGCTGATGCGATGAAGCGTGATGTGTACGCTGTCACCGCCGCCGACAGCGCTTACGATGCGCTTGTGGTGATTGTGCGAAACGGCACGACGGGCATTCCGGTGCTCGATGAGCATCATCATGCTGTCGGATTCGTGACGGATGGCGATATTATGCGCACGCTGATCGGCGATACGAATGACAAGGCGTCGATGGCGTATGTCTATGCGCTGTGGGTGCAGGGTGACAAGTTCGCGCAGCGCGTGGCTGGTTTGCGCCAGACCAATGTGATGGAGATTTGCACGCATCGTGTGGTCACGGTGAATGAACATGCCACGATCCGTCGCGTGTGCGAAATGCTTGCCGGCAATCGCATCAAGAAGCTCCCGGTTACCGGTGGTGAGGATGGCAAGCAGGTGGTCGGTGTGATCAGCCGTTCCGATTTGATGCGGTACATGGTCACTACGGTTGCGCCTGCGGATGAGTGACGGGCACTGACGCTGATTGCGATCCTTTTCCCCGAACCGGTTATGCGGAGCAGGCTTGGTATTACTGAGCCGCTTGGTTGGTGTGCTTCCCTGAACGGGTTGCGTTGATTACCTCTCGCTGTAACCGGTTCGGCGGCGGGGCTTCCACGGTGGATTGTGGTGTGCCGCACTGTGGGGCCGCCTACGCAAAAAAGAAAAGAGAAACCCGGCGGGGAGAAGAGAAACCGCCGGGTCAGAGAGAAGAAGAGAAGGGATTGAGTTATCGGGTTTGCGCCCGGTCAGCGGATGTCCGCTGATAGTTTGCATACTACCGGGCAAGTCATTGAACACGCCCGTGTTTCTCTGTGAATTGACTGAGAGTCATCGCCTGTGGCCGGCATCCTGTCGCAGCGAAGCGGAACGTGGCTGCGGCTCATGACGGATTGCCTGTGACATTGCGCTTGCCGCAGACGATTTGCGACAGGCGATTCCCAACGGGATTCCCGACGAACAATCCGCAGCCGCCGTCCGGTGCGACACGCCATATGCGCCTGACTCGCGTGGCGTCCGCAAACTGATACCATGGCAGAAGTCGCGCACATGCGCGTTGCGATAAATGAATTTCATAATTGAATATGTCATCTTTACGCCGTGTATCGGAGGCGCTTGTCCCGGGATTCAAGTCCCGGCACCAACAACGCAGTCGGTGGGTTAACAAGGCGTGATTGCAGAACCGGGTGCAAGCACCTTGCATCCGGCCCCGTATACGAGCGTAAGGAGAAACGATGAGACGCATCATCGATCTTTGCAAGCGAGTACCGCTTCTTCCAATCACCATCATCAGTGCGCTGCCGATTGCGTTGCTGTGGGGGTTCCGGCCGTGGGGCCATTCCCTCGGTTCCCTTGACCCGTCACTGGGCCAGTACATCATCATCGCGTTGGTCGCGTATACCGTCGTAGACACGATTATCGGCATGGTGGATGATTTGCGCCACGGCCACGTCGGTGTCGATATTCTCGCGGTGATTGCGATTCTGTCCACGGTCGCCGTGGGCGAGTACTGGGCGGCGTGGACTGTCGTGCTTATGGTTTGGAGCGGCGAGGCGATTGAGGAATACGCGCAGTCCAAGGCGGAAAGCAACCTGACCGCGCTGATCAAGGCTGCCCCGCAGACCGCGCATGTCGCCGCGCTGCCGGGTGTTGGTTCGGCGGCAGGCAGGGCGCAGCATAGCGAGAACGGCTTCCATAAGACCGCAGACGCGACAAGTGCCGACCGCGCCGATGACTCCCATACTTCAACGGCTCCGGCGACCGATGACAGCAATGTGCACTTCCGCACGATTCCCGTCGAGGAAGTCAAACTGGATGACGTGCTGACCGTGCTTCCCGGCGAGACCGTCCCTGTTGACGGCGTGCTGATGAGCGGCCAGGCAACCCTTGATTTGAGCAATATCAACGGTGAGCCGGTGCCGCGTGAGGTATTCGCCGGCGCCCGCGTCATGTCGGGGGCGGTCAACGGTTCGACCGCGTTCACCATGCGCGCCACCCAGTTGTCGCACGACTCCCAGTACCAGCGCATTCTCGAACTTGTTGCGTCAGCGCAGAATTCGCGTGCGACCGTCGTGAAAACCGCAGATATCCTTGCTGTGCCGTTCACAGTGATTTCACTGATCATCGCATGCGTGGCGTGGGGTGTGTCCGGCGTGCCGACGCGGTTCGCGCAGGTGCTTGTGCTTGCTACGCCGTGCCCGCTGCTCATCGCCGCCCCGGTTGCGTATATGGCAGGCACTGGTCGCTTGGCGAAGGCTGGGATTTTGATTAAAGCCCAGGATATTTTGGAGAATCTTGGCCGCGTTTCACATATCTTCTTTGACAAGACTGGCACGCTGACAGTCAAGCAGCCGCAGGTCGTGCGCGTTGATTTGCTGCCGGATGCCGGCGCCGGAATCCCGATGCGCGTCACCGAAGCCGGAACGGCCGCCATGGTGGGCAGCCCGGCGGGAGACGCCGCTGGTGCTACCGCGAATGCCGGTGCTGCCGGGGTCGCTGGAGGCTCGGGAGCCGATGCTGCTGGGACGGGAGCAGGCTCCGCCCACGCCCGCCTCGACAAGGATCATATTCTCATGCTCGCCGGGGTTGTGGAAACCTACTCCGTGCACATCCTCGCGAAAGGTATTGTGAAGGCGGGGGCGGCGGCAATCGACCGTTTGCATGACCGCTTCGACAAGGGCAACCGCAACTGTGCGCAACCCGCGACCGATCCGGGGCATCGTCGCGGTGATTACCCGGTTGTCAAGGACATCCATGAGGATGCCGGCAAGGGTATTACCGGCACTGTCAATGGACTGGATGTCAGCGTCGGACGTTTCGCATATGTCACGCAAGGTCAAGTGGACGCCGGCTTGCAACCTCAGTCGGCTACACCGCTTGATTTCTTCCCGGACAGCCGGTTCGGCGGTCTCGCCCCTGATGAGATGGCCACGTATGTGGCGGTGAACGGCAAGCTTGCTGCCCGTATCGTGATGAAGGATATTCCGCGGCCGAATGCGAAGGAATCATTGCAACGTCTGCGCGATTTGGGTGTCAAACATCTGACGATGGTGACCGGCGACAAGGAGCCCAGCGCCCGTATCATCGCCGACGAGGTCGGCATCACCGACGTGCATTCCGAGCTGCTGCCGGAAGACAAGGTGAACACGGTGCGTTCCGCCGCCCAGGACAAGGTCGCCGCGCAGCCGTGGTGGGATCGGATCATCCAGAAGCTGGTCGGCGAATCGACCACGCGCCCGGTGTCGATGATGGTCGGCGATGGCGTGAACGATGCCCCGGTGCTTGCGGCCGCCGATATCGGCATGGCGATGACCGACGGTACGACGACCGCTGCCTCCGAATCCGCGCAAGTAGTCATCATGAACGATGACATCGCGTGCGTGCCGAAGGCGATCGCGATCGCGCGCCGGACCAAGCGCGTCATGCTGCAGGCGGTAATCGCCGGCCTGTCGCTGGCGATTATCGGCATGGTGTGTGCTGCGTTCAACCTGATTCCCGCGGTTGTCGGCGCGTTCCTGCAGGAGGCGATTGATGTGGTGTCGATCCTGTGGGCGCTGACCGCGCTGCTCGACCGCGAGTAGGGGGTCGGGCTTCGGGCGCCCCGCCGGGGTCGGGCTTCGCGCGGCTGAGCCCGGGGTTTGTGACCTTCTTGCTGGGTTTGAGGCTGGACTGGGCCGGGCTGGAGGCCGGTGGCCGGCCCGTCCGTCTAGGCCTGCTGTCTGAATCTGCCCGCTGTGCAACTGGATGATCGCACAGCGGGCAGATTCGCAGCGTAATCCCGCTTGGGCTGTCGCTACCAGCCCATGGTGTAACCGGCTTGGTCGCATGGCGGGCGGGTTGCCAGGGAATTCTCTTGCTTTGGCTTGGTATCGGCCCGCGGTGTGATTTCCCGGTCGCACAACAGCCAGATATACCATGAAATTTGGTTGTGGCGGCTGATACTTTGACGTGGTGCGACTACCCAGTCACACCACGGGCAGGTATTCTCGTGGTTTCTGTTGTTCCGCCGGCTTTCAGCATTTTCAGCGTAATGCGCTGGTCGTTGATGTGCTCGGCGTGAATGCGTTGTGCCGCACCCTATCGGACGACAGGGTTTGCTGTATAGAATCGCGCGATGGAATCCTTGCCGATTGTCCGATTGCAGGGGTCGGCCGGCGAAAGCCCGGCACGTGCGTCCCGCCAAGGTGCTTCAGCGTGTGTGCGTTCGCTAAGCTGGTTTCCGGTCTTTGATGCGAGCTGCCCACACACCACGTCGATGATTGTTTTCTCCTCGTCCGTCAGGCGCGGTGTGCCATCAGGAAGGAACTGGTCAAGCTCGCCAGCGTGGATGAGGAACATATGACGGTGGAGATTGAACAGCGCTGGCGACACCGGCCCATTGCGCCATGCTTGGAAGTCTTCGTCAAAAAGCGGAACACAGCGTTTCGACAATGATTGGGCTTGGGAGTAGAAGCACAGTTTCTCGAGCTTCATGGTGCTCATTGTGCCGTTGTTCTGGAGTATGTATGCTGCGACGTCGGTTATCGTTGTCATGCATCCTCCCCTCTTATGTTTTCTCTGTGTTGTTCTCTGCGTTGTTGTTCTGCGATGCGTTTCTGCGATGCGCTACGTACGTTACGATTGCCATTATCCGGAATCTTTGGGACATCCATCATAGCGTGCCGGGGTGGATAAAGCAATGTGTGGAATCGGAGGTGACGATGAACGTCAGCCGCAGGAAGGCGACAGCCGCGGGACATGTTTTGCGCAACTGCCCGCCGGGATCGCAAGAATACCAAGACGCGATAGCGGTTATGCTCCAGTGGAGAGAGCAGCACATTGCTCCGACCCAAGAGAGTTTCCGGCGGCTTCTCGAGATTTCCAAGGAAATTCCGGGGAGCGTGGCAACGTACCGTTTGAAACGCCAGTCGTCGATTCTTGCCAAGCTGACTCGCCGCAGCAACGACTTTGAGCTCGGCGCGATCGACGATATAGGAGGCTGCCGGCTTATCGTCGATGACATGCGGCAAGTTGGAGAAGCCTGCCGACGGATGCGTGACCTGTTTCCGGAAGCAAAGCCGCCCAAAAACTACATTGAATGCCCGGAATCCAGCGGATATCGAAGCTATCATGACGTTGTTCAAATGCGCGTCGGCGAAGGGAAGAGATCTCTTCTTTACCGTGTCGAGATACAGATTCGCACCAAGCTTCAGCACTACTGGTCGACGACCGTGGAAGCAGCAGGAGAAATATACAATCTCGACCTCAAAACCCCGAAACCCGAGGAGGATTGTTCCGAAGAGAAGGAGAGGCGCATACGTGACTCCCTTCGTGTTGCGTCTGCCATTTTCGCCATGAAAGAGGGGACGCCGATGCCGATACAGTTCAAAGGCGCGGACAAGGCGCAGCTTGCCAAAGCAGTCCGCTCTTCATCTGACTTCGAGACGTTGCTGGACGATCTTGAAGCGTCGGATGACACGGTTTTCCCCGTATCATGGGCAGACGCCGTGCGTGCTGAAGGGGCCGGACTGTATCTCTTGGAGTTCTCCCGGACTGAACAGATCCTCAACATGCGCGCGTTTCCCGCAGATGCCTCGGATGCGCTTGATACTGCCGTCCTTGCGTATCAGAACGCTGAGAATGCCGGCAACAATGATGGGTCGGCTCCATTTGACAACGTGGTTCTTGTCTATGCGCGGAACCCTGACCAGCTGAAACTCGCCTACCCGAACTACTCATCCAATGTGCAAGCGTTTGTGATGCAGGTGAAGAATTTCATGCAATGACGGATCGCTTTGCCGCAGGCGCTAATGCATGGTCACTGTGTGATTTCGCAGGGCATGGCATCAGATCCTGCCCGGTTGGCCAGGGCGTGGCTGTCGTTTCTGATCTGGGCATACACGGCGGTGGGCTGGGGTTGGGTTCCCCTTTTCGCATCCTTTCGGCGTGTGGTGCGACTGGTTGGTTGCACGGCGCTCGTACATCTTCCGCAATTACTGAGGTTGCGTTAGGCTGGAACGCATGGTTGACCAACATGATGACAAGAACGGACTGCGGATTGCAGTGATTGGCGCCGGCCCGGCAGGCGTCTACTCGTCGGATATCTTCCTGCGCCAGCTGCGCAAGGAAGGCGAGAAGCTCGGCATGGGCACGGACGCCCGCATCGACCTGTTCGAGAAGCTTCCGGTGCCTTTCGGCCTGGTGCGCTACGGTGTGGCCCCGGACCATCCGAGCATCAAATTCATTGCGGACGCGCTGGAGAAAACCCTCGATAATCCTGACATCCACCTGTATTGCGATGTGGAGTTCGGCAAAGACGTGACGCTGGACGATCTGCTGCAGCGCTACGACGCTGTGCTCTTCGCGACCGGCGCAGTCAAGGACAAGCCGCTGAATCTGCCTGGCGCAGACCTGGACGGCGTGTATGGCGCTGCGAAATTCGTCGAATGGTATGACGGCTACCCCACCGGCGCCCGCACGTGGCCGCTGGATGCGCAGCAGGTCGCCGTAATCGGCGGCGGCAACGTGGCCATGGATGTCGCCCGCGAGCTCATGCGCAACGCCGACGACCTCAAGGCCCGCACCGATATCCCCGACAACGTGTACGAGGGTATCAAGGGCAACAAGGCGCGCGAACTGCACCTGTTCATCCGCCGTGGCGTCGCCCAAGCGAAATTCTCCGTGCAGGAACTGCGCGAAATGGAGAAACTGCCGGGAGTCCAGCTGATTATCAACGAGGACGATTTTGAGCTTGACGACGACACCATCGAGGAAGCCGGCAAGAACAAGCTGACCCGTCAGATGGTCGAAGAGCTGTTTGCAATCCGAGAAATGGCCGAAGACATGGAAGATGACGGCGACGTCGATTTCGAAGGCAACCCCGCGGACCGCAAATACTACGTGCACTTCAATTCCGCTCCGACCGAAGTGCTCGGCGAGGACGGCAAAGTCAAGGCGATCCGCGTGGAACGTACTGAAACCGGAGCTGATGGCGTGATGCACCGCACCGGCGAATTCACCGACTACCCGGTGCAGGCGGTCTACCATGCCATCGGGTACAAGCCTGCGACGGCGCCTGGAATCGCCTACGATGAGCGGCACGCGCATCTGGCGAACGCGGGCGGCGACGGCCGTATCACCACCGAGGCTGAAGGTGGCGAGGTGCGTGACCGCCTGTATGCGACCGGATGGGCGAAGCGCGGGCCAGTGGGCTTGATCGGCTCCACGAAGTCCGACGCCCTGATGATCGTCACCAACATGCTCGAAGACCTGTCGAAGGCCGCCGAGGGTGGCCGCATCGCCCCGGATCGCGATCCCGAATCCATCGACCGCCTGCTTGCCGAACGCGGTGTCAAGCCGATTGATTTCGCCGGCTGGAAGCGGATTGACGCGTTCGAACGCTCCGAAGGTGCGAAGGAAGGCCGCGAACACAAGAAGGTCATCGAGCCTGAGCAGATGCGCGCGCTCGCTCACGCTGAGTGACATTACCGAGTACGCAGATCGGGTATCGCGGGCTGAACAACGTTGCTGGTAACGCCGGCAGCCCCGGTACGCTGCACGCTGAGCTGAAGGCGTAGCATCGCGCGGCCCAATCAGCGAAGCCAAGAAACGGCGGTGCCGCAACGTTTTTCGAATGTTGCGACACCGCTGCCGCGCTATCCGGAGGCATGACGTGCCGTCCATCAAGCGCGTATTCAGAAAAAACTCAGCGACGGCTTTTAGTGTGAACACCATGAACGGCAACATGAAGGTGCATGGTCACTGCAACGGCTTGAAAACAGTCTTTCTGTTTGGGCTGATGTGGGCAATCATCATGCTGATTTGGTGGCTGACCGGTGCGAGTCAGGACACGCTGGGGGTGTATCTCGTCATCGGTGTGGCCAGCACATTCATCTCATACTGGTTTTCGGATCGCATCTCCATCGCATCGATGGGCGCGCGTCATGTCTCCGAGCAGGAAGCACCTGAACTGTACCGGATCGTGCGTGAACTGTCCGCCCGCGCCGGCAAGCCCATGCCGCGCATCTACATCGCGCCGACCATGAGCCCCAACGCCTTCGCGACCGGCCGTAACGAGCATCACGCCGCCGTCTGCTGCACGCAAGGCATCCTGCAGATCCTCAACGAGCGCGAACTGCGCGGTGTGCTCGGCCATGAGCTCATGCATGTGTACAACCACGACATCCTCACCTCGGCTATCGCATCCGCCATGGCGACGGTCATCACGTATCTCGGCTATGCGCTCATGTATTTTGGCGGCGGCCGTGACGATGACCGCGATTCCGGGCCGCTGGGCTTCCTAGGGGTCATATTGAGTGCGATTCTCGCGCCAATCGGGGCGTCGCTGATCCAGCTTGCGATTTCTCGGACACGTGAGTACGACGCCGACGAGGACGGCAGCAAGCTGACCGGAGACCCTGAGGCGCTCGCATCCGCGCTGTACAAGATTTCGTACGGCGTCAAGGAACATCCCATGGCCGCGACCGCTGGAAATCAAAGCACCGCAGCCATGATGATCGAAAGCCCGTTCAGCGAGGAGGGCTTCCAGAAGCTCTTCTCCACCCATCCGCCGACCGCCGACCGCATCAACCGGCTGATGCAGATGGCCCGCGAAATGCATGGCGCCGCCGTCACCATGCCGGGTGAGACCCCGCGGGTGCCCTACCAGCAGACCGCCCAGCCCGCTTACTCCCAGTACGGCCGCTGACTATCGACGGTAAGGTGGGTGCCGGGCGTCGTCAGAACCTTCTGCCGACGGTGAGTGGGTTGTGAGCGTCGGCAGAAGCTTGTACCGACGCTGATAATTGGGCGGTTGTGACGGCTTGGTGCCGGCGAGTCGATTATTGCGTTCCGGCGATTTCTTCGATGGTAGGCTGGATGGCTCGTGTTCGTGCCGCGGCCATCTTGACCGGCAGACGCACGCGATGACAGCGAATGTGGATGAAAGGATTCGGCCGTGGCACAAACTTGGCGACAGGAAGTTCAAGAATCCCAAGACATCCAAGGACTTCCCAGCGACGTTGCGATTAGCGACGTCGCAATTGATGACGCCGCCATCGGTGTCGCAACCGGGCAGACCGCAGTACAGTCCGCCACGCATGCGATTTCGCGGCATCGCACGTCAATCGGCATCGTATCGCTCACGCTTGCGGTCGTCGCGCTCGCTGTCGTCGAAGGCTTGATTTTGCGGTCCAATACGGCGGATCACGTTGCCGAAATGCGGCTGATTCTTGCCGCAGGCGCACGTTGGGCGGCTTTTGTGCCGGCTGCGCGCGCTATCGCCGTATGCTTTTCCGCAATGGTTGCGGTACCGGTGATTGCCATACTGCTTGGCGTGATTTTGGCGGTCACGCGCAGCGTCGGCCAGATGCTGCGGGGATTGGCGATGGCTGCGCTGCCGATGGCGGTGATCGGCTTGATCAAAACAATCGTCGATAGGCCGCGGCCGAGTACCGCGCGCGGCGTGCTCATGCCCGATCCGAGCTTCCCCAGCGGCCATACTGCGTGTTCGGTGGTGGTCGTATCACTCGCATTGTTCATGTTGCAGGTCATTGACGCACGAATCAAGGGGTCCCGCAGGCTGGCTGGATTGTCGGCAGGTGATTCGCACACCCCGGCTATCGCCGCCGACAGCGCGATACCGCAATCGCAGGTCGTTTGGCGTGGGGTACGTGCGGTGCTGACGGTTGTCCTGATTATCGTACCGTTCGTGGTTGCGTTCTCCCGCGTGGTGTATGGCGTGCATTATCCGACCGATGTAGGCACGTCACTCGTGTTGACGCCAGTTCTCACGTGGTGCGTGTACCGGTTGTGTGAACCTATGCGGTGAATGGCGCAAGGATCCCGGCCGGAGCGTTTCACGTGAAACACCATGCAGGATGGCGCGGTTCCGCGTGATGGGTGGCGTAGTCATGCCGGTTAAGAATGTTCCACGTGAAACAGCGGTGGGGCGGCTACTTGCCCCGATCGAGCGCAGGTTGTCCAGCCGGATGGTGTTTCACGTGAAACGTGATGACATGGTCCCGTGCGACGATCGACGTGGCCGCCCGCATCTGCGGCTGTCGGTATGATGGCAGACGCCAATCAGCACAAGGCTTTAGACAGGAGACCTCATGCAGCGTGACATTGTAAAAGACCGGACGTTCCTCGCCCGCAAATCGGCGCCCGCAACAGTGGACGACGCCGCGGTGATTACGGATTTGCGTGATACGCTCGCCGCGCATCATGACGATTGCGTCGGCATGGCCGGCAATATGATCGGCAGTTTGACGCGCATCATCATCGTCACGATGGGCGAGGAAGATGTCGTCATGGTCAACCCGGTTATTATCAAGCGTTCCGGCATGTACCTGACGAAAGAAGGATGCCTGTCGCTGGAAGATGTGACGCGTGCCAAACGGTACGAGAACATCACCGTCGCTTGGCAGGATGACTCCTTCCACAGGCATGTGACCAGCTATTCCGGGTGGGTCGCGCAGATCATCCAGCACGAGGTCGACCACCTCGACGGCATTCTGGTGTGAGCCAGGTCGCAGCCGATGCCAGACAGGCGCCGTTGTGTGAGCGGGTCCTCACTCGCGGCGTCCGGCGTCCGATGCCCGCCTCGCCCGCGCCTGTGACCGCCGCGAGAACCACACGTTGAGCAGCGAGCCGGTGACCACGAGCGCCACGCCAATCCAGAACGGCAGTCCGAGCGCGACCCCCAGCAGTACGGTGCTGGATGCGGTCGAGAACACTGGTGTCGCGTATGATCCGATTGCCAACGTTTCCATATTGCCGTGCAGCATGCCATGCCCCCAGCATGCGTATCCGGCCGCGATGGATACGCCGCACGCAACCGTTGCGAGAACGCCGCCGACGCTCGGAGCTTGCGTGGGCATCCCGCCGCCGGAAATGAAGTGGATGACCCATTGGGTGACTGCCACGCAGCAGAAAAAGACCGTCGTGCCGTCGTAGCCGCCGGACATGCTCGGCGTGATTGTCGCGTACACTGCCCAGATCAGTGCCCCGGCGAACGCCAGCATGAACGGCAGCGGATTCGACGCGATATTGCGCAGCGCCGATTGCACATCCAGACTGTCACCGCCCACCGCCATCGCAACGCCGACCGTGGCGATAATCGCTCCCGGCAAAGCCTGCCAGACTGCGCCTTTTCGGCCGGACAGCGCCGCCGTGAACAGTACCAGCAGGGTCGGCCACAGGTAGTTGACGAGGCTGACTTCGACGGATTGCGCGGCGGTCGAAGCAAGGCCGATGGACAGGGAAATCGACGTCTCATAGGTGATGAACATGATGCCGCCAAGCAGCAGGTAGCGGCGGGGCGCTTGGGGGAGCGGTTTCGGGCGACGGGTGAGCAGCAGCATGATACCGCCGACCGTGTAGACCAGGGCGGCGCCGAGCGTGGCTCCGAACGCGTCCGAGGCGAGCCGCATGAGACCGGCCATGAAACCCCATAACACGATGGCGAACAAACCGATCACCGTGCCGCCATGTGAAATCGCATGCCCGAGCAGTGGGTTTCTGGCGGTGTCAGTGGTGTGGTTCGTCATGGCTGGGGCTCTCCTTAGGGATTGCTGGACGCGCGGTTCCGTTCGGCATCCGTTGCCTGGCACCCGGCACTTGGTCGGGGCACTCGGTGCCGGGCGGGTGCGTGGAGCGTATGTTGGAGCGGAACAAAACCGCCTGCATATTGCTAGGGCCACTGTACCGCCCGGGTGTGCACGCCGGGTGACGCCGGCTCGACCGGCAGACGAACAATCGGGCGAGCTGCCAGATAAACAATCAGGCAAATAATCTGGCGAACAGCCAGACGAACGTGGAGACACCCAGTCGGACGAACGGCCGGACGAGCCGCACCATGCTACTGCCGTTTCGTGCGCGACTGCCACCACCAGCCGGCGGCGTCAAGAATCATACCTGCAACCGCGATGATGATAATCGGAACGTCATGACCCTTGACGCCGAAGACGATCAGCAGTATGTCGAGCACGATCTGCGCGATGAGCAGGCCTTTGTCCATGTGTCCCTCCATGTGTCCCTCCAGATATTGTGCTCTTGTGACGATAGTCCCAGGGGTTCGGTAGCGGCGTCAGCGTCCCGGGTAGTGGTCCCGCGCGGACAGGATGCGCAAATCGGCTCGCTGTGGTAGAGTGCTTACTTGTATGTGCGGCTTTGCTGTGCATCTGCGGATGTAGTTCATCGGTAGAATGGAAGCTTCCCAAGCTTCAGAGGCGGGTTCGACTCCCGTCATCCGCTCCATTCGCTTCAATGCTGAGGCTGCAAAATCCAATCATTCCAACGATTTTCAATTTTGCAGGCACTTGCTCGATCACACGATTTTTGCCGAATTGTTGTCACCGTGTTGTCACGAGAGAGCTTGACTGTTCAGATTGGATGATTTCTCTTGGCAACCTATTTTTTGAATGGTTATGAGTAATTCTGGGATCTAAGAGAATTCGTGCCGTGAGGCATCGTCGCGTTAGCATCTGGTATAGTAAATATTTTTGGTCAAAGCAGGAAGGAGCGAAATATGGCTGAAATAACCGTTTTATCCAGCCACGCTCCGTTGGGCTGTTGAGACAAGCAATGCTGATCCTGCTGCCGTGGCTGCTAAAAGAGGCTTGGCAGATTTCCCGGCATGGCTGAACTCCAGTGAGCCGCTTCGTCTCTCCTTCAGCAAGTTGTCGGATATAGGGAAGGCGTTGCAAATGCCATTTTGGCAGTCTTGTACGCTCTTCCGTTCCTGAACAACATGAGGATGAGTTAGTTCAGTATCGCACCGTTAAGAATCATGGAGTCGAACCAAGTAGGGATTTGCAAGATATCATTCGGCTAATGCGCAATCGCCAGGATTGGGCTAAGGATGAGCTTTCTGCGCGAGGTCTTGATGAAAATCGGCTTGTCGGCAGCGTTGCTTCTAGCGTATCCGCTGAAGAGCTAGGAAAAGCGATTCGTGAGAAACTTCAGCTGGATGATGTATGGTATGCGCGCAAAACTGTGGAGGAGTGGTTTCGATACATTAGACAGCGTGCCAGTGAAAATGGCCTGATTGTGATGGTTGATTCCAAAGTGGGGACTTCTCATAGGCGCTTAAACGTACAGGAATTTCGTGCATTTGTTCTTTTGGACCAGACGGCCCCATTGATTTTTATTAATCGCAATGATTCCCATTCTGCGATGCTCTTCTCTCTGCTTCATGAGATCGGCCATGTCCTACTTGGAAGTAACGAAATCTTTAATGATGATTTTGCGATGAGTGGAACACGGATTGAAAGGCTCATTAACCGGGCTGTTATTCAGGCTGTCGTGGATAATCAAGATTTTTGCAGTTACTGGAAAGAGTCTAAACGCAGAAATAACGATATATTGATGATTGCTAATGAATGTGCGAAACGCTATGGCCTTAGTGCACTAGCGCTTACCATTCATGCCAATTACTTGGGGCTAGCTGCGGATGAAGATGTGCGAACTGTATCTGAAAAGACACGGGAACATCTTAGTAAAACGCACAGTAGCGATGCAAAGGGAGGCAATCAGAACAACACGAATGCGTTCCATCTAGATAGCGGTTTTGTTGGACTAGTGAAGAGCAGCATTGACCGTGGCTCTCTGAGTTATTCTGATGGTTTTTCTTTGCTTGGTGTGAAATCCATCCAGGCTTATGATGGCCTACTTCAGGTGAAGGGGATGGCGAATGAGTGATTTGTTTTTGCTTGATTCAGATATTTTTATTAGCTCATATCGTACCTATCATCCTTTTTCGTATAAAGAATTTCATTCTTTTTGGCGTTGGTTGGAGAAATTGGCTTCTGATGGGAAGGTGCGTCTACTTGATTCCGTTTATAAGGAAATAACGCGCAAGAATAGTAAAGGTCAAATCGATGAATTAGGGCAGTGGGCTGAAGCTATCTTTAGTGAACGTCAAATTAGCCATAAGACTGATGAAATCGGTGCAGCTTATGCCCAAGTGCAAGATTATTTGGCTACATGTGGCTGTTATCGTTCTGTCTCGTATGCGCAGTGGGAGCCTGAAGATAAAGCCGATCCTTGGCTCATTGCTGCTGTCAAAGTCCTGCATGCCACCATCGTGACGAATGAGCAGGCGGTAAAGCCGACGCCTAATCAGCCCTTGAAAAGAGAGCCTAAAATTCCCGATGTGGCTGAAGCTCTGGATAACGTCCGAATTCTTGCGCA